>JAIBEK010000069.1 GCA_019459145.1 Arenimonas sp.
CCCGTTTCCAGCCTTGCAGTCAGAAAAACCGCTTCTTATATACGCGACATAACCGCAGCGAAGGCTGCGAGATCCCAGACCATCCACGTCGAGGGGCCGTCAGGGGAATGCCTTTCGGGGGTTCCGACGGCCTGCTTCAAGGAGAGAATGACATGGCTAAAGTAATCGGTATCGACCTTGGAACGACCAATTCCTGCGTTTCCGTCATGGACGGCAAGGACGCCAAGGTCATCGAGAATTCCGAAGGCGCGCGCACGACCCCGTCGATGGTTGCCTTCACCGACGACGGCGAGCGCCTCGTCGGCCAGCCGGCCAAGCGCCAGGCGGTGACCAACCCGACCAATACCCTCTTTGCCGTCAAGCGCCTGATCGGCCGCCGTTACGAAGATCCGACCGTCGAGAAGGACAAGGGCCTCGTTCCCTTCCACATCGTCAAGGGCGACAATGGCGACGCATGGGTCGAAGCCCAGGGCAAGGCCTATTCTCCGGCACAAATCTCCGCCATGATCCTTCAGAAGATGAAGGAAACGGCTGAAGCCTATCTCGGCGAGAAGGTCGAAAAGGCCGTCATCACCGTTCCGGCCTACTTCAACGACGCCCAGCGCCAGGCGACCAAGGATGCCGGCCGGATCGCCGGTCTCGAAGTCCTGCGCATCATCAACGAGCCGACGGCTGCAGCACTTGCCTATGGTCTCGACAAGAAGGAAGGCAAGACCATTGCCGTTTACGACCTTGGCGGTGGTACCTTCGATATCTCGGTTCTGGAAATCGGCGACGGCGTCTTTGAAGTGAAGTCGACCAATGGCGACACCTTCCTCGGCGGTGAAGACTTCGACATGCGTCTGGTCGAATATCTTGCAGCCGAGTTCAAGAAGGACCAGGGCATCGACCTGAAGAACGACAAGCTTGCCCTGCAGCGCCTCAAGGAGGCAGCGGAAAAGGCCAAGATCGAACTTTCGTCATCGCAGCAGACCGAGATCAACCTGCCGTTCATCACGGCGGACGCTTCCGGCCCGAAGCACCTGACGCTGAAGCTGACCCGTGCCAAGTTCGAAAGCCTGGTCGACGATCTCGTCCAACGCACCGTCGCTCCGTGCAAGGCCGCTCTGAAGGATGCCGGCGTGACCGCCGCAGAAATCGACGAAGTGGTTCTGGTCGGCGGCATGAGCCGCATGCCGAAGGTCCAGGAAGTGGTCAAGCAGCTGTTCGGCAAGGAGCCGCACAAGGGCGTCAACCCGGATGAAGTCGTCGCCATGGGCGCTGCCATCCAGGCCGGCGTTCTGCAGGGCGACGTCAAGGACGTCCTGCTGCTCGACGTGACCCCGCTGTCGCTCGGCATCGAGACGCTGGGTGGCGTCTTCACCCGTCTGATCGATCGCAACACGACGATCCCGACCAAGAAGAGCCAGACCTTCTCGACCGCCGAAGACAACCAGAATGCCGTGACCATCCGCGTTTCGCAGGGCGAGCGCGAAATGGCGCAGGACAACAAGCTGCTCGGCCAGTTCGACCTGGTCGGCCTGCCGCCGGCACCCCGCGGCATGCCGCAGATCGAAGTGACCTTCGACATCGACGCCAACGGCATCGTCCAGGTTTCGGCCAAGGACAAGGGCACTGGCAAGGAACAGCAGATCCGCATCCAGGCATCTGGTGGTCTTTCCGACGCCGACATCGAGAAGATGGTGAAGGACGCCGAGGCGCATGCCGAGGAAGACAAGAAGCGCCGCGCCGGTGTCGAAGCCAGGAACCATGCCGAGAGCCTCGTCCATTCGACGGAAAAGTCGCTCAAGGAATATGGCGACAAGGTCTCGGAAACCGATCGCAAGGCGATCGAGGATGCCATCGCCGCGCTGAAGGGCGCGATCGAAGCCTCCGAGCCGAACGCCGAGGATATCCAGGCCAAGACCCAGACCCTCATGGAAGTTTCTATGAAGCTTGGCCAGGCGATCTATGAGGCGCAGCAGGCCGAAGAAGGCGCCGGCGCCTCGGAAGGCGGCAAGGACGACGATGTCGTCGATGCCGACTACGAGGAAGTCAAGGACGACGACGCGAAGAAGTCGGCCTGATGCAGCGGCCGGAGCGACGCTTTACCTTCAAGAGGCTGGCCTTAGGGCCAGCCGCATTTTCATTGGCCCTGTGTGCAAGCGCCGTTTCGGCACAGGACAAGGGCCAGATGGAAACGGTCCATCGCAAGGTGAGCGCCGCCGAGGCCACCATCGTAAAGGCGATCGGCGCAGGCGACAGCCGGCAACTTTCCAAGACAGGCGCCGAACTCGGCCGGATCATCGAAGCAGCGCTGAAGCGCCGTGAGGATGGCGGCAGCGTGACGTCCTGCGACATGGCGGCCCATTCGCTGGCCTTTGTCGCCGTCTCGGCGGCGGACGGGCTGGCCAACAAGGGCGAGCCTCGCCAGTTGCTGATCGAAGATGCACGCACCGCGGCGTCTGACTTCCAGAAGGACATGGCCGCCTGCGAAAAGCAGGCCGGCAAGAAAACTGGCAGCCATACGAGCGTGGAGAAAGCTTTGAGAGCTTTGTAAGACCATGGCAAAAGCAGATTTCTACGAGACCCTCGGGGTCGCCAAGACCGCTGACGAGAAGGAGCTGAAGAGCGCCTTTCGCAAGCTGGCGATGAAATTCCATCCGGACAAGAATCCGGGCGACGCCGAGGCCGAAAAGAAGTTCAAGGAACTCAATGAGGCCTATGAGACGCTCAAGGACCCGCAGAAGCGGGCGGCCTATGACCGTTTCGGCCATGCCGCCTTCGAGCAGGGCGGTGGCGCCGGCTTCCATCCGGGCGGCGGCGGCTTTGCCGGCGGCGGCTTCTCCGACATTTTCGAGGACATCTTCGGCGAGATGATGGGTGGCGGCCGCGGCGGCCGGGCCCGCTCGACCGGTGGACGCGAACGCGGTGCCGACCTGCGCTACAACATGGAAATCTCGCTCGAGGAATCCTTCACCGGCAAGACCGCGCAGATACGGGTTCCGACCTCGATCACCTGCGATGTCTGCACCGGGACAGGGGCCAAGCCGGGAACCCAGCCGACGACCTGCGCCACATGCCAGGGAACCGGGCGCATCCGCGCCGCCCAGGGTTTCTTCTCGATCGAGCGGACCTGTCCGACCTGCCACGGCCGCGGCCAGACGATTTCGGACCCCTGTGGCAAGTGTCATGGCCAGGGTCGGGTAACGGAAGAGCGGTCGCTGTCGGTCAACATCCCGGCCGGCATCGAGGACGGCACCCGCATCCGCCTGCAGGGCGAGGGCGAGGCCGGTCTGAGGGGCGGTCCTTCGGGGGATCTCTACATCTTCCTGTCGGTCAAGCCGCACGAGTTCTTCCAGCGTGACGGGGCGGATCTCTATTGCACCGTTCCGATCTCGATGACGACGGCGGCCCTTGGCGGCACGTTCGACGTGGTGACCCTCGATGGCGCAAAGTCGCGCGTCACGGTGCCGGAAGGCACCCAGCCGGGCAAGCAGTTCCGCCTGAAGGGCAAGGGCATGCCGATTCTGCGGTCAACGCAGACGGGGGATCTCTATATCCAGATCCAGATCGAAACGCCGCAGAAGCTGACCAAGCGCCAGCGCGAGTTGCTGCAGGAGTTCGAACAACTGTCCTCGAAGGAGAACAACCCGGAATCGACGGGCTTCTTCGCCCGGATGAAGGACTTCTTCGACACGCTGAGCGACTGACCGCTCACCTTGCACGAGACAGCACATAAGGCGAGCCGAGGGACCTCCCCCGGCTCGCCTCTTTTTTGCGTTCCGTCCTTAGACGACGGCCGGGCGCGGCTGGCGAAGGATGAACCAGGCGAAGCGACGGTGGATGGTCGGCGCGATGCCATAAACGATGCTGAACACCATGACGGGGGCTAGGACGGCGGTGCGCTCCCAGAGCGGCCATCCTTCCGTCAGCGGCATCAGGACGTAGAGAATTGCCGTGACGAAGGGATAGACGGCGGCCAGCATCAGCAGGGACAGACGGAATTTGGAGGGGACGGGACGGGCGGCGGAAAGGTCGGACATGGTTCTCTCCATAAGAACGGCACGTTTCGTTACATATAGAAACGGAGCGTTTCGTTCAATAGCAAACCGTGCTAAGGCGATCACAAAATCCGGAGGCCGGGGTGACAGCGAAGAAGCAGGAAGAAAGCCGGCGCACGTCGATCGGGTCGCAGCGCAATCCGGCCAGCGAAGAGGCCATCCTCAATGCCGCGCAGGACATTCTGCTCGAAGGCGGCCTGCCCGCATTCTCGATCGAGGCCGTCGCCAGACGCGCCAAGGCCGGAAAACCGACCATCTACCGTTGGTGGCCATCCAAGGCCGCACTGTTGCTGGACGTCTATCATCGCCAGAAGGGCGAGGTGCCGCATCCCGACACCGGGGACATCCGCAAGGATCTCACCCAGTTTCTCACCGGTCTGCTGAGCTTCTGGCGGGATGGCGGCGGCGCGATCTTCCGCTCGATCATCGCCGAAGCGCAAAGCGATCCCGCCGCACTCCAGGCCCTGCAGGCCTATGCCCTGTCCAGATGCCGGCAGAGTGGCGCAATCCTGAAACGCGGGCAGGTGCGCGGGGACGTCCGGGCCGATATCGACGCGGAACTGCTGATCGAGCTCTTCTCCAGCTTTGCCTGGAACAGGCTGCTCACCAGCCGGCTGGACGTGAGCCAGCAAGAGATCGAACAGATCGTCTCGGCGGTCATCGACGGCGTGGCGGTGCGAAAACAGCCGGTCAGTAGTGCGGCGGACGGGTAATGGCGGGCGCTTCCAGCGACTGTTCCTCGAGCGACAGGAAGCGCTCGGTCAGGCGGTCGAGCTTGGCGCGGGTCTGCTCGACCACCTTCCACTGCTCCGTTATCTGGTCGGACAGTTCCTCGATGACCCGGGCCTGATGCGCCACCGTCTCTTCCAGCCGCAGGATGCGGTCTTGCTGATCGGTCATGATCTGCTCCCCTTGTTGGATGGACGCGGTTCTGGCGGATGTCCGCTCATCGGTCAATCGCTGGCCGAACGTCTGCGAACCTAGCGCTGCTTCTTTTTCTTGTAAGGCATCAGCATGATGGCCGATGCGGTCACCGCCGCACCGAAGGTGAGCGCCAGCGGGATGGCGATCATCACCGCGGGCAGATAGGGGTTGCGGCTTCGCGCCAGATGGCTGCCGAGCCCGCCGACGTCGAGCCAGATCAGCACGGCGGCGACGGCAAGGCCGAGCCCCGCCCCGAACAGCGCATTGACGCCCAGGAACCGCAACATTTCCCAATGATCGCGGCGTGCCTCTTCCGGTGTCAGTTCGTCTCGATCGGAATTCATGTGCCTGTTCCTGCCATCCTTGAGCTGAACGCCCAGATACACCCGTGCCGGGTCGCGGTCCATGCGTCCGAACGTCCATACTGTCCCCGTCGTTCCGTGCCTTGTCCGGGAAAACCCCGCGCCCGCCTTGCCATCTTCAGCCTTTCAGCCTAGCTCAAGGATAGACCGAACCCGGACCATCATGACGCACAAGACCTCGATCCACCGGCTGAAGCTCACCGATTTCCGCAATTATGTGACCGCGGCCCTTGCGCTCGACGGACGACACCTCGTGCTGACGGGGGAGAACGGCGCCGGAAAAACCAACTTGATGGAGGCCGTCTCCTTCCTGTCGCCCGGCCGGGGCCTGCGCCGGGCGGTGCTGGCGGATGTCGCGCGCGTTGGCGCACCGGGCGGTTTTGCGGTCTTCGCCGAGGTCGACGGCATCGAGGGCGAGGTCGAGATCGGCACGGGCTCGGAGGGCGAAGGCGAGAGCGTGGTTCGGCGGTTGCGCATCAACGGCACGCCGGCCAGGTCGGTCGACGAGTTGACCGATCACTTGCGCATCCTCTGGCTGACGCCGGCGATGGATGGGCTGTTCACCGGCTCCGCCTCCGAACGCCGCCGCTTCCTCGACCGGCTGGTGCTGTCGCTCGATCCCGCACACGGCCGCCGCGCCAGCGACTTCGAGCGCGCCATGCGCAGCCGCAACAAGCTGCTTTCGGAGGGGCGCTTCGATCCGGCCTGGCTCACCGGCATCGAGCAGCAGATGGCCGGCCTTGGCGTTGCAATGATGCTGGCGCGGCGGGAAATGCTCGGCCTGCTGGCCGGCCTGACCGCCAAACAGGACGATTCCAGCTTTCCCTCGGCGCAACTGGCCCTCAGCGGTTTTCTCGACGAGGAGGGCGAAGCGCCGGCGATTGAGATCGAGGATCGCTATCTCGCGGCGCTGGCCAATGGCCGCTACCGCGACGCCGCCGCCGGCCGGACGCTGGAAGGCCCGCACCGCGCCGATCTTCTGGTGCGCCATGCCGACAAGGATATCGAGGCGGAACGCTGCTCGACGGGGGAACAGAAGGCCCTGCTCGTCGGCCTGGTGCTTGCCCATGCGCGCCTCGTCGCCACCATGACCGGCCACGCGCCGATCCTGCTGCTGGACGAGATCGCCGCGCATTTCGACGAGGGTCGGCGCGCCGCACTGTTCGACCGGATCGATGCCCTGGGTGGCCAGTCGTTCATGACCGGGACGGACCGGGCGATGTTCTCGGCACTCGGCGACCGCGCCCAGTTCGTCACCGTGCGCGACAGCGTGCTTTCCGCCTGACAAGCTTCCCGCCCTTTCCCGTCCCCGCCAACCGTGCGATCATTGCTCCATGGATCCACTCAGCCCCGACGAAATCTCCCGCTATCACCGGCATATCCTGCTCCCCGAGATCGGCGGACAGGGACAGCAGAAGCTGAAGGCCGCCCGGGTGCTGGTGATCGGCGCAGGCGGACTGGGCGCTCCCGTTCTTCTCTATCTCGCGGCCGCCGGCATCGGCACGCTCGGGATCGTCGACGATGACCATGTCTCGCTGTCCAACCTGCAGCGCCAGGTGATCCACGACAGCGGCACGATCGGCGAGGAGAAGACGGAAAGCGCGGTCCGCGCGATTTCGCGGCTCAACCCGCATGTTCGGGTGCGACGTTTCGAAGAGCGTTTCGACGGTGTGTTCGCCGCAATGCATCTCGGCGGCTTCGACCTGCTGATCGACGGTTCCGACAATTTCGACACGCGCTATGCGGCGGCCGATGCGGCGGCGGCGCGGCAGATCCCGCTTGTAACGGGCGCCGTCGGCCGGTTTGATGGGTCGCTCACAGTCCTGAAACCCTACGAGGACAATGCCGAAGGGGAGCCGAATCCGGGATATCGCGACCTCTTTCCCGAACAGCCACCGGCCGGGCTGGTGCCGGCTTGCGCCGAGGCAGGAATCGTCGGCGCCTTGACGGGCGTGATCGGCACGCTGATGGCGATGGAGGCGATCAAGTTGATCACCGGGATCGGCGAACCCCTGATCGGGCGCCTGCTGCTCTACGACGCGCTCTCGGCGCGGTTCGACACGATCCGATACCGCCGACGCAAGACTTCGCCTTCATCATGACGATCGAGATCCTGCGCATTGATGCGAGATTCGACCGCTACGAAGAACTGCTCGATGTGATCCTGGCCGCCTTCGCCTTCATGGACGGGCAGATAGACCCGCCCTCCTCCGCCCATCGGCTGACGCCGGCCTCGCTCCAAGAAAAGGCCGCGCAGGAAATCGCGTTTGCCGCGGTCGAAAGGGGGCGACTGGTCGGCTGTATCTTCCTGAAACCGGAAGAAACCGTGCTCTATATCGGCAAGCTCGCCGTCCATCCCTCGGCGCAGGGCAAAGGCACGGGCCGGTTGCTGCTCGACCGGGCCGAACAGACTGCGCGGAAGCTGGGGCTCGCCGGCCTCCGGCTGGAGACCCGCGTCGAACTGACCGAAAACCACCGGCTCTTTGCCGCCTGGGGTTTTGGCAAGACGGCAGAAAACCGCCATGCCGGCTATGACCGGACAACCTCCATCGAAATGCACAAGTCGCTCTCCTGAGCGACTTGGATCAGGTGCGGCCCGGCAGCACGCGGTTCGGCGGACGATGGCCGTCGAAATAGGTGCGAATGTTGATGATCACCTTGTCGCCCATGTCGATACGGCCCTCGATGGTGGCCGAACCGGTATGCGGCAGGAGCACCACCTTGCCCTCGTTGGCGAGCTTCACCAGCTTGGGATTGACCGCCGGCTCCTTCTCGAACACGTCGAGCCCCGCCCCGGCGATCCGGCCTTCGCGCAGGCACTGGATCAGCGCGTCCTCGTCGATGATGTCACCGCGCGCGGTGTTGACGATATAGCTGTTCGGCTGCATCAGCGCGAGACGCCGTGCCGACAGGAGATGGAAGGTGGCCGGCGTCGACGGGCAGTTGACCGAGACGATGTCGACCCGGGCGAGCATCTGGTCGAGGCTGTCCCAATAGGTCGCTTCCAACTCGTCCTCGGTGGCCGGATTGACGCGCTTGCGGTTATGATAGTGGATCGACAGGCCGAAGGCCTTGGCGCGGCGGGCAACGGCCGTGCCGATGCGGCCCATGCCGATGATGCCGATGCGCTTGCCCCAGATGCGTCTCCCCAGCATCCAGGTCGGCGACCAGCCCGTCCATTCGCCGGGCTTGTCCATCAGGATGCGCGCACCTTCGACGAGACGGCGCGGCACGGCCAGAATGAGCGCCATGGTCATGTCGGCGGTGTCTTCGGTCAACACGTTCGGCGTATTGGTGACCGTGATGCCTTTCTTCGCCGCCGCGTCGACGTCGATGTGGTCGATGCCGTTGGAAAAGCTGGCGATCAGCTTCAGTTGCGGCCCGGCCTGCTCGATCAGCGCGGCATCGATGCGATCCGTCACCGTCGGCACTAGAACGTCGGCGGTTTTCACCGCAGCAACGAGTTCGGGCTGCGTGCGCGGCTTGTCGTCGATATTGAGCTCCGCCTCGAACAGTTCGCGCATGCGGGTCTCCACGGCGTCCGGCAATTTCCGGGTGATGTAGACCTTGGGTCTTTTCCTGTTCGTCATGGGAAGAATCGATACCTTGTTCAGAGGTCATTAACCAAGACGGGGGATAATTTCCCCGTTCAGGGCATTTTCTACCAAACCCGTCAGCGAAGACAAACAAAACCTCGCAGGTCGGCTGCCGTTTTCTCGCAGGGTCGGCGGACAGACTGGCGGAATCGCGAAGAAACCCTTGAAATCTTTGAGCGATCGGAACCGCCATGCGTCACTTCGTGCTTCGTGCCTCTCTCGTTTCGTGGATCGCCCTCGGGCTTTGCGCAATGGGCGGGTCGGTCGCGGAGGCCCAGGGCGTGTCCAAGGGTTCGAGCGGGCTGCCGCTGCCGCGTTTCGTCAGCCTGAAGGCCAAGCGCGTCAACCTGCGGATCGGCCCGAGCACCGACTATGCGGTGTCCTGGCTGTATCTCAAATCAGGCCTGCCGGTCGAAATCATCCAGGAATACGAGAACTGGCGGCGCATTCGCGATGCCGACGGCACCGAAGGATGGGTGAGCCAGACGCTTTTGTCCGGCGAGCGCACGGCGGTCGCCGCGCCGTGGATGCGCGGCAATGACGTCTTCGTCATCCTCAGGGCCGATTCCCAATCCACCGCCCCAGCAGTCGCCAAGCTCGAGCCGGGCGTGGTCATCCGGCTTGAGGAATGCACCGGCAACTGGTGCCTGGCGGAAGCGGGCGGCGTCACCGGCTGGGTCGCGCAGGCCGAAATCTGGGGCGCCTATCCCGGAGAAGCGTTCAAATAAGCCCGGCGTCGGCCGCTGCCTGAGACAGCGAGCCGAACGGACGCGGACCGATCTGCTGGATGACGATGCCGGCTGCGAGACAGCCGAGGCGTCCGCAATCGAACAGCGACCGGCCTTGCGTATAGCCGAACAGGAAGCCGGCTGCGAACAGGTCTCCGGCCCCCGTCGTGTCGACCAGCTTGTCGATCATGGTCGCTTCGACCCGGATGCGCTCGCCACCCTTGAGGATGACAGCCCCTTCTTCGCTCATCGTCACGGCCGCGAGCTTGCAGTCACCGGCCATTTTTTCGAGGGCGAGATCGAAGTCATCGGTCTCATAGAGCGACAGCGCCTCCTGCTTGTTCGAGAAGACGATATCGACCGTTCCCGAACGCATCAGTTCGAGGAATTCGTCGCGATAGCGACCGACGCAGAAGCTGTCGGACAGGGTCATCGACATTTCACGTCCGTTCTCGTGGGCAATGCGGGCGCAGTCAAGGATGGCCTGTTTGGCCCGCGGCGGATCCCAGAGATAGCCTTCGAAATAGGTCACCTTTGACTGAGCGACGACTTCCGGCTCGACATCCTCCGGGCCGAACTCGACGCAGGCGCCGAGATAGGTGTTCATCGACCGCTCGCCGTCCTCGGTGACGAAGATCATGCTGCGTGCGGTCGGCGGAAAGGTGCCTTCCGGCTTCGTCTCGTAGTGCACGCCCTGGGCGCGGATGTCGTGCGCGAAGATCTTGCCCAACTGGTCTTCCGCCACCTTGCCGAAATAGGCCGCCTTGCCGCCGAGGCTGGCGATGCCGGCCGCCGTATTGCCGGCGCTGCCGCCCGAGGCTTCCACCGCCGGACCCATCAGGGCATAGAGCGTCTCGGCGCGCTCGGCGTCGATCAGGTTCATCGCGCCCTTGGTGATGCCGTTGTCGACGAGGAAGGCGTCCTCGCAACGCGAGATAATGTCGACGATGGCGTTACCGACGGTGAGAACATCGAACCTGCTCATGAATCCCGGATCTCCGATAGTTGGGCTGTTCCGGTCATAGCCGTTTTTCATCCGCAGAAAAGCGAAAACCTCCGGCCTGGGAGGAAATGCGTAGACGTCATTCCGTTGTCACGCGGACCGATTAGACAGACCTCAAGTGACGACGGCATGAAGCGCCTCACACGCAGCGCCGTCCGCTCGGGACATGATTTGTCCCCTTCCAGGCTCGCGTCGACCACGGATGTACTGGCGATGCGAATCCTGGCCCGACGGATCGGGCGGAAAGCGGGGGAAAGCCCCGCTTTTTTCCGTTCAGCGGACCGTACTGACAATGATCAAAACGCACTGGTCGTCCGACAGGCATCGCGGTAAGGCTTGGCCCCCAACGCCTCCTCCCGAGAGCCATTCCGCCCATGTATGCCATCGCCCAGAACGTCTTTCCGATCTTCATCCTCATTCTGTTCGGCTGGGGGCTGGTCAGAACCCGGGTGCTGAACGCCGACATCGGCGACGGTCTTGGCGAGTTCGTATTCAAGGTCGCGGTGCCGGTCCTCCTTTTCCGGACGCTCTCTCAAGCCGATTTCCACGGCGCATCGCCGTTCCGCCTGTGGATCGCCTATTTTTCCGGCGTGGCGATCACCTGGGCGGTTGGTCACATCCTGGCGACCAGGATTTTTGGCCGCGATGCCCGGGTCGGCGTGCTGGCAGGGGTGTCTTCGGCCTTCGCCAACAATATCTTCATCGGCCTGCCGCTGGTGGAGCGGACGGTCGGAAGCGACGGCATCGTCGCCGTGTCGATCCTGCTCGCCGTCCACCTGCCGCTGATGATGGTCATCGGCACGGTGCTGATGGAGCGCGCCGAGCACAAGGTCAACGGCGGCCAGAGCCGCGGGGTGCTCAATGTGCTGCGGCAGGTGGGCACCAATCTCCTGCGCAATCCGCTGGTGATCGGCCTTGCGGCGGGCCTGGTCGTGCATGCGAGCGGACTTGCGCTTCCCCGCGTGCTGGCCACCGTCGTCGACCAGATCACCGCCATGGCGGCGCCGGCGGCCCTGATTTCGCTCGGCATGGCGCTCAACAAGTATGGCATCAACGGCAATGTCCGCATCGCCATCGTCATTGCCGGGCTTAAACTGCTGCTGATGCCCGGCTGCGTCTGGTTCGCATGCCGGCTGCTCGGCTTGAGCCCCGACTGGACGGCGGCCCTGGTGCTCACCTCTTCGGTCCCCACCGGCATCAATGCCTGGCTGATCGCCAACCGCTTCGGTGTCGGACACGGGCTGGCCGCCTCGGCAATCTCGCTCTCCACGGCGGTCGGCGTGCTGAGCGTCACCCTGTGGGCGTGGTTGCTGCAATGAGCTACCCGCGCAGGGCTGAAACGAAAAATGCCCGGCAAAGCCGGGCATAAGTCCTCAATTCAATCTTTAAAGGCTGGAACTCAGTTGTTGGCAGCCGGTGCCGGAGCCGCATCCGTGGCTGGTGCCGGTGCCGCGTCGGTGGCGGGCGCTGCCGGGGCAGCTTCGGCAGGAGCGGCATCCGCGGCCGGAGCGGCAGCGGGAGCCGCTTCGGTGGCTGCTGCATCGGTCGCAGCAGGGGCGGCCTCGGCCGGAGCGGCGGCGGCATCGGCGGCAGGCAGAGCAGCGGGGGTGTCGGCCAGCGTACGCAGATAGGCAATCAGGTTGGCGCGTTCTTCTTCCTTCTTCAGGCCGGCGAAGCCCATGGCCGTACCGGCGATGAACTTCTTCGGCGCAGCCAGGAAGTGGCTCAGATTGTCATAGGTCCAGGTGACAGCGCCGCCCTGCGCAAATTCGGTCATGGCGGCCGAATAACCGAAACCTTCATGCGATGCGACCGGACGCTCGACAATGCCGAAAAGGTTCGGGCCAACCTTGTTGGCGCCACCCTTATCGGCGGTGTGACAGCTCACGCACTTCTTGAAGACCGTTTCGCCGGCAGCAGCGTCGGCGCTTGCCAGGAGCGTGGCAATCGGCGTCTCTGCGGCAGCGGCTGTATCAGCACCGGCTTCGCCTTCGGATGCAGCCTCGGCGACGATGGCGTAGCCTTCCTTCTCCGGAACCTCAGCGTGGAAAATGCCTTCCGACGTGATGGATACCGTCATCAGGACGAAAACGGTGCCAAGTAGAGCACCAACGCCCATGTTCACATATGAGTTCATCTGCAAACGCTCCCATGCAGCCGGCGGATCAGTAACCGGACGATCTTGAAATCGCGCGGAACCTATGTCTTTTGCTTGACAGTTGCAACACGATTGTGATCCCCAATTCGGGACTTTTTGACACTTTTCCTGCGTGATTTGAAGGGGCTGGCTATGAATAAAGACGAATTGGGCAAGACCCTGGTGCTGATCCCGGCGCGCATGGCCTCGACCCGCCTGCCCGGCAAGCCCCTTGCCGACATTTGCGGCCTGCCGATGATCGTGCAGGTCGCCATGCGGGCGCGCGAGGCGAATGTCGGGCGGATCATTGTCGCCGTCGACGATCAGCGGGTGTTCGACGCCGTGGCAGCGGCCGGCTTCGAGGTGGTTATGACGCGCGCCGACCACCAGTCCGGTTCGGACCGTATCCACGAGGCACTGACCAAGGCCGACCCGGACGGCCAGGTCGAGATCGTGATCAACGTGCAGGGCGACCTGCCGACGATCGAGGCGGAGACCATCCGCGCCGCGCTGAGGCCGCTGGCAAACCCGGAGGTGGACATCGCCACATTGACCGTGGAGATCAGTGACGAGGAAGAAAAGACCAATCCCAACATCGTCAAGGTCGTCGGCTCGCCGCTGTCCGACACACGGCTGCGCGCCCTTTACTTCACCCGCGCGACCGCGCCGCATGGCCAGGGGCCGCTCTATCACCACATCGGTCTTTATGCCTATCGCCGCGCCGCGCTCGATCGCTTCGTCGCCCTTTCGCCCTCGCCGCTGGAAAAGCGCGAATCCCTGGAACAGCTTCGGGCGCTGGAAGCCGGCATGCGCATCGACGTCGAGATCGTCAATTCGGTCCCGCTCGGCGTCGACACGCCGGCCGATCTCGAAAAGGCACGGCACATTCTCAGCCGCAAGGCACAGTGAAGAACGGACATCCGATGACGACCAGAACCAACAGGATCGCCTTCCAGGGCGAGTTCGGCGCCAATTCCGACATGGCGTGCCGCGACATGTTCCCGCAGATGGAGCCGCTCCCCTGCCCGACCTTCGAGGATGCCTTCGTTGCGGTGGAGAACGGCGAGGCGGACCTCGCCATGATCCCGATCGAGAACACCATCGCCGGGCGGGTCGCCGACATTCATTACCTGCTGCCGGAATCGCGGCTGCACATCATCGGCGAATATTTCATGCCGATCCGCTTCCAGCTGATGGTCCTGCCGGGCGTGTCGATCGACGAGATCCGCACGGTGCACAGCCATATCCATGCGCTCGGCCAGTGCCGCAAGATCATGCGGGCCAATGGCTGGAAGCCGGTGGTGGCGGGCGACACGGCAGGTGCCGCCAAGCTCGTCGCCGAGCACGGCGATAGGACCATGGGCGCGCTGGCGCCGCGCCTCGCGGCGGATCTCTACGGCCTCGACATCGTCGCAGAGAACGTCGAGGATACGGAGAACAACGTCACCCGTTTCGTCGTGCTGTCGCGGGAAGAATCGATCGCGCGGCGCGTCAGCCCCGACGAGCTGATCGTCACCACCTTCGTCTTCAATGTGCGCAACATTCCGGCCGCGCTCTACAAGGCGATGGGCGGCTTTGCCACCAACGGCATCAACATGACGAAGCTCGAAAGCTACCAGATCGGCGGCAAGTTCGTGGCGACGCAGTTCTACGCCGACATCGAGGGCCATCCGGACGACGCGCCGGTGCGCCGCGCGCTCGAGGAACTGCGGTTCTTCTCGGAAAAAGTTCGCATTCTCGGCGTCTACAAGGGACATCCGATGCGCGGCAAGCTCGGCGGCTGAGGCCTCAGCGCTTCCAGTCGAGCCAATCGACGATCAGCCGTCGGGCGATCGTGCCTTCGATCGGCAGGCTCAGGCCGTTGACCGGGCCGTGTTCGATCAGTTCCGTCGTTTCGGCGCGGCTGAACCAGCGGCAATCGGCAAGTTCGGCGGCATCCGCCTGGACGTCGAACGAGATCGCCTCGGCAAAACAGCCGAGCATCAGTTGATGCGGCATCGGCCAGGGCTGCGAGGCGTGATAGCGGACACGGCCGATCTCGATACCGGATTCCTCGCGTGTCTCGCGGCGGACCGCGCTCTCGATCGTCTCGCCAGGTTCGACGAAACCCGCGAGACTGGAATACATGCCCTCGGGGAACCGATGATTGCGGCCGAGCAGGCAGCGGTCGCGCTTCTCGTCGATCGCCAGCATGATTGCCACCGGATCCGTGCGCGGAAAAATCTCGTGGCCACAGGCCGTGCAGGCGCGCTTATAGCCGCCGATACGGCTTTCCATCGCCGATCCGCAACGGCCGCAGAACCGGTTGTCCGCGTTCCACCGCAACAGGCTGAGCGCCTGGGCCGCCTCGCCGACGAGGTCCTCGCCGATCAGCCGGTCGCGAAACAACGTGCGGGCATCGGCCGGCTTGTAATGGCTCGCCAGATCCTCGGCCGGACATTGCACCGGAACGGCGATCCGCGGCTCGCCGTTCGGCTGGAAACCAAGCAGGACGGCATTGTCGAAATCGGGTGCCAGCTCCGCGAGCTCGTAAGGGGCAAAGAGCGGGTCGAGCACCTGGCCATCGTGCTTCAACACGAGTCTTGCATCGCAAAAGGCGAGGATATGGGTGCCTTCCACCGCCAGCGCCTTTTCGAGCGACGTCTCGTCACGATGCTCGCTGTCGCGGGCAAGGGCATTGCGGGAAAAGGCGGTGAGGTCGCTCGGCTCTGGATGCGGGCCGTCGAAGTCGAATATCGATTTTGTCATGAGTGAATGGCTTCAAGTATCTTCTGCTGAAAGGTTCGACGTTCGTCCTCGCGATAGGGCAAGGCCGTTCCATGGCCCCAGACGGGACCCGGCCAATTGGCGTCGCCCTCCTTTCGGGCGATGACATGGACATGCAATTGGCGGACGATATTGCCGATCGCCGCGACATTGATCTTGGTCGCTCCGGTCGCGGATTTCAGCGCGGCCGCAACCGTATTCTGCTCGAAGGTCAGGACGGCCTGGTCGAGCGGGGTGAGGTCGAAGACCTCGGAGACGCCAGGGCGCTTCGGCACCAGCACCAGCCAGGGCCAGCGGCTGTCATTGATCAGCCGCAGTTCGCACAGGCCCAAATTGACCAGCAGATCGCTGTCGCGCGCCAGCCGCTCGTCGAGTAGGAATTTGTCCAAGGCGTCCCTCCTGGCATTTTTCTTCTTCATAACAGTTTTTTAGCGGCTTGGCTTGCATTTGATCGCGTAATTGCCGATATGTGGCTCGGGAGGTTGGTGGTGGACGAGCCACTCGCCAACCGGGTCAGGTCCGGAAGGAAGCAGCCCTAACGAGCGCGGCACGGGTCATCGTGCCAGCCTCCCACCTTCCGTTTTATTTGGCCGGCCACGACGCTGGCCAGTGCGCACCCGGACATCGGGTCTTCGAGAGACGCTGGCAGGGTGATGAGCGATTTCGAGCCGAAAGCATCGAACTCCGAGGGTAGCGCCACCGGCTACCGTGTTCTCGCCCGCAAATATCGCCCCAAGGATTTCACCGACCTGATGGTCGGCCAGGAGCCGATGGTGAGAACCCTCACCAACGCCTTTGAGACCGGACGCATCGCGCAGGCCTATATGCTGACCGGGGTGCGCGGCGTGGGCAAGACGACGACCGCCCGTATCCTGGCACGCGGCCTGAACTACAAGACGGCCGAAGTCGACAAGCCGACGATCGACCTGAAGATCCCCGGCGAGCATTGCCAGGCGATCATGGAAGGCCGCCATGTCGACGTGATCGAGATGGACGCCGCCTCGCATACCGGCATTGACGACATCCGCGAGATCATCGAGCAGGTGCGCTATCGTCCGGTATCGGCGCGCTACAAGGTCTATATCATCGACGAAGTGCACATGCTGTCGACGCAGGCCTTCAACGGCCTGTTGAAGACGCTCGAGGAGCCGCCCGAGCATGTGAAGTTCATCTTCGCCACCACCGAAATTCGCAAGGTGCCGATCACGGTCCTGTCGCGTTGCCAGCGCTTCGACCTGCGCCGCATCAGCGCCGGGGACTTGGTCGGGCTGTTCTCGACCATTTCCGCCAAGGAAGGGATCACCGCCGAGGAAGAGGCTCTGGCGATGATCGCCCGCGCCGCCGAAGGCTCGGCGCGCGACGGCCTGTCCCTGCTCGACCAGGCGATCGCCCATGGCGGCGGCATCGTGCGGGCCGAAGCCGTCCGCGGGATGCTCGGTCTCGCCGACCGTGCGCGGATCGTCGACCTGTTCGACCACATCATCCGCGGTGATGCGGCGGCCGCCCTTGCCGAATTCGGTAGCCAGTACGAGGCCGGTGCCAATCCGACCGTGGTGCTGACCGATCTTGCCGACTTCACCCATCTGGTGACGCGCCTCAAGTATATCCCTTCCGCCGCGCAGGATCCCTCGCTCAGCGAAGTGGAGCGGGTGCGCGGGGCGGAACTGGCCGATAGCGTGTCGGTCACGACGCTGTCGCGGATGTGGCAGATGTTGCTGAAGGGCATTCCCGAAGCCGAGAATTCCTCGCGGCCCGCCGGTGCCGCTGAGATGGTGATCATTCGCCTTGCCCATGCCGCCCACCTGCCCTCGCCGGAAGATGCCGCGCGCCGGCTGCTGGCGCTATCCGAAGGCGGCGATGGCAGCCAGCCCGGGGCTGCGCCGCGTGGCGGCAATGGCGGCGGTGCATCCGCCGCCCATCGCACGGCGGCCGTGGCCCAACAGTCCGTCGAAGTCTCCGCCCGGATCACGCCTGCGCAACCCGTTGCGCACCTGCACAGCGTTCCGCAGCCGGACAATGCGCCAATGACGCTCGCCCGCACGGAAACGAGGCCGGCCGAGCCCCGGCCCCAACCCAAGGTGCATATCAACTCGCTCGAAGATATAGCCGAGCTCTGCACCCGCCACCGCGATCCCAAGCTTCGGGCCCTGTTGCGCAATTTTGTCCGGCTGGTGGGTATCGAACCGGGTCGGCTGGAAATCAACCTGCCGGCTGAAGCGCCCAAGACACTGGTCAGCGACCTGCAGAAGCGGCTGGAGGAATGGACCGAAATCCGCTGGATGGTCATCCTCAGCCGCGACGAGGGTCAGCCGACCCTTGTCGAGGCGGACGCATCGACCCGTGAAGCCCGTTTCGTCGATGCCCGCCAGGATCCCGACGTGGCCGCCATCCTGTCGCGTTTTCCCGGTGCCAAGGTCACCGACGTTCGTATTCGCGCAGCCGTCATCGAAGACGAGGCCGCGAGCCTGCCGGCCGCGGCGGAATCGGCCGAGGGCGACATTCTGCCTGGCGACGACATCGAGTTCTGACGCAATCCAGTTCGATTTACACATCCAAGGAGACAGCACATGCGCGACATCATGGGCATGATGGGCAAGGTCAAGGAAATGCAGGCCAAGATGGAGAAGATGCAGGCGGAGATCGCCTCGCTCGAAGTCGAAGGCAAGTCGGGCGGCGGGCTGGTGACCGTCACCCTGACCGGCAAGGGCGACCTCAAGGGCGTGAAGATCGATCCTTCGCTGTTCAAGGAAGACGAGGTCGAGATTCTCGAGGACCTGATCGTCGCCGCGCACAAGGACGCCAAGGACAAGGCCGAAGCCGTGATGGCGGAAAAGACCAAGGAAATGACCGCCGGCCTGCCGATCCCGCCCGGCATGAAGCTACCGTTCTAAGATTCAGTTCAAGCCCGCCTTAGACAACGGTCGCCTTTCCGGCGGCAGCTTTCGTCAGCCTTTGAGGAAAGCCTTGAGTTCCGCATGCAGCGGCACGGAGAGATAACGGTCTCGCTCGGTGCCCTGGAGTTTCTTGCCGTAGCTCGCCATGAGCTCCGGCATGGTGATGCGCTCGCCGGCGAAGGGCCGATGATCGACCGCCTGCCCAACTTCCAGAATACCGTCGGAGAGCACCCGCGCATAGGCGCCGGCGCGGCCGGCCTTCATGTAGCGCCTGGGGAATTTCGGGTCGTTCATCTTTGCGGCGAAGGTGGCGCAGGGGATGCGGGTCGAGGTCACCTCAAGCACCACATCGCCGGCGATGAAGCGGTCGCCGACCGCGATGTCTCTATTGTCGATCCCCTCCATCACCAGGTTTTCGCCGAAGGTTCCCGGTTCCACGGGATGGCCGAGTTCACCGGCCCACCAGTCGAGCGTCAATGCGCCCTCAATGTAGATCGCCTGTTCCGCGCCGCCATGGAGATCGCCATTGCAGATCGCATCGCCGACTATGCCCTGGGCGTCGACCATGACCGGGCCGTTGACCGGTACCTTGTTGATGCCGGTCTTGTATTTTTTGCCGGGCAGGATTTCGGCACTGCCGCGGCAGACGGCGAGGATTTTCATGCGGCGGTACTCCCTTGGGCGATTCCGTTTGACGAGGATATGGAGTAGAAGCGGCCAATGGCAAAGCGAGTCACCGGTCCGGAAATCGAAAAACTCATCCAGTTGCTGGCAAAGGTGCCGGGATTGGGGCCGCGTTCGGCCCGCCGCGCGGCACTGCACCTGATCAAGAAGAAGGACCAGTTGATGGGGCCACTGGCGCATGCCATGGGCGATGCCTTCGACAAGGTGAAAGTCTGCTCGCATTGCGGCAATGTCGACACCGTCGATCCCTGCACCGTGTGCACCGACGACAGGCGCGACCAGACGGTCATCATCGTCGTCGAGGACGTCTCCGACCTCTGGGCGCTAGAGCGCGCCGGCGCGATGAACGCCGCCTATCATGTGCTTGGCGGTACGCTGTCGCCGCTCGACGGCATCGGCCCGGACGATCTCAACATCAAGGGGCTGATCGACCGCGTGGCCAAGGGCGGCATCCGCGAGATCATCATCGCCGTCAACGCCACCGTCGAGGGCCAGACGACGGCGCACTACATCACCGACCACCTGGCCGGCCTCGATGTCAGGATCACGCGGCTGGCGCATGGCGTGCCGGTCGGCGGCGAACTGGATTATCTCGACGAAGGCACACTTTCGGCCGCTTTGCGGGCCAGAACGGTCATCTGATTCTTTTGCCGAAACAAGGGAGATACGGCATGACCGGCTTTACCAGAACGAGCCCTGCACGGCGCAGCAAAGGTCAGGCAAGCGGCCTGAAGGCTGTCCTTGCGGCAGCGCTCGCAAGCCTGCTCCTTCCGTCCGCCGCCCTTGCCGCCCCATCCAAGGCCACGGTCGAGCAGCAGTTCCAGGCCTGGCTTGCCAACGATCTCTGGCCGGAGGCCAAGGGTGCCGGTATCTCCCGCTCCGCCTTCGACAAGGCGGTCGCGGGCCTGACGCTCAACTGGGACTTGCCGGATCTGGTGCCGCCTGGAACGACCCCACCCAAGGACCGGAGACAGAGCCAGGCCGAATTCTCCTCGCCCGGCGCCTATTTCTCGGAAAAGCGGCTGCGGGGACTGGCCGCCACCGGACGCAGCCTTGCCGATCGCCACGCCTCGACGCTGCGCAAGGTCGAGGCGGCCTATGGCGTTCCCGGCTCGATCATCGTCGCGATCTGGGGACGCGAATCCGGCTTCGGCGGCGCCAAGCTGCCCTATCCGGCGGTCGAGGTTCTGGCCACCAAGGCCTTCATGTCGACCCGCAAGGACCTTTTCCGCCGCGAACTGATCTCAGCGCTGCACATCATCGAGGGCGGTGACATCGGCGCATCCCGGATGATGGGCTCCTGGGCCGGCGCGCTCGGCCAGCCGCAATTCATGCCGACAAGCTATCTTAAATACGCCGTAGACTTCGACGGCGACGGCCATCGCGATATCTGGAATTCGGTGCCCGACAGCCTGGCATCGATCGCCAATTATCTGAAGAAGAGCGGCTGGCAGACGGGCCGCGACTGGGGCTTCGAGGTCCGGATCCCTGCCGGCGTGAGCTGTGCGCAGGAGGGACCGGACCGGGCCAGGCCGCTGTCGGACTGGTCTGGACAGGGCATCACCCGCATCTCCGGCAAGGCCTTTCCGGGACGTGAGCTTTCCGCCTCGACAATGATGCTGGTGCCGGCCGGCACGCATGGACCGGAATTCCTCGTCAGCCCGAACTTCTACGTGCTGAAGGAATACAATAATTCCGACCTCTATGCGCTTTTCATCGGCAATCTGGCCGACCGCATCGCCTATGGTAGTGGTGCCTTCGGGGGCAACTGGGGCGATGTCGGCAAGATGCTGCGCTCGGATGTTCTGGCCATGCAGAAGGCACTCGTCTCCAAGGGCTATGACGTCGGCAATGTCGACGGCCTGCCGGGCTTCAAGACGCGGCGGTCGCTGGGCGACTGGCAGGAAAAGAACGGAATGAAACCGACCTGCTATCCGGATGCCTCGCTGAAGGGCAAGCTGCGCTGAGGCCAAGAAGTCCCGCTCAATGCGGCTCGATATGCGGCTTGTGAAAGACGTCGTCGGTTGGCGGGATCGCCTGGCGCTCGATCATCCGGTGGACCCTCGGCTTCTCTTTGCCGCGATGCAGGGCCAGCAGCCGGTCGGTCGTTTCGGCATCGGCCATGGTGCGGCGCTGGTTGTGGCGCACATATTCGACCCAGGTCGGGGTGTGATAGGTTTCGGTCCAGATGTCCGGGTTCTCCAGGTCGCGCATCAGCGCCCAGTTGCGGGCGCCGTCGCGGATGCGGATGCGTCGGCGCTCGACCATGACCGCGAGGAACTCCGGCAGGTCCTCGTCAGCGATCTCATAGTCGATGTTGATGACGATCGGACCGCTTCGCGGACGAATGTCGAGTCTCAGCGGCGGTTCGGCAAAACGATTGAGCGGGTCGAGATCGAGCGAGGCAAAGGGCGGCATGGGCAGGAAGAGGCCGATGCCGACGCCGAGGATCATCAACAGGGCGGAGGCGAAGAAGGCGGCAGTGACGCCGTGACTTTCGGCCACCAAGCCCCAGATCCAGCTGCCGCCCGCCATGCCGCCGAAGGTCGCGGTCTGATAGAGCGACAAGGCCCGGCCGACCACCCAGCGCGGCGTGGACAATTGAACGACCGTGTTGAACAGCGACAGCGCCAGAACCCAGCAGGCCCCGGCAACGACAAGCGCAAGGCCTGTCACAGCCGCATAGGGGCTGATGCCGATGATGGTCGAGCTCAGGGCGAAGCCGGCGAAAGCACAGCGGACGATGTCCTCGCTCGTCAGCAGTTCGCGAAGCCTGGAATTGGCAAGCGCGCCGGCGATCGCGCCAGCGCCGAACGCACCGAGCATGACACCGTAGGTCAACGCCCCGCCACCGATCAGGTCGCGCGTCACAATGGGAAGCAGCGCCATCACGGCGCTCGCCGTTAGGCCGAAGACGAAGCCGCGGAACAATACCTTGGTGATGTTGGGCGACATGGCGACGTAGCGCAGCCCCGCCGAGATCGCCCGGCCGAGCGCCTCGCGCGGCAAGGTGCGCTTCGGCTGCTCGGGTTTCCAGCGATAAAGGGCAAAGACGAGAGCGAAATAGCTGAGCGAATTGGCGGCGAAGGCCGCAGCCGCTCCCGCGGTTGCAACGATCATGCCGCCGATCGCCGGACCGACGCTGCGGGTGATGTTGAAGCCGACACTGTTGAGCGAAACCGCGCCGGGCAGATCCTCGCGCGGCACCAGGTCACCGACGGAGGCCTGCCAGGACGGATTGTTGAGCGCCGAACCACTGCCGATCAGGAAGGTGAACAGCAGGAGAAGCCAGGGGGTGATCAGGCCGAGATAGGCAAACAGCGCCAGCAGCGCGGAGACGCAGAACATGAACATCTGGGCCGTCAGCATGACACGGCGCCGGTCGTAATTGTCCGCGATTGCACCAGAGAGGAGCGAGAACAGCATGAGCGGCAGCGTGGTCGACGCCTGCACCAGGGCCACCATGTTTTCCGACTGCGAGATCGAGGCCATCATCCAGGCGGCGCCGACGCCCTGGATCAGCCCACCGAGATTGGAGGCGATGCTGGCGCTCCATATCCCGCGGTAGACCGGATGCTTCAACGGGGACAGGAAGGATCTGCGCTCGGGCACTGGGACTTGCCTTTTTAAGGTCTCGGTCGCGGCTAAACTGGCACTCCGGTGCCAGCGGGGATCTTGCCCGTGGTCTACCATCCCGCAGCCTGAAGGCATAGATGGGGCTTGCCGTGCGAAAAGCTTGCAATTCGGCCGAAGCCGGCGTATAAGAACCGTAAATTCTTGATCGACAGATGAAGGGTGGGGCCGCGAGGACCCGCTCTTTTTTGTTGGCGATCGGACCTATCCAGGAGTATGACGATTGACTGACAGCATGCCGACGCCGGAAGCCGGCGAAGCACGTATCATCATCGAGACGGGTCTCGACCGGCGCATTGCCGAGATTATCGAGCCGGTTCTGGTCGCGTTGGGATACAAGCTGGTTCGGGCGCGGCTGATGAACCAGAACGGCCTGACCCTGCAGGTCATGGCCGAGAAGAACGACGGGACGATGACGGTTACGGATTGCGAGGAGGTCTCCATGGCCATCTCTCCGGTCCTCGATGTCGAAGACCCCGTCGAAAAGGCCTATCATCTCGAAGTTTCGTCGCCGGGCATCGACCGCCCGATGGTGCGCAAGTCGGATTTCACGCGCTGGCAGGGTCATATCGTCAAGTGCGAGACCTCCATTCTGGTCGATAACCGCAAGCGGTTTCGCGGCAAGATCACCGATGTCGATGCCGACGGCTTCACGCTCGAGCGCGATCAGGTGGCCTATGGCGAGGAGCCGCGGGTGAAGATCCCGTTCAATACGCTCAGCGAAGCGAAGCTGATCCTGACGGATGATCTCATTCGCGATGCGCTTCGCGCCGACAAGCAGGCCAAGGCGCAAGCGGCCAACCAGAACGACGAAGACAGCGAAGCATAACGCGTTTGACTAACCGCATCGTGGGCCAGGGCCCCGGCAGGAAGACGGAGACTTAACACATGGCAGTCAGTGCTAACCGGCTCGAGCTCTTGCAGATCGCGGATGCGGTCGCCCGCGAGAAGGTCATCGACCGCGAAATCGTCCTTGCCGCGATGGCCGACGCCATCCAGAAGGCCGCACGCTCGCGCTACGGTTCGGAAACCAATATCCGCGCCGACATCAATTCGAAGACCGGCGAAATCCGCCTGCAGCGTCTTCTCGAAGTCGTCGAGACCGTCGAGGACTATTCGACCCAGATCGCGCTTGAACTTGCCCGCGACCGCAACATCGAAGCCAAGATCGGCGACTTCATCGCCGATCCGCTGCCGCCGATGGATTTCGGCCGCATCGCGGCCCAGTCGGCCAAGCAGGTCATCGTGCAGAAGGTGCGCGAAGCCGAGCGTGACCGCCAGTTCGACGAGTTCAAGGACCGCGTCGGCGAAATCGTCAACGGCACGGTCAAGCGCGTCGAATACGGCAATGTCATTGTCGACCTCGGCCGCGGCGAAGGCATCATCCGTCGTGACGAGATGATCCCGCGCGAAGCCTTCCGTTACGGCGACCGCGTTCGCGCCTATGTCTACGACGTGCGTCGCGAACAGCGCGGCCCGCAGATCTTCCTGTCGCGTACCCATCCGCAGTTCATGGTGAAGCTGTTCACCATGGAAGTGCCGGAAATCTACGACGGCATCATCCAGATCAAGTCGGTTGCCCGCGACCCGGGTTCGCGCGCCAAGATCGCCGTGATCTCGAACGACAACTCGATCGACCCGGTCGGCGCCTGCGTCGGTATGCGCGGCAGCCGCGTGCAGGCTGTGGTCGGCGAGCTTCAGGGCGAGAAGATCGACATCATCCCGTGGTCAAGCGATCCGGCAGCCTTCATCGTCAATGCGCTGCAGCCGGCGGAAGTCGCCAAGGTCGTTCTCGATGAGGATGCCGAGCGCATCGAAGTCGTCGTTCCCGACGAGCAGCTGTCGCTCGCCATCGGTCGTCGCGGCCAGAACGTGCGTCTCGCCTCGCAGCTCACCGGCTGGGACATCGACATCATGACGGAAGCCGAGGAATCGGAGCGCCGCCAAAAGGAATTCAACGAGCGCACCAACCTGTTCATGGATGCGCTCGACGTCGACGAAATGGTCGGCCAGGTGCTCGCTTCGGAAGGCTTTGCCCAGGTCGAGGAAGTCGCCTATGTCGACCTCGAGGAAATTGCCTCGATCGACGGTTTCGACGAAGATACGGCCCAGGAAATCCAGACCCGCGCCCGCGAGTACCTGGAAAAGATCGAGGCGGAAATGGACGACAAGCGCAAGGAACTCGGCGTGGCCGACGAATTGCGCTCGATCGACGGCATGACATCGCAGATGATGGTCGCTCTCGGCGAAGACGGCATCAAGACGGTCGAGGACTTTGCCGGTTGCGCGGCCGACGACCTGGTCGGCTGGAGCGAACGCAAGGATGGCGAGACGAAGAAGTTCGAGGGCCTGTTCTCGAAGTTCGACGTTTCGCGTGCCGAGGCCGAAAACATGATCGTCCAGGCCCGCCTTGCGGCCGGCTGGATCACCGAGGAAGACCTCGCGACCGAAGCCGTGGCTGAGGAACAAGCCGAAGGCGAGCAGGAAGCGTGATGACCGACCCGGCGCCTGACACCGTCGACGACGAGGAGGACCTCGATGTGGGCGAAGTGAACGGGCGCATGTGCATCGCCACACGGGAAAGCGGCTCGCCCGAGACGCTGATCCGGTTCGTGGCGGCACCCGACGGTACCATCGTCCCCCCCCAGAAGC
>JAIBEK010000001.1 GCA_019459145.1 Arenimonas sp.
ATCTTTTCTTATATTAAATCCACAAGCCCTTTATGGGCGCTTTTTTGGTCTTTGCTAACCTCCCAAACGTGGCCTATTTCCAATATTAAGCATAAATCTTTAGGCGGGCCGGCCATGTGGGGGCGGCAAAATAATTAAGACGGCCCGGGAGGATAACCTCCCGGGCCGTTTCCTTTTGGCATCCTTGACCGGTCGAAGGTCCGGGCAGCGAAAAGGGGCCGCTTTGGAGGCAGCCCCTTTCAACTCACCGAACGGATGCCCCTCGGTTCAGGGAAGGTCGAGCGGGCGATCCGGCTCGCGCCGCTTCAGCTGCTGTTCGCGGAAGAAGATGAACATGCCGGAGCCGACGATCAGGGCGGCACCTAGCAGCATGGTAAGACGCGGCACGTCGCCGAAGAACATCCAGCCGAACAGGATCGCCCACAGCAGCAGGGTATATTGCAGCGGCGCGACGGTTGCTGCATCGGAGATCTTCAGGGCGCGGTTGACCAGCATATGCGCGCCCATGGCGACGACGCCGAGCAGGCCGAGAAGCGCAAGCTCGGACACGGAGGTCAGCGGCGTCCAGTCGAACGGCGCGAAGACGAGGCCGGCAAGGCCGGCGCCGCCGACCTGGAAAAGGACCAGGGTCTTGTCCGGCGTGCCGCGCAGGCTGCGGCCGGAGAGCAGCATGAAGGCGAAGGCGAAGGTGCCGATGATGGAGATGATCGCCGGCATGGTGAACATGGCGCTCGACGGCTCGAGCGTGATGATGACGCCGACAAAGCCGATGAAGATCGCGCTCCAGCGGCGCCAGCCGACCTTTTCGCCGAGCAAAAGCGGCGAGGCGGCGGCGACATAGATCGGTGCGGCCAGCCAGTAGGTCATGACGTCGGCGAGCGGCAGATACATGACCGCATAGTAGAAGCAGAACACCTCCAACGTCGAGAAGACGACGCGGGCCAACTGCATCAGTGGCTGCTCCGCCTCGAGGACAGGCTTCTTGCCGGCAAGCCAGAGGAAAGGCGAGAGGATCAGCAGGGCGGCGATGCTGCGGACCAGGATGACCTGACCGAGGCCGTAGCTGGCGACGAGCCATTTGCCCATCGCATCGTTGAGCGCGAACATCAGCATGCCGAGCAGCATGACCGCCGGTCCTGCCATGGCGCGGTATCGGCCGCTGCTAAGGGTTTCAGAGGTGTTTGCCATGTCTGTCTTCTTCCGTCGGGTTCTTGCGGCGTTCAGAGGGTGGATGCATCGGAGATGCGGCGGGAGACCGTAAAGGCCCGTTCGAGTTCCGGGTTGAGTTCCATGCCGAGACCGGGGCCGGGCGGCACGGTGATCATGCCGTTCTTCACTTCCGGCAGGGCGGTCACGAGATCGCGGTACCAGGTGCGATAGAAGGCGCGCACGCTTTCCTGCACCAGCGCGTTGGGGGCGTTGAGCGAGAGGTGGGTGGAGGCGCACAGCACCACCGGGCCGGTGCAGTCATGCGGGGCGACCGGCAGGTGCCAGGCCTCGGCCATGGCGGCAATCTTGCGCGCCTCCGACAGGCCGCCGCACCACGAGATATCGAGCATGACGACGCCAGCCGCTCCGGTTTCGAGATAGTCGCGGAAGGCCCAGCGCGAGCCGAGCGTCTCCGAGGCCGAGATCGGGGCGGGGGAAACTTCGGCATAACGCTTGAGGCTGGACAGGCTGTCCATCTTGATCGGGTCTTCGTGCCAGAAGGTCTGGTAGGGGGTGAGCGCCTTGGCGATCTGCATGGCCGGCAACAACTGCCACATGGAGTGGAACTCGACCATGATGTCCATCTTGTCGCCGACGGCGGCGCGGATCTTCTCGAAGGGCTGCAATGCCTGCTTGAGGTCCGGCATGGAAATGTACTGGCCACGCGACTTCTCGGCGGCGGCGTCGAACGGCCATATCTTCATCGCCGTGATGCCTTCCTCCAGCAGCGAATGGGCCAGTTCATCGGCATGATGGAGGAAGCCGTTCAGGTCGTCATAGTCGCGGCCTTCGGAAAGTCCATAGTTGGCGGTCGTCTGGCCGGTCGCCTTTTTGATGTATTCGGTGCCGGCGCAGGTGTTGTAGGTGCGGATCTCGCGGCGGGTGAAGCCGCCCAGAAGCTGGGCGATCGGCTGGTTGGTCGCCTTGCCGAACAGGTCCCACAGCGCGATGTCGAAGGCGGAATTTCCGCGCACCTCGGCACCCGATGAGCGGAAGCCGAGATAGCCGACGAGATCGGCGGACAGCCTGTCGATCTCCAGCGGATCACGGCCGATGACGCGGGGTGCGATATATTCGTGCACATGGGCCTCGACCGTCTCCGCGCCGAAGAATGTCTCTCCCAGGCCGGTCAGTCCTTCATCCGTATGGACAAGCAGCCAGAGAAGGTTGGCGCGCTCGGCGACGCGCACCGTTTCGAGGCGGGTTATTTTCATGGAAGGCTCCTGTCTGGATACTAAAGCAGGCCGGCGGCGGCGAGGGCCTTCAGGCTCTCGTCGAAATGCCGGTTCATCAGTTGCGTGGCGGAATGCGGATCACAATCGGCGATCGCCTGGGCGAGATCGAGATGCAGGCGGTTCATCGCCGTGCGCTCATCGTCGTCGGTCCGGCTCTTCCAGCCGATCGGCCAGGTCTCGACGATAACCCCCTCGATCGCCCCGATGATGAGCGCGAAGACCGGATTGTGCGAGGCGCGGGCAATGGCGAGATGCAGCGCCAGGTCATGTTCCATGACGAAGGCGGGTCGATCGAGCGCGCCCTGCATGGCCTGGGCATGGCCAAGAATCTCGGCCGCCTCGCGATCGGTGCGCAACAGCGCGGCCAGTGTCGCCGTGCGCGCTTCGATGGTTCGCCGCGCGTCGAGCAGTTGGCGGATTTCGATCTGGTCGGTGAAAAGGCCGTGGCGGAAAGTCAGCGCCATGGACGAGTCGTCGAGGATTGCGACGGTCGGGCGCTTGCCGGCGCCAAGGTCGATCAGCCGCAGCGCGGCGAGAGAGCGGAGTGCTTCGCGAACGACGGTTCGGGAGACCTTGAGTTCCTGGCTCAGGCTCGCTTCCGACGGCAGTCGGTCGCCGGGTCTGAGCTCTCCCTGCCGGATCAGGGCCGAGATGTGGGCAACGGCTCCGGTCACGAGGTCACCGACGACCGGAGGCGCGGGATGGGGAGTGCTCATGGCTTGTCCTACGGGTTTCAAAAACCTGTACTATAGGCTTTCGGAACTGCCAAGAGCGTTTTGAGCGGAGGAGGGCCGTCGAAGCCCTCCCGCCGCGCCTCGTCTCAGAGGTCGGCCTTGAAGGTCTGCTTCTGGGTTCCGAGACCGTCGATGCCCAGTTCCACCACGTCGCCGGCTTTCAGGAACCGCTGCGGTTTCATGCCCATGCCGACGCCGGGCGGCGTGCCGGTGGAGATGACGTCGCCGGGGTGGAGCGACATGAACTGGCTGAGATAGGAAACGAGGTGAGCGATGCCGTAGACCATGGTCGACGAGGTGCCGTCCTGCATGGTCTGGCCGTTGACCTTCAGCCACATCTTCAGGTCCTGCGGGTCGGCGATTTCGTCCTTCGTCACCAGCCAGGGGCCGATCGGGCCGAAGGTGTCGCAGGATTTGCCCTTGGTCCACTGGCCGGCGCGCTCGGTCTGGAAGGCGCGTTCCGAGACGTCGTGGGAAACGCAATAGCCGGCGACATAGTCCATCGCGTCAGCCTCGGAGACATATTTGGCCGTCTTGCCGATGACCACGCCGAGTTCGACCTCCCAGTCGGTCTTCTCCGAGCCGCGCGGGATGAGCACGTCGTCGTTCGGGCCGCAGATGGCCGAGGTCGCCTTCATGAAGATGACGGGCTCGGGCGGAACCGCCATGCCGCTTTCGGCGGCGTGGTCGGAATAGTTGAGCCCTATGCAGATGAACTTGCCGGTGCCGGCGACGCAAGCGCCGATGCGCTGGTTGGCCGACAGTTCGGGCAGCGATGCCGGGTCGAGGGCGGCGATCTTCGCCAAGCCCTCGGACGAGATCGCCGCGCCGCCGATATCTGCGACATGGGCGGAGAGGTCACGGATCTTGCCGTCCTTGTCGAGCAGGGCGGGCTTTTCCTGGCCGGGCTGGCCTACGCGCATGAGTTTCATGGGATTTGTCCTTTCCAGAAGAATTAGATGGTCCAGCCGCCGTCGATGGCGAAGGCCTGGCCGGAAGTATAGGTGGCGCCGGCGATGTAGACGGCGAGATCGGCGATCTCGTCCGGCGTGCCGAGGCGGCCCATCGGCTGGCGGGCGATGAAGGCGGCCCGTGCCGCGTCATAGTCGCCCTGGGCGCGCATGCGGTCCTGCAGCGACGGGCTCTCCACCGTGCCGGGGCAGATCGCATTGCAGCGGATGCCCTGTGTCACGTAGTCGGCGGCGACCGACTTGGTCAGTCCGACGACTGCGGCTTTGGTGACGGTATAGGCGCAGCGGTTGGGGACGCCCTTCACCGATGAGGCGACCGAGGCCATGTTGATGATCGAACCGTCACCGCGCTCCAGCATGGCGGGCAGCACGGCGCGGATGGTGCGGATCATGGCGCGGACATTGAGGTCGAAGGCAAAGTCGAGATCCTTGTCGGCCATGTCCAGTACGGTGCCGCCATGGACGACGCCGGCGCAGTTGAACAGGATGTCGAACGGCCCGGTCTGCGAGACGATAGCCTCCACCGCCTCGGCCTTCAACACGTCGAGCACGCGGGTCTCGATCGCAAGGCCGGCTTCCTTTGCTTCGGTCGCCAGGCTGTCGAGTGCGTCGGCATTGATGTCGGTCGCCACCACGCTTGCTCCCGCACGGGCAAAGGCCAGCGCGCTGGCCCGGCCGATCCCCTGGCCCGCTGCCGTGATCAGGGCTTTCTTGTCGCTCAGCGACGTCATGATGGATGCTCCTCCCGCGTTGTCATGTTGTCAGACCTCTTTGGCCGGCGAGCGACAATGTGACCGCGAACGATCGCGAGCACAACCCCTTTTTCGCTGAGCTTCGACCGCTTTTGATCGTGTGGCGGCCTATGGTCGAGAGACCGGTCGTGGCGCGCTCAGGCGAGTGAGGCCAGCATTGCCTTCAATTCATCGAGCAGGGTGGTCTGCACCGGAACGCCGCGGCTTTCGTTGCGGGCGCGGGCGTCGTAGCGCCGCTGCGAGGGCAGGCGGGCGCCCTGGCTGGTGATGGCGCCGAACATGTCCTCGGCCCGGTGCATATGCTCTTCCATGCCGCCGCCGAGGAAGACCTTGGGGTCGAGCGCGAGGATCAATTCGCCATGGCAGGGGGCAACGCCCGCACCATTGTCGAAAGCCATGGATTCGGCGCTCGTCATGTCGGCGATCAGCGGGCCGGCCATCAGCTCGATCATCGCCGAAAGCGCCGAACCCTTGTGCCCGCCGAAGGTCAGCATGGCGCCATCCATCGCCTCTGCCGCATCGGTCGTGTCGTTGCCGTCGCGGTCGATCGCCCAGCCGAGCGGAATGGGCTTGCCGGCCCGGCGATGCAGTTCGATCTCGCCGCGGGCGGCGGCGCTGGTGGCGAAGTCGAAGACGAAGGGATGGGAGGCGGCGCGCGGCCAGCCGAAGGCGATCGGATTGGTGCCGAAGACCGGCTTCCTTCCGCCGGCCGGCGCCACCCAGCTGTGGCTCGGCGTCATGGCGAGCCCCACCAGGCCGGCTTCGGCGATCTCTTCCACTTCCGGCCACAGCGCCGAGAAATGATAACAATGATTGATCGCCATGGCGGCGATGCCTAGACGGCTGGCCTTGCCGATCAGTTCCGGCAGGCCCTCGCGGAAGGCGAGCAGGGAATAGCCGAACTTGGCGTCGACCTTGACGATGCCGGGTGCCGAGGCGTCGACGGTCGGCACGGCCTTCGGATCGACCTTGCCCTTGTGCACCGTCGCCACGCAACCGAGCAGCCGCCACAGGCCATGGGAATAGCACTCGTCGCTCTGGGCCGAGACGACGGATTTTGCGATCGTTTCGGCATGGCCCTGGGAAAGCCCGGCCGCGAGCAGGATGTCGGTTGCGAGGCGCTTGGCGTCTTCGAGCGGGATGTATGCGAGATCCTGGGACATGGGGTGCTTCCTGACGGGTTGAAAAAGAAAGGGCCGCCAGCGCGATGCGGCTGGCGGCCCGGAGTTTGTGCTGGACGGGCCGGATGCGGCTCAGGCGGCCTTTGCCGTCTTCGACGGCCGGGTGGCGGCGGCCTTTTCGACCATGGCGGTGATCTCGGCGCGGCGGGCGCCCTGGAGGATCATGCGCGGCATGCGCACGCGCTCGGAACCACGGCCCATGATCTGCTCGGCGAGCTTGATGGTCTGAACCAGGTCATGCTCGGCGTCGAGGTGGAGGAGCGGCATGAACCAGCGGTAGATGCGGCGCGCTTCTTCCCAGTCACCACGGTCGATGGCGGCGACGAGCGCGACGGATTCCTGCGGGAAGGCGCTGGTGAGACCGGAAACCCAGCCCTTGGCGCCGAGCATCATGCCCTCGAGCGCGACGTCGTCGAGGCCGGCGAAGATGTCGAAGCGGTCGCCGAATTCATTGATGAGGTCGGTGAAGCGGCGGGTATCGGGCGCGCTTTCCTTGACGGCCTTGATGTTCGCCACGCCTTCGAGCGCGCGCAGGACGTCCGTGCCGATGTTGACGCGGTAGGCCGGCGGATTGTTGTAGAGCATGATCGGCAGCGAGGTTGCCTCGGCGACCGTCTTGAAATGGGCGACCAGTTCTTCGGGCTTGGGCACATAGACCATGGCGGGCAGCAGCATCAGGCCGTCGGCGCCGGCCTTCTCGGCGTCACGGGCATAGGCGACGGCGCGGCGGGTGTCGAATTCCGACACGCCGGTGATGACCGGAACGCGGCCGGCGACCACTTCGACGGCACCCTTGAGGATCTCCCGCTTCTCGTCGGGATCGAGCGAGTTGTTCTCGCCGCAGGTGCCCATGACGATCAGGCCGTGCACGCCGTCGTTGACCAAGGCGTCCTGCACCCGGCGGGTGTTTTCGAAATCGATCGACAGGTCTTCGTTGAATTGGGTCGTTACAGCGGGAATGACGCCGCGCCAGCCAGTGGTCATCGCAATCTCCTTGGTTTGGTGTGATATATCAGTATACAATTTGTCGACAGGAGGCAAGGAGGGGCTGGCAGGAATTTTCAAGGAGCGGTGATAGGCCCGGCGCTTTCAAGGTTCAGAGGGTGCCCGGCCTCCGCCGGACGTAAATCCGCCGGCGATCAGGCGAAGGGCTCGGTCGGGCCCTTGGCCGGCGGGGTGAACCATTGCGGTCCGGTCTCGGTCATGTGGATATGGTCTTCGAGGCGGATGCCGAAGCGGCCGGGCACGACGATCATCGGCTCGTTGGAGAAGCACATGCCTTCTTCGAGCGGCGTGCGGTTGCCACGGACGATATAGGGCTGCTCGTGGATCTCCAGGCCGAGACCATGGCCGGCGCGATGGGGCAGGCCGGGCAGTGTATAGTCGGGCCCAAGACCGTGCCGGACGAGAACGGCGCGGGCCGCCGCGTCGAGGCTCTCGCATGGGGCGCCCAGATGTGCGGTGTCAAACACCGCCTGCTGGGCTTCGCGCTCGATCGCCCAGATCCGCACGAAATCGGCGCTCGGTTCGTCCAGCATGTAGGTGCGGGTCAGGTCGGAATGGTAGCCGTCGAAGCGGCAGCCGGTATCCACCAGCACGACGTCGCCGGGCTTGTAGACCTGGTCACCGTCGGCGCCGTGCGGCAGGGAGGTGGCCTCGCCGAACGAGACGATGCAGAAGGTCGAGCCGCCCTCGGCTCCCGCCGCGCGATGCTGGTCATCGATGAAGCGAATGACTTCGGAAGCCCGGATGCCCGGTTTGATCAGGGCGTGAACGCGCTTGTGAACTTCCAGCGTGAGGTTCATGGCGTATTGAATGATGGCGATCTCGGCTTTCGACTTGCGCAGGCGCTGGCTGCGGATCATGGACGCACCGTCGATCAGGCGGTCTGCGCCGAACCGCGTTGCCAGGGCGTGATAGACGAACAGCGGCAGGGCATCGTCGAGCGCCAGCGTGTCGCGCGGTCCCAGCAGCGATGCGACGAGGGCGGCGCTGTCCTCCTCTTCCTGCCAGACATGGATCTCGCCCGGCAGGTGCGGCAGGCTGTCGACGCGGCTCTGCTCGAAACCCGGCACGATGTAGTGCAACGCGTTCGGCGTGACCACCGCGCCGAGCAGGCGTTCACTCTGATGCCAGACCAGCCCGGTATAGTAGCGCAGGCTTTCGGTCGAGCCGAGCAGTACGGCGCCGATGCCCTTTTCGACAATGGTTGTCCGAAGCCGCGCCAGGCGCTCCGTTCTTTCCTCGGGCGAGATCGGGACAAAGGTCGGGTGGGTGGTCATCGGCAAGTCTCTTTCGGATCGTCGGGTGGGAGGGATCAGGCGCGCCGGCGGAAACGGCCGGGACGGAAGGGATCAATGGAAAGACTGGTAGGCCGGCCGGCGGCAAGCTCGCCGATCAACCTGCCGGTCGCGGCCGACTGGGTGAGGCCGAGATGGCCATGGCCGAAGGCGTAAATGACGGCGGGGCTGGCGCTGGAACGGCCGATCACCGGAAGGCAATCCGGCATGGAGGGGCGGAAACCCATCCATTCGCGCCCGCCTTCGGTCTTCAACTCCGGCAGGAAGCGCGAGGCCTTGGCCAGCAATGCCTTCGAGCGGCGATAATTGGGCGGAAGTTCAAGGCCGCCCAGTTCAACCGCCCCACCGACGCGGATACCTTCGGAAAGCGGCGTGACGACGAAGGCATGGTCGTTGAAATAGAGCTGACGCTGAAGGGGAAACGCCTGGGCGGGCAGTGTCGTGTTGTAGCCGCGCTCGGTTTCCAGTGGGACCGGATCGCCCAGCCGTGCGGCAAGCGGCTTCGACCAGGCACCACCTGCGAGGACGACGGTTGCGGCCTTGATCGTCGCGCCGTCGGCGAGCGTGATCATCGCACCATTTGCCTGCGGCCCGATGTCCCTGACTTCGCCCCTTCGCAGCGCTCCGCCACGGGCGGTCACGAGATCGGCGACCGCGCGGGTCAGGCCCTTGGGATCGTTCACCTGGATGCCGGCGGGAGAATACATGGCATGGCGAAACTGCGGGGCGAGGCCCGGTTGCAGCCGGTCGATCTCGCTCCTCCCGACGCTGGTGAACTGGAACCCGGCCTTTTCCTTTTCCCGCCAGTCGGAGGCCGCCGCGTCAAAACTCGCTTCGCTATCATAGAGATCCAGCGTTCCGGTGGTGTCGAAGAAGCCGGCAAGCTCCGGGGTTTCGCGCATACGCTGCATTTCGGCGGCGGCCAGGCCCATCATCCCGGTTTGTGCGGCGATACCGTGCGCGAAGGCCTTGCGCGAACTGGCGCGCCAGAAATGAAAGAGCCAGGGGGCGATCTTCAGCCCATAGGCGGGCGGCACGCTCAACGGTCCCAGGGGATCGAGCAGCCATTTCGGCGCCTTGAACATGATGCCGGGCGAGGCAACGGGGATGATCTCGGGAAAGGCGAGGATACCGGCATTGCCGGCGCTCGCCCCAGCGGCGACCTCCTCGCGCTCGAGGAGCAGCACTTTGCGCCCCTCGGCTTGCAGGTAGAGGGCGGCCATGACGCCCACGATCCCCGCCCCGACGACGACGGCATCGGCATTTGTCTCGGCAGTCATATATTCTTCCCGTTCAGCTTCGTCATGGATGGAAACGGGCGGTGCTTCGCGTCAGGGATTGCTGATCGCCACCGCCTTGTTCATGTCGCGCGCGACATAGTCCTGGATCTGCCGGACGATCTGCGCCGCATGGGTGATTGCCAGACGGTCGGCCTTCTCGATGTCTCCGGCCTCGATCGCGGCGATCATGTCCTCGTGCTCCTCCACGTATTGCAGCGGCAGTGCGTCGTCGAAGGTGGAATAGTAGAGCCGCAGGATACGCCGGCCTTCGTCGAGCAGGCGGCCGAAGAAGCCGGTGTAGTAAGGATTGCCGGCGAGTTCGGCGATGGCGACGTGGAATTCCCGGTTGGCTTCGATCATCGCATAGGCGTCGCGCGCCCGAACCGCGGCCTCGAACTCGCGTTGACGCTGGCGGATAACGGCCATGCGCGCCGGGTCCTTGCGCCCGGCGGCTCCACGCGTGGTGACGCGGTACATCAGCGTCAGGGCGTCGAAATAGGGTGGCAGGCTGGCAAAATCGATCGTCGAGACGATGGTGTTGCGGTTCGGCAGCGTCGTGACCAGGCCATCGGAGGAAAGCCTGAGCAGCGCTTCGCGCACGGGGGTCCTGGACATGCCGAAGCGTTCCGACAGCCGCACCTCGTCGAGCGGGCTGCCGGGCTGCAACTGCATGGAAAGGATCTCCTGGCGCAGACGCTCATAGACCGTCTGGGTGCCGGACCCTCTCGACCTCGGTGTTTCGAGCCTGCTGTCGGTTGCCGTAGCGTTCATGTCTGGCCTGCATGGATGGTTTGCGAGAAAGTCCTCGCTTGCATGCATATTGTCGACAGGCGCCGTGCGCAACTGTTTTGTCGGCCGGGCGGGCGGACGGACGGCGCTCCGGCTTGCCGAGCGCCGTCGAATGACCATTCCGAGCTCCGAAGGGGCCGCCGCCTGGCGACAGCGGGCCGCTCCTGCGGATCGCGGCGGCCGGGATCAGTCGCCGTACCCGACGATGCCCTTGATCTCGAGGAAGTCATGAATGCCCCAATCGGCATATTCGCGGCCGTTGCCCGACTGCTTGTAGCCGCCGAACGGAGCATGCGTGTCCCATTCCGGATAGTTGAGGTAGACGGAGCCGGCGCGCATTTCGAGCGCCACGGCCCGCGCATGTTCGATGTCCTGCGACTGGACATAGGCGGCAAGTCCATAGACCGTGTCATTGGCAATGGTGATCGCCTCCTCCTCGGTCTTGTAGGGCAGGATCGCCAGGACAGGGCCGAAGACCTCCTCGCGGGCGATGGTCATGTCGTTGGTGACATTGCCGAACACGGTCGGGCGGACGTAATAGCCTCGGTTGAGGCCCTCGGGACGGCCGAGGCCACCGGTGACAAGCGTCGCGCCTTCCTTGATCCCGGCCTCGATCAGGCGCTGGATCTTGTCGAACTGCAACTGGGAGACGACCGGGCCGAGATCGGTGTCTTCGTCGGTCGGGCTGCCGACCTTGTGGGCTTCGGCGGCCGCCTTGGCGATCTTCAGCGCTTCTTCATGGCGATCGGCCGGGACCAGCATGCGGGTGGGCGCGTCGCAGGACTGGCCGGAATTGCCGAAGCAGCCGCGCACACCCTTCCTCACGGCGCGCTCGAGGTCGGCGTCGGGCAAGATGATATTGGCGGATTTGCCGCCGAGTTCCTGGGCGACGCGCTTGACCGTGTCGGCGGCGGTCTTGGCGACGATGATGCCGGCGCGGGTCGAACCGGTGAACGACACCATGTCGACATCGGGATGGCCGGCCATGACCTGGCCGACATCGGGGCCGGTGCCGTTGACAAGGTTGAACACGCCCTTCGGAACGCCGGCCTCTTCCAGGATTTCGGCCCAGACGATGCCGGAGATCGGGGCGATTTCCGAGGGCTTGAGAACGACGGTGCAACCCGCGGCGATCGCCGGGGCAACCTTGCAGACGATCTGGTTGAGCGGCCAGTTCCACGGGGTTATGAGCGCGCAGACCCCGATCGGCTCCTTGATCACCATGGTCGATCCGCGCTTCTCGCTGAATTCGTAATTCTGGAGCGCCTCGATGGTCGACTCCATGTGGGCGCGCCCGGCCCAGGCCTGGGCGTCCCGGGCAAAGGACAGGGGCGCGCCCATTTCCTCGGAGACGGCCACCGCAATGTCCTCGAAGCGGGCATTGTAGACGTCGAGAATCGTCTTCAGCAATGCCAGGCGATCGGCGACCGGCGTCCTCGAAAAACTGGCGAAGGCCCTCTTGGCGGCGGCAACGGCCCTGTCGACATCGGCCTTGGAGCCGACGGAGATCTGAGTATAGGCCTCTTCGGTCGCCGGGTTGATGACGTCAAGCGTTGCCGGTACGGCCGGGTCGACCCAGGCGCCGTCGATGAAGAATTTCAGATGATGAGACATGCAAGGCTCCATTGAAAGGTCGATAAAGGCGAGGCGGGCTATGCCGGGGGCGGCCGAGACGGTGATCCTCGTCAGTCATAGAGCGCGCGGCCCACGGCTTCCAGTGGTTCGACCGTTTCAGGGGAGCGATTGGCAGTCAGGCGACCGCGCGCAGGGCCGCGACCTGGTCCTGCCGCTGCTTGTTGCGCAGCGCCTCGTGCATCAGCACCTCGTCGGCGAAGGCGCGTGCATTGTCCCGCGCCTTGCCGAGGTTGCTCACCCGGGCATTGGCGAGCGTGTGCAGGGAGCCGCCGAAGTCGAATACGTCGCGGAAAGCGGAGCGCTCGATAATCGGCGTGTTCAGCACAGGCACGCGCCGCTCCGCCAGCAAGGCCTTGACGGTCTGAAGCGCGCGTGTGGTGACCATCGAATTGACGCGGGTCAGGACGATCGAGAAGGGAATGTGGATGTTCCCCTTGTCGGCCAGGTATTGCATGAGTTCGATGACGTGGGCACCGCCCTGCGCATCCATCGAGCAACCCTGGATCGGGATCAAAACGTGGTTCGAATAGCCGATCGCCTTGGCGAGCAGCGGGGTGCGGGCGCCGGGCAGGTCGATCAACACGTAGTCGGATTCGCGCTTGCCTTGGTGAATGTGCTTTTCGAGCGTGGCCTGGGAGACGTAGGGAACGACCTTGACCTTGGTCCTGTCGCCGGAGTTCTCCCGCCACCGGCTGATCCAGCACTGCGGATCGGCATCGAGAACGGTGACGCGAAGTCCCATATTCTCCAGTTCTGTCGCTAGCAGCAGCACCGCCGTGGTTTTTCCCGCGCCGCCCTTGGTATTGGCAAAGGTGATGACCGGCATAGTCGATTTCCCGTGTCTCATAACGGATCGCGACCCAAGGGGCCTACGCCGTTTTCCAACTCGGATTTTCCATCGCGTATGGTTAATCTTGTTTGAACGGAGCCGGCGAATTGTAGCGCTGCGCCTATCAGCGACGCCGATCCGCGGCGAGGATTTCATGGGCAATCAGTTCGAGCGGAACGATTTTGTCGACCCCGCCGCGGGCCACGGCCTCCTTCGGCATGCCGTAGACGACGGAGGTAGCCTCGTCCTGGGCAAGCGTATAGGCGCCGGCGTCGTGCATTTCTGCCATGCCGCGCGCGCCATCATCGCCCATGCCGGTCATGATCACGCCGATGGCATTCGATCCGGCGGCCCGTGCGGCCGAGCGGAACAGCACGTCGACCGAGGGCCGGTGCCGCGATACCAGCGGGCCTGATCGGACGGAGACGTGGTAGCGGGCGCCCTGGCGTTCCAGCAGCATGTGGTGGTCGCCCGGGGCGATCAGGACGTGACCGCGCAGCACGGGATCGCCGTCCACGGCTTCCTTCACCTCGACCTCGCAGAGCGTGTTCAACCGCTTGGCAAAGGCGGCGGTGAATTTCTCCGGCATGTGCTGCACGATGACGATGCCGGGGGCATTGGCCGGGAGCCGTTCGAGAAAATCACGCAGTGCCTCGGTTCCGCCGGTGGAGGCGCCGACACAGACCACCATCTCGGTCGTCTTGGCCATCGCCTTGCCGGTCGGCGGCGGCAGCACGGCATCCGCCGTCAGCCTGGTCGCGGGCCCGCTCAGCGACGCGCCGCGCCTTGGCCGGCCGACGATGCGGGCCTGGGCCGCGCTCTTGACGACCTCGCAGATCCGCATGCCGACTTCTGCCAGGTGATCGGCCGCGCCGATCTTCGGCTTGAGGATGACGTCGACCGCGCCGGCTTCCAGAGCCTGGAGCAGCGTTTCCGATCCCTGTTCCGTCAAGGACGAGCACATCACCACCGGTATGGGGCGTTGCGCCATCAGCTTGCGCAGGAAGGTGATCCCGTCCATGCGCGGCATCTCGACGTCGAGCGTGATAACGTCGGGGACCTCTTCCTGGATCTTGCGCGCCGCCATGAAAGGGTCCGAAGCGGTGCCAATGACCTCGATCTCCGGGTCGGCCTCGAGAACGCGGCTCAGGGTCTGCCGGACGCTGGCGGAATCATCGATGATGAGGACTCGGACTCTCTTGGCGATCAAGCTTCGTCATACCTTCTCGAAGACGGTGTTGGCCACCTGGCGGATCGGAAGGTCGAAACCCGATACCGTCTCGGAATGTCCGATGAACAGATAGCCTCCCGGCGCCAGGCAATCGATGAGCCGGGAGAGAACACGGTGTTGCGTCGGCTTGTCGAAATAGATCAGCACATTGCGGCAGAAGATGATGTGCATGGGGTCGCCGACGGTATAGCTCGGATCCATCAGGTTGAGCCGGGCAAAGCCGACCCGCGAGCGAAGGCCGGGATGGATGCGCACCTCGCGGCGGTTGGCATCGCGTGCCTGCATCACATAGCGATCGTGGTATTCCCCGGGAACGGGCGCAACCATGTCCACACTGTAGATGCCGCGGCGGGCGGTCTGCAGCACTTCCGTGCTCAGGTCGGTTGCCAGGATCGCATAATCCTGCTGCGGGTTTGCGCCGGTGAAGTCGTCAAGCACCATGGCGAGCGTATAGGGTTCGGCACCGGTCGAGCACGCCGAGCTCCAGATGCGGAAGCGGCGCAGATCCTTGGCGGCCAGTTTCGGCAGGGCGTGATTGCGCAGGTAGGTGAAGTGGTTCGGTTCGCGGAAGAAGTCGGTCTTGTTGGTGGTGACGGCATCGATCAGGTAGACCTTCTCGTGCTCGAGCCCATCCTGCTTGAACAGGTAGTCGCAATAGTCGTCGAAACTCGAAATACCTGTTGCCCGCAGCCGGCGGCGCAGCCGACCCTCCAGCATGGTCGTCTTGGTCGGCGGCATCTTGATGCCGCTATAGTCATAGATGAACCGCGCAAGATGGTCGAAATTTCGCTTGCTGATGTGGTCCTCGACGCAGGCAACGGTGGCGACTGCAGACATTCATTCGGCTCCGGTCGGATCAAGCGGCATTGCGTGCGGAAAGCAGGGCGGTATCGCCGCTCGACAAGAGCCGGGCAAGATCGACGATGACGACGAATCCTTCGTCGCGACGCACGACACCGGCGATGTAGTCCGAACTCCAGCGCACGCCGATCTCCGGGGCCGCTTCGATCTGGTGGCGGCGGAACGGAATGACCTCGAATACCTTGTCGGCGACCATGCCGAGCGAGAGCACGCGGGATTCCAGCGGAATATCGAGCACCAGCACCCGGGTGCTCGGCGTCGGCTCGGTCTTGGAGAGACCGAGCTTGAGCCTCAGATCGATGGTCGGCACGCCCTGGCCGCGCACGTCGCGCAGCCCGAGCAGGTAGTCCGGTCCATTGGGAATGCGGAACAGTTCCTCGTAGTCAAGGATCTCGCGCACGACCCCGACGGGAACGGCAAAGACTTCCTTGCCCAGGGCAAAGGTGACGAACTGGGCTTCGTCGGACATGCCGGTGGCCATCATGCGCTCTCCTTGAATTCGTTGTCCGCGGCGTCCGGTCCGCCCATGCTGAGGTCGAGGGCAAAGCCCTTGACCCGTGCCTGCTGGCCGGCGACCGTCGAGTTTGTCTTTGAAGCTGGCCGGGCGAGCGGCTTGGCGGCAGGCTGCGGACGAACAACTGCAACCGGCTTCGGCTGAATGGCGCGGGCGGCGGTGTCGACCTTGAAGAAGGCGATCGAGCTTTGCAGTTCCTCGGCCTGGGCGGCCAGTTCTTCCGAGGTCGCCGACATTTCTTCAGACGCGCCGGCATTCTGCTGGGTCACCTTGTCGAGCTGCTGGATCGCCTCGTTGATCTGGGCAGCCCCGATGTCCTGCTCGCGGCAGGCGGCCGAGATTTCCGCCACCAGTTCGGCGGTCTTGCGGATGTCGGGTACCAGCCGGTTCAGCATCTCGCCGGCGTTCTGCGCCGACTGGACGGTTTCGCCCGACATGGCGCTGATCTCGGCTGCGGCCGATTGCGAGCGCTCGGCCAGCTTGCGCACTTCGGACGCGACGACGGCAAAGCCCTTGCCGTGTTCGCCGGCGCGGGCGGCCTCGACCGCTGCGTTGAGCGCAAGCAGGTCGGTCTGGCGGGCGATTTCCTGGACGATCGAGATCTTCTCGGCGATCGTGCGCATGGCGGCCACCGCGCGGTTGACGGCATCGCCGGAGGTCTCGGCATCCTTGGCCGACTGACGGGCGATCTTTTCCGTCTGGGCGGCATTGTCGGCGTTCTGCTTGATGTTGGCGGCCATCTGCTCCATCGAGGCGGAGGCCTCTTCGGCGGAAGCTGCCTGTTCGGTCGCGCCCT
>JAIBEK010000012.1 GCA_019459145.1 Arenimonas sp.
TTGCGACGGCTCTATCGCCTTTCAGGCTGCCGTGTATCTGTTGCTGACTGGGCGATAGCAGCCGAACGGATATACCGAGCGGGTACTGCATCGCCGCCGCATCTAACTCATGGCGAGCCTTGGGGGCTGAGCCGAGCTAAAAGATATAAAAATCACGGCCGCGGGACCGCTCGGGGGGCCTTTTCGTTTGGAAGACTTCGAAAGCTTATTGCTGGACGACGACCTTGGCACCCTTGCCCGGACGGACGCGGCTGTAGAGGTCGATGATGTCCTGGTTCATCAGGCGGATGCAGCCCGATGAGGCGGCGGTGCCGATCGAGGCCCATTCCGGCGTGCCGTGCAGGCGGAACAGCGTGTCCTGACCCTTCTCGTTGAACAGATAGAGGGCGCGCGCGCCAAGCGGGTTGCGCAGGCCCGGACCCATGCCGTCCTCGACATAGCGGGCGACGTCAGGCTTGCGCGCCGCCATTTCCTTCGGCGGGTGCCAGGTCGGCCATTCCTGCTTCCAGGCGATGTAGGCTTCGCCCTGCCAGGCGAAACCCTGCTTGCCGACGCCGATGCCGTAGCGCACAGCCTTGCCGTTCGGCAGAACGTAGTAAAGGAAGCGCTCCCGCGTGTTGACGACCACCGTACCCGGCCGTTCCTTCGTCGAGTAGGAGACGATCTGGCGATGGAATTTCGTATTGACCTTGTTGATCGGGATCGCCGGAAGTGCATAGCCGGCGTCCGTGACAGCCCCGTAGGAATCGGTGAAGATCTTGGCGGTGGTGGTTTCGGCCTTTCCGGGCGTGCCGGATGCGGTATCGGTCGTGGTCGTGCAACCGGTGAGGCCGATCGTCGCGACGAGGCCGAACACAGTCAGTGCATTGCGGAGGCGCATGGGGAAAAACTCGTTTATTAGGGCTGGAAGATGGTGATCTCGACCATCTTTGATTATGGTTTATTTTTGATTAAAAGCACCTTGGCAAGTGGTGGATGACCACCCGCCTACTTCGGCGCTGCAAAATGACCGCACATGGTTTTTTTGCAACATGCGGATCTGCTTTCCTGGGCGCAATTCATGACCATTCTTTCCATCGCCGTAAACAATCCGTTAATCGACGGTCGCCAGTCCGAACGGGCCATGCTGGTGCGGCGCGGCGTTCAGGTCCTGCTCAACGAGATGCGGCTTGCCGTGCTGCCCGAACTGGCGCTCGCCAACGGCCGGCGTGCCGATCTGGTCGGGCTCTCGGAAAAGGGTGAGATCTGGATCATCGAGATCAAATCCTCGATCGAGGACTTTCGCGTCGACCGCAAATGGCCGGATTACCGCGCCTATTGCGACCGGCTGTTCTTTGCCACCCATCCGGACGTGCCGCTCGACATCTTCCCGGAGGATTGCGGCCTGTTGCTTTCGGATGGATACGGGGCCCATCTGCTGCGCGAGGCGCCGGAACACAAGCTGCCGCCCGCGACCCGCAAGGCTGTCACGCTCGATTTCTCCCGCATCGCCGCCCAGCGGCTGATGATGGCGGAGTGGGCCATCCGCTCGCCGACCCGCGATTGATGGCTATTTCGGCGCGCGCTTGGCGAGAATGCGCTGCAGCGTCCTGCGGTGCATGTTGAGCCGGCGCGCCGTTTCCGACACGTTGCGGTCGCAGCTCTCGAACACCCGCTGGATATGCTCCCAGCGCACCCGGTCGGCCGACATCGGATTTTCCGGCACTTCCGCCTTCTCGCCCGGACGCTGGGTCAGCGCCAGGAAGATCTCGTCGGCATCAGCCGGCTTCGCCAGATAGTCCAGCGCGCCGAGCTTGACCGCCGTCACCGCCGTGGCGATGTTTCCGTAGCCGGTCAGCACGACGATATGTGTACCGCTGCCATTCTGGCGGATCACCTCGATGACATCGAGCCCGTTGCCGTCACCGAGCCTCAGATCGATCACCGCATATTTCGGTGGTGCCGCCTTCGCCTTGGCAATGCCCTCGGCGACCGAAGCCGCCGTCTCCACGGCAAAGCCACGCGATTCCATGGCGCGTGCCAATCGACGCAGAAAGGGTACGTCGTCGTCGACGATCAGCAGGGTCGGGTTGGGACCCAATGGGCTGTCGTCGGTTGCGGCCGAAAGGTCGGACGGAGTGTGTTCTGTCATGACTGAGCATTCCTGCAGGGCAATCTTGAGCGTCGTTGTGTGGTTATGGCCAGTATTGGGCAGGCGGTAAAGTCATTTTGCCATGATCAGGCCTGCATTCGATGGCGAGGCCAGACGATCTCCACCCTGGCACCCGGTTGATCGGGACCGCGATTTTCGAAGCGCAGCCGTGCCCCGGAGCGCTCGAGCAGGGTCTTGGCGATGAACAGGCCGAGCCCCAGGCCACCCGCCTGGTCATCCCGCTGGCGGGTGGTGACATAGGGTTCGCCGATCCTCTGCAGCACGTCCGGCGCATAGCCCTCGCCATCGTCCTCGATGGTGATCGCCACTTTCGAAACGTCATGCTCGACCGTGACGGTGACCTTTTCGCGGGCGAAGTCCACGGCGTTCTCGACGAGATTTCCGAGCCCGTGCAAAATGCCCGCATTGCGAATGCCGACCGGCTCGGTGGCGCGTTGGGACTTCTCGACGAGTTCGATTCTGATGCCGAATTCGCGATGCGGCGCCAGCACTTCTTCGATGAGCGAGGAGAGCGGCAGTCTGCGCATATGCTCCTCGCTCTCGGAGGGAAGGGTGGCGATGCGCTTCAGGATGTCCCGGCAGCGCTCGCTCTGGCTGCGCAGCAACTGCACGTCCTCGCCGAACCGCTCGTCCTGGCCGAGCTCGCGCTCCATTTCCTTGGCCACCAGGCTGATCGTGGCAAGCGGCGTCCCCAGTTCGTGGGCCGCGGCCGCGGCAAGCCCGTCCAATTGCGAAAGGTGCTTTTCCCGTTGAAGCACCAGCTCGGTTGCCGACAGCGCATCGGCCAGCAGCGTGGCTTCCTGCGAAACGCGATAGGCGTAGAAGGCGGCAAAGGCCATCATTGAGGTGATGGCGAACCACACGCCCACCTGCATCACCGGCTGCAGCGTCGGGGCATCGCCCCCGTACCAGGGCAGCGGATAGGGCGAGAACGGCAGCGCCGAAATGAGCAGCATGGCGAGCGCAAAAAGCGCCAGGGCATGCCTGAGCGGCTGCGAGGCAAAGGAGATGATGACCGGCACGCAGATCAGCGGCGCGAACGGATTGGCAAGGCCCCCGGTGATGAACAGCATGGCACCCAGTTGCAAAAGGTCGAGGCCGAGCACCGCGAAGGCGGCACTTGGCTCCAGCCGGTAGGTCGGCGGGAAGCGGACGGAAAGCAGGAAATTGGCCGCCGCCAAGACGCCGATCAACACCGCGCAGGTGACGAGCGGCAGCGGGAAATCGAGCCCGAAAGCCACGATCAGCACGGTCGCGCCTTGCCCGGCGACGGCGAGCCAGCGCAGCCGCACCAATGTCTGCAGGCGCAGCCTGCGGCTCGATGGTCCGAATGGGATCGCCGTGTCCGGTATCGTCATTGCTTCAGCCTCCTCGTTACTGTCGCGTCAGGTGCCGCGCGGCTTGGCGCGGGTCGTCGGCATGGCATTGGCCGGATCCTCCGGCCACGGATGTTTCGGATAGCGTCCCCGCATGTCGGCCCGCACGTCCTTCCACGAGCCCGCCCAGAAGCCGGGCAAGTCCCGCGTCGTCTGGATGGGCCTGTGCGCCGGCGAGGTCAACTCCAGCACCAGCGGTAATTTGCCCCCGCCAATCGCCGGATGGCTCTTGAGACCGAACAGTTCCTGCACGCGGATCGTAAGCACGGGCTCTGATCCTTCATAGCGGATGGGGTGATTCTGACCCGTCGGAGCGGTAAAATGGGTGGGCGCCAGCCGGTCGAGGTCGCGTTGCATGCCATGCGGCAAAAGCGCCATCAGGCCGTCGAAGAGCGTGCCGGGCGACAGGTCGTCGAAGCCTCGCGCATTCGTCTGATAGGGCGTGAACCATTCATCGAGGGTCTCGAGCAGCGCCGCATCCGACAGGTCCGGCCAAGGTTCGCCGATCGTGCGGTGCAGAAAGCCGACCCGCTGGCGCAACTGCTGGGCCACCTTGGAAAAGGGCAGGGCGCCGATCCCGACCTGGCGCACGCCGTCGGCAAGTGCCGCGGCCGCCGCAGGGCCTGTCGGTCGCGCCAGCGGCGTTTCGTCCAGCACGATGGCACCGAGCCGGGTGACCCGCCGCGCCCGCACCTGCCGGCTTTGAAGGTCGAAGAAGCACTCGTCGCCGCGCTGGATGGCATCGGGAAGCGTGGCCTCGATTTGCCCGCGATGGATCTCGGCCGCGGCAAGAACGCGGCCCTGTGCCGCGCGGCCGGTCAAATCGGCAATCACCAGCATGTCGGCGCCGGCCAGTCCTTCGGTCTCCGGGATCTCGGCGCCGCGGCCATTGGCCATCACGAAACGGCCCCGCCCGCCGCGCCTGAGGGCGATCCGGTCCGGATAGGCATGCAGCAGCAATGGCCCGGCGGTCGAGAAGCCGGCGGCCACATAGGATGTCGCCCCTTTCGCTGGAGCGAAGCCCGAGGCGAGCCGCTCGGCGAGCTTTCGGGCCGAAGCGGCGCGGTCGCCGCGGTCCTGGCGGAAACGGCGCAGCCGCTCGTCGATGTCGATCCCGGTGCCGCCGAGCCCCTGTTCGGTCAGCAACACGGCGATTTCGGCCGCCGGCCTGGCTGCGCCCTCGTCGGCACCGGCCAGCACCATGGCGGACAGCCGGACAGGCAGGCCGAGGTCGCGCATGCGGCGGCCCTTCGCGGTCATCGCGCCGGATGGGTCCAGCGCCCCGATCAACCGAAGCAGCGCACGCGCCTCGTTCCACGCCGCAGGGGGAGGCGCATCGATGAACGACAGGCCTTTGGGATCGAGCACGCCCCAATGCGCCATGTCGAGGACCAGGTTGGACAGGTCGCCGGACAGCATCTCCGGCGGGGTGAAGGCCGGCAGCGCCGCCGTCTGGCCCGCGTGCCAGAGGCGAATGGCGATGCCGGGCTCGGTTCTCCCCGCGCGCCCGGCCCGCTGGTCGGCCGAAGCGCGAGACACCCGAACCGTCTCCAGGCGGGTGATCCCGGTCGATGGCTCGAAGACCGGCAGGCGCTGCAGCCCGCTGTCGATCACGACGCGAACGCCGTCGATCGTGATCGAAGTCTCGGCGATCGAGGTGGCGAGCACGACCTTGCGATGCCCGGCCGGCGCCGGGCGGATGGCGGCATCCTGTTCGCCCTGGCTGAGATTACCGTAGAGCGGCGCGACCAGGGTGCCGGGATCGAGACGGCCTTCGAGCCGTTCCGCGACCCGGCGGATTTCCGCCTGTCCGGGCAGGAAGGCGAGGATTGAGCCGCTCTCGGTCGCATGCGCCTGCAAAATGGCCGACGTCACCGCATCCTCGATACGTTCCCCACCCGGCCGGTCGCGATAACGAATGTCGATCGGAAAGCTCCGCCCCTCGCTGCGAATGATCGGCGCATCGCCGAGCAGGGCCGCGATCCGGTCGATGTCGAGCGTCGCCGACATGACCAGGATGCGCAGGTCCGCTCGCAAGGCCGATTGCGCGTCGAGCGCCAGCGCCAGGCCGAAGTCGGCGTCGAGCGAGCGCTCGTGGAATTCGTCGAACAGCACGGCGGCAATGCCGGGCAGTTCCGGATCTTCGAGGATCATCCGGGCAAACACGCCCTCGGTGACCACCTCGATGCGCGTTCGCGACGACACGCGGTTGTCGAGACGCATGCGATAGCCCACCGTCTCGCCGACGTTCTCCCCAAGCAGGCTCGCCATGCGGCCGGCGGCCGCGCGTGCTGCGAGCCGCCTGGGTTCGAGCAGGATGATCCGGCCGTCGCCGCGCCAGGGCTCTTCAAGGAGCCTGAGCGGCACGATCGTCGTCTTGCCGGCGCCGGGCGGGGCCGAAAGGATCGCCCGGTTCTTCGCCGCGAGCGCCGCGGTGATCGCCGGCAGGCTTTCGCTGACGGGCAGTTGGGGAAGCAGGAGCGGCATCACGTTTCCTGGCGGGCGAACGGCTCCATGACGGTCTCGTAGGCGAGGATCGCGCCGGCCAGGTCCTCGAGCGCGGCCCCGACCGACTTGAACAGAGTGATCTCCCCCTCTTGCGAACGCCCCTTGTGGCGGCCCGCGACGAGATCGAAGAGGTCGGCCTTGATGTCGGCTTCGCTGATCACCCCTGCCTTCAGCGGCTGCAGGATGTCGCCGGCCTCGCTGAGCGCCCCGGCGCGCGTATCGACGACAATCGTGGCGCGCCGCACCGCCTCGTCGTCGCTTTCGCGCATGCTCGGCTTGAAGGCGCCGATCAGGTCGAGATGGGCGCCGGGCTTCAGCCAGGCGCCGTGGATGAGCGGCGCGCTGGAGAGCGTCGCGCACGAGATGATGTCGGCCTTGCGCGCCGTGCCCTCGAGATCGGTGCAGGCGACCGCGTCAAAGCCGAGCGCGCGGGCCTCCTCCGCGCTCTTTTCCGCATTGGCGGGATTGCGGCCCCAGACCGAGATGCGGGTGATCGGGCGTACGGTCGCATGCGCCTGCATGAGATTGAGCGAGAGACGGCCGGTTCCGAGCACCAGCAGATGCGAGGCATCACCCCGCGCCAGATAGCGGGCGGCAAGCGCCGATGTCGCCGCGGTCCGCCGGGCGGTGAGCTCCCCGCCGTCGATGACGGCCAGCATCTTGCCGGTCTGGCCGGACGAGAGAATATAGCTGCCGTGGATCGCCGGCAGGCCGCGCCTGTGGTTGTCGGGAAAGACCGAGACCAGCTTCACGCCAATATAGTCGCCCGGAACCCAGGCCGGCATCAGAAGCAGCGTGGCATCGGCCTCGCCCGGTACCGCCACGTCATGATGATGACGAACCGGCATGACGCAATGGCTGCGGAACATCCGCTCGATCGCGTCGATCAATTCCGCCCATTCGAGGGCCTTGGCGGTTTCGGTCTCGTGCAACACCAGCATGCTCGTCTCCTTGTCGAATGCGTGCCGACACTAGCAAGAGCGCGGCGCCGTTCAAGCGTCAATCACCGCAGCCCCGAGACATCGCCGCGGACACGGATCGGCTAGGCCCACCATACCGGCAAGATCCGGGGATTTCCGGGCCCCTGCAGGGACGCTGATGCCGCCTAACCGAATTTACCGTTTGATTTCATGCCATTGAATGATTTTTTGAAAAACTGCGAAGAGCGCTGTTGACTTGTTTCCGGGGGTGAGTTTATAACCCCGCTCACTGAACGAGGGCGGCGGCGCTGCTGGCGACGAAGTCTTTCGTTCTTGAGAAAACCTCTTTGAATTGGCTGAGATGCTGATGAGTTGCCGGGCTTTAGGGTTTGGCGGGAAGTTTTTGTGACGGTTTAGGATCGTCGGTTTTTTGACAATTGAAGATGAG
>JAIBEK010000016.1 GCA_019459145.1 Arenimonas sp.
GCCCCTTACCCCCCAGGGCCCCACGCCGTCAGGCGCTTTTCCGGACCGGCGTATAGCCGGCCTCGCGTATCGCTTCCTCGGCTTTCGCCGCATCGCCCTCGACCGCCACTTCATGGCCCTTGAGGTCGATCCTCACCACTGCACCCGGCAGCGCCTCATTAAGCGCCTTGGTGATCGCCTTCTCGCAGTGGCCGCAGGTCATGTCCTCGACCTGAAACAATTGGGTCACGCTCATTGCTTGTCCTTTCCTGGCAGTTGCTCGCGTAGCCCCTTCATGCACCTTCCCACCAAGGAAAGGTCAAGGGGAAAACGCCAAGCCCCCGCTCAGGCCCGGCCCGCCAGCCGCGCAACCGCGCGGCGCGGCAAAGGCTGCGGCTCGCGGGCGGTCTTGCCACCGGACAGATCAGCCAGGATCGGACAATTCGGGCGCTCGTCGCCGTGACAGCAGTCGGCCAGTTGCTTCAGCGTCGCCACCATGGCCTGCAGGCCGGCGATCTTGCCCTCCAATTCGCCGACATGGGAGAGCGCCAGCTTCTTCACCTCGGCGCTGGTGCGGTCCTTGTCGGCCCAGAGTTTCAGCAATTGCTCGGTCTCTTCCAGCGAGAAGCCGAGCGAGCGGGCGCGCCGCACGAATCGCAGCCGGTGCACCTCGTCCTCGCCGTAGACGCGATAATTGCTCGCCGTGCGATGCGCCGGGCGCACCAGGCCGATCTCCTCGTAATAGCGGATCATCTTCGCCGAGACGCCCGAGGCCTCCGCTGCCTCACCGATATTCATGTCGTCGGTCCTCATTGCCCCTTGCCGCCTGTAAGATCGGTCACCCGTGCCGCCTTGAGCCTCAGCGCATTGGTGAGCACGAAGACGCTCGAAAGCCCCATGGCGCCCGCCCCGACCATGGGCGACAGCAGTATGCCGAAACTCGGGTAAAGGATGCCCGCCGCAACCGGGATCAGCAAGACGTTGTAGCCGAATGCCCAAAAAAGGTTCTGGCCGATATTGCGGATCACCGCGCGGCTGAGCTCGATGGCGTGCAGCGCCGAGCCGAGATCGCCGCCGACCAGCACCACGTCGGCGCTTTCGATAGCCACGTCCGTGCCTGTGCCGATGGCAATGCCGGTGTCGGCGGTGGCGAGCGCCGGCGCGTCATTGATGCCGTCGCCGATGAAGGCGACCTTGCGGCCCTTGGCTTTAAGCGCGTTGATCACCGCGACCTTGCCGTCCGGCAGAACCTCGGCCACCACTTCGTCAATGTCGGTCGCCCGGCCGATCGCTTGCGCCGTCGCGCGGTTGTCGCCGGTCACCATGACGACGGAAAGGCCCAAAGCCTTCAAGGCTTTGATCGCAGCGATGCTGGTGTGCTTCAGCGGATCGGAGACGGCCAGAGCCGCGGCGAGCCTGCCGTCGATCGCCACGTAGAGCGGCGTCTTGCCCTCGCCCGCCAGCCGCCCCGCCACTGCGGCAAAGGGCGCAACGTCGAGCCCGAGCTTGACCATGTAGCGGTCGGCGCCGGCGGCAACCGTGCGGCCCGAGACTTTGCCGGTTATGCCGTAGCCGGCCACCGCCTCGACCCCTTCGGCCGTGGCTATGGCCAGCCCGCGCGCCTCGGCGCCCTTGACGATCGCCTCGCCGACCGGGTGTTCCGAGCGGGCCTCCAAACTTGCGGCGAGCGCCAGCACCTCGGCCTCGTCACAGCCGTCCGCCACCGAAACATCGGTCAGTTCCGGCCGGCCCTTGGTGATCGTGCCTGTCTTGTCCATCACCACGGTATCGACGTCGCGCAGCGTCTGCAGCGCCTCGCCCTTGCGGAACAGCACGCCGAGTTCGGCCGCCCGTCCGGTGCCGACCATGATCGAGGTCGGCGTGGCGAGCCCCATGGCGCAGGGGCAGGCGATGATCAGCACGGCGACCGCATTGACCAGGCCATAGGTATAGGCGGGCTCCGGCCCAAAAATCAGCCAGATCAGGAAGGTCACCGCGGCCACCGCCATCACCGCCGGCACGAACCAGGCCGTGACCCTGTCGACCATCATCTGGATCGGCAGTTTCGCCCCTTGCGCCTCGCCGACCATGCGGATGATCTGCGACAGCATCATCTCGGCACCGACCTTCTCCGCCCTGAAGCGGAACGAACCCTTGCCGTTGATCGTGCCGCCGATGACGATTGCGCCTTCGGTCTTTTCGACCGGCAGTGGCTCGCCGGAAATCATCGCCTCGTCGACATGCGAGGCGCCGTCGATCACCGTTCCGTCGACCGGAATGCGCTCGCCCGGGCGGATCACCACGATATCGCCGACCACCACGTCGGACGGGGCAATGTCGAGCGTCTGACCGTCGCGTTCGACGCGGGCGGTCTTGGCCTGCAGCCCAACGAGCTTCCTGATCGCCGCGCCGGTGCGGCCCTTGGCGCGGGCCTCGAGCAGCCGGCCGAGCAGGATCAGCGTGACGATGACGGTCGCGGCTTCATAGTAGACATAACGCGCCTCGGCCGGCAGCACGGCCGGCGCAAAGGTCGTCACCAGCGAATAGAGGTAGGCCGCCCCGGTGCCGATCGCCACCAGCGAATTCATGTCCGGCCCGCCGCGCAGGAGCGCCGGCAGACCCTTGACGAAGAAGCGCCGGCCGGGACCGGCAAGCACGCCGGTCGCCAGCGCGAACTGGATGTAATTCAACAGGTTGCCGGGAAAGAGATCCATCAGCGTGTGATGCAGCGGCGGATAGAGATGACTGCCCATTTCCATGACGAAGAGCGGTAGCGTCAGGACCAGCGCGATCCAGCAATCGCGCCGCAGCCGGCCGATCTCGCGTTCCTTCGCCTCTTCATGCGCATCCGTCTCGCCGGCCTCGGCCTCCGGCTTCGCCTTGTAGCCGGCCTTCTCGACCGCCTTGACCATGGCCGGCACGGCCGCCTTGCCGCCGAGCACCGTGACGATCGCCTTGGCGGTGGCGAGATTGACCGAGGCCGCCTCGACCGCCGGCACCGTCTTCAGCGCCTTTTCCACCCGCGCCACGCAGGAGGCACAGGTCATCTCCTCGATGTCGAGGATCACGGTTTCGGCCTTCGCCTCATAGCCGGCATCCTTCACCGCCTTGACCAGCGCCTCGGCCGAAAAGCCCGGCCCCGGCGTCACCGACAGCGTCTCGCTGGCGAAATTCACCGCGCTCGCCTCGACCCCCGCCACCTTGGCCGCCGTCTTTTCCACCCGCTTGACGCAGGAGGCACAGGTCATGCCCTCGACCGGCAGGATGATCGGCGGGAGCGCCGGGCTTTGCGGCGGATTGATCTTGACCTGTTCGTTCATCTCATCACCTCTCGCCCGCGCCGGGCCTTGCGCCTGAATATAGGTCGCAACAACCGCCAGGACACGGAAAACCCGTTTCCTTCTCGCCTCGCGACCCATCCGGCCCAGGCGACGTACCCCTAGATGCACCTTCCCATCATTGGAGGGTCAAGGGGCGACGGAGAAACTTATTTTACGGCGACAGGTCAATGTGTTCTATTTCTGGCCCAGATAAGTAGGCATTTCCGGTCACACGGCGCCCACTCCAGGGACGCCAGATTGGGCTCATATCTGCCATAGACAGCCTGCGCGCGTGCTGAATTGAGCGCTACGGGAGGAGGAATTCGAGTCCGATGACCGCATTTTTTAGCGAAGAAAATATCAACAAAATCAATGCTGGAAGGGAAGATGTTCACAAGCGAAACATCGAACTGCGAGAGAAATTCTTAAGTAGGATTTACAAGTCGGGACGTGGCAGAGAGTTTGCAGTTCACGGATTTTGTCGCCGTTTGGCCTCGATGGCCCGCGCGATCGATCTCGTTTTCGAGAAGCTACCCCCCGAACTCAGCGATATCCCCGATCGCCCGACAGTGACAGATGCGACGATCGCAATCCACTCTTTCGTATTGAACGCGTTTGGTTGTCTCGACAATCTGGCTTGGATTTGGGTCTGTGAGAAGCCAGTTCTCGCAGCGAACGGAAACGAGTTGCCATCTCTCAAAGTTGGCCTTGGACCTAAGTGTGCCGACGTTCGAGCCTCATTCTCACAAGAATTTGTTGGATACCTAGATAGCAGACAAGTCTGGGTCGACAATTATCTAAAGGGTTTTCGTGACAGTCTTGCACATCGCATCCCTTTATACATTCCACCATATATTATCACGCCAGAGAGGCTTGCCGACTACACGAGATTGGAGGAGGAGTCTGCGGAAGCTCTTCGAAATCTCCAACTTGATAATTACGAAAGACTCCAGGCAGAGCAGAAGGAATTGGGAATTTGGCGGCCATGGATGACGCATTCAGTGAGCGAGAAGTCTCCGAGCGTCGTATTTCACGCACAGCTCATTGCTGATTTTCTCACAATCGATGAGTTTGGACTTCAGATGATTGAAGAACTTGCACGGCAAGGAGTCTAAAGAAGCCGCTAAGTAATGCGATGGGCTGTCGCTTTACGGCTGCCGCGTAAGGCTAGATCGCCAACCCTACCCTTCCTTGCCCCAATCCGCTCTTCGTGTTACATGTAACGCTTTCATGGAGTACGGCGATGGCAACACCTGTCAGCAAGCGTGTCGAGAAGCGGCGTGAGGCGCTGAGGGCCGCCGGTCTTCGGCCGGTGCAGATCTGGGTGCCCGACACCCGCCGGCCGGGCTTTGCCGAGGAATGTCGGCGGCAGTCGCGGCTGGCTGCGGCCGCCGACGCAGACGACTGCACGCTCGAAAGCTTCCTCGATGCCGCGCTTTCCGATGTCGGGGAGCATGAAGATTGAAGCGCGGGGACGTCGTCACCGTGGCTATCACCGGTGATTTCGGCAAGCCGCGCCCCGCCGTCGTCATTCAGGCCGACGCCTTCGATGCGACCGGAACGGTCACCGTCCTGCTCCTGACCGGCACCCTGACCGAGGCTCCGCTGCTCAGGCCCCCTATCGAGCCCAGCGCCGCGAATGGTCTGACGAAGCCGTCCCAGGTGATGATCGACAAGGCGATGTCGGTCCGGCGCGAGCGCATCGGCGCCTCAATCGGCCGGCTCGACGACGAGACCATGCTGACCGTCACGCGGGCGCTCGCCGTCTTTCTCGGGATTGCCTGCCCCCCCGCCTCACCGCTCCACCATAAACCCATCGAAATAGCCGCCGAGCGCCTCATACCCGTCCAGCGGCAGGACATGCGCGACATACTGGTCGGGCCGGACCACGACCACGCAGCCGCGATCCCGGTCGATGCCGCGCAGGTCGAAGATGTCGGGGCCGGTCTTCAGGTCGGGGCAGAACATCTTTTCATAATCGGTCAGGCCGTAGCGGCCCTTGGCGGGCTTCAACAGGGCCGGCATGGCGCCGAGGTTGAGGTCGCGGTGGCCCTGCTGGAATATGGCGCGCAGGTCGATGACGGAATCGATGTCGGCGCCGGCCGGAGTGTAGCGGCGGATCGGCGAGCCATCCGAATGCTCGAGGAATTCGCAGAGCGCGTGGATCGGCGAACCAGGCGCTGCCGGGTCTTGCCGGTCGGCAAAGGCATAGAGGCGGAACCGACCGTCGGCCTCGCCGCAATGGCCGAGATGCACCGGCCTGGCATCGGCCAAGCGAATGACCGGGGCGGAATGGAAGCGCATGCCGATCTCAAATCCCTCGGCCAGAGACTGGTGGCTCGCCTCGCCCTGGATGATCGACGGCCGGTAGCGCGTCGCGGTGCCAGCGGTAAAGCGGCCCTGCTTGACGAAATAGCGCTGGAATTCGGCCGGATCGACGGCCTCGGCGCCAGCCCCTTCGGTACCCTTCGGCGGAGCCGAGAACATCTTGGCGAATTCGCGGTCGAAGTCGATCAGTTCCCTGGCGATCGCCTGGCGCTCGGCCGAATAGGTGTCGAGCAGCGCCGGGGCGCTTCGGCCTTCCAGCACCGCCGCCAGCTTCCAGCCAAGATTGAAGGTATCCTGCATCGACACGTTCATGCCCTGCCCGGCCTTCGGACTATGGGTGTGGCAGGCATCGCCGGCGATGAAGACACGCGGCTGGCGGCGGCCCACCTCGGCCTCGGCCACGTCGTCGAAACGGTCGGTCAGCCGTTGGCCGATCTCGTAGACCGACCACCAGGCGATCTCCTTCACGTCGAGCGTATAGGGATGCAGGATGCGCTTTGCCGCCGCCACCAGCTGGTCGGCGGTGATGGCCCGGTTGGCCACGCGTTCGTCGGCCTTCAGCTTGTCGAGTTCGATATAGAGCCGCACCAGATAGCCGCCCTCGCGCGGGATGATCAGGATATTGCCCTCATTGGCCGAATGGATCGCCGCCTTCAGCCGGATGTCGGGAAAATCGGTGACGGCGAGCACGTCCATCACGCCCCAGGCCTGGTTGGCGGAATCGCCCTTCAACTCGCAGCCGATCGCCTTGCGCACCGCGCTTCTGGCACCATCGCAGCCGACCACGTAACGCGCCTTCAGCGTCTCCACCTCGCCCTCGTGGCCGGCATCGAGCCGTTCAAGGCGGACCGTGACTGGATGGCTGGTCTCGGCCGAAGGATCGACAGCCAGATCGAGCAATCGACGGGAATAGTCCGGTTCCAGGCGGTGCGGCGCGTTGCGCATGAGGTCGAGATAGAAATCGTGCACGCGGGCCTGGTTGAGAATGACATGGGGGAATTCGGACAGCCCGTCCTCGGTGTCCTGGATGCGTCCGTGGCGGACGATGGTCTTCTGCCCCTCGTCGTCCGGCTTCCAGAAGGTCGTCTCGTTGACGAAATAGGCTTCCCGGAGCACCCGGTCGGCAAAGCCGAAGGCATTGAACATTTCCATCGTCCGGCAGGCGATGCCGTCGGCCTGGCCAAGCGTTATCGGGCCGTCGCGCTGCTCGACGATGCGGATGCTGATGCCGGGAAAAGCGCAGAGCTGCGCGGCGAGCGTCAGCCCGGCCGGCCCGGTGCCGACGATCAGCACGTCGACCTCGCTGGCGGGCGCGGCGCTGCCAGCGCTCTCGGGCGGCGCGGCAATCGCCGGATCGCCGGTGCGGAAACCGTTCTGATGAAACTGCATGTGTTTTTCCTCCCCATACTCCAGAGGCGGGCAACCGGCCTCCCCGGCCATCGTATCATCCGCCTCGCCCCACCCTCCCGGTGGGTTGATCGATTTAATAAGTATACTTCTTATTATGATCTGTCAATCACCCCGATCTTGCATGCGCCCCCTACCAGCGCAGGAAGCGGCGACCGATGGCATAGCCGGCAGCGGTGACGAAGGCGATGGCGAGCGTATACCAGGTGGCGACGAATAACGGGCTGTCGTCCGGGCAGTGCCAGGCATAGAGCGCCGCGCCGATCGCGCTAGAGGCCAGACCGACGGCCGCCCCGGCCCGACCGGGATTTTCCGGCGCACCGGCGCGCAGCGCCGCCATCAGGGCGATGAAGGGCACGAGCGAGAGCGTCGGGATGAATGCTAAGCAGAAGGCGGCGTGATGGCCGATCAATTCCGCCGCCCAGGCCTGCGACGGCAAAACGAAGAGTTCGCTCGCCACGGCCAGGCCGACAAGCAGCACGAGGCCGGCGAGCCCGAGCGCAAAGCCGCGCGTCGTGGCCCCCGGCCGACCGATGCGGGCAACGAGACCGACGGCGGTCGCCGCCAGCGCCAAGGTCAGGCTGATCTTGAAGACGACCCTGACCGTGCCGATCACCTGATCGAGATTGGATCGGAGCCCGACGGTTGCCAGCAGCAGCACGGCCGAGACGACAATGCCGGCGGCCAGCGCCAGCACCAGCTTGCGCCCGAGGCGCATGCGCACCGGCGCATCCTGCGAAAGCAGCCTGATCAACTCGTCGGTCTTCACGTCTCACTCCGATATAGGGCGGCCAGGGATTTCAACGCCCGGTGCAGCGCCACCCGCACCGCACCTTCGCTCATCTTCAATCGCGCCGCCGTCTCGCCGACACCCGCCCCGTTCAGCGAGATGGACCGGACGATGTCGCGCTGCGGATCCTTCAGCCGCGCCAGAAGCGTCTCGACGTCCATCCGGTCGGTCGCGTCGGTGCGCTCGGCGGCGGCCAGCGTTTCCATCACGTCCTCGATCGGCACGCTTACATGGCGGCCCCGGCGCCGCAGGCTGTCGATCAGCTTGTGGCGCACGATGGTCGACAGCCAGGGGCCGATCGGCCGGGCCGGGTCCCAGGTGCCGCGCTTCAGGTGCACGGCGATCAGCACCTCCTGCACGATGTCTTCGGCCTCGCCGGCGGGCGCGCCGAACTGTTCCAGGCGGCGCCGCGCCATGCTGCGCAGATGCGGCGTGACGGCGGATAGAAAACGCTCATAGGCCTGCGCGTCGCCGTCAAGCGCGCCGCGCATCCAGTCCGCCCACTCGCTTTCCCGCTTCGCCTGCCTCACATGAACCTCTACGTCGCCACACACGTTTTTGTTACCGGCGTCGTGCGTCGCCCCTGAATTTTCAGCCAAGCCACGGAAATAGCTCGGCATTTTATCCGATCCTCGACCAGCGCCGGACCCGAGGCGCGAAAAAACCCGCAAAGGGCCGCGTAACGTTTCCTCGCCCCGCCCCGTAGCTCCCGATGTCCAGGCCAATTCCAGCCTGCCACTCCAAGGGAGAACCGATCATGAAAAACAGCTTCGTCACTCTGGCGCTCGCCGGCTCGCTCGCCACCGCGCTTGCCTCCGTCGCCATGCCCACTGCTGCCCAGGATGCCGCCAAGGAGAAGTGCTACGGCGTGGCGATGAAGGGCCAGAACGATTGCGCCGCCGGCGCGCATGACTGCGCCGGCAAGGCGACCATGGACTATGACAAGCAGTCCTTCAAGCTCGTGCCCGCCGGCACCTGCACAACGATGATGGCACCGGACGGCAGCCACGGCATGCTCACCCCGGCCTAATTCTTAGCGCCTCAACCCGTCTCCATTCTCACCAAAGGACAGAACATGACCAGAACCACCCATGCGCTCGCCGCCTCGCTCGCCACCGCACTCACCCTTGCCGCCGCGCTGCCCGGTGCGGCCGTCGCCCAGGATGCCACCAAGGAGAAATGCTACGGCGTGGCGCTGAAAGGTCAGAACGACTGCGCCGCTGGCCCCGGCACGACCTGCGCCGGAACCTCCAAGGTCGACTACCAGAAGAATGCCTGGAAGCTCGTGCCCGCCGGCAGTTGCATGACGATGATGACGCCGGACGGCGCCCACGGCACGCTGGAGCCCGGCCCGGCACCGGCCTGATCCGGGACCTCACCCCAGGGGGCGGGGCGGGCCATAGCCCCGCCCCCCCCCGCCCCCCCCCGGGCAGACGGGGAAGCCCCCAGGAAACCGCCAAGCCTCCCGCCCGGCGCCGGCGTCGGCTTCATGCCCGAGCATTTCGCAGCCTTCGACGCTGCCCCGCAGCCGCTCGGCTTCTTCGAGGTGCATGCGGAAAACTACTTGGGCGCCGGCGGCCCGCCGCAT
>JAIBEK010000040.1 GCA_019459145.1 Arenimonas sp.
CGGCTCGCCCCCCGCGCCCGCTCACTCCACCACACCCCCCCCCCCCCCCCCCCCCCCCCCCCCCCCCCCCCCCCCCCCCCCCCCCCCCCCCCCCCCACGACGCTGATCGATATCGTTTTTCCGGGCGCCACCAATCATCACGGCACGCTCTTCGGCGGCGCGGGCCTGTCCGCCATGGACCGGGTTGCCTTCGTAGCGGCGACGAGACAGGGGCGCGTTCCCTTCGTCACGGCATCCTGCGAACGCGTCGAGTTCAAGAAACCTGCCCATGTCGGCGAGATCGTCTCCTTCGTGGCGACGCCGATCTGGGCTGGCCGCCGCTCGCTGACGGTCGAGGTCGAGATGCTCGCAGAGGCGATCAGCACAGGTGAGCGGCATCTCTGCACCCGTGGTGTCTTCCACATGGTCGCATCGCTCGATCCGCCCCTGCGTGAGACCTGGTCATTGCCGCCGCTCGCGACCACGCATGACGTCCCGCCTTCCGGAGAGGTTCGCATGGCGGATGTCGTCTTTTCCGACCAGACCAACAGTTCCGGCGCAATGTTCGGTGGCGATGCGATCGCCTTCATGACCAAGGCCGCTTTCGTGGCGGCATCGCGACTGTGCCGGAAGCTCGCCGTGCTCGCATCGTCGGAGCGCCTGGACTTTCATCATCCGATCGGGGTGGGATCGATCGTCGAGGCTGTCGCCCGCGTTGTGTCCGTGGGCAGAGCTTCGATGGCGGTCGAGGTGGAGCTTTGGGCGGAAGGGCTCCTGAGCGGTGAGCGTTGCCGGACGGCAAAAGGTCTCTTCGTCATGGTGGCCGTCGATGAGTACCAGAGGCCGGTTCCGGTTATCCCCGATGAATTCGGCACAGGCGCATCATAGGCGTTGACGCAGACTTAACCTCGTCTACTATATCTAGTGTTCGAGGTTCCCTTCGATTCGTCTTCGGATCAGGGGCTAAGACGGGAATTCGGTAGCGGACATGAGGTCCGTGAAGCCGAGGCTGCCCCCGCAACTGTGAACGGCGAGTGCCTGCTCCATCACATGCCACTGGGTTTGACCCGGGAAGGCGGAGAAGGTGCTGCGACCCGTGAGCCAGGAGACCTGCCTTGAATGATCAAGTCCGCCGGCGGGGTGTCCGGCAGGGTGCGGTTGATCGCGTCCGGATATCTCCGGACGGGCGCCGTCCTCGCTGCCCCGTCAATTCGTCTGCTTCGGGGTGAAGGTCATGAACATGTCATTCCAGATCACTGCTGACCCGTAGTCGTTTCGACTGCGGCCATTCGCATCGTCTTGTCCACATCCCCTTTTCGCTCCGGTCTCATCCCAGTCCGGACACGCTTTTTCGCGCCCATAATTCACGAGGAACCCATGTCGATCACCGTCTATTCCAAGCCCGCCTGCGTCCAGTGCACTGCCACGACCCGCGCCCTCGACCGTCAGGGCATCGACTACACCGTCGTCGATGTGTCAGAGGACGCCCGAGCCTTCGCGCTCGTGCAGGAACTCGGCTACCGCCAGGTGCCTGTCGTGATCGCCGGCGAGCAGCACTGGGCGGGCTTCCGTCCGGACATGATCAGCGCGCTTTCCTGAGGTCCTGATCATGGGTGGTCTCGTCTATTTCTCCAGCCGGTCGGAAAACACCCGCCGCTTCGTCGAGAAGCTCGGGGGATATGCACTGCGTCTGCCGATGGATGGAAGTGACGAGCCGCCGATGGTCCATGAGCCCTTCGTGCTCGTCACCCCGACCTATGGCGGTGGCGAGGACAAAGGCGCCGTTCCGAAGCCCGTCATCCGCTTTCTCAAAAATCAACACAATCGAAGCCTGATCCGCGGCGTGATCGCGGCAGGCAACACCAATTTCGGCGAGGCCTATGGGCGCGCCGGTACGATCATCGCCGACAAATGTGGCGTGCCGCTCCTCTACCGGTTCGAGCTTCTCGGAACCGCAGAAGATGTCGCCACAGTCAGACAGGGACTGGAACGATTTTGGACACGCTGACGCTGACCCAGACAAAGACGAGCACCTCGACCGAGGCCACGCTCGATTATCATGCGCTGAACGCCATGCTGAACCTCTATGACGAGGAGGGAAAGATCCAGTTCGACAAGGACAGGCAGGCGGCGAAGCAGTATTTCCTGCAACACGTCAACCAGAACACCGTCTTCTTCCATAACCTCAGGGAGAAGCTCGATTACCTGGTGACCGAGGGATATTACGAGCGCGAGGTTCTGGACCAATATGCCTTCAATTTCGTCCGCGATCTTTTCGACGAGGCCTATGGACGCAAGTTCCGTTTCCCGACCTTTCTCGGTGCGTTCAAGTACTACACCAGCTACACCCTGAAGACCTTCGATGGAAAGCGCTACCTGGAGCGCTACGAGGACCGCGTCTGCATGGTGGCGCTGACCCTGGCGCGCGGCAACGAGCAGCTTGCCCGCGATCTCGTCGATGAAATCATCTCCGGCCGTTTCCAGCCGGCGACGCCGACCTTCCTCAATGCGGGAAAGAAACAGCGCGGCGAACTCGTCTCCTGCTTCCTGCTCCGGGTCGAAGACAACATGGAGAGCATCGGGCGCTCGATCAATTCGGCCCTGCAGCTTTCGAAGCGCGGCGGCGGCGTGGCCCTGTCGCTCACCAATATTAGAGAGATGGGCGCGCCGATCAAGCAGATCGAGAACCAGTCCTCCGGCGTCATTCCGGTGATGAAGCTGCTGGAAGATTCATTCTCCTATGCCAATCAGCTCGGCGCGCGCCAAGGCGCGGGCGCGGTCTATCTCCATGCTCATCACCCCGATATCATGCGCTTCCTCGATACCAAGCGCGAGAATGCCGACGAGAAGATCCGCATCAAGACGCTGTCGCTCGGCGTCGTCATCCCTGACATTACCTTCGAACTCGCGAAGAACAACGAGGACATGTATCTGTTCTCGCCGCATGACGTGGAGCGGGTCTATGGCGTGGCTCTCACCGAGATATCGGTGACGGAAAAATACCGCGAGATGGTCGCGGATGCCCGGATCCGAAAGAAGAAGATCAAGGCGCGCGACTTCTTTCAGGTGATCGCCGAAATCCAGTTCGAAAGCGGCTACCCCTACATCATGTTTGAGGACACGGTGAACCGCGCCAATCCGATCGCCGGCCGCATTTCGATGAGCAATCTCTGCTCGGAAATCCTCCAGGTGAGCGAGGCGAGCCAGTTCAACGAGGACCTGTCCTATTCGCAAATGGGCAAGGACATCTCCTGCAATCTCGGTTCGCTGAACATCGCCTCTGCCATGGACAGTGCCGACTTCGGCAAGACCATCGAGACCTCGATCCGGGCGCTGACGGCCGTCTCCGAAATGAGCAACATCGCCTCGGTGCCATCGGTCGCCAAGGGCAATGACGACAGCCATGCGATCGGTCTCGGCCAGATGAACCTGCATGGTTATCTCGCCCGCGAGCGCATCTTCTATGGCTCGGAGGAAGGGGTCGATTTCACCAACATCTACTTCTACACGGTGACCTATCACGCACTGAAGGCATCGAACCGGCTGGCTGTCGAAAAGGGCCAAAGCTTCAAGGGCTTCGAGAACTCGAAATATGCGACCGGGGAGTATTTCGACAAATACACCCAGCGTGAATGGAAGCCGGCGACGGAGAAGGTTGCCGAACTCTTCGACAAGGCGGGCATCCACATTCCGACACAGGAAGACTGGAAGGAATTAAAGGCCGCCGTCATGACGGGTGGTCTCTATAACCAGAACCTCCAGGCCGTGCCACCGACGGGATCGATCTCCTATATCAACCACTCGACCTCCTCGATCCATCCGATCGTCTCGAAGATCGAGATCCGCAAGGAAGGCAAGATCGGCCGCGTCTATTATCCGGCAGCCTACCTGACGAACGACAATGTCGAATATTTCGAGGATGCCTATGAGATCGGGCCGGAAAAGATCATCGACACCTATGCGGCAGCCACCCAGCATGTCGACCAGGGCCTGTCGCTGACGCTGTTCTTCCGCGATACCGCGACCACCCGCGACATCAACCGGGCGCAGATCTACGCCTGGAAGAAGGGCATCAAGACCATCTACTACATCCGCCTCCGCCAGATGGCGCTGACCGGCACGGAAGTGCAGGGCTGCGTGTCGTGCGCGCTGTGATCGCAAGGATCAATTCGATGAACATTCAACTGAAATCCAAGCCAGTTCGCTCTCAGGGAGCAGTCCGCGCCGTCAACTGGAACCGCATAGAGGACGACAAAGATCTCGAAGTCTGGAACCGGCTCACCTCGAATTTCTGGCTGCCGGAAAAGGTGCCGCTGTCGAATGACATCCCTTCCTGGGCGACGCTGAGGCCGGAAGAGCAGACGCTGACCATCCGTGTCTTTACCGGGCTGACACTACTCGACACGATCCAGAACGGCGTCGGCGCGATCAGGCTGATGGCCGATGTCCAGACTTCGCATGAAGAGGCGGTGCTCTCCAACATCTCCTTCATGGAGGCGGTGCATGCGCGATCTTATTCCTCGATCTTCTCGACATTGTGCTCTACGCCTGACGTCGACGACGCCTATCGCTGGTCGGAGGAAAACGAGTTCCTGCAGAAGAAGTCCGTGCTGATCATGGAGCAGTATGACGGCGCTGATCCCCTAAAGAAGAAGGTGGCCTCCGTCTTCCTTGAAAGCTTCCTGTTCTATTCCGGCTTCTATCTGCCGATGTACTGGTCAAGCCGCGCCAAGCTCACAAACACCGCCGACCTCATTCGCCTCATCATCCGCGACGAGGCGGTGCATGGTTATTACATCGGCTACAAATTCCAGCGCGCGCTGGAGCGCGAACCGGAGGCGCGCCGGCAGGAGATCAAGGATTTCGCCTTCGATCTGATGCTGGAGCTTTACGACAACGAGGCCCGCTACACCGAGGACCTCTACGACGGCGTGGGCCTGACCGAGGACGTGAAGAAGTTCCTGCATTACAACGCCAACAAGGCGCTGATGAACCTCGGCTATGAGGCGCTGTTTCCACCGGAGGCCTGCAAGGTCAATCCGGCCATCCTCTCGGCGCTGTCGCCCAATGCCGACGAGAACCATGACTTCTTTTCGGGTTCAGGGTCGTCTTATGTGATCGGCAAGGCCGTGGCGACCGAGGATGAGGACTGGGATTTCTGACGTGGGACGCGAGCTTCCGGCCATCCGGCCATAGCGGGCGGAAATCATTTCCGCTTCGCGTCTTCGAGGTCTTGAGCGCACTAGCCGAAAGTCGGACGACGCTGGACTGTTGTTGGCCTCTCCGGCCAAGCGTCTACTTACAGGGTTCTTCCGACAGAAGCGGACTGTCCCCTCACGGCCCCTGTGCTGCCGGACGGCAAAGCGCCCCCATTTCCGGTCGTTCCCGGTGGCCGGCCTCACCCTCAATAAGCGGACATCCGGTTCGGACGGCACGAAGCCTGCTCGGTAGCTGTGACTATCACTGGCCATGGGTCGATAGTCGGCCGTTAGGGGGCATCCTTATCTTTTCTTTATTCCCCTCCCGCCTCTTCGCAATCGAAGCCTGACCTGAAGCACCCTTAATCCTGTCTTCGCATCAACAGGAGAAACGGACATGTCCGACCTCATCTTCCTCGCGCTCGGCGGAGGCACGCTTCTCGTTCTGGCACTCTACGCCCGCGCCCTCGACCGGCTATGACGGAGGCAAGCATGATTGAACCTCTTTTCGGCCTTTTCGTCGCCGTCGCCCTTGGCGTCTATCTCGTGGTCACGCTTCTGCGGCCCGAACGCTTCTGATTTTCGAGGAGTATTCCCATGACCATTATCGGGTGGCTGCAGATCAGCCTCCTCTTCCTCGCCGTGCTCGTCGCCATCAAGCCGCTCGGGCTTTACATTGCGCGCGTGTTTTCCGGCGAACGCACCTTCCTCTCGCCCGTCCTTGCCCCTCTGGAGGGCGGTCTCTATCGCCTCGCCGGCATCCAGCCGGACAAGGAGCAGGGCTGGCTTGCCTACACGGTCTCCATGCTGGCCTTCTCGCTGGCGGGTTTCGTGGCACTCTATGCGATCCTGAGGCTGCAGGCATATCTGCCGCTCAACCCGCAGGGTTTTGCCGGAATGGCGCCGGATCTCGCCTTCAACACGGCGGTGTCCTTCGTCACCAACACCAACTGGCAGAACTACGGAGGCGAGACCACGCTGAGCCATTTTGCCCAGATGGCCGGTCTCACCGTGCAGAACTTCCTGTCGGCGGCAACCGGCATGGCGCTCGCTGTCGCCTTTGGCCGGGCCTTCGTGCGCTCCAGGGTCTCGACGCTCGGCAATTTCTGGGTCGACATGACCCGCGCCACGCTTTTTGTGCTGCTGCCGATCTCCTTTGTCGTCGCCTTGGTTTTCGTGGCCATGGGCCTGCCCCAGACGCTTGACGCCTCGGTGACCGCAACGACGCTCGAAGGCGCCAACCAAGTCATCGCGCTCGGCCCTGTCGCTTCCCAGGAGGCGATCAAGCAGCTCGGCACGAACGGCGGCGGCTTCTTCAACGTCAATGCCGCCCATCCTTTCGAGAATCCAACGGCGTTTTCCAACTATCTCAACATCTTCGCCATGCTGTCGATTTCGGCGGCGCTCGTCTACACATTCGGCCAGATGGTCGGCAATCGCCGGCAGGGCTGGGCCCTGGTCTCGGCCATGGCCGTGCTGCTGATCGCCGGCGTCACTGTGACCTATTGGGCGGAAGCCCAGGGCAATCCGATCCTGACTTCGCTTGGCGTCGATCCGACGCTCGGCAACATGGAGGGCAAGGAAGTCCGCTTCGGCCAGGCGATGACCGCCCTTTATGCGGCCGTCACCACCGGCCTGTCGGACGGCGGCGTCAACGGCATGCACGGTTCCTTCACGGGGCTGGGCGGCCTGGTGCCGATGTTCCTGATCCAGCTTGGCGAGGTTCTGCCCGGCGGGGTCGGCTCGGGTCTCTACGGCATGCTGGTCTTCGCCCTGCTTTCCGTCTTCGTTGCCGGGCTTATGGTCGGCCGCACGCCAGAATTCCTCGGCAAGAAGATCGAGGGCCGCGAGATGAAATATGCCATGCTCGCCGTTCTGATCCTGCCGCTCGCCATTCTCGGCTTCACCGCCGTCTCCGCCATGCTGCCCTTCGCGGTGGCAAGCATCGGCACATCAGGTCCGCATGGCCTGTCGGAAATTCTCTATGCCTATACGTCGGCGACCGGCAATAACGGCTCGGCCTTCGGTGGCCTCACCGGCAACACGCCCTGGTACAATACGACGCTCGGCATCGCCATGCTGCTCGGCCGCTTCGCCTATGCCATCCCGGTCATGGCGATCGCCGGATCGCTGGCCGCCAAGGTCAAGTCGCCGGCATCCGCCGGCACCTTCCCGACCGACGGTCCGCTGTTCGTCGGCCTCCTGATCGGCATCATCCTCATCCTCGGCGGGCTGCAATTCTTGCCCGCACTGGTGCTCGGCCCCATCGTCGAACATTTCGCGATGCTGGCCGGCCAGACCTTCTGAAGGAACAGTCCATGTCAAAAGACCGTAAGGCACCGGGTTTTCTCGACCCAGCCATCCTGCTGCCGGCAGCGCGCGACGCGGTGCTCAAGCTCGATCCCCGGCAATTGCTGCGCAATCCCGTGATCTTCGTGACCGAGGTCGTGGCGGCTGTCGTCACCGTGCTTTTCATCCGCGACCTCGTAACCAGCGCGTCCGACGCCGGCTTCTCCGGCCAGATCGCCGCCTGGCTCTGGTTCACGGTTCTGTTCGCCACCTTTGCTGAAGCCGTGGCGGAAGGACGCGGTCGCGCCCAGGCCGACAGCCTGAAGCGCACCAAATCCGAACTGACGGCCCGCCGACTGTCGTCTGACGGCAACATCCAGACCGTGTCCGCCCCCAGCCTAAAGATCGGTGACATCGTCCTGGTCGCGGCTGGCGAACTGATCCCCGGCGATGGCGAAGTGATCGAAGGCGTTGCCTCGGTCAACGAAAGCGCGATCACCGGGGAATCTGCGCCGGTGATCCGTGAATCCGGCGGCGACCGTTCGGCCGTGACCGGCGGCACGCAGGTGCTGTCCGACGAAATCAAGGTGAAGATCACCGTCGCGCCCGGTTCCTCCTTCGTCGACCGCATGATCGCGCTCATCGAAGGCGCCCAGCGCCAGAAGACCCCGAACGAGATCGCGCTGTCGATCCTGCTGTCCGGCCTGACGCTGATCTTCTTGCTTGTCTGCGTCGCCATCTGGGGATTGGCCGGCTATTCCGGCACGGTCATCTCCGTCACGGTCCTGGCCGCCCTGCTGGTCACCCTGATCCCGACGACGATCGGGGGCCTGCTGTCCGCCATCGGCATTGCCGGCATGGACCGCCTGGTGCGCTTCAACGTTATCGCCACCTCCGGCCGCGCGGTGGAAGCCGCCGGCGACGTCGACACCCTGCTGCTCGACAAGACCGGGACGATCACCTTCGGCAACCGCATGGCAAGCGACTTCTTGGCCGTTCCGGGCGTCACCCAGGCGGAGCTTGCGGAGGCAGCTCTTCTCGCCAGCCTCTCCGACGAAACCCCCGAGGGGCGCTCCATCGTTGCCCTCGCCACGGGCGAGCACGGCATCGCCACGCCCGAGGCCCACTTCGATGCCGTCGTCGCCTTCACCGCCGAAACCCGTCTGTCGGGTATCGACCAGGGAGGGCGGCAGTTACGGAAAGGCGCGGTGGATGCCGTGCTGAAATTTGCCGGCGTGTCCGAAGACGACGCGCCGTCCGAGTTCCGCCGTGCGGTGGATATGGTGGCCCGAAGCGGTGGCACGCCGCTGGCCGTGGCGGACGGCGACCGGTTGCTCGGCGTCATCCACCTGAAGGATGTGGTGAAGCCCGGCATCAAGGAGCGTTTCGCAGCACTCCGCGCCATGGGCATCCGCACCGTGATGGTGACCGGCGACAACCCGGTGACCGCTGCCGCGATCGCCTCGGAAGCCGGCGTCGACGACTATCTCGCCCAGGCAACGCCGGAAGACAAGCTGGCTTTTATACGGCGCGAGCAACAGGGCGGCCGGCTGATCGCCATGTGCGGCGACGGTACCAATGATGCGCCGGCGCTTGCCCAGGCCGATGTCGGCGTCGCCATGCAGACCGGCACGCAGGCCGCCCGCGAAGCCGCCAACATGGTGGACCTCGATTCCAGCCCGACCAAGCTCATCGAGATCGTCGAGATCGGCAAGCAGTTGCTGATGACACGCGGCTCGCTCACGACCTTCTCCATCGCCAACGACGTGGCCAAGTATTTCGCCATCATCCCGGCACTGTTCGTCGCCACCTATCCGGCGCTCGAGGCCCTGAACGTCATGGGGCTGGCCTCGCCGCAATCCGCCATCCTGTCGGCAGTCATCTTCAATGCCCTGATCATCGTGGCGCTCATACCGCTCGCCCTCAAGGGTGTCGCCTATCGCCCGGCGGGTGCTGCCTCGCTGCTACGGCGCAACCTTCTGGTCTACGGTCTGGGCGGCCTCGTCCTTCCCTTTGCCGGCATCAAGGTCATCGACCTTGCAGTCAGCGCTCTCCATCTGGTGTAACCATGATCCATCATCTTCGCCCCGCAATCACTCTCGTCGTCGCCATGACGGCCTTGACCGGCCTTACCTTTCCGCTGGCGATCACCGGTATCGCCCAGGCCGTCCTCCCGGCTGCCGCAAACGGCAGCCTGATCGAGAAGGACGGAACCGTGATCGGCTCCGCCCTGATCGGCCAAGCCTTCACTTCCGATCGCTATTTCTGGCCGCGCCCCTCCGCGACCGGACCGGAAGCCTACAATGCCGGCGCGTCATCCGGCTCCAACCTGGGCACCACGTCCGTCAAGCTTCGGGACCGTGTCGCCGCCGATGTCGAACGGCTGAAGGCAACGGGCATGACAGACGCGGTCCCCGCCGATTCCGTCACGACCTCGGGCTCGGGCCTCGACCCGCATATCTCGCCGGATTTCGCCCGCGCGCAGATCGCCCGCGTCGCCAAGGCCAGGGGACTTTCCGAGGCAGCGGTCGCCGATCTGGTCGAACAGGGGATCGACGATCGTGACTTCGGTTTCGTCGGTGAACCGCGTATCAACGTGCTGGAACTCAACCTGACGCTGGATGCCCTGAAGACGTGAGAGGACGAATGGCGGACCACGATCGCGACAAGACCCGCAGACCGGATCCGGATGCCCTGCTTGCCCTGGCGGAGAAAGACCGCCGGGGCAAGCTGACTATTTTCCTGGGCGCAGCCCCCGGCGTCGGCAAGACCTATGCCATGCTGTCGCGCGCCGGGCGGTTGAAGGCCGACGGCATCGATGTCGTCGTCGGCCTGGTCGAGACCCACGGCCGCGGCGAGACGGCGGCCCTCCTCGAAGGTCTCGAGCTTCTGCCGAGACAACGCATCGCGCATCGCGGCCGCATGCTGGAGGAACTCGATCTCGATGCGGCCCTTGTCCGCCGGCCCCGCATAATCATCGTGGACGAACTGGCGCACTCCAACCCCGAAGGCAACCGTCACCCGAAACGGTACCAGGATATCGAGGAACTGATCGCTGCCGGCATCGATGTCTGGACGGCGCTCAACATCCAGCATCTGGAAAGTCTGGCCGATCTCGTCGCCCAGATCACCGGCGTCACCGTGCGGGAACGCGTGCCGGACCTGGTTCTCAAACGCGCCGACGAGGTCATCCTCGTCGACCTGCCACCGACTGAACTCATCGACCGATTGAAGGACGGCAAGGTCTATCTGCCGGACAGTGCCAGCCGCGCCGTCGACCGCTTCTTCCGCCTCGGCAACCTGACGGCGCTGCGCGAACTTGCGCTTCGCCGCACGGCCGACCGCGTCGACGACCAGATGGTCGACTACCTCAAGCAGAACGCCATTGACGGCCCCTGGGCGACGGGCGAGCGGCTGATCGTCTGCGTGGGATCCGATGCGCTTTCGGAGAAGGTGGTCCGGGTGGCGAGCCGCCTGGCATCGGGGCTGAACGCGCCCTGGATCGTCGTATCCATAGAACGAGCCGACCGCGAAGTCGAAACACCCGAACGCCTTCAGAAGATCGAGACTCTCTTCCGTCTGGCGGAACAACTGGGCGCGGAGACCCGACGCATCATCGGCAATGATTTTGTCGACGAAATCCTGAAGCTTGCCCGCCGCGAACACGCAACGCAGATCGTGATCGGAACACGACGGCGGCGCGGGCTGGAACGCCTCTTCTCGAGAGCCTTGCCGGATGCCCTGTCAAGAAAGGCCGCCGGTCTCGGCGTCTACATGGTTACGCCCGACAAAAATGAAAAAAAGCGGCCGACGCTGCGGCTGCCGGCACCGAACCTTGCCCGGCTGCCGCAGTCCGCTGTGATCGCGTTCGGCTTTGTTGCGTCCACCACCGCAGTCGGCAAGGTCATCGACCAGTTTGTCGATCTGCCGAACATTTCCCTTCTCTTCCTGCTCTCCGTGCTGGGTGCATCGGTGTCCGGTGGTTATGTCTCCGCCTTCCTTGCCGCCCTGCTGTCGACACTCGCCTACAATTTCTTCTTCATCGATCCCCTGCACACCTTCACGATCGCCGCAGCGCACGAGGTCTTTGCGCTGTTCATCTTCCTCGCCGTCGCCATTATCGCCGGCGGCTTTGCCTCGCGCATCCGGGAACAGGCCGAGATCGCCCGGGTCAGGGCGACTGCGCTGCAGTCGCTGTACGACTTCTCGCGAAAACTCGCGAGCACAGCGAAGACCGACGATGCCATCTGGCTGACGGTTTCGCAGTTGCAGACGAGCCTGAAGCGAAAGGTCGTCCTCCTTCTTGTCCGCAATGAGGAATTGAGCGTGGCGGCCGCATGGCCGCCGGATACGGACCTTGACGTGACCGACCTGACGGCCGCCCGCTGGACCCAGGAGAAGCGCGAGCCGGCGGGCCACGGGACCGGAACGCTGCCCAACAGCCGCTTCGAGTTTCGCCCCCTGCTCGGGCCGCACGGGATCGCCGGTGTCTGTGGGATCGAACACACGGCAGAAAGGCTCGACCTCAATGCCGAACGCTCCCTGACCGCCATCCTCGACCAGACGGCGATCGCGCTGGACCGCGCCCGGCTCGCCGAGGAGACGGTTGCCCAGGCCGCGCGCCTTGAGGGCGAACGCTATCGCGAGGCGCTTCTGTCCTCCATCTCCCATGATCTGAGAACGCCTCTGGCGACCATCACCGGCGCCGTGACCGGCCTTCGCCAGCTCGGCGAGCGCATGACGCCCGAAAACCGTGACGACCTTCTTCAATCCATCGAGGAGGAAAGCGGCCGCATGAGCCGCTTCGTCGCCAACCTGCTCGACATGACGCGCATCGAGGCCGGCACGCTGAAGCCCAAGCGGGACTGGGTGGAAGTCACCGACGTGATCCAATCCGCCGTCGATCGGACCCGCAAGTATGCCCCCGGCCGGGTCATCGATACGGGCATCGCCCAGGACCTGCCGCTAATCAAGGGCGACAGCGTGCTGCTGTCGCAGGTTCTGTTCAACCTTCTCGACAATGCCGTCAAATACGGCGGAGAGGAGCCGATCAACGTCTATGCGCGGCGTGATGGCAAGGACGTGCTGATTTCGGTGACGGACCTTGGCAAGGGCATCCCGCCGGAAGATCTGGACCGGGTCTTCGAAAAATTCTATCGCAGGGGCAAGCCGGACGGGCGAGCGCCGGGAACGGGTCTCGGCCTTTCCATCGCCCGCGGTTTCGTCGAGGCGATGGGTGGAAAGATCCATGCCGAAAGCCCGGCGCTGAAGAAGAGAGGGACACGCATCGTGATGCGGTTTCCCGGAGCCGAGGGATCGAGGACCGAGCCCAGATGACCCTGTCGCGTATTCTCGTCGTCGACGACGAGCCGCAGATCCAGCGCTTCCTGAAGCCATCGCTTGCGGCGGCGGGTTACGACGTCATTGAAGCAGCGACCGGCGCGGAGGCGCTCAAGGCGGTTGCGACGCAGGCGCCGGATCTGGTGATCCTCGATCTCGGACTGCCCGACATGGACGGCAAGGAGGTCATCGCCAGCCTGCGCGGCTGGAGCGATATCCCGATCGTCATCCTTTCGGCCCGCGACCGCGAGAGCGAAAAGATCGCAGCGCTCGACCTGGGGGCCGATGATTATGTCGAAAAGCCCTTCGGCATCGGTGAGCTGACCGCCCGCATTCGCAGCGCGCTGCGGCACCGCGGCCGGAGCGAGGCGGTCCCGACGATCATGGAGGTCGACGGCCTGATCATCGATCCGATCCGCCGCCTGGTTTCGCGCGGCACGGAGACGATCCGCCTCACGCCCAAGGAATACGACCTGCTTCTGCATCTGTCCCGGCATGCGGGCCGCGTCGTGACCCATCGCACCTTGCTGACGTCGGTGTGGGGACCAGCCCACGCCGATGACCTCCACTACCTGCGCGTCTTCATCGGTCAGCTCAGGCAGAAGATCGAACGCGACCCGACGAAGCCGAGGATCGTGCGCACGGAACCGGGCGTCGGCTATCGGATGGCAGAGCAAGAGTGAAGCCGAACTTCAACGACCTGTGTCGGGTGCCATTCCGAAGGCGACACAGATATCCCGGTTAGCGATGGCTCTCCTCATCCGTTCTCACAAAGCAAAGACCAGCTCTTGATTTGCAGAAGCCGGTGAGCGAGGCACCGGGAAAGCCTGGATCGTTCGTCTCCGTTGGCCAATGGTGGCCAAAGGAGAACTCTGATGGGTATCGCACAATATGATCCTGCTGCATTGGGTCGCTCGGCCTGGAACGCCGGCCGGAAGGTCGGCGTGAAAAAGCCCCTGAAGCAGCGACAGATTTGGGCAATTCGTTTCTTCCTCGACAGGGAGGGGCGCATGCGCGACCGAGCGCTGTTCGATCTTGCGATCGACAGCAAGCTGCGGGGCTGCGATCTGGTGAAAATCAAGATCGGAACCCTCGTCACTGGTCACGATATCCGGACCCGCGCTATGGTCGTCCAGCAAAAGACTGGGCGGCCCGTGCAGTTCGAGATCACGACTGACGTGAGAGCGAGTTTGCTCGCGTGGCTTGAGCAGAGAGGTGGAACCATTGATGACTACGCCTTCCCCAGTCGGATCGACCATGGCGATCATCTGAGCACCCGCCAGTATGCGCGACTGGTCGATGAGTGGGTCACCGCGATTGGACTACGACGCGAAGACTACGGTACCCATTCGCTCCGACGGACCAAGGCCGCGATGATCTACAAAGCGACTGGCAATCTCCGTGCGATCCAGATTCTACTCGGACATACCAAGATCGAGAACACAGTCAGGTACCTGGGCGTCGACATCGAAGACGCGCTGGAGCTAGCGGAGCGTACGGAAATTTGACGGGCGAGGCCCCACATCGGAGCCTCAGCGTCTTCTATTCGAATGCTGGCATGTCCGCTTCTTTGTTCGACCGGACGGGAGCGGACCGTCCCTTTTCGGCCCCAGAGCGGCTATTGGACACAGGTTGCTCGTGGCACTCGGGTAGGGTCCCCAGCCGTGATTTTGAGAGTTATGATCTGGGGAACGTCAAATTCCAATTGCCGGGAAATTAGAACGAAGTAGCTGAAAAGACGACAAGTTTTCCGGTGGGAAATGGCGCAACTGAACCACAGCTTGCCATCGATCATGACGACACGGACGGTGTTGGACAGGTAGGTGAAGGTGGTGATGTTGGCCGCCGCACAGGTACATTCAGGGGTACGACCTGAGGTACGCAGGCGCCACTAAGTACTTGAATTTTCATGCGTAAAAGAGGCTGGCTGGGGAACCTGGATTCGAACCAAGATTAACGGAGTCAGAGTCCGTCGTTCTACCGTTGAACTATTCCCCAGCAGTGGGGCGCGGCTTGCGCGACCCGTCGGTGAGGCGGGCTTATAAACAAAAGCCGGGCACTTGCAAATACCCGTTTCGAAAAAAAATGATCGGCCATCAGAATGGCCCGCCGGAGTGCCGTAGCGTGCCTTGGGCGGCTTGTGGCGCCGCCGCGGCGGGGCGGGCGAAAGCGCCGGGGACTGCCCGTTTGCGCCGCCTGGAAAAACAGTTTGGCTAAAACGCCGGGCGCTGATATTCTTTTGCCAACGAAAATCGAACATGGCGCCAGCGGCATGCCCATCCGGGCCTTGCGCGGTGCAACGGAAAAGTTCAGTGACAGACCCCGATCGCGGCTCCAAGCCGTCAAGCGAGGGGGCGTCGACGGGTAAACGCAAAGGCGGAGGTTCCCGCCGGCGCGGCAAGGCCAGAAAGGGCGCTCCGAAGACTTCGGGCGTCACCGATTCGGTTTTGGAAGTGGTGGCGGCACAGCCACACGCGTCGCGACGTCCCGATATCGAGGAGGCCGAAGGTCCGGTCCGCAAGCGCAAGCGGCGGCGGCGTAGCCGGTCGGCCCAGTCCCCGTCCGTATCCCCGGAAACCGTTTCGTCAGCCTTGCCTGCGCAGCCTGACGCGGTGGCCCCTGTGGCTACCCCCGGCGATGCCAAGCCCGGCAAGAAACGCCGCCGCAATCGTGGCGGACGCGGACCGCAGGGCCGGCCGCTTGCCCCGGCGGCTCCGACCCAGACCGCGCGGTCCGCACCGGCAGCCGTTCCCGCACCATCCGGTCACAATACCCATCATGCGCAAGGTCCCCGCCGCGGTCCGGCCGCCAACGAGCGCTTCCGGCCGCAGCCGGGCGCAGAGCCATGGCCGGACGATCTGTATGCCGCGCTCGATCTGGGCACCAACAATTGCCGCCTGCTGATCGCCCAGCCGACCCGGCCGGGCCAGTTCCGCGTGGTCGATGCCTTCTCGCGCATCGTGCGTCTGGGCGAGGGGCTCGGGAGCCACGGCCGGCTCTCGGCCGAGGCGATGGACCGCGCGGTGGACGCGCTCAAGGTCTGCGCCGCCAAGCTGTCCGGCCGCGACATTCGCCGCATGCGGCTGATCGCCACCGAGGCATGCCGCGCGGCGGAAAACGGCGAGGAATTCCTCTCGCGCGTCCTGGTCGAGACCGGGCTGGAGCTGGAGATCATCAATCGCGAGACCGAGGCCAGGCTTGCCGTGTCCGGCTGCTCGTCGCTGGTCGGCCGCGAGGCGCGCTCCGTCGTGCTGTTCGACATCGGCGGCGGCTCGTCCGAGATCGCGGTGATCTCGATCGGCGAGAACCGCTCGAGCCGGCTTGCCAACCACATCACCCACTGGACCTCGCTGCCGGTCGGCGTCGTGACGCTGTCGGAACGCCATGGCGGCCAGCATGTGACGCCGGAGATCTTCGAGGCGATGACCAGGGAAGTCGAAGGCATGCTGGCCCGTTTCGACTGCCCGCCGCTCACCGACACGTCCGGCCGGCCGCCGGAGGATTTCCACCTTATCGGCACCTCGGGCACGGTAACGACGCTGGCCGGCGTTCACCTCGACCTGCCGCGCTACGACCGGCGCAAGGTCGACGGCCTGTGGCTGTCGGATGACGAGGTTTCGGCGATGCAGGCGAAGCTCCTGTCCTGGGATTATGAGGGCCGGGCGGCCAATCCGTGCATCGGCCCGGACCGCGCCGATCTCGTTCTCGCCGGCTGCGCCATCCTCGAGGCGATCCGCCGCCGCTGGCCGTCGAACCGCATGCGCGTCGCCGACCGGGGGCTGCGCGAGGGATTGTTGACCGACATGATGGCCGACGACGGGGTCTGGCGCAGGAATCGCCGCCGTCCACCGTACGACAGGGAGCGCTGACCATGACAAAGCCACCGATCGGGGGCAACCGCACCGGGCGCAAGCTCGGCCAGAAGGTCAAGAAGGGCAAGCTCAAGGCGTCGTCGCGGCGCTGGCTCGAGCGCCACATCAACGACCCTTACGTCCAGCGGGCAAAGCTCGAGGGCTACCGCGCGCGCGCCGCCTTCAAGCTGCTGGAGATCGACGAGAAGCACCATATCCTGAAGGGAGCCAAGCGCATCATCGACCTTGGCGCCGCTCCGGGCAGTTGGTCGCAGATCGCCGCCAATGTCACCGGGTCGACCGATGACGATATCCGGGTCGCGGCGATCGATTTCCTCGAGATGACGCAGTTGCCGGGGGTCAAGATCCTGCAGCTCGATTTCCTCGACCCGGAAGCGCCGCGCCTGCTGATCGAGGCGGTCGGCGGCACGCCCGACGTGGTGATCTCGGACATGGCGGCCCCGACCACCGGGCACCAGAAGACCGACCATATCCGCACCATGCATCTGTGTGAGGTGGCGGCCCATTTCGCCATCGAGGTGCTGGCCGAGGGCGGCCACTTCCTCGCCAAGACCTTCCAGGGCGGCACCGAGAAGGATCTTCTCAATCTGCTGAAGCAGAATTTCCGCCAGGTCGTGCATATCAAGCCGGGCTCGTCGCGCGCCGAATCGGTGGAAATGTTCCTGCTCGCCAAGGGCTTCAAGGGGCGCAAGGCCGCGGCATCGAAGGATGGCGACGCTCGCGAGGACGAGGCGAACGACGCCGAAGCGCGTGACGAGCGCGAGATCCAGGCCGAATAACCGGACCCTACTTCACCGGTACATCCTCGCTCAGCGCAGCGCCCCGGCCGTGGCCGGAAACGGCAGATCCTGCATGGCGCGCCAGGCCGATGAGCGGGATCACGGCGATCAGCGAAAGCCCCGCCACCACCGCGAAGGCAAGGTGGAAATCGGACAGCGACAGAGCGCGGCCATGAAAGGCCGTGCTGCCCTCGAGGATGGCGGCGGCAACCGCCACGCCGAGCGCCAGGCTGATCTGCTGCAGCACCGAACTCATCGAGGTCGCCTGGCTCGCCTGCCGGTCGTCTATTTACGCATAGCCGAGCGAATTGATGCCGGTGAAGAAGAACGAGCGGCAGAAGCCGGCGATGAGCAGGATCCCCATGATCACGAGGATGGGCGTTGCCGGGGTGAAGAAGGCGTTGGACGCTGTGGTGGCGGCGCCGCTAATCGCCGCGATGATCAGCACGCTGCGAAAGCCGGCAGCGGCGAAGACGCGGCGCGCCAGGACCTTGGTGGTGATCGCCCCGATCGCGCCGATGAAGGTGACGAGGCCGGATTCGAACGGTGTCATGCCGAACCCCAATTGCAGCATCAGCGGCATGAGGAAGGGAATGGCCCCGGCCGCGATGCGAAAGATCGAACCGCTGAGCGCCGAGATGCGGAAAGCCGCGTTACGGAACAGGGCGAGATCGAGCAACGGGTTCGGGTGGCGCCGCGCATGCATGAGGTAGAGGACGGCGGCAAGCGACCCGATAATGGTCGCGCCGACGCCGATCTCGATCGGCAGCGCCGGCAGGCTCATGACCGACAGGCCGAAAACGATGCCCGAGGCGGCGATAGCGGTATAGAAGAACCCCTTGAGATCGATCGGCGCTGTTTCGACAGGCGCCACCTCCGGCAGGTAGAGGGTCGACAGCCAGACCCCGACAAAACCGATCGGCACATTGATCAGGAAGATCCAGTGCCAGGAAAAATAGGTGGTGATGAAGCCGCCGACCGGCGGGCCGGTGAGCGGGCCGACGAGGGCCGGGATGGTCAGCAGCGCCATGGCCGAGACCAGCTCGCTGCGCTTGGTGGTGCGCAACAGCACCAGCCGCCCGACCGGTGTCATCATCGCCCCGCCCATGCCTTGCAGGAAGCGGGCGGCGATGAAGGAAAGAAGTGAGCCCGACACGGCGCAGAGGATCGAGCCGACGACGAAGACCATGATCGCGATGCGGAAGATCTTCTTCGCGCCGTAGCGGTCGGCCATCCAGCCGCTTACCGGAATGAAGATGGCCAGCGCCACCATGTAGGAGGTGAGCGCCAGCTTGAGCGTGATCGGCCCGACGCCGAGATCGGCGGCGATCGCCGGTAGCGCGGTGGCGATCACGGTCGAATCCATCTGCTCCATGAACAGCGCCACGGCGAGGATGAGCGGGACTATGCGGTTCATCGGGTTTCGTCTGGCTGGATTGCATCGGCGCGGCGCGCGCGGGGGGCGGCTGGTTCGACGGTTTAGCCTCTTGTGCCCCGCCTGCCAATGTCTGATCGGCACCTGGCGCCTGGCGGATCACGTCTTGGTGAAAGGTCTTTCCCTGGCGGTTGCCGCGTCTATCTCCCGCGTCACGCATTCGCGACGGCGCGGATGCGGCGGGCAGGACAAGAGGAGACAAGGATGATCGAAATCAACAGACGCCTACTTCTGGGTGGAGCGGGCCTGGCACTGGCGGCACCATCGCTGATGACGCGGGCCGCCATCGCGCAAGGTGCGGACACGGCCATGAGTATCGACCATGCGATGCCGCCGGAAACCCATCGCTTCAAGCTCGGCAGTTTCGAGGTCGTGGTGGTCAAGGACGGGGCGCGCGCCTCGGGCAAGCCGCAGGAGACCTTCGGCACCAACCAGACGCCGGAGGCGGTCGGCGAACTGCTGACCGCGAACTTCCTGCCGGCCGAGAATTTCGTCAACAGCTTCGCTCCGGTGCTGGTCAATACCGGCTCCGAAGTCATCCTGTTCGATACCGGTCTCGGTGAAGGCGGGCGGGCCAATGGTCTTGGCCGGTTGGTCGAAGGGCTGACGGCCGCCGGCTACAAGCGCGAGGATGTAACGATCGTCGTCATCACCCACATGCACGGCGATCATATCGGCGGACTGATGGAAGGTGGACAGCCGGCATTCCCGAATGCCCGCTACGTCACCGGCCAGGCGGAATACGACTTCTGGGCCGATCCGGCCCGCGTCGGCACGCCGGCCGAAGGGGGCCACAAGGGCGTGCTCGCCAATGTCAAGCCGCTGGCCGAGAAGACGACCTTCATCGCCGACGGCGGCGACGTGGTCGGCGGGATCACCGGATTGGCGGCATTCGGCCATTCGCCCGGCCACATGATCTATCGGCTGGAATCCGAAGGTCGCCAGCTGGTGCTGGCCGCCGACACGGCGAACCATTTCGTGCTCTCCCTGCAGCGGCCGGAATGGGAGGTGAAGTTCGACATGGACAAGGCGGCGGCGGCTGAGACCCGCAAGCGCGTGTTCGATATGATCGCCACCGACAAGCTGGCCTTCCTCGGCTATCACATGCCTTTCCCGGCTGTCGGCTATGTCGAGAAACTCGATACCGGCTATCGCTACGTGCCGAAGAGCTATCAGTTCGACATCTGACCGGTCGGGCTCCTCTCCATCAAGGGGGGAGCCCCGCCTCCGGCGCCAGCATCCGACCGCTGAATCGTGGACAGATCGTCTCCGGTCGTTTTTCTATTCCCTTCCCGTCATGAACGTGTTACCTGCCCTCGCCAACTTCCAAGCATTACATGCAGGAGCGCCCGGGGAAAAATTTCCTTTTTGCCGGCGGATTCTGCCTATTCAACCGAAGGGAATTGGCAATGGCACGGATCGTAATCTCGGCAACCGGCGCGGAAGCGCTCACCTTCGATGATGTCCTGCTTCAGCCGGGACACTCGGAAATCATGCCGGGTCAGACCAATATCTCCACCCGCATCGCCAGGGACATCGACCTTTCGCTGCCGATCCTGTCGTCGGCCATGGACACGGTCACCGAAAGCCGCCTGGCGATCGCCATGGCGCAGGCGGGCGGCATGGGCGTCATCCATCGCAACCTCACCCCGATCGAGCAGGCCGAGGAAGTCCGCCAGGTCAAGAAGTTCGAAAGCGGCATGGTCGTCAATCCGGTGACCATCGGCCCGGAAGCGACGCTCGCCGAGGCCAAGGCCCTGATGGGCGCCCACGGCATTTCCGGCATTCCGGTGGTCGAAGGCTCCAGCCGCCCGGGCCGCCTGGTCGGCATTCTCACCAACCGCGACGTCCGTTTTGCCTCCGATCCGGGCCAGAAGATCTACGAACTGATGACCCGCGAAAACCTGATCACCGTCAGGGACGGCGTCGATCAGCAGGAGGCCAAGCGCCTGTTGCACTCGCACCGCATCGAAAAGCTGGTGGTGGTCGACAATGAAGGCCGTTGCGTCGGCCTGATCACCGTCAAGGACATCGAGAAGTCACAGCTCAACCCGAATGCCGCCAAGGATGCTCAAGGGAGACTGCGGGTCGCCGCCGCCATCTCTACCGGTGACGACGGCCGCGAACGCGCCGAGCGCCTGATCGAGGCCGGCGTCGACGTCATCGTCGTCGACACCGCCCATGGCCATTCCCAGAAGGTGCTCGATGCGGTGGCCGAGGTGAAGAAGATGTCGAACGCGGTTCGCATCATCGCCGGCAATGTCGCGACAGGCGAAGGCACCCGCGCCCTTATCGATGCCGGTGCGGACTGCGTCAAGGTCGGTATCGGCCCCGGCTCGATCTGCACCACCCGCATCGTCGCCGGCGTCGGCGTTCCGCAGCTGGCCGCCGTCATGGCGGCGGTCGAAGAGGCCAACAAGCACGGCATTCCGGTGATCGCCGATGGCGGGCTTAAGTTCTCCGGCGATGTGGCGAAGGCGATTGCCGCTGGCGCTTCCGCCGTCATGGTCGGCTCGCTGCTGGCCGGCACCGATGAAAGCCCCGGCGAGGTCTATCTCTATCAGGGCCGCTCCTTCAAGGCCTATCGCGGCATGGGCTCGGTCGGCGCCATGGCGCGCGGTTCGGCGGACCGCTATTTCCAGGCGGAAGTGCGCGACACGCTGAAGCTCGTGCCGGAAGGCATCGAAGGCCAGGTACCCTACAAGGGTCCGGTCTCTGCCGTGCTGCACCAGCTCGCCGGCGGTCTCAAGGCCGCCATGGGTTATGTCGGCGGCAAGGACATCAAGGACTTCCAGGAAAAGGCAACCTTCGTGCGCATCTCCGGCGCGGGTCTGCGCGAAAGCCATCCGCATGGCGTGACCATCACCCGCGAAAGCCCGAACTATCCGGGCGGTGCATAAGTCATCGATGCGGCGGGGGAGCGGCATATGGATCGAAACAAGATGATCGTCCTGCTGCTCGCCGTTTCGGGCGGCCTTCTCGCCTGGATGGTGTGGGGCCTCGACCCGGAATTTGCCCGCATGAGCGGGGCAGGGGGCTTTCTCGACGCCCGCCTGTCCGGCTACGATGCCGAGACGGTCGTCGCCTTGGGCACGGCCCTGTCCGATCCGGCGCGGGCGGAAGCGCGAGAACTGCTGCGCTTCATGTATCTCGGCCCGGACCTGGTCCTGCCGCTCGCCGTCACTCTTGCTCTGTGCCTCCTGCTGCGCGGCTTCGCACCCGGTGCCGTGCTTTACGGCCGGCGGCTCGATGCCCGCCATGCCCGGCTTCTCTGCCTCCTGCCGCTTTCCTATGGCCTTGTCGACTATGCGGAGAACATCGGTTTTCTCACCTATTTCCCGCCGGCCACGCCGGGCGAATGGGCGGCGCTGAACCTTCCTGCCATCCTGCCCTGGCTGTCGCGCGTCAAGTTCGCGCTGCTGGCGGTTTCCATCCTCCTCGTGCTTCGGCTCGTCCTGTTCGGCAAGGCCGGGGCAAAACGGTAACGGACTTGTGTAGCCGCCGAGGCGGCAAGCTGACCTATCCTGACGGTTCGCGGTCCTTCGCGGGTGAAGGGCGCTTCCTGTTCGCAAGAGAGGTCATCATGACAAAGCCCACGATTACGCAGGCGATGATTGACGCCTATGACGAATACACCCACCTGACGCTCGATCGCCGTCGTTTCATGGAAAGGCTCAGCCTGCTGGCCGGTTCCGGCGCGGCGGCAGCGGCCATCGCCCCTCTACTTTCGGCGAACCAGGCGCGCGCCGCCATCGTCGAGGAGAGTGACGAGCGACTGACCGCCGAAGAGATCACCTATCCGGGCGCCGGCGGCGAAATGAAGGGCTATCTCGCCGCCCCGAAGGATGCCGCGGGCAAGCTGCCCGGCGTCATCGTCATCCATGAAAATCGCGGCCTCAATCCGCATATCCGCGATGTCGCGCGCCGCATGGCGCTCGAGGGCTTCGTCGCGCTGGCGCCCGATTTCCTCTCGCCGGCGGGCGGCACACCGACCGACGAGGTCAAGGCACGCGAAATGTTCTCGACCCTCGACATGGGCGCGACGGTTGCCAATGGCGAGGCGACACGGGCTTTTCTGGCGGGGCATGAAAAGGTCAATGGCAAGGTCGGCGCCATCGGCTTCTGCTGGGGCGGCGGCATTGTCAACCGCATGGCTGTCGCCTCGCCGGAGCTTGGCGCCGGCGTCGCCTATTACGGCTCCCAGCCGCCGGCGGAGGACGTGCCTAAGATCAAGGCGCCGCTGATGCTGCATTATGCCGGCCTGGACGAGCGCATCAATGCCGGCATCGATGCCTACAAGGCGGCTCTGGAACAGAACGGCAAGCGCTTCGAGATCCATATCTATGACGGCGTCAACCACGCCTTCAACAACGATACGTCTGCCGCCCGCTACGACAAGGCGGCGGCGGATCTTGCCTGGTCGCGCACAGTCGCCTTCCTCAAGGCTTCGCTCCTGTAAGATCGCAATGCAACATGCGCGGCGCAGTGCAGGTGTCGCAAATGTGCGACGCCTGCCCATGCATAGCGTTTCTACAATTGATGCGTGTCAATTTTACTTCGTCCTGGACGTGTAACCTGCCCGCGAGTGTGGTCGACCCGCTTGGCGCCGGCCGCGTCCTTTGACAGCAAGAGAGGAGACCCGCATGGCTCAAATGATGAAAGCTGCCGTCGTCCGTGAATTCGGCAAGCCGCTGGTGATTGAGGAATGGGCTGTCCCGGAGCCGGGGCCGGGCCAGATCCTCGTCAAGTATGAGGCAACCGGCGTTTGCCACACCGACCTGCATGCCGCCAACGGCGACTGGCCGGTCAAGCCGAACCCGCCCTTCATCCCCGGTCACGAAGGCGTCGGCTATGTCGCCAAGCTCGGGGTCGGCGTCAGCCGCATCAAGGAAGGCGACCGCGTCGGCGTTCCGTGGCTGCACACCGCCTGCGGCTGCTGCTCGCCCTGCCGCACCGGCTGGGAAACGCTGTGCGGCAGCCAGCAGAACACCGGCTATTCGGTCAACGGCACCTTCGCCCAGTATGGCCTTGCCGATCCGGATTTCGTCGGCCGATTGCCGGACAATCTCGAATTCGGCCCGGCCGCTCCGGTGCTGTGCGCCGGCGTCACGGTCTACAAGGGCCTGAAGGAAACCGAGGTGCGCCCCGGCGAATGGGTGGTCATCTCCGGCATTGGCGGTCTCGGCCACATGGCCGTGCAATATGCCAAGGCCATGGGTATGCACGTGGTTGCCGCCGATATCCATGAAGACAAGCTGAAACTCGCCAGGGATCTAGGCGCCGATGTCGTCGTCGACGGCACGGCAAAGGATGCGATCGAACAGGTGCAGAAGGCAACCGGCGGCGTGCATGGCGCACTCGTCACCGCCGTCTCGCCCAAGGCGATGGAACAGGCCTATGGCTTCCTGCGCTCCAAGGGCACCATGGCGCTGGTCGGCCTGCCGCCGGGCTTCATCTCGCTGCCGGTGTTCGAGACGGTCCTTAAGCGCATCACGGTGCGCGGCTCGATCGTCGGCACCCGTCAGGATCTCGAGGAATCGCTGGTCTTCGCCGGCGAGGGCAAGGTTGCCTCGCACTTCTCCTGGGACAAGATCGAGAACATCAACGACATCTTCCATCGTATGGAAGAGGGCAAGATCGACGGCCGCATCGTCCTCGATCTCAACGCCTGATCGACAGGATCATCATGCCAAGACAAGGGGGGGGGGGGGGGGGTCAGCAGAGCGACCCACAGCGAAAATAAAAA
>JAIBEK010000042.1 GCA_019459145.1 Arenimonas sp.
ACCGCCGCCAAATCGGGCTGCATCCGCATGATTAACCTGCACATCATCGACCTCAACAGCCCCGTCCGGCCGGGCAAGGGTGCCATGGTCGTCGTCCACAAATAAGATTTCTATGTCTTCCAAACTAAAACGCCGCCGGAGCGATCCGGCGACCTTCTTGTTTCTCTCTTTTCGCTCGGCTCAGCCCGCAAGGCTCGCCTTGAGTTCGAGGCGGCGGCGATGCAGGACCGGCTCGGTATAGCCGTTCGGCTGCTCTCGCCCCTTCAGCACCAGTTCGACGGCTGCCTGAAAGGCGATAGAGCCGTCGAAATTGCCGGCCATGGGATGGTAGGCGGGATCACCGGCGTTCTGGCCATCGACGACGACAGCCATGCGCTTCATCGTCTCGACGATCTGCGTCTCGGTGACGACGCCGTGGTGCAGCCAGTTCGCCATGTGCTGGGCCGAGATGCGCAGCGTGGCGCGGTCTTCCATCAGGCCGACATTGTTGATGTCGGGCACCTTGGAGCAACCGACGCCCTGGTCGACCCAGCGGACGACATAGCCGAGAATACCCTGGGCATTGTTGTCGAGTTCGCGCTGGATCTCCTCCGGCGTCCAGTTCGGACGGACGGCCACGGGCACCGAGAGGATGTCGCGAAGATTGGCGCGCGGGCGGCTCTTCAGGCCCGCCTGGACGTCGGCGACATTGACGCGGTGATAGTGCGTGGCGTGAAGAGTAGCGGCGGTCGGCGACGGAACCCAGGCGGTGTTGGCGCCGGCCTTCGGATGGGCGATCTTCTGCTCCAGCATGGCCGCCATCAGGTCCGGCATGGCCCACATGCCCTTGCCGATCTGCGCATGACCGGACAGGCCGCATTCGAGACCGATGTCGACATTCCAGTTCTCATAGGCGGCGATCCAGGCTGCCTGCTTCATGTCGCCCTTGCGGATCATCGGACCGGCTTCCATCGAGGTATGGATCTCGTCGCCGGTGCGGTCGAGGAAGCCGGTGTTGATGAACACCACGCGCTCCTTGGCGGCGCGGATGCATTCCTTGAGGTTGACCGTCGTGCGGCGCTCCTCGTCCATGATGCCCATCTTGATGGTGTTCGGCGCCATGCCGATCAGGGCCTCGACGCGCGAGAAGATCTCGCAGGCGAAGGCAACCTCTTCCGGGCCGTGCATCTTCGGCTTGACGACATACATCGAACCGTTGCGCGAATTGGCGCGACGGCCGTTCGGGCCGATGTCGTGCAGGGCGATCAGCGCGGTGACCGCGGCATCCATGATGCCTTCCGGGATCTCGTTGCCGTCGCGATCCAGGATCGCCGGGTTGGTCATCAGGTGGCCGACATTGCGCACCAGCATCAGCGAGCGGCCATGCAGGGTGAGGGTCGAACCATCCGGCTTCGTGTACGAACGGTCGGCGTTCAGCACGCGGGTGAACGTCTTGCCGCCCTTCGCGACCTCTTCCGTCAGGTCGCCCTTCATCAGGCCGAGCCAGTTGCCATAGACGACGACCTTGTCTTCGGCATCGACGGCAGCAACCGAATCCTCGCAGTCCATGATCGTGGTGATCGCCGATTCGAGCCAGATGTCGTTGATATGCGCCGGATCGGTCTTGCCGATCATGCCGTTCGCATCGATGACGATTTCGGTGTGCAGGTTGTTCTTGACCAGCAGGACCGCCTCCGGCTTCTCGCCAGCGCCGCGATAGCCGGCAAGCTGCGCCGGGTTGGAAAGGCCGGTGACGCCGCCATCGGACAGGGTGACGAACAGCGCGCCCTTGTCGATCGACAGGCCGGCCACATTGCTCCAGCTGCCGGCGGCAAGCGGTGCCGAATCATCCAGCAACTGCCGACCCCAGGCGATGACCTTGGCGCCACGCAGCGGATTGTAGCCCTTGCCCTTTTCGGCCCCGTCGGTCTCGGCGATCGCATCCGTGCCGTAAAGCGCATCGTAGAGCGAACCCCAGCGGGCATTGGCGGCGTTCAACGCATAGCGCGCGTTCATCACCGGAACGACGAGCTGCGGGCCGGCGATCGTGGTGATCTCGGCATCGACATTGGAGGTGGAAACCTTGACCGCGCCGCCTTCCGGCAGGAGATAGCCGATCTCGCGCAGGAATGCCTCATAGGCATCCATGTCGATCGGCGCACCGTTCTGCTTGTGCCAGGCGTCGATCTTCGCCTGCATCTCGTCGCGCTTGGCCAAGAGTGCCCGGTTCTTCGGCGCAAGGTCGTGCACGATGGCCGAGAAACCCTTCAGAAAGACCTCGGGGTCGACCCCGGTTCCCGGCAAGGCCTTTTCGATCAGGAACTGATGCAGTTCCTTGTCGATGGAAAGTCCGTGGCTTTCGATAGGGCTCATGGTGCTGTCTCCTCGCAAATCTGGCTGTAGCTTTGGTGGTGAGACTTTGATCTGTTCTGATTCATTGTCAATCGAGCACAAATTACAAAGATTTGTGCCGGATTGGAAATTATTCCCCGTGCGCCAGGCGCGGCCTGCCGCTCGCCGTGGCGATGAAACGCGCTTCGACGAGCTTGCGGCTGCCGTCAATCTCGGGCGCATCGATCTCCTCGACCAGGGCCAGCACCGCATCGACGGCGCCATTCTGCCGGGCATGTTCGAGCGCCCCTTGGCCTGCCCTTTCGCGCGCAGCCTCGAATGCCATTTCCTCGTCGGTGAATCGGCGGCCGTCTCCGGCGCCGGACAGCATGAAGATGCCGTCCTCGGGTGCGGTGACAAAGACGGTGACGGTGGCGCGGACCCGCCCCACCACCGCGCCGACCGCATTGGCGACATCCGCGTCCGCCGGGACTTCGCAGGCGACCGACAGCATGTCGCCGATCGCCGGGTAGTAGACCGGGGCCGAGGCGCCGAGCCCGACCAGCGGACGGTCCATCGACAGGGCGAAGCGCACGATGCCCGCCTCGCGCCGCAGCGCATGGTCGATCAGCAGCGAGCGTGCGGGATCGACGTCGGCCAGCCCGGCGTCGGGAAGGATGGCGGAGAGAATGACCTCCGCCGACTGGCGCGTCAGCCGGTCGACGATCCGCTCGGCAAGCTCCTCCGGCGAGGCCGCGATCGGCTGTCCGGCCCCATTCTTGCGGCGCATGGCGAGCCGCAGGCCAAGCTCGGCCGCGTCTCTATTCCACTGGCCCTGTCGGCCGAGCACATGCATGGCGTCCGACGGCGTGACGCCGCAGATATGCACGAGCCCGCGCGCCACCAGCCGGTCGAGCGTGGCCAGTTGCGAGGTTGCCGTCAGCAATTGATCGAGCGCCAAAGGCTCCGATCCGATGCGGTCGAACAGCGCCGCTTCCTGGGCCGCGAGGCCGGCGGCCAGATGATCCGGCACGCCGGTGCGGACCGCAAGGCGCCCGTGATGGCGCCCCATATGGGCCGCGCGCAGCTGCCGTTCGAGAATATCGATGACCGGCTGGCCATGCAGCGTGGCCGCCAGACTGAGGGGCACGAGCCGGCGCGGTCCGAGATCGATCCGCGCATTCAGGCTGCGGTCGTCGATCCTCACCTCCGAATCACCGCCGAGGCCATAGGTGCGCATGGCCACCGCCTCGACCATGGTGCGGTATCCGCCGACCACGGCACCGTCGGCGTCAAGCCGCGGGCGTCCACCCTCGAGGATCGCCACGTCGGTGGTCGTACCGCCGATGTCGGAGACGACGGCATCGGCAAGCCCGGTCAGGTGGCGCGCGCCGACCAGGCTTGCCGCGGGGCCCGACAGGATCGTCTCGATCGGCCGCAGCCGGGCCTCGGCGGCCGAGATCAGGGCACCGTCGCCGCGCACGACCATCAGCGGCGCGTCGATGCCGCGCCTTGTGAGGAAGTCCTCGCAGGCGCCGACAAGCCGGTCGATCATCGACACCAGACGCGCATTGAGCAGCGTGGTCAGCGCCCGGCGCGGACCGCCGAGCTTGGACGACAGCTCGTGGCTGCAGGTTACCGGCAGAGGACAATGATCGCGGATGAAGTCCCGAACCCGGATTTCATGGGCCGGATTGCGCACGGCAAAATAGCCGGCAACGGCGAAGGACGAGACCGTTTCGCGCAGTTCGGGCAGGGCTGTCTCCAGCGGAGAGAGATCGAGCGGCGTTTCGGTGCCATGCACATCATGACCGCCGGTGAGATAAAAGACGGGATCGGAGCCGAGCGCATCGGCCAGACCGTCGCGCTTCAGGTCGTCGGGGCCGAAGCCGATCATGATGAGGCCGGCGCGTCCTCCCTGCCCTTCGACCAGCGCGTTTGTCGCCAGCGTCGTCGAGAGCGACACCAGACCAATCGCCTCGACCGGAACACCGGAGGCTTCGATGACCTTTTCCAGCGCTTCTGCGATGCCGATCGCCAGATCATGGCGCGTGGTCAGCGCCTTGGCCTTGGCGAGGATGCCTTGCGTCTCGCTGTAGAGCACCGCGTCGGTATAGGTGCCGCCGGTATCGATGCCCAACAGGTAATGGAGTGTCACGCCAACTGCCTCGGTCTTTCAGAATTTCACCAACACGGATCACGCTGTTATCGCATGGAGAAACCGGACGGCGATAGCTGACAAACGGCAAATCATGGCCGCGTAACCGCAGCCCGCGCGGTGACCCGCATCGGCAGCCCGCCCTCCGGCTGCACCGTCAGCTTCTGCACCGGCCACGGCCTGGTTTCGTCGGTCACGTCGAAGCGATAGCGCCGCATCAGGATAGCGAGCGCGATTACGGCCTCCTGCAGGGCGAATGTCGCGCCGATGCAGACCCGTGCCCCGGCGCCGAACGGCAGATATTGGAAACGGCCGATCTTTTCGCGGTTTTCCGGCAGGAAGCGGTTCGGGTCGAAGACACGCGGCCGCTCCCAGTAGAGTTCATGCCGGTGCAGCGTCCAGGGCATGATCAGGATCGTCGCACCCTTGCGGATGTCGATGACTGTCCCGTCAGGCGCCTCGAAGCGATCGTCGGCAACGGCCTGCCGGTTGATCGACGGGGCCGGCGGATAGAGCCTCAGCGCCTCCTCGAAGGCGGCGCGCACGAGCGGCATCCGCTCCAGCCAGTCGACCGGGTCCACACCGCTGTCGACGACCGCGTCGATTTCAACCTCCATGCGGTGCCGGATGTCGGGACAGTTGGCGACGCAGAAGAACGTCCAGGCAAGCGCCCGGGCGGTGGTCTCGTGACCGGCGCCGATGAAGGTCAGGATATTGTCCTCGACCTCCTCGGTGGTCAGGCCCTGCGGGCCTTCGACCTCGAGCAGCAGGGTGAGGAAATCGCGCGGCGCCGATTGCGGGTCCCGCGCGATCGCCGCCTTGCGCTTTTCCATGGTCGTCCTGACCAGCGCACGGAACTTGCGCAATACCCCGCGACCACGCAAGCGCGCGAGCCGGGGGATCCATCCCGGTGCCGCCAGCATGTCGAGCGGATCGATCCGTCCCATGTGGTGCAACAGCGCATCGACATCGCCGGCGACGTCATCGCCATCGGTGGCGATCTCGCCGGAAAACAGCGTCTCTGAGAGAATGAGGTAGGTGAGCCCGGTCATGTCGGCGGCGATGTCGCGCACCGTGCCCTGCTGATCCGCGGTCGCATAGCGCGTGGCAAACGCCTCGCTCTTGTCCAGCATCTGGCGGGCAAAACCGCGCGCATGGCGCGGGGTGAAGACGGGCGCCATCGCCTTTCGCGAGCGCTTCCACACCCCGCCCTCGGCGGTGAGCAGCCCGTCGCGCAGGATGGGACGAAGGACCAGTTGACGGACCTTGTCCATCACATAGTTGCCGGCATTGTCGACCAGCACGTGGCGGATCAGATCGGGATCGTTGACGATCACGGTGGTGCGGCCGAAGAACCGGGTCTCGATCCAGGGCAGAGTATAGGAAGGCACGCCCCACAGCTCGAGCGGGTTGCGCAGAACCGTGCGAATGATCTCGAGCCTCGACGGCGGATGCGAGCGCGGTACGGGTGCCGGGGGTTCGAAAGGATCGGAGCTGTCGACGATTGCCATGGTACCGCTCCGCGGTGGCGCGCTCAGCCCGAAGCGGGCTAGAACAGGGCCTCGAGTTCACTCAGGCGGTCGTTGACCAACCACCCATAGTAGTTTTCCTGCGGCCAGACGGGCGAAGCGGCGCCGGCATTGCGGGAGGCAAGCGCTCTCGCCCGCTGCAGCGAATTTCCGACGTTGAACAGCGTGGCCGTCACGCCGGGATTCTTGGAAATGTCCATGCCGGCGACTGTGCGGTAGTCGTCGATCGCCTTGCGCAGCACGCCCGCCATGAAGGCCAGAGAAATGTCGGGCTCCATGATCGCCTTGTAGACGCCGGCCGCGTCGTTCTCATCGAGCTTGGCGACGCCCGATTTCTGCGACACCAGGTCCGACAGCATCAGCGCCGTCAGCGGATTGATCTGCCCCAGACCGAAGGTCTGGCCGGCATAGAAGGGCTGGAAGAACACGGCGCTGAAGCGGTTGTTGGGATAAGCCTTGCCGCCGACGGTTCGACCACGGAACTTGGCTTCCCAGACATCCTCGCGGCACGACCACAGCTGGTAGGTGCCCTTCATCGCGGCGCAATCGGAAAATTCCGGGCGGGCGACGAAGTCGGCAATCCCCTCGCCGTCATAGGCGAAACGGAAGCTGTTGCCGGCATAGGCCGCCGCCTTGACGTAATAGCTCTGCAGGCTGTCATAGGCATCGACGTTGAAGGTATGTTCACCGACGATCGCGCCCACCATGTGAATCGGCTCGATGCCATAGGTTGCCGCGGTCTGCTTGATCTTCGAGCGCAGCCGATCGTCGGACGCGAGCAAGTCGCGCACCTTCTCGTATTTCAGGTCGAACGTGGTCTTGCCGGCCTGGGTGCGCCGTACCGAAGCCCCTGGGATCGGCGGCTGCTCGGCATTGCGGTTGCCTTCGGGCACGACACGGAGCGGTGCGGCGTTCACACCTGCCGGCGCAAGAACGAGCAGCGCCAGAAAGAATGCCCGAGTAAGTCGACCCACGATACCTTCACCCCAAGTTTTCAATAGACAGATTGCTTTCCGGCGCCACCCATACAGAAGCAAGGCCGTGTTTGTCGACCTTGCCCTGCGTCACATTTACGGCATTCCTTCGGCGGAACCCGCATATTTTGTCTTGCGCTAAAGGATATAGCGCGACAGGTCTGCATCGGCGGCGATCTCGCCGACATGCTCGGCGACATAGGCCGAATCGATCAACACCTTTGAACCACCCCGGTCTGGCGCGTTGAACGAGATATCGTCCAGCACACGCTCCATCACGGTCTGCAGGCGCCTTGCACCGATGTTCTCGACCGAGGTGTTGAGCTTGACCGCGACATCGGCCAGCGCGTCGATCGCATCTTCGGTGAAGTCGAGATCCAGTTCCTCGGTCGCCATCAGCGCCTTGTACTGCCGGATGAGGCTCGCCTCGGTCTCGGTCAGGATGCGGCGGAAGTCCTCCTTGGTCAGCGGCTTCAGCTCGACGCGGATCGGCAAGCGGCCCTGCAGTTCGGGCAGCAGATCGGAAGGCTTCGACACGTGGAAGGCGCCCGAGGCGATAAACAGGATATGGTCCGTCTTCACCGGCCCATACTTGGTCGACACGGTGGTGCCTTCGACCAGCGGCAGCAGGTCGCGCTGCACGCCTTCGCGCGACACGCCGGCCCCCATGCCGCCTTCACGCGCGGCGATCTTGTCGATTTCGTCGAGGAAGACGATGCCGTCGTTCTCGGCCGAGCGCACCGCCTCGCGCTGGATCGCCTCATTGTCGATCAGCTTGTCGGACTCGTCGCGAATCAGGTCCGGATAGGAAGCCTTCACCGTCGTACGCACCTTCTTGGTGCGGCTACCCATGGCCTTGCCGAACATTTCCGACAGGTTGAGGATACCGACATTGGCGCCCGGCATTCCGGGAACCTCGAAGCCGGGCATGCCGCTGCCGCTGTCAGCGATCTCGATGTCGATCTCCTTGTCGTCCATCTCGCCGGCCCGCAGCTTCTTGCGGAAGCTGTCGCGGGTGGCCGGGGAAGCCGTGGCGCCGACCAGCGCATCGAGGACGCGTTCCTCGGCGCCGGCATGGGCCTTGGCCTGGACCTCGGCGCGCTTCTTCTCGCGCACCAGGCCGATGCCGACCTCGACCAGATCGCGAATGATCTGTTCGACGTCGCGGCCGACATAACCGACTTCGGTAAACTTCGTCGCCTCGACCTTGATGAAGGGTGCGCCGGCGAGCTTGGCAAGGCGCCGCGAAATCTCCGTCTTGCCGACGCCGGTCGGGCCGATCATCAGGATGTTCTTCGGCATCACCTCGTCGCGCAGATCTTCGTCGAGCTGCTGGCGGCGCCACCGGTTGCGCAGCGCGATCGCCACGGCACGTTTCGCCTCGTGCTGGCCGATGATGAAGCGGTCGAGTTCGGATACGATCTCGCGGGGAGAAAAAGTCGTCATATCGCTTGTTCCAAGGGTCGGAGGAAAGATGATCAGTTGTCGCTGTCGAGCGACTCGACCACGATATTGGCGTTGGTATAGACGCAAATCTCGGCGGCGATCGCCATGGCCTGGCGGGCGATCTCTTCCGCCGACTTTTCGCTGTCCATCAGGGCGCGGGCAGCCGCAAGCGCATAATTGCCGCCGGAGCCGATCGCCATCGCGCCATGTTCGGGTTCCAGCACGTCGCCATTGCCGGTGATGGCAAGGGTGATGGTCTTGTCGGCGACCAGCATCATGGCCTCGAGGTTGCGCAGGTACTTGTCGGTGCGCCAGTCCTTGGCAAGCTCGACGGCGGCGCGCATCAACTGGCCGGGATATTGCTCGAGCTTCTTTTCCAGGCGCTCCAGCAGTGTGAAGGCGTCGGCTGTGGCGCCGGCGAAACCGGAGATCACGTCGCCCTTGCCGATCCGGCGGACCTTGCGGGCATTGCCCTTCATCACGGTCTGGCCGAGGCTCACCTGGCCGTCGCCCGCCATGATGACCTTTCCGCCCTTCCGCACAGTAATAATCGTTGTCATTTACGCACCTGCTGGCCCGTCTGCCGGGCGTTCGATTGGAACGCGAAATCGCGCGGTTGATCCCTATGTAAGTTGGCCTCGCGCGAATGCAATCTTGTGACGCATAGCCATAAAGCAGGGCCTGCTTTTGCTGGATATTTAACCGACCGCCTGATAAGGAACCCCCTGACCAAGGCATGGAGCGGACCCTGATGGGCGAAACGATGATCCGTCGCACGGGAAGCATTTCCCGCAAAACCAACGAAACCTCCGTTTCGGTATCCGTCGATCTCGACGGCACCGGCGCGGCGAAGATTTCCACGGGCGTCGGCTTCTTCGACCATATGCTGGACCAGTTGTCGCGACATTCGCTCATCGACATGGAGATCGAGGTGAAGGGCGACCTGCACATCGACGACCACCACACCGTCGAGGATACCGGCATCGCCATCGGCCAGGCGATCTCCAAGGCGCTCGGCGACCGGCGCGGCATCACCCGCTATGCGTCGATCGACCTTGCCATGGACGAGACGATGACCAAGGCGGCGATCGACGTTTCGGGCCGGCCGTTCCTTGTCTGGAATGTCGCCTTCAGCGCACCGAAGATCGGCACTTTCGACACCGAACTGGTGCGGGAGTTCTTCCAGGCACTGGCCCAGAATGCCGGTATCACGCTGCATATCCTCAACCATTACGGCGCCAACAACCACCATATAGCCGAGACCTGCTTCAAGGCCGTGGCCCGGGCACTGCGGACGGCGATCGAAATCGACCCGCGCCAGGCCAGCCGCGTTCCCTCGACCAAGGGTACCCTCGTCTGAGGCCCGCCCAGCGAGACCAGCGGACAGCAGCTTGAACACCGCTTCGCGGCGCCTCGGCCCTTGTCCGATGGCGTCGTATTCAGGAAAGGACGTTCCACGATGCGCGTGGCGATCATCGATTATGGATCCGGAAATCTCCGCTCGGCCACGAAGGCCTTTGAGCGGGCCGCCCGCGAAGGCGGTATCGATGCCGAGATCGAACTGACCGACAAGGCCGAGCGCGTGGCGACCGCCGACCGCATCGTGCTGCCGGGAGTCGGCGCCTATGCCGATTGCCGCAGCGGCCTTGACGCCGTTCCGGGCATGCACGAGGCGATCGTCGATGTGGTCGAGAGGAAGGGCCGCCCCTTCTTCGGCATCTGCGTCGGCATGCAGCTGATGTCGAGCCGGGGCCTGGAGAAGACGATCACGCCGGGCTTCGGCTGGATCAAGGGCGATGTGGTCGAAATGACTCCGTCCGATCCTACCCTCAAGATCCCGCAGATCGGCTGGAACACGCTCGACCTGCACCGGCCACACCCGCTGTTTGACGGGATCAAGACAGGGCCGGACGGTCTGCACGCCTATTTCGTCCACTCCTACCACCTTGCCGCGGAAAATCCGGACGATGTCATTGCCACCACCGACTACGGCGGGCCGATGACCGCCTTCGTCGGTCGCGACAACATGGTCGGCGCCCAGTTCCATCCGGAAAAGAGCCAGACGCTCGGCCTCAGGCTGATCGCCAACTTCCTTTCCTGGCAACCGTAAGCCTTCTTCAGTATCGGACAAATCCGCATGATCCTTTTTCCCGCCATCGACCTCAAGGACGGCCAGTGCGTGCGGCTCAAGCTGGGCGACATGGAGCAGGCCACCGTCTACAACACCGATCCCGGCGCCCAGGCGAAAGCCTTCGAGGACCAGGGATTCGAATGGCTGCATGTCGTCGATCTCAACGGCGCCTTTGCCGGTGAGAGCGTCAACGGCGCTGCCGTCGATGCCATCCTGAAGGCCACGCAAAACCCGGTACAGCTCGGCGGCGGCATTCGCAGCCTCGAACATATCTCGAATTGGCTCGATCGCGGGCTTTCGCGCGTCATCCTGGGCACGGTCGCGGTGCGCGATCCGGCGCTGGTGATCGAAGCCTGCAAGCGCTTTCCCGGAAAGATCGCCGTCGGCATCGACGCCAAGGGCGGCAAGGTCGCGGTCGAAGGCTGGGCGGAGGCCTCGGAACTCGGCGTGATCGAGCTTGCGAAGAAGTTCGAGGGGGCCGGCGTATCGGCGATCATCTATACCGACATCGACCGTGACGGCATCCTGACCGGCATCAACTGGGAATCGACGCTTTCGCTCGCCGATGCCGTCTCCATTCCGGTGATCGCCTCGGGCGGGCTCGCCTCGATGGACGACATCCGTCGGATGCTGGAACCCGATGCCGCCAAGCTCGAAGGCGCAATCACCGGCCGCGCACTCTATGACGGCCGCATCGACCCGGCCGAAGCCCTGGCGCTCATCCGCGCCACCCGCGCCTGAACGAGGATAGACCATGACGCTGAAAGCCCGTGTCATTCCCTGCCTGGACGTCAAGGACGGCCGTGTCGTCAAGGGCGTCAACTTCGTCGACCTGATCGACGCGGGCGACCCGGTCGAGGCAGCCAAGGCCTATGACGCCGCCGGCGCCGACGAACTCTGCTTCCTCGACATCACCGCTTCGTCCGACAATCGCGAAACGATCTTCGAGGTGGTCGCCCAGACGGCCGACCACTGTTTCATGCCGCTCACCGTCGGCGGCGGCGTGCGCACGATCGCCGACATCCGCAAGCTCCTGCTGTGCGGCGCCGACAAGGTGGCGATCAATTCGGCGGCGGTGAACAATCCGGACTTCATCGCCGAGGCGGCCGACAAGTTCGGTGACCAGTGCATCGTCGTATCGATCGACGCCAAGCAGAGGCGCAAGCAGGAAGCCGGCGGCGACAATGTCAGCGCCTGGGAGATCTACACCCATGGCGGCCGCACCCCGACCGGTATCGACGCCGTGGAATTTGCCATGAAGATGGTCGAACGCGGCGCCGGCGAACTGCTGGTCACCTCGATGGACCGGGACGGCACCAAGAGCGGATACGACATCGAGCTGACCCGCACCATTGCCGATGCCGTGCGGGTTCCGGTGATCGCGTCCGGCGGCGTCGGCACGCTCGACGACCTCGTCGCCGGCATCAGGGACGGGCACGCGACGGCCGTGCTTGCCGCCTCGATCTTCCACTTCGGCACCTATTCGATCGCCGAGGCGAAGCAGTATATGGCTGAGCACGGAATAGCCATGCGGCTCGACTGAGCGCACGCGAAAGGGATCTGAAATGCAAGACTTCTCCCTCACCGACCTGGAACAGATCGTCGCCACCCGCGCCCAGGCCCGGCCGGACGAATCCTGGACGGCCAAGCTCGTTGCCGGCGGCCAGTCGAAAGCCGCCAAGAAGCTTGGCGAAGAGGCGGTCGAAACGGTGATCGCGGCGATCAAGGACGATCGCGAAAACCTCGTCTACGAGAGTGCCGACCTCCTCTATCACCTGATGGTCGTATTGAAAATCGCCGACATCCCGCTTAAAGCCGTGCTCGACGAGCTTCAACGGCGCACGGCCCAGACGGGCTTGAGCGAGAAGGCCAGCCGGCAGGATCCATGACCATAGCGACGCGGGACGCCGAGACGCCAGAGATGCTCGACCACTTCCAGGAGAATGGCTATTCGCCCTATCTGTTCTTCACCTCGGAAGAGTGGTCCCATTTCCGCGCCGACACCCCGCTGACGCTTTCCGCCGACGAGCTGAAACGCCTGCGTTCGATCGACGACCCGATCGACCTCGACGAGGTCCGGCGCATCTACCTGTCCTTGTCGCGGCTGCTTTCCGCCCATGTGGAATCCTCGCAGCTGCTATTCCAGCAGCGCAGCCGTTTCTTGAGCACGGCGGGCGTTTCCAAGACGCCCTTCGTCATCGGCATCGCCGGTTCGGTCGCCGTCGGCAAATCGACCACGGCGCGTATCCTCAAGGAACTCCTGGCGCGTTGGCCATCGAGCCCGAAGGTCGATCTGGTGACGACCGACGGCTTTCTCTATCCGAACGCCCATCTGGTTCGCCACAATATCCTGAACCGCAAGGGTTTTCCGGAAAGCTACGACATCGGCGCACTGCTGCGTTTCCTGTCGGCGATCAAGGCGGGCCTGCCCAACGTCAAGGCCCCAGGCTATTCGCACCTGACCTATGACGTGCTGCCGAACGAATACAAGGTCATAGACCGGCCCGACATCCTGATCTTCGAAGGCATCAACGTGCTCCAGTCGCGCGATCTGCCCGCAGACGGCAAGATCGTGCCGATCGTTTCCGACTTCTTCGACTTCTCGATCTATATCGACGCGGAGGAGAAGCTGATCCACCGCTGGTATGTCGACCGCTTCATGAAGCTCAGGCAAACCGCCTTCCGCGATCCCAACTCCTATTTCAATCGCTATGCGACGATCAGCGACGAGGAAGCGCTGAAAATCGCCGAGGATCTGTGGGCCAATATCAACCTGAAGAACCTGCGCGAAAACATCCTGCCGACCCGACCGCGCGCCGACCTCATTTTGCGCAAGGGCGACAATCACTTCATCGAGCAGGTAGCGCTTAGAAAATTGTAGGCGATAGATCGCCGACTATGGATTTGCTTGCCGCTTTGGCCAGCGCTTAGGGATTGACCCGTCGGAGCGTCAGATTGATCCGGCCGCCATTCTTCAGAAGTGTCGACGTCGCTGGATAGATGCGGTCGACCCCATGGTAGCAGAGCCGCCCGGTTCCGCCGATCACGAAGATATCGCCACTCTTGAGCTTCAGCGACATGGTCGGGTCCTTGCGATCGGTGCCGCCGACTCTGAAGAGGCAGGTGTTGCCCAGCGAGACCGACAAGACCGGCGCCTCGAGATCTTTCTCGTCCCTGTCCTGGTGAAGACCCATCCGCGCGCTGTCGTCATAGAAATTGACAAGACAGGCCTCCGGCGGCTTGTCTGAGCCGGAAACCTTATCCCAAATGTCGAGAAGCATTGCAGGAATGGTCGGCCATGGTTTGCCCGTGACCGGGTGGTTCGGCTGGTAGCGGTAACCGCGATCCTTGTCGGTCACCCAGCCGAGCGGGCCGCAATTGGTCATACGGACCGACATTTCCTTGCCGGTCCGGGGCATGGCAGGCACAAAGAGCGGCGCCTCGGAGACGATCTCGCGGATGGACGCGACCAGTTGCTCCTGGGCGGCGCGACCGAGAAAATCCGGGTGGTAGCTCAGCCCTTCCGGCAGACTGCGCTTCGCTTTCTCAGACATGGACGAACGGCGGCCCTTCGACCGCCGCCTTCAAATGAATATTATTCGGCCAATTCGGGGATACGCAAAACCTGACCCGGATAGATCTTGTCGGGATCAGTCAGCATGGGCTTGTTCGCCTCGAAGATGACCGTGTGCTTGGCGCCCTTGCCCTTGCCGTACTGGGCTTCGGCGATCTTCCACAGATTGTCGCCCTTCTTCACGGTGTAGAAGACCGGGGCCTTGGCCGCGACCGGTGTCGCTGCCTCGGCATCGGCGATCTTCAACTCGTCGGCCTCGACCCTGGAAATGCCGAGCGTGTTGCCGACGGCGATGACCGCCTTCTCGAAGGCCGATTGGTCCTTGACGGTTCCCTTCAGGACGACCTTGTCCTCGACGACCGCAACGTCCACCTTGTCGGTTCCCAGATTGTGGGAGGCGAGTTCCTTCTTCACAGCCTCGACATCCGGGGCTTCGTCCTCGTCACCGATGCCAAGCTTCTTGCCTGCATTCTTGATAAAATCGAAAAAACCCATGATCTTCCCTCCGGTCGACATTGCTCGCTACGAGAAACGGTCATTGAGAGACTAGGTTCCATTCGTGGAATGGCAAGCTAATTTAGTCCCCGCTCGGCCTGCCGCGCATTTTCTTGACCTCGGAGCGGCCCGACTTTTCCTTCAGCCGGCGCTCGACCGAACCCTTGGTCGGCTTGGTTTTCCGGCGCGGCGGCGGGGGCGGTGCGGCGGCGGCGAGGATCAGTTCCTTCAAGCGCTCGCGGGCGTCTTCCCGGTTGCGCTCCTGGCTGCGGAAGCGGTTCGCCTCGATCATCAGCACGCCCTCCTTCGAGGCGCGCCGACCGGCAAGCTTGATCGCGTTCTCTTTCACGCGCTCCGAGAGGGCGGGCGATCCGGAAATGTTGAAGAACAACTGAACCGCGGTCGAGACCTTGTTGACGTTCTGCCCGCCCGGCCCGCCGGCCAGCACGAATTGCTCGGTCAGTTCCCAGCCGGCAAGGGTAATGCGGTTGTTGATGAAAAGCGCTTCGCTGGCCATGGTCGGTCTCCGCCTGCTCTATTTCACATTCGAGCGCCGCAGAAAACAGGAAAACCCGGCGGGTGGTTCCGCCGGGTTCAAGAAAGCCTTGGCTGCCGTCTTATTCGGCCGCGATGTTGACGCTCGGAGCAGCGGCGCGGACCGTGTGGTCGACGTGATCCTCGAACTTGGCGAAGTTGGTGATGAACATCGCCACCAGCTTCTTCGCCTGCGCGTCATATGCCTCGCCGTCCGACCAGGTCGAACGCGGATCGAGGATCTTGGCATCTACGCCTTCGACAGCGACCGGGACGGCAAAGCCGAAGCTCGGATCGATGCGCGTCTCGGCCTTCTTCAACTCGCCGCTCAGTGCTCCGGCGAGCAGGGCGCGGGTCGCCTTGATCGGCATGCGATGGCCGATACCGTACGCCCCACCGGTCCAGCCGGTATTGACCAGCCAGCAGTCGACATTGTGCTCGGCGATCAGGTCGCGCAGCAGATTGCCGTATTCTGCCGGATGACGCGGCATGAAGGGGGCGCCGAAGCAGGTCGAGAATGTGGCTTCCGGCTCGGTCACGCCCTTCTCCGTGCCGGCCACCTTGGCGGTGTAGCCGGACAGGAAGTGGTACATGGCCTGTTCCGGGGTCAGCCGGGCGATCGGCGGCAGCACGCCGAAGGCATCGGCCGTCAACATGATGATCGTCTTCGGATGGCCGGCGCGGCCGGTGTCCGATGCATTCGGGATGAAGTGCAGCGGATAGGCGCAGCGGGTGTTTTCGGTGCGCGAGGCGTCGTTGAAGTCGGGAATGCCGGCTTCATCGAGCACGACGTTTTCGAGCACGGTGCCGAAGCGCTTGGTGGTCGCGTAGATTTCCGGCTCGGCTTCGGCCGACAGGCGGATGGTCTTCGCATAGCAGCCACCTTCGAAGTTGAAGATGCCGTGCTCGCCCCAGCCGTGCTCGTCGTCGCCGATCAGCGTGCGGCTCGGATCGGCCGAAAGCGTGGTCTTGCCGGTGCCCGACAGGCCGAAGAAGACGGCGGCATCGCCGGCCGGGCCGACATTGGCCGAGCAGTGCATCGGCATGACGCCCTTGGGCGGCAGCATGTAGTTCAGCGCGGTGAAGACCGACTTCTTCATTTCGCCGGCATAGGAGGTGCCGCCGATCAGCACGATGCCGTTGGTGAAGTCGCAGGCGATGACCGTTTCCGTGCGGCAGCCGTGACGGGCCGGATCGGCGCGGAAGGTCGGCAGGTTGATGATCGTCAGCTTGGGCTGGAAGTCGTGGAGCGCCGAACGCTCGGGGCGGATCAGCAGGTTGCGGATGAACAGCGAATGCCAGGCGAGCTCGGTCACGACGCGGGTCGGCAGCTCGTTTTCCTTGTCGGCGCCACCGACGAGGTCCTGGACGAACAGATCCCGGCCGGCCGCATGGGCCAGCATGTCCTTGTGCAGGATGCCGAAGTGCTCGGGCGACATGGGCTTGTTGTTATCCCACCAGATTTCGCCATCGGTGTGGAGGTCGCGGACGACGAACTTGTCCTTGGCCGAACGGCCGGTGTGCTGTCCGGTCACGGCGCAGAGCGCGCCGTCGGCGGTCAGCACCGCTTCGTTGCGGCGAATCGCCTCTTCATAAAGATCGCGCTCACGGAAGTTGTAGTAGACGCGGGCCGCATCTCCCAAACCGATCGCCGCCACCCCAACGAGGGGATTATTTACACCAAGCTCCTCCATGAGCGCGCATCCTTTATAATAGCAAAGTGACGTTGAATTTCCGGGAACCTAGTGTTCGAGTTTTCAAAACGCAATATGCAAGCTGGAAAACAATCAATAATTTCAAATATTTAATCGATTTAAATGGAAATATGCATTTTTAAATCGGTTTGCACGGGATGCTTTCGGTTGTCATCGAGGGCGTTATGCACCTCATTTCACTGCTAGCTGCGGAGCGCCCCTTTATCTTTGCCACAATTTGTTCCACCTTTATCCTCAATAAGCGCATCCTAACGTCGCCAAACCCTGGGCTGGGACATTACCAGGAGCCGCGCTTCATGATGACGGAGACCAATACCATGCAGACGATCGCGCTCGTTGACGACGACCGCAATATTCTCACTTCCGTATCGATCGCGCTTGAAGCCGAAGGATACAAGGTCGAGACCTATACCGACGGTGCCTCGGCGCTCGACGGCCTGCTCGCGCGTCCACCCCAACTCGCCATCTTCGACATCAAGATGCCGCGCATGGACGGCATGGAGCTGTTGCGCCGGCTTCGACAGAAATCCGACATCCCCGTGATCTTCCTGACCTCCAAGGACGAAGAGATCGATGAGTTGTTCGGCCTGAAGATGGGCGCCGACGACTTCATCACCAAGCCGTTTTCGCAGCGGCTGCTGGTCGAGCGGGTGAAGGCGATCCTGCGCCGCGCGGCGAGCCGGGAGAACCTGGCGGCGGGCGGCACGGCCAAGACCAGCGCCGAGCAGCAGGCCCGCACGCTGGAGCGCGGCCAACTGGCCATGGACCAGGAACGCCATACCTGCACCTGGAAGGGCGATCCGGTCACGCTCACCGTCACCGAGTTCCTCATCCTGCAGTCTCTGGCGCAGCGTCCGGGCGTGGTGAAAAGCCGCGACGCGCTGATGGATGCGGCCTATGACGAGCAGGTCTATGTCGACGACCGCACGATCGACAGCCACATCAAGCGCCTGCGCAAGAAGTTCAAGATGGTCGACACCGACTTCGACATGATTGAAACGCTCTACGGAGTGGGTTACCGCTTCCGCGAAGCAGCGTAAGCGCCGTAGCCGTCTGACACGGGGCCGGCCGGGCAAAGGGTAGAGATTGGTCAAGCACGTTTCCGAAGGGTCGATCGACGAACTGGACAGCCTGACCGAACAGCGCCGTTTTCCGGTTCATCCCTTCACGCTCGTGCGTCGTATCTTCGGGCATGCGCTGTTTTCCAGCCTGACCCGGCGCATCGTCTTCTTCAACCTCGCCGCGCTGATCGTGCTGGTCGGGGGCATCATGTATCTCAACCAGTTCCGCGAGGGACTGATCGACGCACGCGTCGAAAGCCTGCTGACCCAAGGCGAGATCATTGCCGGGGCGATCTCCGCATCCGCGTCGGTCGACACCAATTCGATCACCATCGACCCCCAGAAGCTTCTCGAACTGCAGGCTGGCCAGAGCATCACGCCGGTGCCGAACGATGAGGATCTCGAATTCCCGATCAATCCGGAGCGGGTCGCGCCGGTCCTGCGTCGGCTGATCTCGCCGACGCGCACGCGTGCCCGCCTGTTCGATGCCGACGCCAACCTGCTGCTCGATTCACGCCACCTCTATTCGCGGGGCCAGGTCCTAAGGTTCGACCTTCCGCCCGTCGAGAACGAGACATCGAGCTTCACCGACTGGATCGCCCGGATCTTCAACATGGCTTTGCAGCCGTCGAACCTGCCGGTCTACAAGGAGGCGCCGGGCGGCGACGGATCGATCTATCCGGAAGTGATGAATGCGCTGACCGGCGTGCGCGGCGCCGTCGTGCGGGTGACCGACCAGAGCGAACTGATCGTCTCCGTCGCTGTTCCAGTGCAGCGTTTCCGCGCCGTGCTCGGCGTCCTGCTTCTCTCCACCCAGGCCGGAGACATCGACAAGATCGTTCATGCCGAACGGCTGGCCATTCTGCGCGTCTTCGGCGTTGCGACCCTGGTCAACATCGTCGTTTCCCTGCTTCTGTCGTCCACTATCGCCAATCCGCTGCGGCGGCTGGCGGCAGCCGCCATCCGGGTCCGCCGCGGCGCCAAGGAGCGTGAGGAAATTCCGGACTTTTCCGCGCGCCAGGACGAGATCGGCAATCTGTCGGTGGCCTTGCGCGAAATGACCAATGCCCTCTACGACCGCATCGACGCGATCGAAAGCTTCGCCGCCGATGTCAGCCACGAATTGAAGAACCCGCTGACCTCGTTGCGCAGCGCAGTCGAGACCTTGCCGCTGGCCAAGAACGATCACTCGCGGCAGCGGCTGATGGACGTGATCCAGCACGACGTACGCCGGCTCGACCGGTTGATCAGCGACATTTCCGACGCCTCGCGCCTGGATGCGGAACTGGCACGCAGCGACGCCCATCCGGTCGACCTGGAAGTGCTGCTGTCCAGCCTGGTCGATGTCTCACGACAGATCCGTAGCACCAAGAAGCCGGTCGAACTCGACTATATCATCGACCAGAAACCGGGGGCGAAGGCGCGCTTCATCGTTCCCGGTCACGATCTGCGGCTCGGGCAGATCATCACCAATCTGATCGAGAACGCCCGCTCCTTCGTGCCCGAGGTCGGAGGCAAGATCACCGTCAAGCTGTCGCGGACGCGCGGACGCTGCCTGATCCTGATCGAGGACAATGGACCTGGCATCCAGGCCGAAGACATCGACCGGATCTTCGAGCGTTTCTATACCGACCGCCCCGAGGGCGAGAGCTTCGGCCAGAATTCCGGGCTCGGCCTGTCCATCAGCCGGCAGATCGCCGAGGCGCATGGCGGCACATTGAAGGCCGAGAATATCATCGAGCCGGGAAGCGGCCGCATTCTCGGCGCACGCTTCATTCTTTCGCTGCCGGTCGAGGCGGCGGCGTGAGGCCGCTGAGCGCCAATATCCATGCAACGGCGATCGTCGTCGGCACGACCGGGCTCGTCTTTCTCGGCCCGTCCGGATCGGGCAAATCGCAGCTCGCCTTCGATTGCCTCGCCGAGGCCCGTCTGCATGGACAGTTTTCGGCGCTGGTGGCCGATGATCAGGTGTTCGTTTCCCGCTTCGGCGTGCATGTCATTGCGTCACGACCGGACACGATCCGCGACATGATCGAACTGCGCCACGGCGGCATAGCCCGGGTCGCCAGCATTCCCCGGGCCGTGCTTCACTATGCCGTCCTGCCGATCGAGCGGCATGGTGCGGAACGATTGCCCCCCAGGAAGCCAGGGGTGACGCTGTGCGGCGACATATGCCTGCCGGCGCTTCATCTTCCGACAGACGTCCGCTTGCCTTTTTCCTTCATAGATGCCTTGATCTCTTCCTGAATGACGCTCAACCCGGCAAGGGTGGACGCAGTTTGCGCTTGAACTTCGGATTTTCATCGCCAAGATGGCGGCCCACCGATGGACGAAGTACCTGCGTTGCGTTATCTCCGCCATCTGTCTGCGCAGGCAAGGGGTAATAGAAGAATGATCGGACTGGTGCTTGTCACCCATGGCAAGCTGGCTGAGGAGTTTCAGCATGCTGTAGAGCATGTCGTCGGCCCACAAAAATTCATCGAAACCGTTTGCATCGGTCCGGATGACGACATGGACCAACGGCGCCAGGACATTCTGGATGCAGTGATGCGTTCCGATGACGGCCATGGCGTGATCATTCTCACCGACATGTTCGGCGGCACCCCGTCCAACCTCGCTATCTCCGTGATGAACACTGGCCGGATCGAAGTGATCGCCGGCGTCAACCTGCCGATGCTGATCAAGCTGGCGGGCGTGCGCGGCGAAAACGATATGGAGAAGGCGCTGGTGGATGCTTCCGAAGCCGGTCGCAAATACATCAATGTCGCCAGCCGCGTCCTCAGCGGCAAGTGATCGAAAGCCCCTCCATGCCGAATTCCCGGGACCTCCTGATCATCAACAAGCGTGGCCTGCACGCGCGCGCATCCGCGAAGTTCGTCCAAACGGTGAGCGGCTTCGACGCGATCGTCCACGTGACCAAGGACGGCACGACCGTCGGCGGCACGTCGATCATGGGATTGATGATGCTGGCCGCTAGCCCCGGCTGCTCGATCCAGGTGAGCGCCACCGGCAGCCAGGCCGACGAGGTCCTCGACGCGCTGGAAGCGCTCGTCACCGACAAGTTCGGCGAGGAAATCTAACCGCCGCTTAATCATATAAAGACATAAAGACCTCTTTATGTCTCCTTGCCATCGGCGATAATCCCTGATAAATGCGGATCAGAAACCCGTCTTTTGCAGAGGGGTCACGAATGGTGCTTGCCTGGCACCCAAAGCGGAACCGGGCCTGCGCCGTCATCCTAGCCGGGAGAGCTTCATGACCGCACACAACGACTATATCGTCGCAGACATTGGCCTTGCCGATTTCGGCCGCAAGGAAATCGAAATCGCCGAAACCGAAATGCCGGGCCTGATGTCCTGCCGCGCGGAATTCGGCCAGAGCAAGCCGCTCAAGGGCGCCCGCATCACCGGTTCGCTTCACATGACCATCCAGACCGCCGTCCTGATCGAGACGCTGGTCGCGCTCGGTGCGGAAGTGCGCTGGGCATCGTGCAACATCTTCTCGACCCAGGACCATGCCGCCGCCGCGATCGCCGCCGCCGGCATCCCGGTCTATGCCGTCAAGGGTGAAAGCCTCGAAGACTACTGGCACTACACCGACCAGATCTTCCAGTGGCGCGACGGCGGACTGTCGAACATGATTCTCGACGACGGTGGCGACGCCACCATGTACATCCTGCTCGGCGCCCGTGCCGAAGCCGGCGAGGATGTTCTCTCCAATCCGCAGTCGGAAGAAGAGACGATTCTGGTTGCACAGATCAAGAAGCGGCTCGAGGCATCGCCGGGCTGGTTCACCAAGCAGCGCGACGCGATCAAGGGCGTGACCGAAGAAACCACCACCGGCGTTCATCGCCTCTATGAATTGAGCAAGAAGGGCCTTCTCCCCTTCCCGGCGATCAACGTCAACGACTCGGTCACCAAGTCGAAGTTCGACAACAAGTACGGCTGCAAGGAATCGCTGGTCGACGGCATCCGCCGCGGCACCGACGTGATGATGGCCGGCAAGGTCGCCGTCGTCTGCGGCTATGGCGACGTCGGCAAGGGCTCGTCCGCTTCGCTGCGTGGCGCCGGCGCCCGCGTCAAGGTTACGGAAGTCGACCCGATCTGCGCCCTGCAGGCCGCCATGGACGGTTTCGAAGTGGTCACACTCGAGGATGTCGTGTCCTCGGCCGACATCTTCATCACCACCACCGGCAACAAGGACGTCATCCGCATCGAGCACATGCGCGAGATGAAGGACATGGCGATCGTCGGCAATATCGGCCATTTCGACAACGAAATTCAGGTTTCGGCACTGCGCAACCTGAAATGGACCAACGTCAAGCCGCAGGTCGACATGATCGAGTTCCCCAAGGGCAACCGCATGATCCTGCTGTCGGAAGGCCGTCTGCTCAATCTCGGCAATGCCACGGGCCATCCGTCCTTCGTCATGTCGGCCTCGTTCACCAACCAGGTTCTGGCCCAGATCGAGCTTTATACCAAGCCGGGCGAGTACAAGAACGAGGTTTACGTCCTGCCGAAGCACCTCGACGAGAAGGTCGCCCGCCTGCATCTCGAAAAGCTCGGCGTGAAGCTGACCGAGCTGTCGGAAGAACAGGCCGCCTATATCGGCGTCACGCCGCAGGGTCCGTTCAAGGCTGACCACTACCGCTATTAATATTCTTCTGGATATCTACCAAATCTGGTAGCCGCAGCCTTGACAAAAGCTGCGGCTTCTTTTTTGGGGCCGACCCTTCCCGCTCATTCCCTTAGGCAGTATTGTTTTAGAACTTGATTCGTGGCGCACCCATCAGGTGCGTCGACGAAATGGGATGTCTTGTCGACGATGCGGCACATAGGACGGAGACAGACCGAGGATGTCGGTAAACAAAAGCGGCCCGTTCAGACGGGATACGGCAGCGGCTATGGATGCCCGGGCTTCGCGGCGGCGAGCCATGGAGCCTGGCGACGAAAGCATGAGCGCAGGCGATAGGCCGCGCTCGCGCCTCAGGCACGATCTGCTGTCCCATCTTTGGAAGGCCTGCATGGGCGGAACGATCCTGACCGGTCTTTTCGCGCCCGGCCTTGCCCGATCGCAGACGAGCGTACCGCCGGCCGAAAAGCTCTTCACCTCGGTCGAGATGGTCGGTTATGCCCTCGTGCTCGGGATACTTTCGGCAGCGATGCTTTCGGCGGGATGGCTGATCCGCCAGCGTGGCCGGCTGGAGGCCGAAGGCGCTGAAATGCGTTCGGCCCTCTCGGACGCGAACCAGCGCATATCCCGCTACCAGGCGCTGATCGCCGACAAGAACCGCCGGATCGTGATCTGGGACGGACAAAACGGCAAGCCCGAGTTTCTCGGCCAGCTGCCGGCCGAAACCGGCGCACCGCAGACCGACGGCGAATTCCTCGCCTTCGGGCGCTGGCTGAAACCCGCCTCGGCCGGCGACCTCGAAAGAGCGATCGAAGCCCTGCGCTACAAGGCCGAAAGCTTCGACGTCATCATCGAGACGCATCGCGGCGAGGTCATCGAAGTGCAGGGTCGCCTCTCCGGCGGCCGGGCCTTCGCCCGCTTCGTCGCTCTCAACAATCTGCGTGCCGAGCTTGCCGAACTGAAGATCGAACGCAATCGTCTTAGAAATTCCATCGCCACCTTCGAGTCGCTGCTCGACGCCATCGAGCAGCCGGTCTGGCGGCGCGACACGGAAGGCCGGCTGGTCTGGGTCAACCACGCCTATAGCGAGGCCGTAGAGGCCGGTTCGCCGGACCAGGCCGTCCGCGAGGCCCGGGAAATTCTCACCAGCCTCAGCCGCGAGAAGATCAAGGCGAGCGCGACGCCGGAATCGCCGTTCCACGACGTCGTTTCCACCGCGGTCCGCGGCAAGCGGACCTTCTTCGATGTGGTCGACATTCGCGAACCGTCCGGCTCGTGCGGAATGGCCGTCGATGTCAGCGGCGAGGAAGCGCTTCGCGAGGAACTGGCGCGCACCTTGAAGAGCCATGCCGAGACGCTCGAGCACCTCGAAGCGCCGGTTGCCATCTTCGACCGCGATCGGCGCCTGCAATTCTTCAACCAGCCGTTCCAGAAGCTCTGGGACCTCGAGCCGCTGTTCCTCGAATCACGTCCCGATCACGGCGAACTGCTGGATCGGCTGCGCTCGGCGCGCAAGCTGCCGGAGCAGCTGAGCTGGAAGGCGTGGAAGGAGAACGCGCTCTCCGTCTACCGCTCGCTCGAGACCCAGGCCGACCTGTGGCATTTGCCCAACGGCCAGACGCTGCGCATCATCGCGTCTGCCCATCCGCAGGGCGGCGCCACCTGGGTATTCGAGAACGTCACGGCCCAGTTCGACCTGGAAAGCCGCTACAACACGCTGCTGCGGGTTCGTGGCGAGACGATCGACCACCTGTCCGAAGGGGTGGCGGTGTTCGGTCCGGACGGTCGAATCGAGCTTTCCAACCCGGCCTTCCGTGCGCTCTGGGGCATCACCGAGGCGGATTCGAAGCAGGGCACCCATATCAAGGCGATCGAGGCGGCCTGCGCGCCTTCCTATGACGGCGCGGACGGCTGGAAGGGCTTCGCCAAGATGATCACCAGCTTCGAGGACGAACGGCCGTCGAGCCAGGGAACGCTGGAGCTCTACTCCCGCCTGGTTCTGGACTACGCGGTGACGCCGCTGCCCAACGCCCAGACGATGCTGACCTTCGTCAACAAGACCGACAGCGTGCTCGCCGAACGGGCGCTGAAGGAAAAGAACGAGGCCTTGCGCAAGGCCGACGAGTTGAAGAACGACTTCGTCCAGCACGTCTCGTACGAACTGCGCTCGCCGCTGACCAACATCATCGGCTTCACCGACCTGTTGAAAACGCCGGCGATCGGTCCGCTGAACGAGCGCCAGTCGGAATATATCGACCACATCTCCACCTCCTCGTCGGTGCTGCTGACGATCGTCAACGACATTCTCGACCTGGCGACCGTCGATGCCGGCATCATGCGGCTCGATTACGCCGATATCGATCTCACCGACCTGCTCGACGACGTCTCGATGCAGATGACCGATAGGCTGCAGGAGAGCAATGTCTCGCTGGAGATCGCCGCTGCCGCCCATCTCGGCCATATCGTCGCCGACGCGCAGCGGCTGAAGCAGATCCTCATCAAGATCCTCACCAATGCGGTGAACTTCGCGCCGGAAGGCTCGGCCATCGAGCTGAAGTGCTGGCGCGAGGATGCGGATTTCGTCTTCACGGTTCACGATAACGGCTGCGGCATGTCGAAGGACATGCTGGCGACCGTGTTCAACCGCTTCTCGACCAATGGCAAGGCCGGAAAGCGCAGTGGAGCCGGTCTCGGCCTTTCCATCGTCGAGAGTTTCGTCAACCTGCATAACGGCACGGTTTCGATCGACAGCGAGCCCGGACAGGGCACGACCGTCGCCTGCCGCATCCCCTCCGCAATCGGCAAACCGCAAGCCATCGCCGCCGCCCAATGACCGACGCGCCATCGAGCCTTTCGCTGACCCTTGCCACGGAGGCGGACACCATTCGCCTGGGCGAGGAACTGGCGCTTGTGGTGAAGCCCGGCGATTGCCTGGCGCTCTGGGGGGACCTCGGTGCCGGCAAGTCGACGCTGTCTCGGGCCCTGCTGCGGGCGATGGCTGACGACGATTATCTCGAGGTGCCGAGCCCGACCTTCACGCTGGTGCAGAACTACGACCTGCGTCTTTCGGTGGCGCATTTCGATCTCTACCGCCTTGCCGATCCCGGCGAACTCGAGGAAATCGGCTTCGCCGACGCGCTCGACAACGGGGTATGTCTGGTCGAATGGCCCGACAAGGCAGGCATCAGCCTGCCGGCAAGGCGCATCGACATTGCCTTCAGCTTCGACCCGCTGGGTGGGCGTCTGGTAACGATCACCGCTCCGGCGGCGAAGATCGCCCGGATCGAACGCGTGTTTTCGATCCGTCGCTTCCTCGACGCGCAAGGCTATGCCGGTGCCCGGCGCCGGCATCTGACCGGCGATGCCTCGACCCGCGCCTACGAGTACATCTATCCGGCTGCAGGCGGCACGCGGCGCATCCTGATGGACGCGCCTCGCCAGCCCGATGGCCCGCCGATCCGCGACGGCAAGCCCTATTCGCAGATCGCCCATCTCGCCGAAGACGTCTATCCCTTCATTGCCATCGACCAGGCGCTGCGCGAACGGGGTTTTGCCGCGCCGGAAATCTACGAGAGCGATTGCGAGGCAGGCCTGCTGGTGATCGAGGACCTGGGCCCGGACACCGTTCTCGACGAGCACGGCCGACCGATCCCGGAACGCTACCGCGCCGGCGTCGCCTGCCTCGCCGCCCTTCACGCGACGACCTTCAACCGGGACATCGAGATTGAAGCCGGTCGCATTCATCATGTCCCCGACTATGACCGGACCGCCATGAAGATGGAGGCCGAATTGCTGATCGACTGGCACCTGCCGTGGAAGCGGGGCGGTGCCGCGGCAACGCCGGCGGAACGCGCCGAATACCTGGCGATCTGGGACGCCCTGATCGACCAGTTGGCAACCGCTGAGAAGACACTGGTGCTGCGCGATTTCCACTCGCCGAACATCATCTGGCGGGGCGAGCAGCAGGGCATCCAGCGGATCGGCCTGATCGATTTCCAGGATGCGATGATCGGTCCCTCGGCCTATGACCTGGTGTCGATCGTCCAGGACGCCCGCGTCACCGTCGAACGCGACCTTGTCGACCAATTGATGGCCGACTATCTGGCGCTTCGCCGCAGGGAGCCCGGCTTCAACGAGACGGACTTCCTCAAGGCCTGGGCCATCATGTCGGCGCAGCGCGCCTGCAAGCTCAACGGGCTGTGGGTCCGTCTGATGAAGCGTGACCACAAGCCCGGCTACATGAAGCACATGGACCGGACGCTGTGGCATCTTTCGGTCGCCTTCGAGCATGAGGCGCTTGCCCCCTTGCGCGCCTGGTGCGCAAGGGTTGGAATCGGCGAAACCGAATCACCTCCGCAGGCACGATGAAGATCACCAACGCGATGGTACTCGCAGCCGGGCTCGGCACCCGGATGCGGCCGATTACCAACAGCATGCCGAAGCCGCTTGTCCGGGTCGCCGGCAAGCCGATGATCGATTACGTCCTCAATACGCTGGTTGCCGCCGGCGTCGAGCGCGCGGTGGTCAATGTGCATCATTTCGCCGATCAGATGGAAGCGCATCTGGCCGGCTATCGCGGCCTCGAGATTATCGTCTCCGACGAGCGCGAGGCGCTGATGAATTCGGGCGGCGGCCTGGTCAAGGGGCTTAAGCTGCTCGACCGTTCGCCGGCTTTCGTGATGAATGCCGACCTGTTCTGGATCGGTGAAGAGCCCGGAGCCCGAACCAATCTGCAACATCTTGCCGATGTCTTCGATCCGGCCCGCATGGACATGGTCCTGCTCTGCGTGCCGCTGGAGCGGACCACCGGGCACAACGGCAAGAAGGACTTTTCGCTGGGTCCCGATGGCCGGCTCAAGCGCTATGCGGAGGGTGATCCCGCTCCGGTGGTCTATGCCGGCGCGATCGCACTTCTGCCGGACCTGTTCGACGAGGCCCCCCGGGATGCCTTCAACCTCAACATCTATTTCGACCGGGCCATCGCCAGCGGCCGGCTCTACGGCGTCGAGATGACCGGCCAATGGCTGACGGTCGGCACACCAGAGGCGATCGGCGAGGCGGAAGAGACCATCCGGCGTTTCGGGAATGCCGGCGGCAAGGGAGCCTGATGATGGCAAGGACACATCCACCGCGTGTCCTGACGATCCCGGCGGGGCTTCCCTTCCTAAAGCTCTTGGCCGAGCGCCTCCTCGACGGGACGCTCGCACCAGCCTGGCGCTATGACCCCGCCGATCCGCTGTCGCTCGCCAGGGTAATGATCCTCGTTCCCACGCGGCGCGCGGCGCGCGTGCTGCGCTCCGAATTCGTCGAACTGCTCGGTGGGCGCTCGGCCATCCTGCCGGTCATCCGGCCGCTCGGCGAGACAGAGGAAGACAGCGGCTATTTCGAAGCTGACCAGCCCGCCCTCATCGATCTGGCTCCACCGGTCAGCAGTACCGTGATGCTGCTGGAACTCGCACGCCTGATCCTTGCCTGGCGAAACCAGTTGCCGGCCATCGTCCGCAGCATCCATGCCGATACGCCCCTCGTCGCGCCGGCAAGCCCGGCCGATGCCGTCTGGCTGGCGCGCGCGCTTGCCGAACTGATCGACGCGGTCGAGACCGAAGGCTGCGACTGGGCCGATCTCGTCAAGCTCGATGTGCGCGACTTCGCTTCCTGGTGGCAGTTGACCGTCGAGTTCCTGAAGATCGCGACCGCCTTCTGGCCGGCCCGCCTGGAGGAGCTGGCGCGCTCGTCGCCTGCCCGCCATCGCGATGCCGGCCTGAGGGCGGAAGCCCAGCGTATTGCCCGGCTCGAGCCCGGACACCCGGTTATCGTCGCCGGTTCGACCGGCTCGATCCCGGCAGCCGCCGAACTGACCGCCGCCATTGCCGCACGTCCCGATGGCGTGATCGTCCTGCCCGGACTCGACACCAGCATGCCGCCCGAAGATTGGTTGAAGGTCGGGCTCGAGCCGGAAGCCGGAAGGCCAGCCGATCCGGCCAGCCGCGGCCACCCGCAATACGGCCTCCACCGACTGCTTCGGCAGCTGAAACTGGATCGGTCCGAAGTCGAGCCTCTGGGAGCGGCGGATCCCGTACTGGCCGATCGCGCCGAAATCCTGTCGCGCGCGCTGGCGCCCGCTGGTGCCACCGATGGCTGGCAGGCCTGGCGCAGCGCCTTCGGCGAGACCCGGATTCACCAGGCCTTTTCCGATGTGGCGATGATCGAAGCGGCCAATGAGCGTGAGGAAGCTGTGGCGATCGCCGTCGCGCTTCGCCTCGGCCTGGAACAACCCGGAGCCGACGGCGGCGAAAACCGCGTGGCGCTGATCACACCGGACCGCGCGCTTGCCCGCCGCGTCACGGCCGAGCTTGCCCGCTTCGGCATAATCGCCGACGATTCCGCCGGCACGCCGTTCAGCGCCACGCAGCAGGGCATCCTCACGCAATTGCTTCTGGAGGCGACACTTCGGCCCGGCGATCCGGTGCCGCTCGTCTCGGCTCTCAAACACCCCCTCGCCCGTTTCGGCATGGACGCCGGGCTCTACCGCGAGGCGGCCGATGCCCTGGAAATGATCGCCCTTCGCGGCGGCATCGAGCCGGTCGATCTCAGCACGCTTGCGGCGCTGTTCGACAAGCGCCTGGCAGAGCATCGAACCGACCGCCACGCGCCGCAATGGCGTCTTTCCCTGGCCCCGGAAGCCATCGAGGCGGCGCGTGACCTCGCCGAGCGGATCGCCAGGGCCGTCGAGCCCCTGGTGGGCGTCCTCGTCCGCGTCGCCGATGGTCGCGTTCTGACCGACAAGCTGGCGCTTGGCCAATGGGCGGAGCGAACCGGCCGCGTCCTCGAATCCGTCTGCGGCGACGAACGCGGCGACCTCTCGGCCCTCTGGTCCGACGAGGCCGGCGAAACACTGGCGAGCCAGCTTGGCGAGATCATCTCGACCGACGGTGAGATCATTGCCGACGGCCCGCAATGGATCGACATCTTCGGTGCCCTGACCGCGAGTTCGGCCGTGAAGCCGCGCGCCATGCGTCATCCGCGCGTCTTCGTCTTCGGCACGCTCGAGGCGCGTCTGCAAAGCGTCGACATGCTGGTGATCGGCGGGCTCAACGAAGGCTCCTGGCCGGGGCAGACCACCAACAACCCCTTCCTGTCGCGCATGATGAAGGCCGAGATCGGCCTGGAACCGCCCGAGCGCCGGATCGGCCAGTTGGCGCATGATTTCGAAATGGCAAGCGGTACGCGCCGCCTGGTCTATTCGCGTGCCCTTCGCCAGGGCTCGGCCCCGACGGTCGCCTCACGCTGGCTGCAACGACTGCTGGCTCTTTCCGGCAGCGATCTGGAACGGCAATTGAAGAAGCGCGGTGACCTCTACCGGCACTACGCCGCGCTTCTCGACCGGGGCGAGCCGCAAGCGCCGGCACAGCGCCCGGCGCCGAAACCGCCGACTGAGCTGCAACCGACACGGTTCTCCTTCAGCGAAGTCGGACGGTTCCGCCGCGATCCCTACGCGCTGTATGCCCGGCGCATCCTCAGGCTCGACCCGGTCGATGGTTTCAACCAGGACCCGGGCGCGGCGGAGCGTGGTACGCTTTATCACAAGATCGTCGAGCGCTTCGTCAGCGAGGGCCATGATCCGGCAAGCGCTCAGGCGCCCACCGCGATGCAGCGCATCGTCGACGAGTTGTTTGACGCCGAACGCCTGCCGATCCATATCGACATCGTCTGGCGTCAGCGTTTTGCCAGCGTCGGGCGCGCCTTCATCGACTGGGAACGCGACCGCCGGCCGGAGATCCGCAAGACCTTCACCGAGGCGCGCGGCCGGATCGAGCTGACAAACGGCATCACCCTGTCCGGCGTCGCCGACCGGATCGACCTCAAGGGGGCGAATCATGCCGACATCATCGACTACAAGACGGGCCTCAGCCCCACGCCCCCGCAGGCCCGCAGCCTGCTCGACCCGCAACTGGCGCTGGAAGCCGCGGCCCTCCAGGCTGGCGCCTTTCGCGAGGCCGGCCGGGCGACGCCGGACAATCTTCTCTACGTCCGCCTGAAACCCGCGGACAGCCTGATCGTCGATCCGGTCAACAACGAGCTTTCCGGTCGCGGCGACAACAAGAAGTCGGCCGTAGACCTTGCCGAGCAATCCGTCGAGGAACTGGCCCGATTCGTCGAGGCGCTGCGAAGCGGCGAACGCGGCTATGTCTCTCGGCTCATTCCGGCGCAGCAGAACGACTTCGGCGGAGAATACGACCATCTGGCGCGCGTGGCGGAATGGTCGACGGCCGATACCGAGGAGCCAGGCAATGACGAATGACGAGGCAACCCTGCCATCCAGGGATGATCCGGCAGCCTCGCTCGACTGGACCAGCCTGCAGCAGGCGGTGGCCTCCGACCCGGCGAGATCGGCCTGGGTTTCCGCCAATGCCGGATCGGGAAAAACCCATGTACTCACCCAGCGGGTCATCCGCCTGCTGCTTGCCGGCGCAAGGCCGTCCTCGATCCTGTGCCTCACCTATACCAAGGCCGCCGCTTCGGAAATGTCGAACCGCGTCTTCTCGCGGCTGGCGGAATGGGCAACGCTGTCGGACGAGGAACTGGGCAAGCGGCTTTGCGCAATCGAGCAGCGGCAACCGGATCGCCTCAAGCTGGCGGAGGCTCGGCGACTGTTTGCCCGCGCGCTGGAAACCCCCGGCGGCTTGAAAATCCAGACCATCCACGCCTTTTGCGAGGCGCTGCTGCACCAGTTTCCGCTGGAGGCCAATGTTGCCGGCCATTTCACCGTTCTCGACGACCGGGCCGCGCATGCGGTTCTGGCGGAAGCCCGCCGCTCGCTTCTGACCGCCACCTCGTCAGAGGATGATGCGGAGCTGGCAGAGGCCTTTTCCCAGGTTCTGAGCATCGCCGACGAGAGCGGGCTTGAAACGCTGCTGGGCGATCTCGTCGCCAACCGCCATGCGGTGCGCGCCTTCGTCAAGGCAGCGGAGCCGTCCGGCGGCGTGGATGTCCTGCTGCGCCGGGGACTGGATATTGCCGAAGGCACCACGGAGGACGGTCTGCTTGCCCAGGTCTGGCCCCTGCCCTCGCTCAGTGGACCGGTGCTGACCGCCTTTATCCTGCTCGCGCGGGAAAAGGGGAATCCTACGGTTCATGAGGTTGCCGATCTCCTGGAGAGCGCCGCGCACGAGCCCGACGCCCGCAAGCGGCTCGGCATCGTCGAGGCCGCGTTCTTCACCAAGGGGGGCAAGCCGAAGGCGGACAGGTCGCTGATCGCGGCGGCCATGACGAAGGCGGACCCGCAGCTTCACGAGGCGATCGTCGCAGCGCGCGCGCATGTCGCCGCCTTTCAGGATCGCCTGCGCATATTCCGCATGTACCAGGCGACCATGGCGGCGCTGACCCTGGCCGGACGGCTCGACGAGGACTATGAGGAGCTCAAGAAGAAGCGCAGCCAGCTCGACTTCGAGGACCTGATCGTCCGCACGGCGGAGCTTCTGCTGCGCAGCGATGTCGGTCCCTGGGTCCACTACAAGCTGGACCAGGGCATTGATCATATCCTCGTCGACGAAGCCCAGGATACCAGCCCCGTTCAATGGTCGGTGATCCGCTCGCTGCGCGAGGACTTCTTCTCCGGCGAAAGCGCCCGCAGCCTGTCACGCACCTTCTTTGCCGTCGGCGACGAGAAGCAGTCGATCTACTCCTTCCAGGGCGCCCGGCCCGAACGGTTTTCCGAAGAGGCAAAAGCAACGGCACGGGCTGTCGCCGCCGGCAAGCAATTGTTCACGCCCGTCCGCCTGCCGCTCTCCTTCCGCTCGACCTTGACCGTGCTGTCGGCCGTCGACCAGGTCTTTTCCGTTGCCGGCAACGCCCGAGGACTTAGCGCCGGTGGCGAAGAAGTAGTTCATCTTTCGAGCCGGATCGGCCATCCCGGTGCGGTCGATCTGTGGAGCATGATCGCGGCGGAGAAGCCCGACACGTCCGAGGATTGGACGGCACCCTTCGACGCGACACCGGAAAGCGCGCCATCGGCGATCCTGGCGCGGCGCATCGCCTTCACGATCGAGCAATTGCTCGGCAAGGAAACCATCATCGAGAAGGGCAAGCGACGGCTGATCCGCGCCGGCGACATCCTCGTTCTGGTTCGCAAGCGTGACAATTTCGTCAATGCCCTCACCCGCGCGCTGAAGCGGCGCGACAATATCCCCGTGGCCGGTGCCGACCGGCTGAAGCTGACCTCGCATATCGCCGTGCAGGATCTTTTGGCGCTCGGCCGTTTCGTTCTCCTGCCGGCTGACGATCTTTCGCTTGCGGCCCTGCTGAAGAGCCCGCTGTTCAATCATGGCGAGGCGGATCTGTTCGACCTGTCCGCCTATCGGCCGGCGGATCGTGGTCTCTGGGCGCATATGCGCATCGCAGCCGAAACAGATGGCCGCTGGGACGAGACGGTCAGGCGCCTTGAAGCCTTCCTGACCCTGTCGCAATCCCTGCCCGTCCATGACTTCTATGCGCGCGTGCTGGGTGTCCATGGTGGAAGACGGGACTATCTCGCGCGCCTGGGCTCGGAAGTAAGCGACATCCTCGACGAATTCCTGAGCTTTGCCCTGGCTTTCGAGACCGCCGGCCTGCCCGGCTTGCAGGCCTTTGTCTCGACGCTGGAGACGGAAGCACCCGAGGTCAAGCGCGAGCAAGACAAGGACCGCAACGAGGTCCGGATCATGACCGTCCACGCCTCGAAGGGGCTCGAGGCGCCGGTCGTCTTTCTCGTCGATGGCGGCGGCAAGCCGTTCAATCAAAACCATCTCGCCAAGTTCCGCCTGATCGAGGGCGGGCAAGATCATGCACCGTTTCCCGTATGGGTGCCGAACAAGACGCTCTCCAATAGCCTGGTCGAGGCCGATGTGGAGCGGCGCCGGCAGATGGCGGAAGAGGAATATCGCCGCCTGCTCTACGTCGCCATGACGCGGGCGGCGGACCGTCTGATCGTCTGCGGCTATCGCGGCGTGAACGATCCCGGCGAGGTCTGGCACCAGATGATTGCCGATGCTCTGCGCGACAAGACGGAACTCTGTCAGCCGGTTGAATATTCGAGTCCGGACGGCGCCTGGGAAGGATTGGCCTGGCGGCAACCCGAGCCAGAACGGGAATTCGAGAGCGAAACGGGGGCGCTTGCCGATGCGCAGGAGGAGAACTTGCCGGAAGGGCTGCTCCGCCCTCTTGCCGCCAGCCCTGGTCTGCCACGCCCGCTCAGTCCTTCCGGCGCGGGCACCCTGGTCATCGACGAGGCTGACGATGCGCTCGTGACATCGCCGCTGTTCAGCGGGCGGGAGCAGGCCGGCATCGCCCTGCAGAAGGGTCGTCTCGTCCACCGCATGCTGCAAGTCCTGCCGCAGCTTGTGCCTGCCGAGCGCGAGGCCGCCGCCCGTCGCTATGCAGCGCGGGCCGCCCGCTTCTGGCCGGCGCCCGAGCGCGACGGGCTGGTGCGGACGATCATGGCGGTGCTGGAGAACCCCGATCTTCATTCGGTCTTCTCCAATGACGGGCAAGCCGAAGTCTCGGTGATGGGCAGTTTCGTGCTGAACGGCGAGGAGCGCGCCGTGTCCGGCCGGATCGACCGCATGGCTGTCGTGGATGGCCGGGTGGTCCTGGTGGACTACAAGACCAACCGCTCACCACCCCGAAGCCTGGCCGAGGCGCCGCTCTCCCATCGGGCCCAGTTGGCGATCTATCGCGAGATCCTGCGCCCGCTCTATCCCGAGCATGGCTTCGACTGCCTTCTGGTCTATACCGAAACCGGGGCGGTAATCACCCTGGACGATGACACGCTGTCGCAGTCCCTTGCCGCGCTCAAGCCATCGTGAGATACCGCATATTGAAATTTCGCGGCGAGACATCACATATCTGGTTACAAATCGATACCGGCAAAGGAGCAGCCCATGGCTACGGTAAAAGTCGACAATTCCAATTTTCAGGCTGAAGTTCTCGAATCGGCGGAACCCGTGGTCGTGGATTTCTGGGCCGAATGGTGCGGTCCGTGCAAGATGATCGGCCCGAGCCTGGAGGAAATCTCCAACGAGCTGGCCGGCAAGGTGAAGATCGTAAAGGTCAACATCGACGAGAATCCGGAAATCGCCGCCAAGTTCGGCGTGCGCTCGATCCCGACGCTTGCCATGTTCAAGGGTGGCGAAGTGGCCGACATCAAGGTCGGCGCAGCACCGAAGACCGCCCTGTCGAGCTGGATTTCCAGCGCCGCCTGATCCGTAGCGATCATCGTCATGCAAAAAAGCCGGGCTCGCCCCGGCTTTTTTCATTTTGGCGGCGTGCCATTGTCGGCCAGCACATTGCCGACGAGATAGAGCGAGCCGCCGATCAGGATGCGGGGCGGCGGGGCGGCGGGATCGACCCGCTCGACGATCTCGCGAAGCGCATCGGCAACCGAGGCCATGGGCGCTGCCACAAGACCAGCGTCAAAGGCCGCATGGGCCAGAACAACCGGGTCGAGCGCCGCATCCGTCCCTCGGATCGGCACGGTGAAAACATCCTGGGCTATGTCGGCGAAGGCACGGAAATAGCCGACCGGGTCCTTGGTATTGATCATGCCGGTGATCAGGTAGAGCGGTCGCGACTGGCGTTCCTCGAAACCTGCCATGGCTTCGGCGATCACTTCGCCGGCACCGGGATTGTGGCCGCCGTCGACCCAGATTTCAGCGCCGGCGGGCGCTTCGGCAACCAGCCTGCCTTCGGTCAGCCTTTGCAGGCGACCCGGCCATTCGACGGACGTCATCGCCTTTTCGGCCATGGCTGTGGTGACCTCGAAGCCGGCGGCCTTGACGGCACGGATGGCGGCGGCGGCGTTGCCATACTGGTGTCGTCCGGGAAGCCGCGGCAAGGGAAGGTCCATCAGCCCGAATTCGTCCTGATAGACGAGCCGGCCGAATTCCTCGTGCGCGCCATAGTCCTGACCGAAGACAGCTACGGGACAGGCCAATCGCTCGGCCGTCGTCACGAGAACATCCCGCGCCGACTCATATTCCTGCTGGCCGATCACCACGGGAAGCCCGCGCTTCATGATGCCTGCCTTTTCAGCGGCGATCAGTTCGACCCGGTCGCCGAGATAGGGCTGGTGGTCGAGCGAAATCGGCATGATGACCGAAACGGCCGGCTTGGTGATGACATTGGTCGCGTCGAAGCGTCCGCCGAGGCCGACCTCGATGATCGCCACGTCGGCCGGCTGCTCGGAAAAGAGCAGGAAAGTCACTGCTGTCAGGATCTCGAACACGGTGATCTGCTGGCCGCCATTGGCAGCCGCGACCCGTTTCAGCGCATCGGCAAAGAGTTCGTCATCGACGAACTGGCCCGGCCCGCCCTTGACGCCGATCCGATAGCGCTCGTGCCAGCGGACCAGATGGGGCGATGTGTGGACGTGGACGGACAGGCCCTTGGCTTCGAGAAGCGCCCGGCAGAAGGCCGTGACCGAACCCTTGCCGTTGGTGCCGGCCACATGGATGACCGGCGGCAGCCGGTCCTGCGGATTGCCGAGCAGTTCCAGCAGCCGGCGAATGCGCGTGAGGGAGAGATCGAAGCCCTTGGGGTGCAATCCCAGGAGCTCGTCGATTACCTGTTCTGCCTTGCTGAAGGCGGGCTCGGCCATGTTTGATTATTCCGCTGCTTCGCCTCGATCGGCAGAGAATTTCGGCTCAGGCCGAAGTCTTCTGCGGTTCGGCCTTTGCAACCGGCACGAGTTCGCCGACCGCCACCGGGCGCTTCAACATGATCTTCAGCACCCGTGCCAGGAGCGACGGAATGTCGTGACGCTTGGCCACCATATCGATCATGCCATGTTCCAGCAGGTATTCGGAGGTCTGGAAGCCTTCCGGCAGTTTCTCGCGGATCGTCTGCTCGATCACGCGCTTGCCGGCGAAGCAGATTTCCGCACCCGGTTCGGCGATGTGCAGGTCGCCCAGCATGGCATAGGACGCCGTCACGCCGCCGGTGGTCGGGTTGGTCAGGACGACGATGTAGGGAAGGCCGGCTTCCTTCAGCATGTTTACCGCGACCGTGGTGCGCGGCAGCTGCATCAGCGACAGGATGCCTTCCTGCATGCGCGCGCCGCCCGAGGCGGGGAACATGACCAGCGGGCTCTTCTCGGCGAGCGCGCGCTCGAAGGCCTTGACGATCGCCTCTCCCGCGGCAATGCCGAGCGATCCGCCCATGAAGTTGAACTCGTGCACCACGGCGACGAGCTTGACGCCTTCGACAGTGCCGAGACCGGCGACAATCGTGTCCTCCTGGTCGGTCTTCACCCGGCTGTCCTTCAGACGGTCGGCATATTTCTTCGAATCGCGAAACTTCAGCGGGTCCTGCGCCACCTTCGGCTGCGGCAGGGCCTCGAAATGACCGTCATCGAAAAGATCGACCAAACGGGCCTTGGCCGGCATCTTCATATGATAACCGGAGGCGGGGATCACCCACTTGTTTTCTTCGAGGTCCTTGTGGAAGACCATCTCGCCGGTTTCGGGGCACTTGATCCAAAGATTTTCGGGAACCTCGCGGCGGCCCAGCATGGAATTGATCCGCGGGCGCACGTAATTGGTAATCCAGTTCACTTGACTAACTCCTGACTGTCCCAGGCCATATGGGAAGACTATTCGGCGGCGGCAAGGCGGGCGGCATGAACGCCGGCCGACAAACCGCGCACGAAGGTGGCGACCGACTGCACCGTATCGGCGGAGGCACGGCCATCCTTGTCGAGCGAGGTGGCCACCTGGTTGACGATCGCGGTGCCGACGACGACGCCGTCGGCATTGGCGCCGATCAGGCGGGCATGTTCGGCGGTCTTGACGCCGAAGCCAACGCAGACCGGAAGATCGGTCTGGCTCTTGATGCGACCGACGGCACCCGCAATCTTCGACGGATCGGGCAGTGCCGAACCGGTAATGCCGGTCATCGACACGTAGTAGACGAAGCCCGACGTGTTCGTCAGAACCTTGGGAAGACGCTTGTCATCGGTCGTGGGCGTCGTCAGGCGGATGAAGTTGATATCCCGCTTGCGGGCCGGGATGCACAGTTCATTGTCCATCTCGGCCGGCAGGTCGACGATGATCAGGCCGTCGATACCGGCTTCCAGCGCGTCGTCGAGAAAGCGCTCGACGCCGTAGACATAGACCGGATTGTAATAGCCCATGATGACGATCGGGGTCGTGTGGTCGGTCTTGCGGAATTCGCGCGCCATCTGCAGCGTCTTCTTCATCGTCTGGCCGCCCTTCAGCGCGCGCTGGCCGGCCAACTGAATGGCCGGGCCATCGGCCATCGGATCGGAAAACGGCGCGCCGAGTTCGATGACATCGGCGCCGGCGCCAGGAAGCGCCTTCATGATTTCCAGCGAGGTCTCATAGTCCGGATCGCCGCCCATGAAATAGGTGACGAGCGCCGGTCGGCCCGCGGCTTTCAGTTCAGCGAATTTCTTGTCCATACGTGCGGTCATGTCAGAGCCCCATTCCGAGAATCTTGCCGACAGTGAAGATGTCCTTGTCGCCGCGGCCGCAGAGATTCATGACGATGATCTGGTCCTTGTCCATCTTCGGTGCGCGCTTGATGACTTCGGCGAGCGCATGGCTCGGCTCGAGCGCAGGAATGATGCCCTCGGTGCGGGTCAGCATCTGGAAGGCGGCGAGCGCTTCGGTATCCATGATCGGCACATATTCGACGCGGCCCTGGTCCTTCAACCAGGAATGCTCCGGACCGATGCCCGGATAGTCGAGGCCGGCCGAGATCGAATGGCCTTCCTTGATCTGCCCGTCCTCGTCCTGCAGCAGATAGGTGCGGTTGCCGTGCAACACGCCGGGAGAGCCTGCCGTCAGCGAGGCGCAATGCTCTTCGCCGTCGAGGCCCTTGCCGCCGGCTTCGACGCCGACGATCCTGACCGACGTATCGTCGAGGAAGGGGTGGAACAGGCCGATGGCATTCGATCCACCACCGACGGCGGCGACCAGCATGTCAGGCAGCCGGCCTTCGGCCGCCATCATCTGTTCGCGGGTTTCGCGGCCGATGACCGACTGGAACTCGCGGACCATTTCCGGATAGGGATGTGGACCGGCGGCCGTGCCGATCATGTAATAGGTATCGTCGACATTGGTCACCCAGTCGCGCAGCGCCTCGTTCATGGCGTCCTTCAGCGTGCCGTGGCCGGCCGTCACCGGCTTGACCTCAGCCCCCAGCAACTTCATGCGGAAAACATTTGGCGCCTGGCGTTCGACATCTGTGGCGCCCATGTAGACGACGCAGGGAATACCGAAGCGCGCGGCAACGGTCGCCGAGGCAACGCCATGCTGACCGGCGCCGGTCTCGGCGATGATGCGGGTCTTGCCCATGCGCTTGGCGAGCAGGATCTGGCCGAGGCAGTTGTTGATCTTGTGGCTGCCGGTATGGTTCAGTTCGTCGCGCTTGAAATAGATCTTCGCGCCGCCCAGTTCATCCGTCAGCCGTTCGGCGAAGTAGAGCGGGCTCGGACGGCCGGTGTAATGCGTGTTGAGGTGCGCAAGTTCGGCCTGGAATTCGGCATCGGTCTTCGCCTTTTCCCACTCGGCTTGCAGGTCGAGGATCAGCGGCATCAGGGTTTCGGCGACAAAGCGTCCGCCGAAAATGCCGAACAGGCCGTCTTCGTCGGGCCCTTCACGGAAGGAATTGGGTCTCGGTGTCTCGTTCACTGTGCGCTCCCTGAAGCCGGCTCGCGAACAGAAGCCCGTTCGACCGCCGCGAAAAACTCGTCCATCTTGTCCAGATCCTTGACGCCCGGAGCACTTTCGACGCCGGACGACACATCTATGCCGCGCGCACCGGTTTCCCTCAGCGCATCGGCAATATTATCCCTGTTGAGGCCACCGGAGAGCATGTAATCGACGTCCGGGTCAAGCATCCGCAAGACCCGCCAATCGAAGGAAACCCCATTTCCGCCCGGCAGATCGGACCCTGCCGGCGGCTTGGCGTCGAACAGGAAACGGTCCGCTATGCCGATATAGGGCTCGATGCGCTTCAGGTCATCGGGTTCGCGGATGGAAAATGCCTTCATCACCGGCAATCCGCTGACGGCCTTGATGCTCAGCACACGCTGCGGGCTCTCCGCGCCATGAAACTGCAGTATATCCGGCCGCACCAAGGCAATGATCTCGTCGAGATCGTCATTGTCGGCATCGACGGTGACGGCCACGATCTTGGCGCGTCCCCTCACCCGGTCGGCCAGAGCGCCAGCCAGGTCCGGCTCGATATGGCGCGGGCTCTTGGCGAAGAAAATGAAGCCGACATGAGTCGCGCCACGCTCGACGGCACGATCAACGGCCTCCGGCGTCTTCAATCCGCAGATCTTGATATCGGGTCTCATGGCTGCCGAGTTCGCACGAAAACGCAAAAGAGTCGAGCCAATTTGCGACGGGAGCCGTTCGCCCCGGCGACTTCAATCGAAGTCTATGGCGTGCAGCCGGGTACCGTGCCGCTTCAGCCAGGCTTTTGCCGTGTCCATATGCGGGCAGAGATCGCGGCAGAGCGCCCAGAACGCCGGCCCATGGTTCATTTCCCTCAGGTGGGCGACTTCATGTGCGGCAAGATAGTCGATCACCGGTGGCGGGGCCATGACGATGCGCCAGGAGAAACTCAGTTTGCCGTCCCAGGAACAGGAGCCCCAACGGCTGCGGGTGTCCTTCATCGTCAGGGACTTGAAGGGCTTGCCGACCGCCCTTGAATGGCCGTTGACCAGAACCTCCAGATCGCGCCGCGCTTCCTTCTTGAGGAAATCGCCGATGCGTCGGCCGAGATGGTCTTCCATGCCGCTGACACTCAGGACCGGGCCGATCTCGGAATCGATCGTTTCGGTCAGGCCGCGCAGCCGGCCGGAATGGATGATGCGATGGGCTACGCCGCGCAGCAGGATCTCGCCGCCGTCCGCCAGACGCGTATCGGCCGAAAACTTCGCCAGCTTCACTTCCAGCCAGCCGCGATGGCGCTCGAGGAAGTCGGCGATCTCACGTTCCCGTAGACCCGGCGGGACGGTCATCTTCAAACCCCGTCCGCCCGGTTCGATGCGCAGCGTGATGCGGGTGGCGCGCGGATTGCTGCGGATCACCAGCGGCATTTCACGACCGCTCACATCGAGCAGTCGGCTCGAAGTCGCCGGTGCCTTTGTCCGGACGGGTTTCTGCAGGAAGGAAAACATGGACCTCGTCTTAGCCGATTCGCCGGAAACGCGCAGGAAAAAGCCGGCACGCCATGGTGCCGGCCGATTGCTTTTCTTGGCCGTCAGGTCAGACGCCGGAGGCGCCCGAAGCCGCGTCATCGCCGTTGCGGCGTTCGGCGGAGCGTTCCCGCATGAAGCGGTCGAACTCTTCCTGATCCTTGGCCCGGCGCAGTTCGCGCGCATAGCGGTCGAAGTCGGCGCGCATCTCATCGAGCTTGCGACGTTCTTCTTCGAGGCGGTCGAGTTCGACCTTGCGCCAATCGTCGAAGGCCGTGTTGCCGGTCGTGAAATGGGCGCCGCGGAAACCGCCGCTGCGGCACTTGCTGAACAGGCCGTCCGCCGTCTGATTGGCGTTCTGCTTAAAGGAGCGGAAACGATCACCAAAGACAATATAGGCCAGCATGGCAAGGCCGAGAGGCCAGAACACCATGAAGCCGAGCACCATCAAGGCAACGGTCGCCGGCGTCCAATCCGGTCGAAGCAATGCTGACTGGTTCATCATCGATTACCCTCGCTTTCGTCGGAGGCGGTATGCCGCCGATGAAAACGATGTGGGAAACGCTCTCCTCGGGTTCAAGGAGAGCGTTTTCGCAATCGGCTAATATACTGAAAGCCTCACGAAAAACGTGAACACTCAGGCGGACTTGCCGCCCTTGATGACGCGTCGTACCGGGCTCTGCTTTGCGCCCCGCGACTGCTGGGTCGCAAAGGCGAGGATTCGCGGAGCGATTTCCTTGCGGAAACGCGAACCGTTGAACACACCGTAATGTCCGACATCGGGCTGCAGATAATGCATGCGCTTGTCGTCGGGAATGTTCGGGCAGATGGTCTGGGCAGCGCGGGTCTGGCCGACGCCGGAAATGTCGTCGTTCTCACCCTCCACCGTCAGCAGCGCGACATTGCGGATCGCCTTTGTGTCGACCAGCTTTCCACGATGCAGCATCTCGCCTTTCGGCAGCGCGTGCTTGATGAAGACGGTATCGACCGTCTGCAGATAGAATTCCGCGGTCAGGTCCATGACGGCCAGGTACTCGTCATAGAAGTCACGGTGCTTCTCGGCCGAATCCCCGTCATTCTTGACGAGGTGCATGTAGAAGTCCTTGTGGGCGATCATGTGCCGGTCGAGGTTCATCGACATGAAGCCGGACAATTGCAGGAAACCGGGATAGACCGCCCGCATGAAACCCGGCTGCGGCCAGGGTACGTTCATGATGACGTTGTCCTTGAACCAATCGAGCGGCTTGTTCTGGGCCAGTTCGTTGACCGCAGTCGGATTGCTGCGGGTGTCGATCGGGCCGCCCATCAGCGTCATCGACGACGGGTAGAGCGGGTCGTCATTGGCTTCCATCACCGCCACTGCGGCCAGAACCGGGACGGAAGGCTGGCAGACCGCCACGAGATGCGTATCTGCGCCAAGATGGTGGACCATCTCGATCACGTAGTCGATATAGTCGTCGAGATCGAAGCCGCCGTCGGTGACAGGCACCATGCGCGCATCGATCCAGTCGGTGATGTAGACGTCGGCGCCCTGCATCAGCGCTTCGACGGTGCCGCGCAGCAGCGTTGCATAATGACCGGACATCGGCGCGACGATCAGGATGCGGGGACCGGGTTCGGCGCCGGCCGGCAGGTCCCGGCGGAAATGGATCAGGTTGCAGAACGGTTTCTGCCAGACGATCTCCTCGCTCACGGTCACTGTCTGGCCGTTCACCGTGGTCGTGGGCAGGCCGAATTCCGGTTTGCCATAGCGACGCGTGACGCGCTCGAAGACTTCCAAGCCTGCGGCAAGGGTCCGCCCGACCACGGTGTGAGACAGCGGATTGAACGGATGACGATAGGCGAGCCGCATGGCGTCGGCCGTGGCCCGGAACGGAGCCATTGCCGCATGGTTCATTTCATAGAGCTGGTAGAACATGAAATCTCGCCGCCTTCTGGTTTCCGCTGTGTCGCGGTGTGTCGTCGATCTGTAAAACTAGCAGAGTTTGGTTAATTAGGAACTGCTTTGTTCGGTGTCCTTCTCCTGCTTTCTGGGGAAGGCAGCGGAGGTTATTGTGCAAATAATCGCATCCGGAGGTTAAAGTTCCACCGGCGAAACTGGTCAATGTTCTGATAAGCTAGGCCGTATGGCCGGTCCGTGGCCCTTGCAGGTGCAGGATTGGCCTATATTTATCAGGACGATCGCCTTTTGCGGTCGCCAGGCCCTCCCCCTTCCCTGTTCCCTCCGGAGTCGATCTGCCCCATGACCATCAGCAACAGCCGCACGTCCGAGTTCGACATCGATCCCGCCTTCCTCGATCGCTGGTCGCCGCGCGCCTTTACCGGCGAAGCGATGGAGGAAAAGGATCTGCTGACGATCCTCGAGGCGGCCCGTTGGGCGCCGTCCGCCAGCAATTACCAGCCATGGCGTTTCGTCTATGCGTTGAACACCTCCCCGGATTGGCAGGACTTCGTCGCCTTGCTGAACGTATCGAATCAGGCTTGGGCCAAGTCCGCCTCGGCGCTGGTCTTCCTGTTTTCCGATACGTTGAGCCGGAGGAATGACGGTTCCGAGCCACGGCCGCTGCGCAGCCACAGTTTCGACACGGGCGCCGCCTGGGCGATGCTATCGCTGCAGGCGCTGCACTCGGGCTATCTTGCCCATGCCATGGGCGGCGTCGATTTCGAGCGCGCCGTGGAACTGCTCGGCGCGCCGACCGGCTTCCGGGCCGAAGCCGCTGTCGCCATCGGCAGGCGCGCGGATCAGGACGCCTTACCGGACCACCTCAAGGCCCGCGAAGTGCCGAACGGCCGGAAGAACCTGGCCGATATCGCCTTTGCCGGCCGATTTCCGACCGACAAGTGAACGCGCGTTAACCAAATGTTTCACGTGAATCACTCGTTAGCCGGATTCACGTGATCTTTGCTAGATGTCGAGATTGGCGACGCTCAGCGCGTTTTCCTGGATGAATTCGCGGCGAGGCTCGACCTCGTCGCCCATCAGGCGGGAGAACAATCCGTCGGCATCGGTCGCGTCGTTGACCCTGACCTGCAACAGCGAGCGGACATTCGGATCGAGCGTGGTTTCCCACAGCTGCTCGGCGTTCATCTCGCCGAGACCCTTGTAACGCTGCATCGTCAGGCCCTTGCGACCGACCGCGAAGATCGATGCGAGGAGCGCGCGCGGGCCGGAAATCTCCGTCTTCCCGTCCTTGCGCTGCAGCACGGGCGGGATACCGTAGATCTCCTGCAGGCGCGTCGAGAGCTGGTCAATATGGCGGGCGTCGGCCGAACCGATCAGGGCATTGTCGAGATTGGCGGTTTCCTTGACGCCGCGCACCATGCGTTCGAAGCGCAGGCCACCCTCTTCCGTGACATGACCTGTCCAGCCGCGTTCGGTCTCCTCGGCGATGAGATCCAGGCGCTTGGCCACGTCGGCAGCGGTCGCTTCGGCCCGTTCACGGTTGTCGGTCAGTTCGGGATTGAGCGCGCCGGAAATGGCCGCCTGCTCGATGACGTTGCGATTGTAGCGCGAATGCAGGTTCTCGATCAGCGAGCGAAGGCGCAGCGCATCCTGGATGACTTCACGCAGATCGTGGCCGGCGCGGACTTCGCCATTGCCGAGGTTGAGCGTAGTATCCTCCAAGCCCATCGAGATCAGGTAGTCCTCGAGCGCCTTCTCGTCCTTGAGATACTGTACCGACTTGCCGCGCGACACCTTATAGAGCGGCGGCTGGGCGATGTAGATATGGCCCCGCTCGATCAGTTCCGGCATCTGCCGGAAGAAGAAGGTCAAAAGCAGGGTGCGAATATGCGCGCCATCGACGTCAGCATCGGTCATGATGATGATCTTGTGGTAACGCAACTTGTCGGCGTTGAACTCGTCCTTGCCGATCGAGGTGCCGAGCGCGGTGATCAGCGTACCGATTTCCTGGCTCGACAGCATGCGGTCGAAGCGGGCGCGCTCGACGTTGAGGATCTTGCCGCGCAGCGGCAGGATGGCTTGACTCTCGCGCGAGCGGCCCTGCTTGGCCGATCCGCCTGCCGAGTCACCCTCGACGAGAAACAGTTCGGATTTCGACGGATCACGCTCTGAGCAGTCGGCGAGTTTGCCGGGCAGCGAAGCGATATCGAGAACCCCCTTGCGCCGCGTCAGTTCGCGGGCGCGCCGGGCAGCCTCGCGCGCGGCTGCGGCCTCGACCACCTTGCCGACGAGGATCTTGGCATCCGACGGGTGCTCCTCCAGCCAGGTGCTGAGCGCCTCGTTCACCAGGCTCTCGACGACGGGGCGGACTTCGGACGAGACGAGCTTGTCCTTGGTCTGCGACGAGAACTTCGGATCCGGGACCTTGACCGAGAGAACGGCCGTCAGACCTTCGCGGCAATCATCGCCGGTGAGGCTTACCTTCTCCTTCTTGGTGATACCCGAACTGTCGGCATAGGAGGTGATCTGGCGCGTAAGCGCGGCGCGGAAGCCGGCCATGTGAGTGCCGCCGTCACGCTGCGGAATGTTGTTGGTGAAGCACAGCATGTTCTCGTGGTAGCTGTCATTCCACCACATTGCGACTTCGACGGTAATGCCGTCCTTCTCGCCGCGGATCGATACCGGCTTTTCCACCAGCGGCTTCTTTGCCCGGTCAAGATAGACGACGAAGGCCTCCAGACCACCGTCATAGACCATCTCTTCCTGGCGAATGTCCGAATGCCGCTTGTCGGTCAGAAGAATGCGGACGCCGGAATTGAGGAAGGCGAGTTCACGCAGGCGATGTTCGAGCGTGCCATAGTCGAAATCGATATTGGTGAAGGTATCCGGGCTCGGCAGGAAGGTGACTTCGGTGCCCGAACGGCCATCATACTCGCCGGTCACTGCGAGCGGCGCATCGGGCACGCCATGGGTGAAGCTCATCTCGCAGATCTTGCCGGCACGGCGGATCTTCAGCTTGAGCTTGACGGAAAGCGCGTTGACGACCGAAACGCCGACGCCGTGCAGACCGCCGGAGACCTTGTAGGAGTTCTGGTCGAACTTGCCGCCGGCATGGAGCTGGGTCATGATGACCTCGGCCGCGGAGACGCCCTCGCCGGTGTGGATATCCGTGGGGATACCGCGACCGTTATCCGTTACCGTCACCGTTCCATCGGCATTCAGCGTGACCGTGACAATGTCGGCATGGCCGGCCAGGGCTTCGTCGATGGCGTTGTCGACGACTTCGTATACCATGTGATGGAGCCCGGAACCGTCGTCGGTGTCACCGATATACATGCCGGGGCGCTTGCGGACAGCATCCAGCCCCTTCAGCACCTTGATCGAATCAGCGCCATATTCGGCCGGCGCTTCGTTCTCGGTGATCGGTGTGTCGGTCATTCGGTAATCTTTCCAGTCATAGGTCCAAAAGGGCCGATCCTCGAATCAGCAGCTTCAAGCGCATGGACTATAGGAGGTTTGGGTCAAGTTCCAAAGGCAGGACAGGGAAATCCAGTGGACAGGCGGCGTTTGTCAGACCGTCACGCGGACTTTTCCGCTCCTTCGAGGAGAATTCTCAGATCTCTTACCACATCGGGCGAAAGGACGCGAATCTTCCGCGCCAAATCATTGGCCAATGCGGTGTATTCCGCCGGCATTCCGCAGGTGTCGATCACCACGCGCGGATCGGACGCGTCGGCAATCATGAAAAGCTCCTCCGCCTCGTCCCAGATGATATTGAAGTAACCGGCCACACGCTGCAGAAAATCGAAGTTCGGACGGCCCCGCCGGCCGTGTTCAAGGGCGGAAAGATAGGCCGGCGAAACGCCGATGGCGGCAGCCATCTGCTTCTGCGACACGCCTTTCCTTTCGCGAAGACGACGCATGGCCTCGCCGAACGGGGTCATCGCCGCTCTCCCGCGCCGCGCGACAGGCGAACATAAAGCGCGCCCTCGCCGCCGTGTTGGCGGGCGGCCGGCTCATAGGATGAGATGAGGAAGCGGAATTCCGCCTTGGAAAACCACAGCGGGACTGCGCGCTTGAGAGCACCATCACTGCCGAGCGAACTGCCCTTGCCGGTGATGACCAGGACATGGCGCAAACCGCGCTCGTGCGCCCGGATCAGGAAATCGAGAAGGATGCCATGAGCCTCGCTCTGGATCAGGCCGTGCAGGTCGATGCGGGCTTCGAGCGCAAGGTGCCCGCGCGACAGCTTGCGCTTGACCGGTTTCTCCAGCGGGTGATGAACCCCGCCCGGCCTCTTCTGCGGCTCGACAGACGCCCCTGTCTCAACGACCGTTCCGGCCAGCCGAGGTGCGCTCGGCTGCACGACCGGCTCCGCCAGTTCCTCCTCGAAGGCCAGAAGGTCCTCGAGGCGATCCGGCATCGGTCGTGTCGAGCGTGCCACCTTGCCCCACAGGATGCGATCTTCCGTGCTGAGTTTGCCTCTGCCCGCCACTAGCCGAACCTCGATGCCGCCTGCTTCGGAACCAGTATATAGAAATCGGCGGCATCGCGCACCGCGCCCGCCAGTTCGCCAGCCTCGTCGCCGGAGCCGGTGAAAATGTCGCCGCGGGCCGGGCCGACGATCGCCGATCCGGTCTCCAGCGCCAGCATGAGCCGGGCGAAGGGCCGACCCTGGTCGAGCCTGGTTAGGCTCGGCGAATGGATGAAGAAGGGATAGCCGAAGCTGTGGATCAGCCGATCGACGGCGAGCGAGCGCCCAGGGATCAACGGCACCTTGGCCGCGGCGATCGGCCCGAGTGGGGAATCCTCGACCTCCGCTTCGCGAAAGAAGATGTAGGATCGGTTCTGCCAGAGCAGTTCATCGACCTTGTCGGGATGGGCGGCCAACCAGGCGCGGATCGCCTGCATGGATATTTCAGCCATCGGGATTTCGCCCCGATCGACCAGCAGCCTGCCGATCGCCGAGAAGGGATGGCCGGCCTTCGCGGCAAAGGTGATGCGCTTCAACGCGCCGTCGGCAAAGCGCAGCCGCGCGGCACCCTGAACGTGGGCGAAAAAGACATCGACCTTCGACTTCGCCCAGGCGATCTCCAGACCCCTGCCCTCCAGGAAGCCCTGGTCGATCGCGCGTCGATCGGGATAGGCGGAAATTTGGCTGTCCGCCTTGCGTCCGAAGACATAGTTCTTGTCGAGATCAGCGGGACGGTTGGAATCGTCAAGATCGATCAGATCATCCGGCCGGCGATAGAAGGGATAGCGGTAGATCTCGTCGGGGACGGCCGCGACCTCGACATCCGGCTCGTAGAAAGCCGTGACGAAACCGCGCGCACCATCGTTGGGCTCGACGCGGAACGGACGGCACTCGGCTTCGAAAAAGGCTCGGGCGTCCAACGCATTGGCCGGACGGAAGCTTTCAGCCACGTCGAGCAAAGGCATGAGATCCTCGGACGACAAGCCGCTTTCGCCGGTACGGTAAGGCTTGATGTTGAGTATATGGTCGCGGCAGGCATGCAGTGCCGCAAACAGGGCCGTCGGATCGTCCTCCGTCCAGCCGGGCAGAGCATCGAAGCCGACCGGCCGGAGAACGAAATCCATGCTATCCGCCCTCACGCATCCGCTTCGGTCGCGACAAGCTTCCAGTTCGGGTCGCGCGAGCGGACATCGCGGGCGAAGGTCCACAGGTCGTTGACCTCGGTCACCTGCTCCGCATCGCCGTCGATCAGCGTTCCGGCCTTGTCGTAGGTTGCGCTGATGAGCTGGCAGATGATGCGAACGGTGATCTGCTCCTCATTGTCACGCACCGCGGCCTGGGTGATTTCCGCCTTCTCGATCCCGACGAAGGTCGACTTGACCACCTCGCCGCGGGATTCGCGATCCGCGATCACCGCCTCGAAACCTTCGAACACGTCACGCGACAGGAGGTTCTTCAAGGTCTTGCGGTCGCCATCGGCAAACGCCATCACGATCATCTCGTAGGCCATGCGGGCGCCGTTGAGAAATTCCTTCGGATTGAAGTTCGGATCGTGCTGGGTGAGTTCGCGCAGCGCCGTGTTGAGCGCGGTACCGGGCTTGGCAAAGGCATCGATGGCGGCAAAACGCTCATCGCCGCCCGCCTCGTCGCGCTTCGGCAACGTTACCACCTTGCCATCATCGCTTCCCGGCCCCTTCGCCAGATCGCGGGGGCTATAGGGATCGAAGGGCGGCTTTTCATTGCCCGTCCGACGACCCAGCACGCTGCGCAGCTGCAGGAAGATCAGAACAGCGGCAACCAGAAAGAAGAGAGTGACGAAATCGTTGGAGCCCATGGCAATCGGTCGGCCTTGTTTAAATTCTCGGTCGTGTCACCCATATAGTCTGCGAACGCTTATCATTCAAATAGCCAATCGGCTTTCTTTGAAATGCCGATACATCCCTCTCCTGGCCTGACCGGCCGGGTTGCGAATTCGAACCGGAGCAACTCCATGCGCATACCGTTGGCGATCCTACTTCTTCTGCCCCTGGCCGAGATCGCCGCCTTCGTCATCGTCGGCAAGTATGTCGGTGTCCTGGCGACCGTAGGCCTCACCGTGCTTTCGGGTGTCGTCGGTCTTGCCCTGCTGCGGGTCCAGGGTGCAGGCGTCTTGCGGCGCCTGCAGACGGAGAGCCAGGACGGACGGAACCCGGCGCGCGAGATCGTGCACGGCGCGATGATCGTCATCGCCGCCTTCCTGCTGATCATTCCCGGCTTCCTGACCGACATCGTCGGCATTCTGCTTTTCCTGCCTTTTGTGCGTGATTTCGCCTGGTCGCTGGTAAAACCGCATGTGACGGTCATGCGGGAAAGCCGCTTCACCTATCGGACCTCGGCCAACGGAGAGGCTTCACCGCGGTCCACGGTGATTGACCTGGACGAGAGGGACTACCGCCACGATCCGAACCGGCCCTCGCCATGGTCGGTCGACGACGAGCGCAAGGACTGAGACAGGCTGTCAGCCCAGCGGCGCGAGGGTTGTAAGGCGGGTGGTGAAATGTTAGATGGCCTCAGCAAATCCAGCCGCGAGGAACGCCCTATGGCCAACGACGATCAGGGAACGGCAAGCCCTTCCCTCAATATTCTTGCTCAGTACATCAAGGATCTTTCCTTTGAAAATCCCGGCGCGCCGCGTTCGCTGCAATCGCGCGACAAGGCCCCGGCGATCAACATCAACGTCAATGTCAACGCCAATCCGCTGACGGATTCCGATTTCGACGTCGTGCTCGCGCTCAACGCCGAAGCCAAGGACGGCGACAAGGTTCTGTTCGCGGCCGAGCTCGTCTATGGCGGCGTTTTCCGCGTCACCGGCTTCCCGCAGGAACACATGCTGCCCGTTCTCTTCATCGAGTGCCCGCGCCTGCTCTTCCCGTTCGCCCGCCAGATCATCGCCGACGCGACCCGCAATGGCGGCTTCCCGCCGCTGCTGATCGATCCGATCGATTTCGCCCAGATGTTCGCCCAGCGCGTCGCCGAGGAACAGACCCGGGCCAAGGTTCAGGCCGTACCGAACTGATCCTCGGAGTTCAGGCAGGAAATCCAGAAGGCCCGGCTCGTTCGGGCCTTTTGCTTATCCGCTTGGTCAGTTGTATTTGGCCCAGATCGCCTTTTCGCCGAGGCGGGTCACCAGGGCCACATGACCCTCCCGTTCACCGGCGGATATCCTTGGCGGCAGCGCGCGCGGCCGCTCGTAGCTGACATCGATGACCTCGATCTCCTGTCCGCCCCGGGCGCGACCCTCCTCCACCGGCATCAGACCGAAGGCCGCCTGCCGGCCGCCGAGCATCTCGATATAGACCTCGGCCAACAGTTCGGAGTCGAGCAGCGCGCCGTGTTTGGTGCGGTGCGAGTTGTCGATGCCATAGCGCCGGCAAAGCGCATCGAGCGAATTCGGCCCCATCGGATGCTTGCGACGGGCAAGCGCCAGCGTGTCCACGACTACCTCACCGGGCACCGGTGGCCGGCGCAGCCGCTCGAACTCGGCATTGATGAAACTCATGTCGAAGCTGGCATTGTGGGCCACCCAACGGGCGCCGTCGAAAAACGCCAGCATCTCGTCGACGATCTGATCGAAGGTCGGCTTGTCCTTGAGGAACTCGTCGGTGATGCCGTGCACGGCCAGCGCGTCGGGATGAACCCGCCGGTCGCCCGGATTGATATAGACATGGAAACTGCGCCCGGTGGGGAAATGGTTCAGCAGCTCGATGCCGCCGATTTCGATCACCCGGTCGTTCTTGAATTCAAGGCCCGTGGTTTCCGTATCAAAGACGATTTCACGCATCCGATTTTCTTACCTTTCCCGCCCGTATGTCCGCCACGACATCCACCACCTGTTGCCGTGCCGCCTCGATGCCGTGGCCGGTATCGATGACGAAATCGGCGCGCCGTCGCTTCTCAGCATCGGGCATCTGCCGCGACAAGATCATTTCATATTTTTCAAGCGTCATTCCCGGCCTTTCGAGCACCCGGCGACGCTGTATGTCCGCATCGCAGCTGACGACGACGACCACATCGACCCGATCCGCGCCGGCGGTTTCGAACAACAACGGGATATCCAGCACCACCATGTCCGCACCGGCCGCGCGCTGCTCATCGAGAAAGCGGACTTCCCTCTGGCGCACCAGCGGATGGACGACGGCTTCGAGTTCCTTGAACTTAGCCGGATTCTTCGCCAGATTCTCGGCGAGTTTCGCACGATCGACACGACCCGCTCTGACCGCATCGGGAAAGAGCCGGCCAATCGGTTCCACGGCTTCCCCCCGATAGAGATCGTGAACGACCGCATCGGCATCGTTTACGGCTATGCCCTGCTCGGCAAACAGGCCGGCCGTCGTAGACTTGCCCATGCCGATCGATCCTGTGAGGCCGACGACGATCATGGATGCGTCTCGAGATCGGCGATGATCAGATCGCGGAGCGACTGGTCGACGACAGGACGCTGGCCGAACCATTTTTCAAAACCCGGCACGGCCTGGTGCAACAGCATGCCCAGGCCGTCGACGGTGGCCAGGCCGATCTGCTCGGCCTGCAAAAGGAACTCCGTCTTTAGCGGCACATAGACGATATCCGTTACGACGGCGCTCGACGCCAAGGTGCTGAAGGGGAGCGTTGGGACCTGCGATCCCGCCATGCCCAGCGACGTCGTGTTGACGAAGACATCGGCACCCTGCATGACCTCGGCGCAAGCATCCATTGCATGTCCATGCACCCGCGGACCGAAGCGGTCGGCGAGTTGCAGCGCCCGGTCGACCGAGCGATTGACCACATGGATTTCCCGAAAGCCGCGCTCGCGCAGGGCCTGGATTATAGCCCGGCTCGCCCCGCCGGCGCCCAGCACGACCGCCCGTTCGGCGTGGCGATCCCAACCCGGATGGCGATCATCGAGATTGGCAAGAAAGCCGATACCGTCCGTGTTCGTCGCATGCAGTTTGCCGTCCTCAAGCCAGAGCGTGTTGGCAGCGCCCAGTTCATCGGTCAGCGCATCCATCTCGTCGGCAAGTCGAAACGCAGTTTCCTTGTGCGGAATGGTGACGTTGCCGCCGCAGAGACCAGGCGAGCCACTCTTCAGATCGGCGACAAAGCCTGCAAAGTTCTCCGGCGCCACCTCGATCTTCTCATAGGTGCCGGCGATACCCAGTGTCTTCAGCCAATGGCCGTGGATCAGCGGAGAGCGGGAGTGCTTGATTGGGAACCCGACGACGAAGGCGTGATAGTTAACTGTTTCACGTGAATCAGCCATCGATTTCTCCCAGGGTGCGCAACTGACCCAGCAACGGCAGCAGCGGCAAGCCGAGAATGGTGAAGTAATCGCCGGTAATCGAATTGAATAGCTGGATTCCGATCCCCTCCAGCTGGTAGCAGCCGACGCTTTCCATCACCTTCTCTCCACAGCAATCCAGATAGCTTTCGAGAAATGCGTCGGAGAAATCGCGCATGGCGAGATCCGCCGTCGACAGATGGCGCCACAGTTCCCTGCCCCCGCGCACCAGAACGATACTGCTGTTCAGGCGGTGCGTCTCGCCGCGCAGGGCAGAGAGGGTTGACCTCGCCTCGGTGCGGTCCGCAGGCTTGTGGAAGACCCGCTGTCCAAGCGACATGGTCTGGTCACAACCGATGACCAACGCTGTCGGGAAGCGTTGGCTGACCTCCAGTGCCTTTGCCGCCGCAAGTTCGACGGCCAGGTCACCCGGTCCAAGGTCCCGCGGGAGTAGATCCCGCTCGACCGCACGTTCGTCGATGTTCGCCGCAACCGCCTGAAATGCCAGTCCGGCATTTTCCATCAGCTTGCGGCGAGACGGACTCGCGGAGGCGAGAACCAGTGTTTCGGCCATGGCACAACATTCCTGAAAGATTGTCCGCTGGGGACGGCTTAACGCAGCTTCATTCGAAGGGCAACGATAGCAACGGCCGTTTCCTCGATCGAGCGCCGCGTCACGTCGATGATCGGCCAATTGTTGCGGGCGCAGAGCATGCGGGCGTATTTCAGTTCCTCGGCGATGGTCGCACGATCGATGTATTCGCTGCGGTCATAGCCCGGCGTCGCCCCAAGCTCACGGTTCTCGCGCACCTGGGAAATCCGATCGGAGGTGGCGATCAGACCGACGATCAGCGGTCTCGTGGCGCGCATCAGACTATCCGGCAGCGGCACACCGACGACGATCGGGATATTCGCCGTCTTGATGCCGCGGTTCGCCAGATAGATGCTGGTCGGCGTTTTCGATGTCCGGCTGATGCCGATGATGACGACATCGGCCGCATCATAATCGCCTGCCGACTGTCCGTCATCGTGATCCATGGTAAAATTGAGCGCTTCGATCCGGGCAAAATATTCGGCATTCAGCACATGTTGCGCGCCCACCCGTCCACGTGACGGCGCGCCGAGATAGGACTGGAACTTCTCAATGACGGGCGCGAGCACGTTGACGCTCGGCACGCCCATCTCCCGGCAGGTGGTTTCCAGCAGATTGCCGAGATCGGGATCGACGATCGTATAGAGAACGATCCCCGGTTCATCGTCGATCGCCTGAAGAACCGGCAGAAGCTGCCGCTTGGAGCGGATCAGGGGATAGACGTGCTCGATGGCGTTGGACGCCTTGAATTGCGCTGCCGCGGCACGGCCCGCCGAGATGAGAGTCTCACCCGTGGAGTCAGAAATCAGGTGGAGATGAAAGAAATTTTTCCGGTTCTCCACGTTCTTCTCGATCACCTGTTGATAAGTCGGGAGAAACAGACCTAGCGGCGCGGGGCATGACCGGGCAAGGGGAAAAGTGCCGATTTATCCACACCCCTGCCTGACCGGGGTGATTTTCAAGGCACCTGTGGATTGTGGTAAGACGTCGCATCCATCCCGTCTTGTTCTGTGGTTATCCACAGGGTGAGCGGCTTTTGGCTTCAGACAAACCATTGTATTTTATCAATTTTATAAGGTTGTCCCGGTTATCCCAAGGCAAGTACCTCAAAATCATTCTCGTCATGTGAGACCTGGGGACGACTGGGGTTTGTCTGTGGAACAGCTTTAATCCTTGATAGCCACAGACTCTTAGAAATAGAAGAAGATTCAATTATCTTTTCTTTTTTAAGAGGGCAGGCGCCTTGAGCGGTAGCGAACGGAAGATTCTCGAAGTTCTGAATGGCAGGACAGTGACCCCACCGCCGATCTGGTTGATGCGGCAGGCGGGGCGCTACCTTCCCGAATATCGCAAAACCCGGGCCGAGGCCGGGAGCTTTCTCGATCTCTGTTACACGCCCGACTTCGCCGTCGAGGTGACGCTCCAGCCGATCCGTCGCTATGGCTTCGATGCGGCGATCCTGTTCTCCGATATTCTGGTCATTCCCGATGCCCTGAAGCGAAATGTGCGCTTCACCGAAGGGCATGGACCGCAAATGGATCCGATCGATGCCGACGGCATACGGGCGCTTCAGCCGGACGCCTTCATGGAGCACCTGGCGCCCGTCATCGAGACCGTGCGGCGTCTGCGTCTGGACCTGCCGGTCGAGACCACCCTGCTCGGCTTCTGCGGGGCACCGTGGACGGTGGCCACATACATGATCGCCGGTCACGGAACGCCGGACCAGGCGCCTGCCCGGCTTTTTGCCTATCGCTATCCGGAAGCCTTTGCTCAGCTGCTCGATCTGCTGGCCGACATGTCCGCGACCTATCTGGTTGCCCAGATCGATGCCGGCGCGGATGCGGTGCAAATCTTCGATTCCTGGGCAGGGGTGCTGGGCGAGGAAGAGTTCGACAAATACTGCACCAGGCCGATGGCCCGGATTATTGCCTCGGTCAGGGCGCAGCGGCCCGGCGCGCGCGTCATCGCCTTTGCCAAGGGCGCCGGCCTGCTGTTGAAGGATTATCGGCAGAAGACCGGTGCCGATGCCATCGGGCTCGACTGGACGGTGCCGTTGAGCTTTGCCGCGGAGTTGCAGAAGGACGGGCCGGTGCAGGGCAATCTCGATCCGATGCGGGTTGTGGCGGGCGGTCTGGCGCTCGAGGAAGGGATTGATCGAATCCTGGACAAACTCGGGCATGGTCCGCTGATCTTCAATCTCGGCCACGGCATTACGCCCCAGGCGGATCCGGAAAACGTGACGGCCCTTGTCAGGCGCGTGCGCGGCATGAAGGACTAGGGCCATGGAACGGCAGACGGACGCGGCACCCGGACGGAGAGCGGCCATCAAGGCGGCAACCGCGCTGGTGTTTTTCGGGGCAATCGCTCTGGCGATCGTGGTGTTCGGCGACGATGCCGCCTATCCCTGGATCAAGGCGCTGCATGTGATCGCCGTCATCTCATGGATGGCCGGCATGCTCTACATGCCGCGGCTGTTCATCTATCACGGCGATTGCAAGCCGGATTCGGATCAGGCGCGCACCTTCAGCATCATGGAGGAACGCCTGATGAAGGTGATCATGAACCCAGCCATGGTCGTTTCCTGGGTACTCGGCCTCTACATCGCCTGGAGCGTTTACCAGTTCCAGGGCGGGTGGCTGCATGCCAAGCTGGCGGCGGTGTTCGCTCTTTCCGGAGTGCACGGCTATTTTGCCAAATCGGTGAAGGCGTTCGGCCGTGGCGACTATGTCGGCAATGCCCGCTTCTGGCGTTTGATGAACGAAGTTCCCACGTTGCTGATGATCGCGATCGTCATTTTCGTCGTGGTCAAGCCGTTCTGAGACGCTCGGTCTTCGGCTTCAGCCATTATTTTCGGCTGATTTTGCTTTTCGCTTGCGGGCAAAAGGCTGAATCGCTATTTTCCCGCAATCTCATCTTCTCGGCTTGCGTAACATTCTGTCATTTGCGGCCCTCGCGATCGTACCGAATTCAACCGGCTCGCCATCCCCTTAAAAATAATCAGAAGAACGTGGTCCATCTTCATGGCTGAAATGAAGCTACAAGAACTCAAGAGCAAGTCGCCTACCGATCTCCTGACATTTGCCGAATCGCTGGAAGTCGAAAACGCCAGCACGATGCGCAAGCAGGAATTGATGTTCGCGATTCTGAAGATGCTGGCCGCCCAGGATGTGGAGATCATCGGCGAAGGCGTCGTCGAAGTCCTGCAGGACGGCTTCGGTTTCCTTCGCTCGGCCAATGCCAATTACCTGCCGGGTCCGGACGACATCTACATTTCTCCCTCGCAGATCCGCCGCTTTTCGCTGAAGACGGGCGATACCGTCGAAGGGCCGATCCGTGGTCCGAAGGAGGGCGAACGCTATTTCGCCCTGTTGAAGGTCAACACCATCAATTTCGAGGATCCGGAAAAGATCCGCCACAAGGTGCATTTCGACAATCTGACGCCGCTCTATCCGAACGAGCGGTTCAAGATGGAACTCGATGTCCCGACCTCGAAGGATCTGTCGGCGCGGGTCATCGACCTGGTTGCACCGCTCGGCAAGGGCCAGCGCGGCCTGATCGTAGCGCCTCCGCGTACCGGCAAGACCGTTCTCTTGCAGAATATCGCCCACTCGATCACGGCCAATCATCCGGAGTGTTATCTGATCGTCCTGTTGATCGACGAGCGTCCGGAAGAAGTGACCGACATGCAGCGCTCGGTGCGCGGCGAGGTCGTATCCTCGACCTTCGACGAGCCAGCCGTACGCCACGTGCAGGTGGCCGAGATGGTCATCGAGAAGGCCAAGCGGCTGGTCGAGCATGGCCGCGATGTCGTCATCCTGCTCGATTCGATCACCCGTCTTGGTCGCGCCTACAACACCGTTGTTCCCTCCTCGGGCAAGGTTCTGACGGGCGGCGTCGATGCCAATGCGCTGCAGCGTCCGAAGCGCTTCTTCGGCGCAGCGCGTAACATCGAGGAAGGCGGATCCCTGACGATCATCGCGACGGCCCTGATCGATACCGGCAGCCGTATGGACGAAGTCATCTTCGAAGAGTTCAAGGGCACCGGCAACTCGGAAATCGTGCTCGACCGCAAGGTCGCCGACAAGCGCATCTTCCCCTCCATGGATATTCTCAAATCCGGGACGCGTAAGGAGGACCTGCTCGTGCCCCGTCAGGATCTGCAGAAGATCTTCGTGCTGCGTCGCATCCTTGCACCTATGGGCACCACGGATGCGATCGAGTTCCTGATCGACAAGCTCAAGCAGACGAAGAACAACGGTGATTTCTTCGATTCGATGAACACCTGAGTTCGTCGGGTCTGCTCTGGTCCTGATTTTGCAGCGAGCGGCGGGTCATACCGCCGCTCGATTCGCTTCCGTTCCAAACACCGCGACGTGTATCGAGGTTCATGTCCATGCATCGCCAGTATAGGGAGACGATATTTGCCCTGTCCTCCGGGGCCGTGCCGTCCGGGGTGGCGATCGTGCGGGTGACTGGGGCCCAGGCCAGGATGATCTGTGAAGAGCTTGCTGGCTCCTTGCCTTCACCGCGACAGGCAGCCCTTCGTTCGATTCGCTCCCGCAACGGACTTCTCCTCGATCAGGCGCTGGTCCTGTGGTTTCCGGCGCCGCGGTCTTTCACCGGGGAAGACTGCCTGGAACTGCATTTGCACGGCGGCCGGGCGCTGGTGCGCGCTGTCCTGGAGGAAATCGCCTCGTTTGACGATTGCCGCATGGCGAAGGCCGGGGAATTCTCACGCCGTGCCTTCGAGCATGGCAAACTCGATCTCGTCGAGATAGAGGGCCTCTCTGACCTGCTGGCGGCCGATACGGAGATGCAGCGACGCCTTGCTGTAGAACAAAGTTCCGGCGGTCTCTCGGCGGTGTACGAGCTCTGGCGCGCGAAGCTTGTCGAGGCCCGTGCGATGATCGAGGCGGAACTGGATTTCTCCGACGAGGGCGATATTCCAGGTTCTGTATCGGAACGCGTCTGGGCCGATATGCGCGAGTTTGCCGGCGAACTCGAACGCGCGCTGGCCGATCTTAAAACCGGTGAGATTATCCGCGACGGCTTCAAGGTGGTGATCGCGGGACGCCCGAATGCGGGAAAATCTAGCCTTCTCAATGCTTTAGCTGGGCGCGATGTGGCAATTGTGACCGAATATGAAGGAACGACGCGCGATATCCTGCATGTCGAACTCGATATCGGCGGGTACGCGGTTCACTTCTATGACACCGCTGGCCTTCGCGAGACAGCCGAGCCGGTGGAGCGAGAAGGTATTCGTCGGGCCCTGGCCAAGATGGAGGAAGCGGATCTCGTGCTTTCTCTTTGCGATGGCTCTGAAGCGGTCGACTTTGTGGATTTGCCCGCGGGTTTGCAAGCGATTCAGGTACTAACGAAATGCGACCTGATGACCGATTCGGAACCGAAACCGAATGGCGACATTCTGGTGTCTAGCGCATCGGGGTTGGGTATTGATGACTTGAAGCAAAGGGTGCTTTCCCACGTGGAGGCAAGGGTGGGGGCGTTTTCCCTTGCGATTCCCAGTCGTCTGAGGCATGGACAGCAGCTTAATGAGGCGCTTCAAGAGGTGCGTCGAGCGATTGCCGACACCCATCTAGGCCTGGAAGTGCGCGCGGAGCATCTTCGGCGAGCGTCTGACGCCTTGGCGCGGATTACCGGTCGCATCGATGTGGAAATGCTGCTCGGAAAGATCTTTTCCGAATTCTGCGTCGGCAAGTGATTCACGTGAAACAGGTTCAGCGCGTTCAAGGGAACCGAGATCTTGCCGAACGGTCGAGGACTGAGATGACAGATAATAGCTTTGATGTGATCATCATCGGCGGCGGTCATGCCGGCACGGAGGCGGCAGCCGCCGCGGCGCGCCTGGGTGCGAAGGTTGCCTTGCTCACACATCGGGCCGATACCATCGGCGCCATGTCATGCAATCCCGCCATCGGCGGTCTTGGCAAGGGCCATCTGGTGCGCGAAATCGATGCGCTGGATGGGCTCATGGGACGCTGCGCCGATCTTGGCGGTATCCAGTTCCGTATGCTGAACCGGCGCAAGGGGCCGGCGGTCTGGGGTCCTCGCACGCAGGCCGACCGAAAGCTCTATCGCCTGGCAGTTCAGGCCGCCTTAGCGGGGTTCAACAACCTCCACATCATCGAGGGTGATGTCGCAACCCTCTCTGTCGACAAGTCTGGCGCGGTGCATGCGGTGACGCTTGCCGATGGGCGGGACTATGCTTGTCGCGCCGCAGTTCTGACCAGCGGCACCTTTTTACGTGGTCTCATTCATATCGGCGATCGGAAAATTCCCGCCGGCCGCATCGGGGAAGCTCCGTCGGTTGGTCTAAGCGCAGTGCTTGCTGCGGCCGAACTGAAGATGGGTCGGCTGAAGACGGGTACACCGGCGCGGCTCGATGGCAAGACCATCCACTGGGAGAGCCTGGAACGGCAGGAAGCCGATTCGGAGCCGATACCATTTTCCTTCATGACTGATCGGATTGACACTCCGCAGATTAGCTGCGGAATTACCCGGACGACCGAAGAAACGCATAAGATCATAAGAGACAATATACATCTTTCGGCTATGTATTCAGGTCAGATTGAAGGTGTAGGCCCGCGTTACTGCCCTTCTATCGAAGACAAGATCATGCGGTTTGGCGACCGAGATGGCCACCAAATCTTCCTGGAACCTGAAGGGCTGGATGACGATACAGTCTATCCCAATGGAATTTCTACGTCTCTCCCAGAAAATGTGCAGCAGGCTTATATTCGATCCATTCCCGGACTGGAGGATGTGCGCATTCTGCAATGCGGCTACGCAATCGAGTATGACTATGTCGACCCGCGGGAACTTCAGCCGACGCTCGAAGTGAAGAAGATTCCCGGACTCTTTTTGGCCGGTCAGATCAATGGTACGACCGGTTACGAAGAGGCCGCGGCTCAAGGTCTCGTCGCCGGGATCAATGCCGCACGGCTGGCGGGTGGCGGAGATGGCTTGGTCTTCAGCCGAACCCAGTCTTATATCGGCGTGATGATCGATGATCTGACGAGTGCCGGGGTGACCGAGCCCTATCGTATGTTTACATCGCGGGCCGAATACAGGCTTTCGCTGCGCGCCGACAATGCGGACATGCGCCTGACTCCTCTCGGTGTTGAGTTGGGGGTCGTCGGAGAGGCGCGTGGGTCCCGATTCAGTGCCTATGCGGCACAAAGGCTGTCGACCTACGCGGAACTCGAGCAGCGCAGTGTTACGCCCGTCGAGGCGCTGAGTGCCGGGATCGCCGTGAACCAGGATGGGAAACGCCGCAGTGCGCGGGAGCTTCTCTCCTATCCGGATCTTTCCTGGTCCGACCTGTGCCGGATATGGCCGGATCTGAGCGAGGTGTCGGAGCGGGTCGCCACCGGCGTTTCAATTGACGCACTTTACTCGAATTATATCGTCCGGCAATCGGCCGATATTTCCGAAGTGATGGGCGAGGAAGATCGCCGCATTCCGGCGGAGTTTGACTATTCGGCACTGCCGGGCTTGTCCAACGAGTTGAAGCAGAAATTGACGTCGGCCCGGCCCTGGTCGGTGGCTCAGGCGAAGAGGATCAATGGCATGACGCCGGCTGCGGTTTCACTGCTGATTGCATGCCTGCGCAAGGTCGAACCAATGCGCAAAACGGGATGACAATGAAGAGCCGTTCTATGGAAAGCCTGGGGATGAACGTTTCACGTGAAACGTTCGAACGCTTCGATCGTTTTACGAGTCTCTTCCACAAATGGGCGCGAAGTATAAATCTCGTGGCACCGTCCACCAGGGAAAATCTCTGGGAGCGCCATATCGCCGACAGCGCCCAGATTTTCAAGATTGCTCCGGGTCCGAAACATTGGATCGACCTGGGAAGCGGCGGGGGTTTCCCCGGGGTTATCACGGCAATCTTGCTGACGGAACAGGGCGCTGGTTGGGTCGATATGGTGGAAAGCAACCATAAGAAGGCCAGTTTCCTCCGAACGGCCATTACCGAGACCGGTGCGCGTGGTGCCGTTCACGCGATCCGGATCGAAGATGCGCAGGACAAGTTGCCAAACTGCGATGCCATTTCCGCCCGAGCGCTGGCCGAGCTCGACAATTTGCTCGATTTAGTGGAACCCTGGGCGCTACGAAATCCGCAACTCCGCTGTTACTTCCACAAAGGTCGGGATTACCGGCTGGAAATCGAGAAAGCCCGTGGTCGGTGGGGCTTCGATCTGATAGTACACCAGAGTGCCATCGAGCCTGACTCCGTCATTCTGGAGCTGGCGGAAATCCGGCGCCTTAGTCAACCAGCGGCAGGTGCGGAATGACTCTCGAGAAAAATCGGATCATCACCATTGCGAACCAGAAGGGCGGCGTCGGCAAGACGACGACCGCGATCAATCTCGCCACGGCGCTTGCGGCGATCGGTGAGCGCGTTCTGATCGTCGACCTCGATCCGCAGGGCAATGCCAGCACGGGTCTCGGCATTGATCGCCGGGATCGCAAGCTGTCGTCCTATGATGTCCTGGTGGGAAGCCATTCGGTCAGCGAAGCGGCGCTGGATACGGCCGTGCCCAACCTGGCAATCGTCCCTTCCACGCTCGATCTGCTCGGTTTCGAAATGGAGATCGCGCAACAGCCGGATCGTGTTTTCCGGCTCAAGAAGGCACTCAATACCGACGAGGCACGCCGTTACAGCTATGTGCTGGTCGATTGCCCGCCCTCCTTCAATCTCCTGACGATGAATGCCATGGCTGCGGCCCATTCGGTTCTGGTGCCGCTGCAATGCGAGTTCTTTGCCCTGGAGGGGCTCAGCCAGTTGCTCGAAACCATCAATCAGGTGCGCCAGACGGTCAATCCGTCGATCGATATTCAGGGCATCGTGTTGACCATGTTCGATGCGCGCAACAATCTGGCCCAGCAGGTCGTCAGCGACGTGCGGATGCATCTGGGGGAAAAGGTCTATACGACGCTGATCCCCCGCAATGTTCGTGTGTCCGAGGCGCCGTCCTATGGCAAGCCGGCCATCCTCTACGATCTGAAATGTGCCGGGAGCCAGGCCTATCTGCAGCTGGCCTCGGAGGTTATTCAGCGCGAAAGACAGCGCAAGGCAGCGTAGTGGCCGGCGTTGGTTGTTATGGAGTATAATATATGAGTGACGATCTTTCCAAGCGGCGCCTCGGCCGGGGGCTGGCCGCCCTGATCGGCGAGATGGATCAACCGCTTCCGGTCGGCGACAGCCGACCAAGCGTCAATCCTGATCGTTCGGTTCCGATCGAATTCGTCGCTCGCAACCCGAAGAACCCCCGTCGCTATTTCGATGAGGCTGAGTTGCAGGATCTTGCCGGATCGATTCGCCAGCACGGCATCGTCCAGCCAGTCGTGGTCAGGACGCGCGACAAGGATCGGTTTGAAATCATAGCCGGCGAACGACGCTGGCGCGCGGCGCAACTTGCGGGTCTGGTGGAGATCCCGGTGATCGTTCGCGATGTGGACGATCGCACGGCGCTCGAACTGGCGATCGTCGAGAATGTCCAGCGCGCCGACCTTAACCCGCTCGAGGAGGCGCTCGGCTATGAGCAGTTGATCGCCGAGCATGGCTACACCCAGAACGATCTCGGAGAGATCATCGGCAAGAGCCGCAGCCACGTCGCCAATAGCCTGCGCCTGCTGAAGCTGCCCGAGCCGGTGCGCGACATGCTGGCGGAGGGCAGCCTGTCCGCGGGTCATGCCCGTGCGCTTGTTTCGACGCCGGATCCCGTGACGCTGGCCAAGACCATTGCCGCGAAGGGCCTTTCGGTGCGGGATGCGGAAAAGCTCGCCCAGACCCATATCAAGGCGCAGAATGCTCCTCCGGCGGAGCCCCGCGAGCCGAAGGATTCGGATACAGTGGCGCTCGAGCGCAGCCTGACCGACCGGTTGGGGCTGGCGGTCGCGATCAATCACAAGGGCAGCGGCGGTCAGATCAAGATCACCTACCAGAGCCTCGAGCAGTTGGAAGAGATCTGCCGCCTTCTCGAAGGCCGAGGCTGACGCAGTCAGGCGCGACGGTTGCGTCGCGCCGATTGCAGCGTCGAGGATAGCAGCGTCTGCATGGCCAGGTTATCCTCCAGGGCCGCCTTCTGGCGGCTCTGCAAGATGGTCGACTGGATGCGACTGGCCTCGCGACCGAGGTCCTTGGACGTCCAGTTGCGCAGCGCCCGCTCGATGATCGGCTTGCGGCGGAAGTGAATGCCCCTTCCATGCGACTGCATGACCTGGCCGGCTTGTTGCTGGCGCTCTTCCATTTCGATCCGCATCAGCTCGAGCTGCTGGAATTGCCGCATGCACGACTGCAGCACCAGGAAGACGGGCGTCTTCGACGTAACAATCTTCTGTATGGCGTGCAGGAAGGCGTCCGGTTCGCCGGAGAGCACGGCATCGACCACTTCATCGGTAGAGATCGCGCTGGCATCGCCGATGATCTCCGTGACGTGCGATTCGTCGATCATCGGCTCGTGCAGGCAGTAGAGCAGAAGCTTACGGATTTCGTTGCGTGACGCTATGCGGTCGCCGCCCAGCGATTCCGCCAGTAATTGCCGCGCCGCCGGCGTGATCCTCTGGCCGGCCGCGGACAGTTCCGTGTCGATCAGGGCATTCAATGCCTTGGCGTCGTCCTGATAGCAGGGAACGATCGCCACAGTGCGTGCCGGTTCGGCCACCTTGCGCAGTGCGGAACCCTTTTTCAGGTCGCCCGCCTCGATGATCACCGTACAGCCGTCGGGCGGCGTTTCGGCGATGATCTGCAATCCGTCGACCAGAGCCTTTTCATTGGCCGCGCCGCGAACCCAGACGACCTTGTCGCCGCCGAACAGGCCAAGCGCGTTGACCTCGTCCATGAGTCGCCCCGGATCGGAGGTGATGTCGCCGATATCGAGCCGAGTCAGGGCGAAACTATCGGCCGGATCGATGCCTGTCGCCGCGGCGATCTGCGCAGCGCGTTCCGCCACCAGACCGCGATCGGGGCCGTAGATCACGAAGATCCGGTAGAACTTGACCGACTTCTGCAGAAAGCCTTCGAATTCGTGGGATTTGACTTCGACCATGATCCGGACGCCCTCAGCGCCCGAGGACCATGGCGAGATCGGCGCGGATCAGTTCGGCAAGCTCGCGCGCCGCGCGGTTCTCGGCGTCGCGCACCGCTCGCAGCTTGGCAAATTCCTGGGCGGGGAAATCGACCAGTGACACTACCTGGCGATGTCCGGCCTTCAGCACGGTATTGTCCGTGAGCCGTTCCAGCGTATAGTCCGCCGTTACGGTTACCCGTCCGGCCCGGGCCGTATCGGACGACTGTTCCAGCATGACGCCGGTGAGATCCGACTCGACCTTGAGGTCGACCCGGTATTGCGGGGCCGCTGGTTCGCCAGCCCCTCCCCCGGTCATGAAGATCAACTGGTTGCGAACTTCCAGTTCGACCCGATCATCGGCGTCGGAATAAGCGATTGCACCGAGGTTCTCACGGGTCGCTGCCGTGTCGTCATAGAGAGGACGCACCTGACACGAGGCCAGGAGCATCGACAGGCCGAGGCAGATCAGCAGGCTGGTCCGGGAAGCCGGAACGCGAAGGGGTTCAGACGACAATGTTCACAATCCTCAACGGAACGACGATGATCTTCTTCGGAGCCTGCCCGTTCAGGGCTGATTTCACGGTGTCGAGTGCGAGTACCGCATCCTTTACCGCATCTTGGTCCGCGTCGCGGCTGATTGTCAATTCGGCGCGCTTCTTGCCGTTGATCTGGACCGGCAGCACGACCTCGTCAAGCTGCAGCAGGTCCGGATCGAAGGCGGGCCAGGCAGCGGTGGCCACCAGCCCTTCGCGGCCTAGCACGCGCCAGCATTCCTCCGCCAAGTGCGGCGTCATCGGGCTGATCAACTGTACCAGGATTTCCGTCGCGTTCTTCACGGCGGCAATCATTGCCACATCCGCCTTGCCATTGGCGACTTCGGTTAGCGGGCCAGCAAGTGCATTGACGAGTTCGTAGATGCGGGCCACCGCCTTGTTGAAGGCCAGTTTGTCGTAATCACTCTGCACGGCGGCCAGTGTCCGATGGGATGCCTGAGAGACGGCAAGAGCAGCACCCTCCTTAGCCGGATTCGCCGTAATTGAGGACATTGCCTCGGACGCTTCTGATACCAGGCGCCAGACGCGCTGGACGAAGCGATGCGCACCCTCGACGCCCGATTCCGACCAGATCACGTCACGGTCCGGCGGCGAGTCGGACAGGACGAAGAACCGGGCCGTGTCGGCGCCGTAGGAGGCGATGATGTCATCCGGGTCGACGACGTTCTTCTTCGACTTCGACATCTTCTCGATCGAGCCGATCGTCACTTCCTCTCCGGTTTCGAGCAGCACGGCGCGTCGTGCGCCGTCAACTTCCTCTATGCGGATGTCAGCCGGGGCGACCCACTGGCCATGCGCACCCGAACCCAGCTTGTAGGTCTCGTGCACGACCATGCCTTGCGTGAACAGGCCCTTGAAGGGCTCGCTGATGTTCACGTGGCCGGTTTCGCGCATCGCCCGGGTAAAGAAGCGCGAATAGAGCAGGTGCAGGATCGCATGCTCGATGCCGCCGATATACTGGTCGACCGGCAGCCAGTGATCGGCGATCGCCGGAACCGTCGGCAAATCCTCGCGCGGCGCGGTGAAGCGGGCGAAATACCAGCTGGAATCGACGAAGGTGTCCATGGTGTCGGTTTCACGCCGCGCATCCTTGCCGCATTGCGGGCAGGCGACTTGGCGCCAGGTCGCGTGGCGATCCAGCGGATTGCCGGGAACGTCGAAGGTCACGTCGTCGGGCAACTTGACCGGCAGGTCGGCCTTCGGCACCGGCACGACGCCACAGGCTTCGCAATGGATGACCGGGATCGGGCAGCCCCAGTAGCGCTGGCGCGAAATGCCCCAGTCGCGCAGACGGAACTGCACCTTGCGTTCGCCCTGCGGCGCATTGCCGAGGTTGGCCTGCGACAGCCGGTCGGCGACCACCTTGAAGGCTTCTTCCGTGTCCAGACCATCGAGGAAGCGCGAATTGATCATCACGCCGTCACCGTCATAGGCGGTGTCGCCAACCGAGAAGGTTGCAGCATCGCGGTCTTTCGGCATGACCACCGGCACGACCGGCAGGTCATATTTGCGGGCAAAATCGAGGTCGCGCTGGTCACCCGACGGGCAGCCGAAGATCGCGCCCGTGCCGTAGTCCATCAGGACGAAGTTGGCGACATAGACCGGCAGTTCCCAGGACGCGTCGAAGGGATGGCGAACCTTGACGCCGGTATCCATGCCTCTCTTCTCCGCCGTCTCCAGCGCGGCAAGCGAGGTGCCGGCCCGGCGGCATTCGTCGCAGAAGGCGGCAATCTCGGCATTGCCTTCGGCAACTGTCTTGGCCAGCGGGTGATCGGCGGCGATTGCCAGGAAGGAGGCGCCGAACAGCGTGTCGGGACGGGTGGTGTAGACGGTGATCTCGGAATGGCCGGCCGGAGCTTCCCCGGCAATCTCCCAGCGCAGCGTCAAGCCTTCCGAGCGGCCGATCCAGTTCTTCTGCATCAGCCGCACTTTTTCCGGCCACTGGTCGAGCGTGTCGAGCGCGTCGAGCAGGTCCTGGCTGAAGTCGGTGATCCTGAAGAACCACTGGGTCAGTTCACGCTGCTCGACGAGCGCGCCGGAGCGCCAGCCGCGGCCCTCGATCACCTGTTCGTTGGCGAGCACCGTATGGTCGACCGGGTCCCAGTTGACCTTGGACTGCTTGCGGTAGACCAGACCCTTCTCCATCATGTCGAGGAAGAGATACTGCTGGCGGTGGTAGTATTCGACGTCGCAGGTGGCGAACTCGCGCGACCAGTCGAGTGACAGGCCCATCGACTTCAACTGGCCGCGCATGGTGGCGATGTTCTGGTAGGTCCACTCCTTGGGATGAACCTTGTTCTGCATGGCGGCGTTTTCCGCTGGCATGCCGAAGGCGTCCCAACCCATCGGGTGCAGGACATTATAGCCGCGGGCGCGCTTGTAGCGGGCAACCACGTCGCCCATCGCGTAATTGCGCACATGACCCATGTGGATGCGCCCCGACGGATAGGGGAACATCTCGAGGACGTAGTACTTTTCGCGCTTGTCGTCATTGTCGGTGACAAAGACGCCTGCTTCGGACCATTTGGCCTGCCAGCGGGGTTCGGCGTCGCGCGGATTGTAACGTTCGGTGGCCATATTTCGCATTTCCGGAATAGCTAGGAAGGATGCGCCGACCTTCACCACGAAACCGGCCAAGCGTCAAGTTTTGGCGCCCATTGCGGCGATTTGCCGGTCGCTGCTACAAGTCATGGAAAGAGCGTCGTCGCGTCGGTTGCTTGCCCTGCGGTCGCGAGCGGAGCGATGATGGCTATTGCTGGTGAAATCCCGACGAGGACGATGATGACGATTGAACAGAGACTGGCCGATATACGCACGCGGATCAAAAAGGCGACAGCCGAAGCCGAACGTGAGCCGGATTCCGTTCAGCTGGTCGCCGTTTCCAAGACCTTCGATGCTGAGCAGATCCGACCGGTGATTTCCGCCGGGCAACGCGTCTTCGGCGAGAACCGTGTCCAGGAAGCGCAAGGAAAATGGCCAGGCCTCAGGCAGGAGACCGGCGGCATCGAATTGCATCTGATCGGCCCCTTGCAGTCGAACAAGGCAGCTGACGCGGTGGCGCTGTTCGACGTGATCGAAACCGTCGACCGTGAGAAGATTGCCCGCGCCCTGGCCGCCGAGATGCGGCAACAGGGGCGCACCTTACGTTTCTATGTGCAGGTGAACACCGGCATGGAGCCGCAGAAGGCGGGCATCGCCCCGGACGACGTGCCCGCCTTTGTCTCGCTGTGCCGTGGGGAAATCGGCCTTCCGATCGAAGGTCTCATGTGCATCCCGCCGGCCGATGAGTATCCGGGACCCCATTTCGCCCTGCTGGCCAAGCTTGCCGCGGAAAACGGCGTCGAGAGATTGTCGATGGGCATGTCCGGCGATTTCGAAACGGCGATCGGCTTCGGCGCGACCAGTGTGCGGGTCGGATCGGCGATCTTCGGGTCGCGCTGATCGCGGCCTTCAGGCCAACCGTCTTGCCCGTGCCCGCAACCGTTGCGGGCATACCGCTTTCGTCTACTTTCCAGATGCAGGCCCGCTCCTTACTATCGCGGCATAATACGCAAAAGGTCTTGCGTCGCTTCGGGAGGAATTCATGCAGGGCAATTATCAGGAAACCTATCAATCCTGGTTGGGCAACCCCGAGGGATTCTGGAAGGCCCAGGCGGAAAGGCTCGACTGGTTCAAGCCCGCCGACAAGGTATTCGATGCACAAGCCGGCGTTTATGGCCGCTGGTTCGCCGGTGCCGAGACCAATACCTGCCACAACTGTCTCGATCGCCATGTCGCGAGCGGCCGTGGCCCGCAGAAGGCGATCATCTACGACAGCCCGATGACCGGGGCGAAACAGAGCTTCACCTATGACGAGGTGCTCGCCGAAGTGCAGGCGGTCGCGGCGGTCTTGAAGAACCATGGTATCGGCAAGGGCGATCGCGTCATCATCTACATGCCGATGATCCCGGAAGCGGTGTTTTCCATGCTCGCCTGCGCCCGCATCGGCGCGATCCACTCCGTGGTGTTCGGCGGTTTTGCCGCGCATGAGCTCGCGACCCGCATCGACGACTGCAATGCCAAGGCGGTGATCAGCGCCAGCTGCGGCCTGGAACCCGGACGTGTCGTTCCCTACAAGCCGCTTCTCGACCACGCCATCGACATGGCCCAGGTGAAGCCGGAATATTCCTTCGTCTTCCAGCGAGATCAGCACCACGCCCCGCTTCGCTACGAGCATGGCGACGTCGATCTCGCCAAGGCGGTCGAGGTCGAGAAGGTCAACGGCACCCAGGTCGCTTGCGAGCCCGTCGCGGCAACGGATCCGCTCTACATTCTCTACACGTCCGGCACGACCGGCCAGCCGAAGGGCGTCGTTCGCGACAATGGCGGCCACATGGTGGCGCTCGCCTGGACCATGGAGAACATTTACGGGGTGAAGCCGGGCGAGGTCTTCTGGGCGGCGTCCGACATCGGCTGGGTGGTCGGCCATTCCTACATCGTCTATGCGCCGCTGCTGGCCGGCAATACCACGATCCTGTTCGAGGGCAAGCCGGTCGGAACGCCGGATGCGGGCACCTTCTGGCGCGTCGTCGCCGAGCATGACGTCAAGGTTCTGTTCACCGCACCGACCGCGTTTCGCGCCATCCGCCGCGACGACCCGGAGGGCGAATTCGTCCGCAAATACGACACGTCGGGTCTTCGCGCGCTGTTCCTCGCCGGGGAGCGCGCCGATACCGAAACCATCAAATGGGCGGAAAAGGTCCTCGATGTCCCGGTGATCGATCACTGGTGGCAGACGGAGACCGGCTGGCCGGTGGCCGCCAACCCCGCCGGTCTCGGCCTGCTTCCGGTCAAATATGGTTCTCCGGCGGTCGCCATGCCGGGCTACGCGATCGAGGTGCTCGACGATGCCGGCCATTCCGTGCCGCGCGATACGCTCGGCAATATCGTCGTCAAGCTGCCACTGCCGCCCGGCTGCCTGGTTACCTTCTGGAATGCCGACGAACGCTTCCGTTCGGCCTGCCTCGAAGAATTCCCCGGCTACTACAAGACGGCCGATGCCGGCATCATCGACGAGGACGGCTATGTGTATGTCATGGCGCGCACCGACGACATCATCAACTGCGCCGGCCATCGCCTGTCGACGGGCGCCATGGAGGAAGTCTGCGCTATGCATCCGGATGTCGCCGAATGCGCCGTCATCGGCATCGCCGATGAGTTGAAGGGCCAGATCCCCTGCGGTTTCCTGGTGCTGAAGCACAACGTCAATCGCGACTTCAAGGTGATCGAGCGCGAGATCGTGCAGTTGGTGCGCGACGAGATCGGCCCGGTTGCCGCCTTCAAGAACGTGATGAATGTCGAGCGTCTGCCGAAGACCCGTTCCGGCAAGATCCTGCGCGGCACGATGCAGAAGATCGCCGACGGCATGCCGTGGAAAATGCCGGCCACGATCGACGATCCCGCGATCCTCGACGAGATCACCCTGGTGCTGAAACAGCACGGCATGGCCAAGTAAACGCTGCGCAAACAAAAGCCCCGGTCAGCGATGGGCTGACCGGGGCTTGCTTGTAGAATGCGATGCGTGGATCAGAAGCGATCGTCTTCTTCGTCTTCGGTGCGATCCGACTTCAACGACTGCAGCTTGGCGAAGACGGCGTTGGCGTCGATTTCCTTCTCCTCCTCCCGCTCGTAGCTGAAGCCGAGGTTCTCGGTCTCGCTGGCGGCCTGGAGCGTGGCGCCGAGCTCGGCGGCGGTCGGCAACGGACGGCCCTTGGAGGCCTTTTCCACTTCCATGTCGAGATCGATCTGGCTGCACAGGCCAAGCGTCACCGGATCCATCGGCGTCAGGTTGGTCGAGTTCCAGTGGGTACGATCGCGGATCTGCTCGATCGTCGACTTGGTCGTGCCGACGAGGCGCGAGATTTGCGCGTCCTTCAGTTCCGGATGGTTGCGCACCAGCCAGAGAATGGCGTTGGGGCGATCCTGGCGCTTGGAAACCGGGGTGTAGCGCGGGCCGCGGCGCTTGCTGTCGGGAACGCGAACCTTCGGCTCGGAAAGCTTCAGCTTGTAGTTGACGTCCTTTTCAGCCCTGGCGATTTCATCGCGCGAAAGCTGGCCGGTGGCGATCGGATCGAGACCCTTGATGCCCTGCGCTGCTTCGCCGTCCGCAATCGCCTTCACCTCGAGCGGGTGGAGCTTGCAGAACTGCGCGATCTGGTCGAATGACAGCGCGGTGTTGTCGACCAGCCATACGGCCGTCGCCTTCGGCATGAGCAATGTCTGAGCCATGGAAACAATCCTTCTCTGCGTCCGCGCCGGGAGCCGCGGGCCGTGGGTCTCAACCACAATTTCCGGAAATCAACGGCTATATATCTCCAAAAGACGACGAATGCAATTCACCTGCTTACGAATGACCTTTGTCTAATTGCTGTAGCCTCTTTAGCTGCTATGAATACCGCACAGGGGTCTCGGGAGGAGTGCCCGCGGCCTGAAGACTAGTTGGCGCGTCAACATGAGGAGGTGTTCATGTCAGCCAAAATCTATCCGGTGCTCAAATCGGCCAAGAGCCGTGCCCTGATCGACAAGGACAAGTACCAGCGCTGGTACGAAGAGAGCATCGAGAACCCGGAAAAGTTCTGGGACAAGCATGGCAAGCGGATCGACTGGTTCAAGCCTTATAGCAAGGTGAAGAACACCAATTTCAAGGGCAAGGTTTCGATCAAGTGGTATGAGGACGGCCTTACCAACGTCTCCTACAACTGCATCGACCGGCACCTGAAAACCCATGGTGAGCGCACCGCGATCATCTGGGAAGGTGACAATCCCTACATCGACAAGAAGATCACCTACAACCAGCTGTATGACAATGTCTGCCGCCTGGCCAACGTGCTGAAGGATCAGGGCGTCAAGAAGGGCGACCGCGTCACGATCTACATGCCGATGATCCCGGAAGCGGCCTATGCGATGCTCGCCTGCGCCCGCATCGGCGCGATCCATTCGGTGGTGTTCGGCGGCTTCTCGCCCGAGGCGCTCGCCGGCCGTATCGTCGACTGCGAATCGACCTTCGTGATCACCTGCGACGAGGGTCTGCGCGGCGGCAAGCCGGTGCCGCTCAAGGAAAACACCGATACCGCGATCGATATCGCCGCCAAGCAGTATGTGATCGTCAACAAGGTTCTGGTCGTGCGCCGGACCGGCGGCAAGACCGGCTGGGCGCCGGGCCGCGACCTCTGGTATCATGAAGAAACCGCCAAGGCGAAACCGGACTGCCCGCCCGTCAAGATGAAGGCGGAGGATCCGCTGTTCATCCTCTACACCTCGGGCTCGACCGGCAAGCCGAAGGGCGTGGTTCACACCACCGGCGGCTATCTCGTCTATGCGTCGATGACCCACGAATATGTCTTCGACTACAAGGACGGCGAAATCTACTGGTGCACGGCCGATGTCGGCTGGGTCACCGGCCATTCCTACATCGTCTACGGGCCGCTCGCCAACTGCGCGACGACGGTGATGTTTGAAGGGGTGCCGAATTTCCCGGACCAGGGTCGCTTCTGGGAAATCATCGACAAGCACAAGGTTAATGTCTTCTATACCGCGCCGACCGCGATCCGCTCGCTGATGGGGGCCGGCGACCAGTTCGTCAAGCGCTCGTCGCGTTCCTCGTTGCGGCTGCTCGGTTCGGTCGGCGAGCCGATCAATCCGGAAGCCTGGGAATGGTATTACAACACCGTTGGCGAGCAGAAATCGCCGATCGTCGATACCTGGTGGCAGACGGAGACCGGCGGCATCCTGATCTCGCCGCTACCGGGCGCGACCGATCTCAAGCCCGGCTCGGCCACCCTGCCCTTCTTCGGCGTCAAGCCGCAGTTGGTCGACAGCGAGGGCAACGTGCTGGAGGGCGCCGCCGACGGCAATCTCTGCATCATCGACAGCTGGCCGGGTCAGGCGCGCTCGATCTATGGCGATCACCATCGCTTCGCCGAGACCTATTTCTCCACCTACAAGGGGAAGTATTTCACCGGTGACGGCTGCCGCCGCGACGAAGACGGCTATTACTGGATCACCGGCCGCGTCGACGACGTGCTCAACGTATCCGGTCACCGTCTCGGCACGGCCGAAGTGGAATCGGCACTCGTGTCGCACCATTTCGTCTCGGAGGCCGCGGTCGTGGGCTATCCGCACGGCATCAAGGGCCAGGGCATCTATTGCTATGTCACGCTGATGTCCGAGCATGAGGGCGACGAGGCGCTTCGCCAGGAACTGATCAAGCACGTCCGCGCCGAGATCGGTCCGATCGCGAGCCCGGACAAGATTCAGTTCGCCCCAGGCCTGCCGAAGACCCGCTCCGGCAAGATCATGCGCCGTATCCTGCGCAAGATCGCCGAGGACGATTTCGGCGCGCTCGGTGATACCTCTACGCTGGCCGATCCGGGCGTCGTCGACGACCTGATCGCCAACCGGCAAAACAGGGGCGCCTGACGCTCCTGCCACGGCAAACCAGAAGGCCTCTCCGTTCCCTCGGAGGGGCCTTTGCCGTTTGAAGCCTCAACAGTCGTGTCCCCGATCAGCGACAGCAAGTGCTTGTGTCGGGCCGCGTTCAGGAGCAGGTAGCGGTCTTCTTTCGCCCACCCCGGTAGGGATTGACCAGGCCGGCGGAGAGCAGGGCGGCGGCCGGATCGCTGCCGTCGGCAAGGGTGAGCGCCGCGACGACGCGGCCGTAATACTTGTCGCCCGAAATGTCGGTGAGCGCGACCACGGGCGATGCCTTCAACAACTCGGTGAGGATGGACTGGGCCTCCAGTGCCGCGCTGCGGACGGCCGGGCAGCGCGATTTCAGCTCCGGCGCATCGATTCCGCGCAAACGAACATAGGTCTTCACCTGATGGTCGGGCCAGGGCATGGCGCTCACCAGCACCGTGTCTCCGTCGATCACCCGGATCAGTTCGGCCGCGACCGGACCGGCGATCTTCTCGGCGGCCTCGCCATGGCGCACGAAATGCATCGTGATCAGCACGGCGAGCAGGATGCATGTTGCGAGAGACGGATGACGATTGCGCATGATATGGAACATATTCCTATAATGCGCGCTTATCAATAGGCTTTTATTCAGATCAGAAGTCGATCGCCCGACCCTTGATCTCCCAGTCGCCGAAGCGGGCCGGATCGGCGCCGCCGCGTCCGCCGATTTCCGGCGCGGGGTCCGCCTTCTGCTCGGTCTTGCGGCGTTCCTCGGCCTCGGCCAGGGCGCGCTTCGCCGCCTCGGTCAGCGGCTTGCGCGGCGGCTGTTCGGTCGTCGCGGCGTCCGGTGCGGTCCGTAGATTGTCGTTGTCGGCGTTTGCGCTCATGTCCGATTCATTCCGGCGATCATTGAAACTTGGCTGGGGCAATTTACATCTAGTGCAGTCCGGCGCGCCAACCAAGCCGTGAATTGTTCCTGCCGACGGAGAGAAGCGATGAATATGATGCGTACCGCCATGCTGCTCGCCTTCATGACGGCCCTGTTCATGGGGGTCGGCTACCTGATCGGCGGCCAGACCGGCATGCTGATCGCCTTCGTCGTTGCCGCCGGCATGAATTTCTTCTCCTACTGGAATTCCGACCGCATGGTGTTGTCCGCCTATCATGCCCAGGAGGTCGACGAGAGTACCGCTCCAGAGTTCTATCGCATGGTCCGCGATCTCTCGGCCAATACGGGCCTGCCCATGCCGCGGGTCTATGTCTTCGACAACCCGCAACCGAATGCGTTTGCCACCGGCCGCAACCCGCAGAACGCGGCCGTTGCCGCCTCGACCGGCCTTCTCCAGCGTCTCACGCCGGAGGAGGTGGCCGGCGTCATGGCGCATGAACTGGCGCATGTCGAAAATCGTGATACGCTGACCATGACGGTGACGGCGACGCTCGCCGGTGCGATCTCCATGCTGTCGAACTTCGCCTTCCTGTTCGGCGGCAATCGCGACGACCGCAACAATCCGCTCGGCTTCGTCGGCGTGCTGATCGCCATGATCGTAGCGCCGCTGGCGGCCATGCTGGTGCAGATGGCGATAAGCCGGACCCGCGAATATGCTGCCGACCGGCGTGGCGCCGAGATCTGCGGCAATCCCCGCTGGCTGGCTTCCGCCCTGGCGAAGATCGCCGGTGACGCCTCGCATATCGAAAACGACGACGCCGAGCGCAATCCGGCGACGGCCCATATGTTCATCATCAATCCGCTCTCCGGCCAGCGCATGGACAACCTGTTTTCCACCCATCCCAACACGGAAAACCGGATTGCCGCCCTGCTCGACATGCAGGAAAGCGCAACTGGGGGATCGACGCGGCCGGAACGCACTGCTAATGCGCCACGTAAGGCGCGTTCCGTCCCGAACACCGGGTGGGGTCGCGGCGGCTCCGAACCACCCAAGGGTCCATGGTCTTGAACGACGAGAAATCGCGCGGAAAATCGAAGAATTTCAAAGCCGGACGACCTGCAGGTTCGGCTCGGCGGACTGACCTCGCCGAAAAGGCCGGGCTCGATGCGCGCATTGCCGCGACCAAGATCCTCGGCGCGGTGCTCGACAAGAAGACATCGCTCGACGGCATGCTGGATGCCGAACATGGCAACCCTGCGGTTCGCGATCTCTCTGAAGCCGACCGTGCGCTGGTGCGGGCCATCCTGCACAGCGCGCTCAGGCACCTTCCCCGCATCGAGGCGATCCTCGACAGCCTGCTCGATACGCCGCTGCCGGAGGGCGCCCGTTCGCTCAAGCACCTGTTGATCATCGCGGCCGCGCAGATGCTCTATCTCGATGTTCCGGATCATTCGGCCGTCGATCTCGCCGTCGAACAGGCAAACCGGGATCCGCGCAATCGCCGTTTCGCCAAGCTGGTCAATGCACTCCTGCGCCGGATCGGCCGCGAGAAGGATGCGCTTCTTGCAAGCGTTGCCTCGCTTCCCTGCCTCCCGACCTGGTTCCTCGAGCGACTGACGACTATCTACGGGCGCGAAACAGCGCTCGCCATCGCCGAAGCCCAGCTGCAACCGGCGGCCATCGACCTGACGGTCAAGCAGGATGCTGCGCTCTGGGCGGAGAAGCTGAACGGCAAGGTGCTGCCGACCGGCAGCGTGCGGCTGGAAAAGTTCCGTGGCGCCATCCCGGCGCTCGACGGGTTCGACGAAGGCGCATGGTGGGTCCAGGACGCGGCAGCGGCGATCCCGGCCAGGCTATTTGGTGACATTCGTGGCAAACGCGTCGCCGATCTGTGCGCGGCGCCCGGCGGCAAGACCGCCCAGCTTATTGCCCTGGGCGCCGAAGTGACCGCCGTCGAGCAGTCACAGTCGCGCCTGAAAAGGCTCGAGGGTAATCTGGCCCGTCTCGGCTTGGAAGCCGATTGCGTACTGGCCAGCCTGCTCGACTTTCGCCCCGAGCAAGCCTTCGACGCCGTTCTGCTCGATGCGCCCTGTTCGTCGACCGGCACCATGCGTCGCCATCCGGACGTGCCATGGACCAAGGGTCCGGCCGATATCGCCAAGCTGGCGGAACTCCAGGAACGCCTGTTGCGCCATGCCCTGACGCTGGTTGGTCCAGGCGGCGTGGTGGTCTTTTCCAATTGCTCGCTGGACCCGCTGGAGGGTGAGGACATGGTGGCCCGTGTGCTGGCCGATTGTCCGGATTTCCGGCGTGTCGAGATGAAAGCTTCCGACTGGCCCGGTCTCGAACAGGCCATCACCCCGCGCGGCGAAATCCGCACGACCCCGGCCATGCTGGCCGCAGACGGTGGCCTTGACGGCTTTTATGCTTGCGTCATCGCTAAAATTTAACGGAAATTTCACCGGAATTGTTAGACTTTGAGGGAATGCGCGGTCGTCGGCTCGTCGGGCAGGTGCTGCGACGACAGGTTGACGGACAGGATCCGAACAAAGAGGCGGACGATGGGGCGGATCGGGACGCGACGGCCATGCACGGCGTCCGCCCCGGATCGGTCCCAGCGTCACGGCTTGGAAAGACGATGCGACTGACGCAACGCCAGAGGCTGGTCTATCTCTATCTCGCGGAAACATCCCGACGGGTGCTCCGCAGCCTGGCGCCGCCACGGGCGTTGGCGGTCGGTCTGCCGGGCGCCGTGCCGCACCGGCTGATCGTCGCCCCAACCGATCTGCGTGCCGTCGATCCCTTCGTCGCCGAAGAAATCTACCAGGGTCGCTTTCCCCTGGCCGGGCGGGTTCTCGACGCGGGAAGCCAGTCGCCTTTCCTGCTGGAACTGCCCTCCTATCATTTCGCCGTCCGGCTGCACGCCTTCTCCTGGCTGCGCCACATCCGCTCCGACAAGAGCAGCGCCGCCTGTGCCAATGCCCGGGCCCTGGTCGATGACTGGATCGAGCTGCATGGCTCGCGGATCGACGGGGTGGCCTGGGAAGTGGATGTGATCGCTCAGCGGATCATCGCCTGGCTTTCCCATTCGACCGTCGTGCTTCAGGATGCCGAAAGCGGTTTCTACCGACGTTTTCTCGGCAGTCTTTCCTTCCAGGTCCGCTATCTGCGTCGCTGTGCGCGATATGCGCCGGCAGGGCTTCCGCGTTTCAGGCTGCGCATTGCCCTTGCCATGGCTTCGATCTCGATGGAGGCGCGGGCCTCTGCAATCCGGCGGGCCGCGCGCGAACTCGATCGTGAGATAGATCGGCAGATCCTCCCCGATGGCGGGCATGTGTCACGCAATCCGCAAGCCGCCGTCGACCTGCTGTTCGATCTGCTGCCGCTCAGGCAGACCTATATCAATCTCGGCCACGACGTTCCGGTGAAACTGATCCCGGCGATCGACCGCATGTATCCGGCCATTCGCTTCTTCCGTCATCAGAGTGGCGATCTCGCCCTGTTCAACGGGGCGAGCTCGACGCTGGCCAACGACCTGATGTCCGTGCTGCGCTATGACGAAACGGCCGGCCAGCCGTTCAAGGCCCTGCCCCATTCGCAATATCATCGCATGGCGGCGGGCGGCACGGTTCTGCTGGTCGATACCGGTCTGCCGATTTCCGCCGAACTGTCCCGAACCGCCCATGCCGGTTGCCTGTCGTTCGAGCTTTCTTCCGGACGCCACCGTTTCATCATCAACAGCGGCCTACCGCGCTTTGCCGGCGAAAAGCTCAGGCAATTGGCGCGCACCACGGCCGCCCATTCGACCGTGTGCATCGGCACGGCCTCTTCCGCGCGGTTCTCCACCTCCGACTATCTCGGTCCGGTCATGGTCGCGGGCGTGTCGAAGGTCGATGTTTCGCGCCAGACCGGACCCGATGCGAGCGACCGCCTGTGCGCCAGCCATGACGGCTATCTCGGCAAGTTTGGCATGCTGCACGAACGCGAGATCCGTATTAACGAGGCGGGCAACAAGATCGCCGGGCGCGACCGGTTCCTCAAGCCGGATGGCACACCGTGCACCGACGCCCCGGCCGAACCAGCGATTGCGCGTTTCCACATTCATCCGGCCATCACGCTCGAGCGCATCGATGAGCGCCGGGTGCGGCTGCTGGCCCAGGACGGCGAGAGCTGGACGTTTTCCATTCCGGCTGGGGACCTTGCGATCGGCGAGGACGTGTTCTTCGCCGATGCCTCCGGGGTGCGACCCTCGCAACAGCTGGAAGTGGCCTTCCAGGGCCCGGAAATACGCTGGTTTCTCGCCCATCACGCATAGAATGGTTCCATCCTCCGGTCAGCTGTGCTAGGCGGCGGCATCGCGCTCGCGATCTCCCATATGAAGCGGCGCGGCAGATCAGATCGGAGCAGAACCATGGCCGTCGCATCCAAGAAAATCCCCGTTCCCGACCGCGTGAAAATCCGCACCGCCCTGCTGTCGGTCTCCGACAAGAGCGGCATTGTGGAGCTGGCGCAGGCGCTGAGCGCCATGGGCGTAAGGCTGCTGTCGACCGGCGGCACGCACAAGGCGATCGCCGCAGCGGGTCTGCCCGTCACCGATGTCTCCGAGGTCACGGGCTTTCCGGAAATCATGGACGGTCGCGTCAAGACGCTGCATCCGAACGTGCATGGCGGGCTTCTGGCAATTCGTGACGACGAGGACCATGTCGCGGCAATGCGCGAGCATGGCATCGAGAGCATCGATCTGGCGGTCATCAACCTTTATCCGTTCGAGGAAGTGCGTGCCGCCGGCGGTGACTATCCGACGACGGTGGAGAACATCGATATCGGCGGCCCGGCGATGATCCGCGCCTCGGCCAAGAACCATGCCTATGTCACCGTGCTGACCGATCCGTCGGACTATCCGGCCCTGCTCGACGCCCTCAAGGCTGATGAAGGCCAGACGACCTATGCGCTGCGCCAGCGGTTCGCCGCTAAGGCCTTTGCCCGCACTGCGGCCTATGACGCTGTGATCTCCAACTGGTTCGCCGAGGCCCTGTCGATCGACATGCCGCAATACCGCAGCATCGGCGGTTCGCTGAAGGAAGCCATGCGCTACGGCGAAAATCCGCATCAGAGTGCCGGCTTCTATGTCACCGGCGATCAGCGTCCGGGCGTTGCCACGGCGACCCTTCTGCAGGGCAAACAGCTTTCCTACAACAATATCAACGATACCGATGCAGCCTTCGAACTGGTTGCCGAGTTCCCCGCCGAAAACGGCCCGGCCTGCGCGATCATCAAGCATGCCAACCCTTGTGGTGTGGCCACCGGGCCGAGCCTGGTCGAGGCCTACCGCCGAGCACTGGCCTGCGATTCCACCTCGGCCTTCGGCGGCATCATCGCGCTCAACCAGATGCTCGATGCGGCAACGGCAGAAGAAATCGTCAAGCTGTTCACCGAGGTGATCATTGCTCCCTCCGTCAGTGACGAGGCCAAGGCGATCATTGCCGCCAAGCCGAACCTGCGTCTTCTGACCACCGGCGCCCTACCCGATCCGCGCGCCCGCGGCATCGTTGCCAAGACGGTTTCCGGCGGCCTGCTCGTCCAGTCGCGCGACAATGTCATGGTCGAGGATCTCGAGCTCAAGGTGGTCACCAGGCGTGCCCCGACGGCAACCGAGCTGGAAGACATGAAGTTCGCCTTCAAGATCGCCAAGCACGTCAAGTCGAACGCCGTGATCTATGCCAAGGACGGCCAGACGGCCGGCATCGGTGCCGGCCAGATGAGCCGCGTCGATTCCGCGCGCATCGCGGCGCTGAAGGCCGAGGATGCCGCCAAGGCGCTCGGCCTCGCCGAACCGCTGACCAAGGGCTCGGCGGTTGCGTCGGAAGCCTTCTATCCCTTCGCCGACGGCCTGCTGGCCGCCATTGCCGCCGGTGCCACGGCCGTCATCCAGCCCGGCGGTTCGATGCGCGATGCGGAAGTCATCGCCGCGGCCGACGAACACAATGTGGCGATGGTGTTCACCGGTATCCGCCATTTCCGCCACTGATCGCGGATCGTATCGCTGATCCAGCAAAGGCCCGGGAAAACCGGGCCTTTTCTCATGGCTCGAGCGGCTTTGCCGGATGGGCGGCGGGATAGGGCGTCCGCAGCAGGATCAGCAGGCCGCTGGCGAGGAAGACGATCAGGCTCGCCATGCCGATGCGCGCCGAACCCGTCCAATAAGTGAGCAGCGAGAAGGACAGCGTCGCCATGAAGCTCGTGGCGCGGCCGGAGAGGGCGTAGATACCGAAATAGCGCCCCGCTTCCGCCGGGCTGACGCTGCGCGCCAGATAGGAGCGCGACGAGGCCTGCACCGGCCCGAAGGAAATGCCGATCAGCAGGCCGTAAAGGATATAGGCCTTTTCCGCCGGGGTCGAGAACAGGCCGTCGGTGGTTCCGATCGGCAGGCTGATCAGCCCGAACAGGGTGAAGTCGACACCGGTCGAGATCATCCCGAAGGTTGCGGCAAGAAGCAGCAGCAGGGCGAGAACGACGACGAATTTCGATCCGAGCCAGCGGTCGAGCGAACTTGCCGCAACGCAGCCAAAAATGGCGATGACGTTGAGGATGATCCCGTAAATGCCGATTTCCATCGTGTGCCAGCCGAACATCGCCGCGGCGAAGATCCCCCCCAGCGTCAGCAGGCCGTTGACACCGTCCTGATAGATCATCCGCGCGATCAGGAAGCGGAAAACGCCGGGCTTATGCTTCAGTTCCCTGAGCGTGCTGCGGAGTTCCGTCAGGCCGGAGCGCACCGCCCTGCCCAGCGGCTTGCCGCGGGTCGCGTCGGGGGTGAAGAAAAACATCGGCAGGATGAAGACCAGATACCACAATGCCGAGATCGGCCCGGTGATGCGCGCATCTTCCCCGGTCTTCGGATCGAGCCCGAACAGCGGTGTCGTACCGAGGATGGTCTTGCCCGTCTCCGGGCTCGCGGCGATGAACAGCACGACGCTGATCAGCACGATCATGCCGCCGAGATAGCCCATGCCCCAAGCAATGTTGGAGACGCGGCCGACATCCTTCTGGCCGATCAGCCGGGTCATCATCGAATCGTTGAACACGATCGAGAATTCGGCCGCCGTGGTGGCCAGCACCATCAGGAGAACGATGAAGGCGACCGACGACCCCGGCGCGGCCGTCCACAGCAGGCAGAGAGCGGCGATCTTGATCGTGGCGAAAAAGGCGATCCATGGCTTTCGTGAGCCGGATTCATCAGCGATCGAGCCCAGGATCGGCGATAGCACGGCAATGATGATCGACGAGATCGTCGCCATGTTGCTCCAGGTCGCCTGGGCGGCGATCGGATCGCTGGTCATCCGCGAGACGAAATAAGGTCCGAAGATGAAGGTGGTGATCACCGTGAAGAAGGGCTGGGCTGCCCAATCGAACAGCATCCAGCCCACCACGCCCCGACTGTAGACACCACTGCGCTGACGGTCACCCGCCGCATCCGCCAAGTCCGTCACATGAAATCCCTTCCCCGCTATCTCGGGGCGGAGACTGTCATCTTGTCCCGTCGTTCGCAAGATCGCTCAACAGGCCGGCGGCCACGGTAATCTTCGCCAGGCTCGTCTCACCGGTCTCGCTCAGCGCCGCAAGTTCGCCGCCGAGGCGCTCGACCCTTTGCCGCGCGGCCGAGATCCACGCCTCGACCGGCTGCTTCTCGCCGCCATGGCGGGTGAAGGCCGAGACGACGATGTTGCGCCGCGCCGCGGCGATCTGGTCGAGGCTGCGGGCGAGAGCCAGGCTTTCATAGTGATCATTGCTGACGATGCGGCTGCCTGCGACCAGGATCCGGTCGATGCGGAAGACGTCGGACACGGCGAAGTAACCCTCCACGACCCTTGCCAGCGGTGCCTGCGTGCGCGCCGCGATCTGCATCACTTCGGGTACCAGCACCAGCGTCAACAGTCCGACCACTTCTTCGGCCAGATCGGCCGGCGCTCCCGCCTCGACCAGTTCGCCGACCTCATGCTGAAGCATGGTCCTGAGATGGGCCGGGAGCGTCGTTCCGAGGGCCTGCTTCGAAGCCTTCACGGCATTCTTGAGCCGTGCCAGGGCGTCGGAAAGGTCGCCTGTGGCCATGCCCGTTTCGACCAGAAGGCGCGTCGTTCCGACATAGACGCGGGCGGCGATGGCATGCAGCCTGTTTTGCGCCTCGCCGGGTATCTTCGCATCCAGCGCGTCGATCTTGTCCCAGATGGTCGGAAGCGCCAGGCCGTCGCGGGTGATGAGCGCGGCCTTGACGATCTGCGGCGGCAGGGCGCCTGTCGCATCGCCGATCGCCGCGATGAACCCCGGTCCGCCGCGGTTGATCGCGTGGTTGGCCAGCACGGTGGCGATGATCTCACGGTGCAGCCGATGCCCGGCAATGTCGGCCGCAAACGTCTTGCGCATCTTGGCCGGGAAGTAGTGGGTGAGGGCGCTTTCGCAATAGGGATCGTCCGGAAGGTCGGATGCGACCAGCTGATCGAACAGCACGATCTTGGCATAGGACAAAAGAACGCCGATCTCGGGCCGCGTCAGCGGCTTGCCCGACGCATAGCGCTCGGAAAGCGTCGCGTCGTCCGGCAAAACCTCGACCTTGCGGTTGAGCCGGCCGAGCTCTTCCAGGTAGCTCATCAGGCGGCCGAGCTCTTCGCGATTGGCCGTGCCCTTTCGCTCGATCAGCGAGATCGCCAGTGTCTGCAGGTAATTGTTGCGCAGCACAAGCGCCGCCACCTCGTCCGTCATGTCGGAGAGAAGCTTGTTACGCTTGTCGCGGCTCAACCGCTTTTCGGTCAGAGCCGAGGAAAAGGCGATCTTGATGTTGACCTCGACGTCGGAGGAATTGACACCGGCCGAATTGTCGATCGCGTCGGAGTTCAGCCTTCCGCCGGCAAGCGCATAGGCGATGCGCCCCTTCTGGGTCACACCGAGATTGGCGCCTTCGCCGATCACCTTGGCGCGCACTTCCGCACCGGTCACGCGGATGGCGTCATTGGCGCGGTCGCCCACATCCGCATCGGCCTCTTCGGGTGCCTTGATATAGGTGCCGATGCCGCCGAACCAGAGAAGATCGACCGGGGCCTTGAGGATGGCGTTGATGATGTCGAAGGGCGCCGCCACGGTCTTGTCGAAACCGATCGCGGCCGCTGCCTCGGGCGTCAGCGTGACCGATTTCTCCGTCCGGGAAATGATCATGCCGCCCTTGGAAAGAAGCTTCCTGTCATAGTCCTGCCAGCTTGAGCGCGGCAGGGCGAACATGCGCTTGCGTTCGGCAAAGGAGGTCGATGTATCCGGATCGGGATCAATGAAGATGTCGCGATGGTCGAAGGCGGCGACGAGGCGGATCTTCTCCGACAGCAGCATGCCGTTGCCGAATACGTCGCCCGACATGTCGCCGACGCCGGCGACGGTAAACGGCGTCGTCTGGATGTCGATGTTCATCTCGCGGAAGTGGCGCTTGACCGCCTCCCAGGCGCCGCGTGCGGTAATGCCCATTTTCTTGTGGTCGTAGCCGGCCGAGCCGCCTGAGGCGAAGGCGTCGTCGAGCCAGAAGCCCGCCGCCTGGGCAAGGCCGTTGGCGGTGTCGGAGAAGGTGGCCGTGCCCTTGTCCGCGGCGACGACGAAATAGGGATCGTCCTCATCGAGACGTACAGTGTCGGCCGGGGGTACGACATCGCCGCCGACGATATTGTCGGTGATCGACAGCATCGTCGTCACATAGGTCTTGTAGGCTTCAGTGCCGGCAGCGAGCCAGGCGTCGCGGCTGCCGCCCACCGGCAGTTGCTTGGGGAAGAAGCCGCCCTTGGCGCCGACCGGCACGATCACGGCGTTCTTCACCTGCTGCGCCTTCACCAGGCCCAGCACCTCGGTGCGATAGTCCTGGGCGCGGTCCGACCAGCGCAGGCCGCCGCGGGCGACCTTGCCGAAGCGAAGGTGAACGCCCTCCACTTCGACGCCGTAGACGAAGATCTCGCGGAAGGGTCGCGGCTCCGGCAGGCCCTCCAGGCGCTGAGGATCGAACTTCAGGGCCAGCATGGGTCGGTCGCCGCTCACATAGGCCGGCTGGAAATAGTTGGTGCGCAGGGTCGCGTCGACCGAATTGACGTATCGACGCAGGATGCGGTCCTCATCGAGGCTCGGCACCGATGCGAGCGCCGCTTCCAGTTCGCTGCGCGCCTCCTGTTTCTTGCGCTGGCGCGTCTTGTCGGAGAGCTTCGGATCGAAGCTCAGCTCGAACAGGCCGAGAATGCCCGCGGCGATGCCCGGATGTTTGAAGAGCGTATCGGCGATATGGCGCGGCGAATAGACGAAACCGCACTGGCGCAGATGGGCGGCATAGGCCCGCAGCACGTTTGCCTGGCGGGCCGTCAGGCCGGCGGTCATCACCAGGCGGTTGAAGGCGTCGTTGTCGAGCATGCCGGTGAAGGCCGATACGAAGGCTTCCTCGATCAGTTCGCCCTGCGAGGCGATGTCGAAGCCGCGGCCGCCCTGGACCTGCAGTTCCATGTCGTGAAGCACGACAAGCCTATCCTCGTCCGTTCCTTCGTCCAGGCCGATGTCGAAGGTGCGTTCGCTTATGACGTTGAAGCCGAGGTTTTCCAGAAGCGGCACGCGGCGCGACAGCGGCAGATGCGCGCCGGCATGGAAAATCTTGAGATAGAGCAGCGGGTGATCCTCGCCCTCGACTTCATGGAAGGCGATGGAGATCGGCGCGCCGTCGCGGCAGGCCTTGATGTGGTGCAGGTCGGCGACGGCTTCTTCCGGGCTGAAGGCCTCCTGGTAGGCCTGGGTGACCGAGAGCGTCGGCGCTTCGGTACCGGCAAGGGCGGCGAACCGGTCGTGCCAGCGCGCCGTGATCTGGCGAACGGCCTGCTCCAGCTTGGCCTGGGCGATGCGCGGCGTCTTGCCTTCCGACCGTCCGATGATGATGTGGACGCGGGCCACGCCGCCTTCGGGGAAAGCCGGGTAATAGGCGGAGACATGGCCCTCGTAGACAGTCCTGAAATAGTGGCCGATCTTCTCGCGCACCATCGAGTTGTAGTCTTCGCGCGGCACATAGACGATCAGCGAAACGAAGCGGTCGAACTGGTCGATGCGCGGCAGGACGCGCACGCGCGGCCGCTCGGCGAGATCGTTGATCTGTTCGCAGAATTTCGCCAGAAGCTCGGTATCGATCTGGAACAGGTCGTCGCGCGGATAGGATTCCAGCGTGTTCTCGAGGATACGGCCCGAATGGCTCTGCGGGTCAAAGCCGAAATGGCTGATGACCTTGTCGACCTTGGCGCGCAAAAGGGGGATCTGGTTGACTGAGCGCGTATAGGCGGTCGCGGTGAACAGGCCGACGATGCGCAATTCGCCGATCACCTTGCCGTCGGGGCCGAAGCGCTTGATGCCGATATAATCCATGTAGGCGCGGCGATGCACGACCGATTTGACATTGGCTTTGGTCACGATGAGGAAGTCCGGGCCCTGCAGGAAGGCGAGAATCTCCGGCGTCGTGGTCACCGCATCCTTGCCCTGCCGCAAGACAAGGACGTCCGGATCGGACAGGATGCCCAGTCCCTGACCGAGGCTGCGCTCGACCTTGGCATTGGCGCCCTCGCCGGAATAGATGTATTCGCGCATGCCGAGGAAGGTAAAATTGTCCTTGCGCAGCCAGTCGAGAAAGGCGAGCGCCTCGTCGCGATCCGCCTTGCGACGGCCGGCGACGGTCGTCGAGAGTTCCTGCATCGCCGAATCGAGCAGGGCGAGCATGGGCTTCCAGCCGGTAAAGGCCAGCTTGACCGAGGCGAGGACACCGGCCAGGCGCTGCTCCAGCGCGCTCGCCTGTTCCGGGCTGAGCGGCGCCAGGTGGATCTGCATGTAGCTGACCCTGGTGGCGCCGGCCGCCTCGTCTTCCGGGGTGGAAAGGCTGACCTCTTTGCCGTCCGCCAGCGTCAGGATCGGATGGATTGCCATGGAGATGTCACGGTAGAGGCTGGTCACCTCTCCCATCACCGAATCATAGAGAAAGGCCTTGTTGCGGTCGACGATCGAAAGGATGCTGACGGGAGCGCCGTCCAGGGTCACCTTGGAGGAGGTCTCGATCGCGATGCGGGGAGCCTCGCCATCCCAGGTGGCAAGGTCTGCTGCCGCGCGAATAGCCGAGGCGGCAAGCATGTCCGGAGTATACAGGTCGAGATCGTCATTGCTGGCCCGGCCGAAGAGAATTCCCGGGTCGACAAAAGCCTCGCCTTCGGCCGCTGCCATGCGGCGTGCGCTTTCGAACTGCTGCTCCCGCCGGGACTTCTTGCTCGCGACCATTGTTCACTCCCTCCAACGTCATTCGCATGTTGCACGTTTGTACAACAAAAGACCTTACCAAGACATAGATGGCTTTTCGATTCCTATGGAAATTTGCGGGATTCGGATAGGCGATAACTTGGATGCGGCAATTGACAGTCGCGGGCCTTTTGTCCGATCAACGGCGGCGGCAACAGGGATAGGCAGTCATGGCAGAGCAGGCACCTGGCGCGGTCATCGTCATTTCAAGCCACGTCGTGCGTGGTTCGGTCGGCAACAGGGCGGCCGTCTTCGCGCTCGAAAGCCTCGGATTTCCCGTCTGGGCCCTGCCGACCGTCGTGCTTCCCTGGCATCCCGGCCACGGACCTTCGACCCGGCTCACCTTTGGCGAGAGTGATTTCGAACACGCGATCGATGATCTCATCCGCGCGCCATGGCTCGGCGAGGTCAAGGCTGTGTTGACCGGCTATTTCGGCAATGCCGCGCAGCCGAGAGCGGTCGCGCGGTTGGTGCAGGCCTTGCGGGCGCGGGATCCGGAGCTGCTCTATGTCTGCGATCCGGTCATGGGCGATGTCGGCGGTCTCTATCTCGCCGAGGAGACGGCGGTGGCGATCCGCGATGCGTTGATCCCGCTTGCCTCCGTCGCCACGCCCAATCGCTACGAGCTCGAATGGCTGGTGGGCGCCAAGCTGTCCACCAATGCGGAGATCATGGAAGCGGCCCTGTCGCTCGGCCCGTCGCGCATGCTGGTCACCTCGGCCGTGCCGATGATGGCAGGCGGCACCGGCAATCTCTATCTCAGTGGAAAACACGCGCTTTTGGCCGAGCACCGCCTGATCGACAATCCGCCGAACGGACTGGGTGACCTGACCTCGGCCCTGTTTCTGGCACGCCTGCTCGCGGGCGTTCCGGAGGAGCGTGCCCTGCAGCTGACCACGGCCAGCGTCTTCGAAATCCTGGCGCGCACCGCCAAGCGCGGCGGCGACGAACTGACGCTCGAAAGCGACGCCTCCAGTCTCGCCACGCCGATGGCCCTGGTGCAGATGCGCCATCTTCTGCACCCAGCCCAGCGGCCGAGGCGCAGCTGAGTGTGGCGCGCAGGGCCGGTTTGTGTCCGAAGCTTGCGTGAAGCTGTTGCCATCGGCGCCGGCTCGCGCTAATCGGAAAGCCATGAAGCGCTTCCCAACGTCCCTGCTGAACGGTTATCGCAACTTCATGAGCGGTCGCTATGTCGACGAGCGAGAACGCTATCGTGTTCTCGCCGACCAAGGGCAGAAGCCGCATACGCTGGTCGTCGCCTGCTGCGACAGCCGGGCCGCCCCCGAGACGATTTTCGATGCCGGTCCGGGCGAACTGTTCGTCGTGCGCAATGTCGCCAACATGGTGCCGCCCTACGAGCCGGACGGCCAATACCACTCCACGTCGGCCGCGCTTGAATTCGCCGTTCAGGCCTTGCGGGTCCGCGATATCATCGTCATGGGCCACGGTCGCTGCGGCGGCATTCGCGCCGCGCTCGATCCCAATGCCGAGCCGCTTTCGCCGGGCGATTTCATCGGCAAGTGGATGGGGCTGGTCAGCACCGCCGCCGAACAGATCCAGGGCAATTCGGTGATGACGGCGACCGAGCGGCAGACCGCGCTGGAGCGCATCTCGATCCGCAATTCCATCGCCAATCTGCGCACTTTCCCTTGCGTGAAGATTCTCGAGGAGCGCGGCAAGCTCCAGATCCATGGTGCCTGGTTCGATATTGCCAATGGCGAGCTGTGGGTCATGGATCCGGACAGCCGGGACTTCGTCCGTCTCGAAGGATAAGCCTCAGGTCCGGAAGACCCAACGGAGGGCCTGAGCGACCCTCCCTTCCAAGCCTTCTTTATTGGCCGTCGATACGGGCGCCGATATGGGCGATCGCCTGCTGGTACACAGTGGCGGCATTCCATTGCTGGAGTGCACCATAGTTCGCCTGGCCGGGCTGGTAGCCGGCACCCGCCTGCCAGCCATGACCGCGCAGGAAGTTGGCGGTCGATGCCAGCGCATCGGCGCGCGAGCCCACCAGGTCGATCCTGCCGTCGCCATCGCCGTCGGCACCAAACCGCACCACATTGCGCGGCAGGAACTGCGTCTGGCCGATCTCTCCATGGGCCGCGCCACGTGCCGACACAGACAGCGAGCCGTTGCCGACCAGTTGCAGGGCGGCGTAGAACTGATCGGTGAAGAACGCCGACCGGCGGCAGTCATAGGCCAGCGTCGCCGAGGCCGAGAGAATGTGTTCCTTGCCCATGAAGGAACCAAAACCGCTTTCCATGCCCCAGATGGCGATCAGCGGTCCTGCCGGCACGCCGTAGCGCTTTTCGATCCTGGCGAACATCGCCGCATTGGCCTTCTTCATGCTCTTGCCGCGGGAAATGATCGTGGCGCCGCCGCGCTTCTGCATGAACTGGTCGAAGGACAGCTTGAAGCTCTTCTGGCCGCGATCGGCGCGGATCGTGGCATTGCTGTAGGATATGCTGGCCATGGCCTTGTCGAGCAGCCTCGGGCTGACGCCGCGGCCGGCTGCTTCCGACTTGAATTCCTGCTTCCAGGCTTCGAAACCGGCAGAGGAATTGCCGCATTGCGCCGCATGGGCGGCGGCGCCTGCGGTCGAAAACACGGCCGCCGACAGAAACGCCGCCGACAGGAACTTGGACAGTCGCATGTATTGCCTCGTATTCTTGCGATTTGACTTGATCGTAACATGCCAGCGACGGCTGATTCTGTCACGCAGGGTTCTACAGGTTCAGCGCTGCTTTCGCGGCATTGCCGATCACGAAATGATGATCCTTGGGCCGGCCCCCCCCCCGCGCTTTCGGGTCAAGGGGCCGGCGATCGCCTGGTCAGGCGGCCTTCTTGGCCTTGATCAGGCCGCGATTGATCAACAGCTCGGCGATCTGTACGGCGTTGAGCGCGGCGCCCTTGCGCAGGTTGTCGGAAACGATCCACATGTTGAGGCCGTTCTCGACCGTCGCGTCCTCGCGGATGCGCGAGATGAAGGTCGCATCCTCGCCGGCGCATTCGAGCGGGGTGATGTAGCCGCCGTTCTCGTGCTTGTCGATGACGAGGCAACCCGGCGCTTCGCGCAGGATGTCGCGCGCCTGGTCGGCGGTGATCTCGTTTTCGAACTCGATGTTGACCGATTCCGAATGGCCGATGAAGACGGGAACGCGGACCGCGGTGCAGGTGACCCTGATCTTCGGGTCGAGCATCTTCTTGGTCTCGGCGAGCACCTTCCACTCTTCCTTCGTGTAGCCGTCTTCCATGAACACGTCGATGTGCGGGATGACGTTGAAGGCGATGCGCTTGGTGAACTTCTTCGCCTCGATCGGATCGGCGACGAAGACGGCGCGCGTCTGGGTGAACAGTTCGTCCATGCCCTCCTTGCCGGCGCCGGAGACCGACTGGTAGGTCGACACAACGATGCGCTTGATCTTGGCGAAGTCATGCAGCGGCTTCAGCGCCACGACGAGCTGGGCGGTCGAGCAATTCGGATTGGCGATGATGTTGCGCTTCTTGAAGTCGACGATTGCATCCGGGTTCACTTCCGGAACGATCAGCGGAACGTCGGCGTCGTAGCGCCAGGCGGACGAGTTGTCGATCACGACGCAGCCCTGGGCGCCGATCTTCGGCGACCACTTCTGCGAAATCGTGCCGCCGGCCGACATCAGGCAGATGTCGGTGTCGGAGAAATCATAGTTCTCCAGGTTCTGTACCTTCAGGACCTTGTCGCCGAAGGAGACTTCGGTGCCCTGCGAGCGGGCCGAAGCGAGCGCCACCACTTCGTCGGCCGGAAACCCGCGTTCGGAGAGGATGTTGAGCATTTCGCGCCCGACATTGCCGGTGGCGCCTACGATTGCGATCTTGAAACCCATTAAAATTGCTCTCTTTCTGTCTCTCCTCGGGTGGTGAGGGGGGAGCCGCGCTGCAAGCGCGCCTTCCTTGTCCCCGGCCGTGCCGGGGAGAGAGCGGGGGCCAGAGACGTCAGACGGTTTTCGTCGTCGTTTTGGCTTTGGTCGTGAATGAAACCGAGATGCGCCCGTCCATCCCGGCGCCGTGCGCCGGGCTCGATCCGTCTGCGATGTGCGAGCAGAAAGAATACATGAGCGAATCCCTATTCCCGCCGAGCTATTAAGAGGTTTTGCGTGAGAGTCAAGCACAAGCCTGCGGCCTTGGCGGATCGGCCGCTTGATATGCGGAAGTGGCTATGGAAGATTACAGTCTCGCGTCCTTCCGCTCCGGTTTCCCATGACAGTCACCCTTCGAGACGCTTTGGCGGCCGATCTTGCCGCGATTACGCCGATCTATGCCGAGGCGGTGAATTCGGGCACCGCGAGCTACGAGCTCGTCGCTCCCGACGAGGTCGAGATGAACAGGCGATTCGAGGCGATCACCCATCAGGGCTATCCCTATATCGTCGCCGTCGATCCGTCCGGCAGGGTGCTCGGCTATGCCTATGCCTCGGCCTTCCGCACCCGTCCCGCCTATCGCTGGCTGGTCGAGGATTCGATCTACATCGCGGCGGAGGCGCGCGGCCGTGGTATCGGCAAGATGCTGCTCGAGGCCCTGGTACTGCGCTCGACCGCCCTCGGCTTCCGGCAGATGGTGGCCGTCATCGGTGGGGCGAGCCTCGCCTCGATCGCCCTTCACCGGGCTTGCGGTTTTCGTCCGGCCGGAACCTTGACCGGAACGGGCTTCAAGCTCGGCCAATGGCTTGATACGGCCTTCATGCAGATCGCGCTCGGCGACGGCGATACCAGCGATCCCGATCCGGCGCGCTATCCAGGCACGCTCTTTGCCGGATAGGAGCTAATCGACCAGCTTGAGGGTCCGGTCGAACACCTTCAGCACCTGTTTCAGGTCATGCCCGCGCTTGAGGATCCGGCCATCGGCACCGATCACCGAAAAGGCCCCCTGCTTGGCGGCAAGCTTCGGATCCTTTTCGATCCGATAGAGCGGGTATTCGCCGGCGCGCTTGAACACGGAGAAAACGGCTTTGTCCTTCAGATGATCGATCGCATAGTCGCGCCAGGCGCCCTCGCCGACCATGCGGCCGTAGATCCACAAGATCGCATCCAGTTCGCGGCGATGGAAGGTGACGGGCAGCGGATCGCGGGACTGGCGATATTGATGGATGTCGACGATGGCGGCGGCACCTGCGTCGCGGTTGCCGCTCTCTTCGGCGCCTGAATCCGACTGATCGCTCATGGAAGTGTCAAGACCTCGCCTTCGTGACGGACAGATGACAGTCTGCCTCATGGGGTCGAAATTGCAAGTCTCGGGCTTCAGCCGCGGCTGCGGTTGTCGAACTCGGCGATCACGAGGTCGCGCATGCGCTGTGCGACCGGCGTCATGCGCCGCGCCGTCAGGCTGATCAGGTGGTAGGGCGCGACGCGGATCGGCTCGAGGATGTCGAGTGGCAGCAGGCCGGAGCCCGTGGTGTGGCGACAGAGCAGTTCCGAGACCTCGCGCGACATAGGCGCGATCGCGTTCGATGCGGCGAGCATGGCGATCATCACCAGCAGCGAGGTGGTGTTGACGATGTTCGACGGGATCGGTGCGCCCTGCGCGATGAAGACGCCCTCCAGGGCCTGGCGCACCGGCGCGCCAGGTGCCTGCATGACCCAGGGGAAGTGGACCAGATCGGCCATCGTCAGTTTCTCGGCATAGGCCAGCGGATGGCTCTGGTGGATCAGCAGGTCCACCTCCTCGGCCAGCACGCCGTTGATGGTGAATTGGCGGGCGTCGATCTTCGCCGGAATGCGCCCGAGGACGAAGTCGAGTTGTCCGGCGAGAAGTTCGGCGATCAGCGCATCGCTGGGAGCAACCTCGACATGCACGTCGGCGGTCTCGGCTTCGGCCTTCAGCGCCTGGATCGCCGGCACGACGAAACCCACGGCGCCGCCGGTCACGGCGCCGACCCTGACCGTTCCCGTCAGGCCGCGGCGGATGGCATCGACCTCGCGCGCCGCCTCGCGGATCTCCTCCAAAAGATTCTCCGCCCGGCGCGCCAGCGCGCAGCCGATCGCCGTCGCCTCCATGCCCTTGGGCGTGCGCATGAAGATCGGCGCTCCCACATGCCGCTCGATCTCGGCCAGCATGCGCGATGCGGCTGGCTGGGTGATCGACAGCGCGTTGGCCGCCAGGCTCAGCTGACCATAGTCGGCAATGGCGCGAATCAGGCTGAAATGTTTGGGCAGGAGACGGTTGGCGAGCTTTTCGGACATCAAGGACATATCAATTACGGTATGCAGAAAGTCAAACTAATCATTTGAACGGTATATCCGAAGCGCTATGACTCGGCTCGGATCAGGCGGGCCTTATGTTGCCGCCGGTTCTTGCACTGTACGGTTGCCAGACGGAGCTGGAGCCGGACGATCAGCCAGGGAGGAATTCCGTGAAGAAAATCACTAGTCTTATTGCGTCTGTCGCGCTGGGCATTTCGGTGTTCGCGTCGCAGGCAATTGCGGAAACGAAAGGCGTTGTCGGTATCTCGATGCCGACCAAGACGTCGACGCGCTGGATCTCGGATGGCGAGACCATGGAAAAGCTGTTCAAGGAAGCCGGCTACGAGCCCGACCTGCAGTTCGCCGATGACGATATCCCGAACCAGCTTGCCCAGATCGAGAACATGGTGACCAAGGGCGCCAAGGTGCTCGTGATCGGCGCCATCGACGGCACCACGCTGTCGGACATCCTGCAGAAGGCCGCCGATGCTGGCGTCAAGGTCATTGCTTATGACCGCCTGATCCGTGATTCCGGCAATGTCGACTACTACGCCACGTTCGACAATTTCCAGGTCGGCGTGCTCCAGGCCACCAGCCTCGTCGACGGCCTCAAGGCCAAGTTCGGCGACACCAAGCCGTGGAACGTAGAGCTGTTCGGCGGTTCGCCGGACGACAACAACGCCTTCTTCTTCTATGACGGCGCCATGTCTGTCCTGCAGCCGATGATCGACAGCGGCGACGTCGTCGTGAAGTCCGGCCAGCAGGGTATGGAACAGGTCGGTACGCTCCGTTGGGACGGCACCGTTGCCCAGGCCCGCATGGAGAACCTGCTGTCCTCGACCTACACCGAAGACAAGGTCCACGGCGTGCTGTCGCCCTATGACGGCCTGTCGATCGGTATCCTCTCGGCCCTGAAGGGCGTCGGCTATGGCTCGGGCGACATGGCAATGCCGATCGTCACCGGCCAGGATGCCGAGCTTCCCTCGGTCAAGTCGATCCTCGCCGACGAGCAGTACTCGACCGTGTTCAAGGATACCCGCGAGCTCGCCAAGGTCGCCGTTTCGATGGTCGATGCCGTGATGGAAGGCAAGGAGCCGGAAGTCACCGACACCAAGACCTACAACAACGGCGTCAAGGTCGTTCCGTCCCACCTGCTCAAGCCGGTGGCCGTGGACAAGGCCAACATCAAGGACGTGATGGTCTCCTCCGGCTACTACACCGCCGAGCAGATCGACAACTGATCTCTTGATTGACCGGGTCCGCGATTCGTCGCGGACCCTTTTCCCGTAGCATTTAGGGAGCTTGCGCCGCCGGATTGACGATCGTGTCGCCGCGCCGCGCCGGAATTCTGCACATGGACAACATCATTCTCGAGATGCGCGGCATCACCAAGACGTTTCCGGGCGTAAAGGCCCTGGACAATGTCAGTTTCAAGGTGCGCGAAGGCGAGATCCACGCGCTGGTCGGCGAGAACGGTGCCGGCAAGTCGACCCTGATGAAAGTTCTCTCGGGGGTCTATCCCGCCGGCAGCTACGAGGGCGAGATCCACTTCGACAACGAAGTCCGCCGCTTCTCGACCATTTCCGACAGCGAAGAGCTCGGCATCATCATTATTCACCAGGAACTGGCGCTGGTGCCGCTGCTCTCGATCGCCGAGAACATCTTCCTCGGCAACGAGATCGCCAGCAATGGCGTGATCAACTGGCCGGCGACCTTTGCCCGCACGCAGGAGCTGCTGGCGAAAGTCGGCCTGAAGGACGCGCCCTCGACGCTGATCACCGACATCGGGGTGGGCAAGCAGCAGCTGGTGGAAATCGCCAAGGCGCTTTCCAAGAAGGTTCGGCTGCTGATCCTCGACGAGCCGACCGCCTCGCTCAACGAGACCGATTCCGACGCCCTGCTCAACCTGTTGATGGAATTCCGCAAGCAGGGCATGACCTCGATCATCATTTCCCACAAGCTCAACGAAATCCGCAAGGTGGCCGACCAGATCACCATCCTGCGCGATGGCGGAGCCGTCGAGACGCTTGACTGTCATACCCAGGAGATCACCGAGGACCGCATCATCAGCGGCATGGTCGGCCGGGCGATGGAAGACCGCTATCCGCCGCGCGACCCGAAGATCGGCGAGACCCTGCTGGAGGTGAAGAACTGGAACGTCTTCCACCAGAACCACCGCGACCGACAGTTCCTGCATGACGTGAACTTCACCGTGCGCGCCGGCGAAGTGGTCGGCATTGCCGGCCTGATGGGCGCCGGGCGTACCGAAACCGCGATGAGCCTGTTCGGCAAGTCCTGGGGCCACAAGATTTCCGGCCAGGTGCTCATGCACGGCAAGCCGGTCGACGTCAGCACGATCCCCAAGGCGATCGGTGCCGGCCTTGCCTACGTCACCGAGGACCGAAAGCATCTCGGCCTCGTGCTCAACAACAACATCATGCACAATACCACGCTCGCCAATCTCGACGGCGTGTCGAACAACGGCTTCATCGACGAGCGCAAGGAGGCCCGCGTCGCGACCGACTATCGCTCCAAGCTTCGCATTCGCTCCCACTCGATCTATCAGGAAACCGTCAATCTCTCCGGCGGCAACCAGCAGAAGGTGGTGCTGTCGAAATGGCTGTTCACCGATCCGCAGGTGCTGATTCTCGACGAGCCGACGCGCGGCATCGACGTTGGGGCGAAATTCGAAATCTATACCATCATCAACCAGCTAGCCGCAGAGGGTAAGGGCATCCTGATGATCTCGTCGGAAATGCCCGAACTGCTCGGAACCTGTGACCGGATCTACGTGATGAACGAAGGCCGGATCGTCGCCGAACTCTCCAAGGGCGAAGCGAGCCAGGAATCCATCATGCGTGCCATCATGCGCTCGGGGGAGAAACACTAATGGCAATCGAAACCCGCACCGAAACCCCGAAAGTTTCCGTCAGCGATTATCTTCGCAAGAATATCCGCGAATACGGCCTGTTGCTGGCGCTCGTCGTCATCATGCTGCTGTTCCAGTTCCTGACCGGTGGCGTTCTGTTCAAGCCGGTCAACATCACCAATCTGGTGCTGCAGAACTCGTTCATCATCATCATGGCGCTCGGCATGCTGCTGATCATCGTTGCCGGGCATATCGACCTTTCGGTCGGCTCGATCGTCGCCTTCATCGGCGGCATATCGGCGATCATGCTGGTCAAATGGGGCTGGCACTTCTCGCTCGTCGTGCCGCTGTGTCTGATCATCGGCGCCGCCATGGGTGCCGCCCAGGGTTACTGGGTCGCCTACCAGAAGATCCCGTCCTTCATCGTCACGCTCGCCGGCATGCTGGTCTTCCGCGGGCTGACCTATGTGGTGCTGGAAGGCCGGCCGATCGGTCCGTTCCCCAAGGAATTCCAGCTTCTGTCGACCGGCTTCATCCCGGACTTCCTGTCGTTCACCGATCCGGCCACGAGCGTCGTCAAGAACTATGTGGCTCTGATCGCCGTCCTCGCACTCGTCGGCTGGGCGATCTATTCGGGCCTGAAGAATCGCAACCTCAACGAAAAGCACGGCACGCCGAACGAACCCTTCGTCTTCTTCGCCGGCCAGATGGCGGTCATCAGCGTCGTGGCGATCTTCCTCGGCTTCCAGTTGTCGACCTATCGCGGCCTGCCGAACGTGCTCGTCGTCATGGGCGTGCTGATCGCCTTCTACACCTTCGTCACCACCCGATCGACCATCGGCCGGCGCATCTACGCCATGGGCGGCAACGAGAAAGCGGCCAAGCTCTCGGGCATCAATACCGAGCGGCTGACCTTCTATACCTTCGTCAACATGGGCGTGCTGGCCGCGCTCGCCGGCATGATCATCGCCGCCCGTCTCAATTCGGCGACGCCGAAGGCCGGCGTCGGCTTCGAGCTCGACGTCATCGCCGCCTGCTTCATCGGCGGCGCCTCGGCCTCGGGTGGTGTCGGCCGCATCATCGGTGCGGTCATCGGCGCCTTCATCATGGGCGTGATGAACAACGGCATGTCGATCATGGGCATCGGCATCGACTACCAGCAACTGATCAAGGGTCTGGTGCTGCTCGCCGCCGTCTTCTTCGACGTCTACAACAAGAACAAAGCAGTCTGAGGTAAGAGACATGTATCTCTCGCAACTGAAGGATGGTGGCGTTATCTGCCGCCAGGGTGACTCCTCGCGCCTCGTGCCGGGCTTCTCCTCCACATACGACCTCGCCAAAGCCGCGATCGCGGCGGGCATTTCGCTGGCCGATTGCATCGCCCAGCGCGGCGAAGGCCAGGTCGTCGATCTCGTGGCGCTCGCTGCCGCCGGCAAGCTCGACTGCCCGGTCCGTCATCCGGATCCGGCGCACATGTTCCTTACTGGCACGGGGCTTACCCACACCGGTTCGGCCTCAGCGCGCGACAGCATGCATGCCGATACCGTCGGCATGAGCGATTCGATGAAGATGTTTCGCATGGGCCTCGAGGGCGGCAAGCCCAAGGTCGGCGAGACCGGCGTCCAGCCGGAATGGTTCTACAAGGGTACCGGCGTCAATGCGGTGGCGCCCGGCGCGCCGCTGGTTTCGCCCTCTTTTGCGCTGGATGGCGGCGAAGAGCCGGAAATCGCCGGCTTCTACCTGATCGGCAAGGACGGCACGCCCTTCCGCCTCGGCTTTTCCATCGCCAACGAATTCTCCGATCACGTCACCGAGAAGATCAACTATCTCTACCTCGCCCATTCCAAGCTGCGCCCGGCCTCGTTCGGCCCGGAAATGCTGGTCGGCCCGCTGCCGGCGCATATCGAGGGCACCTCGCGCATCCTGCGCGGGGACAAGGTGATCTGGGAGAAGCCGTTCCTGTCGGGCGAGGACAATATGTCCCATACGATTGCCAATCTCGAATACCACCACTTCAAGTATGATCTCTTCCGCCAGCCGGGCGACCTGCATGTGCACATGTTCGGCACGGCGACGCTGTCGTTCGCCGACGGCATCAAGGCCGAGGACGGTGATGTGTTCGAGGTCCGGGCGGGTGCGTTCGGCCTGCCGCTCAAGAACCCGCTGGCGCGTGCCGCCGCCGGAAATCCTGACGTAACCATGCTCTGAATACGGACGCCGCGCGCGGCGCCACGCCACCAGCAAAGAGACAGAGAACAGCCATGAGCGCTTTCAAACCGGCAATTTGGCCCCGCAAGCTTAGATCCCAGGAATGGTTCGGCGGCAATACCCGCGACAACATCTACCATCGCGGCTGGCTGAAGAACCAGGGTCACCCACACGACCTGTTCGACGGGCGCCCGGTCATCGGCATCATGAATACCTGGTCGGATCTCACCCCGTGCAATGGTCACCTGCGCGAACTCGCTGAAAAGGTGAAGGCGGGTGTGTGGGAAGCCGGCGGCTTCCCGGTCGAGGTGCCTGTCTTCTCCGCCTCGGAGAACACCTACCGCCCGACCGCGATGATGTACCGCAACCTCGCCGCACTCGCGGTCGAGGAAGCCATCCGCGGCCAGCCGATCGACGGCGTCGTGTTGCTGGTCGGCTGCGACAAGACCACGCCGTCGCTTCTGATGGGCGCCGCCTCCGTCGACCTGCCGACCATCATGGTGTCCGGCGGTCCGATGCTGAACGGCTATTTCCGCGGCGAGCGCGTCGGTTCCGGCACGCATCTGTGGAAGTTCTCGGAAGCCGTCAAGGCCGGCGAGATGACCCAGGACGAGTTCCTCGAGGCCGAGGCCTCGATGTCGCGCTCCACCGGCACCTGCAATACCATGGGCACCGCCTCGACCATGGCCTCCATGGTCGAGTCGCTCGGCATGACGCTGTCGGGCAATGCCGCGATCCCCGCCGTCGACAGCCGTCGCCGGGTGATGGCGCAGCTCACCGGCCGCCGCATCGTGCAGATGGTCAAGGACGACCTGAAGCCCTCCGACATTCTCACCAAGCCGGCCTTCGAAAACGCCATCCGCACCAATGGTGCGATCGGCGGCTCCACCAATGCGGTCGTGCACCTGCTGGCGATCGCCGGCCGCATCGGTGTTGACCTGACGCTGTCCGACTGGGACCGCTGCGGCCGCGACGTGCCGACGGTCGTCAACCTCATGCCGTCGGGCGAGTATCTGATGGAAGAGTTCTTCTATGCCGGCGGCCTGCCGGTTGTGCTCAAGATGCTCGGCGAAGGCGGCAAGCTGCACAAGGATGCACTTACCGTCTCCGGCGGCTCGATCTGGGACGAGGTCAAGGACGTCCGCAACTGGAACGACGACGTCATCCGTCCCGTCGAGCGCGCGCTCACCCAGCAGGGCGGCATTGCGGTGCTCAAGGGCAATCTGGCGCCCAAGGGCTGCGTGCTGAAGCCGTCGGCCGCCTCGCCGCACCTGATGCAGCATCGCGGCCGTGCCGTGGTGTTCGAGGACATCGACGACTACAAGGCGAAGATCAACGACGAGAGCCTCGACATCGACGAAAACTGCGTGATGGTCATGAAGTATTGCGGCCCCAAGGGTTATCCGGGCATGGCCGAGGTCGGCAATATGGGCCTGCCGCCCAAGGTGCTGCGCAAGGGCATCACCGACATGGTGCGCATTTCCGATGCGCGCATGTCCGGCACGGCCTATGGCACGGTTCTCCTCCACACCTCGCCGGAAGCTGCCGTCGGCGGACCGCTCGCGGTGGTGAAGAACGGTGACATGATCGAGGTCGACGTCGCCAACCGTCGCATCCATCTCGACATTCCCGATGAGGAACTGCAGCGCCGTCTCGCCGCCTGGCGCCCGCCGGTCGAGCCGCCGGCCAGCGGTTATGCCCGCATGTTCCACGAACATGTCGAGGGTGCCGATACCGGTGCCGATTTCGACTTCCTCAAGGGTTGTCGCGGCTCGGCCGTCGGCAAGGATTCGCACTAGGGAAACGGCCATGGCAGACCGCATTTCGATCGCCCTCGTCGGCATCGGCAAGATTGCCCGCGATCAGCATATCCCGTCGATCGCGGCGGGCAGCGATTTCGATCTGAAGGCGGCGGTGAGCCGCCACGGCAAGGTCGAAGGGATCGAGAACCACACGGATTTCGATCGCTTCCTCGAGCAGCGGCCGCAGATCAACGCCGTTTCGCTGTGCACCCCGCCGGAGGTCCGATTCGACATGGCCCGCAAGGCGATCGCCGCCGGCCATGACGTATTGATGGAAAAGCCGCCGGCAACCACGCTCGGCGAGGCGGAAGCGCTGGCGGACCTCGCCCGGAAGGCCGGGGTCACCCTGTTTGCCACCTGGCATTCGCGCTTTGCCCTCGGCGTCGCGCCGGCCAAGGCCTGGCTTGCGAACAAGCAAATCCGCTCCATATCCATCGTGTGGAAAGAAGACGTGCGCCGCTGGCATCCGGGTCAGGCCTGGATCTGGGAACCCGGCGGCTTCGGCGTGTTCGACCCCGGCATCAATGCTTTGTCGATCCTGACAGAGATCGTGCCCGGCCGGGTGCTCGTCGAAAAGGCCAGCCTGTCTTTCCCGGTCAATCGCAAGCAGCCGATCGCGGCGGAGATTTCCATGCGCACGCTCGGCGATGCGCCGGTTTCCGCTGTGTTCGACTGGCGCCAGGAAGGTCCGCAGACCTGGGATATTACGGCGGAAACCGACCAGGGGACGCTCCGGCTTTCCAAGGGTGGTGCCGAACTGTTTATCGACGGCGTTGAAAAGTCGGCTGGACCCGACCGGGAATATGCCGGTATCTACGAGCGCTTCGCCGCGCTCATCCGGGCGCGCCAAAGCGACGTCGATTTCCAGCCGCTGCGGCTGGTGGCGGACGCCTTCCTGTGCGGAGAGCGCCTCGAGGTCGAGGCCTTCGAAGACTGATCGATAAAAGGGACAATTGCCATGGCTTATGAATTTACCGGGAAGCACCTGATCGCCGGCCGCTGGGTGGCGGGCAGCGAGACCTTCTCCTCCTCGCCTGCGGAAGGTCCGGTGCGGAATTTCTCCTTCGGTTCGGCCGCCCTGGTGGACGAGGCCGTGCGTGCCGCGGAAGAGGCTTTCGAGACCTATGGCTATTCCAGCCGCGCCGAACGCGCCGCCTTTCTCGAGGCCATTGCCGAGGAAATCGACGCGCGCGGTGACGACATCACCGAAATCGGCTCCGGTGAGACCGGCCTTCCCAAGGCGCGTCTTGTCGGCGAACGTGGTCGCACCGTCGGCCAGCTGCGGCTGTTTGCCGCCCACATCCTCAAGGGCGACTATCTCGACCGCCGCCATGACGTGGCCCTTCCCGATCGCCAGCCGTTGCCGCGTTCCGACCTCAAGCTGATGCAGCGGCCGATCGGCCCGGTCGGCGTGTTCGGCGCCTCCAACTTCCCGCTCGCCTTCTCCACGGCCGGCGGCGACACGGCATCGGCGCTGGCCGCCGGTTGCCCCGTCGTGGTCAAGGGTCACGAGGCCCATCCCGGCACCGCCGAGATCGTCGCTGCCGCCATTGATGCCGCCATCAAGCGTTGCGGCGTCCATCCGGGCGTGTTCTCGCTCGTCCAGGGCGGAAACCGCGAGGTCGGCACCGCGCTGGTCCAGCATCCGCTGATCAAGGCGATCGGCTTCACCGGCTCGCTCGGCGGTGGCCGCGCCCTGTTCGACCTCTGCGCCAGGCGCCCCGAGCCCATACCCTTCTTCGGCGAACTGGGTTCGGTCAATCCGATGTTCCTGCTGCCGGAAGCCATGGCATCGCGTGGCGAGGCCATCGCCAAGGGCTGGGTCGGTTCGCTCACCATGGGCGCCGGCCAGTTCTGCACCAATCCCGGCATTGTCGTCGTGATCGAAGGCGAAACGGCGGATGCATTCGCCAAGGCTGCCGAACAGGCGCTTTCGGCGGTCGCCCCACAGACCATGCTGACCGAAGGCATTGCCGAAGCCTATCGCAAGGGTGCGACGAAGATCGCTTCCGTCGAAGGTGTCCGGTCCGTGCTCACCTCGACCTGCGACCTGCGCAATGCGACGCCTTATCTCTTCGCCACGACCGGCAAGGAATGGCTCGCCAATCATGCGCTCGGCGAGGAAGTGTTCGGCCCGCTCGGCATGATCGTCAGCGTGACCGACACCGACGAGATGCTGGCCGTGGCCCGCAGCCTCGAAGGTCAGCTGACGGCTTCGCTCCATCTCGAGGCCGGTGACGAGCCGCTCGGCGCCAAGCTCCTGCCGATCCTCGAGCGCAAGGCCGGCCGCCTTCTCGCCAACGGTTTCCCGACCGGCGTCGAAGTGGCCGATGCCATGGTGCATGGCGGTCCTTATCCGGCTTCGACGAACTTTGGCGCGACCTCCGTCGGTACCATGGCAATCCGTCGCTTCCTGCGGCCGGTCTGCTACCAGGACATCCCGGTCGCCCTGCTTCCGGAAGACCTGCGCTAAGGGGCGTTCGACAATGAGCACGCAAGCCGCGGTGGCGCTGGTCGACTGGGGAACGAGCAATCTGCGCGTCTGGCTGGTCGATGCCGAGGCGGGCGTGCTCGGCGAACGGCAATCGCCGGAAGGCATGGGGACGCTTTCGCCGGACCGTTTCGCCGGCGTTCTGGAAACCCATCTTGCCGCGCTCGGCGCCGCTGCCGATCTGCCGGCGGTCGTCGCCGGCATGGCGGGCGCGCGCGCCGGCTGGATCGAGGCGCCCTATGCCGAGACACCGGCCGGTCTGATGGATCTCTATCGCCAGGCCGTCGCGGCGCCCGGAACCGGACGTGACGTCCGTATCCTTCCCGGCGTCTGCCAGCGCGGCGTCGGCGTTGAAGACGTGATGCGCGGCGAGGAGACGCAGCTTCTCGGCGCCGTCGCAAATGGTATGTCCGATGCGCTTTTCTGCATGCCTGGCACCCATTCCAAATGGGTGTCCCTGGAGGACGGGCGAATCAGCCGTTTCACCACCGTGATGACCGGCGAGCTCTTCCAGCTCATCAGCCGGCAATCGATCCTGCGTCTGTCGATCGGCGAGGGACGCGCCGCCGCCGACCATCCGGCTTTTGGGCAGGCGGTCGAGGAAGCGCTCGATCCCGATTTCAGCCTGACCACCCGTTTGTTCTCGATCCGCGCCCGCGGCCTGCTTGCCGGTGCCGACGAGGCAAGCGCGGCTTCGCGTCTGTCCGGCCTGCTGCTCGGCTCCGAGATTGCCGCCATGCGGCCTCGTCCGGGTGAGGGCCAGGGCGTTCAACTGATCGGCAGCGGCGCGTTGACCGAGCTCTATGCCGCAGCACTTGCCCTTGCCGGCATCGAAACCGTATCGCTCGATGGCGGCGAACTGGTCCGCAAGGGCCTGTTTGCCGCGGCGCGAGCGCTCTATCCCCAGCGTTTCTAGGAGATCGCGCCATGACCACCCCCGCCATCGCCTGGCCGAACCTCAAGCGCAATCTGGTTGCCATCCTGCGTGGCATCCGGCCCGAGGAGATCGAGGGCGTGGTCGAGGTTCTCGTCGAAGCCGGATTCGAGGCGATCGAGGTACCGCTCAACTCGCCGGAACCTTTCGCTTCGATCGAGAAGGCGCGGCGTCTCGCACCCGCCTCCTGCCTGATCGGCGCCGGGACCGTGCTCGAGGTGGCCCAGGTCGACCGGCTCAAGGGCGTCGGCGGCGATCTGCTGGTCACGCCCAATGTCGAGCCGGCTGTCATTCGTCGCGCCGTCGAGCATGGCATGGTCACCATGCCCGGCGTTTTTAGCGCGACCGAGGCACTGCTGGCCGCCAAGTCGGGAGCGGCGGCACTCAAGTTCTTCCCCGCCAGCGCGCTCGGGCCACAGGGCATCGCCGCCATCCGCGCCATCCTGCCGCCGGGCCTGCCGATCGGTGCGGTCGGCGGCGTGTCGGATGCCGATTTCGGCGCCTATCTGAAGGTCGGTGTCAGCTGTTTCGGCCTCGGCTCCAGTCTCTACAAGCCGGGCGACAGCGCGGTCACGGTGGCGGAGAAGGCCAGGCGCACCGTCGCCGCCTATGATGCCGCCGTATCAGCCTGACGATCCTCCGGTTCGTGCCAATCCGCCGGGATTTCTGGCCGTCCTTGCTCGGATAGGACCAAGGCCGCTTAGCTCCACATGCCGCGCATGCGCGCACCGACATCGAGCCGGATCTGCCGTGCGTCGCGCGCGCCGGGTGCACTCGGCTGGGCCAGCGGCCAGGCGGCCGATTCGAAGAACTGCAGCAGGGTCGCGGGGATGAAGCGGGTGCGCGCGGCATAGACATGCCGGTCCCCTTGGGCATTTTGCCCGTGGGTGAAGAAGCGTTGCGGCACGGTCAGATGCAGGCTGTCCCTGGCCCGCGTCATCGCCACATAGAGCAGTCGCCGTTCCTCCTCGATCTCCGCCGTCGTGCCGACCGCAAGATCCGAAGGGATGCAGCCGTCGACGCAGTTCAGCACGAAGACGGATTTCCATTCCTGGCCCTTGGCCGAATGAATGGTCGAGAGGATCAGATAGTCCTCGTCGAGCAGCGGCACACCCGCCTGGTCGCTGGTCGCGTCCGGCGGATCGAGCGTCAGCTCGGTCAGGAAGCGTTCGCGCGAGCCGTAGCCCGAGGCGATCTGGCCAAGCTGCACGAGGTCGGCCTTGCGGGTTTCGGCATCCTCGTGGATGCGATCCAGATGCGGCTCATACCACAGCCTGGCGATCTCGATCTCGCCCGGCCAACCGGCCTGACCCTTGCCCATTGCGCTCAACATGTCGACGAAGCGGCCCCAGTCCTCGCCGGTGCGCGGCGGCGGCGGAATCTCGGCGAGCGCCGCCAGCGGATGCGGGTCGGTAGCGATCGCATCGAGGATCTTTGACGCCGTTTGCGGACCAATTCCCGGCAGGAGTTGCATCAGCCGGAAGCCCGCCACCTTGTCCCGCGGGTTCTGGGCAAAGCGTAGCGCCGCCAGCAGATCCTTCACATGCGCCGCGTCGAGGAATTTCAGCCCACCGAACTTGACGAAGGGGATGTTGCGCCGGGTCAGCTCGATTTCCAGCGGGCCGGAATGGCTGGACGTGCGGAACAGCACCGCCTGATCCTTGAGCGTCAGGCCGCGCTCGCGGTTCTCCAGGATCTGTTCGACGATGTAATTGGCCTGCTCGGCTTCGTCGCGCACGCTGACCAGCCGCGGCCGGTCTTCCGATTGGCGTTCGGTCCAGAGGTTCTTGGTGAAGCGCTCGCGGGCAAGGTCGATCACGCCGTTGGCGGCGGCAAGGATCGGCTGGGTCGAGCGGTAGTTGCGGTCGAGCGTGACGATGTCGGCCGGCGGGTCGAAGCTTGCCGGAAAGTCGAGAATGTTGCGGATCGTCGCGGCGCGGAAGGAATAGATCGACTGCGCGTCGTCGCCGACCACGGTCAGCCCCCGCCCGCCCGGCTTCATCGCAGTGAGGATCGAGGATTGCAGCCGGTTGGTGTCCTGGTACTCGTCGACCAACACATGGTCGAACCGCCCGCCGATCTCGGCGGCGAGTTCCGGCTCGCTGACCGTCTGTGCCCAGTAGAGCAGCAGGTCGTCGTAATCGAGCACGTTCTGCGCCTGCTTGGCCTCGACATAGGCGGCAAACAGCGCCTTCAGTTCCTTCTCCCAGGTGCCGCACCAGGGATAGGCGGTGCGAAGCACTTCGGTGAGGGAGGTCTCGGAATTCACGGCGCGGGAATAGATGGCCAGGCAGGTGCCCTTGGTCGGAAACCGGCTCTCCATCTTCGACAGCCCGAGATCGTGCCGCATCAGGTTCATCAGATCGGCGGAATCCTCGCGGTCATGGATGGTGAAGCCGGGGTCGAGGCCGATCTCATAGGCATAGTCGCGCAGGATGCGGGCGCCGATGCCGTGGAAGGTGCCGGCCCAGGTCAGGGCGTCGGTCAGCACGCCCGCATCATTGCCCAGCACCTTGCGGCAGATGCGCTCAACTCGGCGGCTCATCTCGGTGGCGGCGCGGCGGGAAAAGGTCATCAGCAGGATGCGGCGCGGATCGGCGCCGTTGAGGATCAGGTGCGCGACCCGGTGGGCCAGCGTATTGGTCTTGCCGGAGCCCGCGCCGGCGATGATCAGCAGCGGCCCGTCCCCGCTCGCCCCCTCCGGTCTGATGCCGTGCAGCACGGCCGTGCGTTGCCTGTCGTTCAGCGTATCGAGATGCGATGCGGTCATGCGCGGGCGATGTCCCTGCTCGTTCTGCCACCCGGTTTGCACGACAAAGTCGGATTTGGCAAGAACAGATAGTGAACTTGATGATGATCAATCGGTAGTGCGGGAAAGGAAAAACCTTGCAGTGTAAACCAGTTAAGGTTGCAACCGGGGATTCTCGTCACACGCCGCATTTTGAACAAAACAGCGCCCAATTTGAGGACGACATTGCGCATGTTGGTGTCTAGCACGCCAAGAGGGTCCGGTCTGGTGCATTGACCCCTTACCCCCAGCCCCCCAATGCTTTAGGCCGGACCCGCCAACTTCCTCACGATCTAGGTTCAGTCGTCAGCAACGCCGCGCCACGGATTGCTGCAGGCTCGCCGTGGGGTCCGCTGGATTGCAGCAAGACGGCGCATCCGTCTGCCCCCTCGGAACCGATCATCTTTGCCGGCAGGACGAGGTCGAGTGCCTCCCCGTCCCACATGGCCACGGTCTGAACGTCGATGACGCTGTTCCAATAGCTGATCGTCTTGCCGGTATTCTCGCCCTTGAGAACCTCCACCGTCTGCTGCTGGCGGAAGTAGACGACCACCACGTCGGCCTTGCCGTCACCGGCGCCGATGGAGATCTCGATCTCGTCGCCCCTGCGCCCGGCCTGGATCGGCACGGTCAGACCGTGGCCGCGCGCCCGCAAACCGTCGAGCCTGCCTTCGATCACTTCCGCATCCGTACCCTTCAGGTGGTCTCTGCCGTTGACCACCGCCTGCGGCGTATAGACCCCGCTGCGGCCGAGGCTGCGCGCATAGGCATATTGCCGGGCGGTGTTTTCCGGCGTGGCCAGCGTGTCCGCCCAGCCAAGATAGTTCCAGTAGTCGACATGATAGGAAAGCGCCACGACCTCGCCCTTGCGGGCCAGCGTCTGCAACGCCGCGTCTGCCGGGGGGCATGAGCTGCAGCCCTGCGAGGTGAAGAGTTCGACCACGCCCTTCGGCATCGCCGCGTCGTCGGCGCGCGCGGCGAAAGCAACCGCGATCGTGCAGCAGACAGCCAGGCCGGAGGCGATCCTGAAGATCATGGCGCAAAACCCGTTCAATGCTTCCCGGAGGCGCCATGGGCACCCGCATCGGGTCGTTATCCAACTCGCCCACAGCAATAACCCGGCAAGCGGGCCGGTCAAAGTCACGATGGGGTGAGGCGCGCGTCAACGTTTGTCGGCGGTGCCCCACAAAAAAAACCGCCGGGCTGGTCGCCCGGCGGTCGTGTCGTAAAGCGTCGCGGTGTTAAGCGGCGAGGTCGCGCAGAACGGTCTGCAGGATGCCGCCATTGTTGACGTAGGTGACCTCGTCCAGCGTGTCGATGCGGCAGATCAGCGGGATCTCCTTCACCGAACCGTCGGCATAGGTGACCTTGGCGATCTTCTTCTCGCGCGGCTTGATCTCGCCCTCGAGGCCTTCGATCGTCACGGTCTCGTCGCCCTTGAGGTTGAGCGAAGCCCAGGTGGTGCCTTCCTCGAAGCAGAACGGGATGACGCCCATGCCGACCAGGTTCGAGCGGTGGATACGCTCGAAGGACTGGGCGATGACGGCGCGCACGCCCAAGAGGTTGGTGCCCTTGGCGGCCCAGTCACGCGATGAACCATTGCCGTATTCGACGCCGGCGAAGATGACCAGCGGCGTGCCTTCGGCCTTGTACTTCATTGCGGCGTCGTAGATCGACATCTCTTCCTTGGACGGATAGTGGATGGTGTAGCCACCTTCCTTGCCGTTCGGGCCGAGCATGTGGTTGCGGATGCGGATATTGGCGAACGTGCCGCGCATCATCACTTCGTGGTTGCCGCGACGCGTGCCGTACTGGTTGAAGTCGGCGACGCCGACGCCATTCTCCATGAGGTAGGCACCGGCCGGGGACGCGGCCTTGATCGAACCGGCCGGGGAGATGTGGTCGGTGGTGATCTTGTCGCCGAACAGGCCGAGCACGCGGGCGTTGACGATGTTCGTCACGCCGGCGCCGGTCTTGCCCATGCCGACGAAGTAGGGCGGGTTCTGCACATAGGTCGACTTGTCATCCCAGGCATAGGTCTGGCCCGCCGGGATCTGTACGGCCTGCCAGTTGGCATCGCCCTTGAACACGTCGGCATACTTCGATTCGTAAAGTTCGCGGGTGACGTATTTCAGGATGAATTCCTGGATCTCGTGCGAGGTCGGCCAGATGTCCCTGAGGAAGACCGGGTTGCCGTTCTGGTCTTCACCGAGCGGCTCCGTGGTCAGGTCCTTCTGCACGGTGCCGGCCAGCGCGTAAGCGACGACGAGCGGCGGCGAGGCCAGGTAGTTGGCCTGAACGTCCGGCGAGATGCGGCCTTCGAAGTTGCGGTTGCCCGACAGCACGCCGGCGGTGATCAGGCCCTTGTCGTTGATCGTCTTCGAGATCGGTGCCGGCAGCGGGCCGGAATTGCCGATGCAGGTCGTGCAGCCGAAGCCGACGAGGTTGAAGCCCAGGGCATCGAGCGAGGTCTGCAGGCCCGACTTGGCGAGATATTCGCCGACGACCTGGGATCCCGGTGCAAGCGAGGTCTTCACCCACGGCTTGGACTTCAGACCCTTGGCAACGGCGTTGCGGGCGAGAAGGCCGGCAGCGATCAGAACGCTCGGGTTCGACGTGTTGGTGCAGGAGGTGATCGCGGCGATCGCGACGTCGCCATGGCCGATGTCGAAGTTCTCGCCTTCGACGGCATAGCGGTTCGTCAGCTGGCCCGGCTTTTTGTAGTCGTTCTCGAGGGCGACCGCGAAGTTGGAAGCGATCGTTTCGAGCGGAAGGCGGCCTTCGGGACGCTTCGGACCGGCCATCGACGGCACGACGTCGCCGAGGTCGAGTTCGAGCGTGTCGGTGAAGACGAGGTCGGCGCCGTCATTGTCGCGCCACATCCCTTGAGCCTTCGAATAGGCTTCGACCAGCGCGATGCGGTCCTTGGTGCGGCCCGACATCGTCAGGTAGTTGATGGTTTCGCCGTCGACCGGGAAGAAGCCACAGGTCGCGCCGTATTCCGGGCCCATGTTGCCGATGGTCGCGCGGTCGGCGAGCGACATCGAATCGAGGCCGGGGCCGAAGAATTCGACGAACTTCGACACGACGCCCTTCTTGCGCAGCATCTGCACGACGGTCAGCACGAGGTCGGTCGCGGTGACGCCTTCCTTGACCTTGCCGGTCAGCTTGAAGCCGATGACTTCCGGCAGAAGCATGGACACCGGCTGGCCAAGCATGGCGGCTTCGGCTTCGATACCACCAACGCCCCAGCCCAGAACGCCGAGACCGTTGATCATCGTCGTGTGGCTGTCGGTGCCGACGCAGGTGTCGGGATAGGCGACGGTTTCGCCGTCCTCTTCCTTGGTCCAGACGGTCTGGCCGAGATATTCGAGGTTGACCTGATGACAGATGCCGGTGCCCGGGGGAACGACGCGGAAGTTCTTGAACGCCTGCTGACCCCATTTCAGGAAGCGGTAGCGCTCGCCGTTGCGCTGGTATTCGAGTTCGACGTTGCGGGCAAAGGCGGTCGGCGTGCCGAATTCGTCGACGATGACCGAATGGTCGATGACGAGGTCGACGGGAACCAGGGGGTTGATCTTCTCCGGATCGCCACCGAGGGACACCATGGCGTCACGCATGGCGGCCAGATCGACGACGGCCGGAACGCCGGTGAAGTCCTGCATCAGCACGCGGGCCGGACGATAGGCGATTTCGGCTTCCGCCGTGCCCTTGTCGACGAGCCAGGCGGCGATCGCCTCGATGTCCTTCCTGGTGACCGAGCGGCCGTCTTCATTGCGCAGCAGGTTCTCGAGCAGAACCTTCATCGAATAGGGAAGCTTCGATACGCCCGTCAGGCCGTTGGCCTCGGCCTTGGGAAGGCTGTAGTAGACATAGTCCTTACCGTTGACGGAGAGCGTCGAGCGGCAATTGAAGCTGTCGATGGATTTGGACACGGATAAAGCCCCGCTTATTCTGATAGCCTACACTTGTCGTGCGGACGCCTATGCACTTCATGCACATCAGGATGCGGGTACGGCCATTTCCGCTGTCCGCACGTGGATGATGCTGACGCAACCCCAGGTTCGGCACAAGGATGATATTCACGCCGACCGCTGGCGTGGTTGCAGGTCTTATAGATAATTTCTAAGAAAGGTGCCAGACCAACGAATGGCGAATTCGGACAATTTTTTGGAAGGGCGATGAGGGCATCGCCGGAAGGTTCAAACCATGCGGCTCATCGCCGAAAACCTCGCCGCCAAGCGCGGCGAAGACCTGATTTTCGTGAATGTTTCCTTTCAGTTGGCGGCCGGCGAGGCAATGGTGCTGACGGGCCGCAACGGGTCGGGCAAGTCGACGCTGCTGCGCGTCGTCGCCGGTCTGCTTCGACCCGAAACCGGCCGCGTCGAAGCGGTCTTCCGCGACGGCCGCGAGACCCGGCCGGCCCGCGAAGTCAGCCATTATCTCGGCCATCGCAACGCCATGAAGCAGGAATTGACGGTCATCGAGAATCTGGCCTTCTGGCGAGATTTTCTCGGCGACTTCGAAGGCGGTGAGGGCCGCTCGATCGAGGCGGCGGCCGACGCGGTCGGCCTGGGCGGGATCACCCATCTTCCCTTCGGCTATCTCTCGGCCGGCCAGCAGCGCCGATTCGCCATGGCCAAGCTGCTCGTCGCCCATCGCCCGGTGTGGATCCTCGACGAACCGACGGCGGCGCTCGACGCCAGCGCCGACCAGATGTTCGCCGGCCTGGTCCACGAACACCTGGCCAATGGCGGCATCGCCATGGTCGCCACCCACCAGCCGCTCGGCCTCAGGGATGCCAAGACCCTGGTGATGAAGGGGTTCGAGTATCATGGGTTGGGGGAAATGGCATGATGAGGCTGGCCGTTTCCCGCGACGTTCTTTTCCTCCCGCTTTCACCCTTTATGATTTCCCCTCCCCAACCCCTCCCCACAAGGGGGAGGGGCTCGGTTTGCGTTTCTGCCTCCGTTCGAAACCACCGGCCCGGCAGCGATATCGGTTTATCGCATCGAAACGGCTGCCGCGGATTATCCCCTCCCCCTTGTGGGGAGGGGTCGGGGTGGGGAGGGGCCGGGGAGGGGACTTTCACTCAAATGATGAGACATTCCGCATGATCGCCCTCTTCCTCCGCGACCTCAAACTCTCCGTGCGCGCCGGTGGCGGGGCGCTGATCGGGGTTTTGTTCTTCATGACGGTGGTCGCCGTCATTCCCTTCGGCGTCGGACCCGATCTCAACCTGTTGTCGCGCATCGGCCCGGCGATCGTCTGGATCGGCGCACTCCTGGCAGCGCTTCTCGGCCTCGACCGGCTGTTCCAGGCCGAGCGCGACGATGGGTCGCTGGACCTGATCCTGATGCAGGAAACGCCGCTGGTGCTGACCGTCTTCGTCAAGTGTCTGGCGCATTGGGTGGCGACCAGCCTGCCGCTGGTGATCGCCTCGCCGCTGCTCGGCCTGTTCATGAACATGAACGAGGTGGCGATCGGGGCGGTGATGCTGACCCTTCTCGTCGGTTCGCCGGCGATCACCTTTATCGGAGCCGCCGGCGCGGCGGTCGCCGTCGCCTTGCCGCGCGGCGGGCTGCTGGTGTCGATCCTCGTCCTGCCGCTCGCCATCCCGGTGCTGATCTTCGGGGTCAGCGCTTCTTATGCGGCGGTCGAGGACCCGGCCCCATTTCTGCCGCCCTTCCTGTTTCTGATCGCCATCACGCTGTTCTTCGCGGTGATCGGACCGCTCGCGGCCGCACTGGCGCTGCGCAGCGCCTCGGATTGACCGGGATCAATTGCAGTTCGCCGCCTCTCAGGTTAGAAGCATTCCATGAACACTATGTCTGTTGCCCTTTCAAAGTTCAGCGAACTCGCCAATCCGACCCGGTTTCTGGCGCTGTCCGGGCGCATCCTGCCGTGGCTCGCGGGCCTGACGGCACTGCTTTTCGCCGTCGGTCTCTATATGAGCTTCACCACCGAAGGCGACTACCAGCAGGGCGATACGGTACGGATCATGTATGTGCATGTGCCGGCGGCCTGGCTGGCGATGATGTGCTATTCGGTCATGGCGGTCTCGGCGATCGGCACGCTGGTCTGGCGTCATCCGCTGGCCGATGTTAGCCACAAGGCGGCCGCTCCGCTGGGTGCCGCCTTTACCCTGATCTCGCTGATTACCGGTTCGCTGTGGGGCAAGCCGATGTGGGGCACGTGGTGGGTCTGGGATGCGCGGCTGACCTCGGTCTTCGTGCTCTTCCTGATGTATCTCGGCCTGATCGCGCTCAACCGCGCCATGGATGATGCCTCAAAGGCCGCCCGTCTCAGCGCCGTGCTGATCCTCGTCGGCTTCGTCAATATCCCGATCATCAAGTTCTCGGTCGAGTGGTGGAATACGCTGCATCAGCCGGCGAGCGTGATGCGCATGGACGGCCCGACCATTGACCCGGAATTTCTCTGGCCGCTGCTGGTCATGGCGATCGCCTTCACGCTGCTGTTCTTCACGCTTCACCTGATGGCGATGCGCAACGAGATATGGCGCCGGCGGATCGCCACGCAGCGCCGCATGGCGGCCCGGATGGCCGGCCGGGAGGTTTCGCCGTGAGCCACGCGTTCTACATCTATCTTTCCTACGGCGTCAGCGCCCTGATCATCCTTGCTGTGGTCGCTTGGGTCTGGCTGGATGGCCGGGCGCGCCAGGCTGAACTGAAGGCGCTCGATGCAGCCGGCATCCGTCGCCGCTCGGCCACCGCCGTTTCCGAGGCGTCCGAATGAGCAAGATCGAATCAAAGCCCGGCGCCCGACGCGGTATCGGCCGCTATCTCGTGGCCATCATCCCGCTCGCCTTGTTCGCCATCTTTGCAGGCGTTGCCGGCAAGATGCTCTATGACCAGGACGTCAACGGCCGCGACGTTTCGGCCATCCCCTCGGCACTGATCGGCACGAAGGCGCCGGCGCTGGCCATGGCCGGGCTCGACGGTTCGAACACGCCGGCCCTCACCTCCGAGGCGATCGCCGGCAAGCTGACGCTGGTCAATGTCTTCGCCTCCTGGTGCGTGCCGTGCCGGCAGGAGCATCCGATCCTCAAAGACCTGTCCAAGGATCCGCGGCTTAACGTCGTCGGCATCAACTACAAGGACAAAAACGACAACGCGCTGCGCTTCCTCGGCGAGCTCGGCAATCCCTATGCTGCGATCGGTGTTGATCCCAACGGCAAGGCGGCGATCGACTGGGGCGTCTACGGTATCCCGGAAAGCTATCTCGTCGCTGCCGACGGCACGATCCTCTACAAGAAGGTCGGCCCCTTCGACCCGCAATCGCTCGAGACCGGTCTTTATCCGGCGATCGAAAAGGCGCTTGCCGGCTCCTGAGCCGGTGCCCCTCCAATATGCATGCGATTGACTTTCGCTGGTATCTCTCTATGATACCAACTTGGAGGGCGGTCGATGATCCGTTCGTTCAGGGACAAGTTGACCCGATCGATTGACGACGGATCCGTGCGGAAGGGCTTTCCTGCGGATCTCGTTCGGCGGGCGCAGCAATTGCTTGTGCTGCTCGATGCAGCCAAGGACCTCAACGACCTTCGTTCACCGCCCGGTAATCGCCTTGAGAAATTGTCAGGTGATCGGCAGGGGCAATATTCGATCAGCATCAGCAGCCAGTGGCGCATCTGCTTCGTCTGGACAGAGGCAGGCCCTGAGCACGTCGAGATTACGGATTATCATTGAGCCGATCTTTTCATCGGCCGGGAGATCGAAGATGACCATCAGCAAAGCGCCCCCCATCCATCCCGGCGAGATCCTGCGCGATCTCTATCTTGAGCCGCTGGGCCTGACCGCCTATGCGCTGGCCAAGAAGCTTAGGGTGCCGCGGACCCGCGTGGAACGCATCGTGGCAGAGAAGATCGGGATCAGCGCCGATACCGCCCTTCGTCTCGCCAAATTTTTCAAGACGAGCCCGGAATACTGGCTCAACCTCCAGTCCAATTATGACCTGAAGCGTGAGGCCCTTGTCCTTGCCAAGGAGCTCGCGGAAATTCCGGAAATGGAAGCGGCGTAAGCCTCACAGCGCCGCCTGCCAGGCCTTGACCACCTCGACCGGCCAGACCAGCATCAGCACGTTGAGCGTGAGGTTGTCGCGGATGACGATCGCGGTTGCGACCTCGAAGCCGATGGCGAGCGCGACCGTCAGCCAGACGGGTGCGCGGGCGGCAAAGAGGAAGCCCAGCACCATGGCCACCGTGTCCATCGCCGAATTGAGGATGCTGTCGCCTTGATAGCCGACCGCCATGGTCGCGGTGCGGTAGCGGTCGATGATGATCGGCGAGTTTTCCAGCAACTCCCAGGCGACCTCGACGACCACGGCGAGCGTCAGCCTGGCGCCAAACGAGGCGCGGGGCAGGGCGACGATCGCTAGCCAGTAGAACAGGAAGCCGTGGATGATGTGCGACGGCGTGTACCAGTCGGAAATGTGCTGCGAATTGCCGGCCGTGTTGACGCCCGGCTCGAACAGCTTGATGTAGCCGCATTCGCAGATCGGGATGCGCCCCATCAGCGCCAGCGTCACGATCTGCACGATGAGGAAGACCGCCGCCACGACGAGCCAGAAGCGCGTGGTGCGGCGGTGGTCGACGGCGAGCGTCACCGGACCGCCGCCGCTCATTCGCCCTTGCTCCCGTTTTTCGTTTCCGTCCCGCTGTCCAGCGAGTGGCGCATGATCAGCGGCATCTGGGCCAGCGTGAACAGGATGGTGATCGGCATCGTGCCCCAGACCTTGAAATTGACCCAGGTGGCGTCGGAGAAATTGCGCCAGACAACCTCGTTGAGCACCGCGAGGAAGAGGAAGAACAGGCCCCAGCGCAGCGTCAGCTTCTTCCAGCCCTCGGCGTCGAGCTGGAAGGCGGCGTTGAAGACATAGCCGAGCAAGGACTTGCCGAAGAACAGCCCGCCGAGCAACACCACGCCGAACAGCGTGTTGACGATGGTGGGCTTCATCTTGATGAAGGTTTCATCCTGCAGCCAGATCGACAGCGAGCCGAACACCATGACGACGATGCCCGAGACGAAGGGCATGACCGGCAGGTGCTTGAAGACGATCCTGGAGACGATCAGCGAGACGACGGTTGCCACCATGAAGAGGGCGGTGGCGATCAGCAGCGGGCCGCCGACGGCGGTCAGCGCCGGAAAGGTCCGGGCCAGCCATTCGCCGCGCAGATTGCCGAAGAAGAAGACCATGAGCGGCCCGATCTCCAGCACCATCTTCAGCATGGGGTGGTGACGCTCTTCGGCGGTCGGCTTGGTATCGCTTTCGAAATTGCTCATGTCTGGTCTTTCAGATCCGTTGTGCGAGCCGGCGTCCGGTTCAGTGGGGGAGGCCGGCGATGGCGGCGGCGAAATCTTCCGCCTCGAAGGGTTCGAGGTCGTCCACGCCTTCGCCGACGCCGATGAAATAGACCGGCAGCTTGTGCTTGGCGGCGATGGCCACCAGGATGCCGCCGCGCGCCGTGCCGTCGAGCTTGGTCATGATCAACCCGTTGACGCCGGCGATATTGCGGAAGATCTCGACCTGGTTCATGGCGTTCTGGCCGGTGGTCGCATCGAGCGTCTGCAGCACGGTATGCGGTGCATCGGGATCGAGCTTGCCCAGCACACGGACGATCTTTTCCAGCTCCGCCATCAGCTCCGTCTTGTTCTGCAGCCGCCCGGCGGTGTCGATGATCAGCACGTCCGACTTCTCGGCCCGGGCCTTTTCGAAGGCGTCATAGGCAAGGCCCGCGGCATCGGCGCCGAGCTTGGTGCCGAGGAAGGTCGAGCCGGTGCGGTCGGCCCAGATCTTCAGCTGCTCGATCGCGGCGGCGCGGAAGGTGTCGCCGGCGGCCAGCATGACCTTCAGGCCGGAGCCGGAGAGCTTGGCGGCGAGCTTGCCGATCGTGGTGGTCTTGCCGGTGCCGTTGACGCCGACGACGAGGATGACATGCGGCTTGTGGCTGAGGTCGAGCGCCAGCGGCCTTGCCACCGGCTTCAGCACCTTGGTGATTTCGGCTGCCATGATGCGGGAGACGTCCTCGCCGGTCACGTCCTTGCCGTAGCGCTCCGACGACAGCGTGCCGGTGACGCGCATCGCGGTCTCGACGCCGAGATCGGCCTGGATCAGCAGGTCTTCGAGCTCCTCCAGCGTGTCCTCGTCCAGCTTGCGCTTGGTGAACAGCGCAGCGATCTGGCCGGTGAGCTGCGAGGAGGTGCGGGCCAGGCCCTGGCGCAGGCGCTGGAACCAGGAGAGCTTGACGGCCGGGATCTCGGGCTCCGGCTCGGGCCGAGATGCCGTGGCGGCGAAGCCCTTGGGCAGCGTCACCGCATTGTCCTCATCCGGCTCCAGCACGGCATGGGTGACGTCGGCGGGCTGCTCCGGCTGCGGGTGGAAATCTTCGTCTTCTACAGTCGCGGCTGTGATTTCAGGTTCAGCCGACGCGGGCGCGACTTCGGGCTCCGCTTCATCCGCCGCCGGGCCGCCGGCCGTGTCGATCACTTCGGCGGCGATCGGGTCGGCCGCTTCGGGCAGCGCCTCGATCGTTTCGCCCGCATCGATCCGCTCGGCCGCATCGACCAGGCTGGCGAAGTCTTCCGCCTCCGCAGGCTTGTCGGCCGACGGCTTGTCCTTGCCGAAGGTGAAGACTTTCTTGATGAAGCCGAGCGCCATGAAGCTGTTGTCCGTTCTGTCAGGCGGCCGAGGCGGTCGCCAGTTGCATGTGGAGATGCCGGCCGTTGTGGCCGGTGATCGTCACCGTAACGAGGCTGCGGGGGATAAGGTCCGGCGCCGCGACGAGGGTGAAGTTTTCCGTATGGGCCATCCCGGTCATTTCGACAAGCACGGTCTGGCGTGTGCCGACCATGGCGGCGAGATGGCGGGTCTGCAACCGCTCCGCCGTCTCGCGCAGCCGCGCGGCGCGCTCTTTGACGAGGCGGCGGTCGAGCTGCGGCATGCGGGCGGCCGGCGTGCCGGGGCGCGGGCTGTAGGGGAAGACATGCAGTTGCGCGATGCCGATCGCGTCGGCGAGGCTTGCGGAATTCTCCGCCATAGCCTCGGTCTCGGTCGGGAAGCCGGCGATCATGTCGGCGCCGAAACTGATCTGCGGGCGCAGGCGCCGAACCTGTTCGGCAAAGGCGATCGCATCGGCGCGCGAATGGCGCCGCTTCATGCGCTTCAGGATCATGTCGTCGCCATGCTGCAGCGAGAGATGCAGATGCGGCATGAAACGCGGCTCGTCGGCGATCAGGTCGAACAGGTGGCGGTCGGCCTCGATGCCGTCGATCGAGGAGAGGCGCAGGCGGGCGATCTCGGGGATCTGCTTCAGCAGGGTTTTGGCCAGCAGGCCGAGCGTCGGCTGGCCGGGCAGGTCGGCGCCGTAGCTGGTCGCGTCGACGCCGGTCAGCACCACTTCGCGGTAACCGTTCTCGACCAGTCTGCGGGCCTGGTCGACGACCGCGCCCATCGGTACGGAGCGGGAATTGCCGCGGCCGAAGGGAATGATGCAGAAGGTGCAGCGGTGGTCGCAGCCGTTCTGCACCTGCAGGAAGGCACGCACATGGCCGTCGATATGGCCGACGAGCTGCGGGGCGGTCTCGGTCACGCTCATGATGTCGTTGACGCGCAGCTTTTCTTCCGCCGCGACGCCGAAGTCGGGCAGGCGGCGATAATTCTCGGCGTTGAGCTTTTCCTCGTTGCCGAGCACGGCATCGACCTCCGGCATGGCGGCAAAGCCGACCGCATCGGTCTGCGCGGCGCAGCCGGTGACGATGATGCGGGCCTTCGGATTCTCGCGCCGGGCGCGGCGGATCGCCTGGCGGGCCTGGCGCACCGCCTCGCCGGTGACGGCGCAGGTGTTGACGAGAATGGCGTCGTCAAGGCCGGCCTTGGCCGCCTCGGCCTTCATCACTTCGGACTCGTAGGTGTTGAGCCGGCAACCGAAGGTGATGACGTCGATGCCGCTCACGAAGCCTGGGCTCCGGTCTCGCTTGCCGGATCGCGCTCGAAGCCGCCCGTCTTCGGGTCGAGGCGGCCGGACCATTCCCATTCGGCCGGTCCGGTCATGACGACGCGGTCATTGTGCTCGCGCCATTCGATGATCAGCGGCTCACGGCTCGGGCTTGAGGCGACGTCGATCGTCACCTTGCGGCCGGTGCGCCCGGTGCGGGCGGCCGAGACCCCGGCGGCGCAGGCGGCCGAGCCGCAGGCGAGCGTGAGACCGGCGCCGCGCTCCCAGGTGCGGGTGCGAAGCGTGTCCTTGCCCGTCACCTGGGCGAGCGTGATATTGGCCTTTTCCGGGAAGATCGGATGGTTTTCCAGGAGCGGGCCGAAGCGCTCGAGTTCGTAATCCATCGGGTCGCGGTCGACCCAGAAGATCGCGTGCGGATTGCCCATCGAGGCGACGGAGGGCGAATGCAGGATCGGCGCGTCGATCGGCCCGATCTGCAGCTCGATGTGGCTGGTGTCGTGGAATTCTTCCGACAGCGGAATGCGGTTCCATTCGAAGACGGGCTTGCCCATGTCGACCGAGATCAGGCCGTCCTCGTGTTCGATGGCGTTGAGGATGCCGGCGACGGTCTGGAAGGTGAAGGTCTTGCGGCCGGTTTCGGCCGACAGCGCCTGCACGACGCAGCGCGTGCCGTTGCCGCAGGCCTGGGCGAGCGTGCCGTCGCAATTGATGATGTCGATCCACGCATCGGTGCCCTCGACCTTGGGATCGTGGATAGCCATGATCTGGTCAAACGCGGTCATCGGGTCGGCAGCCAGCGCGATGGCGGCTTCGGGCGTTACCTTGTCCTTGCGACCGCGCATGTCGACCACCAGGATCTTGTTGCCAAGCCCGTTCATCTTCGCGAATTCGACCATGTCCGTCATTTGACCATTCCTCGACGTCTTGGAGCTTATATGGCGGAAACCGCCGGAAATTACCAGTGCGCGGGGGTGGGGCGATGGGGCCGGCCTCTCGCCCGGCCGAAAGCCCCGGCCGGGCTTTTGCCCTCCGGTTGATCCGGTATTTCTCTTGCCCAGGTCGAACCTGAGCGGACGGGGCGCCGCTGGCTGCCGCGTAAGAATAATAAACAAATGACACCCCGAGGCGCCCCGTTCGGCGGTTTTTGCCCCGCGACTTCGGCCTCTCTGCGGCGCCGGCCCTTGTGTAATGTGCAAGATCAGATGGCATATCCGGGAACATGCGGGAAAAATCGGGAATTATCGGGAAAGACCTTGAAATGCAGGGCGTTCACACTGCCGAGCGCGACTAGCTCGAAAATCAAGGCGCAAGAACAAATGGCAGTTGGCGACTTGCTATCGAATCTTTTTTAGCCGTTCGGTGAACCACTCGATGTCCGTTTGCCCGTCTACTTTGACGTTGAACCACGACGCTCTGTCCACCCTTCCGGACATACTAAAATACTCGCACTTAGAAACGTCGCGTAGCATGGTGCCATAGGCGTTTGGAGCATCATATTCGATTAGCAGACTAAACTCGGTCGGCTTTGCCGTTCCGGAATCAAAATCTCTGAGCTGCGCTTCGAGAAGAGCGCCATCGTGGCCATGCGCGATCAGCTTCGCCTTCACCTCATCTCGTGTATTCAGTTCAGTGGACCGGCTGGTCAGTTCGATGCGCTCGTAGCTGGATGGCGAGCGCAAACGCTTCTTCAGCGTCTCTTCGCACGCGACGACCAGCTCTGAATCGAAAAAATTGCAGCCGCCGAGAAAAACCATTGGAATTAAATAGATAGCCTTTTTCATATGGACCTCCCAAACCATACAACGCGACCGGAAACGCGGACGAATTCGGCCTCCGAGGCCGGCACGTCCTCGTGGGGGTAAAGGGCGTTGTCGCTGATGAGGCGGAGCGCGCCGCTCATCAGGATATGGATGCGCTTGATCAGCAGGCGGTTGCCGACGACCAGGACATAGATCGCATTGTCGATGATGTCGTTGATCGAGGTGTCGACGAGGGCGATGTCGCCGTCGCGGATGGTCGGCTCCATGCTGTCGCCGCGAATGTTGAGGAGCCGCACGGCGGCCGGGTTGATGCCCTTGCGGCGCAGCCAACGCGTTTGAAACGCAACAAAATCAAGCGCCTGCTCATTGTCGACCAGGGCACCATTGCCGGCCGACGCCGCGCCGGTGCGGCGTGGTATGAAATTCAGATATGGCATCACAGACGTATGGGCTTGAGCGCCGTGCGCTGATGCGACGGTTCCATACATAACCCAATCCAAGCTCTTTCCGGCTGCCTTCGCCAATCGTTCAATACCGAATAAATTCGGCTTCGAAGCGCCGTCACGCCAGCGCGCGAGCTGCTCATCTGTTACGCCGGCGACTTCCCCCGCCTTGCGGAGAGTGCCGACCGAATCAATCAACAGGCCGAGCCTCTGTCCAAAGTCATCAGTGTATCCGGGAACATAGGTGGAAACTGACTTTCCGCCTTCGCTTGCCTTGGCCATCGATCCCCTATCCATCAGAAAAATAACAACAAACCGAACAAATTCGGTGACGGCGTAAAAAGTCGAGGTGGAAACGAATTTATACGTTGATGACCGAAAAAATTCGACTACACTAGTTCACGCAACAGGTTGAACACCGACACACACAAACCGGTCGCTCCAACGACCGATTTACGGAGCCATCATGAACACCACAGCCAAGTGGGATCGACACCAAATCAACGCCGAGATCCGGCGTCGCGGTATGACCCTCACCGGGATCGCCCGCGACGCCGGCC
>JAIBEK010000043.1 GCA_019459145.1 Arenimonas sp.
CCGACGCTGAACGGCGCGATCATGTCGATCATGGAGGTGCTTAAATTTCCCCTCGCCGTGGTTCAAACGGGCGGCCGCGTGCTGGAGGCGCTGCGGCTGTAACAGCGCACCCGCTACCACATCGAGATGATGGACGCGACCGGCTCCTGCGCCGGCATCGAGAACTATTCGCGCTACCTCACCGGGCGGCGGCCCGGCGAGCCGCCGCCGACGCTGTTCGAATACATTCCCGACAATGCGCTGCTGTTCATCGACGAGAGCCATGTCTCGGTCTCCCAGATCGGCGGCATGTATCGCGGCGACTTTCGCCGCAAGGCGACGCTGGCCGAATACGGCTTCCGCCTGCCCTCCTGCATGGACAACCGCCCGCTTCGCTTCGAGGAATGGGACGCCATGCGGCCGCAGACCGTCGCGGTTTCGGCCACGCCCGGCAACTGGGAGATGGAACAGGCCGGCGGCGTTTTCGCCGAACAGGTCATCCGCCCGACCGGCCTCATCGACCCGCCGGTCGAGATCCGCCCGGCCAAGTCCCAGGTCGACGACGTGCTCGGCGAAATCCGCGAGACGGCGCTGAAAGGTTACCGCACGCTGGTCACCGTACTCACCAAGCGCATGGCCGAGGACCTCACCGAATACCTGCACGAGCAGGGCGTGCGCGTCCGCTACATGCACTCCGACATCGACACGCTGGAGCGCATCGAGATCATCCGCGACCTGCGTCTCGGCGCCTTCGACGTGCTGGTCGGCATCAACCTTCTGCGCGAGGGCCTCGACATTCCCGAATGCGCCTTCGTCGCCATCCTCGACGCCGACAAGGAGGGGTTTCTGCGCTCGGAGACCTCCCTTATTCAGACCATCGGCCGTGCGGCGCGCAACGTCGACGGCAAGGTCATCCTCTATGCCGACCAGATCACCGGCTCGATGCAGCGCGCCATGGACGAGACGTCGCGCCGCCGCGAAAAGCAGCAGGCCTATAACGAGGCCCACGGCATCACGCCCGAATCGGTCAAGGCGCATATCTCCGACATTCTCGACTCGGTCTACGAGCGCGACCATGTGCGCGCCGACATTTCCGGCGCCAATGTCCAGGGCGGCGGCAAGGGCTTTGCCGAAGGCGGCCATCTGGTTGGGGCCAACCTCCAGGCCCATCTCAACGCGCTGGAAAAGCAGATGCGCGACGCCGCCGCCGACCTCGACTTCGAGGCCGCCGCCCGCCTGCGCGACGAGATCAAGCGCCTGAAGGCCGTCGAACTGGCCGCCATGGACGACCCGATGGCGCGGCAAGAGGCGAAGGCGCTGGAAGGCGGCAACGCCAAGAGCGGAGCAAAGGGCCGCCGCGACTCCTCTCCCCCTGTGGGAGAGGATAGTTCGCCCCAAGAGGCGAAGCCGATTGGCGAGGCGAACTTGGTGAGGGGGGCTTCCACCGAGCCCGCCTCCTACTTCGCCAAGCCCACCCTCGACGCCATGGGCCCGGGCACCGACATGCCGACCCCGCTGTTCCGCAAGAACAGCCTGGACGAAATGACCGTCGGCCGCACCGAAAAACCCGTCCCCGGCAAGCTGCCGCAGAAGCCGAAGGATCCCTCCTCTCCCCTTGTGGGAGAGGATAGTTCGCCCCAAGAGGCGAAGCCGATTGGCGAGGCGAACTTGGTGAGGGGGTCTTCCGCCGACCCCCGGCCGATCCTCCGCGCCAAACCCGGCGCCGGCTCCTACGAGGACCCCAGCGACCAGAAGCGCAAGACCCGCACCAAGGGCAAGACGGGAAGGCCAGGACGATAACCACGAGTCTCCATATCCCCGTCAAAACGGGGAGAAGGTGCCCGGCAGGGCGGATGAGGGGCAAGGCCGCAATCGCGACGCCCTCCTCTCCCCTTGTGGGAGAGGATAGTTCGCCCCAAGAGGCGTAGCCGATTGGCTGGCGAACTTGGTGAGGGGGTATGCGGCACCTTCGCAAACCACCCCCTCACCAACAAAATCTAACACTTAGCCTTCGGCTAAGCTGTTGATTTTGTAACCTCTCCCACAAGGGGAGAGGTGGCGCCGATGGTTGCCGAGCAGGACGGGCTCCCTCGCCCCTTGTGGGGAGGGTTGGGGAGGGGCAAGCCACAGGCGCAACGCCCTCCTCTCCCCTTGTGGGAGAGGATAGTTCGTCCCAAGAGGCGAAGCTGATTGGCGATACTAACTTGGTCAGTATCGTTTTCCATCCCTCCACTGCGAGTGACACCCCATCGACGGAACCTCGCAGGCTCAGTGTGTCGGACGGCGTAAACGGTAACGAGCTAGGCCGAAGCTTTCCGGACTTAGAGAAGATTGGTTGGTTCGCCTGCATACCTAAATTAGACGAGACGTCCGATGAATTGGTCTCGGACAGCACGAACTCGTGCTCTTCCCTAAAATAATCTTGAGTTGCAGACGAGCGGGCTTATTATGCCAATTGGTGAAACAGGCGGACCACAGCATGGCGTACATTATACGCAAAGTTAGCATTAGGGGCTTTCTAGGCTACAAAGATATCAATGTTGAATTGGACCCAGGCGTCAATTTCCTGATCGGCAGAAACGGTACCGGAAAAACAACATTCATTAAATTACTTCACGCAATTCTTGAACTCGATCAGTCTGATTTAGGGAATTTCAAATTTGATGAAGTCAATATAGTATATCACGACGACGAAAATAATATATCTCCGCAGCTAAAAATCGAGAGGATTGGCGGAAGGCGGAACTCATACAAATATTCTTTTCGGAACAAAGGGAATGAAAAGCTACGCACGTTTGGTGACGATAGGGTCGAGGTTGTAAGTCCATTCGACTTCAATCGTGGCCAGCGAGATCTGCAACTCCGCATTCGCCAGAGAAACGAAAACCTCGCTGAACTGCGAGAAACATTTCAGAAAAATACGAAGTTCAGCTGGCTACCTCTGGGGAGGACGACAAACGTTCCGCGTCACTATTTTGACGAGGAAGATGGCAGCGAGATTTACCGCGATCCAATCGACAATAAGATCAGTGAACTCGTCAACCAAATGACGAGTTATTTTTCCATCCTAGATTCGCGAACTGCAGCTGAAACCAAGCTTTTCCAAGAGGCCTATTTCCTCTCGCTAATCTCATTCAAAGCCCCCGATGTAACACGAATCGTAAGGGACGCTACAAAGCTCAACCTTCCGTCTCAACAGGCAGCAATGAATACCATTCTATCGGAGATGGGTCTGTCAAATGAGACGATCACATCCGAAATTGCTGCATTTTATAACAGGGCAAAGGCGGCCGCCAAAAATGTCGACAATCCTGGAACTGGATTGCGCGTAGAAGACATATTCGCAGTCGCGGACTTCATCCGACTAGAAGAAATCGTCGAAAAATTTAAACAGTACGAAGAAAAAAAGAAAAAAATTCAGCACCCCAAGTACGAACTGGCATCCCTTATGAGCTCAATGCTCCTAAATAAGGAGTTTGTATTCAGCGAGGCCAATCAACCAGTTATAATCAACTCGGTAACGAGAGCGCCCATAAACATAACGGAGCTCTCCTCTGGAGAAAAACAATTATTGATTATCTTTACAGAGACTATGCTTCAAAATAGAGAGAAGTATATTTTTCTCGCGGACGAACCGGAGCTTTCCCTTCATATTGACTGGCAGGAGACACTGGTATCAAACATCAAAAAACTTAACGATCGTTCGCAGATAATCTTCGCGACGCATTCGCCTGACGTAGTTAGCGTGTTTCAGAATTACGTAATCGACTTCGAAAAGCTATGACATTTCTAAGAAGCAAGAAAGGAATTGAAAATAGAGCCCTTTTTACAAGGGTACAATTCACTGTTTACGTCGAAACTGCGAAGAATGAATACGAGAATAATTTCACTGATATATCCTTCTGGCGCGGCTTCTTCAGTTACTACTACCGGAATCTCGAAATCAGATTTGTTCCGTTAGGCGGGAAGCCGCATGTTCTGGCAATGGCCAACAAGATCGTGAGCGATGATATAAAACGTTCATTGTGCGCCATGGATAGAGACTATGACGACCTGTACGGAAAGCTGCACGCCGACGAGCGAATCTTTTACACATTTGGCTACGGAGCGGAGAACGATCTACTGCGCCAGGAGGTCGTCGACCGCATGGTCAAATCGCTTTTCCCTACCCTTTCACCGAAGAATTCAAATATCGCGGAGATTAACGATTACATAGAGCGGACGATTCAAAATCACAGGATTTGCTTTCTCGCAGACCAAATTGGGAAGGGACGCCATAATTGCCCATTGAATCGTGACAATCCCAGATCAGATATCGTGCATAGCGAGGGGGATCTTCCCGTTTCTCTCAGGAAAGAGGAAATATTGCGCCGCTTCAAGTGCGGTCAGAAGCGGAGGGAGGAACAAATGATTCTGCCACCGCGCATTACCAAGCAAACCGTACCCGCCCATCATTTCTTTGAAATCGTTTATCACACCATTCGTCGTCGCTTATACAAACTGAACGGAAAACGCATTGACAAAGGCAGCTTTGGCACACTGTTATGTGCGTTGTCACACGATCTGTTTGAGTCTCTTGCCGGACCGGAAGCCGCTTACTTTTCTTCAATCGGCAGCAGGGAACTCTCTCTTTATTCTTAGATTGTTCTGCCTTCGGGTGCCACACCTCGCATGATGCATTTGCGGATTGCGGGCAAGCCCACCCCAATTCCCCCAACAAAATCAACACCACCCCCACCCGCATTTCCCCGCCCGCGGCCACCCTCTTACACTACCCCCGTCCCGCCCTCGGATACACCGGGTGTGCGTGCCCGGCGAGGTGGGATCGGCGCTGAGGGGTTCGGGCGATCGCAGGCCCGGTCCTTCGGGGTCCGCGGAAAATGGTCTCCCCCTGGCGACGTGGGGGCAAGGTTTTTGGGCTTTGGACGGCCCAAATCCTTGCCGGCCCTGACAGCGCGCCGGGAGCGCCTGTGTGGCGTGGCATGGTGGTAAGACCGGGTTGTCGAGGGTGTGCGGGCGTCCGCCGGTGAAAAGCCGGGCCCGCCTTAAAAAATCCCCGGCAAGGTGTAACGCGTAAGATCAGATGGCACGGAACCGGGGAGAACCGGGGAGATGCGGAATCGGTCGGGGATGGCGCGGGACAGCCTGAGAATACGGGGAAGTTCGCGGGGCGTCGTGGGGTGACGTGGGGAAATGGCCGCGCAAGATCAGGTGGCAGGCGCGGCCTTTAGACATCAGTCAGCGTTTACTTATCATCGCGCTCAAATCGAGCGGCCGAACCAGACGACGCGGCCGGAGACGCGGACGAATTCGGCCTCCGAGGCCGGCACGTCCTCGTGGGGGTAAAGGGCGTTGTCGCTGATCAGGCGGAGCGCGCCGCTCATCAGGATATGGATGCGTTTGATCAGCAAGCGATTGCCGACAACCAGGACATAGATCGCGTTGTCGATGATGTCGTCGATCGAGGTGTCGACGAGGGCGATGTCGCCGTCGCGGATGGTCGGCTCCATGCTGTCGCCGCGAATATTGAGGAGCCGCACGGCGGCCGGGTTGATGCCCTTACGGCGCAGCCAACGCGTTTGAAACGCAACAAAATCAAGCGCCTGCTCATTGTCGACCAGGGCACCATTGCCGGCCGACGCTTCGACATCGAGGCGCTCGATCATGGTTAGGTCCGCCATCGGCGCCGATGGCTCACCACGAGGCACCGAACTAGCAACCGACGTTGCAATGTCCTTTGATCCCTCACCCGTAGCCAGCCACACCAGGTCAACACCCAGTCCGTTCGCCAGCTGCACTAGCTTCGACGCGGTCGGCTCAGTTCCCTCAAGATATGACGAGAATGTCTTCTGAGCGATTCCGCATCTTCTCGCTGATTCGGACTTGTGCCGGTCAGGAACCAAGCTCTTCAGCCTTTCAGCAATGGTTTCCGCGCCCATCATACCGAACTCCGAACCGGCTTCGGTGTTCGGAAACGCCACCTATCGCGCGCTAATTCGCAAGCAAAAACAGCAAGATATTGCGGATTAGCCATATATTTCTAACGCTCCGAACTCCGAACTAGAAATACGCGATATCTCGCTTGTCTAATTAGCATGATATGGCTACACTAGTTCACGCAACAGGTTGAACATCGACACACACAAACCGGTCGCTCCAACGACCGATTTACGGAGCCATCATGAACACCACAGCCAAGTGGGATCGACACCAAATCAACGCCGAGATCCGGCGTCGCGGTATGACCCTCACCGGGATCGCCCGCGACGCCGGCC
>JAIBEK010000046.1 GCA_019459145.1 Arenimonas sp.
CCCCCCCTCTTCTCCCCCACGGGGAGAAGGTGCCCGAAGGGCGGATGAGGGGGCCGCACGCGCCACGCGCGCCGGCCACGCCCTCACAAAACCCGCTCGAACATCACCACCGGCTTGCCCTGATAGGTGCTGCGGCCAAACTCCGTCATCCCCATCTTCGCGGCAATCCGCAGGGAAGGTCCGTTCTCCGGCGCGATGATGCATGTAGCCCTCTGCCCGGCAAAATTCTCGGCGCCCCAGTTGAACAGCCCTTGTGCTGCCTCGCTGGCATAGCCGAGGCCCTGCGCTTGCGGATGGATCGTCCACCCGGCCTCCATCGACCCTGCGAGCGACGGCGAAATATCCCGCCTGAGATCCTGGAAACCGATCTGCCCGACGAACCGCTTCGTCTCGCGCTCCTCGATGGAGAAATAGCCGAACCCCAGATAGTGCCATCCGCCGGCCTGCCGCAGAAAGCGCGTCCACATCTGCTCGACCGTGAACGAGCCGGAACTCATATGAACGAGAATGTCCGGATGCGACCACATCGCCACATAGGCTTCGAAGTCGCCGAACTCGGGCCGACGCAGCCGCAGGCGAGGGGTAGTGATCATCAAGTGCGGCCTCCATCGAGATTGCGTACCAATGCTGCATCGCTATACCCGTTTTGGGGAGCGGGTCACCAGCGGATGAGGCCCAATCCGCGTGGCGGAGCGTTCGACCCAGCTTCTCGATTTTAGCTCCGAACGCCCGGGGCCCAAGCGAAGGCTGGGCTGTGAGCCGCGAGCGCTGAGACTCTTGTTGAATTAGGCAGGGGTGTTGGGCCAGATATCAACGGATTTCGCATTCCATTGAACATTCAAGGGCGTTCAATGCGAGTTGCTGTCGATCTATTCAGGTTCTGAGACTGTGTGTCGATTGCAAACGTTTGCAACGCTAGAGCCAATCTGCAAATGGGTCTTCGCTACCGGTCTTCTGGGGCACATAACCTTCGGGCGGATACTCAACATCAGCCAGCCAATAACCTCCACTTTCCAGTTTAACAATTTTATCGCGCATTCGCCACATCATTGTGGTGAATACTCCGGCACGGTCTTTTCCTTCGATTACCATTCCGCGTTCTGTGACGGCATTCAAAAGCTCATCGCGAGAGAGAGGCGTGCCTCTTTCTTGAATGACCAGGTACGCTGTCGCAGCCACCTCCTCCTTGCGAGAGTTTCCGGTGGTGCGCCGCGATCTAGACTCTTGGCTTTCGGTTGTTCCGATAGATGAGTCGTTTTCTTCACCTGTCGATAGCTTGAGTGAATCTCCGGCGAAGGCGTGCCAATCTTGAATGAATAGATCTATTTTCCCGATTTGTTCATCAAGCGCGATGATCTCTGAGTTGAGCTGAATGCGTCGTTTAACTAATTGTTTTCTAATGAATTCTGCGTTGTCGAGCGCCTTGTCTGTCATGGTCAGCTTTCCCGTTGAATGCACGTATCGTATTCATGAATTCCGTATTGTGCAAGCGCTTGAGCGGGGGGCTTGTGTCGTTCACGATGGCGGGCTATAATTAATTTATGGATGCCGGAAACGAAAACGGCCCTACAGAGCGTTGCAGCGCAAAGTAGGGCCGGTTCCGGTCCCGCTGGAAACTTGGATAGGACTCCACAGCGGGATAAGACGGAAACTGGGTATAGTCTCCTCTTCGGAGAAGCCATTACCACGTTTCCGTCTGACATTCAAGAGTCCCAGGATATGGTGACTCGATTGAGCAAGCGCGCTTGCCACTGGGTCAACCCTTACACGCGCACTCGTTTTGGGCGTCGCGAGCAAGTGGTTGGCCATTGGCGTTGCTGCAGGTAGCTGCGCACCGCCTATAACGTACTGCTTGGCGGCGTAGCCGCTCATGGTGGTTCCTGAATGTCGGGGCTTCGGCCCCGGCACTCAACAGGACGAAATACAGTATGCCTGATCAGTTTGTCGGACGACCGCGTTGAGACTACGCTTCTCCCCACCCCCAGAAAGAATCCCCTCTCATTTTCCCCGCCTTCTCCGCCGGCCCTATAATCCTCCCTGCCTCCGCCGTCGGATGGGTCGCGAGACGTTGCGGCACAGGCGGGGGCCGGCGCTTCGGGGTCGGTTGTAACGTGCAGCCGGCGTCGGAGAGGCGGTGAGGCGGGGCGGGCGGAAGTTCGCACCTCAAGCTCCCCCCGGGCGAAAGCCCGGTTTGGGTCGTCCATGCAAGGCCTTGAGCGAAAGCCTTTGGCCGCAGCGGAGCGAGCATGCCGTCTGAAAGGGGCGAAATCCCCTGGAGAACGCCGAAGGCCACGCAAGGGCGGTGCCTTATTCTAAATTATTGTGCGGTGCTGCCCTTGCGTGGGCCTCCGGACTGAAACGCAAACCCCGGGCGAAAGCCGTGCCGGGCGGATGATCTATGGGAAAAGGCCATGGCGGGACGAAAGACCAGGAAGAAGCGCCGCAAGGCGCGCCACGTGCGCACGCTCGAGGGCCTGCCGCCGGACGAGTGGCGGCGCTATCATGAGGGCGATCTTCGCCATCTGTCGCTGCTGGAGGCGCCGCTGCAGATCCGCTCCGAGGCCCTGCGCTGGATCTGGCTTGCCAGGAGTGCCGACGAGCTCGACTATTGGCGGACCTGCCCCTTCCCGATCTGCCGGCGCCATCGCCGCTGCCGGGCCGAATACTGGCCGAAGGGCGAGCCGGTTCAGGCGCTTGTCCAGCGCCCGCCCTGCTGCCATCGCGACGAGAGCAGATACGCGCGCCTGAAGGCGTTGATGCGGCAAAAGGCCACCGAGAAAGGACAAGGATGACGGCGCGGGCCGTCGGCCGCAATCTCAGCTGTTGCCGGCGCCGTAGTGCCGGCGATAGCCCTGCCGGTCGAGCCAGCCGATCAGTGCCTCCGGTTCGTCGGTCTGGATGATGGTCGCGCCGCGCTCGATCCAGAAGCCGTAGACCGCCTCGGGTTGCCCTTGCGCAAAGGCCAGCCCGTCGCCGCGCCCGCCGGCCACCATGCCCTCGGGCCGATCGGTGATCGGATAGGTGTTGATCCACATGTGGAAATTGCCGCGCACCGCGACGGCGCGGGCGCGCGGCGAAAACAGCGGCCCGCCGGCCTCGGTCAGCGGCTCGGCGGCGGTGCGGCGCCAGTGGATCATCTCGGCGGCCTGCGGCGAGAATGTCTGCGCCACCCGCTCGACAAAGGCCGCATCACGCACGGCGTCGTCGGCGAGGATCGGCATGAAGGCGACGTCTTGGCCGATCGTGTCGATCACGACGCGGGCGCGGTCCAGCCGCTCGTCGTTCCAGATCGCCGTCTTGATCAGGATGCCGTCGGCCATGTCGAGCCCGCGTGCCGTCGCGACGATCTCGGTGAGGTCCTCCGGCTCGAGCTTGTTGTCGATGTTGATGAGAATACGGCCGCGGGCATGGATGAGCATTTCGGCAAGCGTCGGCACCGTCTCGTCGGTGATGATGCCGGTACCCTCGACGATCAGCCGGCAGGCCTTGAGCGCCGCAAGGGTGAGATCCGCAACCTTGCCGCGGCAGGTCGTGGTCCGCTCCAGCGTTTCGTCGTGCATGACGACCAGCACGCCGTCCCTCGAGCGGCGCACGTCAAGCTCGACCATTTCCACACCGATCGCCGCCGCATGATCGATCGCCGCCTTCGAATTCTCCGCCCGCACCACCTGGCCGTTTTCCTTCCACCCGGCCCGATGCGCCACCACCATGACATGGTCGCGAAAGCGGTTGGCATCGGCCAGCCGCTCGCGGATCAGCCCGGCATGGTCGGCCTGCGGGATCGATGCGCCGGAGGGCAAGAGCGGAAAGAGGGCGAGAAATGCGGCGAGGATCGGGGCGGTCAGGCGCATGGCGGCTCCAGGTCCGGAAGGTGTCCTTGAACCGCGATAGTGCGCGTCGGTCACAGCCGGATGAAGAAACGGTGACGGATCGATGACGGACGAAGGCCCCGGCGAATGATCGGGCGGTAAGAGACCGTGGACGAAAGGGGGAGGCGACAAAGGGGCGATGCGGCTTGCAAAGGGTGAGCCGATACGGCTCAATGGCCACGGGGCATATCTTGGCAAGGCCAGGCTTTTTGGGGGGTGAATGGGCAAGGGGCAGGAAGGTGTCGAGGCGGGCGAGCGGGCGGACGCCCGGCCGGGCGATGGCACTCGGCCGCCGGTCGGCGGTGTCGGGCGCAGCCGTTGTCGCGCTCTGGGGCTCCTGCCGATCGCTGCCCTGGTCGGCACGCTGCTGTCCGGCTGCCACACGACGACCCAAGGCGATCCGCATCACGCCGCCCTGCTGCCGCCCGGCCTGCTCTCCGCCGGCCTGGCGCTGCACCATCTCAACATCGCCTCCGGCCTCTATGTCCGCCGGTCGGAAGTGGACGACGATCTGGTCATGTCGCGGCAAGAGGCGTTGGCCGGCCTCGGCACCCGCGGCGACAGCCTCACCTGGCTCGGCCATTCCACCGTGCTGCTGCGGCTTGGCGGCGTAACCATCCTGACCGATCCGGTCTTCCCCGTCGGCTTCTCGCTCGAAAGCCCGCTACCGCATCGCCATGTCTTGGCCCCGATCGGCCTCGACGACCTGCCGCCGATCGATGTCGTTCTCCTGTCGCACGGCGATTACGACCATCTGCACACCCCGACCCTGAAGGCATTGGCGACACGCTTCCCCAAGGCCCGAATCGTGTTGCCGAACGGCCTGGAAAGCTATGGCGAGAAGGCCGGCTTCACCACGGTCGAGCATCCGCTGCACGGCGAAACGGTTGTCGCCGGCCGCGCCATGCTCACCGCCTTTCCGGCGGTCCACGGCACCCGCCGCAACCTTCTCGCCAAGCTCGACGGCGACGCCTATGTCTGGGATATCAGGCTTGCCGGCCGCTCGGCGCTGTTCGTCGGCGACAGCGCCCATGGCCCGGTGTTCGGCGAGATCGGCAGGAAACGTGGTCCCTATGATCTGGCGCTGGTGCCGATTGGCGCCTTCGAACCCTCGCCCCTGGTGGCCGACATGCACTCGACGCCGGAAGACGCCGCCCTTATTCTCGCCGAATTGCGCGCTACGCTCGGCATCGGCATTCACTGGGGAACCTTTGCGCTGTCGCCGGAACCGCTGCGAGACCCGGCCGATCGCTTTCTCGCCGCAAGCGACGGCAACCACCGGGCGCGCGTCTTGAGGATCGGTGAGACGCTGGCGATCACAGGCCGGGGGAACTGACGTATCGGTCCCCTCGTTGTCGAAGGAAAACTAGGACGGAAGGACGACAGCCCATGGCGGCGGACAAGGGCGATGCCCCGGAACGGAGCGAAGAAGCGGCGCCGGACAGCGGGGCAAGACGGCAGGACGACAGCGAAACCATCCGTGTCATAGCCGCAGACCTCCCGTTCAACACCACCCTGCATCTGTGGCTAAAGGCCGTTCATCCGGATCGGCCCGGATCGGTGTCGCTCCACAGTGCCAATGGTAAGTTCGGCGAGGTCCAGGCGGTCAATGCCGAGGAAAACTCCTTTCGTATCTACCATGTCTTCGGCGGCGGCCGCATCGAACTTCGTTACGACCCCCGCGACACCTCGGTGTCGGTCGCCTACTGGTTCACCGCCGCGGATGTGCTGGAGACCGGGATTACCGTTTTGCACACCAATCCGGTCAATGCCCCGCCGGACCTTGCCGCCTCCTACCATTTCCGCCCGCCCTTCGGCTGGATGAACGATCCGAACGGTTTCGGCCGCTTTGGCGGTCGACCGCACCTGTTCTATCAGCACTATTCGCACGGCCGGATGTGGAACAACATGCACTGGGGCCATGCGGTCTCCTCCGATTATCTGCGCTGGCGCCACCTGCCGGTGTTCCTCTTCCCCTCGGAAGAACTCTCGGCCCGTCCCGACAAGCGCGGCGGCGCCTTTTCCGGCTCGGCCATTCCGCTGCCGAACGGTCCGGGGATCCGGGTCTTCTTCACCGAGAAGGTCAGCGACCGTGAGCCGGAACAGGAAATCCAGATGTCGGCCGTTTCGGTCGATCTCTTCTCCGCCGGCGAAGCCTCGGTCATCCTGCCGCATCGACCGGAAGGCGAGGGGCTGACGCTCGATTTCCGCGATCCTTACGTTTTCAAGGGGCCGGACGGCCGTTGGAAAATGCTGCTCGGCAGCCAGAGCGACGAAGGCGGTGTGATCCTGCTCTATGAGACGGAGGATGGCCAGGCGGCCGGTGGCTGGACCTATCTCGGCAAGATGCTGGTCGAGACCCGCCACCGGACGACGGCGATCGAATGTCCCTGCCTTCTGCCGCTCGATGGCGAGGCGACCGACCCCGCCACGCGCTGGGCCTTGATCTACGGACTGATGAACGGCAAGGACGAGCGGACCGGACGCCGCAACCTGACCATGGTCGATGTCGGCTGGTTCGACGGCCGGGCCTTTTCCCGCGAGTTCGGCCGCGAACTCGACTTCATCACCGACAACTATGCCTTCCAGGCCTTCATGGACGGGGCGACGCCGGTGGGGATCGGCTGGCTCGGCAATTGGGCCGATACCGGCCCGACTATCGATTTTCCCTCGGCCATGACCCTGCCGCGCACGCTGAGGCTCGAGGACGGGCAGTTGCTCACACCGCCGATCGGCGCGGCGGAGAGCCTGCGCAGCCACATCATCGACCGCACCCGCCTGGCGGCCGGCGAGACGGTGACCTTCCCCAACGGCGCGGTCGAGATTCTTTTGGATCTTGCCGAAGCCGGGCTGCCGTTCGACCTCGCCTTCGACCATCCGGGTGTCACGCTCGGCCTGGTCCAGGACGAGACGGGACTGTGGCTGCGTCATGAAAGCCCGGGCATGCAGGACCAGCCTCGCTATATCGTCGAGGGCGCTCGGGTGCGGCGCTTGCGCATCTTCCTCGACTATGGATCGGTGGAGGTGTTCGCCGATGACGGCCGGATCGCCGGCACCAAGCGGATCGCCGGCTTCGAGCCGGTTCGCTCGGCCCGCCTCTCGGCGCCCCCCGACGGCGTCCGTCACACGACGGTCTGGGCCTTGCGTCTCTAAGGGCGACTGCCTGCAACCATTTTGAGAAAGAAGCACTGCTGGCCTACAGGAGGGGCGGGCGCCTTTCCGACGCCCGTGTCGGGACCGTCACATATCGGTCAAGTGCGGGGACTAGAATTGTACGCAGTTCGCCTCCAGTATGGGCCTGCCGGGTACGCGCATCCAGCGCTCGTCTCCTGACAGGGCGTGGCGGGGCCATAGGGGTGTGTTGCATGAATAGCCAGGATTTTCGTCAGGAGACGCTGCAGGCCTCCGCCCTGCTCGACGACATGCTGGCCCTGCGCGCCACGGTCATCGAGGCATCGACGGCGTTGATCGACGGCTTCAGCGGTAGCGATGCGTCATCCATCGATCCGGCCCTTGTCAATCTGGCCCACTATCTCTGCCTGCGCCACCACGATATCCGCCCGCTCCAGCGGCGGTTGATGCGCTTCGGGCTCTCGTCGCTCGGCCGCCTTGAAAGCCGCGTCCTGCCAACGCTGGATGCCGTCATCGTCGCCCTGGCCTCGCTCGCCGGCCGTCAGGGCCCTGTTGCGATGCCGCAGGAAGACGAGTTCTTCCGCGGCGAAGCGCGGCTCGAAGAGGCGTCGGCGGCCCTGTTCGGCCGCCCGCCGGTCAACCGGCGCACGCGGATCATGGTGACGCTGCCGAGCGAGGCGGCGGACGGTCCGGACTTCATCCTCGACCTTGCCCGACGCGGCATGGACGTGGCGCGGATCAACTGCGCGCATGACGGGCCGGAGGCCTGGCGCGCCATGGCGGGCTTTGCCCGCGCCGCCGGCGCCGCGACCGGCCGCGACATCACGGTGCTGATGGACATTGCCGGCCCGAAGATCCGCACCGCCGCCGTGCAGGTGCCCGACAAGAAGTCACGGCTCCAGCCGGGGGACCGCATCCGTCTGGTGGCCTCCGGTGTCCCTAGAACCTGTGCCGAGGTGCTCTATTCGGCCGGCGTCTCGTTGCCTGAAATGGTCACGCGCCTTTCGATCGGCGATCGGGTGCGCTATGACGACGGCAAGCTGGAAGCGGTGGTGGAAAGCCTCGAAAACGGCGAGGCGGTGATCCGGGTCGAAAGGACCAAGGCGCGCGGCACCAGGCTGAAGCCGGAAAAGGGCATCAACCTGCCGGACACCGCACTCGGCCTGTCGCCGCTGACGGCCAAGGACGAAACCGACCTGGTCACCGTGATCGAATGCGCCGACATGATCGGCTATTCCTTCGTCAGCCGCCCGGAAGACATTGATCTGCTCGACAGCATGCTGGCCCGCCACGGCATGGCCGATCGCACGCTCGGCCTGATCGCCAAGATCGAACAGCCGGAGGCCGTGCGCAACCTGCCGGCCCTGATCGCCAGGGCACGGCGGCGCGGCCCATTCGGCGTGATGATCGCGCGCGGTGACCTCGCGGCCGAAATCGGTTTCGAACGGCTGGCGGAAATGCAGGAGGAGATCCTGTGGATCAGCGAAGCAGCTTCCGTCCCCGCGGTATGGGCGACGCAGGTGCTCGAAGACCTGGTGCGGGAAGGCATTCCGACCCGTGGCGAGATGACCGACGCGGCCATGGCGGCGCGAGCGGAATGCGTCATGCTCAACAAGGGACCGGCCGTCGGCCAGGCGGTCGAACTGCTCGACCGCCTGCTCGCCCGCATGGACGAGCACATGTTCAAGAAGACGCCGACCCTCAGGGCGCTCAAATCCTGGTGATCCCTTTCGCCTTGAGCTTTCGTCGCGTGCCATAGTGCCTCTCGGCGATTGATTTGCCGTACGCCCCGGATTAACTATCTTCGTTGCATCGAATGAACGATGCCGGTGCACGGAGTGGGGTCCGTGCACGGATGGGGGACGGGCCTGGTTTCTGCATGATGATGATGTTTTCGCACCGCTTCACCATGCGCGCTGCTTGCCGCGGGTAGGGCCATGGCGTTTGACAGAATTGCGCTCCGTCGCTGGTCGTGCCGTGCCCTCGTGATCGGGCTGATGCTGTTCGTTTCGGCCTGCACGACGGTGCCGAAGCCCGCTCCGGCCCCTTTGCCCGCCAATGCCCCGCTGGGCGATTGCTGCCAGAAGCCGGAGCGCTATCCGAAGGGCCTCGTCGCCCTGGCCGAGCCTTTCGCACCCGCAATCGGGAAGATGGTCGCGGCCGTAGTCTGGCGCAAGGGTGACCTGTTGCGTCATGACGCTGCGATCGATCGTCTCCTCGCTGATCTCCGGCCGTTGGATGTGGTCGCGGTCAGCAACAAGGGACGCCTCTCGGGGCACGCGATCCCCGGCCATTTCGGTCATGTGGCGATCTATGTCGGGACGGAAGCACAATTGCGCCGCGCCGGCGCCTGGGACCTTCCCGCTATCCGCAAGCACCATGCTGCGATCCGCGACGGCGCCCTGTTCATCGAGGCCGACAACAAGGGCGTCCACCTTTCCACGGCGCCAGCGGCTCTGGATGCCGATGCGATTGCCCTGATGCGGCCGGCCGGCCTTGGCCCTGTGCGGCGGCAGCAGGCCTTGGCGGGGTTCTATCGACGCGTGGGCATGCCCTTCGACTATTATTTTGATCTCGACACGACCGGCTGCACCTTCTGCACGGAACTGGTCAATACCGTGCTGCCGGAAATGCGTTTGCCGACCCGCCCCGTCTACGGCCGACGTCTCATCCTGCCGGACGAAGTCGTTGCCGCCACGGTGCGCGGGCGAACCGGTTTCACCTTCCTGCGCTATGTCCGGGCCGGTCGTGACGGATGGGAGACGCTGGGCCGGGGCGAGGTGGAGGAAGACCTTCTCGCCGAATGGTCAAGGCCCGAGCGTCCGCCCCAGGTTACCGCCCTGGAGCGCTGAACGCCGGACTGAACAGGCAGGGCAGTATCGGTCTTGCGGAGCCTCCGCAAGCAAGGCGCCAAACGGTTGTCGGAGAAATCCAGATAAAACAGGACTGATGCAGATCGTCGTCGCGGCATCGTTCCGGGTGAAGATGCCCAAGGCAGCATGACCGCCGCATACGATGATGCGACGGCCTTGATCGGGGTGCTCGTAACCTACCTCAACGGTAGGGGCTTCTGCAGCGGTGGTAGCGGCCATCAAAGCCCAGATAGGTATCGGTCCGCGGATTATAGGAGCGATAGCGGTTCATGCACCAGCGCACGTGAGCGGAACTCGTTCCCCAGACCGGCGGCGGCGGCGGACGTCCCCACACCGGCGGCGGTGGCGGTGGAGGTCTCCAGCCGGACGGCGGCGGAGGGGGTGGGGGCCTCCAGCCGGGAGGCGGAGGTGGCGGTGGGGGCCTCCAGCCCGGCGGCGGCGGACCACCTCCCCAACCGGGCGGTGGAGGTGGGGGCGGCCATTGAACCAGAAGAAGGTCTCCGGCCCCGCTCGTAGCCGGAGGCAAAAGCGATCCTGTGGAAACGGACCGACTTCCGGCCGGATCGGCCATCGGTCCGGCCATGGGACCGACGGTGTCCGGCGCAATACCGGTCAGACAAGCGAGCCCGAAAATGGCAGCCCGCCAGATTTTCGTATTCATCACAGTCCTCCTCGACCACAAGGGGGCGCACCCGATACGGCCTATGCCGGGAAATTCCGGCATTAACGAATATCGGCATGTTTCGATGTGGCTGCCTTGATACACGTCAATCGGCATGGATCACCTATTCGGCAGCGGCCCGCTTGCCTCCCGAGACCTGGGTAATAAAGGCGCGAAGGGCGGCCGGACGGACCGGCTTGTGCTGCAGGGTGATGGTCTGCCGTTCGGCTTCCGCCCTGACCTCGGCCGTTCGGTCGGCGGTGATCAGAAGTGCGGGAATGTCGCTCTCGTAGAGCGCCCGAAGGCGCAGGATCGCGCCGATGCCGCTGCCGTCGCCGAGATGGTAGTCGGCGATGATGACGTCCGGCGGGCTCTTGTTCGCCGCAACGATCGCGTCGAGCGCCTCGATCGAGCCGGCCAAGGTGACGGCACAGCCCCAGCCGGACAGCAGGAGGTCCATGCCTTCGAGAATTTTCGGCTCATTGTCGATGCACAGAACCCGCAGACCCTCGAGCGGTATGGCGCCCTTGCCGCCGAGCGGCAGGTCGGTCACCGCGGCCGCCACCGGCGCTGACTTGTCCAGCGGCATGATGACGCGAAAGGTTGTGCCCTTGCCCTGCTTGGACGAAAGCTGCACCGGATGGTTCAGAACGCGGGCGATGCGATCGACGATCGACAGGCCGAGCCCGAGGCCCGATGCCGTGCGCATGCCCTCCTCGAGCCGGGCGAACTCCTTGAACACGGTGCGGAACTTCGACGACGGAATACCGATGCCGCTGTCCATCACCTGGATGACGACCTCGTTGCCGTGCCGCCGGGCACCGACCAGCACCCGTCCCGAAGGCGTGTACTTGATGGCATTGGAGACGAGGTTCTGGACCAGTCTGCGCAAGAGATTGGGGTCGGAGCGGACGGTGAGCGAGGTCGGCATGACGACAAGCTTGAGATCCTTTTCCCGCGCGATGGGCGCGAAGTCGGTCTCGATGCGCTCCAGCAGCCCCTGCAATGGCACGGCCGCCAGCCGCGGTTTCATCGCGCCGGTGTCGAGCCTTGAGATGTCGAGCACGGCACCGAGAATGATCTCGACCGATTCCAGGGCGGAATCGATGTTGCGGACCATGCTGCTATTGTCCGAATCGCCGAGCCGCTCGACCAGGGACGAGGAGTAGAGCCGGGCGGCATTGAGCGGTTGCAGAATGTCGTGGCCGGCCGCGGCGAAAAAGCGGGTCTTGCCGATATTCGCCTCGTCGGCCGCAGCCCGCGCCTCGGCCAGCGCATGGTTGACCCGGGTCAGTTCGGCGGTTCGCTCGCTGACCCGCTGTTCCAGCGTCTCATTGGCCTGCTTCAACGCCTTGTCGGCCGCCACCTGGCTGGTGATGTCGGTAAATGTGGCGACGAAGCCCTTGTCCGGCATCGGATTGCAGCGCGCCTCGATGATACGCTCGCCAGCCGCCGTGACCAGCCGGAACGGCTTGTCGAACTGGTGGAAACGCTTGACCAACTGGGCCTGGTCGCCGGTGGCGACGTCGCCGCGTTGCGCCAGGATCGCCACCATCTCGCTCAGCGGGAAGCCGACCTGGCCGACATGTTCGGGCAGGTCCAGCAGGCTGCGGAACCTTCGGTTCCAGATCGTCAGGCGGTTGCTCGCGTCGAACACGGCGATGCCCTGATCCATCTGCGACAGCGCCGTCTGCAGCATGTCCTGGTTATATTGCAGGGCTTCACTGGCCTGGTCGAGCAGCCAGGCCGTGTCGGCCGATGTGTCCTCGGCCTTCTGCAGGATCAGCGACAGCACCAGCCTGGCCGAGGACGAGCCGATCGCGCTGCCGAGCAATTGCTCGGAGAAATGGATGAAGGCCATGTCGGCCGGACTTTCGTCGTCCAGTCGATGGCCGGCGGCCTGCTCGTAGGAGCGGAAGGAGCGCGTCATCCGCTCGTCGCCGAGGTAGCGGGCGATGGCGGCCTTGAGGTCGCCGACGGTGACCCTGGTCTTCCAGCCGCGCGTGGCGAACTGCGAGCGTGGATGGCGCTTGACGAAGATGCCCGACTGGATCCGCTCGACGGGTCGCGGATTGCGGCTGAGCGAACCGATGATGAAGGCCGCCGTGTTGACCAGCAGGCTGAGCAGCGTCGAATTGACCAGCGGGTCGGCATGTTCCGGACTGAACATGCCGACGCCGGGAAAGAGGAAACCGAGAATGGACGAGGCGATCTGCGAATTGTCCTGGGCGCCGAGGCTCGGCAGGAAGGACAGATAGGCCCAGACGAAGATGCCCGAGGACAGGCCGGCGATGGCGCCGCGGGCATTGGCCCTTCGCCACATCAGTCCGCCGAACAGGGAAGGGGCGATCTGCGCGATCGCGGCAAACGCCAGAAGCCCGATCGAGGCGAGGCCTGTCGTATTGTCGGCCGAGCGGTAATAGACATAGCCGAGCAGCATGACGGCGAAGATCGCCGAGCGGCGGATGTGCAGCAGCGTCTTGCCGAAGTCGTCGCGATGGCTGGGCCGCGTCAGCAGCTTCTGCCGCAGGAAGATCGGCAGGATCATGTCGTTCGACACCATGATCGCAAGCGCCACGGAGGCGACAATGACCATGGCGGTCGCGGCGGAAAAGCCGCCGAGGAAGGTGATCAGCGATACGGTCGCCATCTCGTTGTGCAGCGGCAACGACAAGACATAGAGGTCGGCATCGCCGCCGCCGGAAAAAGTCATGATCCCGCCGATCGCCGCGGGCAGGACGAAGATGTTGATGGCGACGAGATAGAGCGGCATCAGGATGCCGGCGAGCTTCAGCTCGCGGCTGGTACGGTTCTCCACCACCGTGACGTGGAACTGGCGCGGCAGCATGATGATGGCGAAGGCCGACAGCGCGATCAGCAGCAGCCACCGGCTGAGCGGCGTCTGGTAGGACAGGGCCGTCATGACGGCCTCGTTCTCGGTCGCCTTCTGCCACAGGTCGGTCGGTCCGTCGAACAGGAAGAACACGACGTAGACGCCCAGCGTCCAGAACGCCACGAGCTTGACCACCGATTCCATGGCGATGGCGAGGATCAGGCCGTCCTGGTGTTCGGTGGCGTCGGTGTGGCGCGTACCGAAGACGACGGCAAAGCAGGCCAGCACGAAGGCGACGACCAGCGGTAGGTCGATGAAGTAGAGGTTGCCCGTGCCGATGCCGTATTCCGTCGGATCGACCATGGCCGCGACGGAGCTCGATACCGCCTTCAGTTGCAGGGCAATGTAGGGAATGGTCCCGACCAGGCAGATGATCGTGACGAGCATGCCGACGATCGGATTCTTGCCGTAGCGCGCGGCGATGAAGTCGGCGCCGGAGGTAAGCTTCTCCGCCTTGGCGAGATCGATGATCCGCCGGACGATCGGCATGCCGATGGTGAACATCAGGATCGGGCCGATATAGATGGCGGTGAATTCGAGGCCGTGCTCGGCAGCGAGACCCACCCCGCCGAAATAGGTCCAGGAGGTGCAATAGACGGCGAGGCTGAGCGCATAGACGATCGGCCGGCCGTTCTCGGGCACGCCATGCGCGCGGCTCTTGCGGTCGCCGTAGCTGGCCACCGCGAACAGCAGCAGCAGATAGGCGAAGGCCGAGGCAAAGATGACCCATCCCGGAAGCACGCTTCCTCCTCATCGTCGGCGTTCCATCGAGCGGGAACCTTAGGGGAAGTCACCGCCGTTTGAAATCGCTTCAATCTCGATCTTAAGTCGAACGCTGACCGCGACGACAGGAATTTCACTGTTTCCGAATGATCGCACTTTCGATATTCATTGTCGCGGCATGACGCCACGACAGGGACGGGCGTTGCTTGTCGAACGGTTAAAGGAGATGGGTATGCTGAACGAGTTCAAGACCTTTATCGCGCGCGGCAATGTCATGGACCTCGCCGTCGGTGTGATCATCGGCGGCGCCTTCGGCCTGATCGTCAACTCGCTTGTCCAGGACATCGTCATGCCGCTGGTCGGCGTGGTCTTCGGCGGCTTCGATTTCTCCAACTATTTCCTGCCGCTGAGCGCGAACGTGACGGCAAACTCGCTCGAGGCCGCCCGCGAGCAGGGCGCCGTCTTCGCCTATGGCAACTTCATTACCGTCATCATCAACTTCCTGATCCTCGCATGGATCATCTTCCTGATGGTCAAGGGCGTGAACTCGCTGCGCGCCTCGCTCGAGAAGCAGGAGAAGAAGGAGGCCGAAGCCGCCCCGCCGCCGGCCGACATCCAGCTTCTGACCGAGATCCGCGACCTGCTGAAGACGCGCTGAAGCGACATCGGCGAAGGGCGGGACCGTCTCAATCCGGGACGGCCCGTTCGTCCATCCATCACCGAAATCGATTCTGCCCTCACGGATTGTCATGGGATTTTCCCGGCGCAATCCGCTAGACCTCTGGTTGGCGAACACACGTCGAACCGGAGAAGCTAGCCCATGTCGCTTGTGAAGGATCTCAGCCCCCGCGCCCTTGCCGCACCGGAAAGCGGGATCGTCGAGATCATCAATTATGCCCGTGGCCGTGACGGTCTCCTGCCGCTCTGGGCGGGGGAAGGCGACCTGCCGAGCCCCGATTTCATCAATCGCGCGGCAAGCGACGCGCTTCTCGGCGGCGAGACCTTCTACACCTGGCAGCGCGGCATTCCCGAACTTCGCGAGGCGCTGTCGCGCTACTATGCCCGCCATTTCGGCGTCGAGCTTTCGCCCGAACACTTCTATGTCACCGCCTCCGGCATGCAGGCGATCGCCCTTGGCGTCCAGGCGATCACCCAGCCGGGCGACGAGATGATCTACCTGTCGCCGGCCTGGCCGAACATCATCTCGGCGATCGATATCGCCGGGGGCCGCTCCGTTGGCGTGCCGCTGACCTTTGCCAATGGCCGCTGGTCGCTCGACATGGATAGGCTCGAACAGGCGATCACGCCGAGGACGCGCGGCCTGTTCATCAACACGCCGTCCAACCCCACCGGCTGGACGGCGACGCATGCTGACCTCAAGGCCATTCTCGAACTGGCGCGCCGCCACGGACTGTGGATCCTCGCCGACGAGATCTATGCGCTCTATTATTACGGCGGCGGACATCGCGCGCCGTCCTTCCTCGATGTCATGGTCGAGGGCGACCGGGTGATCTTCGCCAACTCCTTCTCCAAGAATTGGTCGATGACCGGCTGGCGCGTCGGCTGGATCGTCGCGCCGCCGGAAACGGGGCAGGTGTTCGAGAACCTGATCCAGTATTCCACCTCCGGCGTCGCCCAGTTCATGCAGCGTGGCGCGGTTGCCGCGCTCGACCAGGGTGACGGCTTCGTTCGCGAGAATTTCGACCGCGCGAAGAAATCACGCGATCTGCTGTGCGATGCGTTGATCGCCACCAACCGGGTCGAGACCCTGAAGCCCGAAGGGGCGCTCTATGCCTTCCTCAAGATTGACGGCATCACCGACAGCCGGCAGGCCGCGCTCGACATCGTCGATCAAACCGGCGTGGCGCTGGCGCCGGGATCGGCCTTCGGCATGGGCGGCGAGGGTTTCCTGCGGGCCTGCTTCCTGCGCGACCCGAAACAGATCGAGGAAGCGGCCGACCGGCTGTGCCGCTATATTCTGGCGCTTTGATCCGGCGGCGGCCCGGGGATCCCATGCTCCGCGCCGCGATCGATAAAATTCTAGCGAAGTTTGCAATATTGCATTTTCTATACTTGAAACTAAACCGTATCAATACTGAACAAGACCGAGAAATGTAAGCAAAGTTAAAGGCTGCATTGCCTAGGTTCATCTCGTCAAAGAATTGCGGGATGGACAAAAATGGCAATCTTGGTAACGGGTGGGGCCGGTTATATTGGTAGTCACATGGTCTGGGCGCTGCTGGATGCAGGCGAGGACGTGGTGGTGATCGACCGGCTTTCGACAGGCTTCCGCGGGGCCGTCGCGCCGCAGGCGCGGTTCTATCTCGGCGACATCGGCGATGCGGATCTGCTGCGGCAGGTCTTCTTCGAGAACGAGATCGAGGCGATCATCCATTTCGCCGGGTCGATCGTTGTGCCGGAATCGATGTCCGATCCGCTCGGCTATTACGAGAACAATACCGGCAACACGCGGGTGCTTGCTTCGGCGGCGGTCAAGGCCGGGATCGACAAGCTGATCTTCTCGTCGACGGCTGCCGTCTATGGCACGCCGGCAAGCGCCGAGCCGGTCAAGGAAACCGCGCCGCTCCTGCCGGAAAATCCCTATGGCCAGTCCAAGCTGATGAGCGAGATCATGCTGCGCGACACCGCCCGCGCCCATGACTTCCGCTATGTGGCGCTGCGCTATTTCAACGTCGCCGGCGCCGATCCGAAGGGCAGGACAGGCCAGTCCACCGACCGTGCGACCCATCTGATCAAGGTGGCCTGCGAGGCGGCGCTTGGCAAGCGCCGTTCGGTCGCGGTCTATGGCACGGACTATTCGACCCCCGACGGCACCGGCGTGCGCGACTATATCCATGTGGCGGATCTGGTTCAGGCGCATCTGCGGGCGCTTGCCTATCTGCGCCGCGGTGAGGCGTCCCTGGTCGCCAATTGCGGCTATGGCTCCGGCTATTCCGTGCTCAACGTGCTCGCCGCGGTTGCCCGCGTTTCCGGCCGCCCGTTTGCCGTCGAATACTGCCCGCGCCGCGCGGGCGATGCCGCCTTCGTCGTCGCCGACTCGACCCTGGCGCGCGAAAAGCTCGCCTGGGTGCCGCGCCTTGCCGACCTCGACCTGATCGTCGAAACGGCACTCGCCTGGGAAGAGCGCCTGGAGCAGGATGCGACCCACGATATCGGCGGGCTGCGGCGTCGCCTGGCCGCGGGCGGTTTCTGACCGGTCGGCGGCGCCCAGTCGCCGCCGACCCTGCCGGCCCTTTCGTTCCTCAAGTTTGACGACAGTTTCGTCGGCTAGCCTCTTCCCACGATGGAATGTTCGTGGGGCGTGGGACGAATCATGGCTTTTGCTGCGGGTTACGATGAGCGGGGCACCGGCACGCCGGTATCCCGTCTGGCGAACGGGCGTTCGCGATGAAGGCCGTCATCCTTGCCGGTGGTCTCGGCTCGCGCATCGCCGAGGAAACCCATCTGAAGCCCAAGCCGATGATCGAGATCGGCGGGCGTCCGATCCTCTGGCACATCATGAAGCTCTATCACGGCCATGGCATCCGTGACTTCATCATCTGCTGCGGTTTCCGCGGCTATGTCATCAAGGAATATTTCGCCAATTACGGCCTGCACATGTCGGACATCACCTTCGACCTGGCCGAAAACCGCCTGCAGTTCCATCGCAAGAGCGCCGAGAACTGGCGGGTGACGCTGGTCGACACCGGCGAGAACTCGATGACCGGCGGGCGTCTGAGGCGTGTCGCCGACTATCTCAAGGACGAGGAAGCCTTCTGTTTCACCTATGGCGACGGCCTGTGCGACGTCGACATCGGCGCGACCGTCCGCTTCCACAAGAGCCACGGCCGGCAGGCGACGGTGACGGCGGTTCGCCCGCCCGCCCGCTTCGGCGCGCTGAAGCTTGACGGCGATACCGTGGAAGGGTTCGTCGAGAAGCCCGAGGGCGAGGGCGGCTTCATCAACGGCGGCTTCTTCGTGCTCGACCCCAAATGCATCGACCGCATCGCCGACGATTCGACCAGCTGGGAGGCCGAACCCCTGTCCGGTCTGGCGAATGACGGCGAGCTCAAGGCCTTCTTCCACACCGGCTTCTGGCAGCCGATGGATACGCTGCGGGACAAGGTTCATCTCGAGAGCCTGTGGAACAGCGGCAACCCGCCGTGGAAGTCGTGGTAACCATGGCCAATCCCGCATTCTGGAAAGGCAAGCGCGTTCTTCTGACCGGCCACACCGGCTTCAAGGGAAGCTGGCTTGGTCTGTGGCTTGCCGAAATGGGCGCCAGGGTGACCGGCCTGTCGCTCGTTCCCGAGACCGAGCCGTCGCTGTTCAATCTTGTCAACGGCAAGCCGGCGGCGGCGGAGATCTGCGATCTGCGCGATCGCCATGCGGTTGCGGCCGGCGTCATGCTGGCCAAGCCGGAGATCGTCCTGCATCTTGGGGCCCAGGCGCTGGTGCGCGCCGGCTATCGCGATCCGATCGGCACCTATGAGACGAACGTCCAGGGCACGGCTCATCTGCTCGATGCGCTGCGCATTGCCCCCGATGTCCGCTCGATCGTCGTCGTCACCACCGACAAGGTCTATCAGAACCCGGAGACGGCGCTTCCTTTCGTCGAAAGCGATCCGCTCGGCGGCCACGATCCCTACAGCGCCAGCAAGGCAGCGGCCGAGATCGTCACCGCCAGCTATCGCGCGTCCTTCTTTGCCGCCCGTGGCATCGGCCTTGCAACAGCGCGCGCCGGCAATGTGATCGGCGGCGGCGACTGGGCCGAGGACCGTCTGATCCCCGACGCCGTCAAGGCCTGGGGTGCTGCCCGTAAACTGATGGTGCGCCGCCCGCAGGCGGTCAGGCCCTGGCAGCATGTGCTGGAGCCGCTCAACGGTTATCTGATGATGGCGGAACGCCTGTGGGATGACCCCCACTTTGCCCCGAGCCTCAATTTCGGTCCTGATCACCAGGCGGCGGCCACGGTGTCGAGCGTGCTCGACAAGGCATCAGCGGCCTATGGCGGCGGCGAGGTCGTTTACGGTGACGGCTCGGAAGGCCCGCACGAGGCGGGCTATCTGATGCTGGATTCGTCGCGCGCCCGCCAGACACTCGCCTATCGTCCGGTCTGGGACCTCGACGAAACCGTCATTCGCACCATGGCCTGGTATCGCCGGCTTGCTTCGGGTGGATCGGCGCTCGACCTCTGCCTCGCCGACATCGGCGCCTTCGAGGCGGTCCATGCGCGACCCATGAGGGCCGCCGTATGACCGCGCGCTTCGAAGTCGAAACGACCCCGATCGAAGGCCTGCTGATCCTCAAGCGCCGGCGCATCGCCGACGAGCGGGGACACATTTCGCGCCTGTTCTGCGCCGAGGAACTGGCCCAAATCGGCTGGCGCGGCCCGGTGGCGCAGGTCAACGAGAGCGCCTCGCGCTTTGCCGGAACCGTTCGCGGCATGCACTTCCAGACCCCGCCCTTCAGCGAGGTCAAGCTGGTGACCTGCGTCGCCGGCCGCATCCTCGACGTGGCGGTTGATCTGAGACACGGCTCGCCGACTTTCCTTGAGCATGTCGCGGTCGAGCTCTCCGCCGACAATGCCTGTTCCTTCCTCATCCCCGAAAGCTTCGCCCACGGTTTCCAGGCGCTGAGCGACGATGTGCGGATGATCTATGCCCATTCCGCGCCCTACCATGCCGAGGCGGAAGGGGGCCTGAGCCCGACCGATCCGCGGCTCGCCATCGCCTGGCCCTTGCCCGTCGTGCACCTGTCGCCGCGCGATACGGCGCACCCTCAGCTTGGCGCCGACTACCGAGGACTTGCCGCATGAAGTGTCGTCACTGCCAGTCGCAGGACATGGGTCCCTTTCTCGACCTCGGCACGGCGCCGCCGTCGAATTCCTATGTGCGCAAGGCGGATCTGGGAAAGCCGGAACTCTGGTATCCGCTGGTGATCCGGGTCTGCAATGAATGCCTGCTGGTCCAGACCGAGGATTTTGCCTCGCGCGAAACCTTCTTCTCCGAGAGCTATGCCTATTTCAGCTCGTTCTCGATCTCCTGGCTCGGCCATGCCGAGGCCTATGTCGCGGCGATGGCGGAGCGCTTCGGGCTCAATACCGCCTCCCGCGTCGTCGAAATCGCCGCCAATGACGGCTACCTGCTGCAATATGTGAAGGCGCGCGGCATTCCCTGCCTCGGCGTCGAACCGACCGCCAGCACCGCGAAGGCGGCGCGCGAAAAGGGCATCGAGATCGTCGAGGATTTCTTCGGCGTCGACGTCGCCACCCGCCTTGCGGCCGAAGGCTGGGGCGCCGACCTGATGGCGGCGAACAACGTGCTCGCCCATGTGCCCGACATCAACGATTTCGTCGCCGGTTTCGCCCGACTGCTGAAGCCGGCAGGCGTTGCCACCTTCGAATTTCCCCATCTGCTCAACATGGTGACGGAAGCGCAGTTCGACACCGCCTACCACGAGCACTATTCCTATCTGTCGCTTATCGCCGTCGAGCGGATCTTTGCGGCAAACGGCTTGCGCGTCTTCGATGTCGAGACCACGCCGTGGCATGGCGGGAGCCTCAGGGTCTTTGCCGACCGCGCCGACACCGCGGCCCACCCAGCGAGCGAAAGCGTTACCGCCATGCTGGCCACGGAGACGGCGGCGGGCATGCGCAAGGAGGCCTTCTATGCCGGCTTCCAAGCCACGGCTCAGCGCGTGCGCAACGACTTTCTGGAGTTCCTGATCGACTGCCATCGGCAGGGCGTGAAGGTCGCCGCCTATGGGGCGGCCGCCAAGGGCAACACGCTTTTGAACTTCGCCGGCGTGAAGCCGGATCTGCTGTCCTTCGTCGTCGACAAGAACCCGGCCAAGCAGGGGACCTTCCTGCCGGGCAGCCGGATACCGATCGTCTCCGAGGACGTCCTGAAATCGGAAAAGCCTGAAAGGGTAGTGATACTGCCATGGAATCTTCAGACAGAAATCAAGCGACAGCTTTCGTATATCACCGACTGGGATGGGAAGTTCGTGACGGCGGTGCCGAGCCTGACGGTTCATCCCTAGACGAGTCGCAGCCGAAGCGCGATGTCCCGACGATCGCGGTGGCGACCCAGCCACTGCGCGGACCGCTCCGTCCGGAGTGAAAGGCCTGAGGGTGCAAGCCCGACGATCAACAAGCGGAGCCGCTGCAGCATCCGCAGCGGAGAAGACTATGGCCCGAAACATGCGTCTGTCGATCTGCGTCCCTTCGCGCAATCGCCAATACTACTTCCAGAAGACCATCGAAGGCCTGCTGCGCAGCAAGCGCGACGACCTCGAATTCGTCTTCGTCGACAATTCCGACGATCCTTCGGTGATGAACGACTACATGCGCGCCCATGCCGACGACCCGCGCATCGTCTACCTGCCGTCCGCCGACCGCACCCTGCCGATGATTGAAAACTGGGAACGCACGCTGGCGGCGGCGACCGGGGACTGGGTGACGGTGATCGGCGACGACGACTTCATCGATCCGGACGTCATGACGGTGCTCAAGAAGGTGGTTGCGGTCAATCCGGAAACGGAGGCCTTCGCCTGGGGTGTCGTCGCCTATAGCTGGCCTTCGCCGGGGCAGAAGAGCACGAGCATACACGTGCCGTTCAATTCCTTCGTCGTGAAGGTGCCGCGCGAACAGCTGTTGAAGCGCATGTTCGGCTGGTTTGAGGCGACCACCGTTCCGACCTCGGGCTATTCGATCTACCATTCGGCGGTTTCCCGCGATCTGCTCGACCGCATCCGACGCAAGTACGGCGGCCGCTATTTCGAGCATCCGGTCATCGACTATGACATGGCGATGAAGGTGATGGTCGAGGGCAAGCACTTCGCCTTCTGCCAGCGGACCTTCTCGGTCATGGGAAGCTGTCCGGAGAGCAATTCCTTTTCGATCGGCAAGCTTGCCGACATCAAGAAGAAGGTCGATATCTTCATGGCCGAACTCGGCCGCAATTTCGACGACGACCCTCTTTTGAAGGATTTCCCGTTCCAGAGCATATTGGGTGTCACGGCGTCGATCGGCATCTGCCAGCAATGGTTCCGCGCCAAGTACAAGCTGACCTATGACGGCTGGGAAAAGAATTTTGCCAAGTCCTGCGCCTTCAACACCGAGATGTTCCGCGACGAGGAATCATTCAACATCGTCCGCGACGGCTACACGACCGCGTTCAAGAATTGGCGCCGCGGAAGGTTCCTCGAACATTTCCAGCCTGTGTTCAAGGATGCGCGCTATAGCCTGCAGCTCAGCGGCTCGAATGTGACGGGAACCTTCATTCGCTCCGACATCGCCGGCGTGACGACACCGGTGGAACTGCTCGACATCATCAACGGCATGATCCGCCCGGCCGATCAGGTCGAGGTGCGTCCGGACGGCCTGCGCTTCCCCTGGGAAGAGGAGATGCTGACGCCGGTCGGCGAGAAGCGGCCGATCCAGACGATGCAGAAGCGTGTCGCCTAAGGACGGGCGGCAGCGTTTCCAGTGCAAAATACCACAAGGCCGCGGTCGAGACCGCGGCCTTGTCGTTTCGGAATACGAAGCCGCCGAGGCTTAGACGCGCTTCAGGAAGCCGTCCGGCGAGGCGGTGATGGTGATCTTGTTCTCGATCGTCTTGTCGTAGGCGAAGTTCAGCGGCTCGCCGTCGCGGGCGGTGCGGCCTTCGCTCTCCAGCCGCTTCATGTATTCCCAGACGGCGGTCTTCGGGTTGTCGCCCTTGCCCCAGGGACGGTCGTTGCACATGTCGGCCGGCAGGTCTTCGACGCCGGTGTCCCAGACGACGCAATAGGAACCCTTCGAGGTGAGCGGCGCGTAGAGCTCGAGCTCGGCGAGCACGTGTTCGTGCGTGTGGTTGGAATCGAGGAAGACCATGACCCGGTCATAACCCTCGGCATGGGCCTTTACCTGGGCGAAGACATCGTCGGCGACCGACGAGCCCTGGATGGTGTGGATCTTGTGGGTCAGCGGATGGGCTTCGATGGCGGCGCGGTTGTGGGCGCGGATGTCGATGTCGACGCCGACCACCTTGCGACGGCTGGCCTTCGGATCGAGCACGGTGCCCGCCTGCACTGCATCGCAATAGTCGAGCATGGCGAGCATTGATGCGCTCATCACCAGCGAGCCGCCATGGGCGATGCCGGTTTCGATGACCAGATCAGGACGGCAGGTCCAGATAAGCTCCTGGATCGCATAGGTGTCCTGCGGGACTTGGATGATCGGCCGGCCGAGCCAGGTGAAGTTCTGCGCATAGCGGTGGCGGATCGATTCCCGCACCCAGATGTTCGACAGGCCGATGAAATCCCGGTCCTCGCCGATTTCCCGGATATTGTTGGCGACGTAGTCGCGGAAGTGTTCGACAGGATCCATGGGTAACTCCTCTTCAGTGGCCGCTTCACTCTGCCCAGGCGTAAAGCACGGTTTCCATGAGTTGCGGGGAATGGTGGCGCAGGGCGAACCGGTAGTCCGGCACCAGCGATTTCAGGTAGGATGAAATTTGCGGTATGTCGGACGGATAGTGATAGACGCAGATCGCCAGTTTGGGGCGGCAGCGCGTGATTGTCTCAGTAGCCCCCTTGAGCAAGGCCATCTCCATGCCTTCGACATCCGCCTTGATGAAACTCGCTGGCGCGCCGTCCAGATAGCGGTCGAGCGAGGTTACACTGACCGCGCCCGGGCCCGCATCCGTGGTGGAGCCCAGTGCCAGGCTCTGTAGCTGGCCGCTCTGGCTGGCGCTCGCCATCTGCGCCTCGCCGGCGCCAAGCCCACTGCGATTGATGACGATCCACGTCGGATCGAGCGCCCATTCCTCGATCAGCCTGTCGGTCCTCGTCTTCAGCGCACGATGCTGGCGCGCGCCAGGCTCGAAGGCGTGGATTCGGGTGAACACGCCGTAATGGGTCCAGATGAAGCGCTCGACGCTATCGCCGACATAGGCGCCGGCATCGATGAAGATCTCCTTCTCCACGCCGCAGAAGCGCGGCAGGCAGAAATACTGGTCCTTCTCGAACACCGCCTCGCAATAGTGCTTTTCGCCTGTCAGCATCGCCGCAAGGACGGCGCGCAGCACGTCGCGCGAGCGCTCGTCGTCGAGAAGCTCATGAACCGCGGCAAAGGCCTCGAAATGCAGCGCGGCGTAGAAGGCGTCGAAGGACAGGCTGGCGACACCCAAAGTTTCGAGCCGAACGCGGACCGGAGCGATCGCATGGCGCGCGGTGATGAGCGTCAGCTCCGGGCCGATCTCGCCGATTTCTTCCGGCGCATGGACGGGCAGGCCCTGGAATTGCGTGCCCGCTCGCTCGGGATTGCCGTCGAAACAGGCGACGAGGTCGAAGCCGTTGTCCTTGAGCCATGTGCATGCCCAGGCGCCGAGGAAGCCCGTGCCGTAGATCGCCGTGCGCGGACGCTGCGGATTGGGAAGCGACTGCGCGAAGGCGCGGATGTCGGTTGAAGTGCGGGCAAGCTGGTCGAGGCTCGGAATGATGGTCATTGCCGTTCTTCCGGTATGGCGTAGACGACGGCGCCGGTGCCGCACCAGCTGTGCAGCCGGAACAGGAAGCGGTAGCCGCCGAGATTGTCCATCAGCCAGGCGGGCGTCGCAAGCAGGCCGTCGGCATCATGATAGACGGTTGCGGCGATGATCGGGCGGTATTTGCGCAAGGTGGCAATGCCGCCCTTGAGGGCGCCAAGTTCTCCGCCTTCGAGATGCAGCTTGACGAAGCTCGGGGCAGCACCAAGCGCGTCGAGCGTCCGGGTCTCGCGTTCGCTCGTTCCGGTGGGGGAGATTTGCGAGGCGTAGCCGAGGCCGTGGTGAAAGCGGACCGTGCAACGCTCGCTGTCGAGCAGCGCATCGCTGACGGTGATGCGGCTTCGCTGATCCGATGGAAGACCACCGAGGGTTTGCTCGAGCACGGCGCGGCTTTGCTCGTCCGGCTCGACGGCGAGGATGGAGGCGAATTGCCCGTCCGTTTCCGCGATGAAGCGTGTGACGACGCTGCCGTGATGGGCGCCGGCATCGAGGAAACGCTCGTTCGGTCTGAGCACGCCGAGGATCTGCGGAATGAAGAAACGGTCGTCGATCGTCACCGGCGCGCCGTCGAAGGTCCATTCCTGCCGAAGGCGTCGCCAGGCGATGAACTGCAGGTGGTGCGCTCGCGAGACATCGTCGTCCCAGGCGGAAAGCACGGAGCCGATGCGTTCGACTTCATCGTCGGAGAAAGGCACGGCGAACCAGCCGTTCGACAGCGGGTGCCGGTCGCGGAAGCTCTCGGCGATGTCGTAGAAAGGCACGATGTCGCGCCAGCCGGTGGCCAAAAGGGCGGCATGAAGCGGTGCATTGGGGCTGGTGACCACGCTGACTGCGAGCATGGCCCGCGCCTTCGTCTCGGCATCGACGGCATCGGGATGGACGAGCCGGATGCCGGCCCATTCGCCGCTTTGCGCCAGGGCCTCGGCATTGCGGTCGACGACCAGGGCGAAGTCCTCGCCCACGGCGCGCAGGTGATCGCGCGCCAGCCGTCCGAGATTGCCGGCCCCATAAAGCGCCAGCGGCTGGCGCGGAGCGACCGGTCCCGGCGCAGATGGGTCGTCCGCGATGGCGCGGAGATGAGAGAGGGATGAAGGCCGGTCGGGCGGGGCGTCGAAGGCACGGGCAATCACCGCCGGTCGATCCGGCGATGCCGCGACCGGCTCTTGCGCCCTTGTCTGCTTGGCTTCGATCATTTCCGTCCGCAATTCGCCCGGCTCGTCTAAACTGCCATCCCGGATGATTCGAACAACCTGCCGGTCCGCCTGTCTTTAAAGTCATCTATCAGGGCGTGACCTTTCCCGGAGCTTGTCATGACAAGGATCGTGTTGACCGGTGCTACCGGTTTCGTCGGCCGCCAGATCCATCGCGGGCTCGCCGAAGCCGGCCACGACGTCGTTCCGGTGCTTCGCCCCGGCAGCGCGGCGCGCCTGCTGGAGGGCGCCAGGGCTGAGCATGCCATCCTGACGAATGATATTTTTGCCGAGACCGCCGACTGGTGGACGGAGCGACTGGAGGGCGTCGATGCGGTCATCCACGCCGCCTGGTATGTCGAACCGGGCAAGTATCTCGATTCCGCGCTCAATCTCGATTGCGTCGCCGGCACGCTCACGCTCGCCCGGGGCGCTGCGGAGGCCGGAGTCCGCCACTTCATCGGTGTCGGCACCTGCATGGAATACCGGCTGCCGTCGGAACGGCTGACGATCGACGCCCCGCTCGATCCGGCGACGCTCTATTCCGCGTGTAAACTTTCCGTTTACCATATGCTGACACAGTATTTCGCGAAGATGGAGGTGACCTTCTCCTGGTGCAGGCTCTTCTACCTGCACGGCGAGGGGGAATATGCCGCCCGTCTCGTGCCCTATATCCGCGAACGGCTTGGTCGCGGCGAAGTCGCAAGACTTTCCGCTGGAACGCAGCTTCGGGACTTTCTCGACGTGCGGCAGGCTGGGGCGATGATCGCCGATGTGGTTGAGACAGGTCAGCCTGGCGCAATCAACATTTGTTCAGGTATCCCGACGACGATACGCCAATTGGCGGAACGGATCGCCGACGAATACGGCAGGCGCGACCTGCTGGAGTTCGGAACGGCCGCGATCCATCCCTCCGATCCGGCCGCTGTCGTCGGCCTATGCAATGCGATCACTCCTACCCGAATGCCGGAGACGCTGAATGAAAGCCCAGTTGAAGCCGCGGATCAATCTCGATGACCGGACCGCTCTCGAGACCGTCATCCCGCTCGAGACGCCCTTCATCGTCTTTATCGATCCGGCCAGTTCCTGCAATTTCAAGTGCACCTTCTGCCCGACCGGCCATCGCCAGCTGATCGCCGACACCGGCCGCTTCCAGGGCGCGATGAAGTATGACGTCTTCACCAAGGCGATCGATGACCTGGGCGCCTTCGGCAAGCCGATCAAGGTGCTCCGCATGTACAAGGACGGCGAGCCCTTCCTCAACAAGCGCCTCGCCGACATGATCGCCTATGCCAAGAAGAGCGGTTATGTCGACTATATCGACACGACCACCAACGGCACCTTCCTGACGCCGGAGCGGCTCGGACCAGTGATCGAGGCCGGCCTCGACAAGATCAACATCTCCGTCGACGGCATGACCCGCGAAACCTACCAGGAGTTCACCGGCTTCGACTTCGACTTCGACAAGTTCGTCGAGGGCGTGAAGTGGCTGGACGCCAACAAGGGCGACATGGAAGTGTCGATCAAGATCCCCGGCGAACTGATCACCGATGCGCAGCGCCAGCAGTTTTTCGATACTTTCGGCGATTATTGCGACCGTATCTTCATCGAGAACTTCGCCCCCTGCTGGCCGGAATTCGACGTGGAGGAGCGCTCGGGCATCAAGATCGGTGACGTCGGCATCTATCAGCAGGCACTGAAGCCCACCGATACCTGTCCCTATATCTTCTACGCCATGAGCGTGAACGCCGACGGCCTCGTCTCGTCCTGCTTCCTCGACTGGGGCCGCAAGCTCATCATCGGCGACGTGCGCACCACGCCGCTGAGCGAGATCTGGACCTCCGACGCCATGAACGCGCTGCGCCTGCAGCACCTCGAGGGGCGTCGCTGCGAGAACAAGGTCTGCGGCAGTTGCGGCCAGCTCACGCACTGCCTGCCGGACAACATCGACGACCACCGCGAAATGCTGCTCGAGCGCTTCCGCGACAAGGTCAAGATCAACCCGGCCGTCAAGGCGCCGGGCGGTCTCAAGCCGATGGCTCCCATCGCAGCCGAATGAAGATCCTGCACATCACGCCGCATCTCGGCGGCGGTGTCGGAAAGGCCCATGCGGCCATCCAGGGCGCAACCGGCTCGTCTGTCGAGCGCGCCTATTATCTCCTCGAAGAACCCCGCGACCGGCGCTATGCAGACCTGGTCGAGCAAGCGGGCGGTCGCCTCCATCATGCGGGAAAGGGCGTTTCGCTCGCGGACCTGATCGAGGACGCCGACATAGTCCAGGTCGAGTGGTGGAACCATCCGCGCCTCTATCATCTGCTTGCCACCGCCGAGCTGCCGCCGATGCGCAGCCTGTTCTGGGCCCATGTCTCGGGACTTTTCGCACCCTACATTCCGTCGGGCCTGGTCGCAGCCGCCGGGCGGTTTGTCTTCACCTCGCCCTGTTCGCTGCAGGCGCCGGAGATCGATGCTCTGCCGGACGCGCTGCACGCGCGTCTCGGCGTCGTCGGTTCGGGCTTCGGCTTCGAAGCTGAGGGCGCCGCGGATGAGATGCCGGCGAGCGGGACGTCGTCAGCGGTCGCCTATCTCGGCACGGTCGATTTCGTCAAGATGCATCCCGCCTTCTTCGACATCATCGATCAGGTGGACAATCCCGATCTTCGCGTCTCGGTCTGGGGCGGCTTCGATCCTCAAGGTGAGCCGGCGGCCCGCGCCCGCGCCATGCGCCATCCCGAGCGCGTGCGGCTGGAAGGCCAGACCGCCGATCCGCGCGGCGCCCTTCAATCCGCCGGCATCTTCTTCTATCCGCTCCGCGAGGATCACTACGGCACGGCGGAGAACGCGCTGATCGAAGCGATGTCGCTGGGGCTGGTGTCGGTGGTGCTGGCCAATCCGGCGGAATGCGCCATCGTCACCGACGGTGTGAACGGAGTGGTCGCGGCCGATCCCGCGGAGATGGCGACAAGGCTCGGGCGCCTGCTGGACGACCCGGACGAGTGCCGGCAACTGTCCGTCGCCGCGTGGACGACGGCGCGCGAGCGATATCAGCCGCGCCATTCGGCGGGTCTCCTCGAAGGGCACTACCGCGCCCTGATGGCCGAACCGAAGACGAAGATCGACTTTGCCTCGCTGCTCGGCGCCGGCCCGGCCGACTGGTTCCTCTCGACCCAGCAGCGCGATGGGGCAAGCGGGGCTGGGCGCATGTTTGCCTCCGGCGGCGCCCTGTCGAAGGGCAGCATCGACCACTTCCTCGCGACCTTCCCGGACGATCCCGGACTGCTTGCGCTGTCGGGCTCGACCTCGGTTCGCTGAAGGCGGGGAGCGGTTGCGGGGCTCAGTCTTCCTTGATCGGCACGAAATCGGTGATGACGAAGACCGGGGCGAGGATCGATTCGATCACGTCGAAAAATTCCTGGGCCGTCTGAGCATCGCCGATGAAGCGGTCGACCAACAGCATCTGCGCATGCAGGCCGCGTCTCTTGTCCTCGGGCGGCTCGGGGAAATATTGCGGGCGGAAGCGCTCGGCCAGCGCCGCGCCGCCGGGCATGCGGTGGATCGCCTCGAAATAGCCCTGACCACGACGCTCGAAGGCAGCCTCGTCATGTTCACGCATGCAGTCGATGGTGCAGGCCTTGACGAAATCCCCGTTGAAGCCGGCCCAGCTTGCGCCGAGTTCGTGCAGGACGCGTGCCTGCACCTCGGCGATTGCGGCCGCAAGGCCGATGCGCGCATCGAAGGGAAAGCCCTCGATCGCCGAGGGCACTGGCACGGGGCGGAACGGCGCCGCGCTGATGGCGGAGAGCGGACGGTGGGAGAGCACGAGCCCCTGCGAGAAGATCAGCACACGGGCCGCCCACTCCCAACGCGGCAAGGGGGTGAGCCAGCTGAGCGGCGTGGCGGATGAGAGAATGGTCTGGACCAGGGAGCGCCGCACGGCTCCGTGATAGAGGCCGAAGGGCATGCGCGGCGTATTCTGGCTTCCGGCCCACTGGAAGAAGGCTTCCAGCATCCGGGCCTTGTCGATCTCGGCTAGATGATGGACGATCGGCACCGCGACCGTGGCGCTGATTGCGCGCGGAGCATCGGGGTCGATGGCAAAGGCATTCCAGCCGAGCGCATCGGCATCGGGATGCGCTTCCTCGATATGGGCGAGGAGCCTGGGCAGTTCGGCCTGGAGCATGTCGTCCGGCGAAATGAGCGACACCCAATCACCCGTGGCGGCGGCGAGCGTGCCGTTCCACAGGTTCGCGGCGGAAAGGCCCTCTGGCGCCGGGGGAAGGATCCGCAGGCGCGGATCGTTCGCCGCGCGGGCCTCGAGATAGGGCCAGGCCCCCTTCGGCATGCCGCAGGGGGCAATGATCACCTCGATGCTGGAGTCCGGTGCCTCGAGAAGCCGGTTGACCAGATGCGTCGGCGCCGACTGGCCGGGTTCGACGGGAATGCAGACGGATAGTTTCGGCATGCGGCCTCGCAGGAATGCCTCTTCCACGCCATGCAGCATGGAGGGGGCGAAACAGATGCTCGCGGCGCCACGATGTCGAACGAATCGTCGCGGACCTCGGCTGCCTGTTTCCTAGCCGCCCGAACTGGCGCGAGGCTTGGTTGGGGACCTCTGCGGATCGGCGCGCTCAGCCGCCGATCTGTTCCGCCATCTGGTAAAGCCCGGCGCAGCGCGCACCCGACGCGCAGAAGGCGAGGATCGGACCTTCGGTTTCCTTCAGCAGGCTACGCAGCTTGCGCGCCTGCTCCATCGGCACGGCAGAGCCACCGACCGGCAGGTAATAGACCTTGAGATTGGCGGCCTGCGCTGCCGCCTCGATCGCCGAGAACTTCGGCTGGCCCCATCCTTCGCCGTCCGGCCGCATGCAGATCACCGCCGCATAACCCGATTCGGCGACCTTGCCGAGATCCGCCGGCTTCAACTGTCCGGTGACGTGGTAGTTGTGCGTGACGGGGCGGATGTGCATCAATGAGTTCCTTTGTTCGGCAGGCGGACGCCGCCGGCAATCGCGACAGGCGACCGCTTCGCAAGTGATTTCTTGATACATAATGATAACGATATGTATGTTCAAGCGTTGACGGCGACCTCACGGAGCGGACGGCATCGGCACGGTTGCGACGACATGCGCCAGCAGGAATTCCGGCAAACGGGCAATCACGGGGGGAAGCTTCAGCCATTGCGCCGTATCGAAATAGGCGCGGCTGCGTTTGACGACCGGGTCCCTGGAGGTCGGCAGGATGATCAGATTATAGCTTCGCGCGGCAGTAAACTCCTCGGTGAAGCGGAAGGACAGGCCGAAGCGCACCGCCGTGAATTCGGACAGGGCCTCGGCGCTGGCGATGGCGGGCGCGAGATCCAGCCATCGGGCCTGTTCGATCAGTTGCTCGAGCGCCTTGACCAGCAGGAGATGCACGGTCTCGCCGTCGGCGGTTTCCGGTGCGACGAGCTTCATCCGGATCGAGCCGACCTCACCTTCCGGCGTGCCCTTGGCGATGAAGAAGAAGGAGGCGTTCTGCGCGTCCTCCTCTTTCGCCGGCAGCACCGTCTCCGACAGGCATTCGAATGTCCTGCGGTCGAACTGGCTCTGCTGCCAGCCCTGATTGTCGACGCCGGCGGCCTTGAATGCGGCACACAGCTCGACGCCGCTGGCCCGCACCTCCCGCACGAAGGTGCCAAGTGCGGTATCCTCCGGTGCGGCGAAGAAGCGTGCGGGAATGGCGATCGGGACCGCCGCCAGCCGCCGTCCCCGCAACGCCCGCATCCCGGCGGGCTGGCGCGGCGTCTCGGCGAGCAGCCAGTGAAGATCGTAGCGATCGAGCAAGGCACGCAGGTTGCGCCGGTCATTGGCGAGCAGCAGCGTGGCGATGATCGCACAGGAAAAGGCCACAAGCAGAACCGCGAAGAGAAGCATCGCGCTTTTCTTCGGCGGGGCGGGCTTGGCGCGGGCTGTGAGACGCCCGCTCTTGTCCTTGTCGTCGCCGCTCGGCATGGAGACCTTTTCATGCGGTTTACGCCGTGCTTATCGCATGAAATCCTTTGGGAGACCTATACACGGCCTTGCGAGTCCTTGCCGTGCGGCGCGCGTCGACAAAGTGAAAAATGCCCGGCTCTGATCCCCGAAAACTGGACGGAAATTGGGGATCAGGTCAGAATCCCGCACGTCGCACCGGAGGGGCGACGGACGCTGAGAGCGGGGAAGTTCAACCGCCGCTCTCACTTGCGGTCAACTTCGTCATGTATTCCTGAAAATAAATGTTCCGCCGCACGGAACAATTCGAAATCTGATGGGTTGACGGGCATGATCGAGGCGTTGCGGTACGCTCTTTCCGGATTGACGTGTTCACGGCACGACGTCGCAGCACCTTCCGCCGATCGGAACAGTTTTCATGACTTTCATCAAAACAGCGGCAGCAGCCGCTGCGCTCTCGTGTGCCCTGTTCAGTTCACCTGTACTGGCTGCATGCAATATCTCCGATGCCAAGCTCGAAGAAGCGATATTGGAGAAGCCGGAGCTGCGTGACCCCAATAATCGCTATCTGGTGCTTGATCTTCGAACCCTGCGGGATGCAGCCTTTCTGCTCTGGACTTATGGCCTCGAGAAGGACTGCGAGCGCCTGCTTGGCAACATCCGCGAATTGATAGCCGCGCCATCGCTGGGTGAGCGCGGCACGAACGATGAGGATGCTGTTGATCAGCAACAGGCAGCCGGTGAACCGCTGCAGCAACGGCTTGGCAAGATAAAGGGAAGCCGGGGCACTCTTGGCGAGGGTCCTCTCGTGCCCATCAGCGCGTTGGATCCCGGCCTGTTGGTCAACGAGATTGTCGGAGCTGAAGTCCGCACATCCGACGACCGCATCGTCGGCGAGGTCCGCAACGTCGTCATCGGAACAAAAGACCAGAAGGACTATGTGATTGTCGCGTCCGGCGGGTTTTTCGTCCCAGGAAAAGCCAGTCTCGTCGTTCCGCTTCTGTCGTTGGTCATCGATCGTGCACGAACGAGCTTTTTCCTGCCGATTTCGAGCGCTCAGGTGAAATCCGTGCCCCTGATGCCCGACCACGATTACCTCTGGCTGGACGACAAGGCATGGCGTGCAAACAATGATGCCATTTTTCAGAACCTGATATCGAAAACCGCGCGCGTGGAACAGAATGCCCTGCCGCAGACGGACAAAAAGTGAGTGCCGCACCCACAGCGCTGGTCGTGGAGGACGAGCCCCTGATTGCCATGCTCGCCTGCGATATGCTCCACGACATGGGGCATATCGTTCTCGAAGCGCGGACATGCAAAGAGGCCATGGCGCTCATGGAAACCGTTGACGGGATCTCGCTTGTCTTTACCGACGTCGATCTTGCCGACGGCTCTTCCGGCGCCGGCCTGGCCGTCCTGGTCAGGCACCAGTTTCCGACTGTCCGTATTGTGGTTACATCCGGGCGGGTCAAACCCCTCATGCTTCCTGACAGCGTGCCCTTCATATCCAAGCCCTACACCAGGGCTTGCCTCACGAAGGCGATGGATATCCAGATTGCTTGTTAGCTCTGGCCTGGCGAAAGGATTTACGATCCCGGTAACTGCGGCGCAGCGCTCAGGATGCCAGACGGGCAGGATCGATTTTCAAGGTCACGATGACACCGTCTTCCGCCCACTGGTAATCGATAGAGCCGCGAAGATGCCCCGTCACGCTGCGTTCGACGAGCTTGCTGCCATAGCCTACCACGCCGGATGGCGCCTTCACTTTAGGGCCTCCGCTCTCGGTCCAGATCACCGTGACAACCTCGTCGTTTGGTGAGCATGAGATGTCGAGCGTCCCGGTATCAACAGACAGGGCGCCGTATTTCAGCGAGTTTGTCGCCAACTCATGCACAATTAGCGCGAGGATTGTTGTGGTCGCTTCGCCAACACTCATCCGAGGCACGGACACCCGAATACGCCCGCTAAAGGCGCCGAGATCGTCATAGGGAGCGAGCAACACGGTGAGCAGGTCACCCAGGAGTGCGGATGCCTTTTCTGTTTGACCCGGAACAGGGCGAACAAGATCGTGCGCGCGGCCCAGGGCGGTCAGTCTCAGCGTCAGTTCGCGCGCCATTTCATCAGTGGTTTTCGTCGAGCGTGAGGTGATTGCGGTCAGCCCGGCGGCGATAGCCAAGAGATTCTTGACACGGTGGCTCATCTCTCCGGCCAAGAGCTCACGGCCTTCCTCGGCCTGCTTGCGTCCTGTGACGTCGATGAAAATGCCGAACATGATCCGCTGCACGATACCGGCATCATCGCCCTGACCGCGTGCGGAAATCCACCTGAGCTCGTCACCGATCATGATGCGAAAATCGATCTCATAGGCGCCGACGATCTGTCTCGTCGCGGAGAACGCGGCTCTCACCCTGTCGCGATCTGCAGGGTGGATGTGCGCCGAGAGATCCTCGAAGCTGACGTCGATGCCACGTGGAATGCCCCATAGATCGTAGGCGTGGTCATCCATCGCCAGCGCGTCCGTGTCTACATTCCATGACCATAGCGTCACGCCGGCCGCCTCGATGGCGCGCACCAAATTCTTGGGTTCCCAGAGCAAGGGCTTCAAGCTGACGGCCGTGGTGGTCATTAAAACTCCAAAGTTTGAACTTCAGTCGATTGCCGCAACTGAAGGAGGACATGTACCACTTCACAGCGTTTCGAACGATTGTACGTTGTCGCGAACGAGAAACTGGCGAAAAGCCCGCATCCTGCGGCTGATGCCGGTGTGTCTAGAGTGTTGGACGAGCTTTATCAAGCTGAGGGATGCGGACGCGGTCGACTGCATCCGGAGATCGGGCTGTTGACAGCGTTGGTGACAAGCCGGCAACAGCCCGGGCTTGGTCGGGCGCTATGCCCTATTCCTCTCCTCAATGGTCCTTCGTGTGGTTCCACGGCGAAGCTGGCAGTCCGACGGCTCCTGCAGGATCGCTTGTTGCTATCAGCGTCATGGTCTGCCACACTTTGATCGCGCCAGTGGCTTGACGGGTTCATGCATCCGGTTGGCCGTCGATCGTATGACAGCGTGTCGAGGCTGACACACGGAATTCTTGAACAGGCAATGCACCACACTGAGGGTCATGAGCAGCGACATAGCAAACTGTGCTGACGAGACTATTTTCCTTTCAGAGGCCAGCGCACTGGAGGAAGGTCTGCGTTTGGGCGGTGTGGGTGTCTGGCGCTGGAAGATCGACAGCGATCTGTTGCATTGGACGAAGAATCTCGAAAGCGTTCATCACTTGCCGCCCGGTTCGTTCGAGGGAAGCCTGTCCAGCTTTCAGCGCGATGTGCATCCGGACGATGCCGATGGGGTCTGGCAGAAGATCAAGGCCAGCATTGAGGAAGACAGGCCCTATCGTGCCGTGTATCGGACCAGCCCGCGTTCAAACGCAGGAGAATTGTGGATCGAATCAGCGGGCGCTGTCACAACGACCTGTGAGGGTTCCCGGTATCTGACCGGTGTATGCCTGGATGTGACCGACCGTGTCAGAAAAGAACGAGAGCTTGAACGACTTCTGTCCCAGCAGCGGGCGGTTGCGCGCTTCGGTTCCTATGCGCTCAACGAAGATGACCTGCAAAAAGTGCTGAACGAAGCCGTACAGGTGGCGGCCGACCATCTTGACGTTCCACTGACGAAGATCCTGCAGTTTTCCGATACCGCCGATCACCTGGTCCTGCGCGCAGGCATTGGATGGGACGATGGATTGGTCGGCCACGGGGCAGTGGAGATCGACAAGGCCTCGCAAGCCGGGTTCACCCTCATGACGGATGGGCCAGTCATGGTGATGGACCTGTTGACGGAGACCAGGTTCAGTGGCCCCCAACTTCTGCATGACCACAAGGTTCGCAGCGGAATTTCGGTCGTCATTCCAGGGGCCGGAGCCCGGCCTTTTGGAGTCTTCGGGATACATGCGCGCGAGCCTCGGGAATTTGACAACACGGATGCCGAGTTCCTGCAATCGCTTGCGCATATTGTGGCCGGTGCGGCACGGCAGGCTGCCGCAACGGATCACAAGATGCTTCTGGTCCGGGAAATGGCGCATCGGTCGGGCAACATGCTGCAACTGGTCAACAGCATCGCGGGACAGACCTTCAGCGCGGATGCGGATCCCCATGCTGCCAGGACGTCATTCAGCGAACGGCTGAAAGCGCTGGCGCGTTCCAATTATGTCATTGCACGCGGTGGATGGACAGCCACTCCGTTCAGGGAGTTGCTCGAAGACACCCTGGAACCCTTCGGAAGCCGGGTGATTGCCGAAGGACGAAATGTCCTGCTGCCGCCCGAATTCTGCTTTGATATGGGACTTGTCCTCCATGAACTCGCCACCAATTCAACCAAGTATGGAACGCTGGGACAAGCGGATGGCGCGGTCCATGTCAATTGGACATTTCGCCCGCGACAGAACGGCACAAGCGTTTTCTGTTTCGAGTGGGAGGATCCGCTGGCGAATTCCGCAGCCCCGGTAAAGCGCACCGGCACCGGCTTCGGATCGAAACTGATGACCGCCCTGATCGAACGGAAGTGGAACGGTGTGGTGACCATTGCCAATGAATCGAACTTCAAGATTACGATGGAAGTTTCACTCTCCCTTTGATCCGGACGGAATCTTGCGGGCATGCCGATCATTGCTCCGCTGTAGCAGACGGAACGGAAATTTTTTGATTTTGCGCTAAGTCCTTGTCAGTAAACAAGGAAAAATGGTGCTGCTAGAGAGACTCGAACTCTCGACCTCTCCCTTACCAAGGGAGTGCTCTACCACTGAGCTATAGCAGCTTGCGAGGCTCGGTGCGTCGGCGCCGTCTCAAGCGAGCCGCCTATTGCCACAGCTTCGGGGGGGATGCAAGCCGCAAAACGAACTTGGCGGAAGAAATGCGCAGCCTGTCGAGAACACTTCCGGACATTGGGGAATTCGGCTATCACCGCGGCATGAACGAAAAGCGGAACGAATTCGGCCAAGCAGCCGAGGCGGACGAGACGGCGGAGGCGGGCGAGGGTACGGGCGATGCTGTCATCGGCAATCCCGGCGGGCGCCTGCGTCATGCGGATGTGGCGGCAGCCCAGCGCAAGGCCCGGGCGGCGATGAAGCTGAGGGAGAACCTGATGCGGCGCAAGCAGCAGCAGCGCTCGCGTCGACATGGCGAGGCCGACGACACGGAAGGCCTGCCTGCCGCAAAATCGCCGGATCGCGATGATTAACCCTTGCTGAACGGGTGAATTGAACCCGACTTGCTTTTCGTCTAAAGAGCCCACCCGGCCGGGTGGCGGTTTTTTCCACCCTTGATCAGGAAAGGCGGGTTTTCACCCGTAGCGTAGGCTTACATGGATCGTATCAGGATTGTCGGCGGCAACGAGCTCAATGGGGTGATCCCGATCTCCGGCGCCAAGAATGCCGCGCTGCCCCTGATGATCGCCTCGCTCCTGACCAGCGACACGCTGACGCTGGAAAACGTGCCGCATCTCGCCGACGTCGAGCTTCTGCTGCGCATCCTCGGCAATCACGGCGTAGACGTCTCGGTCAACGGCCGGCGCGAGCGTCAGGACGAGGGCTATTCGCGCACCATTCATTTCACCTGCCGCACCATCGTCGATACCACCGCGCCTTACGAGCTGGTGTCGAAGATGCGCGCCAGCTTCTGGGTCATCGGCCCGCTTCTCGCCCGCGAGGGCAAGGCGCGCGTCTCGCTGCCGGGCGGCTGCGCCATCGGCACGCGTCCGGTCGACCTGTTCATCGAGGGGCTGACCGCGCTCGGCGCGACGATGGAAATCGACGGCGGCTACATCAATGCCACGGCCCCCAAGGGCGGCCTGATCGGCGGCACCTATACCTTCCCCAAGGTTTCGGTCGGTGCCACCCATGTCCTGCTGATGGCGGCTTCGCTTGCCCGCGGCACGACGGTGATCAACAACGCCGCGCGCGAGCCGGAAGTGGTCGACCTCGCCAACTGCCTGAACGCCATGGGCGCGCAGATTTCCGGCGCCGGCACCTCGACGATCACCATCGAGGGCGTGCATAGCCTGTCGGGCGCGCGCCACCGCGTCCTGCCGGACCGCATCGAAACCGGCACCTATGCCATGGCGGTCGCCATGGCCGGCGGCGACGTGACGCTGGAGGGCACCGATTTCGCCCTGCTCGACACCGCGCTCGAAGCCGTCCGCCGCGCCGGCGCGGAAATTACGGTGACGCCGTCGGGTCTGCGCGTCGTCGGCCACGGCAATGAAATCCGCCCGGTCGACGTGGTGACCGAGCCCTATCCCGGCTTCCCGACCGACCTGCAGGCCCAGTTCATGGGCCTGATGACGCGCGCCAACGGCGTCTCCCACGTCACCGAGACGATTTTCGAAAACCGCTTCATGCATGTGCAGGAACTGGCCCGGCTCGGTGCGCGCATCACGCTTTCCGGCCAGACGGCGCGGATCGAAGGCGTGAGCCGCCTGCGCGGCGCGCCGGTCATGGCGACCGATCTGCGCGCTTCGGTGTCGCTGGTCATCGCCGGCCTTGCGGCCGAAGGCGAGACCACGGTGTCGCGCGTCTATCATCTCGATCGCGGCTTCGAGCGGCTGCAAGAGAAACTGACCCGTTGCGGCGCGGTGGTCGAGCGCATCACCGATTGAGTTTCTCGGCCAGCCGGTTGCCTGCGACCGGTTGCCTCTTGCATTGCGGTGACCTATGTCGAAAGGATGATGCGTGATCGGCGCGGGCCGGGCGTCAGCCTCTTTTCCGGCCGGTCCCGCGTGACCCGCTGGCCAATCGGACAATGATGACATGACAAGCCTGAAGCTCCTCGCTCTCGACACCGACGACCTCGCGGTGATGTCCGCCCATATGCAGGACGCGGTGTTCAAGGTCGCCGACATCACCTTCCAGCCGCGTCCCGGCCTGTTTGCCCTCGCCGTCAACCGGTTCGTCTGGGAAGGCGCCGGCGAGAAGCGCAGGAGCTATGAACGCCGCCGCGCCATGCTGTCCTTCAAGCGTGTGAGCGCTGTCCGCTCGATCGGCTTCGATCGCCGCAAGGGCGACGACGTGCTCTCGCTGCTGGCCATCCGCTTTCGCGTCGAGGGTGAAGGGCCGGAGGGCGTGGTCGAACTCGTGCTGTCGGGCGGCGGCATGATCGCGCTCGATGTCGAATGTATCGAAGCACAGCTTGCGGATACCGGCGGAGCATGGGAAACCAGCCTCAAGCCCGCTCATCCGGGCAATTGACCGGCTCGGCCGGCAGAGTGCGTGAAGGCGGGTAGGAAGGATACAGGGGACGTGGCGATCTGGTTGGATCAAACATCGGAAGGTTTTGGTGAGACGTTTGCCGCCTTCCTGACGACGAAGCGCGAAGTGTCGGACGACGTCAATGACGTGGTCAAGGCGATCATCGCCGATGTCCGGGCGCGCGGCGATGCGGCGCTCGCAGACTATTCGCTGCGCTTCGACGGCATTGATTTTTCTGAAACGCCGATGCGCGTCACGCTCGCGGAAATCGACGAAGCTGCGGCCAAGGTCTCTCCCGAGGTGATGGACGCCCTCAGGCTCGCTGCCGAACGCATCGAGAAACACCACGCCCGCCAGATGCCGAAGGACGATATCTATGAGGACGCGCTCGGCGTTGGCCTCGGATCGCGCTGGACGGCGATCGAGGCGGTTGGCCTCTACGTGCCAGGCGGCACGGCGAGCTATCCGAGTTCGGTGCTGATGAATGCCGTGCCGGCGAAGGTTGCGGGCGTCGAGCGTCTCGTCATGGTCGTTCCGGCCTCCGGCGGCGAGATAAATCCGACGGTGCTGGCGGCCGCCAAGATCGCCGGCGTCGAGGAAATCTACCGGATCGGCGGCGCCCAGGCGGTGGCGGCACTCGCCTACGGTACGGAAACGATCGTGCCGGTCGCAAAAATCGTCGGTCCGGGCAATGCCTATGTGGCCGCCGCCAAGCGCCAGGTGTTCGGCACGGTCGGCATCGACATGATCGCCGGACCTTCGGAAGTGCTGGTGATCGCCGATGCCAACAACGATCCCGACTGGCTGGCCGCCGACCTGCTGGCCCAGGCCGAGCATGACGCGGGCGCCCAGTCGATCCTCATCACCGACGATGCCGAGCTGGGCAAGGCGGTGATGGCCGCCGTCGATCGGCAGCTGAAGTCGCTGAGCCGCTCCGAGACGGCGGCTGCCAGCTGGCGCGATTTCGGCGCCGTCATCCTGGTCAGGTCACTCGCCGATGCCATCCCGCTGGCAAACCGCATTGCCGCCGAGCATCTGGAGCTCGCCGTCGACGATCCGGACGCGCTGATGGCCGGCGTGCGCAATGCCGGCGCCATTTTCGTCGGTCGCCATACGCCCGAAGTGATCGGCGACTATGTCGGCGGGTCGAACCATGTCCTGCCGACGGCGCGGTCTGCGCGTTTCTCCTCGGGCCTCTCGGTGCTCGATTTCGTCAAGCGCACCTCGATCCTGCGGCTGGGGCCGGAACAGTTGCGCAAGCTTGCCCCGGCGGCGATCGCGCTGGCGAAAAGCGAGGGGCTCGATGCCCATGCGCGCTCCGTCGCTATCCGGTTGAACCTCGAAGGCTGAGCGATGGCGAAGGGCGATTTCCGGCTCTGCGATGTTGTGCTGGACGAGACGATCGGCCGCTCGACGCCGGACGTCGAGCACGAGCGTGCCGTCGCCATCTTCGACCTGATCGAGGAAAACAGCTTCGAGCCGGTCGGCCATCCGGGCGGCCCCTACCGGCTGCTGCTGTCGCTGGTCGACAGCAAGCTGGTCTTCTCGATCCGGACCGAGAGCGACGAGGCGGTCGCCACGCACATCCTGTCGCTCACGCCCTTTCGGCGGATCATCAAGGACTATTTCATGATCTGCGAGAGCTATTACGAAGCGATCCGTTCCTCGACGCCGTCGCAGATCGAGGCGATCGACATGGGCCGCCGCGGCATCCACAACGAGGGGTCGCAGACGCTGATGGATCGGCTGTCGGGCAAGATCACGCTCGACTTCGACACGGCCCGCCGGCTGTTCACCCTCGTCTGCGTTCTCTATTGGCGCGGCTAGCCTGATGGGCACCGACGCGGATCCTGACACCCAGGGGCGTTTGCCGGGGGCGATCCTGTTCGTCTGCGGCATGAACGCCATCCGCTCGCCGATGGCCGAAGCGATCGCCAGGACCCTGCTGCCGGCCGGCACCTATGTCGCATCCGCCGGCGTTCGCCCCGGCGAGCGCGACCCCTTCGTCGACGCGGTGCTCGATGAGATCGGCCTTTCGCTCGGCAAGCGCCAGCCGCAGACGTTGGACGAACTCGAGGACGACTATTTCGACATGGTCGTGACGCTTGCCCCGGAAGCCCATCACGCGGCGTTGGAACTCACCCGCTCCTCGGCCGTCGAGGTGGTCTACTGGCCGATGCCCGATCCGACCGTTGCGACCGGCACGCGCGAGCAGATCCTCGGCGCCTATCGCGAGGTGCGCGACCGGCTGAAACGGCTGATCGAGGAGCGCCTCGCCTCCCGTGAAAGCCCTTCGCAGGCGGGTGTTTGAAACAAATTCGAAAAGCCCGATCTACAAGGTTCACAAAACCGCAGTGATTGTGTAGTTTCCGCCCACATTTTCGGGCCCCCGACCGGGCATCCCGACCAACATCCAAGAAAGACAAGCGTTCAATGGCTAAAGAAGAAGTCCTCGAATTTCCCGGCGTCGTCACCGAATTGCTGCCCAATGCGACGTTCCGGGTGAAGCTGGAAAACGAGCACGAGATTATCGCCCATACCGCGGGCCGCATGCGCAAGAACCGTATCCGCGTGCTCGCCGGCGACAAGGTCCTGGTGGAGATGACCCCCTACGACCTGACGAAGGGCCGCATCACCTATCGCTTCAAGTAGTCGCCGGCTGCCGGTGAAGGCTGCGAGAGGGTCGATGGAACTGAGACAGAAGCTGATACTGGCCTCCGGGTCGCCGCGCCGCCTCGACCTCTTGAAGCAGGTCGGGATCGAGCCCGTGCGCCTGATGCCGATGGACCTCGACGAGACGCCGAAAAAGTCTGAACATCCGCGCTCGCTGGCGCGCCGCCTGTCGACCGACAAGGCCAAGGCCGCTTATGGCGAGATCCGCCGCGATCCGGTGTGGAACGACAGCTATATCGTCGCCGCCGATACCGTGGTTGCCGTCGGCCGCCGCATCCTGCCCAAGGCGGAATATCTGGAGGAAGCCTCCTCGGCGCTGCATCTGCTTTCGGGCCGCAGCCACTGGGTGTTCACCGGCGTCTGCCTGATCACGCCCTCGGGCACCGTGCGCCAGAAGATCGTCGAGACCAAGGTGCGCTTCAAGCGCCTGTCCGGGCTCGACATCGAAAGCTACCTGGCCTCGGGTGAGTGGCGCGGCAAGGCCGGCGGCTATGCCGTCCAGGGCATTGCCGGTTGTTTCGTGCAGAAACTCGTCGGTTCCTACACCAATGTCGTCGGGCTGCCGCTGTTCGAGACCCTGCAACTGCTCTCCGGCGAGGGCTTTGCCGTGCAGTCCGGCTGGACGGAGGGCTGAGCCGTGACCGAGCCCGACACGAGCCGCTCCGCTAAGGTGGAGCCGCTGCGCAAGGCGCATCCTTGCCCCGAATGCCGCCGTCCCTCGCAGCGTGAGCACTATCCCTTCTGTTCCGACCGCTGCCGCAACCTGGACCTGTCGCGCTGGCTCAAGGGTTCCTATGCCATCCCCGTGGTCGACGACGAATCCAAGGCCGAGGACGACGGCCGCGATTGATTTCGCCACGGCGGCAGCCGGCCGCATGCCGGAAGCCGTTAATTTGATTGGTGTTTCCCGGATTTTCGCAAAGCTGTCAAAAAAGTGCCGAAAGGCGCTGGACATGCCGAAACAAGATGCTATAACGCCCTCGCTTCCGGGGGAAACTTCTCCCCCGCCGGTCGGAACCATCCGCCGGATGGCTTGCCAAAAGCCTGATGCCCGGATAGCTCAGTTGGTAGAGCAGCGGATTGAAAATCCGCGTGTCGGTGGTTCAAATCCGCCTCCGGGCACCATTCTAAGCCCTTGATGTGTCTACGCTTTTCGGGCATTTCTGATCTCCTTGATTTCTCTCGTTTGACAGTTTTAACCACCCGGTTTGACAACTCTCGTTTTCCGTTTGTTCAGTTCCTCCCCGAAATCCGCAACGACGGATGTCGCTTGCCGGGCCATGTCGGCACGTCTGGAATAGTGCTTTGCCATCGCCTCCGTCGCATGGCCCAGCACCAGCGCGATTGTGCCATGGTCTCTACCCATCTCGGCCAGGATGGTCGCAACCGTATGCCTTAGCCCCTTCAAGGTCAGGCCGGGCTGGATAGCACCCTCCGCTTCGAGTTTGCCCTTCAGCTTGATCCAGTTCGTACTGAAGCCGTGATAGGTCCGGGGTAGGCCACGGCTGTTGGCGCAGAGCGTGACGGCGTCGTGTTGAGGCGCCGCCGCCATTGCCGCGGCGACGGGTTCGAACAACGGTAGGTAAATCGGCCGACCAGTCTTGTTGCGGCGGGTGTCGAGCCCCGCGTCCGAAATCGCCGCTCGTGGTAGGCTAAGCGCATCCTGCGGATCAAGCGCGTAGAACATCATCAGCGCGATCGGAAGCTTCATGTGGGGTGCAAGTGCCGCGAGTACCGTTTCGCGCTCAGCGTCCGTCCAGGGCCTGTTGGCGTCGGGCAGAGACTTCGGTCGTCGAACCGGCTTGACGCGCGAGGCCGGGTTGTCCTTCGTATAGCCATACTCGATACCCCAGTCGAAGATCACGGACAGCACCGAGCGCACATAATTCGCGAATCGGAACTTGCGCTGTTCGAGTGCCTTGTCACGGATCTTGGCGATCAGAGGCGGATTAAAACGGTCAAGCGGCGTGTCCTCGATCGCCTGCAGGTAGTCGAAGCAGTTCTGGTAGTCAGCGCGCGTTCGTGGCGCCAGTTCCGATCTGAAGCGGACGCTCTCCCTGTAGCGCGTGATCAGCATGCCGAGTGTGCCCGGTTTAGCCTGTTTCTCGGCTAGCAGCTCGTTGATCCTGTGGAGCTCCATATCAAAGGACAAGGTGTAGGGTTCAAATTTTCGGCAGTCCACCTTGTGGCGAGACTTGCGGTGGTAGCATCGCCAGTTGCCGTCCTTGTCGCGGAAGATCTGCCAGCCTTTGTATTTGTTGGTGCGTCTGTCTCTCGTCGTCGTCATCCGAGCCGCCCCACGATTTCATTGTCGGGGTCGGGGTGGCCCTCCTTCAGGTGATCAAGCCACTGATCGAGGTCCCGGATGTCATAGCGCTCATCGCCCTCGGCCAAGGCAACGGGGCGTACAGAGCAGATCCGGTTGAAGCGCTTGACCGGGATGCCGATGTAATCGGCGGCCTGTCGTATCGACATCATGCGAGGCTGGACGACTTTTATGTTCAACATGGTGTTTGTCATCTGGCAGTCTCCGATTCTACGTCCTGGTGTCTCAATGGCGGGCTGCGTGAGCCGCCGGCTCGGATTCGTATTTAGCGCAGAAGTGATCATTGATTTGACGGGCTGTGAACTATCAAATTTGTCAGTAGCGTTTGATTACAGACGATGCGGTGTCGCGCTGTTTTGCTTAGGTTTTCGCCGGAGATAGGCCTGCCTCTCGGATTTTGGTAAGTGTAAAACCTTATTGGTGGGCGGCGCGACGTTGCGCGCGATAAAGGACCTTGCGACGCGGTGGCGACAATCCTCGCAAACCATGGTCAAACAGAAAATTGATATTCAGGGCGCGGTTTCAAATTGCTAAATGTCTATAAAATTTGCATCAGAATATATCATGATTCAAACTATGAATAATAGTTTCGGTAATACGTAATAGGCGATAAGGGATACCTATCGGTGGTGTGCCACCGCGGACACATTTGTGAGAGGTACGGAACCGTAACTGGGATATGGCTTTCGCTTAATGAATCATTTACCATAAATTCAATATTACGATCTCGCGAAACTGCCCATCCAGAGCCTGCTGCGGCCGATTTCCGAGGCAGCGGTCTCGCTCACCCGCCTCGACGAGCGAATTGCACGTTCGCCGGTCGGTGAGGGCTTTCTCGAGCGTTCCCATTTCCTTGAGGTGCATGCTTCGCTCTGGGTCGACGGTGAACTCGTCCATCTCGAGGACCTCGTCCTGCACGACGCGCTCCGGGATATCCGCGCACCGACCCACGAACTCACAATCGCCCGCGACATCCTGAAAACCCGACGCCGCATCGCCGCCCATCCGCCCGCCTGGGCACTCTCGAGCCACGGCCTCGCCTCCCTCCGTGGCCGGCCGTGGGCCGGAGCATCATTGGGTGGAGACGGGGAGGGGGCGCCGGATGGGACTTTGGAGGTGGCCGACACTCCGACTGGGGTAGGGGAGGCGGAGGATCCCGACATTGATGGTCTGGGTGATGCGTTTGCCGCGATCGATGCGGTTCTTGCCCGCTCGGAGGCCGCGATCGAAGAGGCGAAGAAGCCTGGGCGCGCCAAAAACGCTCCGGAAAAGGATCCCTTCGTCTACGACCTCGACTGGGATGAAGACGAGCGGCTGGAGGAGTGGCAAGCTGTGCTGGCGCGCGCCCAGGACTTGCCGCCGGCCCTGCAGGCTATCGTGGCGCTCGATGCCTGGAAAGAGATTGCCGTGCTCCAGCATGCGCCCTGGCTCGGCCGGCTACTCGCCGCCTCGATCCTGCGCGAGGGTGGCATCACCACCGGCACCCATCTCGCAGCGATCAATCTCGGGCTGAAGGCCATCCCCGTCGATCGGCGCCGGCATCGCGATCGCGAGACGCGGTTGCTGGCCATAACCAGAGCGTTGGCCATTACAGCCGAGATGGGACTGAAGGAGCATGACCGACTGGTCTTGGTGCGGGAGATGATGCAGCGGAAGCTTCAAGGACGCAGGACGTCATCAAGGCTGCCGGAGCTGGTCGAGCTCGTCATGGCAAAGCCGCTCGTGTCGGCCGGGATGGTGGCCAGAACACTCGACGTTACGCCGCAGGCGGCGCGGCGGATCGTTTTGGAACTCGGTCTGAGGGAGATGACGGGCAGGGGGAGGTTTCGGGCGTGGGGATTACTCTAGATGCTCGGCCGCAAGACGAAGGAGGTCGAGATCCTCCGCGAAGCCTTGTCCAAAGCAGACTCAAAAAAACGGATATCGCGGCCGATCTTGTTGCCGAAGGACGGTTCCCGATGAAGGCCGTCGCCGACACCCTGGGCGTATCCCGTTCCAACCTCGTCGAGCGGCTGAAAGGCAGATCGAAGCCGCGCGGCTCCTATCACAAGGCCGAGGATGCAGAGCTTTTGCCCATCATCCGCAGGCTGGTAGATCAAAGGCCAACCTATGGCTATCGGCGGATCGCCGCGCTCCTCAATCGCGAGAGGCGAGCCGCCGATAAGCCTGTCGTCAACGCCAAACGGGTTCATCGCATCATGGGCAACCACGCCATGCTGCTGGAGAAGCATACGGCCGTTCGCAAGGGCCGCCTCCACGACGGCAAGGTGATGGTAATGCGCTCGAACTTGCGCTGGTGCTCGGATGGTCTGGAGTTCACCTGC
>JAIBEK010000009.1 GCA_019459145.1 Arenimonas sp.
GGCCGCGGCCGCAAAGGAGATCAAGGAACAGATCTCCAAGTCGTCCTCGCAGGTGCAGAACGGCGTGCAACTGGTCGGCGAGGCCGGCGAGGCGCTGAAGCGCATTTCCGACCAGATCAAGGCGGCGAGCGACATCGTCACCAAGATCGCCCATTCTGCCTCCGAGCAGGACACCACGCTGCGCACGATCTCGTCGTCGATGAACCAGCTCGACGCCGCGACCCAGCACAATGCGGCCATGGCCGAGGAAACCACGGCATCCGCCGAGGCGCTGGCCAACGATACCGAGGAATTGTTGAACCTGATCCGCGGCTTCCGCGTCTCCGGCGCATCGCAGTCGGCCTCTCTCGGCGGCATGGCCCAGCAGATGCGCCGCGCCAGCTGAGACGGCACGCATTCAGCCTGCACAAGTACGGGCCGTCGGAAGAGATTCCGGCGGCCTCTTGCGTTTACGGGTGCAGATCAGGAGGCTGTCCCGGCCTCGCCGTCCAAATGCGCCACGAGCGCGTCGATCTCGCGATCCGAATAGACCGCGATGCCGGCCCGGCGCAGCAGCGCCGCCGTTACACCGAGGCCCGGATGGCGCGCACCCGAAAAGCTACCGTCATAGATGAAGCCGGACCCGCAGGAGGGGCTGCCGTCGATCAGCAGCGCGTAGGCACAGCCATTGTCGCGGGCAACGGCCAGCGCGCGCTCGGCGCCGGCTATGAAGGCCGGTGTGACATCGCCGCCCGTCACCTCCAGTACGCGCGCCCGACCTTCAAGGACATCCTCCCCCGAAAGTCCGTTCTCGATCTCCGCCGGCGGGCGCGGGGTGGGCAGGCCACCGGCCTGTTCCGGACACAGCGTGACGAGTCGCCCCTCGCTCCGCCAGCGATTGATCGCCGGATGGTCGAGCGGCTTGCCCTTGCCGTCATAGCGCACGGCATGGCCGAGCAGACAGGCGCTGATGAGGATCCTTTCCACGTCAGCGCCGCTCCATCAGCTGACGATCTTGGAGAAGTCCGCGACGGTTCCGGTTGCCTCGCGAATGGCCTTGAGGAGAGCCAGGCGGTTGGCGCGGATGGCAACGTCCTCGTCGTTGACGAGCACGTCGTCGAAGAAGGTGTCGACCGGGGCGCGCAGCTTCGACAGCGCCTGCATGGCGGAGCGGAAGTCCTCCTTGGCCACCGCGTCGGTCGCTTCGGCGCTGGCGGTCCTGATCGCGGCAAAGAGCGCCTTCTCCGCATCGAGCGTCAGCAGCGCTTCCGACACGCCGTCGGCGACGACCGTGCCCTTCTTCTCTTCCGCGGCGAGAAGCTGGGTCGCGCGCTTGGTGCCGGCGAGCAGGTTGATACCGTCCTCGGAGGTGACGAAGGCGGTCAATGCCTCAGCGCGGCGGGCGACCATCAGCAGGTCGTCGGCCTCAGGGGTCAGCACCGCATCGATTATGTCGTGGCGGGCGCCCTGGTCACGCAGGTAGACTTTCAGGCGGTCGTGGAAGAAATCCAGTACTGTCAGCGACGCAAACGTCCTGCGTAGATCTTCTACACCTTTTATCGAAACGGCATCCTCACTTATCTTTGTGAGAGCTTCTGCATACTCAGTGACGTTCTCTGTTGTGATTTGGTTGGCAAGCGTCCCCAACGGCACTGGCATATTACGGAAGCTCCAGCTCGCCCGAACGATAGCGCGCCTTAAGCGCAGCCTCACCCCCCGTTCCAAGATCATCCGCACAACACCCAGCGCCGCACGACGCAGCGCGTAGGGGTCCTTCGAGCCGGTCGGCTTCTCGTCGATCGCCCAGAAACCGACGAGCGTGTCGAGCTTGTCGGCGAGTGCCACCGTCAGGCCCACCTTGTCTTCCGGCAGACGGTCGGAGGGGCCGTTGGGCTTCCAGTGATCCTCGATGGCAGCGGCGACGGCGGCGTCTTCGCCCTGCAGGAGCGCATAGCGGCGGCCCATCAGGCCCTGAAGCTCGGGGAACTCGCCGACGGCTTCGGTGCGAAGATCCGCCTTGGCCAGCACCACGGCGCGGTCGACGAGCGCCGCATCAGCGCCGGTGATTGGCGCCAGTTCCTTGGCAAGCGCGCGGATGCGGGCAACACGCTCGCCCTGGGTTCCGAGCTTGGCGTGGAAGGTGACGTTCAGCGCATCGAGCTTGGCCATGCGCTGGTCGAGCGGCTTTTTCAGATCGAGGTCGAACTTTTCGGCCGAGGCCTTCAGCGTTTCGAGGTCCGGCAGGTCGCCCTGATCGCGGGTCCAGAAATGCTTGGCATCCGACAGGCGGGCGCGCACGACCTTGCCGTTGCCGTGCATGATCTCCTTGCCGCCGTCCTTCGCCTGGATGTTGGAGACGAGGACGAAATGGTTGGACAGGCCCTCGGTTTCGCCATGCGGGCGGGTGACGAAGCACTTCTGGTTGGTCTTGATGGTCAGCCGGATGATCTCGGCCGGGATTTCCAGATAGTCCTGTTCAAAGGTGCCGAGCAGCACATGCGGATATTCGACGAGGCCGGAGACCTCTTCCAGCAGCCCCTCGTCCTCGACGAGGTCGAGGCCGTTGGCGAAGGCGAGGTTGGCGGCGTCCTGGCCGATGATCTGCTTGCGGCGCTCGGCGTCGAGGATGACCTTAGCCTTTTCCAGGCTGGCGACATAGTCGTCGAAACGGCGCACGGTGATGGCGCCTGGCGCATGGAAGCGGTGGCCGTAGGTGACATTGCCGGCGGTGATGCCGTCGATCTCGAAGGGAATGACCACGGTCTCGTCGTGATCGGTGCCGAAGGTGCAGACGATCGACTGCAACGGGCGGACCCAGCGCAGCGCTTCCGAGCCTTTGCCGTCGATGCCGGCAAAACGGGAGCCCTTGGGCATGGAGGCAGGCCCGGAGCGCATCGACTTCGGCCAGGGGAAGGTGCGGATGATACCGGGCATGATGTCAGCGACGATCGCGTCGGCGGCGCGGCCCGGCTTGTCAAGATAGGCGACGTAGAAATCGCCCTTCTTCGGGTCGGTCTTGACGATCGCCTGGTCGATGGAGGTAAGCCCGGCGCCGCGCAGAAAGCCGTCGATCGCGGCTTGTGGCGCGCTGACGCTCGGGCCCTTTTTCTCCTCGCGAATGTCGGCGGAGCGGGCGGACAGGCCACGAATGTCGAGCGTCAGGCGCCGCGGCGTCCAGTATTCCCGCGCGCCCTCGTAATTGAGGCCGGCCTCGACCAGCGCGTCGGTGACGAGCTTCTTCAGATCACCGGCCGCCTTGCGCTGCATGCGGGCGGGAATCTCTTCGGAGCGGAGTTCGAGCAGAAGATCGGGCATCGGGACTGGCTTTTCTTTGGTTGCTTAGGCTGCGTCGACTTAGCAAGCCCGGCGCGAAAAGTCATCCATGCAAGCATGCAAAATGCAGCGGCGATCCGCAGGAATACGCTCGAGCGCCTAGGCGGCACTCATCACCGGAATGGCCGCGATCTCTTCGGCCTTGGCGGCGGCCTCGACCTTCAGGTCGTAGCTGGTCTGAAGGTTCATCCAGAACTGCGGGCTGGTGTCGAAAAACCGCGCGAGACGCAGCGCCGTATCGGGCGTGAGCGCCGTCTGCTCCGCCGCCAGTCGCTCGATACGGGTGCGCGGCACGTTCAGCTTTTTCGCCAGCGCCCCGGCACTCAAGCTCAGAGGCAAGAGGAATTCGTCTCTCAGGATTTCGCCGGGATGGACCGGCGGAAGAGTTATGGTCATTGTGCTTCCTTCCCGTTCCTCAGTGATAGTCGACGATCTCGACCCGGTCGGCCCCGCCGTTCGACCAAACAAAGCATATCCGCCACTGGTCATTGATACGAACGGAATGCTGACCTGATCGGTCCCCCTTCAAGGCCTCCAGCCGGTTGCCCGGCGGCCGCGACAGATCATCCAGCGTGGCGGCATTGTCGATGATTGTCAGCTTCACGACCGCACGACGAAGAGGATCGGCAGGAAAACCCTTCGGCGCCCTTCCCGATGCGACTGTTTCGGTCATCGCATTGGCATAGGACCTGATCATCGGCACCTTCCTCTTTTAACAATGTATCACGACAAGATACATCGCTCAACCCGGGACGGAAGCTTGGTCCTTCTACCACCCTCCCCCACCGCCGCCGCCACCGCCACCGCCCGACGAGCCGCCGCCGGAGGAGAAGCCTGAGGACGAGCTCTTGGGCGGCTCGGGGATGGTGGAGGCGATGGTCGAGGCCATGGAACTGGAGAAACCGCCGATGCGGCCGCCGAAATCGCCCGGGTGGGCGCCGTGATACCAGGCGGGCTGATAGCTTGCGGCAGCCGCACCGGCCGCCGCCGAGGCGAGCCAGGTTTCGAACGTACGGGTCCAGGGTTTTTCGACGCCGAGCGCCACCGCATAGGGTAGCAGCGTCTCGAAATGCTGCGGCGACATTTTTGGCGCGCCCTGCATGTTGAGGCGGTCCTTTTCGGCCAGCGTCAGGTAGGTCCGCAAGCCTTCAATGCCGTCCATCAGCTTGCGACCGACAGGGGTGGGCGCGCCCATCAGGACGAAGAACAGCCCGTTGAGCAGCACGATGCCGCCGACGCCGACCAGCGCCGGCAATTGATGGATCTCGGTAAAATCGATGAAGATCGCCAGAAGCGTGAAGGCCGCCATGCCGAGCGCGACGAAACCGATGATCGCCAGGCCGATGATCGAGATGATCCTGACAACCAGCGGCGCACCGCGTCGCGCGCCCTTGCCAAGCCGGACGGCGAAGATCGCGAGAAAGATGCCGATCATGATCGGGGCGAACATCAGGCCGATCGTATCCTCGGTCAGCGAGCCGAAGATCAGCAGGGCGGCGAGCGACGCGACGCTGAGCGCGACGCCCCCGACGATATAGCCGGTATTGTCCAGATAGTATTTGCCCCGGTGTTCCTTCTCGATCGCCTTGCGAAATTTGGTTCCGACCGACTGGACCCGCTTGCCGTTCGCCTTGTCGATGGTGAGGCTGTCGCCCGGCTCTCCCAGCGAAGCGATCAGGCTCGCCTGCCCGGCCGGCAGCTTGCCGCGCACCGGCTTTTCCGTGCGGTTCACGACGATCGAACGCTCCAGGTCATCGAGCACGACATAGCCCTTGACCGCGAGATCGATCAGCGACGCCGAAAGCGCGGTCCAGCCTTCGCCGGAAAAGCCCTTGTTGTCGATGTAATTGACCAGGGCCGGCGAGAGGCCGTCGGGCGCATCCCAGCGCGGCACCATGACGCCGGCTTCCGGGTCCCGGCCAACCGCGATCCACGAGCGCAGATAGTAGAGGAAGACGAGGCCAAGGCCGCCAAGCCCCAGGATGGAATTGATATTGTCGCGCAACCACCACCAGGTGGTCTGCTCGCTCGAAGGGGCAGCAATGGCGCCCTTCGGCAGGCCGACAACGATGGTCAAGCCGTTGCCGATGCCAAGCCGCTCGGTCGTCTCGAAATAAGCTCCGTCAGGTGTCTGTTGATAGCGGGCATTGGTTTCAGTTGAGCCCTGATAGCCGGTGTAATAGGCCGTCTGGGTCGGTCTTACGCCATTCGGCAGGACAACATTGGCGGAGGCCTCGAGGATCGGAAACCGCCAGCCATTGCCGGTGACGTTCCAGTAGAGTTCGTCGTGGTCGTCGAAATAGCGGATCTGCCGGCCGGTCGTATAGGTGATGGTATAGGTGTATTCGCCCGGATCGAGAAGCACATCGGCAGAGCCGGCATAGATGCGAATGCCGCCGGCGATGCTCTCGGTATGGTAGTCCTCAGGCTCGCCGTCGCGCTCGACCGAGACCAGGTCGAAATCCACCTCGATGCGACGACCTTCGGCGTCCTCGGCATAGAGCGGAAAGTCGCGGAAGATGCCGCGCCTGATCTCCTGGCCCTCGGCGCGGACCGTGATCGTCTCAGTCACGCTGAGCGTCGCATCGGGCGCCACCACGATATCGGCGTGATAGTCGCGGATGACCTCGGCTGCCAGCGTCTGCCCGGCCGCAGCAAGAAGGACGAGGACCGCCGTCAGAAAGCCGAGCATCTTGTTCATCATCGCTATCCCTGGCTGAACCGAACGCCGAGCGAGGCCAGCGCATCCCAGTAACCGGGATAGGTCTTGGCGACGCAGCCGGGGTCGAGAATGGTGATGTCGCGGATCTTCAGGCCGGCAAGCGCAAAGCTCATCGCGATGCGATGATCGGCGAAGGTGTCGATGTCGGCCGGCAGGCTCTGGCCGGCGAGCGCCGGATCGGCATGGACGATCAGGTCGTCGCCCTGCTCCTCCGCCAGACCTTCACGAATATTGTTGAGACCGGTCGACAGCGCGCGGATACGGTCGCATTCCTTGACGCGCAGGTTGGCGATGCCGACGAAGCGCACCGGCGTCTCGTTGAAGGCGGCGAGCACGGCGATCGTCGGGATCGCGTCCTGCATCTGCGAGCCGTCGATGACCGCCGGCATGCGGGGGAATGACGCGATCACCTCATGGGCCCTGGCATCCGGCTGGGTGAACTGGTCGGACGGCGTGCCGATGTCGATCGCGCCGCCGGTCAGCACCTCGGCGCCCCAGAGATAGGTCGCCGCCGAGGCGTCGGGCTCGATGTGGAAATCGGTCGCCGCATAGCCCGTCGGCTCGATGCGCCAAGAGGCGGACGTCGGCTGCGACACCTTCGCGCCGAAGGCCCGCATGGCGGCGAGCGTCAGGTCGATATAGCCGCGCGCGCCGATGTCGGCGCCGGCAAGTTCGATGGTAAAGGGTTCCGATCCACAGGCCGCGGCCATCTGCAGGGCCGAGACATACTGGCTGGAGAGGCCGGCATCGATCACCACCCGGGCGCTCTTGAAGGCGCCGGTCGCGTCGATCGTCACCGGCGGGCAGCCGGTCGGCGCCTCGATCGACACGCCGAGCGACTGCAAGGCTTCGACCAGCGGCCGGATCGGCCGCTTGCGCATGTGCTCGTCACCATCGACCACATAGCGACCGTGACCAAGGGCAAGTGCTGCGGTGAGGAAGCGTGTAGCGGTGCCGGCATTGCCGAGGAAGAGCGGCGGGGCCGGGGGCTTCAGTTCGCCCGTTCCGGTGACGACGAAGGTGGTGGCGTCCGGCTCCTCGACGGTCACGCCCATGGCCCGCAGGGCGTCGGCCATGTAGCGCGTGTCGTCGCTCTTCAGCGCACCCGTGAGCCGGCTCGTGCCTTTGGCCAAGCCGGCCAGCAGAAGCGCGCGATTGGTGATCGATTTCGAGCCGGGCGGGCTGACGCGCCCGCAAAGCGGACGGCCCGGCGGAAGGATGGTCAGTTTTTCGGTTTTCATGCTGTGTCTCGAAGCGGACGGAATGCGGCCGCGCTTAGAATTTCACCGTGGGGACGGCGCGATCGGCGTCGTTGGCGATCTCGAAATAGCCGGCCTTGGAGAAACCGAACTGGCTGGCGACGAGGTTGGACGGGAAGCTGTCGACCTTGACGTTGAGGTCGCGCGCCGCACCGTTGTAATAGCGCCGCGACATCTGCAACTCGCCTTCGATCGCATCGAGCGAACGATGCAGTTCCATGAAGTTCTCGTTGGCCTTGAGTTCCGGATAGGCTTCGGCCAGAGCGACGATCCTGCCAAGCGCCTGGCCGAGCAGGCCTTCAGCGGCAGCACGGCCCGCCACGTCGCCGGCCGGCACGGCCTGGGCGCGATTGCGCAGGTCAACGACCTCTTCGAAGGTCGATTTCTCGTGGGCGGCGTAGCCCTTGACGGTCTCGATCAGGTTCGGAATGAGGTCGGCGCGGCGCTTCAGCTGCACGTCGATGCCCGACCAGGCTTCCTCGGTCATCTGCCGGGATTTGACCAGACCGTTATAGACCATCACGCCATAAAGGGCGACGATAACGAGAACAGCAAGCGTGATATACATGGCAATGCTCCGGCCGATGCGAGAATAGGCGGACCTTAGGCCTTCGCTTGGGGAAAGTCATCACCGGATCGTGGGGCCTCGGCGCCTTCTTCGGCGGATGCTTTGGATACCGGTCCCTCGGCTTCGGCAAGCTCGCGCAGCGCGAGTTCCTGTCCGGGCGAGACCAGCCGCATAAACCCATGGGTCAGCATCAGCAGGACCAGATGAGCGACCGCGCCGAAAGCGGCGACCTGCATCAACCTCTGGCTTGCAGCCGGATCGGCGAAGCCGTCGAGCGGCGCGGCGCTGACGATCCGCCAAAGGCCAAGGACAAGCACGCCGCAGAGGACCATGCCGGCCGGATACCACGGAAAGGCCGGGGGGACCCGCTCCTCCTGGCCAGCGGAAAATTTTTCGATGTCCCTCAGTGTGCTGGTCGTCATCCACAGATTGGCGATCGGCACGAAAAAACCCAGGACCGCCACCCACGGCGTATAGCGGACACTGTCCCGCCGTATCGCGCGTGCCAGCGTGACCGAAAGCCAGATCCAGCGCAGGAAGAACAGGATGGTGAGGAACTGGAGCACGGCCAGGCAGAGATCGAAGATCCCGGAGACATCGAGCACCATCTGGAACAGCGGGTTCTCGGCACCGGTGCGAAAGGCGGAACCGGTCTTTTCGACCACATAGCTGACGAAGGCGAGATAGAGATAGAACCCTGCCGTCAGGGTCAGCATGGCGCCGACCGCGCAGGCCGTCACGTTCCAGGCGCGGCGCGCCCGTGCCAGGCCGCCGGCCAGGGACTTTGCCGGAATGATCCGGCCTTGTGTCATGCGGCCTTGCCGAAATTCACCCCGCCGGCATCGGTCAGCAGGAAGGCTTCGCCGCAGGCCTTGGCCAGGGTGCGGACACGCAGGATATAGCTCTGCCGCTCGGTGACGGAAATCACGCCGCGGGCGTCCAAGAGGTTGAAGACGTGAGAGGCCTTGATGCACTGGTCATAGGCCGGGAAGACGCATTTGTGCAGGCGCTGATTGGTGTTCTCGCCTGGCGCGCCGGCGGCCAGCAGCGCCTGGCATTCCTTTTCGGCGTCGATGAAATGCCGGTGCAGCATTTCGGTATTGGCGAATTCGAAATTGTGCCGCGAATATTCCTGCTCGGCCTGGAGGAAGACCTCGCCATAGGAGATCTTCTCGTCGCCCTCGCGGCCGTTGAAGTTGAGATCGTAGACATTGTCGACGCCCTGCACATACATGGCGAGACGCTCAAGGCCATAGGTGAGTTCGCCGGCGACCGGCGAGCATTCGATGCCGCAGACCTGCTGGAAATAGGTGAACTGCGAGACTTCCATGCCGTCGCACCAGCATTCCCAGCCAAGACCCCAGGCGCCCAGCGTCGGGCTTTCCCAATCATCCTCGACGAAGCGGATATCGTGCAGCAGCGGGTCGAGGCCGATCGCGGCGAGCGAGCCGAGATAGAGTTCCTGAAGGTTCGATGGGTTCGGCTTCAGGATGACCTGATACTGGTAATAGTGCTGAAGGCGGTTGGGGTTTTCGCCATAGCGGCCGTCGGAAGGGCGGCGGGACGGCTGCACATAGGCGGCCTTCCACGGCTTGGGGCCAAGCGCGCGCAACGTCGTTGCCGGATGGAAGGTGCCGGCGCCAACTTCCATGTCATAGGGCTGGAGAACGGCGCAGCCCTTGTCGGCCCAGTAATTGTGCAGCGTCAGGATCAGCGCCTGGAACGAGCGCTTGGGGTCCATATGCGGGGCGAGGCTGGTCTCGGTCATGGGATCTATCGTCCGGAACTTGTCTTGAGAGGTCGTCCGTCTGGTGCCACGGCGGGGGCGGACGGTCAAGTCATGCGTGGCGGATGCGCCTCCCCGGCGACATTGTTCGGGCGGCGGATCAATGCTATTTTTATTCTCGCCGCGGGAGAACCCCATGACCATCAAGACCACGATCGCCCTTTCGGAAGACCATTTGCGCTATGCTGAAAAGCTGGTTGAGAATGGACAGTATCCATCGATCTCCAGCGTGATCGAGGCGGGGCTCGAGCAGATGATGACGACCGGAAGCGAACAGGATCCGGTTTCGGCGATGGCCGACGAGATCAACCGGCGGATGGAACTGCCGCGCGACCAGTGGATTTCGATGGAGGGCGACAACGTCTTTGATGACATCGAAGCGTTCATTCAAGCCAAGCTCGCCAAAGGTTAGCTGTGGGCTACAAGGTCAATCGCCACCCGCTTGTGCGACATGACCTCATGGAGATCACACGCCTTGTGGGCGATTACGCCGGCTACGACGTCTCTCGGCGGAAGATTGCCAAGATTCGCGAGGCCATCAATCTATTCGAAGACTTCCCCCACATCGGCACGCTGCGCCACGACATTCGTCCAAATCTGCGCGCCATACCCGCCGCAGGCAAGGGCGTGATCTGCTTTACCGTCGACGATGAACGCCGCACCGTGCTGATCATCGCCATCACCTATGCCGGCGCCGATTGGTCACGCCGCGTGGCGGAGCGGGATTAGGACCCGCGCTCACTTCTTCTCCTGCCTGATGCCAGGTGTAGACACGGAACTCGCCAGATCGGCGGCGGGCACCCGCTATAGTCCGATCAAAGCCCGTGCCTTGGCGCGAATCTCCGCCAGTTCGGACGGCTCGACCTGGCCTTTTTGGATGGCCTTTCGCGCCCGCCAATCGAGGCTCTTGATCTGATCAGCAAGCACCACGCTCGTTCTGGTCCCGGAGAGCTCGACTTCGAATGGATATCCCTTGATCCGCGTGGTCATCGGGCAGCAGAGCATAAGGCCGGTCTTGCCGTTGTAGGTCGACGGGCTGATGACGACAGCCGGTCGATGGCCGGCCTGCTCGTGCCCCGCCTGAGGGTCGAAATGTAGCCAGACGATATCGCCGGCCTCGGGCACGTAAGGCCCGGCCATCAGAGAGTTTCCTTGCCTACCGGCACTCCAAACCCTTCTTCGTCATGCAGATTTTGCGTCGTTATTCCGCCGAGCAGGGCATCTATGTCATAGGCTCTGGGACGATACGCTTCTATGATGATTTTTCCGGCTTCCTCGCGAATATCGACCTCGCTGTCAAATCGTAGGTTTGCCGCCTCCAGGACAGCCGCGGGAATGCGGATAGATGCGCTATTGCCCCATTTTCTAACGGTCGATCGCATTTTCCACCCCCAATCTCAGTGGAACTATAGCATGCGGTCGGTTGAGTATCAACATTGTATCAACACAATGATCGCCGCCGTCACTCCTCCTCGCGCTTCACCCGATACTCGCCGGTCACCTCGTCCTTGACCAGCGTGCCCATGGCGCCGGTCTGGCGCTCCTTCTCGGCGGCCTTCGATTTCGCCTGGAGTTTCTCGGCATCGGATACGAAGCGGCGATAGAGGAAATAGGCGCCTCCAATCAGAATGACGAAGAAGATGATCCGCGACATGTGTCCTCACGCTGTCAGAGCCCGTAGCGGCTCCACAATGCCTTTTCTTCCAGCGTCTCGGCAAGCCCGGACACGGCGGCTGCGGCCATCTGCTCCATGCCGGCACCCTTCGCGCCGACGCCCGGCAGCTTGCGGCCGAAGAAATCCTTGGTGCCCGAGACCAGTTCCAGCTTGGCATCGCCGCCGTAACGCTTCTTGATCTCCGCCCGCATGTCGCCGAGACTGTCGATGAGACCGAGTTCCAGCCCGCGCCGGCCGGTCCAGAACAGGCCGGAAAAGATGTCGGGGTTTTCGGCAAGTACGCTGCCGCGGCGCGACTTGACCATGTCGATGAAGATCTCGTGGATCTCGACCTGCAGCGATTTCAGATAGTCGATATCGCTTTCCTTCTCCGGCTGGAAGGGATCGAGGATCACCTTGTTTTCGCCGGCGGTATAGACGCGGCGCTCGACACCGATCTTCTTCAGCAATTCGGGGAAACCGAAGCCGCCGGAGACGACGCCGATCGAGCCGACGATCGAGGTGGCATCGGCAAAGATCTCGTCGCCGGCCAGGGCGATCATGTAGCCGCCGGAGGCCGCCACGTCCTCGACGAAGACCAGCACGCGCTTGTTCTTCTCCTCGGCCAGCGCGCGGATGCGGTCGAAGATCATGCGGGATTGCACCGGGGAACCGCCGGGTGAATTGATCGACAGCACCACGGCGGGGCTGCCCTTCTTCGAGAAGGCCTTTTCCAGTGCGGGCGCGACGCTTGCGAGGTTCAGCTGCTGCTTGAAACGGCTGCCGCCGCTCATGATCGCGCCGTGCAGGCGCACGACCGGGATCACCAGTCCGTCATCGCGGAACCGCTTGGGCACCAGACGCTTGAACAAACCCGCCATCGATCACTTACCTCGCATTGTCATTCATCTTGCACCGAGATGTAAGATGCTGGGCGACAAACACAATGGAGCCGTTTCAGAAAATCATCGGCCCTTGCGGCCATAGGCGGCGCGGCCGTTGTTGAGATCATCGACGAAAGGCGAGAACTTGTGGCTTTCCGGATCGTCGTGCATCAGAAGCGGGGAACGCAGGTTGAGCCGTGCGCGCGAGCCCTTGATCCCGGTCACCAGGATGCGCACCGCGTTCTCGCCTGATCGCGGATAGACCGGCGTCAGTTCAAGCCCGCCGAAGCGGCGGCCGCAGGCCTCGATGATATCTCCGATAGATTGCGGGCGGGCGATCAGCGACAATTGCCCGCCCGGCACCATGATGGCGCCGGCTGTCCTGATCCAGCTTTCGAAGAGATCCTCGGTCATCGCATGGGCCTCGGCCTTCAACTGGTCCGGTGTCCTGCGATCGCCGGCATCGTTGAAGGGGGGATTCATGATCACATGGTCGAAGACATCGTCGGCAAGGCCGGCGGCGACTCGGGCCTTGCCCGTGAGCGTGACATCCACCTCCAAAAGGGACACGCGCCGGGAAAGGGCTGCGTTTTCCTGAAGCGCCAGGCTCTTGGCCGCATAGGCGATCATCTCGGGCGAACGCTCGACCAGGGTGACCTCGGCCCCCTCCAGCCGGGCGGCGACAGCCAGACCGGCGGCGCCGGCGCCGGCACCGAGGTCGGCTACACGAACGCGGCCCCTGGCATCGACCAGCGATGCCAGCAACATGGCGTCCATGCCGGCGCGATGCCCCCTGCCCTTGGGCTGGACCAGATGGAAGCGGCCACGGTGAAAGGCGTCGACGGTTTCGATGACGGGATCGGAGGCGGACACGGATCAGTCCTCGTTATCGCGCAACTCGTCGCCCAGGCCAGCATCGGTGAGGATGGTCCGCGCTTCGTCCGCCCGGCCGCTCTCGACCAGCAGGCGGCGCGGCAGCATGCCGAGCGAGCCTTCGAGAATGCTCATCGCCTGATCGGCGATCATGCAGGAAATCCCGGCATCTTTCATCAGGCTTTGGGCAAACGACAGGAGAACGGCATCGTTGGTGCGGATAATCTCGTGCATTGCGCCTCAAAACCCTCCCTAAAAAGGTCTGGGCGGCCGATTCGGGCTTGCCCATCATGCGACCGCTTTTTATTGTCGCGCCGAGAATGCAATAGGAGTCCGGTGCGTTGGGCGTAGTCATACCGCTTGAGGAAAGCAAAAACAAACAGGCATCCATCCAGCCTCTGGTGGACCTGACCAAGCCGGGCATGGAACGGGTGAACCAGCTCATCCTGTCGAAGGCCGGCTCCGACGTGCAGATGATCCCGGAAGTGGCCAATCACCTGATCTCGTCCGGCGGCAAGCGGCTTCGCCCGATGCTGACGCTGGCATCGGCCGCGCTGTTCGACTATCGCGGCGAAGGCGACGTGAAGCTCGCAACCAGCGTCGAGTTCATGCACACGGCCACGCTTTTACACGACGACGTGGTCGACGAGAGCGATCTCCGTCGCGGCAAGTCGACCGCCCGGATGATCTGGGGCAACCAGGCGAGCGTGCTGGTCGGCGACTTCCTGCTTGGCCAGGCCTTCCGCATGATGGTCGAGGTCGGCTCGCTGGAAGCGCTCGACGTACTCTCGGCCGCCGCATCGGTGATCGCCGAGGGCGAAGTGCTGCAACTGTCCGTCGCCAAGAACATGGAGACGACCGAGGACGACTATCTGTCGGTCATTCGCGCCAAGACGGCGGCGCTCTTTGCCGCCGCGGCCGAAGTCGGCCCGATCATCGCCGGCGCCGACAAGGCCGGCCGCAATGCGCTGAAATCCTACGGCATGAACCTTGGCCTAGCCTTCCAGCTGGTCGACGACGCGCTCGACTATGGCGGCAAGGCGGCCGATCTCGGCAAGAATGTCGGCGACGATTTCCGCGAGGGCAAGATTACGCTCCCTGTCATCCTCGCCTATCGGCGCGGCACCAAGGAAGAGCGCGAATTCTGGCGCGATGCGATCGAGCAGGGACAGAACGACGATGCGCGGCTGGAAAAGGCGCTGGGGCTGATCACCAAATACGGGGCGCTTAACGATACGATCGCCCGCGCCCTGCACTATGGCACGATTGCCCGCGACGCGCTGGCACCCTTGCCGGAGACGGAATGGAAGTCGGCACTGATGGACGTCATCGACTTCTGCATCGCCCGCGTCAACTGAGGCGGGCGGGGTCTCTCCTTGCGAGGCTGCTTCAAAAAAGCCATTCTGTACAGGTTACATTCCCGCATTCTGGGGTATCAACAGCCCGTGGCGGCTGGTCATCGATTCTTGAAAGGCTCTTTCATGCGGCAAAGACTTGCCATCCGCCTGCTCGCCGGTACGGCGCTCGCCTTCCTGGCCGGTGTTCTTCCCACCAGCCTCGTGCATGCCCAGACCGCAGATGAAGCGAAACCTGCCCAAACGCAGAGCTTCGACGTCGAAAGTGTCGACAGTTTTTCCGGAGCCTTGCTGGCCGCCCGCACGGCCGATGCCGACCGCGACTACGAGAATGCCATCGCGCTCTACAAGAAGGCGCTGTCCTACTCGCCCGATGAGCTCGACATCCAGGAAAGGCTGATGATCGCGCTGTTCATGAACGGCGATTTCGACGAGGGCGTGGCTCTTGCCGAAGAGCTGAAGAGCGACGAGGCCGTCGAACGCGTCACCGCGGTCGCGCGCGCGCTGGAAGCGATGCGCAAGGGCGATTTCACCGGGGCCGAAAAGATCCTCACCTACAGCGGGCCGAACGACCTCGACCGGCTGATGAACCAGCTTCTCGTCGCCTGGACCAAGGCGGGCGCCGGTCAGGGCAAGGAGGCGCTGGCGCTGATCGAGGGGCTCGAAGGTCCGGACTGGTACGGTATTTTCCAGAACTACAATGCCGGCGCGCTTGCGGCGATGATCGGCGACGCCGATGCCGCGCGTCGCCATTTCACCGACGCCCTGACCGACAAGTCGGGCGCGGCGACAGCGCCCGATACCTTTACCCGCGCCGTCATTTCGCTCGCCACGCTCGAGGCCCGCGAGGGCAACAAGCAGAAGGCGCTCGACGCGATTTCGCTCGGCGACGAGATGATCTCCAATTTCGCCCCCTTCAAGGCGCTGCGCGAACGGGTCGACGCCGGGGAAAAGCCGGAATTGCTGGCGGCAACGGCTGCCCAGGGTGCTGCCGGCGTGCTGTTCTCGATCGGCGGCGCGCTCAACCGCGACGGCGCGGAAGACACGGTCATGCTCTATCTGCAACTGGCCCGCGCGCTCGACCCGACGAGCGCCGACACGCTGATCCTGCTCGGCGGCATTGCCGAAAATGCCAAGCAGATGGAGCGTGCCATCCAGTTCTACGCCCAAGTGCCGCCGACGTCGCCGATGCGGCGTCTTTCCGAGTTGCAACTGGGTCTGACGCTGGCCCAGACCGGCAAGGTCGATGAGGCACGCCAGCATCTGAAGTCGCTGATCGATTCCGATCCGTCCGACATTCGCAGCTATCTCGCCTTCGGCAGCGTGCTGTCGGATGCCAAGGACTATCCCGCCATGGCGGCGAACTACGACAAGGCCGTCGAGATCATCGGCCCGAACCCGGCCAAGGGCTATTGGTCGATCTTCTTCCAGCGCGGCATCGCCTATGAGCGGCTGAAGAAATGGGAACAGGCGGAACCGAATTTCCGCAAGGCGCTGGAGCTCAATCCGGACCAGCCGCAGGTTCTCAACTATCTTGGCTATTCCTGGGTCGACATGAACCGCAATCTCGAGGAAGGCCTCGACATGATCCGCAAGGCGGTCGAGCTTCGCCCGGACGACGGCTATGTCGTCGATTCGCTCGGCTGGGCCTATTTTCGCCTTGGCCGTTTCGACGAGGCGGTTCGCGAGCTGGAGCGCGCGATCGAGCTCAGGGCCGGAGACGCGACCATCAACGACCATCTGGGCGACGCCTATTGGCGGGTCGGGCGCAGGCTGGAAGCGACCTATCAGTGGAAGCGGGCGCTGATTTCCAAGCCGGACCTGGCGGAAATCCCGAAGATCGAGGCGAAGCTCCGGGACGGCCTGCCCGAGACGACACCGGAAGTCGCCGCCAAGGGCGATGAGGCGGCCAAGCCGCCCGTGATGACCGATGCGGAGCAGGGAACGGCCGCCGCGGCAGCCGACAGCGAAAACTATACCGTCAAGTCCGGCGATTCGCTGTGGGACATCGCTACCGAGGCCTTCGGCGACGGCCAGCGCTTCATCGACCTGATCAATGCCAATCCGAGCCTGAAGCGCAATCCCGATCGGATCTTTCCCGGCCAGCAGCTGAAGATGCCGATGGTGGGCGACTAAACGTCATGTCGGGCGAGACGATGATCGAAGCGGCGCCGGCGAAGATCAATCTGGCGTTGCACGTCACCGGGCAGCGCGCCGATGGCTATCACCTGCTCGACAGCATCGTCGCCTTTGCCGGCCATGGCGACCGGCTGAGCTTTTCACCAGCGGAGCGGGATTCGTTCAGCCTTGGCGGCCGCTTCGGCGATCTGCTGTCCGCCGAGGGCGAAGGCCGGGACGGCAACCTGGTTGTGAAGGCCCGCGACCTGCTGCGGGAAACGCTCGAGGCCGCAGGCCAGTCGGCCGGACCGGTTGCCATCACGCTTGAAAAGAACCTGCCCGTCGCTTCGGGGATCGGCGGCGGATCGGCCGACGCGGCAGCGACCCTTCGCGGTCTCCTGCGGTTCTGGCGCGCCTCGCTTCCTTCCGACATGCTTTCGGCAATCGGGCTCGAGCTCGGCGCCGACGTGCCGATGTGTCTGGAAAGCCGGCCGCTCAGGGCGCGCGGCATCGGCGATGTGATCGACAGGCTGGATACCATGCCACGCCTGGCGCTGGTGCTCGTCAACCCGCTGAAGGCGGTGTCGACCCCGGACATATTCCGCCGCCTGACGCATAAGGATCATCCGCCGATCGAAACCCTGCCGCGTTCGGCCGGGCCGGCCGAGTGGCTCACCTTCCTGACCGGGCTGCGCAACGATCTGGAGCCTCCGGCCCGCGCGCTGCTGCCGGACATCGCGGACGTCTCCGGCCAGTTGCACGACGTCGGCGCCCGGCTGGTGCGGATGTCGGGATCGGGCGCCACCTGCTTCGGCATCTTCGACAATGTAGAAGCGGCGTGCGCGGCGGCTGGCGAACTCGCCCGGCGGCGTGCCGACTGGTATGTCCAGGCGTGCGAGACCGTGGTCGGCTGAGCGGCGCAAGCGCGCCGGTCATTCGCGCGGGCAAGCGGTGCCCCGGCCATTGGCGCGGCAAGGCGCCCGACAGCGTCAGTCGCGGCCTTGCCGTGCGGCCCAGGCCGGCACGATCTCGCAGGAGAGGCGTCGCGGCTTCTGCCCGAGCACGAACTGGTCCAACCGCATGCCCGGCTTTGCCAGGGCGATGGCCTGGCGCTTTTGCAACAGCAAGCCGTCTTCGAGCGGCGGCCTGGTCCTGCCGATCCGCTGCAGGAAGGGCCGCCTGTGGCCGCGTGACGGGGAAAGGCGGGCCGGCGAAGAATGGATGCCGACATGCTCGCCGATCGCGTCGATCCAGCCACCGAGCGGCCGTGCGCCGGGCTCGATTAGAAACAGCCAGTCGCCACGCGCCGCGCGCAACACATCCTCAATGTCCCATTGCGCATAGAAACGGCAACCGGCCGCGTCCGCGACACACGAAGAGCCATCCGACGAACCGCGATCGAGGACGACCACGTCGCTCACCAGGCCCTCCACCGCGCCGGCCACGAGGACCGCCAGCGTCTGGGCCAGTTCCGGCTCGTGGTTCCGGCATTCCATCATCACTGTCAACATTGCCTATCTCTATCGCATTGCACAAACGATTTCCACACGCGCGTTTTCAATTTTGTTCTTGCATTGTTCCGTTTTGCGCGGTAGGAATTTAATCATCGAACCGGGGATGCCAGCCCCGCGAGGAGCAAACATGAACGAGCTGTCCCTTGTGGCGCAGGCTGCCTTCCAGCCTGCCAATACGGCCGATATTGCCGATGCGGTGGTTGCCGCCTCAGGTCTGCGGATCGAGGTCGATAGGCGGCGGGGACGCGGTGCGGGAATGAACCCGTCCGGCCGCTTCGAGCCGCATGAGCGCGTTGCCTTCGACGATGGGTGGGAAAGCCTCGAGGACCTGGCCCCGTTCCGCACCGAGGTACAGGTCGAGCGGCCGCGCACCGTCATCACCCGCAACGAATCGCCCGACATTCCGTTCGACCGCTCGATCAACCCCTATCGCGGCTGCGAACATGGCTGCATCTATTGCTTCGCGCGGCCGACCCACAGTTATATGGGGCTGTCCGCCGGGCTCGATTTCGAGGCCAAGCTTTTCGCCAAGCCGGACGCGCCGAAATTGCTGGAACGCGAGCTTGCCAAGCCCGGCTACAAGCCGCGCACCATCGCCATCGGCACCAATACCGACCCCTACCAGCCGATCGAGCGGGAATGGCGCATCATGCGGCAGATCCTCGAGGTTCTCAACAAGGCCAATCATCCGGTGGCGATCGTCACCAAGTCGGCACTCATCCTGCGGGACCTCGACATCCTGTCCTCCATGGCATCGCGCGGCCTGGCCAAGGTGGCGATCTCCGTCACCACGCTCGACCGCAAGCTCGCCCGCAGCATGGAGCCGCGCGCCTCGACGCCGTCCCGGCGGCTGGAGGCGATCCGGGCGCTTTCGGGCGCCGGCGTGCCGACCGGCGTGCTGGTGGCGCCGGTCATTCCGGCGCTCAACGACCATGAGATCGAGCGTATCCTGGATTCGGCCAAGGCGGCCGGGGCCAACGAGGCAGGCTATGTCCTGCTGCGTCTGCCGCTGGAGGTCAGCCCGCTGTTTCGCGATTGGCTGCTGCAGCATTATCCGGACCGCTATCGCCACGTCATGTCGCTGGTGCGCTCGATGCGCGGCGGCAAGGATTACGACGCCGAGTTCGGCAAGCGGATGAAGGGCGCCGGTCCCTATGCCTGGCAGATCAGCCGCCGTTTCGAGATGACGACCAAACGCCTCGGCATGGTTCGCCGCGGCATGCACTTGCGCGACGACCTGTTCGTGCCGCCGGATGGCAGCGGCGTGCAGTTGTCGCTGCTCTGACCGCTGGCGGGACGCAGCGCCGACGCGCGCGCCTCCCGATCGGTGATCTTGCGGGCGGCCTTGCGTCTCGCCCGCAGCTTATTGGGCGCTTCGCCGTCCCTTACCTTTTCCGGTGCGGTCCGCCGCCTCGTGCCGGAAGAAAAGTCCCTGGCTGCCGCTTCGCCGGTTCGCTTCCCTGCGCGCCGTCGATGCCGGGGACTTGCAGGAGATCGGGTGCGCGTGCGATTTCTGCCGCATGAAATCTCGCACGCCACCCGATTCTCCGAGTTTTTTCGCCGACCTTCCCACCGGACCCGATTTCGAGTTCGAGAGACTGGCGGCGCGTCGCGGCTGGTTTCCCGTGGCCGGCACGGACGAGGCAGGCAGAGGGCCGCTCGCCGGCCCGGTCGTGGCGGCTGCGGTCATTCTCGATGAGGGCAATATTCCGGCCGGGCTGAATGATTCGAAGAAGCTGACCGCCGCCCACCGGGAGCGCCTATTCGACGAGATCCTTGCCGTGGCCACCGTTTCGATCGCCTCGTCATCGCCCCGCCACATCGATGCACGCGACATCCGCAAGGCAAGCCTCGATGCGATGCGCCGTGCCGTCGCGGGACTTGCGCGACCGCCGCTGCATGTACTGGCCGACGGGCGCGACGTGCCGGATGGGCTGATCTGCACCGCCAAGGCGGTGGTCAAAGGCGATTCGCGGTCGCTGTCGATCGCCGCCGCCTCGATCATCGCCAAGGTGACCCGCGACCGGATGATGGCGCGCGCCGGACTATCCTTTCCCGCCTATGGTTTCGACAGCCATGCCGGTTACGGTACGGAGCGCCACCGCACCGCGATCGCCATCCACGGGCCATGCCTGCTCCATCGGATGAGTTTCAGGCCGTTGCGCGTCGATGGCGAGGAAGTTGGAGAATAGGGCCTTATCCGTTCGATGCCGACCCACTCATTCGACCGGGCTGACGCCACGGTCTGTCGGTCATTGCCGCGGGTTACCAAGCCGGAGACAAGGCCTTCGCGCGCACGAAACCCTTGCCAGCCCCAGGGCCCGCAAAGAAAAAGCCGGGCGTCTCCACCCGGCTCGATCCAACTTACAATTTGCTGCAGGCTTAGTTAAGCCGTCCCTTGACCTCGCCGAGGGCGCCCCTGAACAGGTTGTCCTGCACGGCGGCATCGGTCTTCTTGGCCAGCACCGCTTCGGCTGCGGCAATCGCCAGGTCGACGGCTGCCGAGCGCACGGCGTTGACGGCTTCGGTCTCGGCCTGCTTGATCTTCTGCTCGGAAAGCGCATTGCGGCGCGCCACGAACTCTTCCGTCTTCTGCTTGGCTTCCGCCGTCAGCATGGCCGCCTCGCGTTCAGCGGCAGCAACGATGCCGGCGGCTTCCGCCTCGGCTTCCTTACGCTTGCGCTGATATTCGGCCAGAACGTGCTGGGCTTCCTCGCGCAGGCGCTTGGCTTCGGCCAGCTCGTCACGGATCTTGTCGGCGCGGGCGTCGAGCGACTTCGCCATCATGCCCGGAACCTTGAGATAGACGACCAGGGCCAGGAACAGGAGAAGGCCGACGAAGGCGAAGAATGTTGCGTCGAACTGCATGTTCAAGCCCCCTGCTTTGCGGCGGCGCCGCTGACGGCGGCCTTGATGTCGGCGGCTGTCGCCTTGGTGCCGATCAACTGCTCGACGATGGAGCCGACCGTATCGACGGCGATGGTATCGACCTCGGCGAAGGCCTTCGCCTTGATCTCGGCGATGCGGGCCTCGGCGGCTGCGACCTTGCCGGCAAGTTCCGCCTCGATGGCGGTCCGCTCGGCGTCGGCCTTGGCCTTGGCGCTGTCGCGCGCGGTTGCGGCGATCTGCCCGGCCTTGGCCCTGGCAGCGGCAAGCTCGCGCTCGTATGTTTCAATCGCGGTATCGGCTTCGCCCTTCAGGCGGGCGGCCTCGTCGAGATCCTGGGCAATCCGGTCGTGCCGGTTTTCCAGGATGCCACCGACGCGCGGCACGATGACCTTCTGCATGAGCACGTAGAAAAGACCAAACGTGATCACCAGCCACAGCAGCTGGGATGCGTAGGTCGACTGGTCGAACGGCGGAAAAACGCCACCGCCATGCCCGTCATCGTGGGCGACGCCGGTCTCGGTATGAACTTCGCCCTGTGCGGGTGCTTCTTCCGTATGAACCTGGCCCTGTGCAGGGGCTGCTTCGGCGGGAGTCTGGCCCGGCGCCGGGGTTTCCTGCGCATAGGCGGGGGTCACGAACATGCTCACCTCCAGGTGTAGTCTCAAATGCGAAGGATCACGGCCGCCTCAAGGCGTGCCGTGACCCAGAACCTGGCCGATATCAGACGGCGAACAGGAGGAGGAGAGCGATGAGCAGCGAGAAGATGCCCAGAGCTTCCGTAACGGCGAAGCCGAATACCAGACGGCCGAACTGGCTGTCAGCGGCAGACGGGTTGCGCAGTGCGCCGGACAGGTAGTTGCCGAAGATGTTACCGAGGCCCAGAGCCGTGCCGGCCATGCCAAAGCAAGCCAAACCTGCGCCGATGTACTTTGCTGCTTCCGCTTCCATGAATGAACTCCTTCGAGATGTTTGTTGCGGCAGATGACTGACACCGAATGGCGTCAATGTCGGTGATCCTTAGTGCCCGCCCGGGTGTATGGCGTCGTTGAGGTACATGCAAGTCAGTACCGCAAAGACATAAGCCTGCAGGAAGGCGACGAGGAACTCGAGACCCGTCAGAGCGACGGTCATGATCAGGGGCAGAATGGCGCCGCCAATGCCCAGTGCGCCCATGGTTCCAAGCGAGGCGACGAAGCCCGCGAACACCTTGAGCGTGATGTGTCCGGCCAGCATGTTGGCGAACAGACGAATGGAGAGCGAGATCGGGCGCGACAGGAAAGAAATGACTTCGATCGGCACGACGAGCAAGAGCAGCGCCGCCGGCACGCCCGAGGGCACGAACAGCTTGAGGAAGCCGAAGCCGTGCTTGAGGAAGCCGTAGACCAGCACCGTGCCGATGACGAAGATCGCCAGCGCAAAGGTGACGATGATCTGGCTGGTGATGGTGAAGAAGTAGGGCACCATGCCGAGCAGGTTGGCGGTCAGCACGAACATGAACAGCGAGAAGACCATGGGGAAGAACTTCATGCCGTGGCTGCCGGCGCCTTCGCGCAGCATCGAGGCGATGAATTCATAGGACATCTCGGCGACCGACTGGGCGCGGGTCGGGATCAGACCGCGGCTCGAGGTCGAGAAATAGAGGAAGGCGGACGCGCAGGCGACCGTCGCGACCATGAACAGCGAGGCGTTGGTGAACGAAAAATCAATCCCGCCGATCTCGATCGGAACAATCTTCTGGATCTGGAACTGATGAGTCGGATCGTTTGCCACCGTCTGGTCTCTTTCGCTTTTAGCCCGCCCATGGGGGCGTTCTGCCTGTTTCGCGTTTCGCGGCCTGATCAGCCGGCGTCGCGCTTATTCTCCGCTTCCGTGCCGCGGTCCGCCGGGTGGGGCGATGCCACTTTGCCCGCAGCCCTCAGCACGTTCAAAACACCGGCACCGAACCCCAGCAAGAGAAGCACGATCATGCCCCAGGGCGCAGTACCGACAAAACGGTCGAAAAGATAGCCCAGGATCGCACCGACGACGACTGCGGAGATGAATTCGCTCGAGAGCTTCATGGCCTGTGCATAACCCTTGCGGTTTTGCTCGGCCCGCTCGTCGGCGGCCTTCTCGCCCTTCGTCTCGACACCCTTGACCGCCAGTTCGACGGCCAGGCGCCTGCGACGCTCTTCCAGACCCTCTTTGCGGTTCTCCGTCATGATCGCCTCCCAAACCGTTCTGCGTTTCTCCGGACCGATCCGGCCCGACAGCAATGTAGATACGGCAGGATTTGAACCCTTCCAGCCCGTCTTGAAGTCGCGCGCACCATAATTTTGAGAGCCCCTATAGTCAAGGCATACCAAGGGCAAGTTTCACCACAAATTAACCGGGGAAAATCATAGACTTAAGTCGAAACTGTCGAATCTTGGGGGGCTCATGGCGGCAAAACCCCGCCAATGGTCGCAGGCGGTGGAGACTTTTGGCCGGTGATCAGCTCCAGCCGCCGCCATAAGTGCGATAGAAGACATGCAGGCCGATGCGGCCGACCTTCTTCATGGTGCGGGCCCAGCCTGGGCGAACATAGATCGCATGATAATGGGTGGAGGAGCCCACTTCCTTCAGCCAGATCTTGCCGGCGGTGACGGCCAGCGCCACTTCGCGGGCGACCTTCCAGTGATGCTGGGAATTCACCCGGTCCTTGATATTGTCGCAGGCGAAGGAGAACTGGCAGCGGTTGCGCCAATCCTCGTTCTGGTAGACGACGCCGCAGATCGTCGCGGGATAGGCCGGATTGCGGACGCGGTTGAGGATGACCTGGGCGACCGCCGCCTGGCCCTTGACCGATTCGCCGCGCGCCTCGAAATAGATGCCGGAAGCGAGGCACTGCTGTTCGTTGGCGGAAAACACCGAAGGCGGCAGGACACTGGCCGCCCAGGCGTGGTCTTGCGGCCCGATCTTCGGCACGAAACGGCCGGCCTCCGGCTTCTTGGTCAAAAGCGCGTCGAACGGCGAGACGCTGGCGAAATCCGGCTCGGCCGGCGCATAGGCGGTGGCCAGCACGTCGGCCTGGCGGTTGGTAACGAGCGAGGCGAGCATGGGCGGCACGCCGATATCGGCCGCCGGTTCCTGCTTCTTGAAATAGAATGCCGCAAGCTCCACCGGCTTGGCCTTGGAGCGGACGAAGGCCGTCAGTTCGGAAGCCTTCTTCTTCGGGTCCAGGAGAGAGGAGGTGCGCTTCAGGACGGAGCCGGCGGTAAAGGCCTTGGGCGGCTGCATCGTCTCGACGGCGATCACCCTGCCCTTCTTCAGGCTGCGGGTGACGCGGTCCTCGTCCGGCAGCGGATCCGTTTCGGTCTTGCCGCCGTCAAAGGCGATCTTGCGGCCGTCGGGAAGCAGGATGCCGCTGTCCTTGCCGAGCGCGGTCGAGACCTCGGTGTCGGCAAAGGCGAGTTGCGCCTGATGGATGGACCCTACCGGCGAGGTGGTCAGCACCATGCGCCAGTTGCTGCTGCCCCGGTCGGTGCCGGTAATCAGCCCCGCGAGGTCGGCCTGGGCCGCGATCGACGGAAAGGCAAGCCAGGATACGAGGCCAAAGACCACGGGCGAAGTCCACTTCTCCACACGAGCGGCGGACAGCTTCAGCAAACGGCTTCTCGAACGCAAACCGGTACTCCATACGTTACCACGGCTATATTAGAGAAATATCCGGCATTAACCTTGATGAGAGGTTAATGCGCATGCGTTCCGTGGCGCGGCAGAGCACAAAAAAGCCGCCGGGACGCGGCGGCTTTGAAGGCATCCGGGATTGTCCCATCAGATAATGACGTGGGAGCCCAGTTCGACGACGCGATTGGCCGGCAGGCGGAAATAGTCCGATGGGTCGGTCGCCGTGTTGGCAAGCGTGATGTAGAGGCGATCCTGCCAATAGGGCATGCCGGATTTCGCATCCGGAACCAGTTTGCGCCGGCCGAGATAGAAGGAGGTCGACATGATGTCGAACTTCAGCCCGCTGCGCCGCAGATTGGCCAGTGCCTTCGAGACGTTCTGGTTCTCCATGAAGCCGAAGCGGATTTCGACGCGCGAGAAGCGTTCCGAGAGTTGCTGCACGAAGAAACGCTCCTCCTCGGTCGCCCTCGGGCGGTTCACGGTCTTGATGGTGAGGATGATGTTGCGCTCGTGGATCACATGGTTGTGCTTGAGATTGTGCAGCAGGGCTGCCGGCGCGGTCTCCGGATCGCTGGTCAGGAAGATCGCCGTTCCGGCCACGCTGACGGGCGCATGCTCGCTCTTCTTCTCGATGGAGGCGATGAAGGAGGGAAGCGGCACGTCGGCATGGCGGGTCTTGGTAAACAGGATCGCCGTGCCACGCCGCCAGGTCCACATCACGACCGTGAAGCCTGCGGCGAACAGGACCGGCACATAACCGCCGTCATGCACCTTCAGCATGTTCGCGCCAAGGAAGACGAGTTCGAGGACGAAGAGCGGCAGCAGCAGGACGATCGACGTGGTGGCGCTCCAGTTCCACCGGGTGCGAACGAAGCTGAAGGCCATAATGGTGGTCACCACCATCGCCCCCGTCACCGAGATGCCATAGGCGGTCGCCAGCGCCTCGGAACTCTGGAACAGAAGGACGAGCGCAAGGACGCCCAGAAGCAGTAGCGCATTCACCGTCGGCAGGTAGATCTGCCCGGTGTGGGTCTCCGAGGTGAAGAGGATCTGCATGCGCGGCAGGAAACCGAGATGGATCGCCTGGCGCACCAGCGAGAAGGCGCCGGTGATCACCGCCTGGCTGGCGATGATGGTGGCGGCCGTCGCCAGAACGACGACCGGCAACAGGGCCCATTCCGGAAACATAAGAAAGAACGGATCCGAGGCCGCTTCCGGGTGCTTCATCACCAGAGCGCCCTGGCCGAGATAGTTGAGCACCAGGGCCGGAAAGACGAGCACGAACCACGCCCACTGAATAGGCCGGCGACCGAAATGGCCAAGGTCGGCATAGAGCGCCTCGGCTCCGGTAACCGTCAGGAAGACCGCGCCGAGCACGATGATGCCGAGGAAGCCCTCGTGCAGCAGGAAGTTCACCGCATGCCACGGATTGAAAGCGGCAAGGATGCCGAAGTCATCGGCGATATGGAAGACGCCGCCAAGGGCCATGACGATGAACCACACGGCGGTGATCGGCCCGAAGAACTTGGCCACGGCACCCGTGCCGTGCGACTGCACGGCGAAAATGCCGATCAGGATGCCGACCGAAATCGGCACGATGAAGCTCTCCAAGTCCGGCGTCACGAGTTTCAGGCCCTCGACGGCCGAGAGAACGGAGAGTGCGGGGGTGATCATCGAATCCCCGAGGAACAGCGCGGCACCGATCAGCCCGAGGATCATCAACACCGAGCCATGACCTCCGGCCTTCTTCGACAGAAGCGCGAGCAACGACAGTGTGCCACCCTCGCCGTCATTGTCAGCCCGCAGAAGGAAGAGCACGTATTTGAGCGTCACGATGATGGTCAGCGTCCAGATGATGAGCGAGATCAGGCCGATGATCTCCTCACGTTCGATGCCGCCGTCGGCAATCGGCTTCAACGCCTCGCGAAAGGCGTAGAGCGGGCTGGTGCCGATGTCGCCATAGACGACGCCGACGGAGCCGAGGCCGAGCCAGAACAGAGTGCGGAAGTCCTTGGGCGCTGCCGGTACTTCGCTGATTTCTTGGGTCATGGGGCACCTGGCTTATCAGAGCCAGCCTTTCCAGCGGAAGAAGAGGAATGGAATGATCGCCGACAGCAGCATTGCGCCGATGGCAAGGGCGTAACCGAACTGCCAGTGGAGCTCCGGCATGAATTGGAAGTTCATCCCGTAGATCGAGGCGACCAGGGTCGGCGGCAGGAAGACCACCGAGGCGATCGAGAAGATCTTGATAATGGCGTTCTGCTCGACGCTGATCAGGCCGAGCGAGGCGTCGAGCAGGAAGGTGATGTTGTTCGACACGAATCCGGCATGCTCGGACAGCGACTGGATGTCATGGGCGACGATGCGGCACAGTTCATCCGCCTCCCGGTCCTTTCGGACCAACGGCTGCGAGCGCAGGAAGGTGACCAGGCGCGACAGTGACATCAGGCTGTCGCGCGTCTTGCTCACCAGGCGGTGATGGCTGGCAATGTCGATCAGCTTGTCCTCAAGGAAGCGCGGCGGTCGGCGCTTCGCGGCCTTCCTGTCAACGAAGACCTCGGTCGACAGGGCGTCGAGGCGCGCCAAGCCGATCTCGAGCACTTCCGCCGTTCGATCGACGACGGTCTCGAGCAGGCGTCCCAACATTTCCGCACCGGTCCGGTAGCAGCCGGGAACCCGCAAAAGCGCCGCGCTGAACAGGGCGAAGGCACGCGGTTCGGCGTATCGGATGGTGATGAGACGGTTACCGCTAAGGATGAAGGCAACGTCGGTGAGTTCCGGCAGATCGGTCTCCACGTGATAGACCAGGGAACTGGTCATGAAGACGACGCTGTCTTCGACATAAAGCCGACTTGACGGTTCGATGTCCTTGAGATCCTCGCGCGTCGGCAAGGGCACGCCGAGCAGTCGCTCGGCCAGCGCCTCCTCGGCCCGGTCCGGATTGACGAGGTCGAGCCACAGGATGGCGGGGTCGAGACTGGTTCGCGGATCGCTTGCGGAGATGATCTCCGCCGTGCCGTCGGGTCGATACGCCCTGATCAAGTTCTAAACACTCTCATGACACCCTGTTTCCCGGCCGCTGCTGGTCACAGCGGGCGACCAAACACCTCGCCGCGAAAAAATGCAAGCGCCGTGTTGCGGCGACCGGCGGTGCGCACAGAGCATGCTTTTCGCTCGCGATCCGCGCATTGGCGTAAATCATCATGAGGAAACGCCAAGATTGACTTGTATCAAGGCACGGCCGACCCGTGACGTTAACATTCGGTACGTTCCGGCCATCGGAATAGCAACATTCTGGAGGAATACATGGCAGACAAGTCACCCAATATCCTTCCAAGCCTCTGGTCCGACAATCCCTTCGCCGATCTCCGCAAGGAAATGGATCAGGTCGTCGAAAACTTCTTTGGCAAGAACAAGATGCTCTCCGTATCCGAAGGCGAAAGCTTTCTCGCTCCGTCGATTGACGTCGTCGAGAAGGACGACCAGATCGTGCTGACCGCCGAGCTTCCCGGTATCGCCGAAAACGACATCGATATCTCGATCCAGAAAGGCGTGCTGAGCCTCAAGGGCGAGAAGAAGATGGAAACGAAGGACGACAAGGACAATTACCATGTCGTCGAGCGGCGCTATGGCAGCTTCCAGCGCTCGATGACGTTACCGTCCAGCGTCGACGAAGCGGCAGTCACCGCCAAGTTCGACAAGGGCGTGCTGACCGTCACCATGCCCAAGAAGCCGGGCACCGCCCCGGTCGAACGCAAGATCGCGATCGAAAAACAATAATAGATCGCGTCATCCAGCCGCCCTCTCCGCCGGGGGCGGCTGTCGAATATCTCGGGCCGTCTCGGCCTACTCGAAGACGATCGAAGGGGCGGCACGTCCGGAGCGGGCCTGAACCTCACTCCACACCTTCACGGCAATCTCGCGATAGACCTTGGCCTGAGGCCCCTGCGGATCGGAGACGACGACCGGCGTTCCGGCATCCGAGGTCTCGCGAATGGCGATGGTCAGCGGCACCTCGCCGAGGAAGGGCACGCCGATCTTGTCGGCCTCGGCCCGCGCCCCGCCATGACCGAAGATGTCATAGCGGTTTCCGGTATCGGGGGCGATGAAATAGCTCATGTTCTCGACAATGCCGAGAACCGGAACCTCGACCTTGTTGAACATGTTGAGGCCCTTGCGGGCGTCGATCAGGGCCAAATCCTGCGGGGTCGAGACGATCACGGCCCCCGACAGCGGCACCTGCTGGGCCATGGTCAATTGCGCGTCGCCGGTGCCCGGCGGCATGTCGACCACCAGCACGTCGAGATCGCCCCAGGCGACTTCGCGCAGCATCTGCATCAGCGCCGACTGGACCATCGGTCCGCGCCAGATCATCGCCGTGCCCTCATCGACCAGAAAGCCCATGGACATGACCTTGATGCCGTAATTCTCCATCGGCACGATGATGCGGTTCTCGATCTGCTGCGGACGGCCGGTAATCCCCATCAGCCGCGGCAGGGAGGGACCGTAGACATCGGCGTCGAGAATGCCGACCTTGAGGCCGTTGGCCTTCATCGCCAGAGCGAGGTTCACCGCCGTCGTCGACTTGCCGACGCCGCCCTTGCCGGAGGCGACCGCGATGATCGCGCCGATGCCGGGAATGGTCTGCCTGGCCGGACGCTGGCCGGACGGCGCCTGGGTAGGCGCCTGGCCCGGGGCATGTGAATGGGCATGGCCGTGGGCTGCCGGTTGCGGCCTTGCCGCGGGTGCAGCACCCGCCTTGCGCTCGGCCGTCAAGCTGACCAGCGCGCCCTTGACGCCGGGCATTGCCTTGACAGCGCGTTCGGCGGCTTGGCGCAACGGTTCCAGTTCGTCGGCGCGTTCGGCGGGGACGGTGATGGAGAAATAGACCTTGGCGTCCGAGATGAAGACGTCGGAGACCATGCCGAGGCTGACCACATCGCGTTCGAAACCCGGACCGCGAACGGTCTTCAGCGTCTCCAGAACCTCATCTCTCGTGACTGCGCTCATTCCACCCTCTCAGCATTCCGCTCCGCCGGGGAGCCGGTTGTGCCCTAGATAGTGGACGGGGGCCGGTTCGCCAACCGGAAAAGCGCGCGTGGGCGAGATCCAGGCAGCGACGAAGAGGCCTGACGGCCACGCAGTCGACGATGGGGCGAAAAAGAAAACCGCCGCCAAATCATGCCCGGACTGGCGGACATTCTTGACGACGGCTTCCCTTGCCGCACCTTTTTCAGGTGACTTGCAGCGTCCCCTCTGGACTTGTTTCTATCAATGCAGAAACCGTGCCAGTCTGGTGTGCTTCGCTGTTCATGAAGGATTTCAGTGAGATGGGGGGCCGGGTGGATCAACCGCCCTGTAAGACGGGGCCTGGCCTGCCCGTGTTTTGTGCGCGCCTATCGCGGCAAGAACAAATTTGAGGCAGACCATGCCGGCCAGCGGACAAGGTGGGCGAAGATCTGGGCGAGGGAGGAAACCGGCGCAAGCGGCCCTACTTGATCAGTCCGAGCCTCAGCGCCTTGGCGACCGCCTGCGTGCGGTTGACAGTGTCGAGCTTCTTGGTGGCACGGTTGAGATAATGATTGATGGTATGCTCGGACAGGCCGAGGATTTCGGCGATCTCGACGCTGGTCTTGCCGGCGGCCGTCCAGTTCAGGCAGTCGATCTCCCGCTCGGTCAACATGTCCGTCGCCCGATTGTCCAGTTCGCGGATTTCGGCCAGTCGATTGTAGACATGAACCGAGAGATACATCAGTTCCATCATCTCGGCGGCGGTGAAGTCCGGCCTGTCCCCGGCGAAGGACACCGCGCCGCGCATGCCGGAAGCGTCATGCACGGGAAAATAGGCGCCGCGCGGCATGCGGTAGCGCTCGAACATCGACTTCGACAGATCCATCGTGCGCGCATCGCGCTGCTTGACGACATGGTCGATATTGAAGGTGAACGGCGCGGTGGCAAGCCGCAGGCGGGTCAGGATCGGGCTCGAAGACAGGAGCGCCGTCTGGTCGTATTCGGAGATCAGATCCGCCGGCCAATTGGTGATGATCGAATTGCTCGACAGATCGAGCGATGTCGCCGCCGGCAGGTTCAGCACCATGAACGCGCGCGCGCCATAGTTCTCCGTCAACCGCTTCATGAAACGGAAGACGTCGAACTGGGTTTTGAATCCGGCGATCTCGGCGACGTAGTCCGCAATCCGGTCGGCGCCGTCAGTTTGCATCACAGTCATTGTACAGTTTCTTCGCAAGGCCCCAGAATCAACAGGCGACAATCTCAGTCTGCACAAGAGCCCGGCCTCCGGCGGACCGAAGGCGGATGTTGCGCAGTGTGTCCGCCCCCCTAGAACGCACCCGACCACGCATGACAATCGTCAATTATCTCCCTCCACACACCGCTTATGATTGATGCGACCAGTCATTTTTTGACAGGGATGGAAGATTTGTATCGACTGCGTCAGACCAGCCTACCGGATTGCCTACGAATCCAGCCGGCCGACGCGGTGGACAATAGCCGCAGAAATGGACCGCAGTCCAGCAACTAACTTTATTTTACGGTAAACCCCTGCCAATACGGGGTCGACAACCGTTTGCCACGACACCTCCATGGGAGAAGACAAGTGACCTCACACCATCCGTTTGCGGGAAAGGTTCTCGACGAGACGAGACTGGAGCTTGGAGAAGGCCCCCTTTACGATCCCGAACTCGACTGCCTCTGGTGGTTCGACATTCTCGGGCAGAGCCTGCGACGCCTCGACCTCGCCAGCGGATCCGTCACCACGCAGACCCTGCCCTTCTTGGGCAGCGTGATCGCCCGCATCGACGGACGCAGCCACCTCGTCGCGTCCGACCAGGGTCTGTTCCTGCGCGATCTGGGCTCCGGCGCATTCACCCCTTACTGCGAACTGGAACCGTCCAGCCGTGGCAATCGCTCCAATGACGGCCGCGTGCATCCTTGCGGCGCGCTGTGGATCGGCACGATGGGCAAGGATGCCGCAACCGGCGCCGGCGCGATCTACCACGTCGCCGGCCAGGCCGTGACCCGGTTGTTCGACAAGGTGAGCATTCCCAATTCGATCTGCTTCTCGCCCGACGGTGCCACCGGCTATTTCGTCGATTCCAGGGTCAACACGCTGATGCGGGTGCCACTGGACGCGGCGACCGGCCTTCCCGCCGGCGATGCCAGCGTATTGATCGACGGACGTGGCCGGCCAGGGGTGTTCGACGGCTCGGTGTGCGATGCCAGGGGCGATATCTGGAATGCGCGCTGGGGCGGCGGCGGGGTGGATCAATATGATCCGCAGGGCCGCCACCTTGCCCGCTACGACATGCCGGCAAATCGCGTGACCTGCCCGGCCTTCATCGGACCCAATGCCGATCGGCTGATCGTCACGTCCTGCTTTGAAGGCCTCGACGCCGCCGGGCGCGCCGAATATCCGCTGGCGGGTGCCACGTTCGAACTGGGCGTCCCCGTCGAAGGCCGCATCGAGCCCGCCTTCAAGCCGTGACGGTTTCGGGTCGGCGAACAGCCGGCCCATCGCCATCATGTGTCAATGACGCGCAAAATTGTTCCATGCGAGGAGAAAAATATACCCGAAAAAATTGCGGGAACGAATAGTGGCGACACGCATTTTCCTCTCGAACCGACGTGATCGGCTCCGCCCCGCCAAGACGGGCCAAGCGGATCGCGTCTTTCGCAAGACCATCTCAGAGGAAAGGTAGGTCCACCATGAAAAAGACCCTCAACGCTTTCGCCGCCGCAGTTCTGCTCGGCTCGACCGCAATCGCTCCGTTCGCCTATGCCCAGGACGCGACCGCCCCGGCCGCAGGTACCGAGGCTCCGGCCGCGACCGGCACCGAAGCTCCGGCAGTCGCTCCGATGACAGACGCCGCTCCGAACGCTGCGGCAACGACGCCGGCTGATCCGGCTGCCGCCAATACCAACATGGCTGCCACGACCGACACCTATCTGACCGAGCAGAGCGAAAGCCAGCTCAGCGCCAACAACTTCATCGGCCAGTCGGTCTACACTTCGGGCGATGAAACCATCGGCGAGATCAACGACCTGATCATCGAGGAAAAGGGCGGCATCGTCGCTGCGGTGATCGGTGTGGGCGGCTTCCTCGGCATCGGTGAAAAGGATGTCGCGGTTCCGATGAGCAAGATCACGGTCACCCGTGATGCCGACGATGTGGACGAGCTTCGTCTGACGACGATGGAAACCGCCGAAACGCTCAAGGGCGCTCCGGAGTTCAAGAAGCTCGACGCCCAGGCTGACGCCGGCTCGACCATGACCCCGACCGACAACACCACCACCTCGTCGACGGTTACCAAGTAACCTGGAACGAGGGACGTGTTGACCCCATTGAGGGCGATGCTTCGGCATCGCCCTTTTTGCTTGTCTGGTTTGTTTGTCTGAAACGTCGCCCGAGGTGCCTGTATCGTTTCAGGCGCTGGCTCGCTCGACGAGGGCGAACTCATGATGGTGCGTGTCGAGATAGCGCAGCGTAGCCGCGGCATCCGCGGGCTTGCCGAAATAGTAGCCCTGTCCCATGCCGCAGCCGAGACGACGAAGTTTTTCGGCCTCCGACGCCGTTTCGATTCCCTCAGCCACCACTTCGAGATCGAGCCCCTCGCACATGGTGACGATCGCCTTGATGATGTGTTCCGACGTGCGGTCGGTGGTAATCGCCGAGACGAAGGCGCGGTCGATCTTGACCTTGTCGAAGGTGAAGTCGCGCAGGCGACCCAGGCTGGACTGGCCGGTGCCGAAGTCGTCGAGCGAGATGCGGATGCCGGCCGCGCGCAGATCGCCGATGATGCGGCGTGCCGTGTCGGCCGAGGTCATCACCGCGGTTTCGGTGATCTCCAGTTCGAGGCGGCGCGGATCGAAGCCGACCGCCGACAGGATCGACAGCGTGTTGGAGGCCGTGCGCGGGTCCATCAGTTGGGCGGAGGACAGGTTGAACGACAGGAAAAGTTCGCGCGGCCAGGCGAGCGTCGCCTCCGCCGCCTTGCGCAGCAGGGTTTCCGACAGCATGTCGATGAAGCCGCGCTCTTCCGCGAGGGGTACGAAAATGGCCGGCGAGACGAAGCCGAGGTCCGGATCGTTCCATCGGGCCAGCGCCTCGAAGCCGAGGACGCGGTTGTCGGCCAGCGAGACGATCGGCTGGAAATGAACGTCGACATTGTCGGTGATGATGGCATTGCGCAGCGCCTGCTCGAGCTGCGTGGCGCGCTTCATCTCCTGCGCGATCTCGCGCGAGTAGACGGTGATCTGGCCGCGGCCGCGGCGCTTGGATCGGTAGAGCGCGGTTTCGGCGCTCTTCATCAGTTCCTCGAAATCGGCCCCGGCAAAGGGATAGACGGCGAAACCGAGCGATGCGGAGAGACGGACATTGCGGTCGCCGAGATCGTAGGGTGCCGAAAGCACATCCTTGATCATCTGGCCGGTGCGCTCGGCACCGAGCCGCTCGAACACCAGCGGCAGGATGATGGCGAATTCGTCGCCGTCGTGGCGGGTGACGGTGGAACCGTCGGGTACGCAGGCCTTCAGCCGGTGCGCGACCTGGCAGAGAATCTCGTCACCGGCGACCGAGCCGAACAGATCGTTGATCGGCTTGAAGCCGTCGAGATTAACGATGGCAACCGTGAAGGGCGCCGGGTCGGCGGCGCGCTCGCCAGCCAGCAGTCGGACCTTGTCGCGCAGCCGGTACCGGTTGCCGAGGCCGGTCAGCTGATCGGTATAGGCCATCGCCTGAAGCTCGTTCTGGCTCACCTGAGGCAATGTTGGTCCGGCAGGGCCCATCGGCACATCCTGGAAAGAATCCTCTTCACTACTTCGTGAGGATGAGAGCCAAACATTAAAAAATGATAGAGTTTCCGCAGAGTTGCGCCATCGCCCCGACCCATTATTTGGGGGGTTGACAGGCCGTTCAAAGGGCAGACGCGCCTTTTTTCGCCGGAATGACGCGCGCCAGCACCGCCTCGATGGCGTCCGGGCTCAGCGGTTTCAGGATAACGTCGTTCATTCCCGCGGCGAAACACTCGTCGCGATCCCGCTCGAAGGCCTGCACCAGGACGCCGATCACCGGCGTGGTGCGGCCGGTGCCGCGTTCCGCCTCGCGGATGCGGCGGCAGGCTTCGAAGCCGTTGGCCACCGGCAGGGTGACGTCCATCAACACGATGTCGGGCCTGAGTTCATCGCAAAGCCGCACGACCTCCTCGCCATCGGCGGCGATCCGATAGGCATAGCCCAGCCCCTCGAGGATCTGCGCGAAGACGATCTGGTTGATGTCGTTGTCCTCTGCGACGAGGACGAAGGGCGCCGCTGCATGCTCGACGGGAGCGTGGCGTTCGGCTTCGCCACTGCTGATCTGCCAGTCGTCGGAGCCCTGATCGGGATCCAGCCCGATCAGCTTGTCCATGACATGAAAGGCAAGTTCGGTATCCAGCTGGAAACCATCCAGCGTGATCGTGCCGATGCCGTAGGTCTCGGCCACTTCCAGGCATTTGACGTCCATCTGCGTGTCGACCAGGATCAGGTCGATCACAACGCCGACCGAGCGGGCGACGCTCAGAAAGGCTTCCTGCTCGGTGGCATCGCGCACGCAGCAGGCGTCGAGCCCGAGGCGCTGCAGCGTCTTGAGGCTCTTTGTCTCGAATTCGGTGTCGCCGGTGACGAGCAGGGCCTTGCGACCCTTGGGGACGGCATGGCGCTCGGCCCGCGCACAGGTGTCTTCCGGAAGGTAGGTCTTGCCCAGCGCAGACGCGACCGGAGCATGGGTCCCGTCATCGGATACCGCCAGGGCCATGTCGTCGAAGCTGGTGACGACGAAATAGCGGCCGGGCTTGCCGACGCGCAGGCTGCGCAGCACGACCCGCCGGACCGCGCCCGCGCCGTCCTGAAGCTCGATCGCCGTGGCCGAAGGCGTTCCGGTCTCCAGCACGTGCCGGGAAACGCTTGTCAACCGCTCGGCGGTGGCGTCGGCAAAGGCGGCTGCCAGTGTCCCCCCCAGCACGCCTTCGGCGGATATATCCATGAACCGGCAAAAGGCCTTGTTGACCGCAACCATGCCGAGATTGCGATCCTGGACGAAGACCGGCTGCGCCAGGTTGTCGAGGATCTCCTCGGTCAACTGCACGCGCTCGATGTCGGCGCGCCATTGCTCCTCGCGCTTCTTCTGCTCGGTGATATCGGTAATGACGCAGATGCCATGACCGGAGGCGAGCCGGCGCTTGGTGAGCCGGGTCCAGCGGCTCTGGCCGTCGCATTGCTGGATTTCGGAGCGCTCCCGCCAATGGGCGGAAATATGCTCGGCGATCCATTCGTCCCGGCTCTGCGCCGCGTCGTCGCGCCCGGCCGTCGCCGCACCCCGCCAACCGGCGTCATAGAGCGCGCCAAGATGGTCGCGCAACCGCGTGCCGGGCGTCAGATACTGGGGGGGAACAGGGAAATAGCTGCGGATCAGGCGGCTTGCGTAAATCAACTCATCGTTGCGATCGTAAACGATGAAAGCCACGGCCAGGGCTTCCGAGACGGCGTCGAGCATGGTCGTCTGCAACGATGCATCCGATACCCCGCTGACCATCCATCATTCCCCTTTGGCCTGTCGTCACCATTACTTGCGCTACGCATCGACGATGTCGCTTCGAAATGCCGGGGTGCAGGGCAACCCGGACAAAGTCTCTAAGTCTTACGCAACGCAACCGACATGCCGAAGGAAGCCTTGAATTGGCGAGGGGCGAATGAAGGACGTTTCGGCGCCGTCCTTCCCCTTGCTGGCCAAGCAGCATTGCCGGAGAACATTTCAAGTCTGCGTTGAAACTATCGGCTCAAGCTTAAGGCGATCTTAATGGCCAAAGCGAGTTGTGCCGCTTTCGCGCAACCGGCGCAGTTACCGCTTTCCTCGCAGCGCCGAATCCTCGAAAATAGATGGATGGATATCAAGCAGCTCTCCGAGACCCTCATCAACCAGATCGCCGCCGGCGAGGTCATCGAACGACCCGCGAGCGCGGCGAAGGAACTGATCGAGAACGCCATCGACGCGGGCGCGACACGCATCGAGATTGCCACGGCCGGCGGCGGCAAGAGCCTGCTTCGGGTCGCCGACAACGGTTGCGGCATGGAGGCGGCGGATCTCGAACTCGCCATCCGCCGCCACTGCACCTCGAAGATCAGTGACACGCTGTTCGACATTCGCTCGCTCGGCTTTCGCGGCGAGGCCCTGCCGTCGATCGGCTCGGTCTCCAGGCTCAGCATCGCCAGCCGCAAGGCCGGCAGTGCGGAAGGAGCCGAGATTGTGGTCGCCGGCGGCAAGGTCTCCCCCGTCCGGCCAGCCGCCGCCAATCCGGGCACGACGGTCGAGGTGCGCGACCTGTTCTTCGCCACGCCTGCCCGGCTGAAATTCCTCAAGACCGAAAAGGCCGAGGCGGCCGCGATCACCGAAGTGGTGAAGCGCATGGCGATCGCCTTTCCGGCGATCCGCTTCGTGCTGTCGGGCGCTGACCGCTCGACGCTGGAACTGCCGGCGACCGGCGACGATCATCTGGCCCGCATCGCCCAGGTGCTGGGCTCCGAGTTCCGCGACAATGCCATCGCGCTCGATGCGGAACGCGAGGACGTGCACCTTGGCGGCTTTGCCGGCCTGCCGACCTTCCATCGCGGCAATTCCGCCCATCAATACGCCTTCGTCAACGGCCGGCCGGTCCAGGACAAGCAGATCCTCTCGGCGATCCGTGGCGCCTATGCCGAGACCATGCCGCAGGGGCGCTATCCGGTCGCGGTACTGTCGCTGACGCTCGATCCGGCGCTGGTCGACGTCAATGTGCATCCGGCGAAATCGGATGTGCGGTTCCGCGATCCGGGCCTGGTGCGCGGCCTGATTGTCGGCGCCATCCGCGAGGCGCTCAAGCGCGAAGGGGACCGCGCTTCGACCACCGGGGCGGAGGGAATGCTGCGCGCCTTCAGGCCCGGTTTCCGCCCGACGGCTGCCGCGACATCCGGCGGCAATTGGAGTTTCCAGTCGTCGCCCTACCGGCCCTTCACTGCGCCCCATTCACCGGAGACGGGCAATACCGACTATCGACCGGGATTCGGCGAGGCGGCGCAGGGATCCTTCGGCGAAACGGCGATGCCTGCGGCCCGCAGCGAAGGTCCCGGCGGGGGGCAATCGCCGGGGGCACCGGGGGCGTCGGCGGAACCGGTCGCCTATCCGCTCGGGGCCGCCCGCGCCCAGGTCCATGCCAACTACATCGTCTCGCAGACCAGGGACGGGCTCGTCATCGTCGACCAGCACGCCGCCCATGAGCGGCTGGTGTTCGAGCAGATGCGCAAGGCGCTTTCCGGCCGACGGCTGCCGTCGCAGGGCTTGCTGATCCCGGAAATCGTCGACTTGCCGGAAGAGGATTGCGACCGCCTGATGGTGCATGCGGCATCGCTCGAACAACTGGGGCTCGCCATCGAGCGGTTCGGCCCCGGCGCGATCGCGGTGCGCGAGACGCCGGCCATGCTGGGCGAGATGGACGTGCCGGGACTGGTGCGCGAACTGGCCGACGAGATTGCCGAATGGGACACGGCGCTCGGGCTTTCCGCCAAGCTGGAGCATGTCGCGGCGACCATGGCCTGCCATGGATCGGTGCGCTCCGGGCGGCAATTGCGGGTCGAGGAGATGAACGCGCTTTTGCGGCAGATGGAGGAGACACCGGGTTCCGGCCAGTGCAATCACGGCCGGCCGACCTATGTCGAACTGAAGCTCTCCGACATCGAGCGGCTGTTCGGGCGAAGCTGAAAAGGCTGGAAATCGCGACGATGGCGCGCTATGGCAGTTTTACTACACGCAGGAGACCTCGCCAGATGAACCGTTTCGAAGGCGGAAGCCGGGAAGCCAAGATCCGCTACCTCGACGCGGACTTCCAGATCCTGTCGCCGGGCTCCTACGTCACCTGCGCGATCACCGGCCAGCCGATCATGATCGACGAGCTGAAATACTGGAGCGTCGCGCGGCAGGAACCTTATGTCGACGCCACGGCCTCGCTCGAAGCCGAAAAGCGGGCCGGCGCCCTTCCCAACCAGAAGCGCTGATCGGGCACATCGCCCTCAGCGCGCCGACGTCTTCAGCCGCCGGGTCCGGCAGGCCTCGACGGCGCGGTCGATGATGGAGCCCGGCGCCTGCGGATCGTCGAAGGCCATGTCGACGTCGACGACGCTTAACCGCCGCCGCAATTCCTCCGAGCGACCATGGCCACCGGCGAGGCGCATCACGTCCTTGGCCGTGGTGGCCAGCACGAGGCCTTTAGTCTCGGCATGGGCGATCAGGTCGTCGATCTCGTCGTCGCTCAGATGATGATGATCGGGAAAGCCGCGCGTCTCCACCACCTCCGCACCGATCGATTCCAGTGTGCGATAGAATTTCCCCGGATCGGCAATGCCGGCAAAGGCGAGCACGCGGCGGCCGGCAAGCCCCGCATCGCCCCGCGGCCGAAGCTTGGCCACCATCACCTGCTTGCCCGCCCTTGCCGCCTGGCGCACAAGCCTGTCGGCGGCATTGCCGTCGCCGACCTTGAGAATGGCATCGAGATGCCGCATCTGCACGGCGATCGGAGCACGCACGGGACCGCCGGGCACGATATGGCCGTTACCGATGCCACGACCGGTGTCGATCACCACGAGGGCGAAATCGACTGTGAGCCGGGCACTCTGGAACCCGTCGTCCATGATGATCAGGTCGACGCCTTCCTTGACCAGCCGTTCGGCACCAGCGACACGGCGTCTTGAAATGACGGTCAGCGCCTCGCGGGCGAGCAGCAGCGGCTCGTCTCCGACATCGACGGCGCGGTGGTGGTCGGGATCGACCACGGTGGTGACGTCGAGCGAGCCGCTATAGCCGCGGCTGAGGAAGCCGGGTTTCAGCCCTTTCGCCTTGGCGGCGCGGGCGATCGTCAGGGCGGTCGGGGTCTTGCCCGCGCCACCGACGGTGAAATTGCCGACGCAGATCACCGGGACCGGCGGCGCATGGCGGCGCTTGCGGCCCATGCGATAGCCCGCGATCCGGCCGTAAAGGAAGGAAAGCGGCGCCAGGCTCCAGGCACGCCAGTCGGGCTTCATCCACCAGAACGGCGGCGCTTCCGATACCATGTCTTACCGTTATCCTTGTTCCCAGGGCTCTGCGCGGCGGCTTCGCGCCGGTGGCAACAGAGCCAGACCGCATGGCCTTCGTCAAGTCGAGCGTCCCATTCCGGGACAGGCCGATCAACCCAGGGCGGCCTCGAGCTCGGTGATGTCGTTGAGAAGAATGTCGCACGCCTCTTCGAGCGACTGGCGCGAGCCGGTGCCGGAAAGCACCGCGACTTTCAGGCCAACCCCGGCATTGCGGCCCATGTGCAGGTCGTGATTGTTGTCACCGACCACCGCCACCTGATGCGGCGCAAGCCCGGTCTCGGCGCAGAAGCCCAGGACCATGCCTGGGCCGGGCTTGGAGCCGTGGCCGCTGTCATAGCCGGCGACGAAATCGACATAGTCACCAATACCGAAGCGCCGCACGGTGACACGGATCGATCGCTCATTGTCGCTGGAGGCGATGCCGATCCTAAAGCCCCGCCCACGCAGCCGGGCAAACAGGGGTTCGAGCTCGGTTACGGGAACGGAAAGTTCGGCGGCGCTGGCGAAAAGGTCATCGATCAGCGGCACGAGGGCGTCCAGGTCGAAGGGCGCACCGGCGGCGATCAGACCCTGGCCGATCTCGCGGCTGTTGCCGGCCGCCAACAGGCTGTCGGGCACGAGATGGCCGGACACCGGGTCCATGCCGCAGGCGGCCAGAAGCCGGTCGGCGAGTTCGGCGTCTCCGACCGCGGCGATCTGGGCCAGCTTGCGATTGACCGGCTCCCAGCTCGCGTCGAAATCGAGAAGCGTGCCGTCCTTGTCGAACAGGATGCCGGCAATGGTCGTGGGCGCTGCCATGTCGCGCTTGTCCTCCGCCGCCATCAGGCGCGGCCGGCCGCGCGCGGCTCGAGCCGGGCCTGGACGGTCAGCGGATTGATGTAGGGTTCCAGGCCCTTGACCGTCGCCATCAGCGCACCGCGCATCTCCTGGATGCTCTCCATGCCTGCATCGATCATCTTGTGACGCGCCAGATCATTGGTGGTCAGGAAGTGCACGGCCTTGGCCAGCATTTCGGCGTCGCGGACGATGCGCGCACTGCCGTTGCGCACCAGTCGCTGGTAGCTCTCGCGGAAGTTCCCGACCTTGGGTCCAGACAGGACGGCGCAACCCAGCATGGCGGGCTCCAGCGGGTTTTGCCCGCCCTCGCCGGTCAGCGAGCGCCCGACGAAAGCGATCTCGGTCAGGCGGAGGTAAAGGCCCATCTCGCCGATCGTGTCGCCGAGAAACACGTCGATATCCGGGGTGATCATGTCGTCGCGGGTGCGACGCGCGACCTTCAGCCCCTTCTCGATCATCATCGCTTCGATCTCGTCAGCCCGTTCGGGATGGCGCGGCACGACAATCGACAGGAGGCCGGTATGGGCTTTCAGCGCACGATGGACCATGCAGCCGATCTTTTCCTCGCCGTCGAAGGTGGAGATCGCAGCCCAGGTCTTGCGCGGGCCAATCTGCTGCCGGTAACGCTCGAGCACCGCCTCGTCGCAGGGCGGCGCGTCGCCATCGACCTTGATATTGCCGGAGACATTGACCGGCCAGGCGCCTAGGTCGCGGAATCGTTCGGCATCGAGATCCGACTGGGCGATCACCAGCGCCAGCTTGGAAAACAGCGCCTCGGCGATCGACGCATGGCGCCGCCAGCGATCGAAGGACCGATCGGAGATGCGGGCGTTGACGAGGATCTGCGGGATATGACGCTTGTGCAGTTCCATGAGCGTGGTCGGCCAGATTTCCGACTCCACCGAAATCGCCACATCGGGCCGCCAATAGGCGAGGAAGCGACGCACCGCCGGCTTGACGTCGAGCGGCACATATTGGTGCAGGATCTCGCCGTCGAGCCGGAAGCGGGCAAGCTCGGCGGAGGTGACGGTGCCGGTGGTCAACAATACGTTGATGTCGCGCCGGCGCAGTTCCCGCATCAAGGGGACGATGGCGAGCGTCTCGCCGACGCTGGCCGCATGCATCCAGACCAGCGGGCCGGCGGGCCGATCGATCGACGGATAGCCGTAGCGTTCCAGGCGACGGGCGCGATCCTCCTTGCCCTTGGCAGCGCGCAAGGCAAGCAAAGGCCCCGTCAGCGGATAGGCGGCAATGCCTGCCCAGCCGTAAGAGGCTATGATCAACGATGCGAGACCATCGCTCATCGCCATTGTGCGGGACCGTTTCTGTTCATCATGGACGCCATTTCGCCCTTTCCGGGGTGTGGCTACGCAATACTCAGATGCTTCAAAACTACGTTTTAAAAGTGACAGGCGGCAACGGCGCGGGACTTCGTCCACAGGCCGTTGCCGAAAAAAGTCTTCAGCTCTCGATGGTCTTGCCGCCCGGGGTCAGCAGGCGGTGCATATGCACGATGAAATAGCGCATATGGGCATTGTCGACCGTCTGCTGCGCCTTGGCCTTCCAGGCCGCGAGCGCGCTTGCATAGTCCGGGAAAATGCCGACGATGTCGAGTTCGTTCAGATCACGGAACTGGACGTCTTCCAGGCTCGACAATTCGCCGCCGAAGACGAGGTGAAGAAGCTGCTTCTTATCGCTGGATTCCGTCATTCTCGGTTTCTTTCCATTCGGATTATCTCCCACCTTCCTCTGCTCGATTTCGCGCAAAAGGTCAACCACGCGGCAGGAGAAGCAGGTGTTTCAGCAGGTCCGGCAATTCTGCGTCGGTGGCGGCGCAAAGCTCGCCATGGCTCACCTCCGCCCGATTGTAGCGCAGCGGTTCGCCGGCGAGGTCGACAAGCCTTCCGCCGGCACGCTCGAGGATGAGGTCGGCGGCGGCGAGATCCCAGTCATGGGAATTGCGCTTGACCAGGGTGGCGTCGATGCGCCCCTCGGCGACCATGGCGAGGCGATAGGCGAGCGAGGGGATATGCTCGACCCGCTCGATGCGGCCGCGAATGACGGCATCGAAGGCCGAGACTATGTCCTGCGGGGTGGCGACGCGCAGGCGCTCATCGGGCCGATGCGGGGCAACGGCGATCGGCTGGCCGTTCTTCAATGCCGGGCCATCGCCGCAGGCGGCAAATTCCTCGTCCAGCGCGGGCGCGACCAGAACACCGGCCACCGGCCTACCCTTATGCACCACCGCGACGCTGACGCACCAGGTCCTGCGGCCGTTGATGAAGGCCCGCGTGCCGTCGATCGGATCGACGACGAAGAGCGTCTCGCAGTCGAGCCGGGCCGGATCGTCGTCGGTCTCCTCCGACAGCCAGCCATAGGTCGGGCGGGCCTTGCGCAACTGATCCTCAAGACAGCGGTTTGCCGCATAGTCGGCGGCGCTGACCGGCGAATGGCCCTCGTTCTTCCACCAGACTTCCGGCGATTGGCCGAAATAGGTGAGCGCCACGGCACCCGCCTCGCGTGCGGCCGTGGCGATCAGCGTCATGTCCGCCTGCCAGTCGATGGTCGTCTTGCCCGTCATGTCCGCCTCTTTCGGCCCGCCGCCTGGTTCGCCCGCCCGTCAGCAACCGGCAAGGGTCATGCCCTCGATGGCGATCGTCGGGGCGGCGACGCCGAACTTGCGGTCGATGTCGCTCGCCGGCGTGACACGCATAAACATCTCCTTGAGGTTCGAAGCGATCGTCACCTCGGACACCGGAAACGTGCGTTCGCCATTCTCGATCCAGAAGCCGGTCGCGCCGCGGCTGTATTCGCCGGTGATCATGTCGACGCCCTGGCCGATCAGTTCGGTCACGTAGAAGCCGGTGCCGATCTGGCGGATCAGGTCCTCGGGCGAGATCGTTCCCGGCTCGAGCGCAAGATTTGTCGAGGTGGGCGAAACCGAGGTGCCGCCGCGCGCGCCCCGGCCATTGGTGTGGAGGCCGAGTTCGCGCGCTGCGGACGAGGAAAGGAACCAGTGCTTCAGCACGCCGTCCTCGATCATCGTCAGCTTCTCGCCGCGCACGCCCTCGCCGTCGAACGGCCGCGATGCGGAGCCGCGAACCTTGAGCGGATCGTCGGTGATGTTCAGTCCGGCCTTCAGCACCTGCTCGCCCATGCGATCGCGCAGGAAGGAGGTCTTGCGGGCAACCGAGGCGCCATTGATGGCGCCGGCAATGTGACCGACGAAGCCGCGCGCGACTCGCGGATCGAAGACGACGGTCACGTCCTTGCCCGTCGGCACCTGGCGCGGGTTGATCCGCTTGACGACACGCTCGCCGGCGCGGCGGCCGATGGCTTCGGGCGTATCGAGTTCGGCGAAATACAGGCGGCTGTCGAAATCGTGGTCACGCTCCATGCGCGTGCCCTCACCGGCGATCACGCCGACCGAACGGCTGAAGCGCGAGGCCATGTAGCTGCCGGAAAAACCGTGCGAGGTGACAAGCACCATGCCGCCCATGCCGGCGGAGGCACCGGCACCCGCCGAATTGCTGACGCCGTCGACGCCAAGGGCCGATGCTTCCATCGCAAGGGCCGCCTCGCGCAGCATGTCGCTCGACACCTCCGTCGGGTCGAACAGGTCGAGATCGACCACCTGGCGGGCGAGATCGGACGTGTCGGCAAGGCCCGCATAGGGGTCTTCCGGCGAAACCCTGGCCATGGCGACGGCGCGCTCGGCCAGCACCTTCAGGTCGAAGCCGGGATTGGCCGAGACGCTGGCGACCTTCCTGCCGATGAACACTCTCAGCGAAAAATCGTCGCCTTCGGAGGCATCGGTCTGTTCGACCTTGCCGAGGCGGACGCTGACCGAGGTCGAGCGGGAACGGACGACCACGGCATCGGCACTTTCGGCGCCGGCCTTCAGGGCAAGCGCGACGAGTTCCTCGGCACGGGAGAGGAGGCTGGCGGAATCGATCTGGCTGGACATGATTTGGCCTTTCATTCCCGCTCCATTTATTGTGCATTACGAAAGGCATCAAGGGTCGCCCGGTGATTCACCGGCCTTAGACGATCACAAACGCAGGAGAGCCACAGATTGTCGACCGGAGCCGAGGCGCTTTTCGCCGAAACGCTGCTGTTGCTGGGCGGCGCCATCGTCGCGGCCCCGGTCTTCCGCAAGCTCGGGCTGAGCACGGTGCTCGGCTACCTGGCCGCCGGCGTCGTGATCGGTCCGATCGCCCACCTCATCACCGGCAGCGGAGACATTCTCGCCGTGGCCGAACTGGGGGTGGTGTTCCTGCTGTTCATCATCGGGCTGGAACTGAAGCCGACGCGGCTCTGGCACATGCGCCATGACATATTCGGGCTGGGCACCGGACAGGTGGTGCTGACCGGCCTCGTGCTGACCGGCGTCTGTGTCATGACAGGCGTCACGGACTGGCGCGGCGGGCTGGTGGCCGGCTTCGGCCTTGCGCTGTCATCGACCGCTTTCGCGCTGCAGATTCTCAACGACAACAATGAATTGAACAGCCGGCACGGACAGCGCGCCTTTTCGATCCTGCTCTTGCAGGACATCGCGATCGTCCCCCTGCTTGCCATGGTGTCGATCCTTGGCGGAAACACCGAAGGAGACGGGCAATCCGCGCTCGTCGACATCGCCGTCTCGGTCGGCGCCATCCTGGCGACGATCATGGCCGGGCGTTTCCTGTTGACCCCGCTGTTCCAGGTGATCGCCCGCACCGGCGCGCGCGAGGTGATGATCGCCGCCGCCCTCTTCGTCGTCCTCGGCTCGGCCATGCTGATGCACGCGGTCGGCCTGTCCATGGCCATGGGCGCTTTCCTGTCGGGGGTGATGCTGGCCGAATCGTCCTACCGGCATGAGCTCGAGGCCGACATCGAACCATTCCGCGGTCTGCTGCTGGCGCTGTTCTTCATGGCGGTCGGGCTTTCCATGCAACTGGACGTCATCTGGAACAATCTCGTCGTCATCCTGATTGCCGTCCCGGCCCTGATGGCGATCAAGGCGGGCATCCTCTACGGCCTCTGTCGGGCGACGGGCTCCGGCCACGACGATGCGATCCGCATCGCGCTGCTGCTGCCGCAGGGCGGCGAGTTCGGTTTCGTGCTGTTCACCACGGCCGCAGTCGGCGGGCTGATCAGCGCCGCCACCTCCTCGCTGCTGATTGCCATCGTCACGCTTTCCATGGCGCTGATGCCGTTCGGCTCGATCATCACCCGCCGCCTGATCAGCGAGGAGACGCGCGAGGAAATCGAGGAGGATTTCGAGGGCGCCGGCTCCGACGTGCTGATCATCGGCTTTTCCCGCTTTGCCCAGATCGCCGCGCAGATCCTGCTGGCCAGCGGCCGCGACGTGACCATCATCGACGATTCGGCGGACCGCATCCGCCAGGCGGCATCCTTCGGTTTCCGTATCTATTTCGGCGATGGCGGACGACTCGACGTGTTGCGTGCGGCCGGCATCGAACGGGCGAAGATCATCGCTGTCTGCACCCAGAAACATGAGATCACCGACAGGATCGTCGACATGATCCGGGCCGAATATCCCGATGCGCGGCTGTTCGTGCGCGCCTACGACCGCGTCCACAGCATTTCGCTTAGAAAGCGCGACGTCGAGTACGAACTGCGCGAGACGCTCGAATCCGGCCTGTTGTTCGGCCGCCGGACGATCGAGGCCCTGGGCGTCAGCGAGGACGAGGCCCATACGATCGCCGAGGATATTCGCCGCCGCGACGAGGAGCGCTTGAGGATCCAGGTGGCGGACGGCCTGCAGGCCGGCCGGCACATGCTGCACAATCGCCCGGTCCGCCCCGAGCCGCTGGTCAAGCCGAAACGGCCGACGGCCCTGCCCGAGGCCGACCCCGTGGGTGCCGACCAGGACGGCGCCTGAGGCGAGCTTCAGCGGCGGATGAAATCCTCGATCCGCAGTTCCAGTTCGCGCTTGAACTGGTCTTTCAGCACTTCGTTGGCCTCGATGATCTGGCGGGCCTTGAGGAAATCCAGCACCCGGAAGGCATTGACGTCGGGACGCAGGAAAATGTCCGGCTGCTTGAGCTTCATCTTGAGCGCGATGTTCGCCTGCATCAGCAGTTGCGTCGCGCCGAACAGGCTGTCGATCCGGTTGGGCACGTAGCTGCCGGCCGTGTCCGGCCCGCCGATCACGTCGACGCCGACGACGATGTCGGCGACATCGAGATGGTCATAGGGAACCGGATTGAAGATGCCGCCGTCGATCATCAGCCGGCCGTCGCGCTGGATCGGCATGAACAGCGCCGGAATGGCGGCCGACGCCGCAAGCGCCTCGTAGAGATCGCCGGTCTCGCAGACCACCTCGCACTGGCCGTAATAGTCTGTCGCAATCACCTTGAACGGGATCGCCAACGCGGCAAATTCGCCCGGGATCTGCTTGGGAAGAAAGGCCCTGAGGATGCGCTCGAGGTTGAACTGGCCGAGCTTGAAGCCGCCCAGCGCATCGCGCATGGTCGAAGGTCCGAGGTTCCACAGCCTATTGGCGACGTTGGCCCGATGGCCGATGGTGTCGATGGCGTAGTCGCGGATCTCCCGACCCGTCATGCCGGCGGCCATTCCGGCGCCGAGGATCGCCCCCATCGATGATCCGGCGATCGCCACCGGCCTGATGCCCAGTTCGTCGAACGCCTCGATGACTGGGACCTGGGCAAAGCCGCGCGCCCCGCCCGCACCGAGCGCCAGACCGATCGTCGGTCCGCCGGACGACCGGACAAGCGGCGGCGGCACGACGGTCAGGGCATTCTCTTCCAACTTGGCTGACATGGAGGGCTCTTGCGCGAGGAACGTCAGGCAGGCCTATAGGAAAGAAAGTACATTTTCGTGTCACCGAAGCTGCGTTCTTCGATGAACTTGAACACCGGGTCGACCATGACCTCGACATCGGCCCGCTCTTCGAGGATGGCCACGGCGCCGGGTTTCAGCCAGCCGCCGGCATGGGCGGCAAAGAGCGCCTTTTCGCCGAGCCCCTTGCCATAGGGCGGATCGGCGAACACCAGATCGAAAGGCTCGATATTGGAGGCCGGGCCGAGATCCGTCGCGTCACGGCGCAGGATTCGGGCGCGGCCGTGCAGGCCGAGCGCGTCGATGTTTTCCCACAGCAGGCTGCGGCCCTCGACGCTGTTTTCGACGAACAGGGCCGATTTCGCCCCACGCGATAAGGCCTCTATGCCGACCGCGCCGGTGCCGGCGAAAAGATCGAGGACGCGAGTGGCATCGAGCAGGCCCGGATGGGCATGCGCCAGAATGTTGAACAGGCTTTCGCGCGTCCGGTCGGTGGTCGGCCGGATGGTGTTGGATTTCGGCGCGGCCAGGTTACGGCCGCGAAACTCACCGCCGACGATCCGCACCGCCGCTTACCTCTTGCCCTTGGCGGGACCGCGGCTGCCCGAAGGCTTGCCGCCAGAGGGACGACCGCCGGGCTTGCCGGAATACGGATTGGACCCACCGGTTTTCGCGCCGGGCTTTCCACCGAAGGGCTTGCCCGAAGGCTTGCCGCCGAAGGATTTCTCACCCCTCGGCTTGTCGCCGAACGGCCGGTCGCCCGCCGGGCGGCTGTCGCTGCGAGGGCCACGCGGTTTGTCGCCGAACGGACGATCACCCGCCGGGCGGCTGTCGGCGCTGCGGGCGCCACGCGGCTTGTCGCCGAACGGGCGATCCCCGCGCGGACGCTCGTCATTGCTGCGGGGGCCTCGCGGCTTGTCGCCAAAAGGCCGGTCGCCGCGCGGACGGTCCTCACGGGCGCGGGCCTCATAGGGACGCCCCTCGCGCGGGCCGTCGCCACGAGGACGGTCGGTGCGAGGACGGTCGGAGCGAGGACGGTCGCCGGTGCGCGCCGGGCGCTCCGAACGATCTCCGCGATCGGGACGGTCGCCGAAGCCGCGCTTTGCGCCGAAACCCTGGCCTTCGTCCTTGCCTCGCGCGGGTTCTTCAGAACGGATCCATTCGCCCTCTTCGTCACGGGTGCGGCTGACCAGCACGCGCGGACCGGGATCGGGACGGCCGTAATCGGACTTGCCCTTGCGATCCGGGTCGAAACGGTTGGACGACTTGGTCGGCTTGCCGTCCTTGGTCCGGCCATAGCGATTGTCGGTGCCGCCGCCGGGACGGGCACGGCTGCGCTTCTCCGCAGCCGCGGCCTCGCCTGCCTTCTTTTCCGACACAGGACGGGCGCCGGGCGCCATCCACACATTGGCGGTGCGGGACGATCCGGGCGTGCGGCGCTGCGGCTTGTCGGCGAAATCGCCACGGCTGTCGCCGCGATCGGTACGTGGGCCAGAGGCGCGCTTGTCGCCGAAGGCGCCCTTGCCGCGATCGTCGCCGGCGCGCTTGCCCTGCGGCTTGCCGCGTGGCTCCTCGCGGCGCGTATCGAGGCGGCCGAGCGCCTGCTCGCGGCGATCTTCGGGCTTGCCCTCGCGCCGGCCTTCGTGGCGCGGCTTCTCATCGCGCGCCCATTCGGACTTCGCCGGCCGCGCCTTGGCGGGAGCGGCATCCTCTTCCTCGTCGATGCCGCCATGGTCGAAGACCGGAGCATCGAAATTGGCCTTGGCTTCCTCGATCAGGCGGGGGCCGAGCTGGTCGCGCAGCATGCGGCCGCGCACCTCGACCACCTTGCCCTCGGGCAGGTCGCCGAGCTGGAACGGACCGTAGGAAATGCGGATCAGGCGGTTGACCTCGAGACCGAGCGCGCCGAGCACGTTCTTGATCTCGCGGTTCTTGCCTTCGCGAAGACCCATGGTGATCCAGACATTGTGGCCCTGCTTGCGGTCGAGGTTAGCATCGATCGCGCCGTAGAGCACGCCGTCGACGGCAATGCCTTCCTTCAGCTTGTCGAGCGCCGGCTGGTCGATCTCGCCATAGGCGCGCACGCGGTAGCGGCGTAGCCAGCCGGTGGTCGGCAGTTCCAGGACACGCGCAAGACCGCCGTCATTGGTCAGAAGCAGCAGACCCTCGGTGTTGATGTCGAGGCGGCCGATGGACATGACGCGCGGCAGCTCTTCCGGCAGGTTGTCGAACACCGTGGAGCGACCTTCCGGATCGGAATTGGTGGTCACCAGGCCGGCCGGCTTGTGGTAAAGCCAGAGGCGGGTGCGCTCGATGCCGCGGATCGGCTGGCCGTCGACCTCGATCGTATCGGCGAAGGTGGCGTTGACCACCGGCGTGTCGAGCACCTTGCCGTTCAAGGTGACGCGGCCTTCCATGACCATGCGCTCAATGTCGCGCCGCGAGGCGACGCCGGCGCGTGCGAGCAGCTTGGAAATGCGCTCGGGCTTGACGCCGTCTTCGGCGGCGACCGCCGCCTGCGGCTTCGCTGCCCTCGGAGCGGGCTTGGGCGCGGGCTTGTCGGCGGCCGTGCTCGGCTTGCGGGTGATCGGCTTGCCGCCGCGGTCGGACGTTTTCGGTCCGGGGCGCCTGGACTTGTCTTTGAATGTCATTTGCTGTTTGCCTGTGGTTTGGGCTGTCCTAGCAGGTCAGGGCGGCTTGGTTAAGAGGAAAGTTGTGGACGTGGCGCAGACGGACGGATTCATGGCGGCAGCGCTCGACGAGGCGAAAAAGGCCGGCGAACGCGGCGAGGTGCCGATCGGCGCCGTGGTGGTGGCGGATGGCCGGATCGTCGCGCGGGCCGGAAACGAGACGCGGGCGCTAAACGACGTCACCGCGCATGCCGAAATCCTGGCGATCCGTCGTGCCGCAGACGCAGTCGGCGACGAGAGGCTCTCGGGCGCGGATCTCTATGTCACGCTCGAGCCCTGCACCATGTGCGCCGCGGCGATCTCGTTTGCCCGCATCCGCCGTCTCTATTACGGCGCGGAGGATCCGAAGGGCGGCGGGGTGGACAGCGGCGTGCGCTTCTACGCCCAGCCGACCTGCCATCACGCGCCCGAAGTCTATTCGGGGATCGGCGAGACGGAGGCGGCGGGACTGCTGAGGGACTTTTTCCAGAACCGGAGATAAAGGGCTCAGGCCGCGAGCGGGTCGAGCTCCTGGCCGTCGAAGACGATGCGATCGCGACCGCCGGCCTTGGCCTGGTAGAGATATTCGTCGGCCCGGCGGAAGGCATCGACCGGATCGAAGCTATCGACGATGGAAGCCACACCGATACTCACGCTGATCGGCACACGGCAGCCATCAACCACAAGATCGACGTCCGCCACGGTCTGGCGCATGGCGTCGGCAACGGCGCGCGCCCGTGTCCCGTCGGCCGGCTGCAAGAATATGACGAACTCCTCACCGCCGATCCGTCCCCACACATCGGCGGCCATCGTCGCCTCGGCAATGCAGGAGGCGATCCGACGCAGGGCATCGTCGCCGACCAGATGGCCGAAGGCATCGTTGATGCGCTTGAAATGATCGGCATCGGCCACCAGCAGGGCCGCCGGACCGCGGTGCGCGGGGCCAAGCTGACCAAGGGTGGAAAACAGCGCCTCCCGGTTGAGCCCACCGGTCAGCGCATCGCGGCGCGCCTTGAAGCGCAGATCCTCGTGCAGGCGCCGGAGTTCGCCATGCATATCCTCCAGTTCGACATGCATTCGCGCCAGTTCATCGCGCTGGCGCAGGATGACGTCCTTCTGATGGAACTGCCAGAGGCTGGCCGGTCCGCCGATCACCATCGGGCAGAGTACGCTCATCCAGAAGCCAGGCCCATCCGGATGGCCGCCCAGCAAGGGCACCAGAAGCAGGACGATGGACACGGAAACGACCACGGAGGCCGCCATGGCCACCGCCGACTTGATCCATGTAATTCTACTGATGCCGAACATGGCCGCACGCTAGCCGATCGTCAGTTAACGTAACGTGATGCCGCGCTCCGGCGCGGGCCGGAAAGCGCCCATGCGCTCACCCCGCCGCGAATTCCTTCAGCTTGTCGCCGGACAAGCGGTAGCGGATCCATTCCGTCTGCGGCTCGGCGCCGATCGCGTCATAGACGCGGATCGCCGGCTCGTTCCAGTCGAGCACGCTCCATTCGAAGCGGCCGCAGCCCTTTTCGACGGCGCGCCGGGCGAGATGGCGCAGCAGCAGCTTGCCGGCGCCGGAGCCGCGATAGTCGGGCGAGACATAGAGGTCCTCGAGATAAAGGCCGTTCTTTGCCTGCCAGGTGGAATAGTTGAAGAACCAGACGGCGAAACCGGCCGGCACGCCGTCGACTTCGAGGATGGCCGCCTCGGTGACGGCGCCGGACCCGAACAGCGAGGTCTTGAGGCTTTCCTCCGTCGCCTCGACCTCATGGCCCGCCTTCTCGAAGACGGCGAGTTCGGTGATGAACCGCAGGATGGTGGCGACATCATCGGACGTCGCGGGGCGGATCGTAAAATTCATCGGGATTTCCTCGACACATGCGGACATGAAAAAGGGGCGGGCATGAAAAAGGGCAGGCCGTTTACGCCCTGCCCTGTCCATGGAAAGCCAAAAAGCCTGTCGGCTTACTGGAACGGCATCCACCATTGTCTGTTCTGGTTGGCGGCCTTGGCCATCTTCTTGCGACGCTTTTCCTTCTTGGATTCCGGCTCGCCGAGATCCGTCAGGGCCGTCTCGTCGGCCTTGCGGTATTCGGCCGGCGGATCGGAAAGATAGCGGCGCTGGTCGAGATAGGCGCCCTTTTGCAGCTGGCGTGCGTCGCGGAAGGCCTGCCACTTCTGTGTTTCGGTCATCGTGCCATTGGTGCCATAGCCGGCGAGCAGCGGCGAGCGGTAGCGCGGATTGTCGGCATTGGCGTCCGCCTCGGCGACGAGGCGTTCGCGCGCCTGTTCCGGGCTTTCCAGCCATTCCGGATTGTCCTTGCCGGCCAGCGACTGCTGCGGCGCGGCGAGGTCGGCCTTGGCGGTTTCCGGCGGCATGACCAGAGCCGGGCGCGGATTGTACTTCGTGCCCTTGTTCTTGTTCGGGTCGGAGCCGATCGAGACTGCCGAGCCGACGTCGTCCACCAATTGCTCCATCGCGGTCTTGTCGGTGCCGTAGGTCGGACTACCGACGCAGCCGGTCAATGCGGAGCATGCGAGCAAAAGGCCGGCCATCCCGGCGCCAACTCTGAACAATTCTGCCGATTTCATGAATGCCTTCGAGCCTCGCCGCTGGTTATGCTTTCGCCGACTGTCTTCCATACTCGCCTGAGCGAAGAATTCGGCCAATTTCAGGCACATTTACCGGATGACCGCCAAAAGCGCAAATCATCCGGTAACATTTCGTTAATGGCGGGCGGCCAGTTCGCGCAGGGCCGCCGCATCGCGGGCCGACACGTCCGGATAGTCCGGGTCGGAGCCGACATCGCTGGTGATCTTCCACGAGCGAGCGCATTTGGTGCCCTCGGCCGGCTTCGGCTCGACCGCGACCTTGGTGCCGTCATCGAGGCGGAAGGCCTCCGCCGGACCATCACCGGAGACAACCGAGATGCCCGAGGTGATGCAGATCTCGGCGAAGTCGAGACCGTCCAGCGCCGCCAGCAGTTCCGGATCGCCGACATGGACGACGGGGGCTGCCTCCAGAGACGAGCCGATGCGCTTGTCCTTGCGCTCGATCTCCAGCGCACCGGTGACGGCACGGCGTACCGTGCGGACCTTTTTCCACTTTTCCGCCAGAGCCTCGTTCGACCAGTCGGCCGGGATTGCCGGGAACTGTTCGAGATGGACCGAGACGGCGTTCGGATCACGCGACAGCCAGGCTTCCTCGGTGGTGAACGGCATCATCGGCGCGAACCACAGCACGAGGCAGTCGAACAGCTTGCGGATGACGAAGAGCGAGGACCGGCGCTTCAGGCTCGACGGCGCGTCGCAATAAAGCGTGTCCTTGCGGATGTCGAAGTAGAAGGCCGAGAGCTCGACATTGGCGAAGTCGGTCAAGGCGCGGGTGATGCGCTTGAAGTCGAAATCGTCATAGGCCTTGCACACCAGCTGGTCGAGTTCGGCCAGGCGATGCAGCATCAGCTTTTCGAGCTCCGGCAGCTCGGCATAGGCGATCTCTTCTTGCGTGTCGTGAGCGAGCGTGCCGAGCATCCAGCGGATGGTGTTGCGGATCTTGCGGTAGGCATCGATATTGGTCTGGATGATGGTCTTGCCGACGCGCAGGTCTTCCGCATAATCCGACGACATGACCCAGAGGCGCAGGATGTCGGCGCCGGCATCCTTCATGATGTCCTGGGGCGCGGTGACGTTGCCCTTGGACTTCGACATCTTCTCGCCCTTCTCGTCCATGATGAAACCATGGGTGACGACGGCGTCGTAGGGCGCGCGGCCGCGCGTCGCGCAGCTTTCCAGAAGCGAGGAATGGAACCAGCCGCGATGCTGGTCGGAGCCTTCGAGATAGACGTCGGCCGGCCATTTCAGGTCCGGGCGGTCCTCCAGCGTAAAGGTGTGGGTCGAGCCACTGTCGAACCAGACGTCGAGAATGTCGGTGACCATCAGCCACTTTTCCGCGTCGTGGGCATTGCCCAGGAAACGTTCCTTGGCGCCTTCGGCAAACCAGGCATCGGCGCCTTCCTTTTCGAAGGCTTCGAGGATGCGCCTGTTGACCTCTTCATCCTGCAACACATTGCCTGACGCGTCGGCGAACACGCAGATCGGCACGCCCCAGGCGCGCTGGCGCGAAAGCACCCAGTCCGGGCGGCCTTCGATCATGGCGCGCAGGCGGTTCTGGCCGGCGGCGGGGACAAAACGGGTGCTGTCGATGGCCGAAAGCGCGCGCGAACGCAAGGTCGTGCCGTCGCCAAGCTCCTTGTCCATGTAGACGAACCATTGCGGTGTGTTGCGGAAGATGACCGGCTTCTTGGAGCGCCAGGAATGGGGATAGTCATGCTTAACGCGGCCGCGGGCAAACAGGTTGTTGGCGGCGATCAGGGCATCCATGACGCGCTTGTTGGCATCGCCCTTCTTGCCATTGTCGTCGATGACGCGGGCGGCACCGCCCTCGGCCGACGGACCGAAGCCCGGCGCATCCTCGGTGTAGAAGCCGGCATCGTCGACGGTGAACGGGATCTTCGACGAGATGCCGCGCGCCTCGAGTTCGCGGGCATGGTGCATCCAGATGTCAAAGTCCTCGCGGCCATGGCCGGGCGCAGTATGCACGAAGCCGGTACCGGCATCGTCGGTGACATGGTCGCCGTCGAGCAGGGGGACGAGGAAGTCGTAGCCGAGCGCGGCGAGCGGATGGGCGCAAACCATCCCGCTGAGTTCGCCGTCATTAACGTCACTTAGCAGAGCCAAAGTCAGCTTAGCCTTGGTGGCGCAATCTTCGGCCAGACGCTTGGCGAAGATAAGCTTCTCGCCCGGCTGCGGACCGAAATCGTTGGTCGCTTCGGTGACTTCATAGAGGCCGTACTCGATGCGCGACGAGAAAGAGATCGCCCGGTTGCCAGGGATGGTCCAGGGAGTCGTGGTCCAGATAACCACCGATGAACCCCGAAGCTTGTCCATCTTTTCGTTCGCCGATGACCGGCTTTCGGCAATGGTTCCGAACCCAACCACCGGGAACTTCACCCAGATCGTATCGCTCTCGACCTCGTGATATTCCACCTCGGCTTCCGCCAGCGCGGTGCGCTCGACGACCGACCACATGATCGGCTTGGAGCCGCGATAGAGCTGGCCGGACATGGCGAGCTTCAGGAGTTCGCCGGCGATGCGGCTTTCGGCGTGGAAGTTCATGGTGGTGTAGGGACGGTCGAAATCACCCTCGATGCCGAGGCGGCGGAATTCTTCCGACTGGATGTCGATCCAGCCTTGGGCGAATTCGCGGCATTCCTTGCGGAATTCGTTGACCGGGACCTCGTTCTTGTCCTTGCCCCTGGCGCGGTAGGCTTCCTCGATCTTCCATTCGATCGGCAGGCCGTGGCAGTCCCAGCCGGGCACATAGTTGGCGTCATAACCGCGCATCTGGAACGAGCGGGTGATGACGTCCTTCAGCACCTTGTTCAGCGCATGGCCGATATGGATGTTGCCGTTGGCATAGGGCGGGCCGTCATGCAGGACGAATTTCTCGCGGCCGGCGGCGGAGGCGCGGAGCCTCTTGTAGAGCTCCATCGACTTCCACTTGGCCGCCATCTCCGGCTCCTTCTGCGGCAGTCCGGCGCGCATCGGGAATTCGGTCTGGGGCAGGTAGAGGGTGGAGGAATAGTCTAGCTTTTCATTGGTATCGGTCATGATCTTGCCATCGAGGGGCGCCCGGAACGGGTCGCGCATTGGTCTTGTAAATCGCGGTGACGGAGAGCGTCTGGAGAAACGCCAAAAACCCGGACCCTCCGGCAGCTTTCACAGCGCGCGGAAGGCCGGGCCCATAATTCGAAGGGATATGGTCAGCCGAACCCTGGTCATTGTGGGCGTTGTTTAAGGGTTTTTACCGGGAAAAGGAAGAGGTCCGGCGCGGCAATTGATCAGGCAGTGCGCTGGGTGAGGCCGAAGACATTCGCCTTGAGGAACCAGCGGGCAACCAGCATGCCCGTCACCAGCGCCGCGAGAAAGATGTAGGCCTCGCGGTGGCCAAGACCAAGCGCCGGAATGGAGCCGCCCGGGCAGAAGCCGGCAATGCCCCAGCCGATGCCGAACAGGACCGAGCCGCCGACCAGGCGCGCATCGATCCGGCCCTTGGCCGGAATATGAAAGGCATCGTCGAACACCGGCTGCTTGCGGCTGCGCTGGATCAGCACATAGCCCGGCGCCGTGACCAGCAGGGCGCCGGCCATGACGAAGGCGAGGCTCGGATCCCAGGTGCCGGCAATGTCGAAGAAGTTCATGACCTTGGCGGGATCGGCCATGCCGGCCAGCACGATGCCGATGCCGAAGATGGCGCCGATGGCGACTGCGCTCAGATATTTCATCGTCTGGCTCCTTCTAGAACACGTGGCGGACGAGGAAGACAGTGGCGAAGGCGCCGGCCATGAAGCTTGCGGTCGCGGCGACCGAACGGGGCGAGAGCCGCGCCATGCCGCATACGCCATGGCCGGAGGTGCAGCCCGAGCCGAAGGTGACGCCGAGGCCTGTCACCAGACCGCCGACGATGAGGGCCCAGAGCGGGATCGGCACGGAAAAGCTCGCCTCGTAACCGGAAAATGCCAGAAGCGCCGGGGCACCGATGGCGCCCACGAGAAAGGCCGCCCGCCAGGCCCAATCGCTCGCCAGCGGCGGAAAGACGCCGATGACGATGGCCGACATGCCGGCGATCCGTCCCCAGAAGGCCATCAGCAGAACGGCGGCAAGGCCGATGAGCAGGCCTCCGGCAAAGGAGAGAAGCGGGGTGAATTCGGTCATGAAGGCTTCCTGAAAGGGTGCGGATGTTCCGCCAGGGGCGGAGGGAGGAACGGGTCGCAATCTACAGCGCCATTTGCACGAGACATAACAATGGCGTTATGTTTCCCGACATGACAGGGGAACGCTTTTGCGCGCTGCCGCCGCGCGGCGAACAAAGGCAGCGAAGCGGGGCTGATCAAAACGCGATCTTCTGATCCAGTTCGCCGAGCGGTCTGACGCCGGACAGAAGCGCCCTCGCCTCTTCCTCGTCCCTGCGGATCTGTTCGACCAGCGGCTCCAGCCCGGTGAACTTCAGCTCGTCGCGCAGGTGGCCGAAGAAGGAAACGCGACAGTGCTCGCCATAGAGATCGCCGGAGAAATCGAAGACGAAGGTCTCCAGCAGCGGCGCGCCATTCTCGGTAACCGTCGGGCGATAGCCGAAGCTGGCGACGCCGTCATGCAGACTGCCGTCGGCACGGCGCAGGCGCACGGCATAGATGCCGGGCTTCAACTCGGCTTCGGGCGCAAGCGCCATGTTGGCGGTCGGATAGCCCAGCGTGCGGCCGAGCTGCTGGCCCTTGATGACCTCGGCCTCGACGGTAAAGCGATAGCCAAGCAGGCCGGCGGCCTCGGACACATTGCCCTCGGCGAGCAGGCGGCGGATGCGGCTCGACGAGACGACCTCTGCGCCCTCGTCGCGGAAGGCATCGACCAGCGTCACGCCGAAACCGTTGCGCTTGCCGGCCTCCATCAGGAAGGCCGGGCCGCCCTCGCGCCCCTTGCCGAAATGGAAGTCGAAGCCGGTCACGACCTCGGTGGCGCCGAGCCAGTCGACCAGGATCGAGCGGACGAACTCCTCGGCCGAGCGGGAGGAAAATTCCCGGTCGAAGGGATATTCGATGACCGAGTGGAAGCCCATGGCTTCCAGCACCTGGGCGCGAACCGGCGCAGGGGTCAGCCGGAAGACCGGCTTGTCGGGATTGAAGACGGTGCGCGGATGAGGCTCGAAGGTCAGCACCAGCGCCGGTACGCCGCGGCTTTTCGCCAGTTCCAGCGCCCGGTTCAGCACGGTCTGATGGCCGCGATGCACGCCGTCGAAATTGCCGATGGCGATCACGCCGCCTTTGAGCTTTTCCGGCAGCGGCTTCTTTTTCTCGTTGCGGTGAAAGACGGTCATGTCAGCCCTCGCCTCAGGCGAGCCTCTGCATCCAGTAGTTCGGCGCGGCGTTCTCGCGCTTCAGCCAGGCATTGAGGATCGCCTCGTCCGGCTTGCCGTTGACGGTGTATTCGGCGGCATGGATGCCGCCGGAAATGTAGAGAAGGTCGAGGCCGGCATCCAGCGCGCCGCGCACATCGGTCGGCATGCCGTCGCCGATCGCCAGCACGCGGCGCCTGTCGACCGGCCCCTTGTGGGCTTCGGCGGCGGCGGCGAGCGAGGCCTCGTAGATCGGGCTGTGCGGCTTGCCGGCAATGCGGGTGGCGCCGCCGAGCTGTTCGTAATAGGCGGCGACCGCGCCGGCGCAGGGGATGATGCGATGGCCGCGCTCGACGACGAGGTCGGGATTGGCGCAGATCAGCGGCGCCCGACGGGCGGCAAAGGCCGCCAGCATGTCGTGATAATCCTCCGGCACTTGCGTCTCGTCATCGAAGAAGCCGGTGCAGACGATGGCCTCGGCCTCCTCGGCGGGCACGCGGACGACGTCAAGGTCGTCGAGCAGGTTGAGGTCACGATCGGGGCCGAGGAAGAAGATCTTCTTCGGGCCGGCGGCGATCAGCGTGCGGGTCACGTCGCCCGAAGTGACGATCCGGTCATAGGCTGTGTCGGCGACGCCGATCATCCGCAACTGGTTGATGACGTCCTGCGAACGGCGCGGCGAGTTGGTGATGAGAACCACGGAGACGCCGGCGGCGCGCGCCGCGGTCAGCACCTCGGAAGCCGCCGGAAAGGCGTCGATGCCGTTGTGCAGCACGCCCCAGACGTCGCAGAGGATGACGTAGTAGCGTTCGGTGACATCGCTCAAGGTGGAAATGCGCTCGGCCATTCGCTGTTCCTGACTGTAAAAATGCAAGGGCTGACATTGCAAAGGAATGCCCGGAAGGCAAGGCCCTTTGCCGGTGGGGGTGGAAATTTGCCGGGGTTGGGGGCGCTCAGACCACGAGGCGATAGAGGAGACCGAGCGCGGCGGCGACCAGCAGGGTGCGGCCCATGCCCTGCTTGAGAACGAAGATCATCGCCGCCGCCAGGAGGGCGAGCACCAGGGCCGCCGGATCGAGCGTCGTCGGGTTTGGCAGCGGCAGGGAGACGGAGAAGGCGGGGGGTGCTTGACCCGTTGCCTCAGTGGCGGCGGGCCAGAGGGACCACCTCCCGACCTCGGCGAACAGCACATGCAGGGCGAACCAGACGGCGAGATTGAGGATCACGCCGACCACGGCCGCGGTGATCGCCGAAAGCGCCGCCGTAATCATGCGATTGCCGCGCAGCCGCTCGACGTAAGGGGCGCCGGCAAAAATCCAGACGAAGCTCGGGACGAAGGTTGCCCAGGCGGCAAGCAGCCCGCCGAGCACGCCGCCGAGGAAAGGCGGCAGACCGCCGGCATCGCGAAAACCGGCGAGAAAACCGACATAGGACAGCACCAGCACCAGCGGCCCCGGCGTCGTTTCGGCAAGCGCCAGGCCGTCGAGCATCTCGCCGGGTTTCAGCCAATGATACTGGTCGACGGCCACCTGCGCGACATAGGCGAGCACCGCATAGGCGCCGCCGAAGGTGACGAGCGCCATACGCGAAAAGAAGGCGAAGACCTCGGCAAGACCGCCCTCGCCGGCAAACAGCCAGAGGGGAAGGAGCGGTGCCTGCCAGACGAGAAGCCAGAAGCCGAGCGTGGCGAGCGAGCGGCCGAGGCGGTGGGGCGACGCCTGCCCCGGTCCGCCGATTTCGGGGGGGCCGGAGGCACATTGCGAGCCGCCGCGCATGACCACGCGCGCCTCGGCAAGACCCGCGAGCCCGGCCATCAGCACGACGAGCGGAAAAGGTAGAGCGAAGGCGAACAAGGCGAGAAAGGCGGCCAAGGCAATGAGACGATGGAACCGCGTCTTCAAAGCCCGCCTGCCGATCCGCACCACCGCCTCGACGACGATCGCCAGGATCGCCGCCTTCAGGCCGAAGAACAGGCCGGCAACCCAGCCGACATCGTGATAATAGGCATAGAGCGTCGACAGGCCGAGAATGACGGCCAGCCCCGGCAGGACGAAGAGCAGCCCGGCGACGATGCCGCCGCGCACGCCGTGCGTCAGCCAGCCGATATAGGTGGCGAGTTGCTGGGCTTCCGGGCCGGGCAGCAGCATGCAGAAGTTCAGCGCATGCAGGAACCGGTCCTCCGACACCCAGCGCTTCTCATCGACGCAGATGCGGTGCATCAGCGCGATCTGGGCGGCCGGGCCACCGAAGCTGAGGAGGCCGATATGGGCAAAGGCGCGCAGGAGCTCGGGAAACGTGGCTTGAGCCATTGCTTGCGGCGGCTGCGCCGCGGTCACTGTCACAGGATCTGTCATGCGGCCGTGTTAACGATGGTCCATGAAATATTTTCGACAGGCCGCGCTTGACTCGCTCATGGCCCGTCCTTATCTCCAACCCGCTAGCACTCGCCAGAGGGGAGTGCTAACAATATCCACGCGGACCTTTTGAGGTCCGCCCATGTCATTTGATCGAGGGATTAGACAATGGCAAGCACCAATTTCCGTCCGCTTCACGACCGCGTCGTCGTGCGCCGCATCGAAGCCGAAGAAAAGACCAAGGGCGGCATCATCATTCCCGATACCGCCAAGGAAAAGCCGGCTGAAGGCGAAATCGTCGCTGTCGGCTCGGGCGTCCGCGACGACCACGGCAAGATCGTTCCGCTCGACGTCAAGGTCGGCGACCGCGTCCTCTTCGGCAAGTGGTCGGGCACCGAAGTCAAGCTCGACGGCGTAGACCTTCTGATCATGAAGGAAGCCGACATCATGGGCGTCATCGGCTGATATAGCCGATTACCTCTTCCCAAAATCAACAATTCACCAATGGGCTAAGCCCCGGGAGTTTTGAAAATGGCACCTAAAGAAATCAAGTTCGGCCGTACTGCGCGCGAAAAGATGCTGCGCGGCGTCGACATCCTCGCTGACGCAGTGAAGGTAACGCTCGGCCCGAAGGGCCGTAACGTCATCATCGACAAGTCCTTCGGCGCTCCGCGCATCACCAAGGACGGTGTTTCGGTCGCCAAGGAAATCGAACTGGAAGACAAGTTCGAGAACATGGGCGCCCAGATGGTCCGCGAAGTTGCTTCGAAGACCAACGACATCGCCGGCGACGGCACCACAACCGCAACCGTTCTCGCCCAGGCCATCGTTCGTGAAGGCGCCAAGGCCGTTGCAGCCGGCATGAACCCGATGGACCTGAAGCGCGGCATCGACCTCGCCGTCACCGAAGTGGTGAAGGATCTCCAGGCCAAGGCCAAGAAGATCAACACCTCGGAAGAAGTGGCCCAGGTCGGCACGATCTCCGCCAACGGCGAAACCTCGATCGGCCTGCAGATCGCTGAAGCGATGCAGAAGGTCGGCAACGAAGGCGTCATCACCGTCGAAGAAGCCAAGACCGCCGAAACCGAACTCGAAGTCGTCGAAGGCATGCAGTTCGACCGCGGCTACCTGTCGCCCTACTTCGTCACCAACCCGGAAAAGATGGTCGCCGATCTCGACGACGCCTACATCCTCCTGCACGAAAAGAAGCTCTCGAACCTCCAGGCCATGCTGCCGGTTCTCGAAGCCGTCGTTCAGTCGGGCAAGCCGCTCGTCATCATCGCTGAAGACGTCGAAGGCGAAGCTCTTGCAACGCTCGTCGTCAACAAGCTGCGTGGCGGCCTGAAGATCGCTGCCGTCAAGGCTCCGGGCTTCGGCGATCGCCGCAAGGCCATGCTGGAAGACATCGCCATCCTCACCGGCGGTACCGTCATCTCCGAAGATCTCGGCATCAAGCTCGAAAATGTCACGCTCGACATGCTCGGCCGCGCCAAGAAGGTCTCGATCACCAAGGAAAACACCACGGTTGTCGACGGTGCCGGCCAGAAGTCGGACATCGAAGGCCGCGTTGCCCAGATCAAGGCCCAGATCGAGGAAACCACCTCTGACTACGACCGCGAAAAGCTGCAGGAACGTCTTGCCAAGCTGGCCGGCGGCGTTGCCGTGATCCGCGTCGGCGGCTCGACGGAAATCGAAGTCAAGGAAAAGAAGGACCGCATCGACGACGCTCTGAACGCGACCCGCGCGGCCGTTCAGGAAGGCATCGTACCGGGCGGCGGCGTCGCCCTGCTCCGTTCGTCGGTCAAGATCACCGTCAAGGGTGTGAACCAGGACCAGGAAGCCGGCATCAACATCGTTCGTCGCGCCCTGCAGGCTCCGGCCCGTCAGATCGCCGAGAACGCTGGTGACGAAGCTTCCATCGTCGTCGGCAAGATCCTCGAAAAGGATCAGGACAACTGGGGCTACAACGCCCAGACCGGCGAATATGGCGACATGATCGCCATGGGTATCGTCGACCCGGTCAAGGTCGTTCGCACCGCCCTGCAGGACGCAGCCTCGGTTGCCGGCCTGCTGGTCACCACCGAAGCCATGATCGCCGAACTTCCGAAGAAGGAATCGGCCGGCGGCATGCCGGGCGGCATGGGCGGCATGGGCGGCATGGACATGATGTGATAGGCGCCTAGCCTATCGCAGCCATGGCCATAAAGCTTCGCCCATGCACTTAAGGCGGTTCGGCGCGTCAAGCGCGCCGAACGGGCGGCATGGACATCATGTGATAGGCGCCTAGCCTATCACAGCCATGGCCATAAAGCTTCGCCCATGCACTTAAGGCGGTTCGGCGCGTCAAGCGCGCCGAACGGTCGGCATGGACATCATGTGATAGGCAAGAGCCTGTCATGCTGATCCAACCGGTTCAGTCATGCGAAAGGGCGGTCTTCGGATCGCCCTTTTTCTTTGCGCCAAGAGACGGGCTTCACAACGCCACATCACCTTCGCCCATCCGTTTGTCCGCACATTCGGATATGATAATGAAACTTCCGATTTACTCCGGCACGGCAATGGCTATGCTCCGATTCTGCCGAAAGCCGGGCCTCGCGGCGCAAGGCAGTGAAGATCCGGGGTGTCTCAGAAATGCGCCGTCCCAGCGATTTTCAGAAGTCACAGGTCAAAATGAGGCGTTCTCACATTTCGAGAAGCGTGCTATCTGCGAAGATCGCCCCTAGTTCCATAGGGGCTGGATCAAATCATAGGGCGGATATTCTCGGCGTTTAAAAAATATTCTGGAACGCTAAAAATCGCATTGCGGACCGCATGAAATATTTATAACGGTTCGGCGGATGATTGAAATGCCAGGGTGAACGCTACGGGGGTGGCACCACCACTGGTAAACGGCCAGCGAGCCGAACATCGATGGGGAATGGGGTGGTTGTAACCTATGCGCGAAGCGCCTACTCTACAGCATACGTTTGCATATAGTTGACAATACTTGGCGTCCTTGTCCAACGGCGCGCGTCCACGGCGCGTAACGGGCATCGAGCGGACCGCCGAGCAAGTGGAGACGACGGCCGCCGTCCGGCGACCGGGAATAGAACTCATTCGCGAGCGACAACACCTATATGTCGGGACATGCCGGGGGACCGCCTTGTTTAAGATTGCCAGAGCCAGTCTTGCAGCATCGTTCAGCGCGGGATTTCCCGAAGCTGATGACAGCATCAGCGATATTTGCGCCCAATTGACCGTTTCGGAGGGCTGGGTCGGCGACCTCTCCAACGGCGTCATCAAGCTTGGCGAGCGGGCCACCCTACTGCACGGGCTGAAAAACCCCGAATGCGGTCTGCTCAGCATGATGCGCTGCTACGACGCCAATGATCGGGCCCATATCCTGGAACTGTTCGAGCAGGCCGCGACCTCGTCTTCGCATTTCTGCTATTCGACGACAATCGCCCTGCCGAACGGCCACCGCCAGCCGGTCTTCTGCATCGGCGAATCGGACGGGCTCGAGCAGACGAGCGCCGGCAGCATGCTCGGCATCTTCGTCTTCCCGCGTTTCAAGCTGGCGGCCGCTTCGCCGGTCCGCGCCCTCTCCTGACATCCGCCATCGGCATCAGCTTTCCTTGCCCCGTGGCCGGCGGTTCTGCCGGCCGCGCGGTTTGATCGTTTCATTTTACTGAACGATCAGTCAAGGTTCGTCTATCTATCGCGGACGAGCCTGAGGTGAGACAAGGCTCCCAGGAAATTCAAACCGCAGGGCTCGGACCCATCCGCAAGCCCTCGCCCAGGAGCCACCATGTCCAGCAGCAACAACACCCTCATCCTCATCGCCCGCGTGCTTCTCTCCTTCATCTTCATCTATTCCGGCTATGGAAAGCTGATCGACCCGGCCGGCACCGCCGGCATGATCACCGGCGCCGGCATGCCCGCCGCCACCGCGCTGGCCTATCTCGCCGGCCTGTTCGAACTGGTCGCCGGTCTCTTCGTCCTCGTCGGCTTCCAGACCAGGATCACCGGCTGGGCGCTGGCCCTGTTCTGCGTGTTCACCGGCGTCATCTTCCACGGCTCGGCGATCAATGTTCCGGACTTCCCGGCTGCCGCAAACGGCTGGCTGAGCGTGCTCAACCAGATCATGATGATGAAGAACATCACGCTGGCCGGCGCCTATATCCTGCTCGCCACCTTCGGCCCCGGCGCCTATTCGCTCGACGCCCGCCGCGGCGTGGCCGTCGCCGCCTGATCAACCGGGTTCCTGCCCGAGAAGACCGCCGGAGCCATCCGGCGGTCTTTTTTTGCGTTCAGACTGTCCGGCGCGCCAGCCAGACGGTGGCGCCGCCGCAGTCCGGATCCTCGGCGACGTGATCGACAATGGCGAAACCGTTGTCCCGAAGAAGAAGCCGGTATTCGTTAAGGTCGAGGCTGGCGTGGTAGAGCGGCTCGCCCTGAAAGGTGCCGATCGCCACGCCCTCGGCCGGTCCCGAGGTGAACATCAGCATGGCGCCATCGGCCGAATGGGCGGCGAAAACCGGGAACATGGCCCGCTGCTCGTCCGGTGTCAGATGGAAAAAGCTGTGCCAGGCGAGAAGGGCATCGAAGGTCCGGCCGAGCGAAAGGGTGCGCATATCGGCGACGCGCCAGTCGCCCGAAGGCAAGCGCTGGCGGCAAAGGCCGATCAGCGTTTCGGAAGAATCGACGCCCGTGACGGCAAGGCCGCGGGCCAGAAGATCGGCCGCCATCGGGTCGCCGGAGCCGCAGCCGATGTCGAGTACGGAAGCGCCTTTGGCGAGGTTCGCAGCAAAACGATCGAGCCAAGGCCTTTCAAACAGGTGCTTCGATTGCATAGCGTCGAAGGCGCGGGCGTGGCGCTCGTAGAGACCGATCACCCGCTCCGCTTCGCTCATGGCCGCCTCACAGCGCCGCGCGGACCGCTTCGACGATCTCGGCCACCCGGGGATCGCCCTCGTGTTCGGGTTTGCGGGCCCGGACCAGGCAGGCCTCGGACTTGAGGATGACGCCGTCCGACAGGATCTTCAGATGATTGGCCTTGAGCGTCGATCCGGTCGAAGTGATATCGACGATGATGTCGGCCTGGCCGGCAGCGGGCGCCCCTTCCGTCGCGCCTAGGCTTTCGACGATGCGGTAGAGCTGGATGCCGTGCTGGCTGGAGAAGAACTGTTGGGTCAGCCGCCAGTATTTCGTCGCGATCGCCAGGCGGCGGCCGTGGCGGGCGCGGAAATCGGCGGCCACGTCGCCAAGGTCGGCCATGGTATCGACGTCGAGCCAGATTTCCGGCACGGCGACCACCACGTCGGCATGGCCGAAGCCGAGGCGGGCGCAGATCTCGACGCGCTTGTCGGCTTCCGCCAGTCCTTCGCGGATCAGGTCTTCGCCGGTCACGCCGAAATCGACCGTTCCAGCGCCGATCTCGCGGGCGATTTCGGATGCGGAGAGGAAGGCGATCTCGATGTCGTCCATGCCTTCGACCCGACCGCGGTAGGAGCGGTCATTGCCGACGGCGACGATCTTCATGCCGGCGCGCTCGAAGATCGCCTGGCAATCGTCCTTCATCCGGCCCTTGGAGGGCAGTCCGATGGTGATGGTCATCGTGCAGCCCTCGCGGTTTCGATGCGATCGAGCCAGAGCGAGAAGCCGACGGCCGGAATGTGGTTTTCGGCGCCGAGCAGCGTCAGCAGCCGATCGAACCGACCGCCGCCGGCCAGCACCGCCGGTTCCCCATCGACCCCGACCTCGTAGACGAGGCCGGTATAGTAATCGAGCGGACGGCCGAAGGCGGCTCGGTAGTTGATCCGGGTAAGGTCGAGACCGATATTGGCAAGGGCCGCGACCCGCTCGTCGAAGCGCGACAGGGCCGGCCCGAGCTTCAGTCCGGCGGCATCGGCAAAGCCGGCAAGGGCGGCGGACGCCTCCGACAGCGGCAGTTCGAGCGAGAGAAACTCGCGCAACAGCAGCAGGGCCGCGCCGTCGAGCCGGGTCTCGGCCAGTTCCAGCTTTTCCTTGAGGCGTCTCGCGATTTCGGCGGGCGAGCGGCTGGCATTGGTGGAATAGCCGGTCGCCTGCATGGTCTCGTCGATCCGGGCGATCAGGGCTCGTTCATTGCCGCTCGAGACCATCTCGACGATGTCCGGATCGAGTCCCTGGACATGGTTGGGGCTTGCGAGCCTCCTCAGGAGTTGGTCCAACTGTTCGGAATTGCCAAAAGCCTGGATCAGGCGCTTCTGCCAACCGGCGGGAAGGCCCAGCGCCTTGACAACCGCCTCGAACACCGCCTGGTCGCCCAGCGTCACGACCAGCCTGCGGCCGGGCAGCAGCCGGGAAAGGATGGCATGGGCGTCACCAATGGCGCGGGCGTCGGCGCCGGCAATGCCGGTATCGCCGAGATCCTCGATGCCGGCCTGGTAGAACTCGTTGGCGCCGTCGCGGCGCTGACGAAAGACCTCGCCGAGATAGGCATAGCGTTTTGGCGTGCCGGTCGCGGTCTCGATGTGGCGCAGGCACACGGGAATGGTGAATTCCGGACGCAGGCAGAGGCTTGTCCCCCGCTCGTTCTCGGTCATGAAGATGCGCCGGCGCAGGTCCTCGCCGGCCATGTCGAGAAAGGGTTCGGCCGGCTGGATCACCGGCGTGTCGACGCGGCTGGTGGCGCGGGCCGCGAATTCATCGAGAATGGTGCCGGCGAAATCCGGCATGTTGATCAGCGGCATGGGACGGCTCCCGCACGCGTTGTCATGTGCCCCTCATCCGGCTGCCGGCACCTTCTCCCCGCGCGCGGGGAGAAGGCCGATCCCGCGAAGCCTCGGCCAAGCGACAAGATCGCTCGGGGCACGTCCCCTCTCCCCGCCTGCGGGGAGAGGGTTAGGGTGAGGGGCAACTTTGACACGGCGACCACCTTACTGCTTCGCCCGCCGGCGATCCTCGGCCTGGGCTGCGAGGATCTCCCTGACCTTGGCCACCAGCTCCGCTTCCGGCACGACCTCCTGGGCGACGCGGGCCTCGCGCCATTCGGCATTGTCGGTGATCTCGCCGGACAGGCGCTTGCCCTCGATCAGGTCCTTGATCTGCACCACCTCCTCAGCGCGTTCGTCGCCGCCCTGGATGATGGCGATGGGGGAGCCGCGGCGGTCGGCATATTTCAGCTGGTTGCCGAACTTCTTCCAGTTGCCCTGGTACATTTCAGCGCGGATGCCTTCGTTGCGCAGCGCCTGGGTGAAGCGCTGGTAGCAGCCCATGCTCTCGACGTCTCCGTCCATGACGGTGACGAGAACCGGCGCCAGGACCTCGTCCGCGCCGAGCTTGCCGAGGTTCTTCAGCGCCGTCATGAGGCGCGATACGCCGATGGAGAAGCCCGTGGCCGGAACCGGCTGGCCCATGAAGCGCGAGACGAGCCCGTCATAGCGCCCGCCGCCGCCGACCGAACCGAAGACGACCTTTTCGCCCTTTTCGTTAGTGACGTCGAAGGTGAGTTCGGCTTCGTAGACGGGGCCGGTGTAGTATTCGAGGCCGCGGACGACGGAGGGGTCGATCTTGATGCGGTCGGGGCCGTAACCGGCGCTTACAACCAAGGACTGAATTGCTTCAAGTTCGGATAGACCATCTATTCCCATCGTTGAACTCTCGACATGCTTCCGAAGTTCAGAAAGGGAAGTATGGACTAGATAGTCGTCTCTTGTTACGGCCGGTCTCCGCGCCTCCCTAATGGTGCGCGCTTCGTCCAAACTGCTTGCAGCCTTCACAAAGTTGGTGAGTTTGTCAATCTGATCAGCGTCGAGCCCCGCGCCCTTGGTGAAATCGCCCGACTCGTCCTTGCGGCCTTCACCTAGCAACAGCTTCACGCCTTCTGGCCCAAACTTGTCCAGCTTGTCGATCGCCCGCAGAACGCTCAGCCGGCGGGCCGCATTCTCGTCGCCGCCCAGCCCGATAGCCTCCATCACCCCGTCGAGAACCTTGCGGTTGTTCACCCGGATGACGTAGTCGCCACGCTTGATACCGAGCGCTTCCAGCGTATCGGCCATCATCATGCACATTTCGGCATCGGCCTGCACACCCGGCGCGCCGACGGAATCCGCGTCGAACTGCATGAACTGGCGGAAGCGGCCGGGGCCGGGCTTTTCGTTGCGGAAGACATAGCCGGCACGATAGGTGCGGTAGGGAAGCTGGATCTCGTTGAAATTCTCAGCCACATGACGGGCGAGCGGCGCGGTCAGGTCATAGCGCAGGCTCATCCACTGCTCGTCGTCGTCCATCAGCGAAAACACGCCCTCGTTCGGACGATCCGCGTCGGGCAGGAACTTTCCGAGCGCATCGGTATATTCGAACAGCGGCGTCTCGACCGGATCGAAGCCGTAGCGCTCGTAGACTTCGCGGATCTTCGCCGTCATCTCGTTGACCGCGCGAATGTCGGCCGCCTCGCGATCGACGAAGCCGCGCGGCAGGCGGGCTCTCAGTTTCTGCGGCTTCTTGGTCTTTTCGCTCATGATGCGGGCACCGGATTTCTTCGTTTTGAAATGTGTCGGTGTCTTAGAGGATCAAGGTTTTGGCGGCAAGGGCGAAGGCTGGAAGGCAGGGCGAACGGGTGGTATATTCTTGGCCAAACGAGGGGTCGGCAGATGAACAGGCAAATGACGATCGACATGCCGGACGAAATGCATGCCGAGTTTGAACGGCATGCGGCTGCGGCAGGCATGAGCCTCGAGGCTTATCTGGTGGACGTCCTCATCGCCCGGATTTCGCGCGAAGCAAGTTTGCGACAGGAAAATGCGGGCAAGGCTGAGGAAACATTACTCGGCGAAGGACCGCTATGAATGCGCCACCGCTCGCAAATCTACCGGTAACCCATGATCCTCGAAGCCCTGAACTATGCCGCGACCTGGCCGCTGACCACGCCCGGCCACCGTCCCTTCATCCGATATTCCGTCAATCTGTGGTCGCGCGCCGGACGTTGCGCCGCCGATTGGCGTGAGCATGAGGACAACAGCAAGGCGGCGATCCTTGCGGCGATGGCCAAGTCCAGGCAGCGCCGCACGGCGGTGGTGCTCGGATCCGGCCTGCTGCGCGACGTGCCGATCGTGGCGCTGTCCCGCGCCTTCGATACGGTCGTGCTGGTCGATCTGGTCCATCTGGCCAGCGTCCGGGCCTGGCTTGGCATGAAAGGGCTGAAGAATGTCCGGCTGATCGAGCGCGATCTTTCCGGCTATGAGGACTTGAGAGCCGGCGGCGAGGCCGATCCGCTCGGCTTCCTGCGCCAGGTGCCCTATCTCGACTTCGTCGTCTCGGCCAATCTCCTGTCGCAGATCGGACAAGGCGCCAAGCGACGACTGGAAAAGGAGCGCGGACACGGCATGCCCGCCGACACGCTGCCTCGCCTGATCCGCGCCCATCTCGACGGGCTAGCCGCCCTTCCGCTCCAGACCTGCCTCGTAACCGACATCGCCTACGCGGTGATCGACCGGACAGGCCATCTTCAGGAACGGTTCGACCTACTGCATGGGGTCGATGTTCCGCCGCATGAGACCGAATGGGACTGGCCGGTCGTGCCGTTTGGCGAGGAAAGCCGGGACTATCGCATCGTGCACAAGGTCATTGCGACCTGAGCCCGGTGTGAACGGACGGACATCACGAAACCGGGACCGGCCTTGCTTTCGCCAAAACACGGCCTACTTTCGAGGCCATGACGCTGCTGATCCGCACTCTCCTCGTCCTCGCCGCGCTGGCCTATGGCGCCATGCCGCTGACCGGCGTGGCGGCGATGATGCCCGCAGGCGCGGCCTTGGAAAGCGTGGCCGCCGGGCCGGCCGCAAGCGGTCACGGGCTGCATGGATCCGAAATGCAGGCCGGCGCACGGCTTGCCGCCGATGCCGGCCAAGCCGACGGCGATTGCCCGCATCCCGGTAAGACGGACCGGGCGCCGCATTGCGCCGCCTGTCTGACCCTGCCGGCCGATCTGCAGATCGCCGCATCCGGCAAGCAGCCGCGCGCCGCCGAGGCACCGGCGGTCATCGTCGCCTTCTCCTCCTGGCCGACCGCCCCCCTCGATCCGCCTCCCCGCGTCTGACGACACCGATTTCGAATGCACGGCGCCTGTCGCCGAACTCTGAGTTCCGTCTGAAAGACAAAGGAAAAACCATGCTTATCAAAGCTCTCTTCACCGCATCCGCCGTTCTGCTTTCGACCGCTGCCTGGGCTCAGGACAGCACCAGCCACGAAGGCCACACGGCCACCATGGACATGAGCCAGCCGGTCGGCGACCAGGGCCCGTCCAGCAAGGCCTTCGCGGAGGCCAACGGCAAGATGCACGCCGACATGGCGATCGAATATTCCGGCGACGCCGATGTCGATTTCGTCCGCGGCATGATCCCCCATCACCAGGGGGCGATCGACATGGCCAAGATCCAGCTGCAATACGGCAAGGACCCGGAAATCCGCAAACTCGCCGAAGAGGTGATCAAGGCGCAGGAAGGCGAGATCGCCATGATGCGGGAATGGCTGGCCAAGAAGGGAAAATGATTCTCGGGAACGGCCAAGCCTAGGGCTTGGCCCGGACCGACGGCACATCCCGGCTGATCGTCTCCAACATGGACGCCGCCCGGCTGGGGCGGCGTTCCTTGTGCCGCAACAGGGAGAATTGTCGCGCGGGCAAGGCGAAGTTCGCCGCGACGAGGTTCCCGTCGCGCATCCTGCAGGCCGCCGCGATGCCTGACACCACGGCTGCACAAGGGCCGGCGACCACGGCGGAAAGCACCGCTTCATTGGATGGCAGCGTCAGCACCGTGCGCAGGCGTGCCGGATCTTCGCCGAGCCGTCGCAGGGTTTCCTCGAAGGTCGAGCGGGTGCCCGAACCCGTTTCGCGCATCACCCAGCCGGTGTCCTCGACCAGTTGGCGGGGCGATAGCGCCCGCCCGTCGGCGAACGGATGGTCAGGCGCGGTTGCAACCAGAAGCGCGTCATCCGCCACCCTGGTGATGGCGAGCGTCGGATCCGCTACCCTCCCCTCAACGAAGCCGATATCGGCGGTCCCCATGTTCACCGCCTGGGCGACAGAGCGGGTGTTGCCGATGGTCAGTTCGAGTTCGACGCCCGGATAGTCGGCGTGAAACCGCATCAGCACGGGCGGTAGCCAATAGCTGGCAACCGTCTGGCTGGCATGCACGGCAAGCCGGCCGCGCGAAAGTCCGCCGAGTTCCGACAGCATCAGTTCGGCGGCCCGCGCCCGGGCAAGCGTCGCGCGCGCCTCATCGAGAAACAGCCGGCCCTCCCCGGTCAATTCGATACGGCGGCCGACACGATGAAACAGCGCCACGCGATAATAGGCCTCGAGATTGCGGATCGCGGCGCTCACTGCCGACGGCGTCAGTCCGATCGCGGCGGCGGCCCGTGTGACGTGCTCGCGTTCGGCGACTGCGACGAAGATGGATAGCTGTTCGAATGTCATGGCCTATCATTCACTTGAAGCGAATGATTCATACGCAATTATGTGATGGAAGTCGACGGTTGCACGGAGAACAATAGGCCGTCTCCCACTGGTCCCCGCCGTCATGATCTCCTCCTCCCGCCTGATCTCCTATCTTCCCGGCCTTGCCCTCTCCATCGCGGTCGCGGTCGCCGGCCTGCTCCTCGAAAGAGCCGAACTCGCCGTGTCGGGTGCGCGCCCGATCGAAGGCCTGGTGCTCGCCATTGTCATCGGCACGGCCTTGCGTTCCGGGTTCAGGCTGTCACCCGCCTTCACCCCCGGCATCACCTTTTCGGCACATTTCCTGCTGGAATGCGCCATCGTCGCGCTTGGCGCTTCGGTCAGCTTCGCCGCCGTCCGCGAGGCCGGGCCACAGCTCGTGGCCGGCATAGCCGTGGTCGTGCTTTTGTCGATCGTCACCAGCTTTGCCATCGGCCGGCTGTTCGGCCTATCGCCGAAGCTCGCCTTCCTGATCGCGTTTGGCAATTCGATCTGCGGAAACTCCGCCATCGCCGCGTCAGCGCCGGTGGTCGAAGCCAGCGCCGAGGATGTGGCGGCGTCGATCGCCTTTACCGCCGTGCTCGGCGTGGTCGCCGTGCTGGCCATGCCGATGATGAGTGTCGCGGCGCATCTCTCGGCGGTACAATACGGCGTCTTTGCCGGGCTGACCGTCTATGCCGTGCCGCTGGTGCTGGCGGCAACCGCGCCGATCGGCGCGGTCAGCCTGCAGACCGGGACGCTGGTAAAGCTCATCCGCGTGCTGATGCTCGGTCCGCTCCTCTTCATCGTCGGCCTTGCGCGTGGCCTCGGCGGTCGGCGTCTGTCCATCTCCCATGTGCTGCCCTGGTTCATCGCCGGTTTTGCCATCATGGCGGTGCTGCGGTCGACAGATGTTCTTCCACCCGCCACCCTCGCGCTCATCTCCTCAACCGCAAGCCTGCTCACCACCGTCGCCATGGCGGGTCTCGGTCTCTCCGTCGATGTGCGCAGTCTCAGGCAGGCGGGTGGACGGGTGATAATCGCCGCGATCGCCTCGCTTCTCGCACTCTGCTGCCTCAGCATGGCGATGATTGCGCTGATCGGTATCGTTTGAACTTAGATATCCCGGCCTCGCCTTCGCCGAACGAAGACGCTATTTTGCCCGTGTGTGGTCACAACAGAGAGACTTGCATGAGCATCCGCCCGCTTACCGTGATCGGCTTCGACGCCGACGATACGCTCTGGCAGAACGAGCAGTTCTATCGGCTGACCGAAGAGCATTTCCGCAGCCTGCTCGCCGACTTTGCCGAGGGCGAGCACATCTCCCAGCGTCTGCTGGAGGCGGAAAGGCGCAACCTTTCCCACTACGGTTTCGGCATCAAGGGTTTTACCCTGTCGATGATCGAGACGGCACTGGAGGTGACCGAGGGCCGGGTGTCGACGCAGATCATCGGCGAGATCCTGTCGATCGGGCGGGAGTTGCACACCCATCCGGTCGAGACCATGCCGCATGCCCGCGATGTTCTGGAGAGCCTGGCCGGCGATTATTACCTCGTGCTGATCACCAAGGGCGACCTGTTCGACCAGGAGCGCAAGCTCGCCCAGTCGGGGCTCGGCGATTATTTCGACGCGGTGGAGATCGTCTCGGACAAGTCGGCGACCACCTATCGCCGCATCTTCGGCAAGACGGCGGACGGACCGGAGCGGGCGATGATGATCGGCAATTCGCTGAAATCCGACATCGTGCCGGCGATCGCCGCCGGCGCCTGGGGCGTCTTCGTGCCGCACGAACTCACCTGGGTTCTCGAACAGGTGGAAAAGCCCGCCGAAGCGCCGCGTTTCCGCGAGATCGCCCATCTTGGCGAACTGCTCCCGCTCATCGAGCAAATCGGCAGTTGAAGGTGGAGTGAGAGATGCGTTCGTTCGACGAGATCTGGAAAATCGCTGCCGCGCGCAAAGGCGGGGACGCCGCGGTGGAGGCCGCGCTGCAGTTTCCAAAGACCAAGGGTGAGATCGCCGCCACGCCGGACGACCACTTCCTGGCCCTGATGACCAGGTGTATCTTCCAGTCCGGTTTCAACTGGAAGGTCGTCGAAGCCATGTGGCCCGGTTTCGAGGCAGCCTTCGACGGTTTCGATATCGGCCGGTGCACTATGCTGCACGACGAGGATTTCGAACGGCTCGTCTCGGACACCCGTATCGTGCGGCACGGGCAGAAAATCCGGTCGGTGCAGGAGAACGCCGTCTTTCTGTCGGAGCTCGCACGCGAACACGGCAGTGCCGCCCAATTCTTCGCCGACTGGCCGGCCGACGACATGGTCGGCCTGATGGAGATCCTGAAGAAGCGCGGCTCCCGGCTCGGCGGCAATACCGGCCAGTATTTCCTGCGCTTTGCCGGGATCGACGGCTTCATCCTGTCGCAAAGCGTGGTCAATCGGCTGATCACCGAAGGCGTGGTCGACAAGGCGCCCTCCTCGGCGAAAGAGAAGGCGGCCGTACAGGCCGCGTTCAACGCGTGGAGGGTGCAATCCGGCCGCTCGCTGACGGAGATCAGCCGCGTGCTCGGGATCAGCATCGACTGACGGAAGCCCGTCCGCTCCTTCGTTGAAGACAAGACAAAAGGTCGCCCCGCTTTGCCGTTCCGGCGAGCCCTTGCCGCAGGACGTCAGGAAGCCGCGCGGCGGCCGCTCCCGTTCCTGTCTGCTGTCGGGAGATGGCGGCGGCTTCAGTTGCGATCGGCGAATTGGACGGCCGCCCAATCCTTCACGAAAGAACCCAGCTTGCGGAATTCCTCCGCTCTCGAAGACTGCTTGCGCCACACCAGACTGATCATGCGTGCGCCGGCCTCGCCCTCGACGGGGATCGCCGCAACGGAACTCGACTGCAGGATGCCCGCTCGCACCGCAAGCTGCGGCAGCAAGGTTGTGCCCATGCCCTCGGCGACCATGGCCACCAGCGTATGCAGGCTGGTCGCGGAGAAGCTGTTCTGCGCCCTGCCCGCCATGCTTTCCAGAAGCGGCAAGGCATGGCTGTGCAGGCAATGGTCGCGTTCGAGCAGGAGCAGCGGTTCTCGCTCGATCTCGTCGACCCCGATGCTGTCGGACGTGGAATGGCTATTGGCCGTATCGCAGGCAAAGACGTAAGGGTCGGAGAACAGGGGAAAGACCTCGCAGCCCTCCGTTGCGTAAGGAAGGGCCATCAGCAGGAGATCGAGCCTCCCGTCGGCCAGCCGCTCAAGCAGGGCCTCGGTCCGGTCCTCGCGCAGGGCGAGCTTGAGCTCGGGAAAACGGGCGTTGATCTGCGGCAAGAGGCGCGGCAGGAGGAAGGGCCCGATCGTCGGGATGACGCCGAGCTCGATCAACCTCGACATGGGTCTGGCGGCATGGTTTCCGAGTTCGACGATCGCTTCGGCATCCCGCAGCAGGCGCCGCGCCCGATCCACCACCTGCTGGCCGAGCGGGGTAATCAGCACCGAGCGCTTGGTTCGCTCGGCGACCGGCACGCCGAGCAACGTCTCAAGCTCGCGGATTCCCGAACTCAGCGTGGATTGTGTGACGGCACAGGCATCGGCCGCCTTGCCGAAATGCAGCGTATCGGCGAGCGCCACCAGATAGCGCAACTGTCTCAGGCTCGGTAGCGGCACCATACAAATCGACTCCTTCGATCACTGTGGCCCATATAATTCATTTCTTCGTTGCTTCGCAATAACGTATATATCTGTCGTCGGGATCGGTTATCCCTTGGACCGAACCTGTGAGGCACTGCGGAGCGACATTGAGGCTCCGTCGGGTCACCGCTCCCAAGGCCACAAGTGCCTGAAACGATCACAAAGGCTCGAGGCTTGCCCCAGCCCACCGCGCCAACAAAGAAGGAAGAAAAGACATGAGCTGCTCCGAAACCACCCCCAACACCGCCACACCGCAGGCCCGGGCCGCCGTGGCCACGGCCCTTGCTCCCGCGATCGCGATCGCGGCCCCCGCACCGGGCGCGGCCATGCCGCGCATCAACGAGCCGGCACCGGCCTTTTCCGCCAAGACGACCCATGGGGACCGCAGCCTCGCCGACTACAAAGGCAAATGGCTGGTACTCTTCTCCCATCCGGCAGACTTCACCCCTGTCTGCACCACGGAATTCATCGGCTTCGCCCAGGCTTCTGAAGAATTCAAGGCGATGAATTGCGAGCTTCTCGGTCTGTCGATCGACAGCATCTACTCGCACCTCGCCTGGGTGCAAAACATAAAGGAGAAGTTCGGCACCGAGATCACCTTCCCGATCATCGAAGACCTGTCGATGCGGGTCGCAACGGCATACGGCATGATCCACCCGGGAGCCTCTGATACCTCGGCCGTGCGCGCCACCTTCATCATCGACGACAAGGGCATCCTGCGGGCGATGATCTATTACCCGATGACCAACGGCCGCAGCGTTCCCGAGGTGCTTCGCCTGGTCAAGGCCTTGCAGACCAGCCTCACCCATGGCGTCGCTACGCCGGAAAACTGGCAGCCGGGCGACAAGGTTCTGGTCGGTTCGCCGAAAACCGTGGCGGAAGTCGAAAAGCGCCTCTCCGAGGGCCTCGAGACCACCGACTGGTACTTCACCGTCAAGAACCTCGCCTGATCCAACCTGCCCCGGCGTCCGACCGGCGCCGGGGCACCAGCCTCTCCCCCCGCTCAAGGGAACTCGTTTCCTTTGAGCGGGGTTGACCATTGCGGAAACATCATTCTTTCAACAGGGAAGGAACCCAGCATGACTGCAAAGCCCGAGGTGAAAGGCTTCTTCGACAAGCGCACGTTCAGCGTTCAGTATGTCGTCAGCGACCCGGCAACCGGCAAATGCGCCATCATCGACCCGGTGCTCGACTATGACGAGAAGTCCGGAGCGACCGCGACCCACAATGCCGATGCGCTGCTCGATTATATCGCCGAAAAGAACCTGACGGTGGAATGGATCCTCGACACCCATCCGCATGCCGACCATTTTTCCGCCGCCCATTATCTCAAGGGCAAGACCGGCGCCCCGACCGCAATCGGCGCGCATGTCGTCGATGTGCAGGAACTCTGGAAGGGCCTCTACAACTGGCCGGACTTTCCCGCCGACGGCTCGCACTGGGATCGCCTGTTTGCCGCCGGCGACAGCTTTTCGATCGGCGAATTGCAGGGAAGCGTGCTGTTTTCCCCCGGTCACACGCTGGCCTCGATCACCTATGTGATCGGCGATGCGGCCTTCGTGCACGACACGCTGTTCATGCCCGACAGCGGCACCGCGCGCGCCGATTTTCCCGGCGGCAGCGCCAAGCGGCTGTGGGCGTCGATCCAGGAGATCCTGTCGCTGCCCGACGAGACGCGCTTGTTCACCGGTCATGACTATCAGCCGGACGGCCGCGAACCGCTGTGGGAGACCACCGTCGCCGAACAGAAGCGCAGCAATCCGCATATCGCCGGCAAGGATGAAGCCGCCTTCGTCGCCTTGCGCGACAAGCGGGACAAGACCCTTCCCATGCCGAAGCTCATCCTGCATGCGCTTCAGGTCAACATTCGCGGCGGACGCCTGCCGGAGCCGGAAGCCAACGGCAAGCGCTATCTGAAGATCCCGCTCAATGCCTTGTCGGGAGCGGCCTGGGAATGATCGATGTCATTCCCCAGGCCATCGCGGCAATCGGTTCGGGCGGGCTGGTGGGGTTCACCCTCGGCCTGATCGGCGGCGGTGGCTCCATCCTCGCCACGCCGCTGCTTCTCTATGTCGTCGGCATATCCCAGCCGCATATAGCGATCGGCACCGGCGCCCTGGCCGTATCGGTCAATGCCTACGCCAACCTCATCGGCCATGCCCGCAAAGGGCATGTCTGGTGGCGTTGTGCCATTGTCTTTGCCGCGACCGGCACCGTCGGGGCGCTGGCCGGCTCGAGCCTCGGCAAGGCGTTCGATGGACAAAAGCTGCTCTTTCTCTTCGGGCTGTTGATGCTGGCCGTCGGGGCCATGATGCTGAGGCCGCGGACCACGGTTTCTTCGAGCACTGTCAAGACGGATCGGCTGACCTGCTGGAAGACGGCTGCCGTCGCGCTTGGCGCCGGCGCCGCCTCCGGCTTCTTCGGCATTGGCGGTGGCTTTCTGATCGTGCCAGGACTGATGCTCTCGACCGGCATGCCGATGATCAGCGCGGTCGGCTCCTCACTTCTGGCCGTCGGTACCTTCGGCCTGGCGACCGCCGTCAACTACGCCCTCTCGGGCCTCATCGACTGGGTGATCGCGGCCGAGTTCATCGGCGGCGGCGTGATTGGTGGCTTTGGCGGCATGATGCTTGCGACCCGGCTCGCCGCGAAACGCAACCTGCTGAACCAGATCTTTGCGTCCCTGATCATCGTCGTGGCGTTCTACGTGTTGTACAAGAACAGCATCGCGGTCTTGCCGCTTTGATGATGGAGGGACAATGACACAGGCCAAGCAGCTGAAGTTCTGGAACAGGATAGCCGGGCGCTATGCGGCGCGGCCGCTCAAGGACGTGGCGGCCTATGAAGCCATGCTGGCCGATGTCGCGTCGCGTCTCAAACCTTCGGACCGCGTTCTCGAACTCGGTTGCGGCACCGGCGGAACGGCAATTCGACTGGCCGTCGGTGTCGCGCACTGGACGGCCACCGACTTCTCTTCGGAAATGATCGAGATCGCGCGAGCCAAGCCCGCAGGCGATAACCTCAGCCTCGTTGTCGCCGACGCCGGCAATGCCTTTGACGGCGGACCGTTCGACGCGATTTGTGCATTCAATGTGCTGCACCTGGTGGAAGACCACCCGGCCGCATTGTCCAGGATTTTTGCCAATCTGAAGCCCGGTGGCGTGCTGATCGCCAAGACCTGGTGTTTCGCCGATATGCCATTGAAGCTCCGCGCCCTGTTTTCTCTGCTGGGCGTGGTCGGCATGTTTCCGGCAGTAACCGCGCTGACCGTCCCCCAGCTTCGGCAATCCGTCCTCGATGCCGGCTTCGAGATTGCCGAAGAGCGGATCTTCGGCAAGTATTGGCAGAACCCCTACATCGTCGCCCGCAAGCCGGAACTGACAGACCGGTAACGTCCGCCGGTCTTTGCGCCATGACGCGGACGCCGGCATGGCCGACACGGACAGAACATGCATGTCGGGCGAGACGCCATGCCAATCAATCCTGGATCAACTCACCATCCCTGAGCGAAAAGATACGGTCGAAACGGTTGAAGATCTTCTCGTCATGGGTGACGGCGATGATGCAGGCATCATTGTCCATGGCGAGCTTGCGCAAGAGATCCATCACAATGCCGGCGCGCTTGGAATCGAGTGCCGCCGTCGGCTCGTCGGCCAGAATGATGCGCGGCTTGTTGGCGAGAGCCCGTGCAATCGCCACGCGTTGCGCCTCCCCGCCCGAGAGCTTCGCCGGCATTGCGTCGCGACGATGCCCGACCTCGAGATAGTCGAGCAGGCGCACCGCCTCGTTTCGGGCGTCGGACGGATCACGTCCGGCCAGTTCCAGTACCAGCGCAACATTGTCGACGGCATTGAGAAAGGGCAGGAGATTGTGGAACTGAAAAATGAAGCCGATCTTGTCGAGTCGAAGCCGTCTCAAGTCGTCCTTCAGCCAGCGGCCGTCGAAAACCACATCGCCATCGAGGCTGATCCGCCCGCTGGTCGGCTCCATGATGCAGCCGATCGCATTGAGCAGCGTGGTCTTTCCCGAGCCGGAGGGACCGAGAAGGGCGACGACCTCGCCGGAATGAATTTTCAGACTGACATTCCGCAGCGCATCGACGCGGGCCTGGTCTTCCCCGAAATGCTTCGAAACATTGCTGACTTCGACAAGTGCGTCCCGTTGTTCTGCCGTCATCGTTTTAGCCTCCCAAGGCCGTGGCCGGATCGGCCTTGAGCGCGGCGCGGATCCCGAGACCACTGGCAACGACGCAGACCAAAGCGATGATGCCGCCCATGACCAGGGCGTCGGGGACATCAAGAACCACGCGCCTGGGAAAGGCATCCTTGACCAGGGACAATATGCCGAGGCCGAAGAACCAGCCGGTGACGCCGAGCGCGAGCGATTGCTGCATGATCAGCCATATGATGGTGCGGTCCGGGGCGCCTATGAGTTTCAAGGTGGCGATCTGCTTCAGCTTTTCTATGGTCATCATGTAGATGATCAGCGCGATGACCACCGCCGACACAGCCATGAGGATGGCCATGAACAGGCCGAGCTGGCGGCGTTGCCGTTCGATGACCGACCGCGTGAGGAGGGTTTCCTCCTGGACTTGCGTCATACCGGACAGATGCTTCCATCGCCGGACGGACGCCGTTACCTGTTCCGGGTCGGCATCTGGATGAAGTCGCGCAATCACCGCATTCACGCTGTCCTGGCTTTCGCTGGCCTCGCCTTTGGCGCGTTTGACACGCATCGCGGCCGGGTCGATCTCGAATTGCAGGGTCTGGGCGTCGAGCAGAGAAATGTAGACCGCGGGATCGCCACCCGAATTGACGTGATTGCGCACAAGGCCAACCACCTCGAAATGGTTGCGGCCCAGGCGAACCCTGTCGCCGAGCGACAGGCCCGTGCGGGTATCGGCGATCATCTCGAAATGTGTCCGCGTGATCGGCCGGCCGGCGATGAGATCCTGCGGCCCGCCAAGACGGGATGGCTCGTAGCCGATGATGTAGAGACGGCGGGACATGCCATTATACTCGCCATCGGCGTTCTGGTAGGTCACGCTGCCCGCTTCCGCCACGCCCTGCAGGCGGGCAACCGCCTCGCGCGTCGATCCGGGAATGCGAGAGGACTCGGCAAACGGGCCCTTGGTTTCGGCTTCGACGACCCATACGTCGACCTGGGGCGCGCGGGCGATGGTCAGGGCATCGATCACCGCACCATTGTAAATCCCCATCATGGCGAGAACCACGGCCATCAGGAGGCTGAGCCCAAGGCAGGTCAGCACGAAGCGGAAGAGATTGTGGCGGACATCGCGATAGGCAAGGTTCATGGCTTGACCGGCAATGCTGATGCGGACCGCCCGTCCTTCAGGCCGGGTCCTCGCGAGGTGACGATAGAGGCTCCCTCAGGCAAGCCGCCGCTCAATTCGTAACGCGCGTCCTCGGAGCGAGCGCCGAACGACAGGGCCTTTTTCCGCAACACGCCGTCCTCGATCACCCAGACTTTGCCCGAGGAGCCATCGAACTCGTAGATGGCGTTCTGCGGCACCATCAAGGATTTCGGCAGCGTTTTCACGGTGATCCAGACTTCTGCCTGCTCTCCGAGATAAGGTTGCGTGGGACAGTCCTCACAGACGATCCAAACCTTGCGTTCCTCGTTCGCCCGGTCGCTTTCGAGGCCGATCCGAGCGATGTTTCCTTTTATGACGATGTCCGGAAGCGACCGCAGGCGGATTTCCGCCGGTTGTCCGACCTCGAGCGGACCGGCTTGTTCTTCATCGACATAGGCGAGGGTCCAGATGCTGTCCGGCTCGATGAGCGTGAAAATGACATCGCCCGAGCCGATGACCGACCCCACTTCCCTCTGCCGGTCGATCACCACCGCATCATACGGCGCACGCAGGACGTGCTGTTCCAGGATCGTTTCTTCGTAGCTCAGCTTGGCCTCGGCATCGGTCAATTGCGCTTCGGACACATTGACCTCGCTCTTTGCGACCGACAAATCCGCTGCGGCGACCTTTTCGTCGCGAAGCGCCTCCTCCGCCTCCTGCTGGGTCGTGGCGTTGCGGCTGGCGAGGGACTGCTTGCGGATGCTGTCATCGCGTCGCTGCGCGTAGACTGCCTCGGCCCGCGACACGTTCGCCTTGGCCTTCAGGACGTACATCTCTGCCGCCAGGCGGGTGGCCTTTGCCTGCGCGACGCGAGCTTCCTGTTCCGCAGAATTCAGCTTGGCCAGCAACGTGCCCTTGGCGACCGTGTCACCGTGATCCGCATGGAGTTCGATCAGCGTCCCCGGGACCTCGAAGCCAATCTTCGACAGCACCCTGGCTTCCACCGTTCCGAGACCGAAAACCCTGATGGGAACAGTCTCGGACGGCTGGACGACCTCGACTTTCAACGGTCGGTTCTGCAGGAAGAGGTAGCCTCCTACGGCGACCGCCCCGATCAAGACGACGCCCAGAGCGAACTTCAAACGGGCTTTCATGCAGCAACTCCGGCGTGAGGTGTGACAAAGACTGTACTCCATCCAGGGATGGGGTTTCTTGGGTTGGGACGTCGGGCTTCGGATCAAACAGAGCCCCTCTACCGCCGTATAGTATTATTGTAATATGACTCCTGTCACGTGCCATATCGGCTGTGTTCGACTATGGTGGCACCCGGAGCGTTTCATCGATGGCGGATCGCCGCCATGCTGATCGGCAGCCCCATTGTCAGCGATCTCGGCCGCAAGCTGCACCGTGGTGAGATGACGCTATCCCGGACCTCCGGCGTACAGCAGGAGATTGTGAAAAGGCCCCAAGACCCATGGGGCAGGAGCCTTTTTGTGCCACCGAAGCGGATCTTTCACTCGGCGACGCAGATTTCCTTGCGCAGCATGGCGCGCGCGGTCCGCACCAGCAACATTACGACAATCACCGCAAGCAGGACGAGAAGACCGGCCCCGATCGCCTGATGTGCGGCCGAACGGGTCGCCCCGCCATGGGCGAAGCTTGCGATCGAGAGGGCTGCGATGGGGAACGAAAGCGCCCACCAGGACAGAGCGAAAGGCATGCCGCGGAAGCGTTTGATCTGGGTAGCCACGATCAAGGCGAAGACATAGCCGAGGCTGAGCAGAATGTGGCCGAAAGGTCCCGGTTCGCCAGCAAGCCGCAACCAGGCGACATAGGCGACGGCCGGTGGCGCAATGAGGATCATGACCGTCGGCACCATGCGCCCCGGCAGGGGATCGTGGAACATCAGACGATTGAGCACCAGCGTCAGCAGCACGACCCAGAAAAGCAGTCCTGCGGAAAAGAACAGCCAGGAGATTTCGACATGGCCGAGCGGCCCGCCGGCGATCGGAACGATCACATTACCGACAGCCGGAATGAACCAGGCCGGTGAAAGCTGTGGCGGATGGAACGGCCGGTGTCCGATCCACGCACCGATGACGGCAAGCGCCAGGGCGCCCTGCAGCAAGGTGGCACCGATCCAAACGACATTGGCAGCGGCCTGGTTGACGCTCATCAGCGCCGTTGCCAGCAGCAGATAGGCGATCGACATGGCCGGGAAGAAGGCGATGCGCACCGGATGATGCCATTCTTCCAGCACGGCTGCCGGCCGGGTGATGAGCTTGATCAGATAGGTCAGGGTGATGAGCCCGAGCAGGGTTCCTGATAGCGCCAGTACCGACTGTGCGATGAAGGCCGGCCATCCATAGGAATGGCTTGCCGCGCTCACCGCGAGGGTCAGTCCCAACATGCCCATGCCGATTGCGAAAAACGTCACGGGAAAGTTTTCGAGCCGCGAATTCGCGACGTGTTCTTCTGTCGCTTCTGTCATTGTCTGTAGCTCCTGAAAGGCTTGTCATTCGGCAGCCGACGGCCGCGCCACCTTGTTACCGAGAAGGGCGGACCGGCATTCGCTGTCGCGCCGAGAGAATGTCTTTGCCGAGTCCCGCAGGCAACGGGACACTCGATACTGCTAGGCCAAATTGCCGACGGGGCGGCCACACATTCGGTTGCCGCCCCGCGCGCGTCAGTCTCCAACCGGGGGATCAAGCAGAGACTGAACGGTTTAGACGGAAGGACCACGAGGCATCATCGAAGCCCCACTGGCGTCCCTCCAGGGTGTGCCTCACGGCTCGCCTTCCGGCGGATTCATGATCCTGCGATCCTCCTGCATCTCCAGCCACATGGCATTGACGACGGCAAAGATCGCGGCGAGCGGCAGGCCCAAGAGCCAGGCAAAATACCACATCGTTCTTGTCTCCTTCAGTAAACGGTGCCGCTGTCGGCATTGATATCGGCCTCGGTAACCTTGCCCCACAGGACCTTGTAGACCCAGGCGGTGTAGGCGAGGATGATCGGGACGAAGATGACGGCCATGACCAGCATGACGAACAGCGTCTGGTGCGAGGATGAGGAGTTCCACACCGTCAGCGACGATTTGGGATCAACCGAGGACGGCAGGATGAAGGGGAACATCGTCAGGCCGACCGATGAGATGATGCCGGTGATCGCCAGCTTGGAGTAGAGCAGCGTCGAGACTTCGCGACCGGCCCTGAGGCCGAAGAATGCCAGCACCGCGCCGATGAGGCCGAGGACCGGAGCCACGGCAATCCATGGACGCTCGGAATAGGCGGCAAACCAGGAGGGCGTACGCATGACCTCGCCGAGCAGCGGATTGGACGGACCTTCGGTGACGACGGTCCCGGAAATTGCATAGCCGGAAATCCCCGTTGCCATCCAGGCACCGGCCAGAAGGTAGGCGACGATGGTCACCAGAGCGGCGACCGAGCCGATCTTGCGGGCCCGCAACTGAACCGGTCCTTCCGCCTTCAGTTGAAGCCAGGCCGCACCATGCATCGTCAGCATGGAGATTGAAACCAGGCCGGCAAGCAGCGCGAAGGGATTGAGCAGGCCGAAGAAGGTGCCCTCGTAGAAGATCATCAGGTCTTCGTTGAAGCGGAAGGGCGCGCCCTGAAGGACATTGCCCATGGCCACGCCGAAGATCAGCGCCGGCACGGCACCGCCAACGAAGAGCGCCCAGTCCCAGGCGGACCGCCACAGGGCACTATCGCGCTTCGAACGATAAGTGAAGCCGACCGGGCGCAAGATGAGGGCCGCAAGAATGGCGAACATGGCGAGATAGAAGCCGGAGAAGCTGACGGCGTAGAGCGGTGGCCAGGCCGCGAAGATCGCGCCGCCGCCGAGGACGAACCAGACCTGGTTGCCCTCCCAGATCGGACCGATCGTGTTGATGGCGATACGCCGCTCGGTGTCGGTCCTGCCGACGAAGGGCAAGAGCGTCCCGACACCAAGGTCGAAGCCGTCGGTCAGGGCAAAGCCGGTCAGCAACACGCCGAGCAGCAGCCACCACACGACCCGCAGCAGTTCGAAGTCCAGGAATTGATGAAGAATCATGGTCGTTACTCCGCGGGTTGGGCAAACGGCGAGGGCGCGCTCAGCCGGTCACGATGCTGCTTCTGCCATTGATCGGTCTCGGACACGTCGATGTGCGGACCCTTGCGGATATATTTGAGCATCAGCCCCATCTCGATGACAAAGAGCACGGTGTAGAACAGGACGAAGCCGGCCAGCGTGATCGCCAGATCGGTGACGGACAGTTGCGAGGCCGACAGTGCGGTCGGCAGGACGCCATCGACTGTCCAGGGCTGGCGACCGAATTCGGCGACGAACCAGCCGAGTTCGGCGGCAATCCACGGCGTCGGGATGATGATCACGGCCAGCCACAGCGCCAGGCGCGGGAACTGCATTCTGCGGAACGACGCCATCCAGAAGAACCAGGCCATGACCGCGATGAACGAGAAACCGAGCGCAACCATCAGGCGGAAGGCCCAGAACAGCGGCCAGACGGTCGGAACCGTGTCGTTGGCCGCCATCTTGATCTGGTCATCGCTGGCCTGGCGCGGATCATCGACATAGCGCTTCAGCAGCAGGGCGAAGCCGAGATCCTTGCTATGCGCCTCGAAAGTTGTGCGGACTTCGTCTGAAACCTGACCCTTTTCGGCGCGGTAGGTCATCAGCGCGTCATAGGCGATCTGGCCGGAGCGGATCCGCTCCTCGGCCTGAGTGACGAGATCGGCGATGCCGGGGATCTCATGCGTCAGCGAACGCGTGCCGATCAGGCCCATGACATAGGGAACATGCAGGGCATAATGGGTTTCGCGGGCCTCCTGGTCGGGAAAGCCGACCAGAGTGAAGGAGGCCGGTGCCGGCAGCGTTTCCCACATGCCTTCGATCGCTGCGAGCTTCATCTTCTGCGAATGGGTGACCGAATAGCCCGACTCGTCGCCCAGGATGACGACCGAAAGCGCCGAGGCGAGACCGAAGCTCGCGGCGACCGCGATCGACCGGCGTGCGAGGTCGGTGTGGCGGTTCTTCAACAGGTACCAGGCCGAGACGCCGAGCACGAAGACGGAGGCCGTGACATAGCCGGCGGAAACGGTATGGACGAACTTTGCCTGCGCCACCTCGTTGAAGACGACGTCGAAGAACGAGGTCATTTCCATGCGCATCGACATCGGATTGAACTGCGCACCGACCGGATTCTGCATCCAGCCATTGGCAATCAGGATCCATAGCGCCGAGAAGTTCGAGCCGATCGCCACCAGCCATGTGACGATCATGTGCGCGCGCTTGGAGAGCTTGTCCCAGCCGAAGAAGAACAGACCGACAAAGGTCGCCTCGAGGAAGAAGGCCATGAGCCCCTCGACCGCGAGCGGCGCGCCGAAGATGTCACCGACATAATGGCTGTAATAGCTCCAGTTCATGCCGAACTGGAATTCCATGGTGATGCCGGTGGCGACGCCCAGCACGAAGTTGATGCCGAACAGGGTGCCCCAGAATTTCGTCATCTGTCGCCAGATGGGCCGGTCCGTCATGACATAGACCGTTTCCATGATCGCAATGATGATGGAAAGGCCGAGCGTCAGGGGGACGAAAAGAAAGTGATACATCGCCGTCATCGCAAATTGCAGGCGTGACAGCTCGACAATATCGAGTTCCATGGTCTTGCTCTCGGTTGGTTAAAACATGCATCTCAGACGCATAATATTCTCTATATGTATCAACCGAGCGATACCGTCCTTGATGTGAATCAATATCGTGTATCGCTCTTGCACCTTTAGCGATGACCGATCGCGATCTCCCCATTGGCCCAGGCGCGCTCCTCGTCGCGGTGGGCCGCAACCAGGATCGCCGCTACGGGGAAACCCGCGCGCAAGCGCTCGAGAAGCATCCGCGCCGTATCCGCGTCGAGCCCTTCGGTCGGCTCGTCGAGCAGGATGATGCGAGGCCGGCGCAGCAGCATCCGGGCGAGCGCCAGCCTTCTTCTTTCGCCGCCCGACAGGCCGAGACCGGCCTCGCCGAGCGGGCAATCGAGCCCTCCTCGTTCGACTACCACCTCATCGAGGCAGGCAATCTTGAGGTTGCGCCAGAGCATCTCCTCTGAAGCTGCGGGGTCGGCGATACGCAGATTGTCGGCGATCGTACCGCTGACCAGCGCCGTGCGCTGCGGCAGGTAGCCGATGCAGGCGGCACGCTCCGCCTCGCCCAATGCCGCAACGGATCGACCCGCGATCGTGACCGAGCCCTGGGCCGGCATCATCAATCCGCGCACGACATTCAGCAGCGTGGTCTTGCCCGACCCGCTCGGCCCGACCAGCGCCAGGGTCTCTCCGGCGCTAATGGAGAATGCGACGTCCTGGAAGAGGACACGGTCCCTCTGGCGACAGGCCAGGCCCTCGACGTCGAGCAAGGGGGGATCGGTTGGGAGGGGGGATGCCGGAACAGAATTTCGCGGTACGGGGCTGGCCGGATCGTCGAACTGGGCCTCGATCCGGCGCGCGGCATCGGTCATCTTGCCGAGTTCGGCAATACCGCGGGCCAGAGGAGCCGCGGTCTCGACTAGTGCCAGCGCGGCGAAGAAACCGAGCGCGGCACTGGCCGGATCGATTTTTCCGCTGGCGGCCGCAAGCCCGCCGATCAGCAACCCGCCGCCGGCGGCGATCGTGCCGGCAAGGCCGAGGAGAATGGCCGTGACCCGTTCGACCGCATCGATCCTTGCCTGCGCCCCTTGCAGCCGGCGATGCGCATCAAGGACCTTCTGGCGATGGTCTTCCAGCCGGCCGGCGACGGCCAGCTCCGACTGTCCGCGCATCATGTCGATGAAGCGCATGCGCAAAGCCTGCATCGCCCTTTGAGCAAAGCGCGACGGCTGCCGGGAAAAGCGTGCGGCAAAGGCGAGAGCGGCTCCCAGACCGCAGACATAGCTGCCGACCTCCCAAAGGGCGACGGAGGGGAGGACGAGCCAGCCGATCAGGGCAAGGGCGGCGGCAAGGACCAGGGTCGCGGCAATGGCCGGCATGACGAGGCGCAAGGCGACGCCGTCGAGCGCATCGACATCGATCGTCAGGTGATTGAGCCGCTCCGAACCGCGCAGGCGCGCAAGCAGCACGACCGGCTTCTGCAACATCGCGGTCAGCAGCGCGACGCGCAATTCGGCAAGGCCCTTGAGCGTTGCGTCATGGGTCGCCAGCCGCTCGCCATAGCGGGCGGCGGCCCGGCCAAGGGCGAGAAAGCGGACGCCGGCACTGGGACGAAAGACGTCGAAGGTGAGGCCGGCGCCCGCAAGGCCCGCCATGCCGGCGGCGGTGATGAACCAGCCGGAAAGGCCCAGCAACGCAAGGCCTGCGCCAAGAACGGCGATGGACAGGAGAATGCCTATGGCAAGGGCGCCGAAGCGGCCGCGCCAGACACGTCGAAAAACCCTGAAAAGCGCCTTCATGCGGCATCCCCCAGGCGAATGACGCGATCAAGCCGGGCGATCAGGCGCGGATCATGGGTCGCGACCACCAGCGTCGCGCCGTGACGGCTGGCCGCCTCCAGTGCCGCGATGATGCGGTCGGCGGTTGCTGTATCGAGATCCGCCGTCGGTTCGTCCGCGAAGATTACCCGGGCATCGGCGTAGATGGCGCGCGCGATCATCAGCCGCCGCGCCTCGCCGCCCGAGACCCCGCTGCCGTTTTCGCCGAGGCGCGTATCGGTGCCGCGTGGAAGTGCGTCGACCACGCCATCGGCCGAGGCGGCATGAAGGGCGGCCTCGAGCCGGATAGCGTCCGCCCGCTCGTCCACGAGGGCGATATTGGCGCGCAGGCTGGCATTGAGCATATGCGGATGCTGGCCGACAAAACCGATCATGCTTCTCCACGCATCGGCGCAGTCATCGTCGAGCGGCTGACCGGCAATGTCGACCTGGCCGCCCGATGGCCTGACGAGGCCCGCAAGCAAGGCAATGAGGGTCGTCTTGCCGGCTCCGCTCGGCCCGACGACCGCCACTTTCTCACCCGGCATGATGCGGATGTCGGGAAAGGCGATCTCCCGGCCGCCGGCCGAACAGCGCAGGCCAGTCGTTGCGATCGTCAGGCTGCCCGAAAGCCGCGTTTGCGTTTTTCCGCCGGTACCCAGAATTGTCCGCTGCGGCTCGCTCTCCCGCTCGGCCAGTTCGCCGGCCACGGCAAGGGCGGCGGCCTTGTCGTGCCAGGCGGATGCGAGGTCCCTAAGCGGCTGGAAGAAATCCGGCACGAGCAGCAGGACGAAGATGCCCTCGGCGATCGACAGTGGTGTTGTATAGGCCCCAAAGGTGAAAGTGCCGAGCAGACTGAAACCGACATAGACGGCGACCATGGCAATGCCGATGGCGGAGAAGAGCTCGAGCACCGTCGAGGAAAGGAAGGCGATGCGTAGCACCTCCATCGTCCTGGCGCGCAAGCTCTCGGCGGACTGGCGGAACCGGTCGACCGTTCTTTGCTCGGCGTTCAGCAGGCGAATGTCGGCCGCCGCGTTCAGCCATTCGAGCAGGACCGAATTAAGCGTTCCGGTCGCGACCATGTGTTTTTCGCTGGCGTCGCGTGCGGCCATGCCGATCAGTGCCATGAAGACCGGAATGAGAGGACCGGCGACCAGAAGCACGAGGGCGGCGACCCAGGAGATCGACGTCACGACGATCAATAGGGCGGCGGGTACGATCGACACCTTGATTGCGGCCAGTCGGTAGCGTGTGGCAAACGGCATCAGGACATCCAGCTTGCTGGCCAGGAGCGTGGCAAGTGCCGCCGATGTTTGCCGTTGCGCTGCGAATGGTGAGGTCAGGCTCTCCCGGGCGATCAGGTGGGTGCGTTCGCGCGTGACGATCCGCTGTGCCACGTGAAAGGCCTTTCGCCCGGCCAGGGCTTCGCCCAGGTGACGCGCAAGACCGAGGCCGACGAAAGCCAGGACAGTCGTCATCGGCGCAAGGACCGGTGGGCGCGTTTCGACCAGCGCCGCCAGATATTGGGCGACCAGCCAGGCCTGCGGAATCCACAGCAGCGCCGAAATGACTGCAAAGCCGGAAGCCACAGCCATCGGCCGGCCATCTTGCCGTGCCATGTCACCGAGCCTCCGGCGTGCCGGATCGCTGTCAATCTTCTTCGTTTTGGACAAGGCGCGCCTAAAGGGAGATATCAGATGCAGGTTTTGGCCGAGACTAGCGGCGTAGCTGATCTTGATCAAATTCCAAATTGTCGCGCCGTCGTAAGAGAGTGGCGAGGCAGGCTCGCCCGTCGATCGGAAACTTGAAGAATGCGGCTCACCACACGGACCAATCTGGCCATCAGGACCTTGATGTTCTGCGCCGTCAATGCGCACATCACGGTGCGCAAGAGCGATATCGCCGCGGCCTGCAACGCCTCGGAAAACCACCTTGGCCAGGTGATCCGAATTCTCGGCCAGCACGATTTCATCGACGCGACGCGCGGGCGGCATGGCGGGCTGCAGCTGATGCGCGCGCCTGCGGAAATCAATATCGGCGCCGTGTTCCGCGTGTTCGAGGCCGATCTGCCCTTTGCGGAATGCTTCAGCACCACCAACACCTGTCCCCTGGTCGAGGCCTGCTGGCTGCGCAATGCGATCCGCGACGCGGTTGATGCCTTCTATGCCTCGCTCGACAAGGTCAGACTGTCCGATCTGGTCGACGACAATGCCGGCCTTGCGGCATTGCTGCATTTCCAGGCCCCGCCCCGATGCTCCAGCAAGGTACGCAGACCGGCGGCAGTCCCGCGCCTGACCTCGGCAGAAAGAACTGTTCCAGCGCTTCGCGAAGACATCGACGCTTCGTGACGCAGCAGATCTTCGGGACTGTCGCAGGACCGCGTCGCGCTTCAGGTGAGATCGCCGCTCAAGCCGGCCTGACGAACTGCGCCCGCATCGTTTCCACCGGATCGCGGCAGCAGCAGCCCTCGATGTGATCGTTGACCAGGCCCATGGCCTGCATGAAGGCATAGACGGTGGTCGGGCCGACGAAGGACCAGCCGCGCTTCTTCAGGTCCTTCGACAGGCGAATGGACGTCGGCGACGTCGGATTGGCTCTCAGTGTCGCATAATCCATGCGCGCCGGCCGCTCCTCCGGACCCGGCTCGAAGCTCCAGAAATAGCGCGCCAGCGAGCCGAACTCGGCTGCAAGATGAACGGCATGCCGGGCATTGTTGATCGTCGAGACGATCTTGCCGCGATGGCGGACGATGCCGGTATCGCCAAGGCAACGGGCGATGTCGGCATCGTCGAACACGGCAACCTGGTGGAAATCGAAACCGGCGAAGGCGGCGCGGAAATTGTCCCGCTTGCGAAGGATCGTCAGCCAGGACAGGCCGGACTGGAAGCCTTCCAGGCAGATCTTCTCGAACAGGCGGCGATCGTCGGTGACCGGCCGGCCCCATTCCTCGTCATGATAGCGACGGTAATCGTCAAGACCGCCATGCCAGAAGCACCGATCCAGCCCATCCTCGCCGGTGATCAGACCCGTCTTTTCCATGCGTGATGATTCCCCTTAACCTTGGCAGCCATCCGTTTACCATTTGTTCACTGTTTTTCCAAACGCCGTGCTAACCCTGATGAAAGGTTTACGGAGCCGGCGGCATTTTCGTGAACGGACATTTACCAAATGTCGCGACGGCGCTGGCACGATCGGAGCGAAAGCCAATCAGGGCTTGCCTCCTCGGTCCCATGTAGCGAGTTGTCCGATGTTCGAGAAATCCTATTTCCTGGCCGCCCTTGTCGGCCTTTCCGTCGCCTTGCCCGCGGCCCAGCCGGCCAGCGCCAACGATCGTTATCAAAGCCGCCCGCCGGTGATCGTCAGTCCCGATCTCTCCGCCCCCTGGGTGATGCAGCTCGGCGGCGCCCAACGGCCGGTCGTTTACGCACCGCGCGCCGCGCAGCCGCAAGTGCGCGGCCATCAGCCGCAAGTGCGCACCTATCAGCGCCAGGTGCAGCGACGCGCGCCGCAGGCGACGCTCTTTCAACCGGCCACCGCTCGCCCGAACAAGCCGGTGCGCAGCCAGATCGACCCGGTCTTCCTGCCGCAGATGGTGGCCTATGAGAGCCCGCACAAGCCGGGCACCATCGTCATCGACACCAATAATCGCTTCCTCTATCTCGTCACCGGCAATGGCCAGGCGCGTCGCTACGGCGTAGGCGTCGGCAAGCCGGGCTTCGAATGGGCCGGCAAGCACAAGATCACCGCCAAGCGAGAATGGCCCGCCTGGGTTCCGCCAAGCGAGATGATCTCCCGGGAAGCGGCGAAGGGACATTATCTCCCGGCCCGCATGGAAGGCGGACCGGAAAACCCGCTCGGCGCGCGCGCCATGTATCTCGGCTCGACGCTCTACCGCATCCACGGCACCAATGCGCCGTGGACAATCGGCAGCGGCGTGTCGTCCGGCTGCATCCGCATGCGCAACGAGGACGTGGTCGACCTCTACGAGCGCGTCAATGTCGGAACGAGCGTCATCGTCCTTTGAGGTTGACCGCCGGTCCTGTCGGCTCTGCCGGCGGTCCACGTTCATCAATTTTCAATGAGACAATGCTTAAGCACTTGCATCGGGATGGGAGTCGGCTAGGCTCCCATCCCTTACGTTTTGGGGGATTTCATCATGAAGACGTACCTGACCGCATTGGCGGCCGCATCCATCGCCATCGGCAGTTTTTCCGTGCCCGCCTTCGCCGGCACGATGAGCGCCAACCATCCCGCCGCCATGAGCGACGTGACGCTTGTCGCCCAGCCGCAGAAAAAGCAGGTCGCGGATAAGTTCAAGCGCCGCGTCGTGCGGTTGATCACCGACGAAAAGCCGGGCACGATCATCATCGATACCAACAACAAGTTCCTCTATTATGTCGAGGGCAACAACCGCGCCACCCGTTACGGCGTCGGCGTCGGTCGCGATGGATTCGGCTGGTCGGGCGTGGTCAAGATTGGCCGCAAGGCCGAGTGGCCGGAATGGCGTCCGCCCGCCGAGATGCGCCGCCGCGAAGCGGCCAAGGGCCATATCCTGCCGGTCGTGCAGAAGGGCGGCGTCGACAATCCGCTCGGCGCGCGCGCCATGTATCTCTACAAGGGCGGCCGCGACACGATCTTCCGCATCCACGGTACCAACCAGCCCTGGACCATCGGCCTCAACATGTCTTCCGGCTGCATCCGCATGATGAACAAGGACGTCGAGCATCTCTATGATCGCGCCGGCGTCGGCTCCAAGGTCATCGTCGTCGGACCGGGTAACCGCCAGGGCGATGTGAGCTTCCAGGACAAGGGCATCGACCTGCTGCGGACCATGTTTGGCGGCTGACCGCCCTTAACGTTTTGAAGCAGGCGCGGGACGCGAAGGCGTTCCGCGCCTCTTTTTGTCGCAGATTTGACGATCGCCAGGAAATCACCCCCGGTTTCGCTTGTTCCGATCGCGGTGATGCAAATTGGAAACAGACTTGCCAACCCAAATCGCTTACAAAGCTGTTCAACATAACCAGATTCGCGGATCCTACCCATGAACACCAAGCTTCGCATCCTGCTCGGCACCACGGTCGCTGCCAGCATTCTCGGCCTGTCGGCATCCCTGGCCCAGGCCGAAATGGCGATCTCCGTCTATGGCGGCTTCCAGACGGCGCCGCACAGCGATGTCGAAGTCTCCGACCAGCCGGACTTCACCGCTGGTTGGGAAGGCCGTTCCTTTGAAATGCCGCCCTATTACGGCGTGCGCGGTACCTGGTGGATGGAAGAGCTCGGCCAGCCGAACATCGGCGTCTCGCTGGATTTCACCCATGCCAAGGTCTATGCCGACAGCGACACGTTGGCCGAAGCTGGATGGGACCATTTCGAGTTTTCCGACGGCATCAATCTTTTGACGCTCAACGCGCTCTATCGCATGCCGATCGAAGGCACCAAGTTCGTGCCGTATATCGGTGCCGGCGCCGGCATCAACGTGCCGCATGTCGAAGTGACGCGCGGCACGGGTGAGACTTTCGAGTACCAGGTCGGCGGCGCGACCGTTCAGGCCCAGGCCGGCGTGGCCTACGAATTCACCGACCGGTGGTCCGGTTTCGTCGAATACAAGGGCAATTATTCGTGGGTCGACGTCGACATCGACAGCGGTGCGACGCTCAAGACCGACATCATGACCAATGCGGTCAATGCCGGTATCAGCTTCCACTTCTAAGGCGATAAAGCCCGTTCGCGGGCTACTTGATCTCGCAGGAAATCGCGGCCTCGTGCGACAAGACCATGTCGCGCGGGGCCTTTCTCTTTCCCTGGCCGCTTTCGACCGTCAGAACATAGCGGCCGGCAAAGTGGTCCGGGTCTTTCGCGCTGGAACGCGTGACGATCGACATCTCGAAGGTCTGGAACGGCCTTACATCGCGAGTGTCGGTATAGATCTGCAGACGCAGTTCGTCGCCGTCCATCCAGGCCTGCTTCAACATCGCGGAATTCAGCTTGAGATTGGCAAAGGCCTCTGGCGCCTTGTCGTCCTTGATGTCGGTGATGCCGCGAAAATGCACCAGCCGCTTGCCATCGCGGGCGGCAAAGGCACTTTCGATCGACATCTTGACCATCGGGTCGGAGGCCGCGCAGTAGATACGAGCGGCGGCCGTCGCCGGCATGGCGCTTGCCGTTACCAAGACAGCGGCAATGATTGCCCTGACCGACATAGACTTCCTCCTCGCAGGCCCGACCGACCTATTGCAGGAAGCACTTTATCAGCAGTGTCTTAAAGTTTTCCGACTCTAAAGGACGAAGGTCCGGCCGGGACTGTGCCGTTTCCGGCCAGTTTCCGTCCACGCGACGTCAGGTACCCAGCCCTGCCGGACGCTCGCCGCCATAGGCCCAGTCGAGCAGTTCGACCGTGTGGACGATCGGCACCGCCGTGCCCGAGCCGATCTGCGTCATGCAGCCGATATTGCCGGCGGCAATCACATCAGGCTTCGTCGCCTCGAGGTTCTTGACCTTGCGGACCTTCAGCTTTTCCGAAATCTCCGGCTGCATGATGTTGTAGGTGCCGGCGGAGCCGCAGCACAGATGCCCCTCCGCCGGATCCCGCACAGTGAAACCGGCATTCTTCAGCAGCATCTTCGGTGCCATGGTGATCTTCTGGCCATGCTGCATCGAGCAGGCCGAGTGATAAGTCACGGTGAGATTCTTCTTTTCCTGCACCGGCAGGTCGAGCGTCGAGAGATATTCGGTGACGTCCCTGGCGAGCGCCGACACGCGCTTCGCCTTCTCCGCATAGGCAGGATCGAGCCGCAGCATGTGGCCATAGTCCTTGATCGTCGTGCCGCAGCCGGACGCCGTGATGACGATGGCATCGAGCCCGCCGTGCTCGATCTCGCGGGTCCAGACGTCGACATTGCGCCTCGCGCTGTCGAGCGCCTGGGTCTCGCGGCCCATGTGATGGACCAGCGCCCCGCAGCAGCCCTCGCCCTGTGGAACGACGACCTCCACGCCGAGACGCGTCAGAAGCCGGATGGTAGCGGCATTGATGCCCGGATCGAGCACCGGCTGGGCACAGCCGGTGAGGATCGCCACCCGGCCGCGCTTCTCCGATTTCGGAGCATGGGTGGCGGGACGGGCGCTGTCGCCGGCGGCCGGAATACTGCGCGGCGCAAGCTCGAGCATGGCACCCATCGACTTCAGCGCCGGGATGCGCTTGAACAGGCCGGCGAAAGGACGCCCCAGACGGGCAACGCCAAGTGCTGCGCGGAAGCGGGCCGGATAGGGCAGCGTCACCGCCAGGATGGCGCGCGTCAGCCGGTTCATCAGCGGGCGCTTGTAGGTCTTTTCGATATGGATGCGGGCATGGTCCACCAGGTGCATGTAGTCGACGCCCGACGGACAGGTGGTCATGCAGGCGAGGCAGGAAAGGCAGCGGTCGATATGGGTGACGATCTGCTTGTCGGCCGGGCGGCCGTTCTCCAGCATGTCCTTGATCAGGTAGATGCGGCCGCGCGGACTGTCGAGCTCGTTGCCGAGCGTCACATAGGTCGGACAGGTGGCGGTGCAGAAACCGCAATGCACGCATTTGCGCAAAATGCTCTCGGCCTCCGCAACATGCGGATCGGCGAGCTGTTCGGCGGTAAAATTGGTCTGCATCGATAAGCTCCTTGCGAGGCCCAAGGCCCCTCACCCTGACCTCTACCCGCAAGCGGGGCGAGGGAATTCACACCCACCAGGTCTCAGGCTTGGCGATCGGTTCGCCGGCGGTGGCCTTTTGCAGGCCGATGATGCAACGGGCGACGACCCAGACGACGGTGGCGACGGCCAGCAGCACGCCGATCACCGCAAGCGACAGGATGGCCGAGACGAGGCCGTAAAGCAGGGCGATCCAGAAGGTGCGGATGGCATAGGTGTAGTGGCTGTCGATCCAGCCGCCCGCCTTGCCGCGGTTGAGGTAGGCGAAGACAAGGCCGACGATGCCGGAAATGCCGATCAGGAAACTCAAGAGATAGAGCGCGTAGACGAGCTGGACGTTCAGCTTGCCGGGCTCCAGCCAACTGTCCGGTTTACGCGGATCGGGGGAAATCATCGGATCGCTCATGCGGCGTCTCCTCTTGTCATGCGGCCGGGATTGAAGATGCCGCGCGGATCGAATTTTTCCTTCACCCGCTGCGAGAGCAGGGCAACGGCCGGCGATTGCGGTTCGAAGGCCGGAACATGAGCCCGCACGGCATCGGACGCCCGCACCAGCGTGGCGTGTCCGCCGCCAGCGGCCTTGATGAAGCGCCGCAGCAGTTCGGCTTCCGGATCACCCTCCAGGCGCATCCACACCAGCCCGCCCTGCCAATCATAGAACGCGTCGATGCCGGCTTCCAGGCGCAGGGCGGCGACCAGCTTCCAGCCCTCGGACGGGGCGACCGAGACGCGCCAGAGCGGCCGCATCGTGCCATCGGCGTAAGGGTGGACGTCGGCGATTTCGCGCCAGAGCGACTGTGTATCGGCATCGTCCAGCCGCGAGACCGCGCCGAAGGCCGCCATGGCGGAGGCCAGCGTTTCGGCGCGAACCGCAACGGAGGCCTCCAGCCCTTCGAGGCGCAGCACCGTCGCGGCACCATCCGGCAGCTTGCCGCCGATGAAACGGCCACGCACGCTTTCCGGCAGGTGGGCGGCACCCGAAACCTCGACCGTCATCGCCATGGCCGCTGCCATGGCGCGAACCGCCTGCTCGTCCTCCAGCCCGGACAGCACGATGGTAACCGCCGTCTTCGGCGCCGGCAGGACCTTGAATGTGACTTCGGTCAGGAAACCGAGCGTGCCGTAGGAGCCGGCCAATACCTTCACCAGATCGAGGCCGGTGACGTTCTTCATCACCCGTCCGCCGGCCTTGACGATCTCGCCATGGCCGTTGACGAAGCGCACGCCGAGCAGATGGTCGCGCGCGGCACCGGCGGTGAAGCGGCGCGGCCCGGACGCGTTGACGGCAAACAGGCCGCCAATGGTTGGCTCGCCGGCGGTACCCATCATGCCGCGATGATCCGGCGGCTCGAAGGCGAGCGACTGGCCGTTGACGGCCACCGCCGCGGCAATCTCGGCGACCGGCGTGCCGGCGCGGGCGGTCAGCACCATTTCGGCCGGATTATAGGCGACGATGCCGGAAAGGCCGGAGGCGCTAAGGGCGGTCGCATTGGCGGTCAGCGCATTGCCGAACCCGGCCCGCGTTCCGCCACCGGACAGGGCGAGCGGCGCGGAGCGCTCGGCATGATCGCGGATGAGGTTTGCCGCTTCGAATTCTGTCTGCGGGATCAGCATGACATGCCCTTCTCTGTCGATCTGCGAATTCGGCGGGTCTGTGCAGGGGCGATGCTGGACGTCTCTCGGAACAACCTGTTCACGTCCTCCCCTCCAGCGGGAAGACCTTGGACGGATTGAGCGTCCAGTTCGGATCGAAGGCGGCGCGCACCGCCATTTGCTGGGCGAGGTCGGCCTCGGCATATTGGTGGCGCATCAGGTCGCGCTTCTCGATGCCGACGCCGTGTTCGCCGGTCAGGCAACCGCCGGCATCGACGCAGAGTTTTAGGATTTCCATGCCCGCGGCTTCCGCCTTTGCCGCGTCCTCCGGATCGTTGATGTTGTAGAGGATCAACGGGTGCATGTTGCCGTCGCCGGCGTGGAAGACGTTGGCGACGCGCAGGCCGTAGCGGTCGGTGATCTCCGAGGTCTTCTTCAACACATAGGCAAGCTGGCTCAAGGGCACGGTGCCGTCCATGCAGATGTAATCGGCGATGCGGCCGGTCGCGCCGAAGGCCGATTTGCGGCCCTTCCAGATCAGCGCCGATTCCATCGCTGACTGGCTTTCGCGCACCGTCTTGACGTGGTGCCGTTTGGCAATCTCGACGATCGAGGCGAGCATGGCCTCCATCTCGGCCTCGGAGCCCTCGACCTCGACGATCAGCAAGGCTTCGACATCGAGCGGATAGCCTGCATGGGCAAAGGCCTCGCAGATCTCGATCGCCTGCTTGTCCATGAACTCGATCGCGACGGGGACGATACCGGCGCCGATGACATCGGCGACGCAGGACCCGGCGGATTCCGCGCTGTCGAAGCCGAACAGCACGGGCCGCGCACCTTCCGGCTTGGCGATCAGCCGCACGGTCGCCTCGGTGATGACGCCGAGCTGGCCTTCAGAACCGCAGACGAGGCCCAGCAGGTCGTAGCCGGCGCTGTCCAGCCCCTTGCCGCCCACCTCGATCACCGTGCCATCGACCAGCACCAGCTTGACGCCGAGCAGGTTGTTGGTGGTGACGCCGTATTTCAGACAGTGGGCGCCGCCGGAGTTCATGCCGATATTGCCGCCGATCGTGCAGGCGAGCTGCGAGCTCGGATCAGGCGCGTAGAAAAAGCCGTCCCCGCCGACGGCATCGGAAATCGAAAGATTGGTGACGCCCGCCTGGACGGTCGCGCAGCGATTGGCATAGTCGATGTCGAGGATCCGGGTCATCGCCGAGAGGCCGAGCACGACAGCATCTTCCTGGGGGATGGCGCCACCCGACAGCGAGGTGCCGGCGCCGCGCGGCACGATCGGAATGCCGTATTTGTGGCAGTATTTCAGCACGGCGGCGACCTGGGCCGTGGTTTCCGGCAGGACGACGGCGAGCGGCCGGCGGCGGTAGGCGATGAAGCCGTCGGTCTCGAAGGGAACGAGTTCGTTCGGCTCATGCACCAGCCGCTCGGCGGGCACGAGTTCCGCGAGGTCGGCGACGATCTCCCTGCGGCGCGACAGGATCGCGGCATTCGGCTCCAGAAACTGGATGGCTTCGGACATGGATCCCTCCCCTGGCTCAGGCCCCTTCGGCATACACCGCGGGGCCTCCGCCATCAATTGGTATTCTTTCTTTACCACTTCAACCAAAGTCGCGCAAATGCTATGGACTTATGACAAAATCGGAAAGAGTGGGTACGGGCCATGACCAATCTCGGCGATCTGGAAGTCTTCGTGCGTGTGATCGCGGTCGGCAGCATGTCGACGGCGGCGCGGGATCTGGGTCTTTCGCCGGCGGTGGTGTCGAAGCGGATCAAGCGGCTGGAGGACCGGCTCGGCACGCGGCTTCTGCAACGAACCACGCGGCAGATCTCGCTGACCGAGGCGGGACAGGGCTTTCACGAGCGGGTGATCGCCGTGCTGGCCGGACTGGAGGAGGCGGAAGCCTATGCCTCGGGGCGCTCGTCGGAGGTCGCGGGAACGCTGAAGATCTCCGCGCCGACCTCTTTCGGCCGCCTGCACATCGCGCCGCATATGAAGAGCTTCATGGATGCCCATCCCGATCTCACCATCCATCTGGTCTTGTCGGACGAGTTCACCGACATCGTCGGCGGCGGCTTCGACCTTGCCATCCGCATTGCCGAACTGACGGATTCGACGCTCGTGGCGCGGCGCCTGGCACCGGTGCGCCGCATCCTCTGCGCCTCGCCCGACTATATCGCCGCCCATGGCCTGCCGGAAACGATCGAGGACCTGAAACGGCATCACTGCCTTCCGGCGCATAATTACGATGCCTGGAAACTCGAAGGACCACAGGGCTCGCTCAGCATACGGCCCGACGGCATGCTGATCACCAATTCCAGCGAAGTCATTCGCGAGGCGGTGATCGGAGGCCTCGGCATCGCGCTGCGCTCGACCTGGGACATCGGTCCGGAACTGAAGGCGGGCAAGCTGGTGCAGGTGCTGCCGGCCTATGAGGGCTCGCGCAATGTCTCGCTCTCGGCGGTCTATCCGAGCCGCCAGTTCCTGCCGGCCAAGGTGCGGTTGTTCATCGACTATCTGGCGGAGCTTTACGGGCCGGTTCCCTACTGGGAGCGCTGAGGCACAAGGTCAGCGCAACCCCTCCGGCACAGCACTCCAGAACCCGAACTTCTTCGGATGCGTGCGGCGCAAGTCATCGACGAAATCGTCGTGGTCCTGGAGGCGGGCATCCGGCGGCAGATGCACACGCAGGCGGTCCAGTTCCTTCAGATAGCCGGCGGCATGCGGATAGGCGACGCCGATGCCGCGACGCAGAATGTCGCTGACCAGGATACGGTAGAGCACGGTCGCGGCCAGCGGCTGGTCCTTGGACAGCGCCTCGGCGGCGGGCGCCAGATCCTCGTAATAGCGCCCCTCCCAATCGTCACGATGGCGCAGCACAAGCGCCGCCGCCCGATCGAGCCGTGGCCAGGAGACGAAGAAGTCGAGCGCGCCATAGATATCTTCGGCGTCGTCGACCAGCGCGAATGCCCGGTCCATCTCATCGAATTCGGCGAAATCGTCGAGCTTCGACAGGTAGAGCCTCAGAACGGGTGTATCGAGCGTCTCGGCAAATTCCCGCCAGCGCAGGTCCTGCGCATCGCCCCGCCGCTTCAGCTTGTCGAGGATATCGGCCTCCAGCAGGCGGCGCTCGCGAGCGCCATATTCCGGGCCGACGGAGGCCAGTTCGCCGCCAATGGGCAAAAGCCGCAGGCCGGTCGGGCGGCGGCGCACCCAGTCCAGCGCCTCGTCATAGCGGCCGGCGCCGTGCAGCAAGTCAGCAATCGTCAGTGTATCTCGACGGTTTTCCGCCTTGCTCTCCTCAAGCGCCACATAGGCGTCGACATCACCCTGCCGCAGGGCAATCGCCTGGAGCAGATCGAGCGCGCCGAGCTTGCCCGGCTCCTTCGGCAAAGCCTGGGTCAGCAGTACCTTCCACGCTGTGGCGGCGGGTGCGCCGATCACCCCCGCCAGTTTATGCAGGAAGCCCGTATGCTCGCCATAGCGGTCGCGCCGGCGCAGCGTCTCGAACTGCGGTACAAGCTCAGCCTGATCGTGAGGCTCCAGAGACCCGACCAGTTCGGCCGTGGCCGCTTCCGCATCATCGAATACCTTCCACAGCCGCGCATTGTCGGACACCAGCCGCGCCGAGATCGGAAAGCGCAAGGCAAGGAACCGCAGGATACGCTCCGCGCTGCCGGCCGCATCGACCCCGCCCAGTTCGGAGAGGATGGTGCGGGCCAGACCGGAAAATTCGATGGCGAGATCCTTGGCGCGGGCATTGTTGATGCGCGTCCTTGCCTCTTCATGCGCATCCAGCCGCTTGTCGATCAGGCGGGCCATTTCCGCCGGCCCCGCCTCCCCGGCCAAGGCCGCCTCCAGCCTGCCCTTCAGGGCCTTGTTGGCCGAGGCTTCCTCCAGCAGGATCTCGACCAGCTTGTCGAGGCCAAGACCGCTCAGGCCATTCTTGTCGAGTTTCGCACGCTTCTGCCGGGCCATTCCGTTCCGCTTATGCCGTTTATTGTCTCCAGTCGCTTATATCAGGCGGACGGTGACGACGAGCAAGGGGGATTCGCTGGCGCACGCGAGCCAGGATTGCACTCGGCACGAACTCGCCCTAATCTGGTCGGCAGGAGAACGCTCATGACCGTCACCGTATCGCTGAGCCCTGAACTGGAGACCTTCCTCGAAAAGAAGGTGGAATCCGGTGAGTTCGCCTCTCCAGGCGACGTCTTGGTAGCGGCTCTCAGACTGCTTCAGGAGCGCGACAGTCTGAACGCTGTTTCGCCTGATGCGCTCAGGCTTGCGTGGACGGAAGGCCTTGCCAGCGGAGATTTTCAGCCACTTGATCTGGCTACATTGAAAGCCGAAGCGCGTCGACAGCATCAATCCAAGAGTTAGGTTATGACGCGCATCCTCTGGTCATCAAAAGCCCGGAGCGATGTGTCGGACATCTGGCGATGGCTTGCCGAAACGGCAAGCCCCGCAATCGCAGATGACAAACTGGACCGGATCGCGGAACGGGTGTCTGCGCTGGCCGCACACCCGATGCTCGGCCCTGTTCGGAGAGACATTGCGGAGAAGGCTCGCATGCTCGTTTGCGACCGCTGGCTCGTTCTCTATCTCATCACAGACGATGGGAATGTTCACATCGTCAGGGTTGTCGACGCCGCACGCGATCCGGCGACGAGCCGTACGGACTTCAATGCCCCTCGCCGTGGCTCTTCCTGATCCGCCGCACCACCCACCAGACTGCCAGCACGGCGAGCGGCACCGATAGGCCGGTGATGACCGCCGGATCGACCGGCAGAAGATCGTGGCTGATGGCCTTTGCGCCATAGCCGATCAGGCCGACGATGTAATAGGAGATCGCCGCGACCGACAGGCCTTCGACCGTCTGCTGCAGGCGCAACTGCATTTCGGCGCGGCGGTTCATGGTGGCGAGCAGCGCCGAGTTCTGCCGTTCCAGTTCGACGTCGATCCAGCTGCGAACGAGGCTGGTGGCGCGAGACAGTTTGCGCGACAGGTTGGCCAGCCGCTCCTCGACCGACTGGCAGGTGCGCATGGCCGGGGCGAGGCGACGTTCAAGGAAGGCGCCCAGCATTTCGTAGCCCGGCTTCGGCGCCTCGTCGAGCGCCTTGACCCGCTCGCGCACGATGCCGTCATAGGCGCGGCTGGCGCCGAAGCGGTAGAGGCTGAGCGCCGCATTGGCCTCGAGTTCGGCGGCAAGGCGGGTCAGTTCCGCCAGCATGGCATCGGCCTCTTCACGCGCATGGGCCTTCATCCGCTGGGTGACAGCCGTCAGGCCATCCTCGATCCGGCGGATGTCCGGCGAGAGCGTCTGCGCCAGCGGCAGGCCGAGCATGGCCAGCGTGCGATAGGTTTCGATGTCGAGCAGGCGCTGGACGAGCGCGCCACGGCCCGCATCGGAAAGGCTGCGGTCGACGACGAGAATACGCGTCAGCCCGTCGCCGTCCTGGCGAAAATCGGTGATGATCGTCGCCTGTCCGTTCTTGACGTCGCTGTAACAGAGGCTGGTCAGATCGAACAGATGCATCGCCGCCTCGACCTCCGGCCCGTCACGGCGGATCTCCAGCCGGATGCCCGACATCAGCGGGCCGGGCGCCGAAAAGCCATCGCCGAAGGGATGAACGAGGATTTCGCCGCCAAACGCATCCGGCAGCGGTCCGTCCCAGAACCAGGTGGAGAACTCGGTGTGGCGTTCCCAGCGCAGCGTGCCCTGCCCCCACGGCATGGCATGGTGGCGGGCATTGCGATCGGGCACGGTTACGCCGCGGGCACGCGACAGTTCGGCGAGCGCACTGTGGTGCACGGCCGATCCGCCATCCATCATGAAGGCGAGCTGCACGATGACGCGTTCCGATTTCACCAGCGCATAGGGCCGCGCATGGATCTCGCCCAGCGCCAATGCCCGCTCCGGCGACACCGGAAATGCGAAACTACCCTTCGACACACACTCTCTCCCATCGCTCGATCACAGACCTCCTTAGCAAATGGGGTCGGGCAATGGCAGAGGGGGTACGGCGTTCTCTTCCCCCGATGACGCAAAGTCGCACCCGCCGCCACGCAACTGGACAATTTAATTGACCATTCCTTCGGCGACTTGCTACACAGGCTGCCGAGGGAGGACGTCGTGACGGACAGGGACGAAGGGCTTTTCGCCCAGATCAGCCATAGCCGCACCGCAAGCGAAGTGGTCCAGCAAATCGAATTGCTGATCCTCGACGGGGTCCTGCGCGATGGAGACCGGCTGCCGGGCGAACGCGATCTGGCCCAGGATCTCGACGTGTCGCGGCCGATCCTGCGCGAGGCGCTGAAGGAGCTGGAGGCCCGCGGCCTGCTGGTTTCCCATCACGGCGGCGGCACCTATGTCGCCGACATTATCGGCCAGGTGTTTTCCAAGCCGATCACCGAACTGATTTCCCGCCATGCCCGCGCCACGCGCGACTATCTGGAATATCGTCGCGAACTCGAGGGGCTGACGGCAGAACTTGCCGCCAAGCGCGCCACCGACACCGACCAGGCGCTGCTGACCCGCATCATCGACGACATGAGGCGGGCGCATGCTGCCGGCGATCCGGAAGAGGAGCTCGCAGCCGATGTCGAGTTTCACAACGCGATCGGCGAAGCGGCCCACAACATCATCCTGCTGCACACCCTGCGGGCGTGCTATCGCCTGCTGTCGGAGGGGATTTTCTTCAATCGCAAGGCCGTGTTCGCGCTTGCCAATGCGCGCGAGCGCCTGCTGGAGCAACATGTCGCCATCCATGCGGCGATCCTTGCCGGCGACGGCGAGGCGGCCAAGCGCGCCGCCCAGGCGCATATCGATTTCGTCATGCAGGCGGTCGAGGACTCTGCCCGCGCCGACGAATGGGGCCGGGTGGCAAAACTCCGGCTGATCCGCCGCGACAACACTTCCCAGCCTTCACGAACCGCCCGCGGCAGCGGCCAGGACAAGACGGAGACATCCCGATGAGCGCATCCCAGAAAAGACCGCAGGTCGGCCTGTTCGCCACCTGTCTGGTCGATCTCTTCCGTCCGAGCGTCGGCTTTTCCGCCGCCAAGCTGATCGAGGATGCGGGCTGCGAGGTGCATGTGCCGATGGCACAGACCTGCTGCGGCCAGCCGGCCTATAATTCGGGCGACCGCAACGACACGCGCGCGCTGGCGATCCAGGTGATCGAGCTGTTCGAGGGCTATGACTATGTCGTGGCGCCCTCCGGCTCTTGTGCCGCCATGCTCAAGCACCACTATCCGGAAGTCTTCAAGGGCGACGTCAAATGGGAGGAGCGCTGTCGGCGCTTCTCGGACAAGGTGTTCGAGCTGGTTTCCTTCCTGACCGACGTGATGTTCGTGCCCAAGGTCGATGCTGCCTTTGCCGGCAGCGTCACCTATCACGACAGCTGTTCGGGGCTTCGCGAACTCGGCGTGGAGAAGCAGCCGCGCAAGCTGCTGGCGACCATCGAAGGGCTGGAACTCAAGGAGATGGTCGGCAGCGACGTGTGCTGCGGCTTCGGCGGCACGTTCTGCGTCAAGTATTCGGATATTTCAGGCACGATCGTTTCGAAGAAGACGGCGAACATTGTAGAGACCGGCGCCGACATGCTGCTCGCCGGCGACATGGGCTGCCTGATGAACATGGCCGGCAAGCTGCGGCGCGAGGGATCGACGGTCGAGGTTCGCCATGTCGCCGAAGTGCTGGCCGGCATGACCGAGACCAAGCCGATCGCCGGCTCGGCCAAGTGAGGGATTGAGAGCGATGCAGTTCACCTCCCCCCAGTTCAAGGAAAACGCCGCCCGCGCGCTGCAAGACCCGCAATTGCAGAAGGCGCTGCGGAATGTCGAGAAGGGCTTCATCGCCAAGCGCGCCGCCGCGGCCGCGGCCCTGCCGGAATTCGACGCCCTGCGCGATAATGCCCGCGACATCAAGAACCATACCCTTGCCCATCTCGACCTCTATCTGGAAGCCTATGAACGGAAGGTCACGGCCGCCGGAGGGCATGTGCACTGGGCCGAGAGCGCCGAGGATGCGCGCCGCATCGTCATGGACATCTGCCGCAGGGTGAAGGCGAAGACCGTCACCAAGGGCAAGTCGATGATCACCGAGGAGATCAACCTCAACGAATTCCTCGAAGCCCAGGGCGTGGAGCCGGTCGAGACCGACCTTGGCGAGTACATCATCCAGCTGCGCGGTGAGCATCCGAGCCACATCATCGCGCCCGCCGTGCATCTCAACAAGGAACAGGTGGAGGAGGACTTTCGCCGCGTCCACACCCATCTCGACGTCGATCGCGACCTGACCGCCCCGGAATCGCTGCTGTCGGAAGCGCGCGAAGTGCTGCGCAAGCGTTACTTCCAGGCCGATGTCGGGATCACCGGCGCGAACTTCCTGATTGCCGAGACCGGCTCGTCGGTGATCGTCACCAACGAGGGCAATGGCGATCTCACCCAGACGCTCGGCAAGGTGCATGTGGTGGTCGCCTCGATCGAGAAGATCGTGCCGACACTGGAGGACTGTTCGCAGATCCTGCGCCTGCTCGCCCGCTCGGCGACCGGACAGGACATGTCGGTCTACACCACCTTTTCGACCGGCCCGAAACGGCCGGAAGACCCGGACGGTCCGGACGAATACCATGTCGTCCTGCTCGACAACGGCCGCACTTCCATGCTCGGCACGGAATTCCAGGAGATGCTGCGCTGCATCCGCTGCGGCGCCTGCATGAACCACTGTCCCGTCTATCATGCGGTCGGCGGCCACGCCTATGGCTCGGTCTATCCGGGACCGATGGGCGCGGTGCTGACACCGTCGCTGTTCGGCGTCGAACAGTCGGCGCACCTGCCGAACGCCTCGACCTTCTGCGGCCGTTGCGAAAGCGTCTGCCCAATGCACATTCCGCTGCCGAAGATGATGCGCCATTGGCGCGAGCGGGAATTCGAGCGCCACCTGACGCCGGCTGCGGCCCGCTACGGGCTTTCGGTCTGGGCCTTCTTCGCCAGGCGGCCGAAGCTGTACCGCATGGCGACATCGCTCGCCGCATCGACGCTGTCGCTGCTCGGCGGCGCCAACAAGCGGATCGCCGCGCTGCCGCTGGCCGGCGGCTGGACGAAGTATCGCGACTTGCCCGCGCCCGAGGGACAGACCTTCACGAAAGCCTGGGCGGCACGCCAGGCGAAGCGGCAGGGAGCATGACCATGAACGGCAAATCCGCGATCCTTGCGAAGATCCGCGCCTCGTTGAAGGCGCCGACCGCTGACGACGACCGTCGTTCCGCCGTCTCAGCGCGCCTTGCCCAGGCGCCCAAAGGAATCATTCCGGCGCGCGGGCAGTTGCCGGCAGCCGAGCGGGTCGCGCTGTTCCGCGCCATGGCGGAAAAGTACAATGCGACCACCGAACACATTGACGGCCTTGCCGCGCTGCCCGCCGCGGTTTCGGCCTATCTGATGGGGCGCAACCTGCCGGCCGCGATCCGCATCGGCAATGATCCCCGTCTTGCCACCGCCCCGTGGTCGAGCGAGGGAACCCTCGAGATCCGGCACGGCGCCTCCGACGGACACGATCTTGCCGCGGTCAGCCATGCCTTCGGCGCCGTCGCCGAGACGGGCACGCTGGCAATGCTGTCGGGACCCGACAATCCGGTCACGCTCAACTTCCTGCCGGAGCACCACATCGTCGTCGTCAAGGCCGACGAGATCGCCGGCGACATGGAGACCATCTGGGCCAGGCTGCGCGCCGCACAAGGCGGGGCCATGCCGCGCACGGTCAACTTCATCACCGGGCCGTCGCGCTCGGCCGACATCGAACAGACCTTGCTGCTCGGCGCCCATGGTCCACGGGCGCTGCACATCGTCGTCACCGGCAACCCCTGACTGCATGAAGGGTCTTCGCGGCGCGCAGGCGCGGAGAATAAAATGCCCTCACAACGGAACTAGATCCGGATTTTTGCGTTTGCTATTTGCATTTTCCGAACCGTTTTTCTATTGTGAGTGATATGACAAGCTACAATGACGTGTACGAAGCGCCACGAATCGCGCTCGTCTCCACCCATGGCTATGTGGCTGCCCAGCCGCCTCTCGGCGCGGCGGATACGGGCGGTCAGGTCGTTTATGTCCTTGAACTGGCGAAGAAACTTGCCCAGCTCGGCCACAAGGTCGACATCTATACGCGCCGTTTCGAGGACCAGCCGGAGATCGACGAGGTCGATGCCGACGTTAGGGTCATCCGCATTCCCTGCGGCGGCCGGGACTTCGTCCCCAAGGAATATCTCCACCGGCATCTCAACGAATGGAACGAGAAGGCGCTGCGCTACATCAAGCGCGAGGGCCTCTCCTATCTCTTCATCAACAGCCACTACTGGGACGCAGGCGTCGCCGGGCAGCGACTGTCGGAAGCGCTCAATATTCCGCACATCCACACACCGCATTCGCTCGGTTTGTGGAAGAAGCGGCAGATGGAGACCGACTATCCTGAGCGTGCCGACAAGTTCGAGGCAGAGTTCAACTTCAAGGAACGCATCCAGCACGAATTGATCGTCTATCGCAGCTGCCAGCTGGTGGTCGCCACGACCCCGATCCAGCTCGACATGCTGGTGGACGACTACGGCCTCAGCCGCGGTCGCGTGCACATGATCCCGCCGGGCTATGACGACAATCGCTTCTATCCGGTGTCGGAAGCCTCGCGCCAGATGATCCGCCAGCGGCTCGGCTTCCAGGGCAAGGTGGTGATGGCACTCGGCCGGCTTGCCACCAACAAGGGCTACGACCTGCTGATCGACGGCTTTTCCGTGCTGGCCAGCCGCGTGCCGGATGCCCGCCTGCGGCTCGCGCTCGGCGGCGAGAACCTCGACCCGCAGGAACAGGGCATACTCGACGGGCTGAAGGCCCAGGTCGCCGATCTCGGCCTTGCCGACCGCGTCGAATTCACCGGCTTCATAGCGGACGAGGAACTGCCGGATTATTACCGCGCCGCCGATCTTTTCGTGCTGTCGAGCCGCTATGAGCCCTTCGGCATGACGGCAATCGAGGCGATGGCCAGCGGCACGCCAACGATCGTCACGATCCATGGCGGCTTGTTCCGCGCGGTCAGCTATGGCCGGCACGCGCTTTATGCCGATCCCTTCGACAAGGAGGATCTCGGCATCACCATGATGAAGCCGTTCCGCCATCCGCGATTGCGGGATCGTCTGTCGCGCATGGGGGCTCACAAGGCTAGAAGCCTGTTCACCTGGACCGGCATCGCGCAGCAGCTGGTGGCCTTGGTCGAGGGCCGACCGGTGGCGCAGGCGCTCGAGGAGGCCGATTGGGCGGAACCATGGAACGACGGCGATTGAAACCAATCCGGCTGTTCTCCTCCGACCTCGACGGAACGCTTGCGGGCAACCGAGACGCCTCGCGACGGTTCGCGGCGTTCTGGCAAGGGCTGGACGCGGAAACCCGGCCACTGCTCGTCTATAACAGCGGTCGCCTGGTCGATGACATTCTGTCGTTCATCGTCGAGGAGGGGCTGCCGCCTGCCGACCTCTTGATCGGCGGCGTCGGCACCATGATGGCCGCCGATGCGCTGGTCGGAATGGAGGCAGAATATGCCGACTTCATCGGCGGCAGCTACGACGCGGCGGGGATAGCAAGCCTGGTGAGCGACTTTCCCGGGCTGGAGCCGCAGCCCGACCGCTATCAGCACGATCACAAGTCGAGCTGGTATCTGCATGACGCGACCACGGAACGGCTGGCGGCGCTCAAAGAGCGGATCACCGGTGCGGGGCATCAGGTCAAGATCGTCTATTCAAGCGATCGCGACCTCGACATCCTCCCCGCCAATGCCGACAAGGGCAATGCGCTGGTCTGGCTCAGCCGCAAGCTCGACGTACGGCTGGACGAGATCGTCGTTGCCGGCGATACGGGCAATGACACCGACATGTTCCTGCTCGACGGGGTGCGAGGCATCATCCCGGCCAACGGACGCGACGAACTGAGGCTGCGCTTTGCCGCCGAGGATCGGGTGTATCAGGCAATTGGCCGCGAGGCCGACGGCGTGATCGAGGGCTTGCGCCACTGGCTCGGCCACCTGCCCGCCGTGGCCTGACCAAAATCGGATATTTCCGCCGAAATTCTTGACGGACGGCACGGGCTCACAAAATTGTCGGGAAGCAAGCGCTGTCGTGGATAGACTGCACGTGCAGCCGCGAATCAGCATAGTCTTTCTTAATTAGAAGAGTGAGGTGTTTTCAACCTTGAGCATGATGAGCCGGATAGCGTCCGACGTTCAATTGATGCTGCGGCGCCCGCCCCGCCAGCAATATGCGGCCCTGTGCTTTCGCAAGCGCAAGAAGCAGTCCGTGCTGGAAGTCCTGCTCGTGACCAGCCGGGACACCGGCCGCTGGGTCATTCCCAAGGGTTGGCCGATGCGGGGCAAGAAGTCCCATCTGGTCGCCGAGCGCGAGGCTTACGAAGAGGCGGGCGTCAAGGGCAATGTCTCGCGTGAGCCGATCGGCTATTACACTTACCACAAGGGCATGAATGACGGGCTGAAGGTCGCCTGCCGCGTCCAGGTGCATGCACTCGAGGTCAAGGAGCTGCTGAAGGACTTTCCGGAAAAGGGAACCCGCCGGCTGGAATGGGTCAGTTGCGAGGAGGCCGCGGCCCGGGTGCAGGAACCGGAACTTAAGGTGCTGTTCCATGTCTTCGCCCAGAAACTGCTGAACGGCGCCCTCCCACCCGGCCAATTGCCGGAAACGCCCTGACGCACTTCGCGCCCTTCCGTCTTGAATGCCGTGGCCATTGGCCCTAAACGGATGTGGCTTCAACGCCCACCGCAAACGAAACCCTTGGCTCGACGGCCGCGCCTGTCGCAGCAGGAGACGCCGCCGTCATGGCAAAACCGCCACCGACCCTGGTCAAGCCGACGCTCGACAAGGACCTGGACAAGATCGCCTATGCCGAGGCCGCGGCACAGCAGGTCTGGCGCGGCGCGTTGCCGGTCGGCATCGGCCTGGTGTTCCTCGCTCTCGCCACCCTGTTTGCCAGCGTCTACGTCAGCGACCAGCCCGGCGCCATCGTGATCATCGCCGCGGCGGCGGTCGGCGCCTACATGGCGATGAATATCGGCGCCAACGACGTGACCAACAATGTCGGCGCAGCCGTCGGGGCGCGGGCCATCTCCATGCCCGGCGCGCTGGTGCTCGCCGCCGTCTTCGAAATTGCCGGTGCCTTGATCGCCGGAGGCAACGTCATCGAGACCATATCGGAAGGCATCCTCGATCCCGACATCGTCAGCCATCCGCAGGTCTTCTCGCTGGCGATGATGGCTGCGCTGCTCGCCTCCGCGCTGTGGGTCAACTTCGCCACCTGGACCAACTCGCCCGTATCGACCACCCATTCGATCGTCGGGGCGGTCATGGGCGCCGGGGTCGCCGCGGCCGGCCTCTCGTCGGTCAACTGGAACATCATGGCGGGCATCACCGCCAGTTGGATGCTGTCGCCGCTGCTCGGCGGAGCGATCGCGGCCCTGATCCTCTACTTCATCAAGGACTTCATCGTCTATCGCCCCGACAAGATCGCCGCGGCGCGGCGCTGGCTACCCGTCCTGATCGCCGTCATGGCGGGCTCCTTCTCCACCTATCTCACCATCAAGGGCATCGGCCAGGTGTTCGACGTCGGCATGAAGACGGCCATGCTGGGCGGGATCGGGGTCGGGCTCCTCACCTGGGTCGGCAGCATCCCGCTGATCCGCAGGCAGTCGGAGGGGCTTGAAAACCGCAACCAGTCCCTGCGCAAGCTGTTTCGTCTTCCGCTCGTCTTTTCCGCCGCCCTGCTCTCCTTCGCCCATGGCGCCAACGACGTCGCCAATGCGATCGGACCGCTCGCCGCGATCGTGCATTCGGCGCGGGCAGAGACGGTCGGTGCGGTGGTCGCGGTACCGACCTGGGTGACGATCATCGGCGCGCTCGGCATTTCGGCGGGGCTGCTGCTGTTCGGCCCCAAACTGATCCGGCTGGTAGGCTCGCAGATCACCAAGCTCAATCCGATGCGCGCCTTCAGCGTCGCGCTCTCCGCCGCGATTACCGTGATCGTCGCCTCGTGGTTCGGCCTGCCGGTCAGTTCCACGCATGTCGCCATCGGCGCCGTGTTCGGCGTCGGCTTCTTCCGCGAGTGGTACACACGCAACTCCAGGCGGCGTATCGCCTATATGCGGATGAAGGCCGATCACTGGCAGATAGAGGACACCCGCGAACGCAATCCCGACGAGATGCGCCGGCGCTATCTCGTCCGCCGCTCGCACTTCATGACCATGATCGCAGCCTGGATCATCACCGTCCCGGCATCGGCCGCACTTGCGGCGGTTCTCTACTGGGCTATGTACTTGCTTTTCCTCTAAGGCCAAGACGGACATGCGCGCGAACTACCGGATGCAAAGGCTCTACCTCGAGGCCGACCTTGGACCAAATGCAGCGGTCGAGGTCAGCGTCGAACAGTTCAACTACCTCGCCAATGTCCTGCGTATGCAGGATGGCAACGAGATCCTGGCGTTCAACGGCCGCGACGGCGAATGGAAGGCGAGGCTTTCCTTTCCGACCCGCAAGAAGATCCTGCTTACGCCGCTCGAACAGACCCGGCCGCAACCCTGCGACTGCGACCTGCAATTCCTCTTCGCGCCGCTGAAAGTCGGCCGGATGGACTATCTGGTGCAAAAGGCGGTCGAGATGGGGGCCGGCCTTTTGCAGCCGGTGATGACCCAGCACGTGCAGGGAAAGATCACCAGCCTGGAGCGGCTGCAGGCCAATGCGATCGAGGCGGCCGAGCAATGCGGCGTGCTGGCGATCCCGATGGTTGCGGCGCCGCAGAAGCTCAAGGACCTGCTGGAACGGTGGCCCGCCGAGCGGCGCATGATCTTCTGCGACGAGGACAGCGAGACGAACAATCCCCTGCCAGCCTTGTCGCGGATCGAGGAACGGCGGCTGGCGCTGCTGGTCGGGCCGGAAGGCGGCTTTTCCGAAGACGAACGCACGCTCCTGCGCTCCTTGCCTTTCGTGACCGCCATACCGCTCGGCCCCAGAATTCTTCGGGCCGATACCGCCGCGGTGGCGGCGCTGGCCGTGGTCCAGGCGGCGATCGGGGATTGGCGCTAGACCCATCCTTGCAGTCGACCAAGACATTGGTGTCGGTCTTCCGCAACCCGGTTTTTTTTGACCGGAGTTTCAGAGATTTTCACTTGCACCGTCCTGAAATCCGGTCCAATCACCTTGCAGATTGGGCCGGTGCACGCGCCGGTGACGCCACACAAGGTCTATTCCATGGCTCGTGATACCACCGACGACACGCCCCTCACCTCCGTCGCGCAAATGGCGGATTATCTTGCAGGAGGCTGCAAGCCAAAAGAGGCGTTCCGCATTGGCACGGAACATGAGAAATTCGCCTTCTTCCGCGCCGACAACAGCCCCGTCCCCTATTTCGGCGAAGCCGGTATCCGCGCCCTGTTGATCGGCATGCAGGCCAAGACCGGCTGGGAGCCGATCATGGACGGCGAGAACATCATCGGCCTTGCCGAAGCCCACGGCATGGGCGCCATCTCGATCGAGCCGGGTGGCCAGTTCGAGCTTTCGGGCGCACCGGTCGAAACGCTGCACGACACCTGCCGCGAATCGAACCAGCACCTGGCAACCGTGCGCGATGTGGCGGAACCGATGGGCATCCGCTTCCTCGGCATCGGCGGCAGCCCGAAATGGACGCTCGCCGAGACGCCGCGCATGCCGAAATCGCGCTACGAGATCATGACGCGCTACATGCCGAAGGTCGGCAGCCATGGGCTCGACATGATGTACCGCACCTGCACCATCCAGGTGAATCTCGACTTCTCCTCGGAAGCCGACATGCGCCGCAAGATGCGGGTCGGCATGAGGCTGCAGCCGCTGGCCACCACCCTCTTCGCCGCCTCGCCGTTTACCGATGGCAAGCCGAACGGGCTGTTGTCCTGGCGCGGCGAGATCTGGCGCGACACCGACAATGCGCGCGCCGGCATCCTGCCCTTTTCGCTCGATGACGATTTCGGCTTTGCCGACTATGTCGAATGGGCGCTCGACGTGCCGATGTATTTCATCGTGCGCGACGGCCGCTATCACGACTGCACCCATGTGACGTTCCGCCAGTTCATGGGCGGCGCGCTGAAGGGCGAAGTGACGGCCTGGGAACCGACGCTCGGCGACTGGACCAACCATCTTTCGACGCTCTTCCCCGACGTGCGGCTTAAGCGCTTCCTCGAAATGCGCGGCGCAGACGGCGGGCCTTGGCGGCGCATCTGTGCACTCCCCGCCTTCTGGGTCGGGCTGCTTTATGATGACGCAGCGCTCGAGGCCGCCGATCAATTGACCCGAAGCTGGAGCTTCGCCGAGGTCAATGCCCTTCGCGATGCCGTGCCGGCCAGGGGCCTCAAGGCGGAGATTACCGGCCGTTCGCTTCTCGACGTGGCCCGCGACGTGGTCTCGCTCTCACGCCAGGGGCTCAAAAGCCGCGCCCGCCTCAACGGTGAAGGCCAGGACGAGAGCGTCTTCCTTGCGCCGCTCGACGAGGTGGTCGCCAAGAAGTCGACGCTCGCCGACGACCTGCTTTCGCTCTACAACGGGCGGTGGAACGGCGAGATCGGCCCCGTCTTCGACGAATACCAGTACTGACACGTCTCGGCTGAAAACGCCTGCCTATTCCTCGCCTTCCCGGCGGTTGTAGAGCTGCGCAAAAACCGGTTTGCGCCCGGCCTTTTCCGGCTATAGTGCGGCGAACCGCTTTGCGAGCACGGAGAAGGACGCCCATGTTGCCACTTTTTGATATGATGCTGCGTGCTCAGAACGGAACGGGCATGGAAGCCATGGCCAGCCAGTTCAACCTGGCCCAGGAACAGGTAACCAAGGCCATGGCGGCGCTGATGCCGGCCTTTTCCTCCGGCTTCAAGCGCAATACCGCCAACCCTTACGACTTCTCCTCCCTGATCGGCGCCATGGCGTCTGGCGGTTATGCCAAATATTTCGAGGACATGAGCAAGGCCTTTACCCCGCAGGGGATCGCCGACGGCAATCAGGTGCTGGAAAAGCTGTTCGGTTCCAAGGAAGTGTCACGCGCCATCGCCGCCCAGGCCGCCCAATTTACCGGCGTCGGCCAGGAAGTGTTGAAGCAGATGCTGCCGGTGATGGCCGATGCGATCATGGGTGGGCTGTTCAAGCAGACGACCGGCCAGATGGCCGATGCCAATCCCTTTACCGGAACGCCGATGGGCGCGATGATGCAGCAATGGCTAGAGAGCACCGGCTTTCAGCCGAAGCCGGCGCCGCAGCCGAACATCTTCGACAACCCGTTCACCAAGGCCTTCCAGGACATGATGGGCGCCGCCCAGAAGCCGCAGGCGTCGGCCGCTGCCAACCCGTTCTTCGACAATCCCTTCGCCAAGTCCTTCCAGGAGATGATGACCGGGGCTTATGGAATGCCGGCGGCCGGGACCGCCGGCAAGGAGGCCCCCAAGCCCGAGGCGGACGTGCCGCCCGCGGCAAAGATGACCGAGATGATGAACGCCATGTTCGACAGCGGGCTGGAGGTTCAGAAGAACTACCAGAAGAGCATGGAGCAGATCTTCGACAGCTATCTCGCCGCCAACGCGCAGAAGCCGCAAACGGCTGCGGATGACGCGCCGGAAGAGCCTAAGGCCTGACGGCCGAACCTGGCTTGGCCTGTGAAAAGGGCGGCCCCGAGTCGCCCTTGTTCGTTTCTGCTGCCTGGCTTTGCCTTTCCGAGCCGGTCAGAATTCTTCCCAGTTGTCGGCGCTCTTGCTGCCGGCCGGCGAAGCGGACTTGCCGAAGCCCGATGACAGCTTGTCGAGAAGGGCCTTGGCCGGCGAGGAGATCGCCCGGTTGGTCGGGCCGGCCGGTGCGACCCGTGGTGCGAGCGGCTTTAGGGGCGCCACCGGCTGGACCGTGCTGAACGTCCGGTCGGCCATCGAGAAACTCTTGTCGCGCATGTCGGCGAATTTGCCCGCCGTCGATACCATGCCCTTGTCGACGATGAACTGGCCGACGAGACCAGACAAGGCTTCCGCGTCACGGGCAAGCCCCGCCATTTCGGCATTGGTCTGCTCGGCGGCGCGCGCATTCTGCTGCGTCACGTCCTCCATCCGGGTGACAGCGGAGGTGACCTCCTTGAGACCGGTGGACTGTTCGCGGGCAGCGCCGGCGATCGAGTGAATGTGGTCGCCGATCTGCACGACCTGGCCGGCGATCGACGACAGGACCTCGCCCGTCTGCTTGACCAGGCCGACCCCGGCGGCGACCTCCTCACCCGACTTGGTGATCAGCGCCTTGATGTCCTTGGCAGCGTTGGACGAACGCTGTGCCAGTTCACGCACCTCCTGGGCGACGACCGCAAAGCCCTTGCCGGCCTCACCGGCACGCGCCGCCTCGACGCCGGCATTGAGCGCCAGGAGGTTGGTCTGGAAGGCGATCTCGTCGATCACGTTGATGATCTTGGAAATCTCGCTCGAGGCATTCTCGATCCGCTCCATCGCGTGGACGGCGCCACCGACGATTTCCCCGGAACGATCCGAATGGACGCGCGCCTCGCTGGCAAGCCGCGAGGCGGTCTCGGCCTTGTCCGTCGATTGCCGGATCGCATCCATGATCTGCCGCACCGCGGTCGAGGTTTCCTCCAGCGCGGCGGCCTGCTCCTCACTGCGCTTGGACAGATCCGAGGTGGAGGAGCCGACCTTGCCGCTCTTGCGATTGATCTCGGCGACATTGCCGTGAACGGCGGAAATGGTCTGCGACAGGCGCTCGAGCGAGGCGTTGAAATCGATGCGCAACCGGTCGAGCCCGCTGCTGGCGAAGGGCTTGTCGATCGTCGCGGTCAAGTCGCCGCTCGCCAGCCGCTGCAAGGCGGAGCCGAGGGTCTCCACGGTCTCGGTCAAGCGCGCCTGTTCGGCAGCCTTTTCGGCATCGCGGGCACGGCGCTCGTCCTCGCCGGCGGACCGGCGATGCTCGGTCTCCGCCTCCAGTTCGCGCTTGGTAATCTCGGCCTGACGGAACACGGCGACGGAGCGCGCCATGTCGCCGATCTCGTCATTGCGTATCTGGCCTTCGAGGGTGATGTCGGTATCGCCTCCGGCAAGTTGCTCCATGGAATAGACCAGTGTCGAAATCGGCCGCGTCAGCCTACGCGAATAGACGACGGCGACGACGGAGCCGATGGCGATCAACAGCAGGCCGAAGCCGATGGAGGCAAGGGCGTTCGACCACAGATCGCCGTTCACCTCCGCTTCGGAAATCAGCGCGATCACGGCAAACCGCGCGCCGCCGAATTCGAGCGGCGACGTGGCGGCGAATGCGTCGATCGACCGATAGCCGGAGATCGAACCCAAGGCTTCGCGCCCGGCCATCGCCTCACCCACCAGCGGCGTGTCGACCTTCGCCGTCAGGGAATCGTTTTCCGGCGTATGGGCGCTGTCGTTGATCACCAGGCCGCCGGCATCGACGAGGATGGTTTCGCCCGTCTCCCCGAGGCCCTTCTTGTTGGCATAGAGCGTGTTGAAGCGATCATTCGGCAACTGGTATGCCAGGACACCGATCGAGCGTCCGTTCTGAAGGATCGGCGTCGCGACGAAGGCGGCGGTGGCTCCCTTCGACGGCGCATAGGCCTCGAAGTCGGACATGGAAACCGCGCCGGCTTCGGCCTTCAGCGCCGTCTGGAAGACCTGGGCCAGACCGCTGTCCTTGTGGGGGCCGCTCATCAGGTTGGTGCCGAAATCCCTTTGCTTCATCACCGAATAGACGATGGTGCCGGCGGGGTTGATGACGAACAGATCCCGGTAGCCCTGGGCCTGAAGATGCTTGAGGAAACCCGCATGATACTGCTTGTGGGCGCGGTCATAGGCATCCTTCTTGGCGGTATCGAGCTTGTACTTCTCGCCTTCGGGATTGGGGTTTCCGTCGATGTAGCGGGCATGCAGTTCCTTGAGCGGGTCGTCGCCGAGAAAGTTCATGGCGCCGGAAAAACCGTAAAAGGCCTGCTGGGTGGTGAAGCTCGAGGACAGTGCCGACATGTCGAGCCGGATGCTGTCGAGATAGCCCCGTGCCTCGTTGCGCCGGCCGTCGGCGGTGGCCTCCAGTTTTTGGTAGACCTGATCGGTCAGGATGCGGGATTCGAGATAGAAGTTGATCGCCATCGAGGCGCTCAGGGAAACGAAGGCAAAGAGCGCCGCCGCAAGCGGCAGCTTCCTGGAAAGACGCATGTTATAGGCTCCGCGGAAAATCCGAATGGCTGCTTTGCCGGACATGGTTTCAGAGCGACGTTAGCAAGGCGTTACCACCCCATGCCAAGCCTGTGGACAGGCGGCGGTTTCTGCTCGGCGAGCGCCAAAAAAATGCCCGGCATGGCGGACCATGACCGGGCAAGCGGCAGGGCTCATTGGCTATCACCCTGCGGGGATGGAAGGCGGGCTCAGTCGACGGACAAGCCGTGAAGCGAGCGCCGCGCGCGGTTGCGGGCGGAGCGCGACAGCAGTTGCGAAGGATCGTCCGCGATGCCGGAGGATTTCAGGATCTGCTCGACATCGAAACGGCAAAGCCCGATGTCCCGCAGCTGGAAGTCATCGAGGTCGGCAAGGCGGTTCGCAGCGCGTCGGTTGCGGATGGCACGCCAGACGGACTTCACGTGCGCTGTCGCCGCGAAGAAGCGCGTGACCAGAGCCTCCCGCGGTTCGGCGATATCGAGTTCGATCATCCGTTCGGTCGTGCGCATGGCTTTATCCTTTCGATTGGCACGAGTGTGGCCTGCCCTTGTCGCGGAGCGGCAAGGGATGAACCGGGTCTGGCCGGCAGCGCTCAGCGGCGCGGTCGGTGTCTGCTGATTTGCAGCCTCACAATGCGGAAACGGTATTGATCAGTCCAACGAATGTTTCTAATAGTTAGCATCAATCGTTCTTATGGATGTCTCCCATGTCGGCTCCCCTCGATATCGATCAGTTGCAGACCTTCGTCGCCATCGTCGACACCGGAAGCTTCACCAAGGCCGCCGGCCGGGTGTTCAAGACACAGTCCGCCGTGTCGATGCAGATGCGGCGGCTGGAGGAGCGCATCGGCAAGCAGCTGTTCATCAAGGACGGTCGCGGCAACCGCCTGTCGGCCGAGGGCGACAAGTTGTTGAACTATGCGCGACGGATCATCCGGCTGAATTCGGAGGCGATCGCCGCCTTCGACGACAATCGCCTGGAAGGCACGCTACGGATCGGTACGCCGGACGACTATGCCGACCGCTACATGCCGGAGATCATCGGCCGCTTCGCCAAGACCCATCCGAATGTCGAGCTCTATATCGTCTGCGAACCGTCGGTCGACCTGGCGGAGAAGATGGCGAAAGGCGAGCTCGACATCGCGCTGGTCACCCACAATCCGCAGCTCAGAACCTCGGATGTGGTGCGCACCGAGCCGCTCTGCTGGGTCGGCTCCGCCAATCATCCGCTGAAGGACGACGCGCCGGTGCCGCTCGCGGTCGGCCGGCGCGACTGCCAGTGGCGCCAGCTCGCCTGCTCGGCGCTCGATGCCGATGGCCGCGACTACCAGATCCTGTTCACCAGCTGGTCGTCCACGGTGGTCGCCGCCGCCGTGCTGGCCGGCATGGCGGTGTCGATCCTGCCGGAATCGGCGCTGAGGACCGGCATGAAGGTGCTGACGCAGAATGACGGTTTCCCGCCCCTTCCGCCGGTGCAGATCGGCCTGATGAAGCGACCGGGGCTCTCGACCTCGCTGATGAACGCGATCACCGACCATATCTCGGCCTGCCTCGACAATATCACGCCGAGTTCGGTGGAGGATGACCTGGAAAGCGACGTGAAGGCGCTGCCGCGCTATTATCCGCGCCTGCGGGCTGGAAACCTGATGCCGGGCTGGTGAGCCAGGCAGGCGCTTAGCGACACTCTCATTCGGCAAAGATGGTGGCGTGGATGCTGCGCTTCCATTCGTCGAGGATACTGCGCGCCATCTTGTCGTCGGCGATCATGGCGCGGCGGACGACCGCTCCGGTCAGATAGACGAACAGCAGGACGCGCGTTTCCAGATCGATCTTGCTGCCTTCGGGCAGCAGCGGGCGGAAGATGTCACAGAGTATGCGCGTCAGTCGCGTCTGATGGTCGGAATTCAGCCGCTGCAGATCCGCGTCGGAAATCGCCGCGAGCCATACGGGCAGGTAAATCGGATCGTCGCGGAAAGTGGTGTAGAAGGCGTCCACCGCAGACCCCATCAGCGCCTCCGCCTCGGCGAGCGAGGTGACCGCCGAGAAGACGCGCTCGGCTCCGGTTTCGACCCGCGCCGTGTGCCGGTCGTGCAAGGCCCGGACGATCGCCGCCTTTTCCGGAAAGAACTGGTAGAGGGAACCGATCGGGACGCGAGCCCTCGCGGCCAGATCCGTCATCTTGAGCCTGGCGACGCCCTGTTCGGCGACGAGCGCGGTCGCGGCCTCGAGAATCTGGTCCAGACGCTGGATGCTGCGCTCCTGCTGCGGCTTCTTGCGCAATTGCAGGCGCCCGTCTGGCTTCTTGATACTCATATCCCCCACCTTGGAACCGACAGCCCGCAAACGTGCCGGCCAGCGCAGCTATACGCGCTTGTATTTCCATTCCTCTAAAAGGAAAGATCGGATTTTATCGATACCTGAAAAGGCCCGGAAAAGCACGCCAGTCGGAAATAAGGCCGGCGCCTCTGTTGTCCAAGGCGCCGGCCCTATCCTGTCTCGTTTGTGCTTCCTCGGGGCCGGACATTGCCGTCCCCGGGAACGACCGTCGAACCGCGATCAGGCGATGTCGAAGCGGTCCGCGTTCATCACCTTGGTCCAGGCGGCGACGAAGTCCGCCACGAACTTCTCCTTGTTGTCGTCTTGGGCATAGACTTCCGCATAGGCACGCAGGATCGAGTTCGAGCCGAGTACGAGGTCGACGCGGGAGGCCGTGTACTTGGTCGCGCCAGACTTGCGGTCGCGGATGTCATAGGCGTTGCTGCCGGTCGGGACCCAAGTATAGGCCATGTCCGTCAGGGTGTTGAAGAAGTCGGTGGTGAGTGCGCCGACACGGTCGGTGAACACGCCGTGCGCGGTGCCGCCGTAGTTGGTGCCGAGCACGCGCATGCCGCCGATGAGCACGGTCAGTTCCGGGGCGGTAAGCCCCATCAGCTGGGCGCGGTCGAGCAGCATTTCCTCAGGGCTGACGACATAGTCCTTCTTCTGCCAGTTGCGGAAACCATCGGCGAGCGGCTCGAGCACGGCAAAGCCGTCCGCGTCGGTCTGCTCGGCGGTGGCGTCACCACGGCCCGGGGCGAAGGGAACGGTGATATCGAAGCCTGCGGCCTTGGCCGCCTGTTCGACGCCGACATTGCCGGCCAGGACGATGACGTCGGCGAGACTTGCACCGGTGTCCGCCGCGATGCCTTCGAGGACGGCCAGCACCTTGGCGAGGCGAGCGGGTTCATTGCCTTCCCAGTCCTTCTGCGGGGAGAGGCGAATGCGGGCACCGTTTGCACCGCCGCGCTTGTCGGAACCACGGAAGGTGCGGGCGCTGTCCCAGGCGGTGGAAACCATTTCGGCGATGGTCAGGCCGCTGTTGATGATCTTCGCCTTGACCGCGACGACGTCGTAGTCGGTGCGACCGGCCGGGATCGGGTCCTGCCAGATCAGGTCTTCGGCCGGAATATCCGGGCCGAAATAGCGCGACTTCGGGCCGACGTCGCGGTGGGTCAGCTTGAACCAGGCGCGGGCGAAGACGTCGGAGAAGTAGTCCTGATCGTCCCTGAACTTCAGCGAGATCTCGCGGTAGATCGGATCGACCCGCAGCGCCATGTCGGCATCGGTCATCATCGGATTGCGGCGGATCGACGGATCCTCGACATCGACCGGGCGGTCTTCCTCGGCGATCGAGATCGGTTCCCACTGGTGGGCGCCGGCCGGGCTGGTCACCAGATGCCATTCATGCTCGAACAGCATCTTGAAGAAGCCGTTGTCCCACTGGGTCGGCTCGCTGGTCCAGGCGCCCTCGAGGCCGGACACGACGGTATCGCGGCCGATGCCGCGGCCGTGGGTGTTGATCCAGCCGAGGCCCTGGAATTCGGGGCCGGCGGCTTCCGGATCGGGGCTGAGATTGGCCGGGTTACCATTGCCATGGCACTTGCCAATGGTGTGGCCGCCGGCGGTCAGCGCCACGGTTTCCTCGTCATTCATGCCCATGCGGGCGAAGGTTTCGCGCATCTGAAGTGCGGTCGCCTGCGGATCGGACTTGCCGTTGACGCCTTCCGGGTTGACGTAGATGAGGCCCATCTGCACAGCGGCAAGCGGGTTTTCCAGGGTTTCCGGCTTGGTCACATCGCCATAGCGGCCGTCGCTCGGCGCCAGCCATTCCTTCTCATCGCCCCAGTAGGTGTCCTTTTCCGGATGCCAGATGTCTTCGCGGCCGAACGCAAAACCAAAGGTCTTCAGGCCGGCGACGTCATAGGCCATGGTGCCGGCGAGCGCGATCAGGTCGGCCCAGGAGATCTTGTTGCCGTACTTCTTCTTGATCGGCCAGAGCAGGCGGCGGCCCTTGTCGGTGTTGACATTGTCCGGCCACGAGTTGAGCGGCGCAAAACGCTGGTTGCCGGTGTTGGCACCGCCACGGCCGTCGGTGACGCGGTAGGAGCCGGCGGCGTGCCAGGTGACGCGGGCCATCATGCCGACATAGGAACCCCAGTCGGCCGGCCACCATTCCTGGCTGTCCAGCATCAGCGCGCGCAGATCGGCCTTGAGCGCCTCGACGTCGAGCTTCTTCAGCTCTTCGCGATAGTTGAAGCCCGGCCCCAGCGGATTGGCCTTGGTGTCGTGCTGGTGAAGGATGTCGAGGTTCAGCGCATTCGGCCACCAGTCCATGACGGATTTGCCCATGGCGGTGTTGCCGCCATGCATGACCGGACATTTGCCGGTCGATTTCACGTGCTCATTCATACTGGCCTCCTGTTTTTCGTAAAAACGAGTGAACTGGCGCCACATTCGCCGAGAAGTTCCATAATTTCCAATTGTATTTCTTTTGTTTTTCGATAAAATTTTCCTATCATGATTAGCATTCGTCAACTGCGCTATTTCGAGGCACTTGCCACCACCCTGCATTTCGGCCGAGCCGCCGAAATGGTGCATGTCAGCCAGCCGGCGCTGTCAGCCCAGATCATGGAAATGGAAAAAAACCTCGGGGTAAAACTGGTGGAGCGGACCCGCTCCAACACGCTGCTCACCGCCAAGGGCCACGAGGTTCTGGCCCATGCACGCACCGTGCTGGCGGCGGTCGATCGCCTGGAGGAAGCCGCCCGACGCTCGTCCGGCACGTTGGAGGGATTGCTCAGGCTCGGCATCATTCCGACGGTCGCGCCCTATCTCGTGCCGAAAATGGTTCCCCATCTCCGGCGCGAACACCCGCTGATCGAAATCGAGTTGAAGGAGGCGGTTACCGACCGGCTGCTCGGCGACCTGGCCGAGGGCAGGCTGGATGCGATCATTGCCGCCATCCCGATCGAGATGGACAGCGTCGTGGCAAAAAGCCTGTTCGTCGACCGGTTCTACATGGCGATGTCGGCCAATGAGAGCGACGTCCTGCTGTCGCAGATGACCGAGACCGAGGTCGATCCCGACCGCCTGCTGCTGTTGGAGGAGGGCCATTGCCTGCGCGAACAGGCGCTGTCGGTCTGCAAGTCGGCGAGCAAGCGGAGCCTCGTCAATTTCGGCGCCACCTCGATGACCACGCTCTTGCAGATGGTGTCGAACGACATGGGCATGACGCTGATCCCGGAACTGGCGATCGAGACGGAGACCGCGCGCACGCCGATCCGCATCGTGCCCTTCGCCGACCCCGCACCGTCGCGCGAGATCGGCCTGGTCTGGCGCCGATCGAGCCCGCGACGGGCGGACATGGAGGCGCTGGCGGAGGCGATCATCGCCAGCCGCGAGAAAAAGGCCATTGTCCCTGGCCCCATAAATCGGCTGTCCGGCAATGCCCGGTTATAAGAAAATCGCACTTTTCTTATAACGCGGGTCGGCGCCGATCTGCCCATTTTTGGGCCGTGCAGCCAAAGCGCCGCCGATGCGGGCGGGTGTCGTTGCGGCAGCGCCGGAAAACAGCCTAGTGTCCCGCCTGCCCATTGGCCTTCGGAGGATACATGCGTTCGACATCGGGTTCACAATTGCCTTCAAGACTGCTGCGCGGGCTGGTCTGCGCCCTTGCCCTCGGCATGGCTCCCCTTTCTCCGGCTTTGGCCGACGAGGCCGAGGTCGACCAGCAGATCGACAACCTGCTCGGCGATCCTGCGATCTTCAAGACGACGATCACGGACCTGCAGGAACGTGTGGCCAATGAGGATTCCATCGCGTTTTCTGCTTTCGTCGACTATCCGATCACCGTGACCATCAACGGCAAACGCCGGACGATCCGGTCGGCGGAGGAATTCGAGCCGCTCTACCACGATATCGTCACGCCGGAGATCGCCGATGTGATCGTCAGCCAGGACTATGGAAGCCTGTTCGTCAACGGAGACGGCATCATGTTCGGCGACGGCCAGGTGTGGATGAACGGCATCTGCCTCGACGATGCCTGCAGCGAGATGGAAGCCCGGATCATCACCCTCCAGGCAGCCGAATAGAAGGCGGTCCTGGAGCATTGAATGACAAGGGGGGGGGGGGGGGGGGGGGGGGGGGGGGGGGGGGGGGGGGGGGGGGGGGGGGGGGGGGGGGGGGGGGGGGGTGGGGGGGGGGGGGGGGGGGGGGGGGGGGGGGG
>JAIBEK010000029.1 GCA_019459145.1 Arenimonas sp.
GGCCGCGGCCGCAAAGGAGATCAAGGAACAGATCTCCAAGTCGTCCTCGCAGGTGCAGAACGGCGTGCAACTGGTCGGCGAGGCCGGCGAGGCGCTGAAGCGCATTTCCGACCAGATCAAGGCGGCGAGCGACATCGTCACAAAGATTGCCCACTCGGCCTCCGAGCAGGACACCACACTGCGCACGATCTCGTCGTCGATGAACCAGCTCGACGCCGCGACCCAACACAATGCGGCCATGGCCGAGGAAACCACGGCATCCGCCGAGGCGCTGGCCAACGACACCGAGGAATTGCTGAACCTGATCCGCGGCTTCCGCGTCTCCGGCCAGGGGTCACAGTCCTCCGCCGGGCTCAACGCCGTAGCCGAGAGAATGCGCCGGGCTTCCTGACGCGTCTGGCGAGTATAACCGAAAAAACTGGACAACCGCCGGCAGAAATGCCGGCGGTTTCTCTTCTTTGGATTCCAGGATCATCGCCAGTCTTTCAACTTTAGCAGAATGTTTAGAAACGAAGCCTAATAGTAATTTTGATGCGATGCAGCATCGCCCTTCGCGCATCAGGCGCATCTTCAAACATTCCCGTGCGGCATGCTGGTGACGCCACCTTGGCGACACGCATGCCTTCATGCCCTCCGAAAGCCAAGCTGCGATGAAAAACCTCAAGATCTCCACCCAGCTCATCCTACTGGTCGCCGTATTGATGGTGGCCTTTGCTTTTACCAGCGTCTACGAAATCCGCTCTTCGGCTCAGTCGATCTACAACGAACGCTATGAAATGTTACGAACCCAGACGGAGACCGCTCTGTCGATCATGGCGCGCTACCACGCTCTGGAAACGAAGGGCGTGCTGACCCGCGATCAGGCACAGCAGCAGGCCTATGATGTGATCAACGACCTGCGCTTCGAGCCTGACGGATATTTCTTCGGCTACGACTATAACGGTATTCGCGTTATCTATCCGGGCAAGAAGGGTGTGGGCAAGGACTTCTCCGGCCTGACCGACAAGCAGGGCAACAAGTTCCTGATGAACATCGTCAATACCGCGAGAGACGGTGGCGGCTGGACCGAATTCGACTTCTCGAAGCCCGGACATCCCGATGACCAGCTCTTCCCCAAGGCCGCCTATTCGAAGAACTTCCCTGCCTGGGAAATCATGGTTGGCACCGGCGCTTACCTCGACGATCTCGACGCCAGCATCCGGAAGGATGTGACCGGCGTCCTCGTGATCGGCTTCGGCGTACTGACCCTTGGCATCGGAGCCGCCTGGTTCGTCATCCGCGGTATCACCCGCCCACTCAAGGCCATTCACAACGCGCTCGAGGAAGTCGCCAACGAGAATGTCTCGATCGCCATTCCGCACACGGACATGGGCAATGAAGTGGGCATGATGGCGAAGGCCACCAGGGCGCTGCAGGAAAAAGTGCGCGAGCGCCATGCTATGGCGCGCCGCCAGGAAGAACAGTCCCGCGAGCTGGATGCCGAGCGCAACCAGAACGCCGAAATGCAGCAGGCCGAAGCTGCCCAGCAGGCCCGCGTCGTCTCAACCATCGGTGCGGCCCTCGAAGAGCTGGCCCGCGGAGACCTGACCGTGCGTTGCGGCGAGCTCGGCCCGAAATATGCCGCCCTGCGGGACAATTTCAACGAGGCCCTTTCCCATCTCGAAGCCGCCATGGCCAAGGTCAATGCCAAGGGCGTCGACATTTCGGGCTCGAAGGAAGAGATCCGCCGCGCCTCCAACGAACTGTCGCAGCGCACCGAGCGCCAGGCGGCCAATCTTGAAGAAACCTCTGCGGCCCTCGACGAGCTGACTGTTGCGGTCCGCCAGACAGCCGAAGGCGCCCATGAAGCCGCCAAGCGGGTGACCTCGGTCAGCACCGAGGCCTCGCGTTCGGACGCCGTCGTCGCCCAGGCGATCGGCGCCATGAGCGGCATCGAGCAATCCTCGGCCGAGATCACCAAGATCATCGGCGTGATCGACGAGATCGCCTTCCAGACCAATCTGCTCGCACTCAATGCCGGCGTCGAGGCCGCGCGGGCCGGCGAAAGCGGCAAGGGCTTCGCCGTCGTCGCCCAGGAAGTGCGAGAACTGGCCCAGCGTTCGGCCGCGGCCGCAAAGGAGATC
>JAIBEK010000034.1 GCA_019459145.1 Arenimonas sp.
AGTGCGAACGTCGCGAACGGCTCAGCGGCCGATCGGGTAGTAGCGGGCCAGTTGCGGACCGTATTTGCCCGCCTCAGCCTTGTCGTTCATGTAGAAGGTAGCGGACGTGGCGAGCATTGCCGTCATCATCCCCACCCATACAAGCTCACTTAAAATAACCCCCCCGCGGTTACCGGCGGCCCTTCTGTCATTCCTGTACGTCGTCGGCTGCGGGAGGCTCTGCGCCATCGGGCGCGCTCGCGTCGCCGGCCAGCGCCTCGAGATCGTCCCCCTCTTCGCCCTCCGGTTCGCTGATACGCTCGACCGACACGACCTTCTCGTCCTTGGCGGTCGAGAAGATGGTGACGCCCTTGGTGGCACGGCTGGCGATGCGAATACCGTCGACGGGCACGCGGATCAACTGGCCGCCATCGGAGACCAGCATGATCTGGTTCTTGTCCTCGACCGGGAAGGCGGCGACCAGTTCGCCGATCTCCGCCGTCTTGGACGTGTCGGTGGCACGGATGCCCTTGCCGCCGCGACCCGAAATGCGGAAATCATAGGACGACGACCGCTTGCCGTAACCACGCTCGGAGACGGTCAGGACGAACTGCTCGCGCGCCTTGAGTTCTTCGTAGAACTGGTCGTCGAGCTGACCTTCCTCGGTCACCTCCTCGCCGACCAGCGCGATGTCCTCCTCGTCGACGCCACTTGCGCGACGCTCCGCGGCGGAGCGCTTGAGGTAGGCCGCGCGCTGCCACGGCTCGGCATCGACATGGCCGAGAATGGTCATCGAGATGATGCGATCGCCCTCGGCAAGCGTGATGCCGCGAACGCCGACCGAATTTCGACCAGCAAAGACACGGACATCGCCGACCGAGAAGCGGATGGCCTGGCCGAGCGCCGTGGTCATCAGCACGTCGTCGCGATCGGTGCAGGTCTCGACCGACAGGATCTCGTCACCCTCGTCCTCGAGCTTCATGGCGATCTTGCCGTTGCGGTTGACCTGAACGAAGTCCGAAAGCTTGTTGCGCCGGACCGTGCCACGGGTCGTGGCGAACATCACGTCGAGGTTGTCCCAGCTCTTCTCGTCCTCCGGCAGCGGCATGATCGTGGTGATGCGTTCGCCGGGCTCCAGCGGCAGCATGTTGATCAGCGCCTTGCCGCGCGAGGTCGGCGTGCCGATCGGCAGGCGCCAGACCTTTTCCTTGTAGACGATGCCGCGCGAGGAGAAGAACAGCACCGGCGTATGGGTGTTGGCGACGAACAGGCGGGTGGCGAAATCCTCGTCCTTCATCGCCATGCCGGAGCGGCCCTTGCCGCCGCGACGCTGGGCGCGATAGGTGGCGAGCGGCACGCGCTTGATGTAGCCGGCATGCGAAACGGTGACGACCATGTCCTCGCGGGCGATCAGATCCTCGTCGTCCATGTCCGGACCGCCCTCGATGATCACCGTGCGGCGCGGCGTGCCGAACTCGTCGCGCACCGCGGCCAGTTCGTCCTTGACGATCGTCTGGATGCGCAGGCGCGACGACAGGATGTCGAGATAGTCGCTGATCTCGGCGCCGATCTTGTTCAGCTCCTCGTCGATCTCGTCGCGGCCGAGGGCGGTCAGGCGGGCAAGGCGCAGCTCGAGAATGGCTCGCGCCTGCTCTTCCGAGAGATTATAGGTGCGGTCCTCGTTGATGCGGTGGCGCGGGTCGTCGATTAGCTGGATCAGCGCCTCGACGTCATGCGCCGGCCAGCGGCGTTCCATCAACTGTTCGCGCGCGGTCGCCGGATCGGGGGCGCGGCGGATCAGATTGATGACCTCGTCGATATTGGCGACCGCGATCGCCAAGCCGACCAGGACGTGGGCGCGATCGCGTGACTTGCGCAGCAGATACTTGGTGCGGCGGCTGACCACTTCCTCGCGGAAGGTGATGAAGGCCCGCAGCATGTCGAGCAGGCTCAACTGCTCCGGCTTGCCGCCGTTGAGCGCCACCATGTTGCAGCCGAACGAGTTCTGCAAGGGGGTATAGCGATAGAGCTGGTTGAGGATGACGTCGGCATTGGCGTCGCGCTTGAGTTCGATCACGACGCGATAGCCATCACGGTCGGATTCGTCGCGCAGATCGGAAATGCCCTCGATGCGCTTCTCGCGCACCAGTTCGGCCATCTTCTCGATCATCGTCGCCTTGTTCACCTGGTAGGGAATCTCGGAAATGATGATCTGCTCGCGATCGCCGCGCATCGGCTCGATGCGGGCGACGCCGCGCATGATGACCGAGCCGCGGCCCGTCTCGTAGGCCGAGCGGATACCCGAACGGCCGAGGATCATCGCGCCGGTCGGAAAATCCGGACCCGGAATGATCTGCATCAGGTCCGTCAACTCGATTGCCGGATCGTCGATCAGGGCGATGCAGCCGTCGATCACTTCGCTCAGGTTGTGCGGCGGGATATTGGTCGCCATGCCGACCGCGATGCCGCCGGCGCCGTTGACCAGCAGGTTGGGGAACCGGGCCGGAACGACGGACGGTTCCTGCATGGTGCCGTCATAGTTCTCACGGAAGTCGACGGTATCCTTGTCGAGGTCGTCGAGCAGCGAATGCGCCACCTTCTCCAGGCGGCACTCCGTATAACGCTGGGCGGCCGGCGGGTCGCCGTCGACCGAGCCGAAATTGCCCTGGCCGTCGATCAGCGGCAGACGCAGAGACCAATCCTGCGCCATGCGGGCGAGTGCGTCGTAGATCGCGGAATCGCCGTGCGGATGGTACTTACCCATCACGTCACCGGTAACACGCGCCGACTTCACGTATTTCTTGTTCCAGTCGATCCCCATCTCGCTCATCGAGAACAGAATGCGCCGATGCACGGGCTTCAGACCGTCGCGGACGTCGGGAAGCGCGCGGCTCACGATGACGCTCATCGCGTAATCGAGATACGACCGCTGCATTTCCTCCATGATGGAAATAGGCTCGATGCCTTGCGGGTACTTGCCGCCGCCGGGAGTGTTTTGCTCAGTCAAATCAGGTCACGATCTCTGTTCGGAATCACTGCGGAGTTTATAGCCGAAAGGGCTGGAAAGCGCCAATTTCGGCCGGGAACATCGGCTGGTTATAAACAGCCTTTTGGGGCGCGGGAAAGGCTGGACGATCAAGAACTTGCCAACGGCTTGCCGCTGGCATTTAAATGCCGGCGAAAACGGGAGAAAACCATGGCCGGCACCGACGCGATGATCAACGCCTTCACCACGCTGCTGGTCACCGTCGACCCGCCGGGGCTTGCCCCGCTGTTCCTCGGACTGACGCAGGGCATGACCCGTGGCGAGCGCCGCCAGGTCGCGGTGCGCGGCTCCCTGATCGCCTTTGCCATCCTCACGGTATTTGCCCTGTTCGGCGCCGGCATCCTGGGCGCGCTCGGCATTTCCATGGGCGCGTTTCGCATCGCCGGCGGGCTGATGCTGTTCGTCATCTCGTTCGAGATGATTTTCGAGAAGCGCAACGAGCGCAAGGAAAAGACCACCGACGCGGCGATCACCAAGGACCACATCCACAATCTGGCCGTCTTCCCGCTCGCCATTCCGCTGATCGCCGGGCCGGGCGCAATCTCCGCCACCGTGCTGATCGCCGGTACGATGGACGGTGTCGCCGGCAAGATCCAGATGATCGGCGTCATCGCCGTCTGCCTGGCGCTGGTTTTTGCCGCACTGATCCTTGCCGAGCGGCTGAACCGCTTCCTCGGCGTCACCGGCCGGGCGCTCTTGACCCGCCTGCTCGGCGTGCTGCTGGCGGCGCTTTCCGTGCAGTTCGTGGTCGACGGCGTTAAATCCGCCTTCGGCGCCTGACGGGCGAGCCCCAAAGTCGGGCCGGACGCATGACCCCCGGCGCTTCCAACCCGTTGCTCTGCTACCCTATCGCTGTGCCTTGAGGATGCGCTTCCAGATCGTGCCGCCGAGGAAGCGGTTGAACACGATAAAATAGGCGATGATCAGTGCGAACAGGATCAGCGCCGGCAGCCCGTTCAGCTGAAATCCCTCCTCCGTACGCCCGCCCGCCACGGAGGCGACGGCGAAGCCGAGCACGAAAAAGCCGGTAAAGAAATCCAGCAGAAAGGCCAGAATGATGCGCCATGTGGCCGGACCGGCCTGCGGCTTTGTATCTTCCATGGTCATACCCCCCAGTATTCGTTAGAAATCATGTATGCGAGACCGGGCGTCCTGCCGACGCCCGAGGCGACAAAAAAGCGGCGCCGAAGCGCCGCCAGAAATCAGAACGGGATGTCGTCGTCGAGATCGCGGGAGAAGCCGCCCGACGGGGGAGCGCTGGCCCCGCCCCGCTGCTGGCCGCCACCGCCGCGCTGGGGCGCCGGCGCGCCATAGTCGTCCCCACCGCCGCTATAACCGCCGCCGAAGTCGCTGCCGCCGCGCGAAGCGCCGGCGCCGTCGCCCCGACCGCCGAGCATCGTCAAATTGCCGTTGAAGCCCTGCAGCACGACTTCCGTCGAGTAGCGATCCTGGCCGCTCTGGTCCTGCCATTTGCGGGTCTGCAACTGGCCTTCGACATAGACCGTCGAGCCCTTCTTCAGATATTGCTCGGCAACCTTGCAGAGACCTTCGTTGAAGATCACCACGGTGTGCCACTCGGTCTTTTCCTTACGCTCGCCGGTGTTCTTGTCGCGCCAGCTTTCCGACGTGGCGATCCGCAGATTGGCGATCGGCCGGCCGTCCTGGGTCCGGCGGATTTCCGGGTCGGCACCGAGATTGCCGATCAAAATTACCTTGTTGACGCTGCCAGCCATAATACTCACCTTGCTGCCGCCATCATGCGGCTCCGAAACAGAGAATTTCGCCCATCTTAGACCAATCCGTCCCGTGGTTGGGTGGTGATCGGGGTTAATCCACAACGAAAATGTTCTTTATTTGTTCTAATAATGCGCTAGGATGCTGTCAATAGAATCATTTTCCGGCCGTTAAATCCACTCCCGCCGCTCGACAGGGACGCGGGCGTCACTAAATAAGGAGAGCTCTCCTCCCGAGTGCCCTCCCCGCAGAGCTTTGTCCAGTCGAGACCAGTCCCTATGAGCGATTTGAAGCATATCTCCATCCGTGGCGCGCGCGAGCACAATCTGAAGGGGATCGACCTCGATCTGCCGCGCAATTCGCTGATCGTCATGACCGGTCTGTCCGGTTCGGGCAAGTCCTCGCTCGCCTTCGACACGATCTACGCGGAAGGCCAGCGCCGCTATGTCGAGAGCCTGTCGGCCTATGCCCGGCAGTTCCTCGAAATGATGCAGAAGCCGGATGTCGACCAGATCGACGGCCTGTCGCCGGCGATCTCGATCGAGCAGAAGACGACCTCGCGCAATCCGCGCTCGACGGTCGGCACGGTCACCGAGATCTACGACTACATGCGTCTGCTGTTCGCCCGCGTCGGCGTGCCCTATTCGCCGGCGACCGGCCTGCCGATCGAGAGCCAGACGGTTTCCCAGATGGTCGACCGCATCCTCGCCTTCGAGGAAGGCACCCGCCTCTACATCCTGGCGCCGATCGTGCGCGGCCGGAAGGGCGAGTATAAGAAGGAACTGGCGGACCTGATGAAGAAGGGTTTCCAGCGCGTCAAGATCGACGGCCGGTTCTACGAGATCGCCGAGGCGCCGGTGCTGGACAAGAAGTTCAAGCATGACATCGACGTGGTCGTCGACCGAATCGTGGTGAGGCCCGACATCGCCAGCCGGCTGGCCGACAGCCTCGAGACCTGCCTTCATGTCCTGTCCGACGGGCTGGCGATCGCCGAATTCGCCGACAAGCCGCTGCCGTCCGAAGAGACGGCGGCCGGCGGCAGTGCCAACAAGTCGCTCAACGACACGCACGAGCATGTGCTGTTTTCGGAAAAGTTCGCCTGCCCCGTCTCCGGCTTCACCATTCCGGAGATCGAGCCGCGCCTGTTTTCGTTCAACAACCCCTTCGGCGCCTGCCCGACCTGCGACGGCCTCGGCTTCCAGCAGAAGATCGACACCGCGCTGATCGTGCCGGAAAGCCAGCGCCGGCTGAACGACGGGGCGATCGCGCCCTGGGCGAAATCCTCCTCGCCCTACTACGACCAGACGCTCGAAGCGCTCGGCAAGGCCTTCGGCTTCAAGCTTTCCGCCAAGTGGTCCGATCTGAAGGAAGCCGCGCAGAAGGCGATCCTCTACGGCACCGAGGAAAAGATCGACTTCCACTATGCCGACGGCGCGCGCTCCTACACGACCACCAAGACCTTCGAGGGCATCGTGCCTAACCTCGAGCGCCGCTGGAAGGAAACCGACAGCGCCTGGGCCCGCGAGGAGATCGAGCGCTACATGTCGGCGGCCCCCTGCCCGTCCTGCAACGGCTTCCGCCTCAAGCCCGAGGCGCTGGCCGTCAAGGTCAACGGCCTGCATATCGGCCAGGTGACCGAAATGTCGATCCGGGTCGCTGGTGGCTGGTTCGCGACGCTGACGGAAAAGCTGACGCCCAAGCAGAACGAGATCGCGGTTCGCATCCTCAAGGAAATCCGCGAGCGCCTCGCCTTCCTCAACGACGTCGGCCTCGACTATCTGAGCCTGTCGCGCAATTCAGGCACCCTGTCGGGCGGCGAGAGCCAGCGCATTCGGCTCGCCTCGCAGATCGGCTCGGGGCTGACCGGCGTGCTCTACGTACTCGACGAACCCTCGATCGGCCTGCACCAGCGCGACAATGCCCGCCTGCTCGATACGCTGAAACACCTGCGCGACATCGGCAATACCGTCATCGTCGTCGAACATGACGAGGACGCGATCCTGTCCGCCGACTACGTGGTCGACATCGGCCCGGCGGCCGGCATTCACGGGGGCGAGGTGATTGCGCAAGGGTCCCCACAGGACATCATGGCGCATCCGAAATCGCTGACCGGCAGGTACCTGACCGGCGAGCTCGGCGTCGCCGTGCCCACCGAGCGGCGCAAGCCGAAGAAGGGTCAACAGATCAAGGTCTTTGGCGCGCGCGGCAACAATCTGAAGAATGTCACCGCCGCGATCCCGCTCGGCGTGTTCACCGCCGTTACCGGCGTCTCGGGTGGCGGCAAGTCGACCTTCCTCATCGAAACGCTCTACAAGGCGGCCGCGCGGCGCGTCATGGGCGCGAGGGAAAACCCGGCCGAGCACGACCGGATCGACGGCTTCGAATTCATCGACAAGGTGATCGACATCGACCAGTCGCCGATCGGCCGCACGCCGCGCTCCAACCCGGCCACCTATACCGGCGCCTTTACCCCGATCCGCGACTGGTTCGCCGGTCTGCCCGAAGCCAAGGCCCGCGGCTACCAGCCCGGCCGCTTCTCCTTCAACGTCAAGGGCGGCCGCTGCGAGGCCTGCCAGGGCGACGGCGTGATCAAGATCGAGATGCATTTCCTGCCCGACGTCTACGTCACCTGCGACGTCTGCCACGGCAAGCGCTACAACCGCGAGACGCTCGACGTCACCTTCAAGGGCAAGTCGATCGCCGACGTGCTGGACATGACGGTCGAGGAAGGCGTCGACTTCTTCTCCGCGGTGCCGGCGGTGCGCGACAAGCTGCAGGCGCTGTTCGACGTGGGGCTCGGCTATATCAAGGTCGGCCAGCAGGCCAACACGCTGTCGGGCGGCGAGGCGCAGCGCGTCAAGCTGGCCAAGGAGCTGTCGAAGAAATCGACCGGCCGCACGCTCTATATCCTCGACGAGCCGACCACCGGCCTGCATTTCCACGACGTCGCCAAGCTTCTGGAAATGCTGCAGGAACTGGTCAACCAGGGCAATTCCGTTGTCGTCATCGAGCACAATCTCGAAGTCATCAAGACCGCCGACTGGATCCTCGACTTCGGCCCCGAAGGCGGCGACGGCGGCGGCATGATCGTCGCCGAGGGCACGCCGGAGGACATCGTCAAGGTCGAGAAATCCTACACCGGCCAATTCCTCAAGGATTTGCTGGAACGGCGGCCGATCAAGAAGCGGCAGGCGGCGGAGTGATCATGCAGACGCAACGGCTTTCGGAGGATGACCTTTGCCGAGCCTTCGCCGAGAAGGTTGCAGATTCTGAGGACTTCAAGAACTGGATCTTGTCCCGAACGAAGTTTGCTGCAGGGCGATTTTCATCTCGGTTGTTAAAGCAAGAACAGGCTCTTGCACGCCCGCGTGTTCTGCCCGATCGGTGGTGGCGACATTGGTTCTGGCGGATTACCGAGCTTGAAAAAGAACACGAGACTGATGTCCTTTTATGGTTTGCCGATGATGCGGAAGGCCTACGATTTGTCTTGCATGTTGAGCTTAAGTTGGGGAGCAAGTTGACCGCAGGTCAGGCAGCGAGCTACGCGCCACGGGCGAGGCATGTTCTGAAGTACGAGAAGAGACTGCCACACCAGGATTTTGCGACCGTGTTTATTGCGCCCACCAAAACGATTTTGGCAAGTGGAGCAGACTCAGATTTGTTTGATGCAGTCATCAGTCTCGAGGAAGTAGGGGTTTTTATACAGGATTTCGCCCGTGCAACAACGCAGGCGACTCCGCCCGCTACCAAAGGCGCTTGATGTCGAAGCCGTCGAATGCCTGATCTGCGGTGACCAGGGTGAGGCTTTCGAGTTTCGATTGCGCGGCAAGCAGGCGGTCGAAGGGATCCTTGTGGTTGCCGGGCATCTGTCCGGCCAACAGGGCGTGGGAAGGGGTGATGTCCAGTCTTTGAAAGCCGGCATCGTCAAGAGCCGCGTCGAAACTCTCAACGATCTCCCGCGCGAAATCGAGCTTGCCGATACGAAACTTGTTGGCGATCTCGAAGGCGGTCACGGAACTCACGCAACGGAGCGCATCGGGGTCTTCTATCACGGACCTGGCTTGGTGGCTGAGGCTGGAGTCAGCCATGATCCACCAGAGAAACGTATGGGTATCCAGTAGGAAGCTCATTTTCCGTTGTCGCCCGGAAATGAGTATTTTCCCTCCCATGCGTCGAGTTCATCCTGAGGCATGGGTTCAAGAAAGAGGTTTGAGGGAATTTTGTCGAGCAGATGCGCGAACCGGCCGTAGCCGCGAACGGGCTGTTTTTGCGCCTGAATGGGCACCAGTTTTGCCACGGGCTCGTTCCCGCGAGCGATCACGATCTCTTCACCCGCTTCGACGCGGGCGATGAGCCTGGAAAGTTCCGTCTTGGCCTTGTGAATGGTGACGACAGTCATCGCTCGCTCCATCTATTGCAATCACCTTAGCTAATACCCTAGCTAATTTCAACGGGAGGCATTTCATGACCCAATCCGGCACAATCCGCACCGGCATCGGCGGCTGGACCTTCGATCCCTGGGAGGGCAGCTTCTATCCCGAGACGCTGACGAAGAAGCGGCAGCTGGAATTCGCCAGTCGCGCGCTGACGGCGATCGAGGTCAACGGCACCTATTATTCGAGCCAGAAGCCGGCGACCTTCGCCAAGTGGGCGGCGGAAGTGCCGGAGAGCTTCGTCTTCTCGCTGAAGGCCAGCCGCTTCTGCACCAATCGCAAGGTGCTGGCCGAGGCCGGGCCGTCGGTGGAAAAGTTTCTCACCCAGGGCATTACCGAGCTTGGGCCCCATCTGGGCCCGATCCTGTGGCAGTTCATGGCCACCAAGAAGTTCGAGCCGGAGGATTTCGAGGCCTTCCTCGCACTCCTGCCCAAGAGCCAGGACGGGATCGCCCTTCGTCATGTCGTCGAGCCGCGCCATAAGTCCTTCCAGGTGCCGGAATTCGTCGCCCTGCTGGCGAAATACGGCGTGGCGGCGGTGTGCGCCGATCATCACGACTATCCGATGTTCGCCGACCCGACGGCTGATTTCGTCTATGCCCGGCTGCAGAAGGGCTCGGACGACATTGCGACCTGCTATCCGCCGAAGGACATCGACGCCTGGGCCGGCCGGTTCAAGACCTACGCCCACGGGGGCGTGCCGGACGACCTCCCGACCATCGGCCCGGGCAGGTCGGTCGACAAGGCGCCGCGCGACGTCTTTGCCTTCTTCATTTCCGGCGGCAAGGTCAATGCGCCGAATGGCGCGCGTCTGTTGCAACAGGCCGTTGCTTAAGGGCGGTTACCCACGCCCGATCGGCTATCCGCCGGGTGAACGCCCGGGCATGTTGCGCCGAAGGCCTCGTTGATTGGGTCAGGATCATCAGGCGGTAGTCGACTTGCGGCCGATCCATTGCGGGTTGAACACGTTCATCACCAGGCCGAGGACGATCAGGGCGGCGGCCAGGATCCGCAAGGGGCCGAAAGCCTCGCCCAGCAAAAGCGCCGCGGACGACATGCCGAACACCGGCACGAGCAGTGAGAACGGCGCGACGGTCGAAACGCCGTAGCGACTGATCATCGCGCCCCAGATGGCGAAACCGAAGATCGTCGCGACATAGGCAACGAACAGCACTGCGCCGGCGCCCGCCAGATTGATGTTAGCGATGGCGGCCAGATCGCGGTCCCAACCCTCGAACAGGACCGAGATGATCATGAGCGGGATCGGCGGCACGAGGCTGACCCAGACCATTAGGTTGAGCATCGGCACACTGCCGGCCGTCTTCATCAGCATGTTCGAGCACGCCCAGGCGATGGCAGCCGCAAGGACGAGCGCCAGACCGGTCACGGTGAAGTTGCCGTCGATAGACGAGGCGATCAGCGCGATGCCGGTAAAGGCGACCGCCATGCCGGCCAGTTGCAGCGGCCTCGGCTTGGCGCCGAAGATCAGGAAGGCGATGAGCACGGTGAAGAAGGCCTGCGACTGCAGGAGCAGCGAGGCAAGGCCCGGCGGCACGCCGACATCCATGCCGATGAATAGGAAGGAGAATTTCACCACGCCCAGCATGATGCCGATGCCGATGATGATCCGCCACGGCACCTCGGGCCTGGGAATGAAGAAGACGAGCGGCACTGCGGCGAAGAAGAAGCGCAGGGCGGAAAACAGCAGGGGCGGGAAATTGTCCAGCCCGAGCTTGATGACGACGAAGTTGAAACCCCAGAGCGCGGCGACCAGCACCAGCATTAGGACATGTAAGGGTCTCACGCGATTCTCCCTGAACGGTTCCCCGCAGCGATACTACGGCGAGTGCTGCAGAATAAAGCGCATTGTCGTTAGGTCACGGTTCAATATGTCTGATGAGTTCTTCGGCGGTCAGTCCCCTTCCCGCTCTGTTGCCTGCCTCGCCATGGTGCCAGACGCCGGCCGCCGCGGCCTCGAAAGCAGGCATGCCCTGGGCGAGCAGCCCGCCTATGATGCCGGCAAGCACGTCGCCCGAGCCGGCGGTGGCGAGCGACGGCGGCGCATTGGTGTTGACCAGCGCCCGCCCGTCCGGGGCGGCGATCACGGTGTCGGGCCCCTTGTAGACAATCACGGCATGGGCTCGCAGCGCCGCGCCAAGGGCCATGCCGATCTTGCTGAGCCGCTCGTCCGACGCGATGTCCGGGAAGAGACGGGCAAATTCGCCCTCGTGTGGCGTCAGCACCAGCCGCGTCTCTCCCGCCGAAAACGCTTCGAACAAGGCAGAGGGATGGTCGCGAAACGCGGTGATGCCGTCCGCGTCGAGCACGAGCCGGCGATCCTGGAGCGCCAGGGCGAAGTCGCGCGCCTTCGGGCCGATGCCGAAGCCGGGGCCGAGCACGAAGGCATTGTGGCGCGGATCTTCGAGATAGGCGGAAAGGGCAGCAAGGTCTTCGACCGGTTTCAGCATCACCGCGGTCAGTTGCGATGCGTTGGCGGCCAGCGCATCGATGGGCGAAGCGATCGTGACGAGGCCGGCGCCGGCCCTCAAACCCGCGGCGGCTGAGAGGCGGGCGGCTCCCGTCGATGTTGCGGGGCCGGAAAATACCGTCAGGTGACCGCGGCGGAACTTGTGAGCCTCTGGCTCGGCTTTCGGCAGAAGGTCGGCCCAGGCGACCGGCGTGTTGAGGCCGGCCGGTCCGGCCTCGGCCGAAACGATCCTGAGGGGAATACCGATGTCGTAGACTTCCGTCTCCCCACACAGGCGTCGTCCCGGCATCAGCACGTGGCCGGGCTTCAGCGCCATGAAGGTGACGGTGTGGCATGCGGCGAATGCCGCGCCGAGCACCTTGCCTGTCCGCCCGTCCAGACCCGACGGCAGATCCACCGCGATGACCGGCAGCCCGGCCGCCTCGACCTTTGCGATGACCCCCGCGACGGCCTCTGGAACCGGGCGGTCGAGCCCGGCACCGAACATGGCATCGATGATCACGTCGCCCGGCCGCGGCTCGTAGGCATCGAGCGCCTCGCCGGCAATTGCGCAGCGGGCAAAGGCCGTGGACGCATCGCCCTTCAGTCGAGCGGGATCGCCAAGGCGGAACACCGCAACCTCGGCGCCCGCATCGGCAAGCGCGCGCGCCGCCACATAGCCGTCCCCGCCATTGTTGCCGGGGCCGCACAGCACAACGAAGCGCAATGCGCCGGGAAGGAGCCTGAGCGCCGACGCCGCTACCGCCTGCCCCGCCTTTTCCATCAGCCCGAACGAACTGATGCCTGATCGGGCCGCGGCCTGGTCGGCGCGTCCCATCGCGGCAGGTGAAAGCAGCCAGTTTTCACGATCGGTTTTCATGCGCCCATCAAAGCAGATTCCTGGGCCTCGGGGAACGGAAAGCATGCCTGAATGGCAAATGATGACAGAATGTGCACTTGCATAAATAGTAGCCTTTTAAATGTGCTGAATTGCGCGCCATCCGGAAAATCACCGAAATGCCTGCGACGAAAGAACCGCTCGGATTTTTGGTCTTTCGGCAAATTTGACTCGCGTTTCGCCCCGTCTTGCGCGAGATTTGCATCGGGAATGCGAAGTTTTCCCGTTTTCGGTCGCAGTTTGTGCCATAACTGGCACGTTACATGCATCGAGTGGGTCGAGCGGGACTTTCCGCCATGTTGAGGGAAGCGGAGATATATTTTCTCATGAAAAAGATCGAAGCGATCATTAAGCCTTTCAAGCTGGACGAAGTGAAGGAAGCCCTTCAGGAAGTCGGTCTGCAGGGTATTACGGTCACGGAAGCCAAGGGCTTCGGGCGGCAGAAGGGCCACACGGAATTGTACCGCGGTGCGGAATACGTGGTCGACTTTCTGCCGAAGGTTAAGGTCGAGGTGGTTCTCGCCGACGAGAACGTCGAAGCCGTTATCGACGCCATCCGCAACGCCGCCCAGACGGGCCGGATCGGCGACGGCAAGATCTTCGTTTCCAACGTCGAGGAAGTCGTGCGCATCCGGACCGGCGAAACGGGCGTCGATGCCATCTAATCGGTCTGGCCCGCCTTGCGGGACCGGACTTCATCATCGTCATCACACTCAAGGAAATCGATAATGACGACCGCACAAGACATTTTGAAGCAGATCAAGGACAATGACGTCAAGTTCGTCGACCTGCGCTTTACCGACCCGAAGGGCAAGCTGCAGCACGTCACGATGGACGTCGTCTGCGTCGACGAGGACATGTTCGCCGACGGCGTCATGTTCGACGGCTCCTCGATCGGCGGCTGGAAGGCGATCAACGAGTCCGACATGGTTCTGATGCCCGACCTGGACACGGTTCACATGGACCCCTTCTTCGCCCAGTCGACCATGGTCATCATCTGCGACATCCTCGATCCGGTCTCGGGCGAAGCCTATAACCGCGACCCGCGCGGCACCGCGAAGAAGGCCGAAGCCTATCTCAAGGCATCGGGCATCGGCGACACCGCCTTTGTTGGTCCGGAAGCCGAATTCTTCGTCTTCGACGACGTGAAGTACAAGGCCGATCCGTACAATACCGGCTTCAAGCTCGATTCGACCGAACTACCGTCGAACGACGACACCGACTACGAGACCGGCAACCTCGGCCACCGTCCGCGCGTCAAGGGCGGCTATTTCCCGGTTCCGCCGATCGACAGCCTGCAGGACATGCGTTCCGAAATGCTCACCGTCCTGTCGGAAATGGGCGTGGTGGTCGAAAAGCATCACCATGAAGTGGCTGCTGCCCAGCACGAACTCGGCATCAAATTCGACGCGCTGGTCCGCAACGCCGACAAGATGCAGATCTACAAGTATGTCGTGCACCAGGTCGCCAACGCCTACGGCAAGACGGCCACCTTCATGCCGAAGCCGATCTTCGGCGACAACGGCTCGGGCATGCACGTCCACCTGTCGATCTGGAAGGACGGCAAACCGACATTCGCCGGTGACGAATATGCCGGTCTGTCGGAATCCTGCCTCTACTTCATCGGCGGCATCATCAAGCATGCCAAGGCGCTGAATGCCTTCACCAACCCGTCGACCAACTCCTACAAGCGTCTGGTTCCGGGTTATGAAGCGCCGGTCCTGCTGGCCTACTCGGCCCGCAACCGTTCGGCCTCGTGCCGCATTCCGTTCGGCTCGAACCCCAAGGCAAAGCGCGTCGAAGTCCGCTTCCCGGACCCGACCGCCAACCCATACCTCGCTTTCGCCGCCATGCTGATGGCCGGCCTCGACGGCATCAAGAACAAGATCCATCCCGGCAAGGCCATGGATAAGGATCTCTACGACCTGCCGCCGAAGGAACTGAAGAAGATCCCGACCGTCTGCGGTTCGTTGCGCGAAGCGCTCGAAAGCGTCGACAAGGATCGCAAGTTCCTGACCGCCGGCGGCGTGTTCGACGACGACCAGATCGACTCGTTCATCGAGTTGAAGATGGCCGAAGTCATGCGCTACGAAATGACCCCGCATCCGGTCGAGTACGACATGTACTATTCGGTCTGATCGGCCGCTCGGCCCGCAATCGCGGGCCGGTCAAACGCTTCAAAAGCCGGCGCCTCCAACGAGGCGTCGGCTTTTTTCTTGAGCGGAACATTCTGGAATTCAATCATGGCGATAGTCGAAAAATATGCAGCGAAACATGAAGAATTTCGACTGCGCGTGGCATGCGATGGTTGCCGTCCCGGCAGCCTTGACGCTAGGTTGAACGGGACGACTCAAGCCCACCCACTTCGCGGCTCTCAGGACATATCTTTCATGCCCGCCGAAAACGCCGAACCTGCCCCGGCCGCGCCGCGCCCGTTCGACTGGCTGCTCTATTTCTTGGCGCCGGTGTTCTTTTCCAGCAATCTGATTTTCGGCCGCGGCATTACCGGTGAGATCGCCCCTTTCACCACGGCATTGCTGCGCTGGGCGGGTTCGGCCGCCATCATCTTTCCCTTCGTCTATGCCGAGCGGAAAGCCTGTCTCGCCTTTGTCCGTTCCCACACCGGCATCTGGCTGGTGCTCGGCATTCTCGGCATGGGAATCTGCGGCGGGTTCGTCTACTGGGCGCTGACCTTGACCACCGCCTCCAACGCCACGCTGATCTATACCACGTCATCGCTGTTCATCATCCTGCTGCAGTGGCTGCTTCAAGGTCGCCGCATCCGGCCAAGCGAATTGGCCGGAATGGTGGTCGCCTTCGCCGGCGTCGCCGTCATCGTCTTGAAAGGCGACTGGACCGCCTTGCTGCACTTGAGGTTCAACATCGGCGATTTCGGCATTCTCGCCGCCGCGATCGCCTTTGCGCTCTATTCGCTGCTGTTGCGCCATCCGGCGGTGCAGGCCATGCCGCCCATGCCGCTGTTCGGGCTTCTGGCGCTGTCGGGAACACTCGTCCTCATTCCCCCCGCGCTTTATGAGATCCTGACCGGCGGTCTTCTGCCGGACACGACAAGCGATTGGACCAAACTGCTGGGCATCATCCTCTTCGCCTCGCTTGCCGCCTTCTATTGTTTCCAGCATGCCGTGCGGGTGTTCGGCCCGGCCATGGCCGGGGTGACGCTCTACCTGATGCCGCCGCTGTCGATCATCATGGCGGTGGTTTTTCTCGGCGAGCGCTTCCAGCCATACCATGCGGTCGGCATTGTGCTGGTCATGGGCGGGCTGGTGCTGGCAACCGCGCCCGGCCGCCGCGGCGACAGGAGCGCCGGCTGAGCGCGAATGCGGGGCCGGGTCTTGATGTTTTGTCCTTCCCTCCCCAAATCCATGGGGAAAGGAAGTGAAGCCCATGAAACACCGCAACGCAAAATTTGGTATCGGGGAAGTCGTCCGCCACAAGGTCTTTCCGTTCCGTGGCGTCGTGTTCGATGTGGACCCGGAATTCGCCAACAGCGAGGAATGGTGGAATGCCATTCCCGCAGAAGTGCGCCCCGCCAAGGACCAGCCCTTTTACCATCTGCTCGCCGAGAACGACGAAGCCGAATATGTCGCCTATGTCTCGGAGCAGAACCTGGAAAAGGACCCAAGCGAGGAGCCGTTGCGCAATCCGCAGATCCAGCAGATCTTCGTGCGCGAACAGCCCGGCCGTTACAAGCCTAAGGCTATCTTCGCCCACTGAAGCGCGGAATTGGCTCTAACGCCGCCGGTTGAGCGAAAATCCAAAAGACAAAGAGGCCCGCCGTTTCCGGCGGGCCTCTTTGTGTATTGTTCAAAAGCTAGATCAGTTGCCCTGCTTGGCGGCGTCCTGGGCGTCGTTGATCGCCTTGTTGCGCTCTTCCTGTTTCTTCTGCATGGCTTCCTGCAAAAGGCGCTGGCGTTCTTCCGCCTGCGACTGCGACATCGCCTCGCCGTCATAGGCGCCGGTGAAGCCCTCGAGCGGGATCTTGATCGGGTTCGGCGCGCGGCGGAAGTTGACCGAGGTGAAAACCACCTCATTGCCTTTCTTCAGGCTGGCGATCACGGCATCCGTCAGCGGCAGTTCTGCCGTGCAGCGGTCCGGAAGGCAGACGGCGTAGTCGAGCTTCATGCCCTTGGCGCCGTCGATCTGCATCATGATTCCCGGCGGAATGAGGCGGGCGGAAGGAACGGTAACCTGCAGGATCTTGCGGTTGACCTTGCCTTCGACCGAGATCAGGCCGACGGCGGTAATCAACTGGCCGTTTTGGGCGACCAACTGGTTCTGCACCACGCAGACATCGGCTTCTTCCTGCTTGGTGCAGGTCTTGAACCACTTGGCGGGGGCGCCCGCTGCCGGTGCGGCGGCGTCCTGGGCGCCGACAACCGTCGGGGCGGCCGCGCCAAGCGTCAGAACGAGAGCAGACAGTGCCGTCCGCGTAGCTTTGGTTGCATTGAACATCATAACCTGATCCGTCTCCTGAAAACCGATATCGTGGCACTTGAAACGCCGCGACGCTCGCCGGTCGTGCTGCTCGTCAACTGTCGTCGAATTGAGGCAAATCCATGACCTTGGCATCCGGAACCCTGTTACATCGCGAAGTCTGGAATATCCAGTCTTTCTTTGGGGGCACCCGGGAGGAAGACGGCTTTTTGCATGGCGATGTGTTGGTTTTATGGTGTTCATGCTAGCTTCGCCGAGATTCTCGGACATCGCTGAAAGGATACTTCGTGCGCCGCATCGCCCTCAGCCTGCTTTTCCTCGCCCAGTGCAGCCTCGCCCAGGCCGAGCCCGTGCATGGGATCGCCATGCATGGCGAACCGGCGCTCGATGCGGGTTATGCGCATTCCCCTTACGTCAATCCGGACGTGAAGAAGGGCGGCAGCATCAATTACGGCGTCGTCGGCACCTTCGACAGCCTGAACTCCTTCGTGCTGAAAGGCATGCGCACCACCGCGCGCGGGATCTGGGACCCGGAATACGGCAACCTGTTCTACGAATCGCTGATGACGCGCTCGAGCGACGAGCCCTTCTCGCTCTACGGCCTTCTGGCAGAGACTGTCGAATGGGACGAGGACCGCACCTTCATCCAGTTCAACCTCAATCCCCAGGCGCGCTGGCACGACGGCAAACCGGTGACGGCCGAGGACGTGATCTTCTCGTTCAACCTGCTGCAGGAAAAGGGACGGCCGCCCTACAGCCGCAGGCTCTGGTACCCGGGCAGCGACGGCAGGGTGATGGTGGTGGAAAAAATGGAGAAGGTGGGCGACAACAGCGTCCGCTTCACCTTCGGCGAAGGCGCCAACCGCGAGACGCCTTTGATCCTCGCCATGTCGCCGATCCTGCCGATGCACGCCATCGATCCTGACACCTTCGATCGCACCTCGCTGGACATCCCGGTCGGATCGGGACCCTACAAGATCAAGTCGATCAAGCCCGGCGAGAAGATCACCTACGCGCGGGATGCGGACTATTGGGGCCGGGACATTCCGTCGAAGATCGGCTTCGACAATTACGACGAGATTTCGGTCACCTACTTTCTCCAGGATTCGACCCTGTTCGAGGCCTTCAAGAAGGGCGACGTCGACATTTATCCCGAGGGCGATTCCGGCCACTGGGCGCGTGCCTACGACTTCCCGGCAGCGAGCAATGGCGATGTCGTCAAGGAGGTCTTCAAGCCCGGCCTGCCGTCGGGCATGCTGGGCTTCGTCTTCAATACCCGCCGGCCGATCTTTGCTGACCCCAAGGTGCGGGAGGCCCTGTCGCTGGCGCTCGATTTCGAGTGGATCAACAAGAACCTCTACGGCGGCGCGTTCAAGCGCAGCCAGAGCTTTTGGCAGAATTCGGCGCTTGGTGCCTTTGGCAATGCCGCCGACGCGCGCGAACTGGCCTTGCTCGGGCCGGCGAAGGACCGTATCCCGGCCGAGTTGCTGGCCGGAAGCTATGCCATGCCGGTCTCGGACGGCTCGGGCGCCGACCGCAAGATCCTGCGCCAGTCGGTGACGCTGATGGCGCAAGCCGGCTATACGATCAAGGGCGGCAAGATGGTCGATGCGTCCGGCAAGGCGCTCGCCTTCGAGGTGATGACCCAGAATGCCGACCAGGAGAAGATGGCGATCGCCTACCAGCGGACCCTGGCGCTGATCGGCATTCAGATGTCGATCCGCACCGTTGACGACGCCCAGTACCAGGCACGGTCAAACAGCTTCGACTATGACATGATCGTCAAGGCCTATCCCTCGTCGCTTTCGCCGGGCGCCGAGCAGTTCAATCGCTGGAACGGCTCGTCGCGCGACGCCCAGGGCAGCTTCAACTATGCCGGCGTGGCCGATCCCGACATCGACCGGATGATTGACGCGCTGTCCAATGCCCGGAGCCTCGAGGACTTTCAGGCCGCCGTGCGCGCCTATGACCGCCTGCTGGTCGCCGGCCACTATGTCGTGCCGCTCTACCATATCGGAGAGCAGTGGCTCGCCCGCTGGAAGCATGTCGGCCGGCCGGAAAAGACGCCGCTGTACGGCTACCAGCTTCCGGTCTGGTGGGATGCCCGGGCGCAGTAACGCCCGGAATCTGGCCCTAAACGTCGGTGGTTACGTCAAGGTAACCGGTTGAATTACGTCGCGATTGCCCTTACGTGGCAGCCGTTGGTCATTTCGACCCTTAGCCGGCCTGAAAGGAAAGCATCATGCAACGCATCACCATCGACATCGTTTCGGACGTGGTCTGCCCCTGGTGCTATCTCGGCAAGGCACGGCTGGATCTCGCCATTGCCGAGGTGCAGGACGAGATCGCCGTCGACGTCAACTGGCGCCCCTACCAGCTCAACCCCGACTATCCGCCGGAAGGCGTCGACCAACAGACGGCGTTGGCCGAAAAGCTCGGCGGCAAGGACAATATGGACCGCGCCCACGCGCAACTGCGCGAACTCGGCACGGCGGCTGGCATCGCCTTTGATTTCGGCGCGATCAAGGTCGGCCCGAACACGCTCGACGCCCACCGCCTGATTCATTGGGCTGGCGTCGAGGACCGCGAGATCCAGGATCGGGTCGTCGCGGCGCTGTTCAAGGCGAACTTCGAACAGGGCCGCAATGTCGGTGATCCGGCGGTGCTGCTCGACATTGCCGAAGCCGCCGGCCTCGACCGTGCCCTCGTCGATGCGCTGCTGACCGGTGACGCCGACAAGGCCGAAGTGCAGGGCGAGATCGAGGCAGCCCGGCAGATGGGGGTGAACGGCGTTCCCTTCCTCATCTTCGACCAGCAATATGCGGTAAGCGGCGCACAGACTCCGGACGTGCTGGCGGGAGCGATCCGCGACATCGCCCGGATGAAATCCGAGGCGCTCTCGAAACTCAATTGACGCGCTGCCGAAACGCCCCTAAGCACGGGTAGATCCTTCCTGCCAGGACACCACCGTGCGCTCCGATCCAATTCATCGAGGCATCCTCATCGCCTTCGCGGCCTTTGTCGCCTATGCGGTCTCCGATGCCTGCGTCAAGCTGATCGACGGCCGTATCAGTCCCATTGAATCAGGCTTCTTTGGCGCCGTCTTCGGCATCGCTGCCCTGCCCTTCCTGATGAAGCGCGGCGACCGCTGGCGGGACGTGTTGGCAACGACCAACCGTCCGCTCTGGCTACTCAGGTTTTTCTCGGCCGGTGCCGCCATCATCGGCAGTGTCACGGCCTTCACCCATTTGTCGATGGCCGAGGCCTTCTGCCTGATTTTCCTTCTCCCCTCCTTCGTCACCATCATGTCGGTGGTGTTCTTGAAGGAACCGGTCGGTATACGGCGCTGGGGGGCGGTGATTATCGGCTTCATCGGCGTTCTCGTCGTGCTGCGTCCGGGTTTTCGCGAACTCTCCATCGGCCATGTGGGCGCCGTCTTCGCCGGCCTTGGCGGGGCGCTGTCGATCATCATCTATCGTGCCATCGGGCCTGCGGAAAAGAACATCTCGCTTTACGGCGCCGGCCTGCTCGGCAGTCTCGTGATCTGCGGGCTACTGATGCTCGGCGATTTTCGCTGGCCGACTGGGCAGGAATGGCTGCTGCTGGCCGGTTTCGGCCTGCTCGGTGCACTTGGCAATGTACTTTTGATGTATTCCGCCTTCTATGCACCCGCGGCCGTGGTGGGTCCGATCCAGTACAGCCAGATGCTGTGGGGCATCCTGTTCGGCTACCTGCTCTTCGGAGACCATGTCGACCTGCCCATGGTCGCCGGCATCGCGCTGATCATCGGCTCCGGTCTGCTCACCATCTCGCGCGAGCGCACCAAGGGAGTGGCCCTGCCGCCGGCCGTTGCCGGCAAGGACGAGGCGGCGCTGGCAATCAAACCGGAAGACGATACCGCCGCGCAGTTGTAGCGAATCCGCAAGGGATCAGCTCTTCGCCAGTTCCGCCAGATGCGTCATCACCACCGCCGCGCCGGACAGGCGCTTCTCCGGGGTCGGCAGATCACGGGTTAGGAAGACGCTCTGGTCAGGACGGATCTTTGCCATCGAGCCCTGCTTGGCGATATAGCCGACCAGCGCCGCGGGATTGGGAAACTGCTTGTTGCGGAACTGCACGACGACGCCCTTTGGCCCCGCTTCGAGCTTTTCGACATTGGCCTTGCGGCAGAGCGCTTTGATGTAGACGACCTTCAACAGGTGCTGGACCTCGATCGGTAGCGGCCCGAAACGGTCGATCATCTCGGCGCCGAAGCCATCGATCTCGTTGAGTTCGGTGATCTCGCCGAGGCGGCGATAGAGACCGAGGCGCAGATGCAGGTCCGGGACATAGTCGTCCGGGATCATCACCGAGGTTCCGACCGAGATCTGCGGCGACCAGCCGCTATCTGTGACCTCGTCGTCGCCCTTCACCTCGGCGACCGCCTCCTCCAGCATGTGCTGGTAGAGTTCGAAGCCGACCTCCTTGATGTGGCCCGACTGTTCCTCGCCCAAGAGATTGCCGGCGCCGCGAATGTCGAGGTCGTGGCTCGCGAGCTGGAAGCCGGCGCCGAGCGTGTCGAGCGACTGCAGTACCTTCAGGCGGCGCTCCGCGGTCGTGGTCAGCACCTTGTTGACAGGAAGCGTCAGGAGCGCAAAGGCGCGGACCTTGGAGCGGCCGACGCGGCCGCGCAGCTGGTAGAGCTGGGCCAGTCCGAACATGTCGGCGCGGTGCACGATCAGCGTATTGGCGGTCGGCACGTCGAGGCCGGATTCGACGATGGTGGTCGACAGCAGAACGTCATAGCGGCCGTCATAGAAGGCATTCATGATGTCTTCGAGTTCGCCCGCTGCCATCTGGCCGTGGGCGACGGCGACTTTCAGCTCGGGAACATCCGAAGCCAGAAACGCCTGGATGTCGGCAAGGTCCGCCAGACGCGGGCAGACGTAAAAACTCTGGCCGCCGCGATAGTGCTCGCGCATCAGCGTCTCGCGGATCACCAGCGGGTCAAAAGGCGAGATGAAGGTTCTGACCGCCATGCGGTCGACCGGTGGCGTGGTGATTAGCGACAGTTCACGAACCCCGGTCATCGCCAGCTGGAGCGTGCGCGGGATCGGCGTCGCCGAAAGGGTCAGCACGTGTACGTCCGACTTCAGCTCCTTCAGGCGCTCCTTGTGCTTGACGCCGAAATGCTGCTCCTCGTCGATGATGAGGAGCCCGAGATTGGCGAAGTTGACGCCCGTGCCGAGCAGCGCATGGGTGCCGACGACGATGTCGGTCTTGCCTTCCGCCACTTCCTTCTTGACGAGGTTCAGTTCCTTGGTGCCGACCAGCCGCGAGGCCTGCTGGATGCGGATCGGCAAGCCCCGGAAGCGCTCGGTGAAGGTCTTGAAATGCTGGCGCGCCAGAAGTGTGGTCGGAACGACGACCGCGACCTGAATGCCGTTCATCGCCGCGACGAAGGCGGCGCGCAGCGCCACTTCCGTCTTGCCAAAGCCGACGTCGCCGCAGATCAGCCGGTCCATGGGGCGACCGGCACCGAGATCGCCGCGCACCGCCTCGATGGCGTTCATCTGGTCCTCGGTCTCGTCATAGGGGAAGCGGGCGGCGAACTCGTCGTAAAGGCCTTCCTGGGTGGTCAGTACCGGCGCCATGCGCATCATGCGCTCGGCGGCGACGCGGATGAGCGCGCCCGCCATGTCGAGCAGCCGCTTCTTGAGCTTCGCCTTGCGCATCTGCCAGGCGCCGCCGCCCAGCTTGTCGAGCTGTGCATCGCTCGACTCCGAGCCGTAGCGCGACAGCAGATCGATGTTTTCGACCGGCAGAAAAAGCTTGGCGTCGTCGGCGTAGCGCAGCTCGAGGCAGGCATGCGGGGCGCCCGCGGCCTCGATGGTGCGAAGCCCGACGAATCGGCCGATGCCGTGTTCGGCATGGACGACGATCGAGCCCTCGTCGAGGCCGGCCACTTCCGAGATGAAGTCGGCGGCGCGCTTGCGGCGCTTGGAGCGGCGCACCATGCGGTCGCCGAGAATGTCCTGCTCGCCGACGATGACCAGATCGCCGGCCTCGAAGCCGCCCTCGAGGCTGAGCACGGCGGTCGCCGCCTCGCCCTTTTTCAGCCCGTCGAGATCTTTCAGCGCCGTGACCGGTTTCAGATTGGCAAGCCCGTGTTCGTCCAGCACCTGCAGCAGGCGGTCGAGCGAGCCTTCGGACCAGCCGGCGATCAGCACCTTGGAGCCGGCCGCGCGCTTCTCGGCAATGTATTTCACCGCTTGGTCGAAGACGTTGGTGCGGGTATTGCCCTCGCCGGTCTCGATCGCCGTCTTGGCCCAGCGCGGGCCGGGACGTGCGGCGATCTCGATCACCTTGCGCGCCTCGCCGTCATGCTCGGCAAACGGGGTGAGCCTGAGCGGTGAGTGCGCGTCGAGCATACGGCCGAACTCGCCGGCGCCGAGATAGAGCCGCTCGGGCGGGACCGGCTTGTAAGGCGTGCCTTGGGACAGATGGCCCTTGCCGGGCGTCGCGGAATTCAGCCGCGCCTCGTAATAGTCGCGGATCAGCTTGGCGCGCTCTTCGGCCGCCTCACGCACGGTATGGTCGGTGACGATACGGAAGCCCTGGAGATAGTCGAACACCGTGTCGAGATGGTCGTGGAACAGCGGCAGCCAGTGCTCCATGCCGGCATAGCGCCGCCCTTCGGAGACGGCGGCATAGAGCGCGTCGTCGCGGGTGGCGGCGCCAAACAGCGAGAGATAGTTCTTGCGGAAGCGGCTGATCGAATCCGGCGTGAGCGTCACCTCGCTCATCGGATGAAGGTCGAGCGAGCGGGCCTGGCCGATGGTGCGCTGGCTGGCCGGATCGAAGGTGCGGATGCTCTCCAGCGTGTCGCCGAAGAAGTCGAGGCGCACCGGCTCTTCCGAGCCCGGCACGAAGACGTCGAGAATGCCGCCGCGCACGGCGAATTCCCCGACCTCGCGCACGGTCGCCACGCGCTCAAACCCGTTGCGCTCCAGCCGGGCGGCGATGTCGTCCATCCTGACCTGATTGCCGGGGCGGGCCGAAAAGCCGAGGCTGTCGATCACTTCGGCCGGAGCCACTTTCTGCAGCATGGCATTGACGGTGACGAGCACGATCGCCGCATGCGGCTTCTTGCCATGGGCGACCAGGCCGGACAGAGCCGTCAGGCGGCGCGCCGACGTATCGGCCGAAGGCGATACACGGTCGTAAGGCAGGCAGTCCCAGGCCGGCAGCGTCAAAACCGGGATTTCGGGGGCCGCAAAGGACAGGTTCTGCTCGATGTCGGCCATGCGCTGGCCGTCCGACAGGATATAGGCGACCGGCTGGCCGAGGCGGGCGAGTTCCGCCAGCACGAAGGCGTCCATGCCGTCCGGCACATGCGAAACGGTGAGCGCGGACTTCGCCGCCGCGATCGTCCTGGTATCGAGAAGCGAGATCATTCCGAGCGTCCGAGCCCTTCCAGCGTGACCGGCGAGAAATCGGGGCGACAGGCGGCAATGCGCTCGAACAGCGGGGTCTGAAGATGAGCGGGCACAGGCGAAGCGCCGGTGATGTACTTCACCAGGTCCTGGTCTTCCTCGCTCATGATACGTTCCAGCTCGTCGAGCGTGGCTTCGTCCATCTGGGCGATCTCGGCCTCGGCGAACTGGCCGAGGATCAGGTCCATTTCGCGAATGCCGCGGTGCCAGCAGCGGAACAGAATGCGCCGGCGGCGCGGATCGAGTTCTGCACTGCTGAGGATCAATCCGGTCATATGCAAACACCTTCCTGTTGATGCGCCTCTATAGCGCCGTCCCAACCGCTTGTCAGCCTTGCCAAGCCGGTAATTCTCGGCGCATTTTGCCAGCCATCATGCGGCCAACGCTTCTCGATCCCCTGTTTGCCTCCGTCGCTTCGCTGTCCGGCGTCGGGCCGAAGCTTGCGCAATTGCTGGCGAGCCTGCTCGGCCGCGAGGATGCCGAGGATGCCCGTGTCGTCGACCTCCTGTTCCTCGCCCCCTTCCGCCTGATCGACCGGCGCAACCAGCCGGGCATCGCATTGGCCCCGCAAGGCGCGATCGTCACGATCACCGGACGGGTCGACCGCCACCAGCCGCCGCCGCGCGGCAAGGCCAGCCTGCCCTACCGCGTCTTCCTGCACGACGAGACGGGAGAGCTGGCGCTGACCTTCTTCCGCGTCAAGGGTAACTGGCTGGAGAAGGCCCTGCCGGTCGACGAGACGATCATCGTTTCCGGCAAGGTCGACTGGTTCAACGGCCGCCCCTCCATGGTGCACCCGGACTTGATGGTGAAGGCGAGCGAGGCGGAGAACATGCCGCTGGTCGAGCCGGTCTATCCGCTGACCGCAGGCCTCTCGCCAAAGGTGCTGCGCAAGCAGATCGAGCATGCGGTGGAGCGGGTGCCCGAATTGCCCGAATGGGCCGATCCGGCGCTCGTCACCCGGCAGGGTTTTCCGAGCATCCGCCAGAGTTTCGTCGACCTGCACCATCCGCGCGACGAAAAGGATGTCGATCCGCAGGCGCCGGCGCGGCGTCGGCTCGCCTATGACGAATTCCTCGCCGGCCAGGTGTCGCTTGCCCTCGTCCGCCAGAAACTGCGCAAGGTGCCCGGCACGCCGGTTCGGGCAACGGGCGAACTGTCGGACAAGATCCTCGCCGCCCTGCCCTTCAAGCCGACGGCCAGCCAGACGCAGGCGCTCGCGGACATTCTGAACGACATGGCCTCCGACACCCGCATGCTGCGGCTGCTGCAGGGCGATGTCGGCGCCGGCAAGACGTTAGTGGCGCTGCTCGCCATGGCGGCGACCGTCGAGAGCGGCGGCCAGGCCGTTCTGATGGCGCCGACCGAAATCCTGGCCCGCCAGCATCACGCGACGATCTCGAAGTTTGCGGCGAGCGCGGGCCTTACGGTCGAGGTGCTGACCGGCCGCACCAAGGGCAAGGAGCGCGAGGCGATCACCGGGCGGATCGCTTCCGGAGAGGCGCAGATCATCATCGGCACCCATGCGCTGTTCCAGGACACCGTGAACTACAAGAACCTGATGCTGGCCGTAGTCGACGAACAGCACCGGTTCGGCGTGCACCAGCGTCTCCGCCTGACCGCCAAGGGCATTTCGCCGCATATGCTGGTGATGACGGCCACCCCCATCCCCCGCACGCTGGTGCTCGCCGCCTTCGGCGACATGGACGTCTCGAAACTCACCGAAAAGCCGGCCGGCCGAAAGCCGATCCAGACGGTGACGGTGCCGAGCGAGCGCACCGGCGAGATCGTCGAACGGCTGCGTGCCGCCGTCGCCGACGGAAAAAAGGCCTACTGGATCTGCCCGCTGGTCGAGGAATCCGACATATCAGAGCTGATGTCGGCCGAGGAGCGCTTTGCGGTGCTGGAAAAGGCGATCGGCGCGCCGATCGGCCTGGTCCATGGCCGGATGAGTGGGCCGGAAAAGGACGCGGCCATGCTCGCCTTCAAGACCGGCGAAACGCGGCTGCTGGTGGCGACGACCGTGGTCGAGGTCGGCGTCGACGTGCCGGATGCGACGATCATGGTGATCGAGCATGCCGAGCGCTTCGGCCTTGCCCAATTGCACCAGCTGCGTGGTCGGGTCGGGCGCGGCGACGAGGCGTCGAGCTGCATCCTGCTCTACAAGGGACCGCTCGGCGAGACCGGCAAGGCGCGCCTGTCGATCCTGCGCGACAGCGAGGACGGTTTCCTGATCGCCGAGGAAGACCTGAAATTGCGCGGCGAAGGCGAACTGCTCGGGACGCGCCAGTCCGGCACGCCCGGTTTCCGCATCGCCAGCCTGGAGGCGCATGCCGAACTCCTGGAAATCGCCCGCAAGGACGCATCCTACCTGCTGGAACGCGATCCGGACCTTACGACCCCGCGCGGCGAGGCCGTGCGCACGCTCCTCTACCTGCACCGCCGCGACGAGGCGATCAGGTTCCTGCGGGCGGGGTGACGATAGTTGCCGCCTCTTCGGTGGCGGCCGTTCTGTATTCCGGCGTGACGAGGCCGGCGGAAATCAGCAGCTTCACGCCCTCTTCCGGCGACATGTCGAGCAGCCGCAATTTGCTGCGCGGCACGAACATCAGGAAACCGGCGGTCGGAACCGGCGTGGGCGCGAGGAACACCGCCACCATCTCCTCACCGTCCTCGCCGAGCTTCGCGGCAATCTCGCCCCTGGCATCGCTCGAGACGAAGACCAGTGCCCAGGTGCCGGGCGACGGGAACTCGATCAGCCCCACTCTCTTGAACGACCCCGACTGTTCCTTCAGCACGGTCTCGAAGATCTGCTTGGTGCTCTTGTAGACCGTGCGCACCAACGGCATGCGATGCAGGATCGACTCGCTGTAGGCGACGATCGATCGGCCGATCAGGTTCTTTCCGAGAAAACCGATCAGGGTGATCGTTGTCACCGCGATCAGCAGGCCGAAGCCGGGAATGGCGAATTGCAGATAGCTTTCCGGATTGTAGCGGTTCGGGATATAGGGTTTTACCCAACTGTCGGCCCAGTCGATGAAGGACCAGGTCAGCCAGATGGTGATGGCGATGGGCGCACAGATGATCAGTCCGGTCAGAAAATTGTTCCGGATCCGTGTCGCCAGCGAGATGCGCTCGTGACTGCCGTTCGTCATGTCGACCTTATGCTGCGTCGCCGAAGAAAGCCGGATGGAAGGCCACCATGCCGGAGGGTGCCCCGCCATGCAAGGGCAGGACAAGGAAATATTCGGGCGGCACGCCCATCGTCGTGAGCTCCGGCCGGGCGGTGAAACCGAACCGGTTATAGTAGGCCGGTTCCCCGACTAGAGCGCAGCCAGATGCCCCTTGCGCCTCGAGTTTCGCCAGACCCGTCTTGATCAGCGTCGAGCCGATACCGCCCCTCTGCCTGCCGGGCGCGACCGAAATCGGTCCGAGGCCGTACCAGCCGCCCTCGCCACCCGACAGCGTCACCGGGGAGAAGGCAACATGGCCGACAATCTTGCCGTCGTCTTCCGCTACCAGCGAAAGCGTCAGCTTGCCGAGGCGCCGCAGGCGCTCGATGATCTGCGGCTCCGATCCGTCGCTATGGGGATGGCCGGCAAAGGCAGCGGCGGTGAGTGCGCCGATGGCTGCCTCGTCACCCGCCGATTCCGGCCTGATCCTCATTCGACGGTCACCGACTTTGCCAGATTGCGCGGCTGGTCGACGTCCGTGCCCATGAACACCGCGGTGTGATAGGCCAGCAGCTGGATCGGCAGCGAGAAGAGCATCGGCGCAATGATCTCCGACACGTTGGGCAGGATGATCGTCGCCATGGTTTCGAGCTTCGAGGCGGCAGCCCCCTTCTCGTCGGTGATGAAGATGATCCGGCCGCCGCGTGCCGCCACTTCCTGCATGTTCGACACGGTCTTGTCGAAGAAGCGGTCATGCGGAGCAATGACGATCACCGGCATGTTCTCGTCGATCAGCGCAATGGGACCGTGCTTCAGCTCGCCGGCGGCATAGCCCTCGGCGTGGATATAGGAGATTTCCTTGAGCTTCAGCGCGCCTTCCATGGCCAGCGGATAGCTGGTGCCACGGCCGAGATAGAGCACATCCTTGTATTTCGACAGGTCGCGCGCCAGCGCTTCCATCTGCGGCTGGATGGCGTTCAGCACCTGGCTCATGATGCGCGGCATTTCGGCCAGGCTCTTCACCAACTGCTTTTCCTCGTCAGCCGAAATCGTCCCGCGCGCCTTACCGGCGGCGATCGCCAGAGAGGCGAGAACGGCGAGCTGGCAGGTGAAAGCCTTGGTCGAGGCCACCCCGATCTCCGGGCCGGCAAGGATCGGGAAGACGGCATCCGCCTCGCGAGCGATGGTCGATTCCTTGACGTTGACGATGGCGCCGATCTTCAGACCCTCGTCATGGCAGTAGCGCAGCGAGGCGAGCGTGTCGGCCGTCTCGCCCGATTGCGAGATGAACAGCGCCGCCTGATCCTTGGAGAGCGGCATCTCCCGATAGCGGAATTCCGAGGCGACATCGATCTCGACCGGCAGGCGGGCATAGCGCTCGAACCAGTACTTGCCGACCAGGCCGGCCAGATAGGCCGTGCCGCAGGCGGAGATCGCCAGGCCGCGAAGGCTCTTGAAGTCGATCGCCGCGTCGACCGGCTTGGTCGAGTGGCTATGGAAATCCACATAGTGCGACAGCGCGTGCGAGATGACCTCCGGCTGCTCGTAGATTTCCTTCTCCATGAAATGGCGGTGATTGCCCTTGTCGACGACAAAGGCGGTCGCCTGGGAGATCTGGTGCGCCCGCTCGACCGGATTGCCGGCAAAGTCGATGATCTCGGCACCGTTGCGGTGAATGATCGCGCAGTCGCCATCGACCAGATAGGCGATCTCGTTGGTGAAGGGGGCAAGCGCGATGGCGTCCGATCCGAGGAACATTTCGCCCTTGCCGAAGCCGACGGCGAGCGGCGGCCCGAAGCGGGCGGCCATGATCGTGTCCGGATCATCGGCGAACATGACCACCAGCGCGTAGGCGCCCTTGACGTGATTGAGCATGGCCAGCATCGCGGCGCGGTTGTCGAGCCCCTTGCGGCGGTATTTGGCAATCAACTGGGCGACGATCTCGGTGTCGGTCTGGGTGGTGAAAACGGCACCCTCGGCCGTCAGTTCATCGCGCAGTTCGGAAAAATTCTCGATGATGCCATTGTGGACGACGGCGACACCGTCGACGAAATGCGGGTGGGCATTGGTCTCGTTCGGAACGCCATGGGTCGCCCAGCGGGTGTGGGCGATGCCGATCGTGCCGGCGAGCGGCTCGGCGTCGAGCTTCTTTTCCAGGTTGAACAGCTTGCCCTCGGCGCGGCGGCGATCCATCACGCCGTTGTCGATGGTCGCCACGCCGGCGGAATCATAGCCGCGATATTCGAGCCGCCTCAGCGCGTCGACCAGACGACCCGCCACCTGCTGGTTACCGACAATACCGACAATGCCGCACATAGAGTTCTCCGTCTGGCTTCTTCCTGCCGCCAGTCCTAATGGATTTCGTCAGTTTCGCAATGCACGCACCGGTCACATTCGGTATCGTTGCGTTACGCAATTGCAGCAATCAGGACTTCGCGCTGCGGGAAGCCTTGATCGCCTGATTGCGGGCACGGATCGCCTTGGCCCGTTCCGGCTTGATTTCCTGCCGGGCGCGGCCGAGCGCCAGCGCATCGGACGGTACATCCTCGGTGATGACGCTGCCGGAGGCGACGAAAGCGCCGTCGCCGACCGATACGGGCGCGACGAGCGCGCTGTTGGAACCGATGAAGGCCCCTTCGCCGATCCGCGTCACATGCTTGTTCACCCCGTCATAATTGCAGGTGATAGTGCCGGCCCCGATATTGGCATGCGCGCCGACAAACGCGTCGCCGATATAGCTCAAATGATTGACCTTGGCCCCCTCACCGATCTCCGCCTTCTTCACTTCGCAGAAATTGCCGACCTTGGAGCCGGTCGCGAGATTGGCGCCGGGGCGCAGGCGGGCAAACGGTCCGACGGTGGCGCCGGCCGCCACATGGGCACCCTCGAGATGGGAGAAGGCATGGATGATCGCGCCACCCTCGACGGTGACGCCCGGGCCGAAGACGACGTTGGGTTCGATCAACGCGTCCTGGCCGATCTCGGTGTCGTGGCTGAGGAAGACGGTCTCCGGCGCGATCATCGATACACCGGACACCATCATTTCATGCCGGCGCCGCTCCTGCCAGAGCCGTTCGAGCACGGCAAGCTCGGCGCGGTTGTTGCAGCCGGTCAGCTGTTCCTCCGGCGCATCGACGGCGACCGTGCGCCCGCCGAGCGCACGGGCGATCTCGACGATATCGGTCAGATAATACTCGCCCTTGGCATTGGCATTGCCGATGCGGGTAAGGAAATCCATAGCCTTGCGGCCGTTGATCGCCATCAGGCCGCTATTGCACCATGTCACCGCCCGTTCGGCGTCGGAGGCGTCCTTCTCCTCGCGAATGGCGATCAGCTCGCCGTCCTTGACCAGCAGGCGCCCGTAGCCGGTGGGGCGTGCGGTATGGAAACCGATGACGGCGACGTCGTGGCCCTCGGCGAGCGCCGCGCGCGCGGCCATCAACGGCTCTGCGGTGATCAGCGGCACGTCGCCATAGGCGATGAGAACGTCGTCATAGCCGCGCTCGATCGCCGCGCGCGCGGCGAGAACCGCATGGCCTGTGCCCAGCCGTTCGGCCTGGAGAAAGGGCATGACATTGACGCCGCCGACGCTGCCGGCCTTTGCGACCTTGTCCATGTCCCGGCCGACCACGAGGGCAACGTCGCTGATCCCGGAAGACGCGATGGTCTTCATCACATGGGCGATCATCGGCAGGCCAGCCACGGGGTGCAGCACCTTCGACATCGAGGATTTCATCCGGGTGCTTTCGCCTGCGGCGAGGATGACGGCGAGACAGCTGCGGCTCATGGTTTCTCCGGAGAAAGGAATCGTGGCTTGGCAATGCAATGGTCGTCCGTCTCATAGCAGCAAGCTTCGAGACGCCCAACAGCAAATGGCAGCGCGAGGTTGAGGGAGGCTTAACAGGCAGCGCAGGCCAGACTTCTTCGGTCAAGCCTGGGGCCGCCCCCGGCGGCTCGCTGACCTGGGCGCCGAACCGTAGCTTCAGGCGTGCTGCGAGGCGAAACTCGCCCGGGCACGGTCGCGGCCGACGAGGATGACCTTCTCCATCGCCGTGCGCGCCGATGCCGGGTCGCGCTTCTCGATCGCTTCGACGATCGCCAGATGGGTGGTCTTGACGTCTGTCGACCGGCGCAGATCGACCGGCGCCGACGACAGCTTGAAGGCGCCGACCAGGGCCGCCTTGATCAGGCTGCCGAGGGTCCGCATGAAGGGATTGCCGGATGCGTTGGCCAGCGCCATGTGGAAGCGCAGGTCGGCCATCGCCAGTGTCTCCACCGTATGATCCGGATTGCCGAGGTCTTCGGCCAGTTGACGCAGGATGGCGATATCCTGGACCGACGCCTTTTCCGCCGCGAGCGCTGCCGCGGCGGGTTCGAAGGCCAGGCGGATCTCGTAGAGGCTCAAGAGGAAGTCCTCGCTGACACCGCATTCGAAATGCCAGGTCAGGACGTCGCCGTCGAACATGTTCCAGAACTGCCGGTCGGTCACGCGCGTGCCGATGCGGGCCTTGGCAACCACCAGCCCCTTGGCGGCGAGCGTCTTCATCGCTTCGCGCAACACGGTGCGGGACACCTGGAAGCGCTGGGCCAGCTCGACATCGCCCGGCAGGACGCTTCCCACCGGAAACTCGCCGCAGATGATTGCCATGCCGATCTCGTCGACAACCTGGCCATGGCTCGTTCTGGAGCCGGTAATCGTCACGGGTCCGAGCAGTCCATTGTGCAAGATGTGTTCCCTTTCAAAGCCTCATCAACCGCCCCTGCGTGACAGGGCGAGAATGCCCTTCTGCAACAGGATGAAGGCGAACAACAGTAGGCCGATGAGGATTTTCGTCCACCAACTGGAAAGGGTCCCGTCGAAGGTGATGTAGGTCTGGATCAATCCCTGGATGAGAATTCCGATGAATGTCCCGGCGATGAAGCCCGATCCACCGGTCAGAAGCGTGCCGCCGATCACCACGGCTGCGATCGCATCGAGTTCGACGCCCACGGCTGCAAGCGGGTAGCCGGCAGAGGTGTAGAGCGAGAAGACGATGCCGGCGAGCCCCGCCAGAAGGCCCGACAGCGCATAGGTGAAGATGGTGGTGCGCCCGATCGCAACACCCATCAGCCGCGCGGTCTGCGCCCCGCCCCCCAGCGCATAGACATTGGCGCCAAACCGGGTGCGGTGGGCGATGAGGATGCCGATCAGGAAAACCGCGATCATGATCCCGCCGATGAGCGTCAACCGCCCGCCGCCGGGCAGTTTGTAAAACATCTTACGCATTGCCGCATAGAATTCGTGATCGATCGGAATGCTGTCGATCGACAGGACGAAAGCCATGCCGCGCGCGAGGAACATGCCGGCCAGAGTGACGATGAAGGACGGCATTTCGAGATAGTGGATGACGGCACCCATCAGAGCGCCGAAGGCCGTGGTGACGATCAGGAGCAGGCCAAACGCGACCAGCGGGTGAACACCGGTGGTTTGCAGCAGGACGGCGAGGAACACTCCGGCAAAGGCGATCACCGCACCGACCGACAGATCGATGCCGCCCGACAGGATGACGAAGGTCATGCCAACGGCGGCGATACCGAGGAAGGCATTGTCGGTCAGAAGATTGCTGATCACCCGCATCGACAGCATGGCGGGAAACTGGATGGTGCAGACGACATAGGCTGCGACGAAGATCACGACCGTCGCCAGAACCGGAAGATAGCGAATGTTGAAAGCCATCGCGTCACTCTCCCGCGCCCATGGGCGCCCGCCGCACATAGGCGGCGAGCGATTGCACGGCAGGTGACTGGATAACGAGAATGATCACGATGATGGCAGCCTTGATGATGAGGTTGAATTCGGGCGGAAAGCCGGACAGCAGGATGCCGGTATTGATCGACTGGATGATCAGCGCCCCGAGCAGCGAGCCGGCGATGCTGAAACGACCGCCGAGCAGCGAATTGCCGCCGACCACCACCGCCAGGATGGCGTCGAGTTCCAGCCAGAGCCCGGCATTGTTGGCATCGGCCCCCTTGATGTCGGCAGCGACGATCAGTCCGGCGATCGAGGCGGACAGGCTGCAGATCAGGTAGACGACGAGCAGCAGAACCGGTGTGCCGACGCCCGAAAGGGTGGCGGCACGCCGGTTGATGCCGACCGTCTCGACCAGAAGCCCGAGCGCCGTACCGCGCACGAGCACGGCGACGGCAATCGCGAAGGCGATGAAGATCAGCGCCGGCATGGGCAAGAGGAACAGCGATCCGCTGCCGATGAAGATCAAGCCCGGATCGGTGAAGGTCAGGATCGTGCCTTCGGTGATCAACTGGGCGATGCCGCGCCCGGCGACCATCAGCACCAGCGTGGCGATGATCGGCTGGATGCCGAGGAGCGCCACGAGAACGCCGTTCCACAGCCCGCAGGCAAGTCCGACGAGCAGCACCAGGCCGAGCGTTGCACCCAGCGAATAGCCCGCGGCAACGGCTGCGGCTCCGGCCGCCCCGGTGATGGCAATCACCGCACCGACGGACAGGTCGATCCCCTTGGTCGCGATTACTAGCGTCATGCCGACGGCGAGCAAGGCGACCGGCGCGCCGCGATTGAGGACGTCGATCAGGCTGCCATAGAAGCGGCCGTTCTGGATCTCGATGTGGAAGAAGCCGGGAAAGGCGATGACGTTGAGGGCAAGGATGACGCCAAGCGCAATCAACTGAGGGGCGAGCCTGGCGGCAAGCGGTTTCAGATGGCCGATCATGTGGGGTTTACCTCGCTGGCCTGGCTGGCGATTGCCTCGACAATATGGGCGGCCGTCATCGCCTCGCCGCTCAGTTCCGCCACGTGACGCCGGTCGCGCAGCACCACGATCCGGGCGCTATAGGCCAGCAACTCCTCCAGTTCCGAGGAGATGACCAGCAGCGACAGGCCCTCGGCGCAAAGCGTCTCGATCAGCCTGATGATCTCCGCATGCGCCCCTACATCGATGCCGCGGGTCGGCTCGTCGAGGATCAGGAATTGCGGATCGGTGGCGAGCCAGCGGGCCAGGATGACCTTCTGCTGGTTGCCGCCGGAGAGCAGCCGGATCGGTTTTTCCCGATCCGTCGTGCGAATATCGAGGGCGGCGATATAGCGATCCGCGAGTTCTGCCTGCTCCCGCGCCGAGATTGGACGCAACCAGCCGCGGCGCGCCTGCAGGGCCAGGGCGATATTCTCGCGGATAGACAGATCTCCGATAATTCCGTCGATCTTGCGGTCCTCCGGGCAAAAGCCAAATCCGTGCCGGATCGCCTCGCGCGGGCTGCCGATCCTGGCGGACTTCCCATCGATGCGGGCCGAACCGCTGTCGGACGGATGAATGCCGAACAGCGTCTCGGCCGTCTCCGTTCGCCCGGAACCGAGCAGTCCGGCCATGCCGACCACCTCACCGGCCCTGACCTCCAGGTCGAACGGATGAATGCGCCCTCGTCGGCCATAACCGTCAAACCGGAAGCGGACTTCGCCTTCGGAGCGCGCCGCACCGCCATGGGCATTCTCCACCGCCTCGAGTTCGCGGCCAAGCATCATCGAGATCAGTGCCTTGCGGTCCAGCGATGCGGTTTCGCGCGTCCCGATGAGACAGCCGTTGCGCAGCACGGTGACGCGATCCGCGACCTCGTAGACCTGGCCGAGAAAGTGGGTGATGAAGACGATGCCGAGGCCCTTCGCCTTCAGCTCGCGCATGATGCGGAAGAGCATGGCCACTTCCTGCGCGTCGAGGCTCGCGGTCGGCTCGTCGAGGATCAGCACCTTGCCCGACAGATCGACCGCGCGCGCGATCGCCACCACCTGCTGGATCGCGACGGAATAGACGGCAAGCTCCTGCCTGACGTCGATGTCGATTCCGTAGCCGAGCAACAGTTCGCGGGCGTCCGCATTCATGCGCCGGGTATCGACCAGTCCGTACCTGCGCGGCTGTCGGCCGAGATAGAGGTTTTCCGCCACGGTGAGGTTCCCGAGCAGGTTGACCTCCTGATAAACCGTGCCGATCCCAAGGGATTGCGCAGCACGGGTGTCCCTCGGGTCGATCTCGCGGCCGTCCAGCGCGATTGCGCCAGCGTCGCGGCGATAGGCGCCCGTCAGGCATTTCACCAGCGTCGACTTACCTGCGCCGTTCTCGCCGAGCAGGGCGAGGATCTCGCCGCGTCTCAAGTCGAAATCGACATGGTCGAGCGCGGTTGCGCCGGGGAAATATTTGCAGATCCCGGTCGCCGTCAGAATGGAATTGGAATGCTCGGTCATGCGCGGCTCCGCAATCAACGCAACGGTCCCGCCGGGGGGCGCATGGGCGCGCGCCGGCGGGCGTGTCGGGTCCGGCCGCCTGCCTCAATTGCGAGGAGCGTGCGGCCGGGACATCAAAGCGGCAATCAGTAGCCGAGGCCTTTCTTCTCTTCGTAGACCTTCTGCGGATCGTCAGCCTGGGTGTAGAGCTTGGATTCGGTCTGGATCCACTTTGGCGGCATGGTGCCGTCCTTCTTGAAGGCTTCCAGCGCGTCGAAGGCGGGGCCCGCCATGTTCGGCGTCAACTCCACGGTGGCGTTGGCCTCTCCGGCTGCCATGGCAAGGAAGATATCCGGCACGGCATCGATCGAGACGACGAGAATGTCGCTGCCCGGCTTCAGGCCGGCTTCCTTGATCGCCTGGATCGCGCCGACCGCCATGTCGTCATTGTGGGCGTAGAGCGCGCAGATGTTCTTGCCGCCGTCCTCGGCCTTGAGGAAGCTCTCCATGACTTCCTTACCCTTGGTGCGGGTGAAGTCGCCGGTCTGGCTGCGGACGATCTTGAGGTTGGCGCTGCCGGCAATGCCTTCCTCGAAGCCCTTCTTGCGGTCGATGGCCGGGGACGAGCCGGTCGTGCCCTGGAGTTCGACGATATTGCACTGCTTGTCGCCGACGGTCTTGGCCAGCCATTCGCCGGCCACCTTGCCCTCATGCACGAGGTCGGAGGTCACCGCTGTCATGTAGAGTTCCTTGTCGGCATCGACGGTGCGGTCGAGCAGGATGACCGGGATCTCGGCTTCCTTGGCCTCTTCGAGCACTTCGTCCCAGCCGGTGGCGACGACGGGCGCCACCAGGATCGCGTCAACGCCCTGGGCGATGAACGAGCGCAGCGCCTTGATCTGATTTTCCTGCTTCTGCTGGGCATCGGCGAATTTCAGGTCGATGCCGCGCTTTTCCGCCTGCTGCTTGGTCAGCGTGGTCTCTGCCGCACGCCAGCCGGATTCGGAGCCGATCTGCGAAAAGCCGACAACGAGACCCTCGGCCTGGGCCGTCGCGAACATGCAGCCAGCAAGCACCGTGGCGCTGGCAAGCGCTTTAAAAAACGTCATGATTTCCTCCCTTGGCGTCACCTCCCGTGACAGAAGCCATAAATCATACTATATGACTTTTGTAAACGCGCCGTGGCCAAGATTGGCGAAAAGCCGAAGACAAAAAGGGCGCCCGAGGCGCCCTTTGCAGTTCGTGGTGATGTCCGGCAGCGACCAATTATTGCGGCAGCTTGTCGTCGACGCCGGCGATGTAGAAGTTCATGCCGAGCAGTGCGCCGTCCTCAGCCTTCTCGCCGTCCTTCAGCCAGTCCGTACCGTCCTGCTTCTTGATCGGGCCGGTGAACGGATGCAGTTCACCCGACTTGATCTTGGCCTCGACGTCCTGCGCCATCGCCTTCACGTCATCCGGGATGTTGGTGTAGGGCGCCATGGTCAGGATGCCGTCCTTCAGACCGTCCCAGATCTGCTCCGACTTCCAGCTGCCGTCGAGCAGGGCCTGGACGCGCTTGATGTAATAGGCGCCCCAGGTGTCGACAATCGCAGTCATCTGCGTTTCCGGGCCGGCCTTGATCATGTCGGATGCCTGGCCGAAGGCCTTGATGCCGCGTTCGGCGGCGACCTGCATCGGCGCGGTGGTGTCGGTGTGCTGGGTCAGGATGTCGACGCCCTGGTCGATCAGCGCCTTGGCGGCATCGGCTTCCTTGCCCGGGTCGAACCAGGTATTGGCCCAGACGACCTTGACCTTGAATTCCGGATTGACCGACTGCGCGCCGTGCATGAAGGCGTTGATGCCCATGACGACTTCCGGGATCGGGAACGAGGCGATGTAGCCGGCGACGCCCTTCTGCGACATCTTGGCGGCGATTACGCCCTGGATATAGCGGCCTTCATAGAAACGCGAATTGTAGGTCGCGACATTTTCGGCGGCCTTGAAGCCGGTGGCATGCTCGAACTTCACGTCGGGGAACTTGGCCGCAACCTTGACGGTCGCGTCCATGAAGCCGAACGAGGTGGTGAAGATCAGCTTGCAGTCGGAACGGGCGAGACGCTCGATGGCGCGCTCGGCATCCGGGCCTTCCGGCACGCTTTCAAGGAAGGGGGTCTCGATCTTGTCGCCGAAATGCGCCTGCAACTGCTGGCGGCCGATGTCGTGCGCCTGCGTCCAGCCGCCGTCGGTCGTCGTGCCGACATAGACGAAGCAGACCTTGGTCTTGTCTTCGGCCTGGGCAGAGGCCGCGAAGCCGCCGAGAACGGCAGCGCTCGTGGCGAGTGCGATAAGCATCTTTTTCATGGGTAACCCCTTCTGGTTGTTGATAAAGGCTTTTTGACTTTACCGGTCAGGCACGAACGGCTTGCCGAGCGAGGCCGGAGTGTTGATCAGCGTGGTGCGCCGATTTTGCGAGATTATGACCAGGACCACAATGGTCGCCACATAGGGCAGCGCGGAAAGAAGCTGCGAGGGTAAACCGATGCCGAAGGCCTGGGCATGGAGCTGGCCGATCGTGACGGCGCCGAACAGGTAGCCGCCGGCCAGCAACCGCCAGGGGCGCCACGAGGCGAAGACCACCAGGGCCAGCGCGATCCAGCCGCGCCCCGCCGACATGTTTTCCACCCATTGCGGCGTATAGACCAGCGAAAGCTGGGCGCCGGCGAGCCCGGCACAGGCGCCGCCGAACAGAACGGCGAGATAGCGGGTTCGGATCACATGGATGCCAAGCGTATGGGCCGATCCGTGATTGTCGCCGATCGCCCTGAGCTTCAGGCCGGAACGCGTGCGGAACAGGAACCAGTTCACCCCGACGACCAGCAGGATCGAAAGATAGAAGATCAGATCCTGCCTGAACAGCAACGGTCCGACAACGGGGATGTCGGCGAGAAGCGGAATGGCGATCGGCTGCAGCTTGACGCCCGGAACGCCGACAAAACCCTCGCCCAGCATGCCAGACACGCCGAGGCCGAGAATGGTGAGCGCCAGGCCCGTCGCCACCTGGTTGGCGACCAGCGACAGGGTCAGGAAGGCAAACAGCAGCGAAAACGCCGCCCCGCCGACGATCCCGGCGCCAACCCCGATCAACGGCGATCCGCTCATCTGCGCCACGGCGAAGGCGCAGACGGCGCCGATGATCATCATCCCCTCGACACCGAGATTGAGCACGCCGGAGCGTTCGGTGACGAGTTCGCCCATGGCGGCGATGACCAGCGGCGTGGACGCGGTGATAACGGTCAGCAGAATGGCTTCGACGATCATCGGGCGGCTCCCCCGACGAGGGCCCGGCCTTTGCCGAGCACCAGTTTGACGCGGTAGTGAATCAGCGTGTCGCAGGACAGCACGAAGAACAGCAAAAGCCCCTGGAACACCCGCGTCACCTTGTCGGACACACCGATCGACAACTGCGCGCCCTCGCCGCCGAGATAGGTGAGCGCCAGAACCAGCCCCGAAGCGATGATGCCGAGCGGGTTCAGGCGACCGAGGAAGGCGACGATGATGGCGGTAAAGCCGTAGCCCGGCGAAATGGACGGCTGAAGGTGGCCGATCGAGCCGGACACTTCGGAAATGCCGGCCAATCCGGCCAGCGCCCCGGAAAACAGCATCGAGAACCACACCATGCCGCGCGACGAGAAACCGGCGAACCGCCCTGCCCGTTCCGACTGGCCGAGCACTACGACCTGGAAGCCCTTGAGCATGTAGCGCATCATGAACCACACGCCGATCGCAGCGACGATGGCAAAGGCGAAACCGAAATGGGCGCGGCCCGAGCCGAGCATTTCCGGCAGAACGGCTTCCGTGACGAAGGACCGGCTCTGCGGAAAATTATAGCCTGCCGGATCGCGCCAGGCGCCGCGCACCAGCCAGTCGAGGAAGAGTTGGGCGATGTAGACCAGCATCAGGCTGGTAAGGATCTCATTGGTGTTGAAGCGGGTCTTGAGCAGCGCCGGGATCGCGGCGTAAAGCGCGCCGCCGACCATGCCGAGGATCAGCATTAGCGGCAGCAGCAAAGGCGAATGCCATTCGTAGAATACCACCGGCAGGAACGAACCTGTGATGGCGCCGATGGTGAACTGCCCCTCGGCGCCGATATTCCAGTTGTTCGAACGGTAGGCGACAGACAGCCCGACGCCGATCAGGATCAGCGGCGCCGCCTTGATCGCCAGTTCATGCAACGACCAGACCTCGAGCAGCGGCTCGATGAAGAAGCTGTAGAGCGCATCGACCGGATCCTTGCCGAGCAGGGCAAACATGATGCCGCCGAAAAAGACGGTGAGCGCCAGCGCGACAAGCGGCGAAACGATCGCGAAAAATCCCGACATTCCGGGGCGGCGTTCGAGTTCAATGCGCATTCGCCGCCTCCAGTCCGTGCATGCCGCCCATCAGGAGGCCGATCTTCTCGCGGGTCATCGTCGCGGCCGGGTAGATTTCCGAAAGCTGCCCGTCCGAGATCGCCGCGATCGCGGTCGCTACCTCGAAGATCTCGTCGAGGTCCTGGCTGATCACCACCACCGCCGAACCGGCGCGCGCCAGATTGATCAGCGCCTGACGGATGCGGCTCGCGGCACCCGCATCCACCCCCCAGGTCGGCTGGTTGACGACCAGCACCGCGGGCTGGCGATCGAGTTCGCGCCCGACGATGAATTTCTGCAGATTGCCGCCCGACAACGACCCCGCCGCCGGATCGAGCCCGCTCTTGCGCACGTCCATAGCCTCGCAGATGCGCTGCGTCGCCATGCGCACGGCGTCGTGGCGGATGAGCCTCAGCCAACCGCCGGAAAGGAAAGCCCTGGTATCCGACTGATTGCGGGCCAAAAGGAGATTGTCGGATAGGGCCAGGGCCGAGACCGCGCCGTGTCCGTTGCGTTCCTCGGGAACGAAACCGGCCCCGAGCAGGCGCCGGCCGGTAATGCCGAGCCGGCCGACCGATCGGCCGCGAATACGCACCGAATCGTCGTCATCCGTGATGTATTCGCCGGACAGCGCGTCGAACAGTTCACCCTGCCCATTGCCGGCCACGCCGGCGATCGCCAGGACCTCACCCGCCCTGACACTCAGCGACAGATCCTTGAGCGGCATGGCAAAGGGCGTGCGCGGCCGAAGGTTCAGATGGCGCACCTCGAGCTGAACGTCGCCCAACGGCGCCTCGTCGTCGCGCAAGACCGTCGCCACCTCGCTGCCCACCATCATTCGGGCGAGCGAGGCCGGCGTCTCACCGCGCGGATCGCAGGTGCCCGTCACCTTGCCGTGGCGAAGCACTGTGGCGCGATCACAGATGCGCTGCACCTCCTCGAGCCGGTGGCTGATGTAGAGAACCGAGCGGCCCTCGGCCTTCAGCTTGAACAAGGTCTCGAACAGCCGGTCGGCTTCCTGCGGGGTCAAAACGGAGGTCGGCTCGTCGAGGATGATCAGCTTGGGGTTCTGCAACAGGGCGCGAACGATCTCGATGCGCTGGCGCTCGCCGACGGACAAGTCGGCGACATGGGCGGCGGGGTCGAGCGGCAGGCCATAGGCCTTCGACAGTTCGGCGGCCTTAAGAGAAATCTCGTCGATCGACACTTTCTCGTCGAGCGCCAAGGCGATGTTCTCGGCCACGGTCAGCGCCTCGAACAACGAGAAATGCTGGAACACCATGCCGATGCCAAGCTTGCGGGCGTCAGCCGGCGAAACGATGTCGCGGGGTTGCCCCTGCCACAGGACGCGTCCCGAACTTGGCGCGAGGATGCCGAACAGCATCTTGACCAGCGTCGACTTGCCCGCCCCGTTTTCGCCAAGCAGGGCATGGATCTCGCCATGGCCGATCTCGAGGTCGATCCCGTCGCAGGCGGCGAAACTGCCGAACAGTTTGGTCAGTCCCTCGACGGCAAGAAGTGGTTCAGCCTTCGTCATGTCACCCTTCGGCACTGTTCCTTATCGCGCTCCCACCGCAGCCCCCAAGCGAACCGATCAAAGCGACAGGGGGCTATTGATACGCGCTTTGCGCCATCCGGCAACCGACCCTTGCGACTTTTTTGCGCTTGCACACAGTTGCGGCATTTACGACTTCGACTTGCCCAGCGAGGGGAAGGACTGGAGCACAGCGCCGATGCCGTAGAGGTAGATGCCGGTCGCGACAAAGGCGAGGCTGACCCAGCCGGGAATGCTGAAGTGCATCAACAGCGCATAGCCGCCAAGCGCGCACCAGAGGAAAAATACCGCGAGATTGAGAGAGCGGAGCCGCTTGACCCGTACCGGATGGAGAAAGTGGATCGGCAGGAAGGTCAGTATGACCGAGGCGACCACGACGATCAGTGCCGTGGTGGCATCGGCGTCGATGACGAAAAGGGTGAACACCACCATATTCCACACGACCGGAAAACCGGAGAAGAAATACTCGTCCGTCTTCATGCCCATGTCGGCGTAATAGATGGCGCTCGACACGACGATCATGCCGGCCGCGACGAAGGACCAGGGTTCGCCGATCATGCCGCTCTGATAGAGCGCAAATGCCGGCAGCAGAACATAGGTGACGTAATCGATGATATTATCGAGCGTGTCGCCCGACCAGTTGGGCAGCACTTCCTTGACCCTGACCTTGCGCGCGATCGGGCCGTCGATGCCGTCGACCAGAAGCGCCAGGCCGAGCCACCAGAACATGTCGACAAATCGCCGCTCGGCGGCCGCTACCACCCCGAGGAAGGCGAGAAATGAACCGGACGCTGTGAGGATATGCACGGAGAAGGCACGGATTTCCGCATATGGCACGCGCCGATAATTGAAGATCTTCATCTGCGGTTATGCCCCGTTCGTCACCCTCCGGCTTCGTATCGACCGAATCCGGACTTTTTGCAACCGCGTTGGGGACAAGCAGCGTCAAAAAACGGGAACCTGTTCGTCACCCGGAAGTGTCGAGTCCAGACCGGATCGCTGCCATCCCCGCTCCCCCCGGAGCGTGTGAACACGCGTGCGCCATGCCATCCGAGACAGGAGCGGGCTCTGGTCAGAAGCGTAGGCGCAAACCAACTGTCAGGTATTGCGCACCACCGTCCGCATCGCTCACAGCGCCATAGGCGCCTGAACGGTGGTGAAAACGGACGACCATTTCTCTCGACTTGTCCTGCGGTAATGCAAAGGTGATCTCGGGGGCGAGATAGTGCAGCAGCCGATCGCCACGATCGTTGCCTGCGCGTGCCTTCTCGATGTCCGATACTGCACTGGCATAACTGAGGCCCGTCGAGGCGGCCACGGTGGTGTAAATGTAGTCGTTCCAGGGAAAGTAATTGTAGCGGAGGAAGACCGCTGCCCAGACCTCGTACTCGTCCATCTCACCGAACCGCTTTCCAAAGCCCAGTTCCGGTTCGATGGTGAAGCGATCCTCCCAGAAGCTCGCCACGGTCCGTGATGCCGCAAAGCCGAGGAAGGTGCTGTCGCCGTATTCCCAATTGAACGGTGAAACGTTGCCTTTGAGGAAAATGTCGGTCATGGCAGTTTCGACGAATTTGCCTCCGAAGACCATGACCGAGCATTTTTCATCGCATGGACCGGCTGCCCCGTACCATCGCCAGTCGAACCAGTCGCTCGCTATGGCGGTCATGGGAAAGGCGCTGAAGACGAAAAGAACGACGGTGACCAAAAGCGAATTCTTCAGCATGCAAACATCCCTCAGAAGCTTAGTCTCAAAAGCTATCTGAACCAAGTTTCAGTTGACCATCCATTGGAAAAAGGTGGGAAAGAGGCCGCATTTGTAAGAATCTCGTCGGGTGTGGCAGGCTTGCTTCATTCGGCCGAACAAACCTTTCTTGACGTCGAGCCCGCGGGCCGCGGATCTACGAGACAGGGTCCTCGCGATACACTCCGCTTCATCCAATTTTGCAGAAAACCGGACGAGGCTGCAGACAGTTCCTGGCAAACGCTCGAAGAAGACAGGTCGATGGAAAATCCGGTGCGCCTCGGGGGAACCGAAGCAATTCGGCTTATGGATTTTTCCGGTCGAGCACTCTAGATAGAGTCAAACAGCAGAGGTGCCAGAGATGAAACACTTCGACATCGCCGTGGTCGGCGGCGGTCTCGCCGGATCGATCGCCGCCATCGCCCTTTCGCGCGGCGGGCACCGCGTAGCCCTTGTCGCGCCGGTGCCGCAGAGTGAGGACAGGCGCACCACGGCCCTGATGGACCAGTCAATCCGCATGATGGAGCGGCTTGGCTTGTGGGACGCCGTGCGTCCGGCAGCGGCGGCCCTCTCCACGATGCAGATCATCGACGGCACGAACCGGTTGCTGAGGGCACCGGTGGTCGCCTTCCGCAGCGCCGAGATCGGTCTTGAGGCGTTCGGCTACAACATGCCCAACAGCGCGCTGCTCAGGGTTCTGTCCGAGGCGGTTTCCGCCGAGCCCAGTATCACGCGCTTTGCCGCCGCTGCCGAGCACATCGTCTTTGGCCCGGACAAGGTCGTGATCACGCTGGACGGAGGCGAGAACCTGGAGGCCGACTTCGTGGTCGGCGCGGACGGCCGCAAGTCGAAGGTTCGCGAAAGCGTCGGCGTCGACGTGCAGACCTGGTCCTATCCGCAGACCGCCGTCGTTCTCAACTTCGCCCATGGCGTTCCCCATCGCAACACCTCGACAGAGTTCCACGGCGAAAGCGGCCCCTTCACCCAGGTTCCCCTGCCCGGCCAACGCTCCAGCCTGGTCTGGGTGGTCGACCCCAAGCAGGCCGAACGACTGCTTTCGCTGAGCGTCGAAGACCTTTCGCTGGCGGTCGAGACCCGCATGCAGTCCATGCTCGGAAAGGTCACCGTCGAGGAGGGCGTCCAGGCCTGGCCGCTGTCCGGCATGACCGCCAACCGCTACGGCAAGGGCCGTGCCGCTTTCATCGGCGAGGCCGGCCATGCCTTTCCGCCGATCGGCGCGCAGGGGCTCAACCTCAGCCTGCGTGACATTGCAGCGCTCGAAGACATCCTGTGTGATCGCACCGGCCGGCCGATCGCCGCCGATGCCGGCGATCGATTCGACGCCAAGCGCCGCGTTGACGTGATCAGCCGAACGGCGAGCGTCGATCTGCTCAATCGCTCGCTGCTTTCGAGCCTGCTGCCGGTGCAGATGCTGCGAGCGGCGGGCCTGCAGGTGCTCTCCAGCGTCGCGCCGCTGCGCCATCTGGTGATGCAGGAAGGGGTGGCTCCCGGCCGGGCGCTCAGTTCCTTCCCGGATTTCCTAAGGGAAAAGATCCGGCGGTAGGATGCCGTTGGTGATGGCGTAGAGAAGCGCGGAAACCGACAGCACTGACAGTACGGTGGTGATCAGGATGGTGGCCGAGGCCCGCTCCTGCCAGACGCCGTATTGCTGGCCGATGACGAATACATTGGTCGCCGTCGGAAGCGAGGCCAGCAGCACGGCGGTGAAGATCCATAGCGGATCGAAATTGCCGACCAGCCCGAGCACGACGTAAACCAGCAGCGGATGCAGCAAAAGCTTGATCGGCACGATATAGCCGATCTCGGCTGGAATGCGCTTCAGCGGCCGCAGCGCCAGCGTCACGCCCATGGCAAACAGCGCGCAAGGGGCGGCCGCCTGCGCGAGATAATCGATCAGCCGTTGCAAGGCCAGCGGCGGCTCGAACTGGAAGCCCGCCGCCAGAAAGCCTATCGCGGTGGCGATGATGAACGGATGGTAGGCGATCTTCTTCGCGACATCGAGCGCCACCCGGCTGCGCGGCCGCTCATCGCCGCCGGCAAAGGCCATCAGCGCCGGTGCGGCAATGAAGTGGGCGGCATTCTCGAAGCAGAAGATCAGCGCCACCGGCACCGCGGCGGCTTCCCCGAAGGCCAGCAGCGCCAGGCCCGGCCCCATATAGCCGATATTGCCATAGGCGCCGGCGAGCGCCTGGATCGTGCAGTCAGCAATCGTATTGCCCCGCACGAGACGGCCGACCAGGAAGACGAGGAGAAAGATCGCATAGGTGGCGGCGAGCGACGCGGCGATGAAGTCGATCCGGGTCAGTTCCTCGATCGGCGTGCGCGACACCAACTTGAAGAACAGCGACGGCAGCGCGATGTAGATGACGAAGAAGTTCAGCCATCCGAGCGCCTCGGCCGGTTGCCGCGTGATGCGGCCGGACACATAGCCGATCAGGATCAGGCCGAAGAACGGCAGCACCAGCGCGATAATGTCACCCAAGCCGCCACTCCCCGGTTCGCCGGGCCGTTCGCATACGACCCATTCCCTTCGGCCTTAGCCGATTTGCGACAGGATTGGAAAGGTCTGCTGGAACCAAATCGCCATGTCGGCGACGAATCCGAAGATAAAGGCCAGGCCGGTCAGCACCAGCAGGCCGCCCATGATCTTCTCGACCAGGCCGAGATGCTTGCGGAAGCGGGTGAGGAACCGCATGAAGGCGCCGGAAAAGGCAGCGGCGATCCAGAACGGCACGGCGAGACCCAGCGAATAGACCGCCAGCAGCATGGCGCCCTCGCCGACCGTGTCGCGCGCGGCGGCGACGCCGAGGATCGCGCCGAGCACCGGACCGATACAGGGCGTCCAGCCGAAGGCAAAGGCCAGGCCCATGACATAGGCGCCCGACAGCGTCGCAGGCTTGCCGCCGCCGGAAATGCGCATTTCGCGCGACAAGAGCCCGATGCGGAAGACGCCGAGGAAGTTGAGCCCCATGATGATGATGATGACGCCGCCGATCTTGGCCAAGAGGTCGAGATGCTGGCGCAGCAGCGTGCCGATGGTCGAGGCGCCGGCGCCGAGCGCCACGAACACGGTGGCAAAGCCGAGGGTGAAGGCAAGCGCCGAGAACATCACCGCGCGGCGCGCCTGGCGGTCCTGCGTCGCCACCCCGCCGCCGCGGAACTGGTCGACGGAGATGCCGGCCATGTAGCAGAGATAGGGCGGGACGAGCGGCAGGACGCAGGGCGACAGGAAGGACAGCGCCCCGGCGAACAACGCGCTGAGCAGCGAAATCTCGGCAATCGACACGTGGCAACTCCATCTGCAGCCTTGTGCCGCCTTCCTAGCGCCCTCCTCCCTTGCTTGCCAATCACCTTTCTGTTCGCTGCGACAATTGCGACCGCCGACAGCATTGACGGCGAAGATTTTGGTTGACCGGCAAGGGGCACCTGCCTATGTAACGCTCACTTCCGCCGGAGCTTGAACGCCCGGTACTGGGAGAGCGTAGCTCAGCCGGTAGAGCAACTGACTTTTAATCAGTAGGTCCAGGGTTCGAACCCCTGCGCTCTCACCATTCCCTCACAATTGCGATTCCAGTGGCAAGAACCCGGTGACTGTGGCGACGAATCGTCGCCAGACGCTGGCGCCCGGCTCGTTATATTCCGGCGCGGCGCCCGGTTCGCCGATCCAGCTGAGCGTGCCGTCGTCGAGGGTCAGGTGATAGCTGTGGTTCGGCGCGATATGGGTGGCGAATTCGCGGCGTACCTCGGCGGTCAACGCGGCATCGTCGAACAGCACGCCCATCTCCGTGTTCAGCGCGATCGACCGGGGATCGAAATTGAACGAGCCGATGAAGCCGCTCCGCTCGTCGACGGTGAAGGCTTTGGTGTGGAGGCTGGCATTGCTCGATCCGAACAGGGAAATGCGGCCCGGCGCGCTCTCCGCGCGCAGTTCGAACAGGTTTACGCCGCCGTCGAGCAGGATTTCCCTGTAGGGCGCATAGGCACCGTGCACGGCGGCGACATCGGTTGCGGCGAGCGAATTGGTCAGCACGGTGACCTTCGCCCCCCGTTCGACCAGACTGGAGAGCATCGAGACGCCTTCGTCGCCGGGAATGAAATAGGGCGACGTGATCTCAAGGGCCTGGGTGGCCGAAGTGATGACCGGATTGATGGCCTGATCGAGCCAGCTTTGCTGCCCGACGCCGAGCACCTTTTCCGGCGGGTCCGACACGACCTGGACATCGGCGGTCCAGTGGAAGCGCGGCTCCGCCGCCCGTTCGGCCGCCGCATTCGCCGCTTCCTGCAGGTGCGACAGATAGCGCTGCGCCGGCTCGCTCGAGGCAAGGCCCAGTAGCCGCGCCCTCAGCTTGGCAAGGCTCCGCTGCTCAGGATCGGCCAGGCTACGGATCGGCAGCGCCAGCGGGCTGTTCCAGAAGCGGTCGAAGATCGTGGACGTTTCGCCCACGGCCGGCCCGACCATGGCCAGGTCGAGATCGCGGAAATTGGCGGTGTCCGAGGCCCCGTAATAGGCGTCTCCGATATTGCGCCCGCCGACGATGGCCACGCGGCCGTCGGCGATGAAGGCCTTGTTGTGCATGCGGCGCGTGACGGTCACGGCCCTAAGGATCATCTCGATGCCGCGCCTCAGAGCGCTGTCGCGGCTCATCGCCGGATTGAACAGCCTGACCTCGATGTTCGGATGGCTGTCATAGGCGGAATAAATGTCATCTCCGTCCCCCCGCGAGTTAATGTCGTCGAGCAGCAACCGCACGCGCACCCCGCGGTCGGCGGCGGCCAGTATCTCCCGGCCGAGGAGCGAGCCGGTCAAATCGTCGCGCCAGTAATAATATTGCAGATCGAGGCTGCGGCCGGCAGCGCGCGCGGCATGCGCCCTCACGGCAAACGCGTCGATATTGTCAGAGACGAGCCTTAGACCGCTCATGTCCGGATGTCTGGCGGTCTGCGCCGCGACAACACGGTCGAGCGCCGTTCCGTTTTCCACCACGGCCAAAGCCTCGGACGGTACGCCCCTGGCCTGCGCGGCGAACCGTCCGTAGACACAGACGGTGAGCCAGGATGCCAGCAAAAACAGGATCAGGCCGATCAGGACTATTTTCGCGACGCGCAAGCTCGACCTCCGGCTCCTCACTACAGCGCAGCAAGAACGCACAACTTAAGTGAAGGGTCCGGCGCCCGCCAGAAATAAAACGGCCGTGGTCAGCGGATGCCCCTGAGGGCCGCCGAAGGCGCCGCGCGGGTCACCCGCCATGCGGGATAGAGCGCGGCAAGCGGGCCGACCAGCAGTACCCAGAACATCGCCTCCATGACGATGCCAAGGGTAAGATAGGGCTCAAGCAGGCCGGCCGAAATGCGCAACCAGGAAACCAGGTGCATCGCGGCGGCGCCGAGACCGACGCCGATCACGCTGCCGATCAGGCACATCAACAGCCCCTCGACCACCACGAGCATACGGATGCGGCCCGGGGTCCAGCCGATCGCGGCGAGAATGCCGAATTCCTGCACCCGTTCCGAAACAGACATCAACAGCGTATTGGCGACCAGGATCGACGAGGCGAGGATCATCACCAGCGACACGGCCGATGTGATGGCGTCGACCGTCTTGACGAAGTCCATGTTCTCGGCGAACTCGGCGCTGTCGCTGACCTCGATCGTCGGTGAGACCTTGGCGAGCGCCGCCTTGACGGCTGCGGCAGCCTCCGGGTCGACGGGGCGCGTCAGGCGGATCTGCACCAGGGAAACGCTGGCAGGGCGGCCGAGCAGTTCCTGCAGCCCGGACAGGCGGGCAACTGCGACATTCTGGTTGAAGACCGAATCCGGTACCGAAATGCCGGTGATGCGGAAGGGCTCGTACTGGATCAGGATCTCGTCGCCGACCGTCTTGCCGAGCGCCTCGGCAACGGTGCGGCCAAGCACCACCTCTCGGTCGCCCGCCGGCGGCTTGCCCTGCTCCAGCACCAGCGAACGCCACAGGAAACTCTCATCCGGCCAACCGGTGACGAAGATGTTCGCCTCGTCGTCGACCGCGGCGATCGACAGGACGATGCCGGCGGCCTCGTCGACACCGGCGACCGCATCGAGCCTCGCCACAAGCTCTTCGGAAATCGAACTGCTGACCAGACTGTAGGTGCCCCTCTGGCTGACTACATAATCGCCGCCGACATCGCCCACCCCTTGGGAATAACTGTCCTGCAGGCCGCGTGTCAGCCCGGTCAGCGCGACAAAGCTGCCGACCGCCACCGCGATGCCGAGCACGGTCAGCGTCGAGCGCAGCTTCTGCGACATGAGATTGCGGGCCGGCAAGCTGAGCAGGTTCATGGGGTCGCCTCGGTTACGGCCTGCCCGCGTTGGTCGGAGACGATCCGGCCGTCGACCAGTTCGACGCGCCGATCGCAGCGTTCGGCGATCGCCCGGTCATGGGTAACGATGACGACGGTGATCGCGCCGTCACGCTGGAGTCCCTCGAGCAGACCGATGATTTCGGCGCTCGACCGGCTGTCGAGACTGCCGGTCGGCTCGTCGGCAACGATCAGTTCCGGGCGATTGGCAAGCGCACGGGCGATCGCCACCCTTTGCCGCTCCCCGCCAGAAAGCTGCATCGGATGCTGGCGGCCGCGCGCCCCAAGCCCCAGGCGTTCGAGCAGTTCCGCCACCCGGTCCCGCCGCGCATGCGCCGAAATCCCCTGCCACAGCATGGCGAGCTCGATGTTCTCCGCCGCCGTCAGTGAGGGGATCAGACAAAAGGACTGGAAGACGAAACCGATGCGCTCCGCACGGATGCGCGCCCAATCCGCCCTGTCCCGCACGATCGCACCGTCGAACAAGACGTCGCCGGCGCTTGGCTCCTCAAGCCCGCACAGAAGGTCGAGCAGGGTGGATTTGCCGCTGCCGCTTGGCCCGGTTATGGCGATGAACTCGCCACGCGCGACGGAAAAGGACACGTCATTGAGCGCAATGATACGCCCATTGTCATAGACGCGGTGGCAATGATTGAGTTCGACCAGTTGCGGCATGCAGCAGGCTCTCACTTCCTGCCGTCGAGTTCGGCCCGCAGGCTCTTGGTCAGCGCAGCCAGCGAGCCGCCGAGCGCCTTGAGGCGGACGGCATAGTCGTCGCGCCGGGCAATCGTCAGCGATGCGCCGTTGCCAAGCAGATCGAACAGGCAGAACGAGCCGCCGCAGGGCCGCATTTTCCAGTCGATCCGACGCGCGCTGCCGTCACGCCGGATCTGCGACGTCAGAACGACCACATCCCGGGTCCCGAGGGGTTTGGCTTCGTTGATGCGAAGGCGGTCGTCGGCACGAATACGGCGATCGAGTTCCACCGCCATGACATCGCGCAGCACGACGAGGAATTTCCGCCGTTCACTTTCGCCGGCACCGTCCCAGGCCTTGCCGGCGACCTTTCGGGCGATTTCGCCAAGGTCGAGATGGCGTTCGAGCAAGGGCGCAAGCCTGGAGGCCGGGCCGCTCGCCGAGGCGACGACCAGGGCGTGGATCTTCTCCACCGCAGCGATGGCCCCATTCACATTGGCCGCGGAGGCGGCCGGGCTCGCCATGGCGAGAAGCGCTCCGAACCACACAGCGACGGCAAGTACGGGGCGGCGCGATCTTGCAGCGCGCCGAGAATGACCGAGTTTCAACCAAGAGTACATGAACGCCCCAGAAAGTATTCCGCAAGATGAGCGCCGGATGACATTCCCGTTTGCAATAGGCGACTCGTCCCGGCAACTATTCATCCACGCGCTTGACATCATATGTATGGCGTACCTAATGCGCAAAGGAAAAGACCCTTGCCGATTGATTTGGCAGGCTTCGTCTCGTTTGGGTATGACTGGTATCGGTGATGACGATCGATTGGAATGCGCCGATCACGGGTGCCTATTGCGAGCGAACCGATCCCGGCTTCTGGGGAGAACCCCTGAATGCCGCCTCCAGCCTGCTCGTCATCGTCGTTAGTGTCATAGCGTTTGTCCATGTGCTGCGGAGCAGATCCGTATCCCCCGGCCTCATTGCCCTCATGGCGCTTGCGGTGGCGATCGGCATCGGCTCCTTCCTCTGGCACACCTTTGCCACACGCTGGGCCGAACTGGCCGATGTTCTGCCGATCTGGGGCTTTGTCGCGCTGTATGGCGCCGCGGTCCTGCGAAATTCCCTGCGCCCGCCCTTTGCACTGCCCCTCGCCATTGCGGCTGGCCTGCTGGTCTTTTCCGCCGGCATGGGGCTGTCCTTGCGTGACACCCGGTTGGTGGGCGACACCGTCAGTGGATCAACCCAGTATCTACCTGCCCTTTTCGTCGTTCTGGCGACGGGGCGGATGGTCTGGAACGAGAGGCCACCGTCCTTCCGCCTCATCCTGCTGGCGGCCGTGCTCTTCGTCTTTTCCTTCATCTTTCGCAGTCTCGACCTGCCGCTTTGCTCGGTCTTCCCGATGGGCACGCACTTCCTCTGGCATGTCAGCAACTGCCTGGCCTTCGGTGTGCTCCTGACCGCCTTGATCCGCTATCCCCTAGCCGGCAAAGGCACCTCGGAAAACCCGACCTGAGGACAGGCGCCGCGGCAATGGTTCTGCGCCAATCCATTACCAAGATTTAACTTCGCTTCTCGCCAAGCCTGTGACAAACAAGCCATTGACGGAACCGGTCGGGGGGCGGGTTCAATTCTGGGCCGCGTTTCGTCAGGACTTGATACGGGTCAATAACTTCACTGTGATTTCCGCGATACACATTTACATCGAACGCTGAAAAATGGACGCGACATGACGAGCGACACCGCCGAACCCCCGCCCCCCGCACGGGACAAGGAAACCGACGATCTGACCGCGCTGCTGGGCAGTTCGCAAACGGGGGCCAAGCATTCGCGCTGGCTTTGGCGTCTGCTGGCGGCCGGCGTGCTGGTCGGCGCAGGGTATGGCTATTGGTCCTACAGCAACCAGGCGACCGCCTACACCTATTCGACCTCCGCCGCGAAGAGGGGCGACCTGACGGTCGTGGTCACCGCGACGGGTTCGGTGGAGCCGACGGTGCAGGTCGATGTCTCAAGCGAACAGTCAGGCACCATCCGCGACGTGCTGGTCGACTACAACAGCGCCGTCAAGCTGGGCGAGGTCGTCGCCAGGCTCGACACTGCCAAGCTGGAGGCCAACGTCAAGAGCGCGGAGGCAAGCCTGCTGTCGGCCAAGGCGAGCGTCGCCAAGGCGGATGCCGACATGAAATCCGCCAAGGCCACCTTTGACCGGCTGAAATCCCTGGTGAGCAGTCGCGTCTCGACCCAGCAGGAGATGGATGCCGCCGGCTTCACCTATGAGGCGGCCATCGCCACCAAGGCCAGCGCCGAAGCCAACGTCCTCTCCGCCGAGGCCGATCTGGAGCAGGCCCGCCTCAATCTGTCAAAGGCGACGATCATCTCGCCGATCGACGGCATCGTTCTGTCGCGCGACGTCGATCCAGGCGCCACGGTCGCCGCCTCGCTCGAGGCGCCGACCTTGTTCACCATTGCCGGCGACCTCAGGGAAATGGAACTTCAGGTCGATATCGACGAAGCCGATGTCGGCCAGGTAGAGATCGGGCAGAAGGCGACCTTCACCGTCGACGCCTTTTCGGAAAAGCGCTTCCCGGCTGAAATCACCTCGGTGCGCTACGCTTCGGAAACGGTCAACGACGTCGTGACTTACATGGGCATCCTGAAGGTCGAGAACGACCAGTTGCTGCTGCGACCCGGCATGACCGCAACCGCCGATATCGTCGTGCAGTCGATCGAGGATTCCCTTCTCATTCCCAATGCCGCCCTGCGCTATGCGCCGCCGGAGACACTGACGACCAGCAGTTCAGGTGGCGGTGGCGGCATGTTCAGCCTGTTCCGTCCACCCCGCTCTGGATCGATCAGCGCCCCTGAACCGGAAGGCAGCGAGCGCACCGTCTGGCTGATGAAAGGCAACGTGCCGACTGCCGTCAACATCGAGATCGGCGCCAGCGACGGTCAGAGCACCGTCGTCACCAAGGGCGAGATCGCCGACGGCGATCTGCTGATCACCGACGCCACGGAAAAGAACGGCTGAGGGCGCGACATGGCCAGCCCTCCCCTTATCGAATTCCAGCAGGTGTCGAAGGTCTATGGTCGCGGAGAGGCGACGATCAAGGCGCTCGACCGCGTCGACCTCGTGATCGAGAAGAACGAATTCGTCGCGATCATGGGGCCGTCCGGCTCGGGCAAGTCCACCGCGATGAACATTCTCGGCTGCCTCGACGTTCCAAGTTCCGGAGATTACCTGTTCCAGGGCATTCGCACGTCCACCCTCGACCGCCGACAGCACACGATGCTGCGTCGCCACATGCTGGGCTTCGTGTTCCAGGGCTTCAACCTCTTGGCCCGCACGTCCGCGCTGGAAAATGTCGAACTGCCGCTCGTCTATCGCGGCATGGAGGCCGGCGAGCGTCGCCGCCTGGCCAACAGAGCCTTGTCGCAGGTCGGGCTTACCGGCCGCGAGCACCACACGACCCAGGAACTGTCGGGCGGCCAGCAACAGCGCGTCGCCATCGCCCGGGCGATTGTCACCAGTCCAAAAGTTCTGCTGGCCGACGAGCCGACCGGCAATCTCGATACGAAGACCAGCAAGGAGATCATGGAGCTGATCACCGGGCTCAATGAGGAGCACGGAATAACGGTGATCATGGTCACCCACGAGGACGACATCGCGGCCTATGCGCGGCGCAACCTGCGTTTCCTCGACGGTCGCCTGCATTCCGACAGCCACAACGGAAAGGGTGCGGCCGATGTTCTTTGAGACCGTGAAACTTGCACTTCGGGCCATCAGCCGCAACATGTTGCGCTCCTTCCTCACCGTGCTCGGTGTCGTGATCGGCGTCGCCGCCGTCATCGCCATGGTGACGATCGGCAATGGCACGACCGCCCAGGTGACGGCTGAGATTTCCAAGCTGGGAACGAACCTGCTCTTCGTGCGGCCCGGCCAGTTCGGCCCGGGCAGAGCCAGCACGGATGCCAAGAAGTTCACCGAACGCGACGTGCAAGCCGTCGTCGACCAGATCGCCGGTCTTCGCGCCGTGGCCGGGGTGAACCAGTCGAACCAGACGGTGGTCTATGGCGGCGAGAACCACCAGACCACGGTGACGGGCACCACCGGCGACTATTTCATCGCCCAGGACTGGACGCTTGCCAGCGGCCGCACCTTCCTGGTTTCCGAAGAGCGCGGCGGCCAGGCGGTCTGCGTCATCGGCGAGACCGTGCGCAAGGAACTGTTCGGCTCGACGCCGGCACTCGAGCAGAATATCCGCGTCGGCGGCTTCTCCTGCGAAGTGATCGGCACGCTGGTCAAGAAGGGCCAGAGCGGCATGGGCACCGATCAGGACGACATCGTCGTCATGCCGCTCAAGGTCTTCCAGCGGCGCATCGGCGGATCGAGCGAAGTGTCGAGCATGGTCCTTTCGGCCGAGGACGGCGTTTCGACGTCGAAAATCCAGGCCAATGTCGAGCGCTTGCTGCGCGAACGCCGCAAGATCATTGCCGGGCGCGACGACGACTTTTCCGTCAACGACATGACCCAGATGGCCTCGACCCTGACCGGCACGACGACGCTGATGACCGGCCTGCTCGGCGCGGTCGCCGCCGTCAGCCTCCTGGTGGGCGGCATCGGCATCATGAACATCATGCTGGTCTCGGTGACCGAACGAACCCGCGAGATCGGTATCCGGCTGGCGATCGGCGCGCTGGAAAAGCAGGTATTGATGCAGTTTCTCGTCGAGGCGGTGACCCTGTCGCTCGCCGGCGGCATCATCGGCATCCTGCTGGGCCTCGGTCTCGCCTACAGCGCGGTCTCCTACATGAATGTGCCCTTCGTCAGCAGTCCCTCGGTGATTGTCCTCGCCTTCGCCTTTTCCGCGGCGATCGGCATGGTCTTCGGCTATTTCCCGGCACGACGGGCCGCCCAACTCAACCCGATCGAAGCGCTGAGGCACGAATAGGCCTGCCCGCTGTCGATTGCCGGCGGGCCAGCCGGCCGTCACCTGCGAAGGTCGGCCCTCGGCGATATGCGTACCTCCGCCACATGGCTGATATATCACCACACCTTGCCTTTCCAAATGCGACATGGCACAGTGTGATATATCAGTGGAGGCTTCAATGACCGCGCCCGTAGGCTCCCAGAGCCATCTCGCCTACCTCGCCCTGGAACGGCTGATCGTGACGATGAAGCCGAAGCCCGGCGCTCTGGTGAACGAGCGGCAGTTGATCGAATTGTCCGGCTTCGGACGAACCCCGGTCCGCGAGGCAATCCAGAAGCTCGAATGGCAGGGCCTCGTGGTCGTGCGCCCACGCGTCGGGCTGCAGATCGCGGAAATCCAGCCGGACGACCACCAGTCGATCATGGCCGTCCGCCTCAAGCTCGAACCGCTGCTGGCCAGACTTGCGGCGGAGAATGCCGATCCGGAAAAACGTGCCGACCTGCTCGACTGTGCCCAGGCGATGACCGCCGCGGCGACCGCCGGTGACTTCGACGCATTTCTCGCCGCCGACAAGGAGTTCGACGAGATCATCGAACAGGCCTGTCTCAACCGCTTCCTGATTTCGGCCCTCGCGCCGCTACAGTCGCATTCGCGTCGCATGTGGTATGCCGGCGCTACGGTGGCAAAGATGGATCGCTCTGTCTCGCTTCACGTCGCGGTGATCCGCGCGATCCAAAAGGGCAATGGCAAGGAGGCCGAGGCGGCGATGGGGGCTCTGATCGGGTATCTCAGCAAAGCCTGAAAGGTCGCGCAATTTGCTTGAACGTGAAACGCCCGGAGCAATCCCCGGGCGCACGATTGATCTCAATCTCGAAAGTTCAGCCGACGAAGGCGCGCTCGATGACGAATTCTGCCGGCTTGTTGTTGGCGCCCTCAGTAAGGCCTGCCTTTTCGAGCAGGGCCTTGGTGTCCTTCAGCATGGCGGTCGAACCGCAGATCATGCCACGATCGACGGCTGGGTCGAGCGGCGGCACGCCGAGATCGGCGTAGAGCTTGCCGTTTTCCATCAGGTCGGTGACGCGACCCTTGAACGGGTAGTCCTCGCGGGTGACGGTTGCGTAGTGCTTGAGCTTGTCGCCGACGATTTCCGCCAGGAATTCATGGTTCTTGATTTCGTCGACGAGGTCGAAACCATATTGAAGCTCGGCCACCTCACGGCAGGTATGGGTGAGGATAACCTCCTCGAACTTCTCATAGGTCTCAGGATCGCGGATCAGGCTGGCGAACGGCGCGATGCCGGTACCGGTCGAAAACATGTAGATGCGCTTGCCCGGGGTGAGAGCATCGAGGACCAGGGTACCGGTCGGCTTCTTGCGCATCAGCACCTTGTCGCCGGGCTTGATCTTCTGCAGGTGCTGGGTCAGGGGACCGTCGGGAACCTTGATCGAGAAGAACTCCAACTCCTCGTCCCAGGACGGGCTGGCGATCGAATAGGCGCGGTAGATCGGCTTGCCCTCGACCATCAGGCCAATCATGGCAAATTCGCCCGAACGGAAGCGGAAGCCGGCGGGCCGGGTCATGCGGAAGCGAAACAGGCGATCGGTATAATGGGTCACGCTGAGCACGGTTTCGGCGTAGACGCCTTCCGGCACGATCGGTTCCGCATTCTCGGTTTTGACGGGAGCATTCATGCGTCTTTGGTTCCTATGGTCGCCTGTCTGACTTCGCTCGCAGCCCTATATCGCAACTTGGGCAACCGACAAAGTCGGCAATTCGCCGCGTTCGGGCTTTTGTCCCCTCCCCGATGCAACAGGGAGCCGGCGTTTTCCTTGACCTCCGTCAAGGAGGATCTGAAACATCTTAATTCTACGATGCGCTACGCACCAGTGCCGCCGATCCGACGCCAGCTGAATCCACCCGCCTCTGCCGAGGCAACCACAGTCGGCTGGTAGCGTTGGGCGATCCCCGGCAGGCGGTTCTCGGCCAGGCGGGCCAGTGCGGTCGGGTTCGACACTGAAAAGCTGGTGAATCCGGTCCGGAGCATCAATGGAATGGGATCGATCAGCACGTCGCCGACGGCCCGGACCTCACCCGCGTAACCAAGGCGCTGGCGAAGCAGCGTCGCATGGCTGAAACCGCGCCCGTCGTTGAACGCCGGAAAGGTGATCGCCACAAGGTCTATGCGGTCGAGATGGGGTTCGAGCCGCGTCACATCGTCGGCGGGCCCGACAAGCACGCCGAAGCCGCTCTCATTGCTGTGCTCGGCCAGTTCGAGGAAAGCGTCGAACCCGACGATGGCGCGCGCGCCCTCGCCCGCCTTCACCTCGTCGGCTTCCATTACCCAGGGGTCGTTGTCGACGAAACCGCCCACGTTCCAGATCTTGGTCATTGCGTCAGTTCCTCAAGCCGCTTCGGCCGCCTGGCCGTAGAGGGCCTCCTTGAAGGGTTTTGGTCCGACGCGGCGATAGGCGTCAATGAAGGTCTCCTTGGCATCAAGACGCAAGCCAAGATAGGTGTCGACGATGGTCTCGATCGCGTCCGTCACCCGATCCGGCTCGAAGCCCCGGCCGATAATCTCGCCGATCGAGGTGTTCTCGTCGCCCGAGCCGCCGAGCGTGATCTGGTAGAGTTCGGCGCCCTTCTTCTCGACGCCCAGAAGGCCGATATGGCCGACATGGTGATGGCCGCAGGCGTTGATGCAGCCGGAGATCTTGATCTTCAGTTCACCGATCTCGGCCTGGCGTTCCGGGGAACCAAAACGCGTCGAAATCTCCTGCGCGACGGGGATCGAGCGGGCATTGGCCAGCGCGCAATAGTCCAGCCCCGGGCAGGCGATGATGTCGGTGATCAGACCGGCATTGGCGGTGGCAAGCCCTGAAGCCTCGAGCGCCTGGTAGACGGCGTAGAGATCGCCCAGCGCCACATGCGGCAGGATCAGGTTCTGCTCGTGGCTGACGCGGATCTCGTCGAAGGCCAGCCGTTCGGCGAGATCGGCGACCACATCCATCTGCACGTCGCTGGCATCGCCCGGCGTGCCGCCGATGGGTTTCAGCGAAATCGTCACCATGCCGTAATCCGGATGGCGGTGCGGCTGGACGTTCTGGGCCACCCAGGCGGCAAAGGCGCCATCGGCCTTCTTGGCGCGGGCCAGCGCCTCCCAGCCATCGGCACGGTCGGGCAGAGCCGGCGGAGCGAAATAGGTCTCGATCGCGCGGATGTCGCCTTCCGGCAGCTTCAGTTCGCTCTCGCGGATCTGTTCGAACTCGGCCTCCACCTGGCGCGTCACTTCCTCGACACCCGTCTCGTGCACGAGGATCTTGATGCGGGCCTTGAACTTGTTGTCGCGGCGGCCGTGCAGGTTGTAGACGCGCACGATCGCGGTCACATAGGTCAAAAGGTCTTCTTCCGGCAGGAAGTCGCGGATCAGCTTGGCGACCAGCGGGGTGCGCCCCTGCCCGCCGCCGACATAGACCGCAAAGCCGAGTTCGCCGGCCTCGTTCTTCTTCAGGTGCAGGCCGATGTCATGAACCTGGATCGCCGCACGGTCCCGCGGCGCGCCGGTGACCGCTATCTTGAACTTGCGCGGCAGGAAGGAGAATTCCGGATGGACCGACGACCATTGGCGCAGGATTTCCGCATAGGGCCGCGGGTCTGCCACCTCGTCGGCGGCGGCACCAGCAAAGTGGTCTGCCGTCACGTTGCGGATGCAATTGCCCGAGGTCTGGATCGCGTGCATCTCGACGCTCGCCAGTTCGGCCAGAATGTCCGGCGTGTCCGACAGTTTCGGCCAGTTGTACTGGATGTTCTGACGCGTGGTGAAATGACCATAGCCGCGGTCGTAGCGCCGGGCGACATGGGCCAGCATGCGCATCTGCTTCGAATTCAGCGTCCCATAGGGAATGGCGACGCGCAGCATGTAGGCGTGCAGTTGCAGATAGACGCCGTTCATCAGGCGCAGCGGGCGGAAAGCGTCCTCGGCGATCTCGCCGGACAAGCGCCGGGTGACCAGGTCGCGGAACTGCTCGACACGGGCCGAAACGAAGGCGTGGTCGAATTCATCATAGCGGTACATGGAATTCCTCAGGCGGCAATGAATTCGGGATTGGCGAAGCCATGGCCGTCGGCATAGGCAATGGTCGGCCCCTCGGCGCGGATGCGCTCGCGCAGGCGCAGCGGCCGCAATTGTCCGTTCTTTTCCTCGACGTCGATGACATTGACGTCGATGACGATATTGCCGGCAAAGGCCTGACGGCCGGCGCCCTCGAGCGCCTCGACCGCTTCCGCATGGCGCGCGACGAAAGCGTCCTGCAGTCGTTCGGTCCATTGGCCGTTGGCGTCGAGCCAGACGGCGATGCCGTCGCCCAGGCGATTGGCGGTCAGTACTTTGTCTGCCATGTCATGTCCTCTCGAAAGGGGCAAGGCTGGCGATCGTGCCGCGCAGCGGTTCGGAACGGGAAAAATTGCCGCCAGCGACGGCATCGCCGATGATGACCATCACCGGACCTTTGAGTTCGTCGCGCGCTTCGAGCGCCGGCAGTTCGGCCAGCGTGCCGTGCAGCAGACGGCTGTCGCGACGGCCGGCATTCTCGACGACCGCGACGGTCGTGTCTTCGGAAAGCCCCGACGCCATCAGGCGGCTGGCGACGGATGCGGCATTGCTGCGGCCCATATAGACGGCGACCGTGGCGCCCGACAGCGCCAGCCGCGCCCAGTCCGGCAGGGTCTCGCCATGAAGGTCGTGGCCGGTGGTGAAGACCAGCGAGGACGCGACGCCGCGCAGCGTCAGCGGCAGCTCGAAATCGGCGGCGGCGGCCAGCGCCGAGGTGATGCCCGGCACGACCTCGTAGGCGACGCCCGCTTCGCGCAGCGCCGCCATCTCTTCGCCGGCACGGCCGAAGACCAGCGGGTCGCCGGATTTCAGGCGCACCACGCGCTTGCCTTCGCGGCCGAGTTCGACCAGGAGCTCATTGATCTCGTCTTGCGACTTCGAATGGCAGCCCTTGCGCTTGCCGACCGGAATGCGGGTCGCGTCGCGGCGGCCCATGTCGATCACGGCCTGCGGCACCAGCGCGTCATGCACGATGACGTCGCACTCCATCAGCAGCCGGTGGGCGCGCAGCGTCAAAAGGTCTTCCGCACCCGGTCCGGCGCCGACCAGGAAGATCCGGCCTTCGGCCTTCTCGTTCGCGGCGTCCTTGAGCAATCGCGTGGCGCGGCGGCGGGCATGGCTGACGTCGCCGGATGCGACGGCATCGGCAACCTGTCCCTTGAAGAAGGAACGCCAGAACAGCCGGCGCGCGACGCCTCGCGGCAAGAGCCGGTCGACCGCGCCCCGATAGCTGTTGGCCAGCGTCGCCAGACGTCCCAGCGTCCGTGGCAGCAGCCGGTCGATGTCGGCGCGGATCATCTGGGCAAGCACCGGGCCAGCCCCTTCCGTTCCGATGGCAACGGCGATCGGCGCCCGGTTGACCAGTGCCGGCGTGTAGAAATCGCAGAAATCCGGTTGATCGACGGCATTGGCCGGGATGCGGCGGGCGCGGGCAGCCTGGACGATGGAGCGATCCAGCTCCGCATCGCCGGTGGCGGCGAACACCAGAACCGCGTCTTCGACCTGGGATGGGGCAAAGTTGCGGGCGACTGTTTCGACGTTGTTCTCCACCAGATAGGCGGCATAATCGGCATCCGGCGCCTCGGCATAGGCGACGATGCGCGCCTGCGTGTTGCGCAACAGACGGGTCTTGGCAAAGGCCTCCGGCCCGTTGCCGAACACGACGGCAACGGCGTTCGCGACCTTGAAGAAGGCCGGAAATACCGAAAGTTGCTGCTCGCTCGCGCCCATGTCCGATTCCGCGTTCTGGAAGACTGTTCCACTATCCCTGTATTCGACAGGCGATTGAAGAAACAGGAATCCGTCGGGCTTCGGAGAAGGATATTTCTTTGCTAGGCTTTGCGCGGAAGTGAGCAAATCTCACCGAGCCGCGTCGAGCGGGCGTGGCAACGCGGCAAAACCAACGGGATAACGGCGCTAAGGACGAAAATTGCGCCTTCCGCCGACCATGGCCGGCCGTTAGGATCGGCCCTCACCCAGCCAGGAGACCGCCTTGACCGACGCCACCCTCACCCGCCGCCTGCTCGACGTCATCGAACACGATATCCTGCCGCTGACCGAAAAGGGCGTCGCGGCCGGCAACAAGGTGTTCGGCGCGGCGATCCTGAGGAAATCCGACCTGTCGCTGGTGCTTGCCGAAACCAACAACGAGCTGGAAAACCCGCTCTGGCACGGCGAAGTGCACACGCTGAAACGCTTCTACGAACTGGGCGAACGGCCGGCGACCAAGGACCTGATCTTCCTGTCGACCCACGAGCCCTGCACCATGTGCATGTCGGCGATCACCTGGGCCGGCTTCGACAATTTCTACTATTTCTTCAGCCATGAGGACAGCCGCGACGCCTTCGCCATCCCGCACGACCTGAAGATCCTGAAGGAGGTCTTCGGCCTTGAGCCGGGCGGCTATCGCAAGAACAATGCCTTCTGGAACTCCTATGCCATTGCCGACCTGGTCGCGGTCGACGACGATGCCGCGCGGCTTGCGGCCCAGTCGAAGCGCATCCGCGCCGTCTACGACCGGCTCTCGCAGGACTACCAGTCCGGCAAGTCCGACAACGACATTCCGCTCAACTGAGCGCCCAGCACAGAGACCCGCATGGAACCCTCCAAGGACATTTCCCGCCTGCTCGACATCATGGCGGCGCTGCGCGAGCCCGTGACCGGCTGCCCCTGGGACGTGGTGCAGACCTTCGAGACGATCAAGCCCTACACCATCGAAGAGGCCTATGAGGTGGCCGACGCGATCGAACGCAACGATCCGGACGATCTGTGCGACGAACTCGGCGACCTGTTGCTGCAGGTGGTGTTCCACGCCCGCATCGCCGAGGAGGCAGGCCTGTTTGCCTTCGGCGACGTGGTCGAGGCCATCACCAGGAAGATGATCCGCCGCCACCCGCACGTCTTCGCCGTGTCGGACGCCGCGACCCCGGACGCCGTCAAGCTGCAATGGGACGAGATCAAGCGGCAGGAAAAACAGGAACGCGCCAAACGCCACGCTGCCCGCGCCAGCGCTTCCGGCAAGCCCGTGCCCGATGATCCGAAGGCCGGCTTCCTCGGCTCGGTCCAGCGCAGCTTCCCGGCCCTGACCGAAGCGCTGAAACTCCAGGAACAGGCAGCGAAGGTCGGCTTCGACTGGTCGGAGGCCGAACCGATCCTCGACAAGATCGAGGAGGAAATCGGCGAGTTGCGCGAGGCGCTGAGGGCTGGTGAACCGGACAAGATCGCCGACGAACTCGGCGACCTGATCTTCGCGCTCGCCAATATCGGCCGCCATGTGAAGGCTGATCCTGAACAGGCCCTGCGCGGCACGAACACGAAATTCCGTAGGCGGTTCGGCTACATAGAGCGGACTCTTGAAGCAAATGGTGAGAGCTTGCAGGGGGCGACGCTGGAGCGGATGGAGGAGTTGTGGCAGGCGGCGAAGGCCGACGAGCGGCAGAGCGATTAATCCCAGCGACCTTATCGCCCGGCGGGCGACGACTTGACGAAATCGATGAAGGCGCGCAGGGGCGCAGGCACCAGGCGCCGGCCGGGATAATAGAGGAACGGACCCGAAAAGCTCGGCCACCAGGGCTCGAGAACCGGTTCGAGCGCGCCGCTGTCGAAATGCGGGCGAAGCCAATCCTCGAAGAGCGCGACGATGCCCGTGCCGGCGATCGCGGCGTTGACGGAGAGATCGCTGCCGCCGCCGGCCGTGACGAGCAGCGGACCGGACGGCTCGATGACCACCGTCTCGCCCTCGCGCTCGAACTCCCATACCGTCATGGCGCCGCTGGAGAAGCGCGATCTCAGGCAAGCATGCGCCAGCAGATCGCGCGGATGGTCAGGCCGCCCGCGCCGGTCGAGATAGGCCGAGGAAGCACCTAGGGCAAAACGCTGGATGCGCGGGCCGATCGGCACGGCGATCATATCGGGGCTCAGCCGCTCGTCATAGCGGATGCCGGCGTCGCAGCCGGCGGCGATCACGTCGACGAAGCTCTCTTCGGTGATGACTTCCAGCTGGATATCCGGATAGGCCTCCAGAAAGGCCGGAACGATCTGCGGCAGCACCAGACGTGCGGCGCTGACGGGCACATTGAGACGCAGCGTGCCGGCAGGCCGCTCGCGAAAGACGTTGACGACGTCGAGCGCGGCTTCCATTTCCGACAGCGCCGGCATCAGACGATCGAGCAGGCCTCTGCCGGCTTCCGTCGGGACCACGCTCCGGGTCGTGCGGTTGAGCAGCCTCACGCCGAGTTGCGCCTCCAGCCGGCGCACCGCATCGCTCAGGCCCGATGCGCTCGACCCGCTGATGCGGGCGCCCTCGCGAAAACCGCCGGCCCGCGCCACGGCCACGAATGCTGAAAGATCGCCGAGTTCCACATTCATTGTCCGCCTCACCGTACAGCCCGTGCAATTCGTATCCGGTTATCGCGAAGCCCGGCAAGCGCTAACTCATGGACATCGGAACAAGGAGATCGACATGAACACCGTGAACAGCATGAACAAGGCCGGGACGTTTGCACTGGGGGACCGCAAGGTGACGAGAATGGGCTACGGCGCCATGCAGCTCGCCGGGCCGGGCGTCTTCGGTCCGCCCAGGGACCGTGACGCCGCCATCGCCGTGCTACGCGCCGCCGTCGAAGCCGGGATCGACCATATCGATACCAGCGACTTCTACGGCCCGCATGTGACCAACCAGATCATCCGCGAAGCGCTGCACCCCTACTCCGACGATCTGACCATCGTCACCAAGATCGGCGCGAAACGCGGCCCCGAGGGAACGTGGAACCTGGCCTTCACGGCCGCCGAACTGACCCAGGCGGTACATGACAATATGCGTAATCTCGGCCTGGAGACCATGGACGTGGTCAACCTCCGCCTGATGTTCGATGTCTATGGGCCTGCCGAAGGGCCGATCGAAGAGGCGGTGACCACGCTGGCCGATCTTCAGCGCCAGGGCCTGGTCCGACATATCGGGCTCAGCAACGCCACCGCCAGACAGGTTGCCGATGCCCGCAAGATCTGCGACATCGTCTGTGTGCAGAACATGTACAACGTCGCGCATCGCCATGACGACGCGCTGATCGACGATCTCGCCCGCGACGGCATCGCCTACGTGCCCTTCTTTCCGCTCGGTGGTTTCGCCATGCTGCAATCGGCGACCTTGTCCGGTGTCGCGGCACACGTCGGAGCCACGCCCATGCAGGTGGCGCTGTCCTGGCTTCTCCAGCGCGCCCCGAACATCCTGCTCATCCCGGGGACGTCGTCGGTCGCGCATTTGAGGGAAAACCTCGCCGCGGTGGATCTCGTCCTGCCGGAGGATGCGATCCGCGAACTCGACTCGATCGGAGGAATGGCCGCAGCGCACAGCTGAGGATGCGTACGGGGACAGCGCTCGGGCGTCCAGCTCGGCAATCGATCACCGGATCGATTGCTACCGCCTCGCGCTGCTTGCCCTACCGCTCCCAGTCTTCCTTTTCCGCCTTCTGCCCACTGCCGAGCTTGCGCTCCAGCTCGTCGGCCTGGCGGGCGGTGAGACGCAGGTCGAGGCTGACGGAGCCGTCCTCGTGGTCCTCACGGCCGTCGACCACGGCATTCTCGTAGGCCCAGGAGATCAGCGCCTGCTTATCGGCGGGAATGACGATCGTCGCTTCGATCAGCACGCCGGACAGCCTCTCGGAGATCACGTCGAGCAGGTGATCGACGCCTTCCCCGGTGATCGCCGAGACGGTCATGACGTTTTCTCGGGTCGCCGCCTTCTGCAACAGCGCGTCGTGCATTTCCGGCTCCAGCCGGTCGATCTTGTTCCAGATCTCGATGATGCGCTCGGACTTCTCCTTGTCGTCGATCCCGAGGTCGGAGAGGATGCGCAGAACGTCGCCCGCCTGGGCGCCATTGTCCGGATCGGACATGTCGCGAACATGCAGGATGAGATCGGCTTCCAGCACTTCCTCGAGCGTCGCGCGGAAGGCGGCAACCAGATGCGTCGGCAGGTCGGAGATGAAGCCGACGGTGTCGGACAGGATGACGGTACGGCCATGCGGCAGCTTCATCCGGCGCAGCGTCGGATCAAGCGTGGCAAACAGCATGTCCTCGGCCAGCACCCCTGCCCCGGTGATCCGGTTGAACAGCGTCGATTTGCCGGCATTGGTATAACCGACCAGCGCCACGATCGGATGCGGCACCTTGCGGCGCTTGGCGCGGTGCAATTGGCGGGTGCGGACCACCTGCTCGAGCTCGCGCTCCAGCTTGATGATCTTGTCCTGCAGCATGCGACGGTCGGCCTCGATCTGGGTTTCGCCCGGACCGCCCATGAAGCCCGCGCCACCGCGCTGGCGTTCAAGGTGGGTCCAGGAGCGCACAAGGCGGCCCTTCTGGTAGTTGAGATGGGCAAGCTCGACCTGCAGCGTGCCTTCCTTGGTGGAGGCACGGCGGCCGAAGATTTCGAGGATCAGGCCCGTCCGGTCGATGACCTTGGCGTTCCATTCCTTTTCGAGATTGCGCTGCTGCACCGGCGTCAGCGGATGGTCAACGATCACCAGGCCGGCATTGTGCTGGTCGAGCTTTTCGCCGATCTCGGCGATCTTGCCGCTGCCGAGCAGGGTCGCCGGGCGCGGCTGGTTGACCGGCACGATCAGGCCTTCGCCGATCGTCAGGTCGATCGCGCGGGCAAGGCCCATCGCTTCTTCCAGCCGGGCTTCGTTCGACCGACTCGGCGCGACCACGCCATTGTCCGAACCGGCGGCGGGCGCCGTATTGCGGCCCTGCTTGAGGACCGGAACAATGACGACGGCGCGCATGTCATCCCGGGGCTTCTCGTCCTCCGGAATGATCGAATCGTTTTTCGTGTCTCGGGTGGTTATGGCTTCAATCCTGTGACGAAGAGGTCTCTTCGCTTTCGAACATCTGCATCGGCTGGCCGGGCATGATGGTCGAGATGGCGTGCTTGTAGACCAGCTGGGAATGGCCGTCGCGGCGCAGCAGGACGCAGAAGTTGTCGAAGGACGTGACCACGCCCGTGAGCTTCACGCCGTTGATCAGGAAGATCGTCAGCGAAATCTTCTGCTTGCGAACGGTGTTGAGAAATAGATCCTGCAGGTTCTGAGAACGTTCCGCCATGGCGCCGCTTCTTTCTTTCTTGCCGGCAATATGCGCCGGTTTAATTATTGTTCAAGCTTATCAGAAAGGTAGGGATTGTCCCTTGCAAGCCCTTTATCTGGAAGTTGGTATCAAATCGCCGTCTTTTCCGCAATGTCGAAAAAAGCGGTCCGGATTTTCTCCGCAAACGTACCCGGATGCCCGTTGCCGATGGTCTTTCCGTCGATCTCGACGACCGGAAAACAGATGCTGGTGGCGGCCGTGATGAACACCTCGCGGGCGCCAAGCATCTCGTCGCGGGAGAACTCCCGCTCCACCACCGGAATCGAGAGGCTCTGCGCCACGTCCTTCAGTGTCGTGCGGGTGATGCCACGCAGGATGCCGTGCTCGGCCGGACGGGTGACGAGATTGCCGTCACCGTCGACGATCCATACATTGGTCGCCGCCCCCTCCGTCACCATGCCCCGCGAATCGACATAGATCGCCTCCTGCGCGCCGGCCTCCCTGGCCGCCTGGCGGGCGAGCACGTTCGGCAGCAACCCGACCGTCTTGATGTCGACGCGGTCCCAGCGATTGTCGGTAACCGTGATCGCCTTGAGGCCGCCCGCATTCTTCGCCGCGACGATCTTCGGATCGGTGCTCTTGGCGGTGACGACCAGCGTGGGGGCGGTATCCGGTGCGGGAAACACGTGGTCACGCCGCGCTTCGCCGCGGGTGACCTGAAGGTAGAAAAGCCCGTTCGTCACCCGGTTGCGCCGGGCCACTTCGCGGATGACGGCCACCAGCGCCGCCCGCGACATCGGCCGGGCGATCCGCAGTTCGCCGAGCGAGCGGTCAAGACGATCGAGATGCCGCGAAAGGTCGACGATCATCCCGCAACGGATCTCGCAGACCTCGTACACCCCGTCGGCAAACTGGAAGCCGCGGTCCTCGATGTGCACGCCCGCATCGCTGTGGGGCAGGTAGCGGCCATTCACATAGGCAATTCTCGGCATCTTCGCCCCGCGCGGTTCGGTTCTTAGAAATACTGGATCGAGACGCGGAACATCTGCTCGACGTCGCGGACCGCATCGGCCTTGGCAAACAGCACCACCCGGTCCTTGGCCTTGATCTTCAGATCGCCGTTCGGCCTCAGCACCGCACCGTCGCGATAGATCGCGCCGATGCGGATGCCCGGCGGCAGGTGCATGTCGCGGAAGGCCACGCCGACCAGCGGCGACGTCTCCAGCGCCTCGGCCTCGATCACCTCGGCCTTGCCCTTCTGCACGGCATAGACCGAGCGGATGCGGCCCTTTCGCACATGCTGGAGAACGCGCGAAATGGTCACCGCGCGCGGATTGATATGATGGTCGATGCCGATCCCCTGGGTGAGGTCCTGGAAGCTCGGATCGTTGATCAGGGCCATGCCCGACTTGCAGCCCATCCGCTTGGCCATGGCCGCGCTCAGGATGTTGGTCTGGTCGTTGTTGGTCAGCGTCACCATCAAGTCGGCATCCTGGATGTCGGCCTGTTGCAGGATGTGCTGGTCGAGCGCCGATCCATGCAGCACGATCGTATTGCTGAGCTGGTCCGACACCATGACGGCCCGCTCGGCGTCCCGCTCGATCAGCTTGACCTTGGTCTTCGGTTGCACGTCTTCGATCGCGCGGGCGACATAATAGCCGATATTGCCGGCCCCGGCGATCACCAGCCGTCCGGCCTCCTGTTCTTCATGGCCGAACAGGCCGAGCGTGCGGCGGGTGTGATCCCGCTGGCAGATGACATAGGCAAGGTCGCCGACCAGCAATTGGTCGGTCGAGCGCGCGACCTGCAGCCGGCCGTTGCGATAGATCGCCGTGACCGTCGCCATCAGGTCGGGAAACAGCTGGCTGAGCTGTTGCAGCGGCGTGTTGACGACCGGGCAATCCTCCATGCACTCGATCGCCACCATGGTGATGTGATCGTCGGCAAAGCGCACGATGTCGGTCGCACCGGGAAAGGAAATACGCCGCAGCACCATCTTGCCGACTTCGATCTCCGGCGAGATCGTCACATCGATCGACATGTTCTGCCGGCTGAAAAGGTCGGCATATTCAGGCCGCAGGTAGTTCTGCGCGCGAATGCGGGCGATCTTGGTCGGCACGGAAAACAGCGCATGGGCCACTTCGCAGGCGACGATATTGACCTCGTCGTAGAGCGTGACGGCGATGATCATGTCGGCCTGGTCGGCACCGGCCTTGGCCAGCATGTCCGGATGGGCGCCATGGCCGACATAGCCGCGCACGTCGAGCGTTTCGGTGATGTGGGTGACAAGCGAGGCGGAGGTGTCGATCACCGACACGTCGTTGTCCTCCTGGGACAGACGCTCCGCGATACCGTAGCCGACCTGTCCCGCCCCGCAGATGATGACTTTCATGAGTGCTCTTTCAGAGACGATTTGAGCGGACGCGCAGCCGGCCGGCGCGCGCCACGCCGCTCCTTATACGCCAAGCGATTTGAGTTTGCGATGGAGCGCGGAGCGCTCCATGCCGACAAATTCCGCCGTTCTCGAAATATTGCCGCCGAAACGGTTGATCTGCGCGATCAGGTAGTCCCGCTCGAACATTTCGCGTGCCTCGCGCAGCGGCAGCGTCATGATGTGCGTGTCGTTGCGCGCCGAGATCTTCGGCAGCATGTCCGACAGGTCCTGCGGCAGCATTTCCGCGGTGATATGCGTCTCGGCGCTGTCGCTTTGCGCCAGAATCATCAACCGCTCGATATTGTTGCGCAATTGCCGGATATTGCCCGGCCAGTCATTGGCCTGCAGCACCGCCATCGCGTCGTCGCCGATCTTGCGGGCGCGGATGCCCGCCTGCTCGGAAATCTGGCGCATGAACGTGTCGACAAGGAAGGGGATGTCCTCGCGCCGCTCGGCGAGCGCCGGCACCTTGACCGGCACGACGGCAAGCCGATGAAACAGATCCTCGCGAAAGCGACCTTCGGCGATCAGGCTCTCGAGATTGTAGGCCGATGACGAGATGATCCGAACATCGACCTTGACCCGCTTCGACCCGCCGACCCGCTCGAACTGTTGTTCCACCAGCACCCGAAGGATCTTGTTCTGCGTCTCGCGCGGCATTTCGCCGATCTCGTCGAGATAGAGAATACCGCGATGCGCCTCTTCCAGAGCGCCGATGCGGCGCGGCTGGCCGGGCGTTCCCTCGGTGCCGAACAGCGCCATCTCCATGCGCTCGGGCGTGATCGTCGCGGCATTGAGCGCCACGAACGGCCCGCCCGCCCGGGCCGATCGCTTGTGGATCATCCGGGCGACGAGTTCCTTGCCGGAGCCGGACGGTCCGAAGATCATGATGCGACTATTGGTCGGGGCGATCTTCTCGATGGTCTGGCGCAGCTGCGAGACCGAGACCGATGTGCCGATGAGCTCGGCCGCGTCGCCCGTGCGCTTCTTCAGTTCCGTGACTTCGCGCTTCAGCTTCGAATTTTCCAGCGCCCGTTCGGCGATCAGGATCAGCCGATCGGCCTTGAACGGCTTCTCGATGAAGTCGAAGGCACCGCGCTTGATGGCCGAGACCGCGGTCTCGACATTGCCGTGGCCGGAGATCATCACCACCGGCAGGTCGGGATGTCGGTTCTTGATCTCATCGAGCAGGGAGAGGCCATCGAGCCGGCTGCCCTGCATCCAGATGTCGAGAAAGACCAGACGCGGCGCGCGGTCGGATATCGCCGCAAGCGCACTGTCGGCGTCATGCGCGGTGCGCGTTTCGTGTCCCTCGTCGCTGAGAATCCCCGAGACGATCTCGCGGATATCCTCCTCGTCGTCGACTACCAGAATGTCAGAAGCCATGGACCAATTCCCTGTTGTTTTCGAGTTCCATGGTGTCCTGGCCCTCGATGCGCGGCAGAACGACGCGAATCATCGCGCCCCTGCCCCGGTCGAATTCCGCCGGTGCATCGTGCAGTTCGAGCTGGCCGCCATGTTCCTCGATAATCTTCTTCACGATGGCGAGACCGAGACCCGTCCCCTTGTCGCGCATCGTCATGTACGGCTCCAGGATGCGGTGGCGGTTTTCCACCGGCAGGCCCCGGCCATTGTCGATCACATCGACCACGAAGCGGTCGTGTTCGTGGTCGAACGACGAGCGGACCAGTACCTTGCCGCCGTCGCCCAATTCTTCGCGCGGCACCGCTTCGATCGATTCCGCGGCGTTCTTGATGAGGTTGCCGACCGCCTGTCCGAGCATGCGCGCATCGAAACTGCCCACAAGCGGCTCGTCTCCGAACTGCCGCTCGAAGCTGATATCGTGATTGCCCATTTCGCGCAGGAACACCGCGTCGCGCAGAATGTCGCGCAGGTCGGAGCGCTGCTTGGCGGGCTTTGGCATGCGGGCGAAGGCGGAAAACTCGTCGACCATCCGGCCGATATCCTCGACCTGCCGCACGATCGTGTCGGTGCACTGGTCGAATACCGCCCGGTCGTCCTCGGCGATCTGCTTGCCGTAACGGCGTTTCAGCCGTTCGGCGGAAAGCTGGATCGGCGTCAGCGGGTTCTTGATCTCGTGGGCGATGCGGCGGGCGACATCGGCCCAGGCTGTGGACCGCTGGGCGATTACCAGGTCGGTGATGTCGTCGAGCGTGATCACGTAGGAATCGGCCGATCCGCGCGTCTCCTCGCGCGTTACCTGCACGGTCAAGGTCCGCTCCTTGCCGCCCCGAACGAGATTGATCTGCTCGCGATACTCGCCGCGATGGCGCACGGTGGCTTCGGCGAGCACGCGATCGACCTCGGGCGCCACGAGATTGAGCTTCTTGCCGATCAACTCTTCGGCCGGCACCGCGAGGAAATACTCCGCCGACGGATTGACGATGGTGATCACGCCGTCGTCCTCGACGCCGATGACCGCCGCGGTGACCCCGGACAAGACCGCCTCGATGAACCGGCGACGATCATCGACCTCGTCCTTGGCCTCGAGGATCTCGTCGCGCTGGGTGCGGATCTGCGAGATCATCTTGTTGAACGTCCGCGACAGGCTGCCGACGTCGCCATCGGCGACGCGCACCGGAACGATGACGTTCCAATTGCCTGACGCAATGCTGTCGGCGGCACCGATCAGCAGGCGGATCGGCCGCACGATGCGGTCCGCGACTGCGATCGCGGTCCAGATCGCCGCCAGAAGCACGATCAGCGCAAACCCCAGATAAAGCACGGCAAAAGCGATCTGCAGCGTCGTCCGTCCAGCTTCCATCGCCTTGTATTCGGCGGTGTTCTCCTCCATCAGCCGCATGGCGGACATGACCTTCGGATCGACCGCGCGGATGGTGTAGAGGAAGGTCCCGGAAATCGAATCCAGCTTGATGATGGCGCCGACGAGATTGGTCACCCCTGGCGGGATGAGGGTCGGCTGGCCGGCCGCGGCACTCTCGAGGGCATCCTTGGGGATTGCCGGCAGGGGCTTGTCGGTGGCGATATCCGCCTGATTGATCGCCGAACCGTCCTGGCGCACCAGAAAGGCGCCGAGAAGCCCGCGCCCCTTGGCTTGCCGGGTGAGCAGTTCTACGAAGCCGGTGCGGTCGAGATAATAGAGCGCCCGGTTGCGCTCCAGGTCGTTCGCCATCGACACGGTCTGACCCTGGAGATAGCTGGCATTCTCCATCATGTAGGCCTGGGCGATGTTCATCGACGAGGAAACGATCGACTGGGTGCGGATCGAGAACCATCGGTCGAGCCCGACATTCAGCGTGATACTGGCGAAGATCGCTACCAGGATCGCCGGCGTGATCGCGACGATCGAGAACAACACGACGATGCGCACGTGAAGACGCGCGGCGGCGCGCCCCTTGGTGCGGGCCTTGACGAGCCGCGTCACTTCCCGGCCGATGAGGAACATCAGGCCGACAATGAACAGCGAGTTGATGATCGCCGAGGCGATCAGCACGTTCGAGGTCGGCTCGATCGGCGTCAGTCCAAGGAGCACCGGCAGCGTGAAGCTGGCGCAAGCCAGAGCGCCGCCGGCGAGCGCCAGGCCCGGCAAGGCAAAGGAGGCCCGCCGATCCTGCGCCAAAGCGGGATCGGTATCCGCGACGGATTCGACCATCTGCCTGATCATCAACAAGAACTCCCGCGCTCTGCGCATGTCGAGTTATTCCCCGGTTCGCGCAGACGAAGATGGCCGTGGAGCCACGGCCTCGTGTCCATTGAGCAACGCATTGTGGCGAAAATGCAACGGAGCTCTCCGGCTTGTCAAGCCGAGCGGGAGCTGCGGTAAACCGAGACCCCCAATTCGCGGATTTTCTTGCGCAGCGTATTGCGATTGAGCCCGAGCAGGTCGGCCGCCTTGATCTGGTTGCCGCGGGTCGCGGTCAGCGCCGCAAGAATCAGCGGATATTCCACCTCGGTCAGCACCCGCTCATAGAGTCCGGACGGCGGCAGGGAATCGCCGAACCCGGCAAAATAGCTCCGCATGTTCTCCTCGACCGCCTGGGCAATGGTCATCGGTCCGGCGGACGTGCCGGCCTTGGCGATCGGACTGTCGGAAATGTCGGAGCGCAGTTCCTGCTCGACGATCTCGCGCGAGATGACGTCCTGCGGATAGAGCGCCATCAGGCGGCGCACCACATTCTCCAGTTCGCGCACATTGCCCGGCCAGGAATAGGCCTTGAGCACGTCCAGCGCCTCGTTGTCGAAACGCTTGGGGTCCAATCCCTCCTTTTCGCCCTGCTGGGTGAAATGGCGCACCAGATCGGGAATGTCCTCGGCCCGGTCGCGCAGCGGCGGCAGCCGGAGAGGCACCACGTTGAGGCGATAGTACAGGTCTTCGCGGAACAGGCCCTGGTTGATTGTCTGCTTCAGGTCCTTGTTGGTCGCAGCCACGATGCGCACATCGGTGCGGATCGGCGTGCGCCCGCCGACCGTGGTGTACTCGCCCTGCTGCAAGACCCGGAGAAGGCGGGTCTGGGCATCCATCGGCATGTCGCCGATCTCGTCGAGGAACAAGGTGCCGCCCTCGGCCTGCTCGAAGCGGCCGGTCGAGCGGGTCTGGGCGCCGGTGAAGGCGCCCTTCTCATGACCGAACAGCTCGGATTCGATCAGGTCACGCGGAATCGCCGCCATGTTGATCGCCACGAAGGGTCCGTTGCGGCGCTTGCCGTAGTCGTGCAGCGCGCGGGCCACCAGCTCCTTGCCCGTGCCTGATTCGCCGGTGATCATCAGCGTCAGGTCGGTCTGCATTAGGCGCGCCAGCACGCGGTAGATTTCCTGCATGGCCGCGGAGCGGCCGACCAGCGGCATTCCGTCCTGCGTGTCGTCGTCGAGCCGCGCCGGCTTCTTCTTCGGCTCGGCCAGCGCCCGGCCGATGATGGCGATCAGTTCGGTCAGGTCGAACGGCTTCGGCAGGTAGTCGTAGGCCCCCTTCTCCGACGCCTTGATGGCCGTCATGAAGGTGTTCTGCGCGCTCATCACCAGGACCGGCAGGTCCGGCCGCGCCTTCTTGATGCGCGGCAGGAGGTCAAAGGCGTTTTCGTCCGGCATGATCACGTCGGTCACCACCAGATCGCCCTCGCCCGCCGATATCCACCGCCACAGCGTCGCCGCGTTGGAGGTGATGCGGACATCGTAGCCGGCCCGCGTCAGCGCCTGGTTGAGAACCGTGCGGATGGCGGCATCGTCGTCAGCGACAAGGATCGTGGCAGTCATCGGGTGCTTCCTGTGGAGTTCGCCGGAATGGCATCGTCGAGCGCGATGTCCTTGGAGACGGGCATCAGCACGCGAAATGTGGTGCGGTTGGCCTGGCTGTCGCATTCGACAATGCCGCCATGGCCGTCGATGATCTTGGCGACCAGCGCCAGCCCCAGGCCGGAACCGTTGGTCTTGGTGGTGATGAACGGATCGAACAGGTGCGGCAACAGGTCGGAGGGGACGCCCGGACCATTGTCATGCACGCAGAATTCGAGCGGCAGCGAGATCTTCTCGCGCGAGCCCGCAACCGAGAGGCGGATGCCGGGACGGTAGGCCGTGGTCAGCTGGATCTCGCCGTCCGGCCTGTCGCCGATCGCTTCGGCCGCATTCTTGATGAGATTGAGGAACACCTGCACGAGTTGGTCGCGATTGGCATAGACCGAAGGAAGCGACGGATCGTAATTCTCGGTGATGCGGATATTGCGGGCAAAGCCGGCCTTGGCGATCGCCTTCACATGGTCGAGGACAGAATGGATGTTGAGCGCGATACGATCGACCGGACGCTCGTCGGAAAACACCTCCATGCGGTCGACCAGCGAGACGATGCGGTCGGTCTCGTCGCAGATCAGCCGCGTCAGCGGCCGGTCTTCGTCCGGTACGGACGTCTCCAGCAACTGCGCGGCACCGCGAATGCCCGAGAGCGGGTTCTTGATCTCATGCGCCAGCATCGAGGCAAGGCCGGTCACCGAGCGGGCTGCGGTCCGGTGCGTCAGCTGCCGGTCGATCTTGTCCGCCATCGAGCGTTCCTGCAGCACCACGACGACGCTGCCCGGCTGGCTGAGCACCGGAGCGACATACAGGTCGACCAGCTTCTCCTGCCCGAGCCGCGGCGAGCTCAGATCGACGCGGTATTCGTTGACCGGGGCGCGGCGCTCGCGCACCTGGTCGATCAGCGCCAACAGCGGACTGCCGAAGGGAATGAAGGTCGAGATGCGATAGCGCGCCAGATGGCTGGCGCTTGCCCCGAAAAAGGCCTCGGCCTCCCAGTTGGCAAAGGCGATATGGCCGTCGGCATCGACCATGACCACCGGATGCTGAATGGCGTTCAGCACCGCCATGGCTATGCCATTGCCCAGATTATCCTCGGTCATGCAGCCTCCCGCCGGCGATCCGTGTCCAGTGTGGCATCCGCCAGGCAATGAGCCAGTGCCTTCGTGACGAATGCCGGGTCCCTCGACGTCATGATTTCCGCCTTTTGCGCCGCCGGAACACCCGGCGCGAACCGCTCCAGATACCAGCCGACATGTTTGCGCGCATGGCGGACCCCGACATCGGCGCCGTAATGCTCGAGCATCGCCTCATAGTGCCCGGCGGCAAGCTCGGGGATCTCGTCCCGCTGCGGCCCCTGATGCCCAGCAATCCAGCCGGCGTGCCACGGCCGGCCCTGGCAGGCGCGACCGACCATCACCGCATCGGCGCCCGAGCGGCGGCGGATCTCCTCGGCATCCTCGCGACTCTCGACATCGCCATTGGCGACAAGAGGCACGGAAATCACGTCGCGCACGGCGGCGATCGCATCCCAGTCGGCGCGTCCCTCATAGAACTGCATCCGGGTGCGGCCATGCACGATGATCATCTGCACGCCGGCCGCCTGCGCACGCATTGCGATATCGGGCGCGTTCAGGGAGTTCTCGTCCCAGCCCAGCCGCATCTTCAGCGTCACCGGAACCTTGACGGCGCGAACCGTCGCCTCGACCAGCGAAAGCGCATGGTCGGGATCGCGCATCAAAGCCGAACCGGAATAGCCGCCGATCACCTTCTTCGCCGGACAGCCCATATTGATGTCGATAATGTCGGCGCCGTTGGCCTCAGCGATCCTTGCCGCCTCCGCCATCCAGTACGCCTCCCGGCCGGCAAGCTGGACCATGTGCGGCGTCAGCCCCGCACCTTTCAGGCGCGACCAGGATTCGGCCGCATTGTGCACGAGTTCCTTGCTGGCGACCATTTCGGTCACAACCAGACCCGCGCCAAAACGCCAGGCGAGCTGTCGGAACGGCAGATCGCTCACACCGGACATCGGCGCCAGGATCACGCGATTGCGGATGGTGATCGGACCGATCTCGAACGGTGCTTGCAGTGCGCTTGAACTCAATTGATTATCTTTCAGGCATTCGAGGTATATGCTCGATTTTTAGCCATTAAATCTCGCCTTGCCAAGGGATTTCCTTTGGCCTGCAACTAAATTCGAACGGATGCTGGAAAATCGATCGGGCAGTCGGTAGACACACCCACGAGTTACCCCTGTCAAGGCCGGACACTGCAATGCAGCAATGCGCGAAAACAGCCATCGGCATCATCATCGTCGCCGCAGGACGGGGCGAACGTGCCGGCTCATCTGTCGAGGGACCCAAGCAATACCGGCGAATCGGCGGAAAGCCGGTGATCGCGCATACGCTCGGCAGGTTTCTCGCCTGGCCAAAAACGGCGCGCATCGTCACGGTGATCCACCCCGACGATGTCGCACTTTTCGAGACCGCGCGGGGCGATTTGGCCGGCGGCGAGAAGGTGGCAGTCTGCTTCGGCGGCGCGACCCGGCAGCAGTCGGTGCTGGCGGGGCTGAAGGCCCTGTCCGGCTCGAACGTGACCCATGTGATGATCCACGACGCGGTACGGCCCTTCGTCGACGAGGACCTGCTCGAGCGGATCGCTGCGGGGATCGACGCCAGAGAAGCCTGCCTTCTGCCCGTCATGCCCGTCACCGATACGCTGAAGCGCGGCGACGCCGCCGGACTGGTGGTCGAGACCGTTTCGCGAGCCGGCCTGTTTTCGGCGCAGACGCCCCAAACCTTTTCCTATCCGGCCATTGTCAAGGCCCACGAGGCGGCGGCAGAATCCGGACGGAACGATTTTACCGATGACGCGTCGATCGCCGAATGGGCAGGCCTTGCTGTCCGCCTCGTCGAGGGTTCGCCCGACAACGTCAAACTGACATTGCAGAAGGACATCGCCATGGCCGACGCCAGGCTTAACCGCACCGCCCTGCCCGACGTGCGCACCGGAAACGGTTACGACGTCCACCAACTCGTGCCCGGCGACGGCGTGACCCTGTGCGGCATCTTCATTCCGCATGATCAGGCGCTCAAAGGCCATTCCGATGCGGATGTGGCGCTTCATGCGCTGACCGATGCGCTGCTCGCCACCTGTGGCGCCGGCGACATCGGCGACCATTTCCCGCCATCCGATCCGCAGTGGAAGGACGCGCCCTCGCGCATCTTCCTCGAACACGCTGCCCGGATCGTCCGCAAGGCCGGCGGCACCATCATGAATGCCGACATCTCGCTGATCGCCGAGGCGCCGAAGATCGGCCCGCACCGCCAGGCGATGCGTGAAAAGCTGTCGGAGATCCTTGCCATCACGCTCGACCGCTGCTCGGTCAAGGCGACCACCAACGAGACCATCGGCTTCGTCGGCCGCCGCGAAGGCATCGCCGCGATCGCAACGGCAACCGTCGTCTTCGCGAGAGAGAACCCATGAGCCTATATCCGGCCGACATCGAAGCGGCGGCGGCCCGGATCATTTCCACCTTCGGTGCGCGCAGCCTTACGCTCGCCACCGCTGAATCCTGCACCGGCGGGCTGATCATAGCCGCACTCACCGAGATTGCCGGCTCGTCATCCGTCGTCGACCGGGGCTTCATCACCTATTCCAACCAGGCCAAGATCGATCTTCTGGGTGTCGGAACCGAGACGTTGGAACGCTGTGGTGCCGTGTCGCGCACGACGGCCCTGGAGATGGTCGACGGCGCGCTGAAACGGTCTGGATGCGATGTGGCGGTCGCGGTCACCGGCATTGCCGGTCCCGGTGGCGGCAGCACGGAAAAGCCTGTCGGACTGGTCCATCTCGCGGCAAAGGCCCGAGACGGCGGTGTCCTTCATCGCGAAATGCGCTACGGCGAAATCGGCCGCACGCAAATCCGCCTGGCAACGGTCAGGACCGCGCTCGAAATGCTGGCGGAAGTCATCCCCTGACGCGGAGGCCGAAGGCGCCTTTATCCGGCTGCGTAGACCTTGTCGGCGCGCGCTTCGAAGGCCTCGGCGAACATGCGGAAGGCACGGTCGAACATCGACCCCATCAGCGCCCCGAGAATGCGGTTCTTGAACTCGTAGTCGATGAAGAAGTGCACGGTGCAGCCACCGTCGCGGGCCATCTCGAAACGCCAGCGATTGTCGAGATAGCGGAACGGCCCCTCGATATACTTGACGTCGATGGAAAGTTCCGCCGGGTTGAGCAGCACCTGGGTGGTGAAGGTCTCGCGGATCGCCTTGTAGCCGACCGTCATGTCGGCGACCAGCAACTCCTTGCCGTCACGCTCGCGCCGCGACCGGATGGTCAGCGCCTCGCACAACGGCAGGAATTCCGGATAACGCTCAACATCGGCGACGAGAGCGTACATCCGTTCGGGAGAATGCTTGACGGGGCGGCGGGTTTCGAATTGCGGCATGCGCGAGAGCTAATGCCGCGGCTCGAGATTGGCAAGAGGCTCGCCGCACCTGCGGCGGATTATAACCGCTGCGGAAAGGCTCATCGCTTGGCCGATGGCACCGGCTCGCCGGGGCGCGGATTGCCGACGGGAAACCATTTCCGCTTGGCAAGGCCGAGCTTGACGCCAAGATCCTCGAATATCCACGGAATGATCTGCTTGCGGCCCTTGACGAAAGGAAGAGCCGCCGTGTCGAGATGAATGAACGGCAGGAAGGGGTTGGGTCGCTGCGACGCGTAAATCTCCACCCGGATCGAAGGCCGAGCCGACGCGCCACGCGCGTGGAAGCCGAAGGTATCGCCGACCACCAGCGTGTTGGCCGGCACGGAAAACACGGTCGGCTCGGGCAGATGCAGGTATTTCAACTCGTCGGGGGTCAGGCGGAAGGCGCCGCCGCCATGGTTGCGCGAGGCAAGGATGCTTTTGCGCTTGTGCCAGGCAAGGCGACGCGGGGTCAGCTTGTGCGACCCCTTCACATAGGTGAACGGCCCTTCATCGATCGGCACGTCGTGCAGGAAGAACCAGGCCTTCACGGTCGAGTGGAAAGTGTCCATGTGCAGGTTGGTCTGCGGGTCCTTGCCCTTCTCCCTCGGCGAGGCATCGGCGAAGATCGTCTGCACGCTGATCACCGGCTCGACGTCGAAGCCGCCGACATAGCGGATCAAATTGGTCCATTCCGGGCTTTCGAGGAAAGCCTTGACCGCCGGTAGCCTGGCGACCACTTCCGGCGTCAGCGGCGTACGCCGGGTCACGGCATTGCCCTCGTACATTTCCCGCGCGGGAACCTGGAGGCTTTCGATTTCGGCCACCAGCTGGCGGAATTGATCCGCCGGCACCAGGTCGCGCTTTTCGACATAACCATTGTCGGCATAGGCCTGCCGGTCGGCCGGCGCAACGAGATGCTCGAGCTTTCGCCGGCGGTAGTCGACCATGCGGGCCGCAGCCTTGACGCGCCACACGTGCAGACCGCGCCGGTTGAGCGCCTCGCTGCCAATGATGGGATTGTTGGAAAAGGACTTCTCCCCGGTCAGGATCTGCATCGCGTACCAGGGAGAGAGCAGAATGTCCTTCAGCTTCAGCGCCATGCGGTGCTCCTCGATCAATCGAACTTGAGGCGCGCAAACTAGCGTCGTTTGGCGGGGCTGTCGACTATCGGGCGGCCCAGAGTTTCTCGCGATTGGCCTTCAAGCGGGCAAAGTCGTCACCGGCATGATGCGACGAGCGCGTCAGCGGGCTGGCCGAGACCATCAGGAAGCCCTTGGCATAGGCGACCGTCTCGTAGGACTTGAATTCGTCCGGCGTGACGAAGCTCATCACCTTGTGGTGCTTGCGCGTCGGCTGCAGGTACTGGCCGATCGTCAGGAAGTCGACATCGGCGACGCGCAGGTCGTCCATCAGCTGCAGCACTTCGTTCCGTTCCTCGCCCAGCCCGACCATGATGCCGGACTTGGTGAACATGGTCGGATCGAGTTCCTTGACCCGCTGCAGAAGCCGGATCGAGTGGAAGTAGCGTGCGCCTGGACGCACCGTCAGATAATTGCCGGGCACTGTTTCGAGATTGTGGTTGAAGACGTCGGGCTTGGCGGCGACCACGCGTTCGAGCGCGCCGGGCTTCTTCAGGAAGTCCGGCGTCAGAATCTCGATCGTCGTTTCCGGCGAAGCGGCGCGGATGGCGAAGATCACTTTTTCGAAATGCTCGGCGCCGCCGTCTTCCAGGTCGTCGCGGTCGACCGAGGTGATGACGACGTGGGAAAGGCCCATCTGCTTCACGGCCTTGGCGACGTTCTCCGGCTCTGCCATGTCCAGTGCATTGGGCTTGCCGGTCGCGACGTTGCAGAAGGCGCAGGCGCGCGTACAGATCTCGCCCATGATCATGAAGGTGGCGTGCTTCTTGTCCCAGCACTCGCCGATGTTCGGGCAGCCGGCTTCCTCGCAGACGGTGACGAGCTTGTTGTCCTTGACGATCGAGCGCGTCTCAGCATAGCCCTTCGAGGTCGGCGCCTTGACGCGGATCCATTCCGGCTTGCGCATCACCTCGGTGTCGGGCTTGTGCGCCTTTTCCGGATGCCGAACGCGGGCCTGCGGATCGTTGATCTTGTCGAGAATGGTAACCACGTGTCGTTACTCCGCGCCGCTTCTGCCGGGCGCTGTTAGCATTGATGGCTGTAGGTGAAAACCAGCGTGTCGGTCGTGGTGCGGCCTGTCGGCCGGCAGCGTTCCATGACCTCGCGGCTGCCGCGCAGCGTCACGCGGGTCTGGTTCCGGTCGACTGGGCCTTCGACATGGTATTCGAGCGGCGTTCTGGGGCAGTATTTGGAAAAGACCCGCGCCGTGCCCGAATAGCGGCCGTTGACGTTGACCCCGTTGAACAGCAGCGTGCCATGGGTGACGCCCGCGCCGCGCATGACCTGCTTCGGATGTTCATAGTAGAAGGCCCGCTGGTTGCCCGCAGCCGTCAGGCGCATCAGCGAGCCATTGTGAACCCAGCAACTGTCCGCCTGAGCAGCGGCAGGCACCGCCCCCGCCAGACATGCGGCAAGCAAAGAAATTCGAACAAATCGCCCTGCAAACATGCCACGCCCCCTCTTGGTTGACCATCCGCCTAGCGGCGAAGCAACTTTACCACGTACAGCAGAAGGCTGGCGCCGACAAAGCTGGTCAGCAGGTAGCCCAGCCAGTCGCCCTGAACAACGATGCCGAAGCGCCCGAATATCGCCGCGGCCACCACCGCGCCGACAACGCCGATGATGATGTTCATGATGATGCCGTAGCGCATGTCCAGGAACTTGCCCGCCATCCAGCCGGCAAAACCGCCGACGATGATGGTCAGGAACCAGCCAATTTCAAACCCAGCCATTGCCTAATCCTTCGCTTCAAAAAATGCCGCCCCTATATAGGCGGAGAGAACCGACGTCACAACTCGCCTTTAGGCGTTGAGCGCCCGGCCATAGGCGTCGAGAACGCTTTCCTTGAGCGTCTCGGAAATGGTCGGATGCGGGAAGATCGTGTGCATCAGCTCTTCCTCGGTCGTCTCGAGGTTCATCGCCACGACGAAGCCCTGGATCAGTTCGGTCACTTCCGCGCCGACCAGATGGGCGCCGATCAGCTCGCCCGTCTTCTTGTCGAAGATGGTCTTGACCATGCCCTGGTCCTCGCCGAGCGCGATCGCCTTGCCGTTGGCGACGAAGGGGAAACGGCCGACGCGGATGTCGCGGCCTTCCGTCTTGGCCTTTGCTTCGGTCAGGCCGACGGAGGCCACTTGCGGATTGCAATAGGTGCAGCCGGGGATCTTGGCCTTGTCCATCGGATGGACATTCGGCAGGCCGGCGATCTTCTCGACGCAGATCACGGCCTCGTGCTCGGCCTTGTGGGCCAGCATCGGCGGCCCGGCCACGTCGCCGATCGCATAGATGCCCGGAACATTGGTCTTGCCGTAGCCGTCAATGGCGATGAAACCGCGATCGGTCTTCACGCCAAGCGTTTCCAGGCCGATATTCTCGATATTGGCCTGCACGCCGACCGCCGAAATCATCCGGTCGGCGGTGATCTTCTCGACCGTCCCGTCCTTCTTCTCGACATGGGCGGTGATGGAATTCGCGCCCTTCTCGACCTTGGCGACCTTGGCCTCCAGCAGGATCTTCATGCCCTGCTTGTCGAACTGCTTCTTGGCGAAGGCGGAAATCTCGGCGTCTTCGACCGGCATGACCTGGCTCATCACCTCGACGACGGTCACGTCGACGCCCATGGTGCGGTAGAAGGAGGCGAATTCGATGCCGATGGCGCCCGAGCCCATGACCAACAGCGACTTCGGCATGGAATCCGGGTTCATCGCCTCGAAATAGGTCCAGATCAGCTTGCCATCCGGCTCGATCCCGGGAAGCGCGCGCGGACGCGCACCGGTGGCGACGATGATGTGCTTGGCGGTGTAGATGCCTTCGCCCAGCGTGTTCTTCGGCAGGGGCGCCTGCGGCTGGACGATCGTCTTGGTGGTCTTGGAAACGACGACTTCGCCCGGCTTGGTCAGCTTGGCCTCGCCCCAGATGATGTCGACCTTGTTCTTCTTCATCAGGAAGCCGACGCCGCCGTTCATGCGCTCGGCAATGCCGCGCGAACGGGCGATGATGGCCTTCAGGTCCGGCGTGATCTTGCCTTCCAGCGTCAGGCCGTAATTCTTGGCGTGTTCGGCCAGATGCAGGACTTCCGCAGACCGGAGCAATGCCTTGGTCGGGATGCAGCCCCAGTTGGAGCAGATGCCGGCAAGATGCTCGCGCTCGACGATCGCGGTCTTGAGGCCGAGCTGGGCGGCTCGGATCGCGGCAATGTAGCCGCCGGGGCCGGAGCCGATAATGAGAACGTCATAGGCATTCGACACTGGTCTTCATCTCCTCTTTGACGGGTGGGCTCCACCTCAAAGGCGGAGCCCTTCCGGGGGGATGAAGCCGGGCCGGATCAGGCCTTGGTCAGCATCCCGTAGATTTCATCCTTCAGAACCATGCGCTTCTTGCGCATCGTTTCCATCTCGACGTCACCGACGGGCTCCACTTCGGTTTCCGAACGGTGGATGGCTCGGTTCACGTCGCGGTAATCCTCAAGCATCTTGGCAAAACGCTCGTCGCTCACCTTGAGCGCATGCATCTTGTCGGCATATTCCGGAAACTCGTCGTGGATTTCGTGCGGGGTATTCGACATTCGGTATCTCCTCTTGTGTCGGTCGATACCTGTAGCCTATTCACCCCAAAACGCCACTCCCTTGATCTTGATCAACTTTCGCCGGGTATTCGGTCAAATCCCCAACAGCATGCGCACGACCGGCTCGATCCCGCGCCCAATCGCGCGTGTATTGTCGGCGTCGAGATGGATGCCGTCGAGCGGGCTGGTCCGCGCGACCGAACCGGCGTCGAAAAACCCGCATCCGGTCTCGTCCGCCAGGTCCCGATAGAAGCTCGCCAGCATCGCCGATTCGTCGATCGCACCGCGAAACATCGCGGCGAAATGCACATTCGACGTCTCGCAGATCGCCGGCGGCGCAACGATCAGGATCTCCGGCACCTCGAAGCCAAACCCCCAGTCATGGTGTCGGATTAGCTTGACCAACCGGTCGATACCCTTGGTGGCGCCGATTGCCGTGCCGGAAATGCCGCGCTTCATGTCATTGGTGCCGAGCAGCAGGATCACCAGGTCCAGCGGCTTGTGGCTTTCCAGCACGCTCGGCAGCAGTTTCACGCCGTTGCGTTCGCAATCGGCGAGATGGTCGTCATAGGCGGTCGTGCGTCCGTTCAGTCCTTCGGCGATCACGTTGACGTCGGGCCCGAGCGCCTTGGCAAGCACGCTCGGCCAGCGGTCGCCATGCGCATGGCGACCCACCGTTTGCGGATCATAGCCCCAGGTCAGACTGTCGCCGTAGCAGAGCACGGTGCTCATCGCCGTCCGCCTCCGCCTTTAGACGAGCATGCCCATCGGGCTTTCGATGTAGCGCTTGAAGGCGCCGAGCAGTTCGGCTCCGAGCGCGCCGTCGACGCAGCGGTGGTCGGTCGAGAGCGTCACCGACATGACGTTGGCGATCTTCATTTCGCCGTTCTTCACCACCACCCGCTGCTCGCCTGCACCGACCGCGAGGATCGTCGCATGCGGCGGATTGATGACGGCGGAGAACTGCTTGACGCCCATCATGCCCATGTTCGACACCGAGGTGGTGCCGCCCTGGTATTCTTCCGGCTTCAGCTTGCGATCCTTGGCGCGCTTGCCCAGGTCCTTCATCTCGTTGGAGATGGCCGAAAGCGTCTTGAGCTCGGCATGCCGAATGATCGGCGTGATCAGGCCGCCCGGGATCGACACGGCGACACCGACATCGGCATGTTTGTGCTTGACCATGTTGGTCTCGGTCCAGGAGACGTTGGCATCCGGCACTTCCATGAGCGCCATGGCCATCGCCTTGATGATCATGTCGTTGACCGACAGCTTGTAAGCCGGCGCACCGTCCTTGCGGGGGGCGGCATCGTTCAACTGGGCGCGCAGCGCCAGCAGCGCGTCGAGCTCGCAATCGACGGTGACGTAGAAATGCGGAATGGTCTGCTTGGATTCGACCAGCCGCTTGGCGATGGTCTTGCGCATGCCGTCATGCGGCACGAGTTCGTAGGAACCCGGCTCGAACAGCTTGAGCACGGCTTCTTCCGACGCGCCCTTGGCCATGGCCGGCGCGGCAGCAGCGGGTGCAGCAGCAGTCGCAGCCGCCGGAGCAACCTTGGCGCCACCGCCGGCAACGGCCTTCTCGACGTCGCTTTTGACGACGCGGCCATGCGGACCGGAACCCGATACGGCAGACAGTTCGACACCGGCTTCCTTGGCGAGCCGACGGGCGAGCGGCGAGGCGAACACGCGCTCTCCGGACTTGGCGACGGGTGCCGGCGTCGAAGGCGCCGGTGCCTTGTCGGTGAGCGGTTGAGAAGCGGCAGGCGCGGCTTCCGCCTTCGCCGGAACGGATTCGGCCTTGGCCGGTGCGGCAGAACCACCGCCGGCTGCAGCGGCCGCGACGTCTTCGCCGTCAGCCGCCAGAATGGCGATCAGGGCATTGACCTTGACCGCTTCCGTACCTGCAGGGACGATGAGCTTGGCGACCGTGCCCTCATCGACGGCTTCGACTTCCATCGTCGCCTTGTCGGTCTCGATCTCGGCGATCACGTCGCCCGACTTGACCTTGTCGCCTTCCTTGACCAGCCACTTGGACAGATTGCCCTCTTCCATCGTGGGAGAGAGCGCCGGCATGGTGATATTGATCGGCATATTAATCCTCCGCCCACACAAGTTCATACTGCGCAAGTTCTTCCGGATGCGCCATCAGCCAATCGACCTGCTCCGGAGGAACCTCGATATATCCGGCAACGTCCTCGAGCCAACCATCGACGGCACCGATCACGCCAATCTCTTCGCGCGGAACGCCGACGATCGCCTCTGTATCTTCAGTCTTGATCAAGGCCCAAAACACAATTCTTTCCAGAAGCGGTTTTTCTTTCGTTCCAAGCACTCTGAACCACGAACCTGAGACAGGCAGGATCTGCTTTACAGACGATTTCGCCATCAGCCCGACCCCTTACTTGTAGCAGACGGTTTTGACCGCCTCGACCACTTCGCCGACATTCGGCAGAGCGAGCTTTTCGAGATTGGCGGCGTAAGGCATGGGCACGTCCTTGCCGGCGATCGTCAGGATCGGCGCATCGAGATAGTCGAAGGCCTGCTGCATGACGCGGGTGGCTATTTCCGTGCCGACGGACGACTGCGGATAGCCTTCCTCGACGGTCACCAGGCGGCCGGTTTTCTTCACCGATTCGATCACGGTCGGCAGGTCCATCGGGCGGATGGTGCGAAGGTCGATGATCTCGACGTCGATGCCGTCCTTGGCCAGTTCCTCGGCCGCCTTGACCGCATAGGTCATGCCGATGCCGAAGGACACGATAGTTGCGTCCTTGCCGACCTTGTGGACCCGGGCCTTGCCGATCGGCAGGACGAAATCGTCTAGCTTCGGCACTTCGAACGAATGACCGTAGAGGATCTCGTTCTCCAAGAAGATGACCGGGTTCGGATCGCGGATCGCCGCCTTCAACAGGCCCTTGGCGTCGGCCGCCGTATAGGGCTGGACGACCTTGAGGCCGGGGATATGGCTGTACCAGGATGCGTAATCCTGGCTGTGCTGGGCGCCAACGCGGGCCGCCGCCCCGTTCGGACCGCGGAACACGATCGGCGCACCCATCTGGCCGCCCGACATGTAGAGCGTCTTGGCGGCCGAGTTGATGATCTGGTCGATCGCCTGCATAGCGAAGTTGAAGGTCATGAACTCGACGATCGGGCGAAGGCCGGCCATCGCCGCACCGACGCCGACGCCGGCAAAGCCGTGTTCGGTGATCGGGGTGTCGACGACGCGCTTCGCACCGAATTCCTGCAGCAGGCCCTGCGTGATCTTGTAGGCGCCCTGGTATTCGGCGACTTCCTCACCCATGATGAAGACGTCGGGATTGGCGCGCATTTCTTCGGCCATGGCTTCGCGCAGCGCCTCGCGCACCGTCATCGTCACCATTTCGGTGCCGGCCGGAATGTCCGGGTCGGCGGCGGCTTCGACCTTGGGGGCGGCCGGTGCCTTGGCCTGGCTCGGAAGCTCGTCCTTGGCTTCACGGGCTTTGCCACCCGCAGCACCCGAAGCGGCGGCGGGCGTGTCGGCATCGGCCTTGGCCGGCTCGGCCGGCTTTGCCGCACCGACGTCGGCGGCGCTTTCGCCATCCTGCAACAGAACGGCGATCGGCGTGTTGACCTTCACACCTTCGGTGCCGGCAGCGATCAGCAGCTTGCCGAGCACGCCTTCATCGACGGCTTCCACTTCCATGGTCGCCTTGTCCGTCTCGATCTCGGCGATCACGTCGCCGGACTTGACGGCGTCGCCTTCCTTCTTGATCCACTTGGATAGCGTGCCTTCTTCCATCGTCGGAGAAAGGGCGGGCATCAAAATTTCGATCGGCATGGGTTCCCTCCCCGATTACAGCAGGATGTCGGTGTAGAGCTCGGATACATCCGGCTCCGGATCGGCCTGGGCGAAATCCGCACTGTCGGCGACGATGTCGCGGACATCCTTGTCGATTGCCTTCAGCTCTTCCTCGCTCGCCCAGCCCTTTTCCAGCAGGCGCGCGCGCACCTGCTCGATCGGATCGTGTTCGGAGCGCATCTTCTGCACCTCGTCCTTGGAACGGTATTTCGCCGGGTCGGACATGGAGTGGCCGCGATAGCGGTAGGTCATCATTTCGAGGATGACCGGCCCCTTGCCGGAGCGGCAATATTCGGCAGCCTGGTCGGCGGCGGCCTTGACCGCGCGCACGTCCATGCCGTCGACCTGCAGGCCGGGAATGTTGAAGGCTATGCCGCGCTGGGCGAAATTCGTCTGCGCCGAGGCGCGCGAAACGGCCGTGCCCATGGCGTATCGATTGTTCTCGATCACGTAGATGACCGGCAGCTTCCACAGCTCAGCCATGTTGAAGCTCTCGTAAACCTGGCCCTGGTTGGCCGCACCGTCGCCGAAATAGGCGACCGAGATCTGGCCGTTGTCGCGGTAGCGGTTGGCGAAGGCCAGACCCGTGCCGAGCGACACCTGGGCACCGACGATGCCGTGGCCGCCGTAGAAATTCTTCTCCTTGGAGAACATGTGCATCGAGCCGCCCTTGCCCTTGGACAAGCCGCCGCGACGCCCGGTGAGTTCCGCCATGACGCCGCGCGCACTCATGCCGCAGGCCAGCATGTGGCCGTGGTCACGATAGCCGGTGATGACCTGGTCGCCGTCCGTCAAAGCCATCTGCATGCCGACAACGACAGCCTCCTGGCCGATATAGAGGTGACAGAAGCCGCCGATGAAGCCCATGCCGTAGAGCTGGCCGGCCTTTTCCTCGAAACGCCGGATCAGCAGCATTTCACGATAGGACTTGAGCTCGGCTTCGCGATCGAAATCGGCGATCGCCCCTTCGCTGAAATCCTTCTTGGCAGGCTTGGCCGAAGCTTTGCGGCCGGTAGCAGTCGCGGTTGTTCGCGGCGCCATTCATCCCTCCCTAGGGTTATGTCGGATCTTTGTTGAGCAGCAGAATAGGCAAGAACGCCCCGCTCGGCAATGCCATAAATGCATGGCACACATTCAGCAGAAGCATCTGAATTTTAACGGATATTTTCGATTAACCGGATTTCAGTTAATCGAGGTAGACGTCAAAAATGACAATCTCGTCCGGCCGCGACATGTTGAGTTGATATCGCGCCTTCTCATCCATCATGTCTCGCTCGAGCGAGCCGTCGCTGAGCAATTCGACCTGCCGCTCCAACTGCTGGCGATGCGCAACCAGCTCGGCCAGTTCGGCACTGCGGACGATACGCTGCCGCTCGAATTCCTGGCCGGCGCGCAAGCCGTAGTCGCCATGGATGGAATGATAGCCGAAATAGGAGAGAAAGGCGATGGTGACAGAGGGAAGGACGAGACGACCGATCTTTTTCTTCTTATGGTGCCTGGTCCACATGCCGCTGGTGCCCTGAAACGCAAAACTATGGTTTCAAAATATCGACGAGAGCTTAACCGATCGTTGACCGTAACGACCGGTGCAAAGAAAAAGCCGCGCCCCTCGTCGGGACGCGGCCTTGTTGCAAGCTGGCTGAGGTGATCAGGCGCGCAGGATCGAGGTGCCGGCGTAGCGGGCCTGAGGGCCCAGCATTTCCTCGATGCGGATCAGCTGGTTGTACTTCGCCAGGCGGTCCGAGCGAGACAGCGAGCCGGTCTTGATCTGGCCGCAGTTGGTGGCGACCGAAAGGTCGGCGATCGTCGAGTCTTCGGTTTCGCCCGAACGATGCGACATGACGGCCGTGTAGCCTGCCTTGTGCGCCGTTTCGACCGCGTCGAGCGTTTCCGTCAGCGAGCCGATCTGGTTGACCTTGACAAGAATCGAGTTGGCGACGCCCATCTTGATGCCGTCGCGCAGGCGGGCCGAATTGGTGACGAACAGGTCGTCGCCGACCAGCTGGCACGAATTGCCGATCTTGTCGGTCAGCGCCTTCCAGCCGTCCCAGTCGTCCTCGGCCATGCCGTCCTCGATCGAGATGATCGGATATTTAGCGGCCAGTTCGGCATAGTAGGCAGCCATTTCCGCGCTGTCGAGCACGCGGCCCTCGCCCTCCAGGTTATATTTGCCGTCCTTGAAGAACTCCGTGGAAGCAGGGTCGAGCGCCAGATAGATGTCTTCCCCGGGCATATAGCCAGCCTTTTCGATCGACTTCATGATGAAATCGAGGGCTTCCGTCGCGCTCCTGAGGTTCGGCGCAAAGCCGCCTTCGTCGCCGACATTGGTGTTGTGGCCCTGGGCCGCCAGTTCCTTCTTCAGCGTATGGAAGACTTCCGAGCCCATACGGACAGCGTCGCGCATGGTTTCCGCGCCGACCGGCATGATCATGAATTCCTGGAAGTCGATCGGATTGTCGGCATGCGCGCCGCCATTGATGATGTTCATCATCGGAACCGGGAGCACATGGGCGTTGGGACCGCCGATATAGCGATAGAGCGGCAGACCGGTGGCTTCGGCAGCGGCCTTGGCGACGGCGAGCGAGACGCCGAGGATGGCATTGGCGCCGAGGCGCGACTTGTTGGCCGTGCCGTCCAGTTCGATCATCAGGTTGTCGATCTGGATCTGGTTTTCGGCTTCGAGACCACCGATCGCGTCGAAGATCTCCGTGTTGACGGCCTCGACGGCCTTTTCGACGCCCTTGCCGAGGTAGCGGCTGCCGCCGTCGCGCAGTTCGACGGCTTCGTGCGCGCCGGTCGACGCACCCGACGGAACGGCCGCGCGGCCCATGCTGCCGTCTTCGAGATAGACATCGACCTCGATGGTCGGATTGCCGCGGCTGTCGAGAATTTCGCGGCCGATAATGTCGGTGATGGCAGTCATGGAAGCCTCCCTGCTGGTGGGTGGGATTGAGGATGGCCTGTCTTAATCGATGATGCGGAAAATACAATGGCAGCGACATGACAGTAGCCAAAAGGCGATAGCGGATGATCGCTCCGACGCAAAACACCGGCCCGAGGGCCGGCGTCGAATACAGAAGACAGGAACTGGATGATGATCAGGCAGCCTTGGCGACCGCGTCGAAGGCCAACAGTTTTTCCAGCAGGCGCGGCAGGTCCTTCAGGTCGATCATGTTCGGACCGTCGGACGGCGCATTGTCCGGATCCTGGTGGGTCTCGATGAACAGGCCGGCCACACCGACGGCGACTGCGGCGCGGGCCAGTGTCTCGACGAATTCGCGCTGGCCGCCAGAGGAGCCACCCTGGCCGCCCGGCTGCTGCACCGAATGGGTGGCGTCGAAGATGACCGGCGCGCCCATGGCCGCCATGATCGGCAGTGAACGCATGTCGGATATCAGCGTGTTATAGCCGAACGACGCGCCGCGCTCGCACAGGAGCACGTTCGGGTTGCCGCTGGCATTGAGCTTGTTCAGCACGTTCTTCATGTCCCAGGGCGCGAGGAACTGGCCCTTCTTGACATTGATCACGCGGCCGGTCTGGGCCGCGGCCACCAGAAGATCGGTCTGGCGGCAGAGGAAGGCCGGGATCTGCAGGATGTCGACGGTCGGGGCGACGAGCCGGCAGTGCTCTTCCGTGTGCACGTCGGTCAGCACCGGGAAGCCGTATTCCTTCTTGAGATCGGCGAAGACCTCCATTGCCTTTTCCAGCCCGATGCCGCGCTCGGCGGAAAGCGAGGTGCGGTTGGCCTTGTCATAGGATGACTTGTAGACGAGGCCAAGGCCCAGTTCGCGGCAGAGCTCGGAAAGCTTGCCGGCAATCATGAAGGCATGGTCGCGGCTTTCCATCTGGCACGGGCCGGCGATCAGCGAAAAGCGCTTGGAATTGGAGAAGACGACCTTGGCGGCGCCTTCGCCGACGACGACTTCGGAATTTGTCGGATTGCTCATCGAACTTCCTCGAATACGAAGGGCACGCCCTGCCCCGCTTCGTGCGGAACGATCAGGCGCGCGCCGTGGCGGCTGAATGCGATGCCCTTACCAGCGAGCAGCCGCTCTGTCACGCCGATATCGGCAACCTTGACGACAATCAGCCGGCCCTTGAGCCCGCGTCCGGCATTCTCGGTGTCGACGCCGAAATAGCCCGAAAGCCCGGCGGGCGTCAGCACCTCGACCGCGACATTGGCCGATTGCAGCGACAGCCCGAAGGAATGCGCCTCGACCGCGCGCTGCTCGAACACGTCTTCCAGCAGGTACTGGAAATCGCTCGGATTATCCTCGCCCAGCACGACCATGGACAAGCCGAGCGCGCCGTTTTCGTGTCGCGCCAGCGCGCCGCGATCGGCGGGCAGCGAATTGATCCGCTCGCAGGCGAACAGGAAGAAGTCGGGCGCGCGCAGGTCGGCGGCAAAGGCCAGTTTGAAACCGCCCAGGACCTCCGATCCGTCCGCCATCTTGAACATGCGTTCAAAGTCCAGCAACGGACCGCCGGAACAGCCCTCCGCGACAAACCGCCGGTGATCGGCCTCCGCATCGTCGGCCTTCACGACGATCGCCGACAACCCTTCCGGGCCGTTGCGGAAGCGGAACGCCTGGTCGCGCGCCACGAAGACATTGCCGGTCTTGGCCGACGCCTCGCACTCCTCACGGCTGGCGATCGCCAGCGGCTCGAGATAGGTGTCGTCGGCGAAGAAGACACACGCATTTTCCGTGCCGAACGGATGGCGCGCATCGGGCGCGACGGTAAAGCCGAGCGCCGTCAGGCGGTCGCGTGCCGCCTCGAGCGATTGGACGGGAAGGACGAGGTGGTCGAGACCCCGCGGCTTGTTCAGTTCGGACATTCGACACCTCTTGTCGGCGGGCGTGATCGCGTGGAGATTTGCGCCATTTGATCCGGATTGGCAAGCTGGCGGCGGAAGGCGGATGTCCGTCGCGGCCCGAAGGACCACCCTGGCCGCGTCTCATCCGGGCCGTTTTGCAAAGATTTTCATTTCGCACTGCACACTTCATGGAATCTTAGGCACTTGCGGAACACAAATGGAACATATAGTGTATGTTCCGTATTTGTTTCACCAATTGGGGCACCGCAACATGCTGACGCGCAAGCAACAGGAACTGCTTCTGTTCATCCACGAGCGGATGAAGGAATCGGGCGTCCCGCCCTCCTTCGACGAAATGAAGGATGCGCTCGACCTCGCCTCCAAGTCGGGCATCCATCGGCTGATCACCGCGCTCGAAGAGCGCGGCTTCATCCGGCGCCTGCCGAACCGCGCCCGGGCGCTCGAAGTGATCAAGCTTCCGGAAGCCTATACGTCCAGCCTGCAGCCGCGCCGCGGCTTTTCGCCGAGTGTCATCGAAGGCAGCCTCGGCAAGTCGCCGGCCGTTGCACCAAAAGCCGTCGAGGAGGCCTCGAATTCGGTCAGTGTACCGGTCATGGGCCGCATCGCGGCAGGCGTGCCGATCTCGGCGATCCAGAACAACACCCACGACATCACGGTTCCGGCAGAGATGCTGGGGGCCGGCGAGCATTACGCGCTCGAGGTCAAGGGTGATTCGATGATCGAGGCCGGTATCCTCGACGGCGACACGGTCATCATCCGCAACGCCTCCAACGCCAATCCGGGCGACATCATCGTCGCCCTTGTCGATGACGAGGAGGCAACCCTGAAGCGCTTCCGCCGCCGCGGCGCGTCAATTGCACTGGAGGCCGCCAATCCGGCCTACGAGACCCGCATCTTCGGCCCGGACCGGGTGAAGATCCAGGGCAAACTGGTCGGCCTCATTCGCCGCTATCATTGAAGGAGGAGATCTCCGCCCGGGCGGAGATCTCCGGCTCCACGATCGCCGGACCCGCGGCTTCCTGCGCGGATTCGGTGAGAAAGCTGCCGCTGCGCCAGTCGTAGCGGCGATGGATCGACCAGGCGCGCGCCGGGCCCGTGAAGGATGTGGCAAGCGCCATTTCGCCGGTATCGCGTCGGCCAAGACGGATTTCGATGGCGCCGCTGCGACGCAATGTTTCGGCGGTGAACAGGCGGGCACCCGACCGGCAGGACACAAACGCCACCCGTCGGGCCGATATTACGATGTCGGCCACGTCGCAGGCACCGCCGATAAAGGCCGGCTCGTCCACCGTGGCGATTGTCCACCCGCCGCGGACCCGTGCCACGCACCAGAGTTTCGGCGCGCACTGAAACCGCCCCTGCCCGCTGGCGCTCGCGGCCTCACGCATCCGCGTGCGGGCTGCCAGGATCTCCGGTTCCGTCCATTGCCGCCTCGGCCCGGCACCCGGCGATCGACCTTTCTCGCCGGGGGGCGACGCGTCGGCGGGCACGGTGGATGCGGTTGACTGCGGCGTCTTCCGGGGCGGCCCGGTCGCTGCCGTCTGGACATCCTGTGGTCCGAGATGCTGATCGAACCCGAGTGCCGCCTGCCATTGCTCGAAGATGAAACGCGGCGGTCTGGCGCGATTCGTCGCGACGCTCTCTTGCGACCCAAGCAGACCGACCAGCCGGCCGTCTTCCGCTATCAGGATGTCGGGCGCCGGCGGTGCGGCGCGCAGGACGAGGATCGCCACGACGACCACCAGCACGGCGCTGCCGGCATGCCGCAGTCTGGTCCGCAGCAGGGTCAGCAGCAGCAGGCCGAGCGATGCCATCGGCAGGAACCAGGCGGGCATGCGGGCAAAGCCGATCGGCTCGTCCCAGCCGGCAACCGCATGCGCGATGACCAGCACCCATTCCAGCCCCAGGCCCATGATCGCTAGAAACGGCCAATCGAGGCCAAAAGGCATCAGCAGCATGGCGACAAGGCCGGCCGGCATGACCATCATCGAGATGATCGGCATCGCCGCGAGATTGGCCTCCAGACCATGCGGCGCCATGCGGTGGAAATGGGCGATGGCGAAAATGGCGGTCGACAACCCGCCGATGAGCGAGGTGAGAAACGTGCCGCCGACCAGCTTGGCGCCTAAGCCCAGCAACCCGGCACCAGGGAAAGAGAACTTGAGCCCGCTTGGGCGCGGCCGGCCGCGCCATGTCGCATAACCGGCGATCAGGGCCGCGGTCGCCGCAAACGACATCTGAAAGCTCGGCCCCATCACCGCCGAGGGCGTCAGCGCGATGATGACGATCGCAGCAAGGCACAGATTGCGCAGGCTGATCGCCGGCCGGTCGAACAGCACCGCGATCAGCATGATCGCGGTCATCAGGAAGGCGCGCACGGCGGACACCTGATAGCCGGAGATGAGGAGGTAGGCGAAGGCTGCGGCGAGAGCACCGCCCGCCGCGATCTTTTTGATCGGAAGGGCCTGGGCGAGACCCGGCAGCAGGCTGAGCGCCATGCGCAGACCGACGAAGAAGATCCCCGAGGCCAGCGCCATGTTGAGGCCCGAAATGGCCGTGATGTGGGCGAGCCCCGAAAGGCGAAGCGCTTCGGTGGCTTCCCGCGACATGGCGCGCCGCTCGCCGGTGACGATCGAGGCGGCAAAGGCGCCGGGATCGCCGCCGATCACCGCGCGGATGCGTGTCGATATTCCGTCGCGCAGCGAAAAAAGCACTCGCTCGCCCGCCGCCCAGGCGTTCTCGCCGTCGCGCGCCTTTTCCACGCCCTGGAGGCGCGGCGAACCGAGAAAAAACCCGACGGCGCCGACGCCGTTGAAATAGCTCGAGAAGGCAAAGTCATTGAGCCCCGGCAGCGCCGGCCCGGAGGGCGGCGACAGGCGTGCCCGCCCAGTCAGCGTTTCTCCGAGAGCCGCCGCCTGCCGGCTGGCTTTCGCCAGCAGCGAGACACGCTCCGGCGGACGCTTCAGCCGTGGTTCGGCGGTGGACGTCACCCGCACCAGATATCGCCATTCCCCTCTCGGGCCGGCCTCACGCCGCTCGACCACACCCGTCACCAGCGTCGTGACACCGCTGTCGAGGATCGTGGTCGCCGCCCGCCGCGTCTCCAAATCGGCCAGCAGCATGCCGGCAAATACCAGCGCAGCGGCAGCGAGCAAGCGAGCACCTTGTGGGTTGCGAATGGATGCAAGCCGACCGGCGCCAGCGACGACGGCCGACAGGATGACCAGGGCCATGGTGGAGGGCGGCCGCCCGAGGGAGAACCACAGAACCGCACCGGCGCCCAGCAGGACAGGAACGAAGTGGAAGAAATGGCCGTGATCCCGCTCGAGGGTCAGCGCGGCGCAAAACCGTTTTCCGCCGTCAACGACCCTTTCGCGGATGCGCGGAACAACCGAAGCCGTGCCCTGTCGGCGTCGATCAGCCGGCGCAAGCGGCGCGCGCGCGACCGGAGCCGGAGGCCCAGCGCCGCCAACTTCGCTTACGCCGGTTCCCCGATCGGTGACAACCGCCACGTCCCGCTCCCCGCCCGCACCTGCGGCGACAAATCCGCCGAAATCCCAGGTCGACACGCCAAGCGGCAGGCTAGCAAGCCATGCGTGCACGGGGAAGCTGTCTCCCGCCAAAATTCATCAATCGATTTAGGTTAATTGATTTTACAGTATAATCGCTTTTGCAATGCACAATTTGCCCTTTGGCTAGCTTGGCATTAACGCCCGTATCATATAGCTACATCCCTACGCTTAACCCCAGGCGCCCTTTCGGACGCCTAACCGCCAATTCCGGAGGATTAGCATGACGGACAAAAGCGCTTCTTTGAATCTCGGGGAAAAGACGGTCGAGCTGACCGTCAAGGCCGGCACGATCGGCCCTGAGGTCATCGACATCGGCACCCTGTACAAACACACCGGCGCATTTACCTATGACCCGGGCTTCACCTCCACGGCGTCCTGCGAATCCAAGATCACCTATATCGACGGCGACGAAGGTGTTCTGCTGCACCGCGGCTATCCGATCGAGCAGCTTGCCGAGAAGGGCGACTTCCTTGAGGTCTGCTACCTGCTGCTCTATGGCGAACTGCCGACCGCCGCGCAGAAGAAGGACTTCGACTATCGCGTCACGCACCACACCATGGTGCACGAGCAGATGAACAAGTTCTTCACCGGCTTCCGCCGCGACGCCCATCCGATGGCGGTCATGGTCGGCACGGTTGGCGCGCTCTCGGCCTTCTACCACGACTCGACCGACATCACCGATCCGCACCAGCGCATGGTCGCGTCTCTGCGGATGATCGCCAAGATGCCGACGATCGCCGCCATGGCCTACAAGTACCATATCGGCCAGCCCTTCGTTTACCCGAAGAACGATCTCGACTACGCCGCAAACTTCCTGCGCATGTGCTTCGCGGTTCCCTGCGACGAATACAAGGTGAACCCGGTTCTGGCGCGCGCCATGGACCGCATCTTCATCCTGCATGCCGACCATGAGCAGAATGCTTCAACCTCGACCGTGCGTCTCGCCGGCTCCTCGGGCGCCAATCCGTTTGCCTGCATCGCGGCCGGCATCGCCTGCCTCTGGGGCCCGGCCCATGGCGGCGCCAACGAAGCGGCCCTCAACATGCTGCAGGAAATCGGCACCGTCGACCGTATTCCGGAATACATCGCCCGCGCCAAGGACAAGAATGATCCATTCCGCCTGATGGGCTTTGGCCACCGCGTCTACAAGAACTACGACCCGCGCGCCAAGATCATGCAGAAGACCATGTACGAAGTGCTGGAAGCGACCGGCCATTCGGACGATCCGCTGATGCAGGTGGCGCTCGAGCTTGAAAAGATCGCGCTCAGCGACCCCTATTTCAAGGAAAAGAAGCTGTACCCGAACGTCGACTTCTATTCGGGCATCACGCTGCGCGCGCTCGGCTTCCCCACGACCATGTTCACCGTTCTCTTCGCGCTCGCCCGCACCGTCGGCTGGATCGCCCAGTGGAACGAGATGATCGAGGATCCGCAGCAGCGCATCGGCCGTCCGCGCCAGCTCTATACCGGCGAACCGCAGCGCGATTACAAGCCGGTCTCGCAGCGCTAGGCGCGACAAGGCCCGCAAGACAGGAAAGGCCGGCGGACATGTTCCGCCGGCCTTTTTCTATTCCCCGTTCGATGACAGCGATCGGCCCACGGCTCAAGGTTGCGCCAGAAGTTGTCGGCGGTAGACGATCTTCTCGACCTCGCTCACCAAAAGCAGGACCGAGGCCAGCGCCGCCAGCAGCAGCCATTCCTCAAGCGCGATCGGGGTGATCCCGAGGAGATCGTTCAGGCCGGGCACATACATCGCGCCGAGATGCAGAGCCTGGGAACCGATGATTCCCACCAGGAGGAATGGATTGGAGGCGAGCGATTGGCGGAACACCGACCGCCGCTCGGAGCGGCTGTTGATGCACTGGAAGTTCTCGAACAGCACGAACAGCACCAGCAGCAGGTTGCGCGCGGTAAATTCGCTGACACCGGTCGAGATCAGCCAGTAGAATAGGGCAAAACCGCCGACACCCATCAGCAGGGTCGCGACCACGATGCGCCGGATCATCAGCGGATCGAACAGCGATTCCTCCGGCCTGCGCACCGGCCGCGTCAATTCGTCTCCCTCCGCCGGCTCGGTCACCAGGGCGATGTCCTGCACGCCATTGGTTACCAGGTTCAGCCAGAGCAATTGCACCGCGGTGAGCGGCATCGGCGTGCCGAGGATCATGGCGAGGAGGAAGACCAGCACCTCGGCCGCACCGGTCGACACCTGCATGAAGACGACCTTGCGGATATTGCTGTAGGCGACGCGGCCCTCGCGGATGCCCGCGACGATCGAGGCAAAATTGTCGTCGGTCAGGATGATGTCGGCGCTCTCCTTGGCCACATCCGTGCCGGCCCTGCCCATTGCCACCCCGACATGCGCATGCTTCAACGCCGGCGCATCGTTCACCCCGTCACCGGTCACCGCCACATAATGACCGTTGCGCGCCAGCGAGCGAACGATGGCGAGCTTGTGATCCGGCTTTACCCGGGCAAACACCCGCACATGCCGGGTCAGCGCGTCGAGCGCCTGTTCGCCTGTCGCGATCGCGGCGGCAACCTCCGCGCCGGTCGCGACGTCCTCGGGCGCGAAGGCGAGCCCGGCTTCGCTGGCGATCGCCGTTGCAGTGCGGGGATCGTCGCCGGTGATTACCACCACTTCGATGCCGGCCGTGCGGCAAGCGTCGAGCGCGGCCGGCACTTCGGGCCGGATCGGATCCTGCATTCCGGCGAAACCGAGAAAACTCAGGTCGATCAGCATGTGGTCGCCATAGTCGCCGTTGCCCGAATGCGCCATGCGCCCCTCGGCGAAGGCCAGGACTCTGAGCCCCTTGCGTGCCATCGCGTCCATTTGCCGATGCAAGAGGTCGTGATCGATCGGTACGGCGCGCTCGCCGACCTGCATCGTGCCGCACATGGTCGCCAGCATTTCCGGCGCACCCTTGACGAAGATGTGGAGATGCTCCTCGTCCAGATGGAAGGAGGCGGCATATTTCAGTTCCGGCTCGTAGGGAATGAGCTTTGCCAGCCGGTATTTCTCCATCAGTTCGCTTTTGCTCAGCCCGCCCTTGTGCGCCGCGGCCAGGAGCGCGACATCGACCGTGTCCCCCATCGGATCGAAACCGCCGCCGTCGGTACGGCCGAGTTCACCCTCGTTCGGCAGGGTCGCCGCCCGCAGCAGGCGCTGGACCGAAAGGCTTGGATGATCGCGTTCGCCGTCATGGTTCCTGATGCCGCCGGCCGTCGGATCGACACCGGTGTCGAACAGCCAATGGCTCTCATCGGGCAGTCGAATATCGGTGACCGTCAGTTCGTTGAGCGTCAGCGTACCGGTCTTGTCGGTGGCGATCATCGTGCAGGAGCCGAGCGATTCGACCGCCGGCAGATTGCGCACCACCACATTGACCTTGGACATGCGGCGCATGCTGATGGCGAGCGCCACGGTAATCGCGATCGGCAGGCCCTCCGGAATGGCGCTGACGGCAAGCCCGATCGACATGGTGAGCAATTCGCCGAGCGCCATCTGGCGCCATAGGCCGACCGCAATAAGGAAAACGATGGCCACCCCGACCGCGACCGCGATCAGCCGGGTGAAGTCCTCCATGCGGATCATCAGCGGCGGCTTGGCGGTGGAGCGCTCCTGGATGGCGCCGGCGATCCGGCCGAGTTCCGTCTGGCGGCCGGTGGCAAACACCAGGCCCCGGGCCCGGCCACGCGTCACGATCGTGCCGGCATAGACCGTATCTCCCTCCTCCTTCGCCACCGCCCGCGATTCGCCGGTATGGGCGGCCTCGTCGCATTGCAGTCCGTTGGCGTCGACCAGACGGATATCGGCCGGGACACGCTCGCCGGATTCGAGCATGACGAGATCGTCCGGCACCAGAACCGCCGCATCGATGACCTGGCGCTGACCGTCGCGAATGACCGTTGCATGCGGCTGTTCCAGTGCACGCAGCGCCTCGGCCGACTTGCCTGCCGAATATTCCTGGATCGCCCCGACGATCCCGTTGACCATCAGCACGACGGCGATGAAGATTGCGTCGGTGACTTCACTGATCAGCATCGACAGGGCCGCGGACGCCATCAGGATGTAGATCAGCGGACTGAGGAATTGCAGCGCAAGGACCTTGAGAAAGGACGGACTGCCGGGGACCGGCAGACGATTTTCGCCGAATTTTTCCAGCCCATGCGCTGCTTCGATGCTGGTAAGTCCCTTGATGACCGGGTTCACCTCGCCCGTGGCGCTATCCATCGCTGCCATTCCCACCCCGCATTTTCCACCACCTGAACGTAACCACGGTTTTGTTGTACCCGATATTGATCCCGATGCTATTGCACCAATGTGAAATATCCCAACCCGCCCGGGTCGTGCCTGGTCACTGCCACGCGCCAAACCGATTGGTTCGGGCACCGCGCACCACCGCCGCATCAGGCAGCGCCTTTTCGCCGAACATGCCTTCATTTCCGCCACGGTTTGTTCTAAGGAACATCAACCGCTTCGCCGTCTGCGAAGAGCTGAAATAAGGTGATTGAGTTCCGATGCTGGAAGTTCTGAGAAAAGGCGCCCGTACTCTGGTCGCGAAAATGCTGATGCTCCTGTTGGTCGCGTCCTTCGGGATCTGGGGCATTTCCGCGTCGCTCTTCAACACGGCAACGGATACGGTGATCAGCGTCGGCGACCAGAAGGTTTCCGCAAGCGAGTTCAGCCTCGCCTACCAGCGCCAGCTTGCCGAACTCGGCCGCCGCTTCGGCACGCAGCTCACCACGGAACAGGCGAAAGCCTTTGGTGTACCGAGCCAGGTCTATGCTCAGCTTGCCGCCGGCGCGGCACTGGACCAGCTTTCGCAGGACATGAATCTCGGCTTGTCCAAGGATCGCCTGGCCCAGCTCATCGCCGAAGACCCGGCCTTCAAGACCGACACCGGCCAGTTCGACCGCAATCTCTTCACCACCCGTCTTCGCAATGCCGGTCTGCGTGAAGACGACTATATTCTCGAACGCTCCAAGGTGGCGATCCGAAGCCAGATCGTCGAGGCGACGTCGGATGGATTTGTCGCGCCCAAGACTCTGGTCGACGCACTCAAGGCCTATCGCAACCAGACCCGCGACGTCAGCTATCTTCTGCTGACCAACGCCAATATCGACCCGATCAAGGCACCCGACGAGACGACACTTGCCGCATGGTTCGAGACGGTCAAGGCCCGCTACCGCGCGCCGGAATATCGCAGCTTTTCCTATGTGAAGCTCGAGCCCTCCGACATCGCTGACAAGGCGGCGATTTCCGACGAGGCGATCCGTCAGGACTATGAGGCCCGCAAGAAGACCTACGAGATTGCCGGCACCCGGACGATCGAGCAGTTGAGCTTTGAAACCCGCGAGATGGCCGAGGCGGCCTCGGCCGAACTCAAGTCAGGCATGAGCTTCGACCAACTGGTGTCCGACCAGGGCAAGACCGCAAGCGATGTGCTGCTCGGCGAGTTCTCGCGCGAGAAGCTTCCCGATCCCGTGCTGGCGGACGCCGCCTTCGCCGTCACCGCAGAAGGTGCGACGACCGATGTCGTCGACGGCGCGCTCGGCCCCGTCATCCTGCGCATAACCAACATCAACGAAGGCCGGACCCGCACCCTTGACGACGTCAGGGAGGAAATCCGCGAAGCGCTGGCGGAAGCGGCGGCAGTGGAAGACATTGCCACCGTCCATGACCAGTTCGAGGACTTGCGGGCTGGTGGATCGACGCTCGAAGAAGCGGCAACCCAGCTCAACCTGAAGCCGGTCACCGTCAAAGCGTCGGACCGCAACGGCAAGGACGAAGCCGAGGCGGACGTGCCGGACCTGCCGGAGCGCGCCGCCCTGCTGGCCGAAGTCTTCCAGACCGACGTCGGCGTCGAGGCTCTGCCGGTCAATATCGGCAATGACGGCTTTATCTGGCTGGAAGTAAAGGACATCGTCGCCGAGCGTGATCGCACCCTCGACGAGGTCCGGGAAAAGGCCATGGCCGACTGGACGGCTGAGCAACAGAAGATCGCCCTGGGCGCCAAGGCCGAGAGCCTCAAGGTGCGGGCGGCTGAGGGTGAGACGCTGGAAGCGATCGCTGCAGAACTGGGAATCGCCGTCGAGACCAAGGTCGGCATCCGCCGCCAGACGGAGGACGCGGTGCTCGGTCCGGCTGCCGTGACCGCTGCCTTCGGCGGCGCGGTCGGCATGGTCGCCAGCGCACCCGGCGCTGACCCGGAGACCCAGATCCTGCTCAAGGTGACGGATGTGAAGGACCAGCCGGCGACCGATGCGCTCGGAAACGAGGACGCCCAGATCTCCGAGATCGCCAATGCTGCCGGTGACGACATTCTCGACCAGATGGTCAATCGCCTGCAGGACGATTATGGCGTGACGATCAACCAGCAGCTCGCCGAACAGGCCATGGTACGCTAAGGACGGGAGAGCCAGAAACATGTCCGGTCTGAAGCCATACATCGCCAAGGTCGCCACGCGTCAGGTCCTCACCCGCGAGGAGGCGAGCGGTGCCTTCGAAGTGCTGATGTCGGGCGAAGCCAGCATGGCCCAGATCGGCGGTTTCCTGATGGCGCTCAGGGTGCGCGGTGAGACCGTCGACGAAATCGCCGGCGCAGTCTCCGTCATGCGCTCCAAGATGGTCAAGGTGGACGCGCCGGCCGGTGCCATCGACATCGTCGGCACCGGCGGTGACGGCACCAACACCTACAACATCTCGACGCTCGCCGCGCTGATCGTCGCCGGCGCCGGCGTACCGGTCGCCAAGCACGGCAACCGCGCCCTGAGCTCCAAGTCGGGCGCCGCCGACAGCCTGTCGGCCTTGGGTGTCCGTCTCGACATCGATCCGGATACCATTGCGCGCTGCATTCGCGAAGCGGGCATCGGTTTCATGTTCGCCCAGCTCCATCATCCCGCCATGCGCCATGTCGGCCCGGCCCGGGTCGAACTCGGCACCCGCACCATCTTCAACATCGTCGGCCCGTTGACGAGCCCCGCCAGCGTCACCCGCCAGCTGTTCGGCGTCTACTCGCCCGAATGGCTGCTGCCGGGCGCCGAAGCGCTGCGCGACCTCGGCCTCGAAAGCGCCTGGGTCGTCCATGGCAGCGGACTCGACGAGATTACCACCACCGGCCCGACGCAGGTCGCTGCGCTGAAGGACGGTGAGATCACCACCTTCGAGCTGACACCGGAGGATTTCGGCGTGCCGACCGTATCACTCGATGCGATCCGGGGCGGCGATGGCGAGGTCAATGCGGCTGCCTTGCGCGACGTCCTTTCAGGCGCCCGCAACCCCTACCGCGACGTGTCGCTCTGCAATGCCGCCGCCGCACTTATCGTCGCCGGCAAGGCTGACAGTGTCCGCGAAGGCATGGAGCTGGCCAGCCATTCCATCGACAGCGGCTCTGCCGCCCGGGCGCTCGACACACTGATCGCCGTTTCCAACCAGGCACCACGGGACTGAGACACAGCCATGGCGGACATCCTCAAGCGTATCGAAATCTACAAGCGCGAAGAGATCGCCGCTGCCAAGGCCGCCCGGTCGCTGGCCGATCTGAAAGCACGCGCCGCCGAACAGCCTGCCCCGCGCGGCTTTCTGCGTGCTCTGTCGGATTGCCGCAGCGCAGGGGAATTCGGCCTCATCGCCGAGATCAAGAAGGCAAGCCCGTCCAAGGGCCTGATCCGTCCTGATTTCGATCCGCCGGCACTGGCGGCCGCCTATCAGGCGGGCGGTGCTGCCTGCCTTTCCGTGCTGACCGACGGACCGAGCTTCGAGGGTTCGCTCGACTATCTGGTTCAGGCCCGCGCCGCATGCGCCCTTCCGGCGCTGCGCAAGGATTTCATGTTCGACACCTACCAGGTGCACGAGGCGCGCGCCTTCGGCGCCGACTGCATCCTGTTGATCATGGCCTCGCTTTCAGACGACGAGGCAAGGCGCCTCGAGGACGAGGCCTTCGGCCTCGGTATGGACGTACTGATCGAAGTGCATGACGAGGAGGAGCTCGAACGGGCCGTCAAGCTTGCCTCGCCGATGATCGGCATCAACAACCGAAATTTGCGCACCTTTGAGGTCAACCTCTCGGTCAGCGAACGCCTGGCTCCCATGGTCCCGTCAGACCGTCTGCTGGTCGGCGAGAGCGGCATATTCGCCTTTGACGACTGCAAGCGCCTTGAAGCCTGCGGCATCACCACTTTCCTCGTCGGCGAAAGCCTGATGCGCCAGCAAGATGTCGCCGCCGCAACCCGGTTCCTTTTGACCGGACAACCTCCGGCACAGGTCGCGTGATGAGCACCCTCACCCATATCAACGCCGCGGGCGAGGCGCATATGGTCGATGTCGGCGACAAGGCCGAGACCGCGCGCAGCGCCACCGCCGAGGGTCACGTCAGGATGGCGGCCGCCACCCTGGAACTGATCCGCTCCGGCAATGCCAGGAAGGGCGACGTGATCGCCACGGCCCGGATCGCCGGCATCATGGCGGCCAAGCAGACCTCGAACCTCATCCCGCTCTGCCATCCTTTGATGCTGACCAAGGTCACGGTCGACATCGAGGACGATCTGGCGCTTCCCGGCCTGCGCGTCACCGCCACAGCCAAGCTGAGCGGCAAGACCGGCGTCGAAATGGAGGCCCTCACCGCCGTTTCCATCGCCTGCCTGACCATCTACGACATGGCCAAGGCGGCCGACAAGGCGATGGAGATCGGCGGTATCAGGCTCCTTGAAAAGACCGGCGGCAAGTCGGGAACCTTTCGCCACCCGGAGGCCCGTTGAATGGCGCTGCTCGCGGTCGAAGATGCCCAGGAGACCCTGCTCAAGACGGCGGTGCCGGTCGCCCGACGCGAGAGCCTCACGCTCGACGAGGCCGATGGAAGGGTTCTCGCCGCCGACATCCAGGCGCGACTGACGCAGCCGCCGTTCGACGCCTCCGCCATGGACGGCTATGCGCTGCGCGCCGCCGACGCGTCGCAGCCCGGTGCCATCCTTAAGGTGATCGGGACGTCGGCCGCCGGCCACGGCTTTGCCGGAATGGTTGGTCCAGGCGAGACGGTGCGCATCTTCACCGGCGCGCCGGTACCCGCCGGCGCCGATACCGTGCTGATCCAGGAAGATGCCGAAAAGCTGGAGGATCACGCTATCCGCACCACCTTCGCGGTGACGCAAGGACGCCACATCCGGCCGCGCGGACAGGATTTCGCCGAAGGCGAGGCGGTACTTACGGCCGGGACGCGGCTGGATTTCAGCCGCCTCATGCTGATTGCCGCGATGAACCATGCAAGCGTCGAGGTCTTCGCCCGGCCGCGCGTGGCCATCTTGTCGACCGGCGACGAACTGGTGCCGCCCGGCACCCCGCCCGGTCCTCACCAGATCATCGGCTCCAACACCTTCGGCATCGGCACGCTGGCGCGCCAGGCCGGCGCAGAGGTGATCGATCTGGGCATAGTGCCCGACAATCGCGACCTGATCACCGCAGCGATCGAGAGGGCCCGCGCTGCCCGCGCCGATGTCCTCGTGACCCTGGGCGGCGCATCCGTCGGCGACCATGACCTCGTGCAGTCGACGCTTCTCGCGGCCGGAATGCGCCTTGATTTCTGGAAGATCGCCATGCGGCCGGGCAAGCCGCTGATGGTCGGGGACCTCGACGGCATGCATGTGCTGGGCCTGCCCGGCAATCCGGTCTCGTCGATGGTTTGCGGTCTGCTCTTCCTCGAGCCGCTGCTCGCCCGGCTGTCCGGCCGCCCTGCTGTCTCGCGTCTGGCCGTTGCCCGAACCGCGACCGCCTTGCCGGCCAATGACAAGCGCCAGGACTATCTGCGGGCACGGCTGTCGCGCGATGCCGATGGCGGCCTCTTGGCCGAGAGCTACGGCAAGCAGGATTCGTCGATGATGAAAATCTTCGCGCGGTCCGACTGCCTGGTCGTGCGCCCGCCGCATGCGCCCGAACTGCCGGCCGGTGCCGAGACACCGGTGCTGTTGTTGCGCCCGCCAGAGGGCTGAGCCGGCCGATGGGAGAGGAACCGCGCCCTCCGATCCATGCTGCCGACACCAGCCTGCTGAGCCGGCCGGCCCTCGTCGGACTTCTCGCCGGCGCTGCGATCCTCATCCTCACCCTGATCGTCCCGCCGCCTTCCGGCCTCTCGACCCAAGGCTGGCATACCCTCGGCCTGGCGCTGCTGATGGCGATCTGGTGGTCGACCGAACCCGTTCCGATCGGCGTGACGGCCCTCATGCCCCTCGCTGTCCTGCCGCTGATTGGGGTCGGCGACATTTCCACGAGCGCGGCCCCTTACGCCAATCCCCTCGTCTTCCTGTTTCTCGGCGGCTTTCTTCTCTCGGCCGCCGTCAAGCGCTGGGGGTTGCACCGCCGCCTCGCCTATTCGGTTGTCCACGCCATCGGCACGGAGCCGCGCCGGCTGGTGCTGGGCTTCATGGTTGCCACGGCGATGATCTCCATGGCAATCAGCAACACCGCCGCGGTGGTGCTGATGCTCCCCGTCGCCACCTCGGTCATCGCGGTGCTCACCGATGGCCATGGATCCGATAACGTCGATGTCCACCGCTTCGCCCACGCATTGCTGCTTGGTCTTGCCTATGGCGCCAACATTGGCGGCATGGGCACGCTGATCGGCACCCCGCCCAATGCGCTGCTGGCCGGCTATCTCGCCGAGAGTCATGCCATAGACCTGTCCTTCGCCGCCTGGGCGGCCGTCGGCGTTCCACTGGTGCTCGTCTTCTTGCCGCTGGGCTGGCTGGTGCTGACCAGGCTTGCCTTTCCGGTCAGCGCCGCATTCTCCGCCTCGCTGCGAGGGGACGACGTCGTTGCCAAACTGGCGGACGGCGCCCCCCCGAGCCGCGCCGAGTGGCGTGTCGCCATCATCTTCCTTGCAGCCGCGGTACTCTGGATCACCCGCCCCCTGCTCAACGGTCTTCCCGGACTGGAGAAGCTGAGCGATCCGGGTATCGCGCTCGCCTGCGCAATCGCCCTCTTCCTCATTCCGAACGGCCTGCCCGGTCGAGGCCAATTTCTGCTGCGCTGGCAAGACGCCCAGCAGATCCCCTGGAGCGTGCTGCTGCTTTTCGGCGGAGGGCTCTCGCTCGCCTCGGCGATGGACAAGAGCGGGCTTGCGCAATGGATAGGCGCCGCCCTGGCGTCCATCGAGGGCATGCCGCCGCTGGGCTTTCTGCTGGTTCTCACGGCGACCGTCGTTCTGCTGACGGAGCTCGCCAGCAACACCGCCACGGTGGCCGCTCTCCTCCCCGTCGTCGCCACCATGGCAGCGGCCACCGGCATCGACCTCGTCGTTCTGGCATCCGCGGTCGCCCTCGGCGCCAGCTGTGCCTTCATGCTACCGGTCGCTACACCGCCGAACGCCATCGTTTTTTCCACGGGAGAACTGCGCGTCGCAGACATGATGAAGGCCGGCTTCTACATGAATCTCCTGTCGATCGTCTTGGTCGCAACCGGCGCCTTGTTGTTGGCGCCGGTCTTGAGGCTTCTGGGCTGAGCCTTACCCCTCCGGCGTCAACGTGACGGAAGTGCCGGTGGCGGCAAGGTTGAGGCCGAGCTGGCCGGTGACGCTGACCGTCTGCAAGTGGATCGAACCGGCGGTGCCGCCGACCAGAATGTTGGCGCCAATGCCGGCGCCAAGGGTCGCTTCCGCGCTTGCACCCTGATAGAGGCCGCCGAGCGAACCGTGGTGATAGCCCGCAGTCGGAGCAAACACCGCCCAGACGAGCTTGGAGCGCGTCGTGAAGCCGACATCGACGCCCATCTTGCGGATCGTGCCGGAATAGCGGTCGAGCGCCTCACCGCCCATGGCGGAAGAAAAGACGCAGTCCGCCTGCTTGGCCGATCCCAGCACATAGCCGACGCCGCCGGCGACATCACAGGTCAGATAGCCGATCCTGACGCCCCCGACCCGATCGGTCTCCTGATAGGTCGGAACCGGATCGCGTGCCGTGACCATGTCGGCGGAAACGGCCATGCCGGCAGAGGTCAGCACGGGCAGTCCGGCGATCGCCAGGGTGATAAACTTCTTCATCGCTGAATTCCTTTTTGTCTTCACATTGTCCGCCCGGGCGCTTGGCCGATGCAGGAGCGGAGCTTGGTCAACGCGCGTGGCGAAAGAATGATCCAATCACGGCCGCACGGCGGCGTATTGTCCCCCATCCACAAGGCGAACAGATGCGTCCATGCAGAACGAAAAAACCCGGCGTCTCCGCCGGGCCTCGCATGGATGGAAAAAACTCGCGGTCTCAGACCAGCCGGCTCTGTTCCACCGCGGCTTCGATGAAGCTGGCGAACAGCGGATGCGGCTCGAGCGGACGCGACTTCAGTTCCGGGTGGTACTGCACGCCGATGAACCACGGATGGTCGGGATATTCGACCGTTTCCGGCAGCAGGCCGTCCGGGGACATGCCGGAAAACACCAGACCGCAAGCTTCGAGGCGGTCCTTGTAGTCGACATTGACCTCGTAGCGGTGGCGGTGGCGCTCGGAGATTTCCGTCGAACCGTAGATATCGGCAATCTTCGTGCCCTTCTTGAGGGCTGCCTTGTAGGCGCCGAGACGCATGGTTCCGCCGAGGTCGCCGGAGGCGGCCCGCTTTTCCAGCGCATTGCCCTTCATCCACTCGGTCATCAGGCCGACCACCGGTTCATCGGTCTTGCCGAATTCGGTGGAGGAGGCCTTTTCGATGCCGGCCAGATGGCGGGCGGCTTCGACGACTGCCATCTGCATGCCGAAGCAGATGCCGAAATAGGGCACCTTATGCTCGCGGGCGAACTGCGCCGCGTGGATCTTGCCTTCCGAGCCGCGCTCGCCGAAGCCGCCCGGCACCAGGATGCCATTGACCTTCTCGAGATACGGCGCCGGGTCTTCCTTTTCGAAGACTTCCGACTCGATCCACTCGAGCTTGACCTTGACGCGATTGGCGATACCACCGTGATAGAGCGCCTCGATCAGCGACTTGTAGGCGTCCTTCAAGCCGGTGTACTTGCCGACGATGGCGATGGTCACCTCGCCTTCCGGCGTATGGATGCGGTTGCAGACCTCTTCCCACTGGTCGAGACGCGGCTTCGGCGCCGGCTCGATGCCGAAGGCGGCCAAGACTTCCGAATCGAGGCCTTCCTTGTGATAGGCCATCGGCACGTCGTAGATATTGGCGACGTCGAGCGCCTGGATGACGGCGGACGCCCGCACATTGCAGAACAGCGACAGCTTGCGCCGCTCGGCCTCCGGGATCTCGCGGTCGGCGCGCACAAGCAGAATGTCCGGGTGAATGCCGAGCGCCTGCAATTCCTTGACGGAATGCTGGGTCGGCTTGGTCTTCAGCTCGCCGGCAGCCGGGATATAGGGCATCAGGGTCAGGTGCACATAGACGGCGGTGCCGCGCGGCAGGTCGTTGCCAAGCTGGCGGATCGCCTCCATGAACGGCATCGCCTCGATATCACCCACCGTGCCGCCGATTTCGCAGATGACGAAATCATAGTCCTCGTTGCCTTCGACGACGAAGTCCTTGATCTCGTTGGTGACGTGCGGGATGACCTGGACGGTCGCGCCGAGATAGTCGCCGCGCCGTTCCTTGTCGATGATGTTCTTGTAGATCCGGCCGGTGGTGATGTTGTCTGTCTTGGTGGCCGAACGCCCGGTGAAGCGTTCGTAGTGACCGAGGTCGAGGTCCGTCTCGGCGCCATCGTCGGTGACGAACACTTCCCCATGCTGGGTCGGGCTCATCGTGCCGGGATCGACATTGAGATAGGGGTCCAGCTTGCGCAGTCGAACGCGGTAACCCCGCGCCTGCAGCAAAGCTCCGAGTGCCGCGGCCGCAATTCCTTTGCCAAGAGAGGAAACCACGCCGCCAGTGATGAATACATATCGCGCCATGGGCTTCACCGGTTACCGTTTCGAATTCGATTCCGCCAGCCCAAAATGCGGCTTTACCCACTTTTTTGTTAAGCGAGGCGGAATATGCACAAAATAAAACCGGCGGACCCTGGAGCCCGCCGGAGCGAAAAGAGGTCTGGCGATCAATTGCCGGTGGGAACGGCGTTCGGATCGGCCGGGGGAGCGGTCGGCGCCGGCGCGGCTGCGCCATCGGCGGCGGGTGCCGTCGTGGTTGCCGGAGCGGCGCCCGGAAGCTGGTCGAGCACATTACCGCCAGGAACGGCCGTGCCGGCCGGGATCCGGTCGAGAATATCGGTAGGCTTCGATTCATAGCGCGCAAGAAGGCCCAGGCCCAGCGAAGTGATAAAGAACATCGTCGCCAGGATCGCCGTGGTACGGGTGAGCGCATTGGCCGTGCCGCGCGCCGACATGAAGCCCGACCCGCCGCCGACACCAAGGCCGCCGCCTTCCGAACGCTGGATCAGGACGACGCCGACAAGCGCCAGCACGATCATGAGATGAATGACAATCAAAACGGTCTGCATGAATTTTCCACCTGCCCGTGACGGGCACAATCAATCGGTTGGCCGCTCTTTACATGAGAGGCCACGGCAATGAAAGCCCTTATGGGCAGCACGCACCGCCTTTTCAGGCGGTCAGTTCTTCGTAGGCGCCGTATATGGCAAGGAAATCGGTGGCTTTCAAGCTTGCCCCGCCGATCAGTGCGCCGTCCACATTGGCAACACCCATCAGTTCCTTCGCGTTGGATGGCTTGACCGACCCCCCATAGAGGATGCGCATCTTCTGGCCTTCCGCACCGAAGCGCTTGACGAGTTCGGCGCGCATGAAGGCATGGGCCTCCTCGACGTCGGCCACGGTCGGGGTGAGTCCCGTACCGATCGCCCAGACCGGCTCATAGGCGATCACGGTGTTTTCGGCAGTGGCCGCATCCGGCAGCGAGCCGGCAAGCTGGCGCTTGAGGATGTCGAGCGTCTGGCCGGCCTTGCGCTCGTCGGCGGTCTCGCCGATGCAGACGATCGCGGTCAGTTCGCTGGCATAGGCAGCCTCGGCCTTCGCCCGTACCAGATGGTCGGTCTCGGCATGGTCGGTGCGGCGCTCGGAATGGCCGACGATCACATAGGTGCCGAAGCAGTCGGCGATCATTTCGGCCGAGATGTCGCCGGTATGGGCGCCCGAGGCGTTCTGGTGGCAGTCCTGGGCGCCGATCGCCAGCGGACTGTCGTCGCAAAGCGCGGTCGCCACATAGAGCAGCGTGGCCGGCGGGCAGATCAGCGTCTCGACCTTTTCCGAAAGCGGCCCTTTCACGCCTTCGGCCATCGCCTTGATCTGGTCGAGCGAGGCCCGCGTGCCGTTCATCTTCCAGTTGCCCGCGACAAGCGGACGGACATTCGGTGTCGTCATGGTCAAAACCCACCCCAGCTTCGTTGTGCCGGACCTAGCAAATCAAGGGCGCGATGAAAAGCGCGGGCGTGGCATTTCGCCCGCAAATCCGGCGACATGGTGAAAATCCGGCGCGGTTCTGCGGCATGAACGGCAATGCCCGTAAGGCACCCGTCGTCAACGCGCCGCCAGCAGCCAGTTGAGGATCTGGCGCCAGTCGCTCATGCGCACAGGTGTACCGTGCGAGCCGGTCTCGAACAGCGTGAAGCGGGCCGGATAGCCGGTCTTGTGCAGCCGGTCGTAGAGGGCGATCTGGTCGACTGGCGCATAGACGCTGTCACGGCTGCCATGGGTGAAGAAAACCGGCAGCTTCGCCTTGTGCGCGGCGCTGCCGATAAAGGCCGGATCGGTCGCCCCGCCGAGAATGGCAAGGCCGGCGAGATGGGAAACGGTTGCGGCATCGCGGGCAGCACCCCAGCAGATGAAGCTGCCCATGGAGGCGCAGGCGAGCACCACCGGCCGACCGGGAGAGCGGGCGGCAGCATGGGCGATCAGGCCGGAAACGGCAGCGACGCCAGCTTCGTCGAAGGACGGCACCGAGGGGGCGTAGTAGACGCCGCCGTTCTTCACCGCGAGATTCTTCAGCCGGTTGAAATTGCCACCGAACGAGAAGTCGTTGATGCCGAGCCGCCGGTCGCCGCCACGGCCGTGGATGAAGATCACGGTGAAAGCGGCACCCTCGGCCTGGCCGACGCGGGCGACGTCGAGATTGCCGGAAGGCAGTCGCAGTGTCTCGTTGGTCTGTTGCCGCTTGACGCCGAGATCGACATATTTTGATTTCGCCCGCCGCTCGGGGATCTGGTCACGCCCGTTGATGTCGCGCAGTTCCTGGTAGTCCACCACCGTGAAGTCGCCGCCGTCGCGGCTCTCCAGCACGGTCTGCGCGGAGAACAGCGCGTCCTTGAACGGCGGAAGCGCCTCCGATCGCGCCGGATTGCCGGCAAAAAGGCTTGCAAGAAAGAGCAAAACGGCCGAACGGCGGAAATGAGCTGTGGACATCTGCATGGAAGCTGACACTCCTTTTCGCATCAGGCCTTGCCTTCGCCAACGCGGACCCGCAATGCTCTTGAGAATTTAACGCGGCAGCCTGCCGGCCAAGTCGCGCCTGCCCCGCCTTTCTGGCATGATCCCGCTGATTCGCAAGAGCGACGCAGGCGATAGGCAGTCTGCGACGTCCGGCTCTCAGCCGACCACGCCGACGCAACGGACAGATTATTGAACGACGCCATGGACGACAACGATCTTTTCGCCGCCCTGCCGCTTGCTCCCAAGCCGGTGGACGCCCCCTCGCCTGCGGCCAAGGCCGAGACGAAGCACCCGGCTGTCATCCCGCCCAAGGCTGGCGCGACATCGAGCGAGAGCGATTACGGCGCCTCGTCGATCCGTGTTCTCGAGGGGCTGGAGCCGGTGCGCATGCGTCCCGGCATGTATATCGGCGGCACGGACGAGAAGGCGCTGCATCACCTGTTTGCCGAGGTCATCGACAACTCGATGGACGAGGCGGTGGCCGGCCACGCCGATTTCATCGACGTGCATCTCGATGCCGAGGGTTTCCTGACCGTCACCGACAACGGCCGAGGCATTCCGGTCGAACTGCACCCGCAGGTGCCGGGCAAGTCGACGCTCGAAGTCATCATGACCAAGCTGCATGCCGGCGGCAAGTTCGACGGCAAGGCTTACGAGACCTCCGGCGGTCTCCACGGCGTCGGCGTGTCGGTCGTCAATGCGCTGTCGGACCTGCTCGAAGTCGAGGTTGCGCGCAATCGCAAGCTCTACCGCCAACGCTTTTCCCGCGGCGTGCCGATCGGCGGGCTGGAGGAACTGGGCGACGTGCACAACCGGCGCGGCACGCGCGTGCGCTTTCATCCCGACCCGCAGATCTTCGGCGACCATGCGAAATTCGATCCGGGCCGGATCTTCCGCATGGCACGCTCCAAGGCCTATCTGTTCGGCGGCGTCGAGATCCGCTGGTCCTGCGATCCCGGCATGGTGGCCGAAGGCGGCGACATTCCGGAAAAGGCGGTCTTCCACTTCCCCGGCGGCCTGAAGGACTATCTGGCCGCCACGCTCGGCAAGGATTTCACCGTCACCCGCGAGATTTTTGCCGGCAAGACGGAAAAGACCGGCGGCCATGGCGCGATGGAATGGGCCATCACCTGGTATGGCGGCGACCCGATGGTGCATTCCTACTGCAACACCATCCCGACCGCCGAAGGCGGCACCCACGAGGCCGGCCTGCGCATTGCGCTGACCAAAGGCCTGAAGAACTATGCGGAACTGACGCAGAACAAGCGCGCCAAGGAGATCACCACCGACGACGTGATGATTTCGGCCGTCGGCATGCTGTCGGTGTTCATCCGCGAGCCCGAATTCGTCGGTCAGACCAAGGACAAGCTGGCGACCGTCGAGGCCCAACGGCTCGTCGAAAACGCGCTGCGCGATCCCTTCGACCACTATCTCGCCGACAACCCCAACGAGGCGGCGAAGCTCCTCGACTGGGTGATCGAGCGCGCCGAGGAGCGGCTTCGCCGGCGCAAGGAAAAGGAAGTCAACCGCAAGACCGCGGTGCGCAAGCTCAGGCTTCCGGGCAAGCTCGCCGACTGCTCGCAGAACACCGCCGAGGGCGCCGAACTGTTCATCGTCGAAGGCGATTCGGCCGGCGGTTCGGCCAAGCAGGCGCGCAACCGCGCCAACCAGGCGATCCTGCCGCTGCGCGGCAAGATCCTCAACGTCGCCAGCGCCGGCCGCGACAAGATGACCGCAAGCCAGCAGATCGCCGATCTGATCCAGGCGCTCGGCTGCGGCACGCGGACGAAGTATCGCGAAGAAGACCTGCGCTACGAGCGCATCATCGTCATGACCGATGCCGACGTCGACGGCGCCCACATCGCCTCGCTGCTGATCACCTTCTTCTACCAGGAAATGCCGGAACTGATCCGCGGCAGCCACCTCTATCTCGCCGTGCCGCCGCTCTATGTCATCCGCCAGGGTGCCAAGAGCGTCTATGCCCGCGACGACGCCCACCGCGCCGAACTGATGGAGACGGTGTTCAAGGGCAAGAAGGTCGAGGTCGGGCGCTTCAAGGGCCTCGGCGAAATGATGCCGGCACAGCTCAAGGAAACCACGATGGACCCGGCCAAGCGAACGCTACTCAGGGTCGACATCGACGATGTCGACTTCGAGGGCACGCGCGACGCTGTCGATGCTCTGATGGGCACGCGGCCGGAAGCCCGCTTCCGCTTCATCCAGGAACGCGCCGCCTTCGCCGAAAATCTCGACATCTGAACGACGACGGTCTCGGTGGGAAGTATGATGAGACTTGATCCTGCCACCGCCATTCTCCTCTCCGGTTTGGTCCTCGTCCAGACCAGCGCCGCAGCCGCGAGCCACAAACCCGATCCGGCGCCCGATGCCTGGACGGTGGAGAAATGTGCCCGCTACGGCCGGGCCTTCGCGGATCTGTCGAAGGTCTTCGACGCGCGCGACATCACCGACGGCTTCATCCGTGGCAATCGCGATTTCATCGCCGCCGGCTGTTCAAACGGCGCCGACATATGCCCGACATCACCGGGCGATATGGAATTCGCCAACGCGCTCACGCTGATGGCGATGAATGGCGGTGCGGCCAGTTCCTTCCTGCCGTTCATATGCCGGATTTCACCGATGGCGCCCGCCTCGCCTAAGCGTCCTTGCGTGCCCGCGGAGAATGCCCCATATGCTGGGTGACACAGAAAACGGATCGGTACAGACGTGAGCAAGGCCGAAGAACCCAAGCTGCAACCCGGCCCCCGCTGGCTGGGGCCGACCACACCGAGCAGATCCGCCCTCATCACCCCGATTTCGGCTGCCCGCTGGCTGCTGGTGCTGATCGTCATTGCCGCGATCTACTTCTTCCATGGCTTCGCCGTCCCGGTCCTCGCCGCGCTGGTCATCGCTTTTGCCAGCTGGCCGCTCTACCGCCGGCTTCTAGAGACGATCGGCGGCAATACGACCATCGGCGCGACGCTGGCGCTGCTGGCCATCCTTGCCTTCCTCATCGTTCCGATCGGGATCGCGATCGCCTATACGGTCGAGGAACTGCGTCAATGGATCGGCTGGACGCTCGAGGTCAACCGGATCGGCTCGCCCCCGCCGGAGTGGATTACCCGGCTTCCCGGCGTCGGGGATTGGCTGTCGGAGAAGTGGCGGGAACATATCGGCTCTCCCGGTGCGATCGGTGAGCTCATCCAGATCGTCAGCGGCGCCAATATCGGCAATATCTACCGCGCCCTGGTCGCCGCCGGCGATGGCGTCTTCCATCTGGCGCTGACCCTGCTCTTCATGCTGATCGCGCTGTTCTTCGTCTACCGTGACGGCTCGAACTTCTCGCGCCAACTGGACCTGCTTGGCGAGCGCATCCTGCCGACCCGCTGGGAACGCATATCGCGCGTCGTCCCCGCGACCATCAGCTCGACGGTCACCGGCATGACCCTGATCGCCATCGGCGAGGGTATCGTGCTCGGCATCGCCTACTGGATGGCGGGCGTCCCCTCGCCCGTTACGCTCGGCGTGTTGACCGGCGTCATGGCCTTGATTCCAGGCGGCGCGCCCCTGTCCTTCACGCTGGTATCGATCTATCTCGTCGCCAGCGGCGCCTATATCCAGGGCATCGCCCTTTTCGTCTGGGGCACGGTGGAACTCTTCGTCGTCGACAAGACGATCCGGCCCAGGCTCGTCGGTGGACCGATCAAGCTGCCCTTCCTGCCGACCTTCTTCGGCCTGGTCGGCGGGGTGAAGACCATGGGCTTTCTCGGTCTGTTCATCGGTCCGGTGCTGATGGCGCTGATCGTCTCCATCTGGCGCGAATGGATCCGGGAAGTGGCGCTGGCGGACCCGGCAAAAACCGGCGCGGCGGGTCTTGCGAGCGAAGAGACGCCAGACACGTATCCGGCCGATCCCGGCACTGCAGAAATATCCTCAGCCCAGGCGCGGATCTGAAGCGCGCCCAAGGCGAGCGCCGGATCAGCCGGTCTTGCTTTGGCTGCAATCCTCTGTTTGAACTCGCCCCATCGATCCCCGCCGCCGCGCACCAGCAAGACCGGACCAGACCATGCAGACCGCCCTCATCGTCATGACCATCCTCGGCTGCGACGACAGCGTCACCCAGTGCCACTACGTCGCCACCGCGCAGGAACACTTCGTCTCGGTCGCGCTCTGCGACGCCGCTTCGGAAAAGATATTGGCGGGCTATTCGGGGGTCAACTATCCGATGCTCGTTGCGGTCTGCCAGCCGCCCGACACGCAGACCGAGGTCGCCGCACCACCCGTGGGCGCGGCAAAGCCGGCAATGACAGATCCCGCGCCGCTTCCCGGACCGGCAGCAACTCTGCCGGAAAGCGAACGCAAGTCACTGGCCGCCCGCGCCGTCGGCAAGATCCGCAAGGTTCTGCCCGATACGCAGGACATCCGTATGGTGTTCGAAACCCCGCTGCACGTCGTGGCCGATGGTTATTCCTGGGTCGCCAAGAAGATCTCACCCTGAACCGAGCGTGATTTGGCACCGATGTCAGGCGACAAGTGCCAGCCCCGTCGCGTAGTCGCGTGCACGCCGCCGTTCCTCGGCGACAGCCAGCTTGGCCACCATCTCGATCAGTTCCGCGGCGGAGGACGAATGCGAGGCGCTGCCCTGAAGGCGTTCGATCAGTCGCGCGGCGATATTGTCGGTCTCGTCGCTGATGCTCTGCACTGCGTTACGCCAAAGCCCGATGGCCTCGACGAAGACAGGGCTGAGCTCGCGCGACAGCCCGGCCGATTCGATCAGCGCGCGCACGGCATGGTGGCGTGCAGTTGCCAAAATCGAGCGCACCCGCCGCTCCTCAACGCCCGAAAGAAGGGCTATCGCGGAGGCGAAGAAATCCGTGCGCCCCAGGCACAAGGCCTGCATCAGGAAGGCGGGTGTCAATCGGCACTCGGCGCGCAGATGTTCGACCAGCACCGGCAGTTCATCGGCCGTGACATTGCCAAGGATCGCGATCGTCGCCGCATGTCCGGCCTCTCGTGCCACCCGTTCGATCCGACGCGCACCGATCGTCGCCCGGACGAAGGCGGAACCGGACAGGGCCTCGGCGACGAACTGCACCAGCAATTGGCGCACCGCAGCCGGCAGGTCGGTTCGCTCCAGCAGCAGCGCGCGCACGCCGTCGTGCGCGCCATGTCGTTCGGCGATGCGCTTCAAGGTCAGCCGCGCGATCTGCGCTGTCGGATTTTCAAGCAGGACGACGACTTCCTCCGCGTCGCCGATTTCGGCAAGCGCTGCCGCGACGCCGCGCGACAGGCCCGGTCGCGCAGCGATCAAGGCCCGAGACGCGGCACTGCCGCGTCCGGCCAGATCGACAAGATCGGCATCGGTCAGAACCGGCGAGTTGAGAATCGGCAGCGCGGCGATTTCCGGCTGGTCCTCGGCGAGCGAAATCACGAGACCGCGCGGCGCGTCGGACGATGTTGCCAGAACCTCGGCCAGCGCCAGCCTGACGCGCGGCGACGGATCATCGAGCAGATAGATCAGAGCCACATGCGCGGCGCGGCGCTCCTGGGGCGCCATGGCCGAGCGGAGAAAGGCCCTGGCCAGCGCATTGGCCGCGCGCGCCCTGTCTCCTGCCTTTGCCGTTTCCACCCACCGAAGAAAAGCCGCCACGATCACTGAAAAACCCAATCCCCGAAGAGAACAACGCCTGGCCGATCAGCCATGCTTCACGCTAGCGGGAAAGTGTTTAAGATTTGGTTCACCATGTCCGTTAACCGCGAGGTCCCCTTGCCCATCCCTTCAAGCCTCAGCATCGCCGGCAAGCCCTTGTATTCGCTCCTGGTCGTTTCGACGACAGAGGAGGTCGGCCAATCGCCGCCGGCAGCCGGTGCGCTGGTCGTTAGCCCCGGAGGATCAACTGCGGACTGGCGGGCGGCGGCGCTCTTTCTGACCCGTCGCAGGCAAACCAAAAGCGAAACGCCCCTGCTTGTCCTTGTCGATTCGGCGCTCGACAGCGACGCACTCGACGAACGACTTGAAATCCTGGTTCCAGCCCGACCCGATGGCATCGTCCTTTCAAGCGTCGCTGATGGATCGGACCTGCAAAGGTTGGATGTCGCACTCTCGGTGGCCGAGGCGATGGCCGGGCGCGAACCCGGCGCGACCCCACTCATCGCCATGATCGGCGACAATGCCTCGGGCCTGCTTGCGTTGGCAAGCTTCGCCGGCCGGACCCCGCGCCTCAGGGCAGTCGGTCGCGCTGCCAGAGCGCTTGCGGCAGAACTGCGAATGGAAGGCTCACCGAACCAGCAAGGCGACGCCGCGCCCGTTACGCTGAGCCGTGGGTTGACCCTGCTCGGCGCGGCAAAGGCGCAAGTGGCGGCGCTGGATTGGCTTGACCCTACCCTTACGGGCCATGACCTGGAACGCGCCTGCGCCGCGGCACGCCGAGACGGGTTCTCGGCCCTGATCACCGAGACGCCGGACCAACTGACGGCGATCGCTGCCGCCTATGGCTGATCGCCGTCAGTGGGTGGCTTGGGCCGTTGGAGTTCGAAGACCGGCTGCACCTCGGCATAGTCCATATAGCCGAGCCGCGTCACCGGCCGGGCAAGCGCCACGTCGAACCGGCCATTACAGATGACCCGCTCGTCGATATGGATGGCCATCACCTGTCCGAACACGGCATGGCTGTCCGAACTGCCGCCGCCGATCGTCTTGAGCGTATGCACCTCGGTCACCCTGCATTCGAGCGCGGCATAGGCCTCGCCGACATAAGGTGCCTCTACCAGCCGTCCCATGAACGCCGTCAGCCCGGCCAGAGCGAATTCATCCGTGCCGTAGGGGACGGCAATGGACGAGGCATTCATCGCCGGGACAAGATCGGCGCTGACATAGTTGACCGTGAACACCCCGGTCTCGGTTGCGTTGCGCAGCGTGTCCTTGCGGCCGCTCGACGAGAACATGACGATCTTCGGCCGGTCGCTCACCGCATTGAAGAACGAATAGGGCGACAGGTTCAACGATCCGTCCCGCCCCTTCGTGCCGATCCAGCCGATCGGCCGCGGCGCGACGATCGCCTTGAAGGGATCGTGCGCCAGGCCGTGCCGATTGTCCGCGGTCTCGTAGAACATCATGTTTCGTCGCCGACCCAGGTGACGACATCGCCAAGTGCCGGGCGCGGCCGCTCGGTGATCGGGAACGTGGTCGAGCCGATGTGGATGAAGCCCGCGACCTTCTCGCCCGGCTTGATGCCGAGCAGCGGATGGGCATTTTCGTCGTAAGCGAACCATTCGGTCAGCCAGTTCGACACATAGCCCAGCGCATTGGCGGCCATCAGCAGGTTGAGGCAGACGGCACCCGCCGACATCAATTGCTCCCATTCGGGGATCTTCGCATGCGGGCCGGCGGTGCTGATCACGCCGATCACCACGGGGGCACGGGTGAAGCGGGCACGTTCGACGGCGATCATCTCCTCGGACAGCGCGGGGTTCTTGTCGAGGGCCATCGCCAGCAGCGCCTCGCCGATCTCGGCGCGCGCAGCACCGCGATAGATGACGAATCGCCATGGAGCCAGCTTGCCGTGGTCCGGAACGCGGACAGCGAGGGTCAACATCTCCTCCAACTCGGCGGTCGACGGACCCGGTTCGCACATCTGGAAGGCCGGCACGGAGCGGCGCTTGGCAAGATAATCGATCAACTTGATATCATTTTTCATATTCAGACACTTTCACAGCTTTTCTGGCACCTGCGACGTCTTGAAATTGCCACCGCATTGGGATTGAACTTGCTTCCATTGGAGAGGAAGTCAACCTGCCGTGCCACCCATGAATTTCCTAATGCTCGCTGCCCGCTCCGTCTCCGTCGTGGCGACGGTCTTCCTTACCCTGACGCCGGCCCATGGCGAAGACGCGTTCAAGGCCTTCAAGCAGTTGGACGGCTCGGTCAAGATGCCGAAGCTGAACGCCTTCTCGGCCAATATGGGCGGGACCATCCAGGCTTCGACGTCGCGAAACGTCAGCCTCGAGGCCCGTCTGACCAATGACGGCGAGGCCATGCAGCAGGGTCTGTCGTGGCGAGTGTTCAGCCCCATTCCCGGCGCCGACGGCAAGCTGCCGCTGCTGGCCAGCGCCGAAGGCGGCTCCGCCGACTTCCAGCTCGCCCCCGGCGACTATTTCGTCAATGTCTCTTTCGGACGCGCCGGAGCGACCAAGAAGCTGACCGTCCCGCGCGAGGGCGAGATGGAAAAGCAGGTCATGGTGCTCGACGCAGGCGGCATCATCCTCAATGCGGTGTCCGGGCCGGATACGCGCATCCCGGCCAAGGAACTCAAGTTCGACATCTACTCCGCCGAGGCCCAGGCCGATGGCGAGCGCGGCCTGGTCCTGGCCGACGTCAATCCGAACACGATCGTCAGGCTCAATGCTGGCACCTACCACATCGTTTCCGAATATGGCTCGGTCAACGCGGTGGTCCGCGCCGACATCAAGGTGGAAGCTGGCAAACTGACCGAAGCGGTGGTGCAGCACCACGCGTCGCAGATCAATCTCAAGCTGGTATCCGAACCCGGCGGCGAGGCGATTGCCGATACCGCCTGGTCGGTGCTGGCGGGTTCAGGCGACATCGTCGCGGAAAGCGTTAGTGCATTCCCGGTCATGGTGCTGGCGGAGGGTGAGTATACCGCCGTCGCCCGCAACAAGGACAAGATCTACCAGAAGGACTTTGCCGTGGACGCCGGTCGCAACGAGGACGTTGAAATCCTGCTGACGCAGTAAGGCAAAACCGGATCGTAATCGAGACGGATCCGGCTCTCGTCCTGCCCCCATGGCAGATGGCGCTCCCGGCAGCAGATGCTGCAGGCTGCGGCAAGGGCGCGACCAAGGAAAAGCTGCCTGGGTTTCAATAGCACGAAGGGGGGGGGGGGGGGGGGGGGGGGGGGGG
>JAIBEK010000037.1 GCA_019459145.1 Arenimonas sp.
GCCGCGGTCGACGATGGCGATCGAAACGCAACGGTCCTTGCGTATATGCCCGCCGATCGGGCCGTCGCCGTGTATGTTGAACCATCCATGGCCTTCGCTGCCCTCGGGCAGCGCTCCCTCCACCTCGAGCACGATGTCGTCGGTGTGGACGATCAGCAGGACATCGCCCCAACAGGCCATGTCCTGCCAGATCGTCAGGAAGTGTTCACCAGGGGCGAGCACCGCCGCCCCGGCGGGCAGGATCGCCAGGATCTCGGCCGGCGTCACGTTCGCTTGCGCAGCCATCGCCTCGACGACGCCGTCGGGCTTCTCGGCGAGCGCGGCCCGTGCCCGCTGCGCCCGTTCTTCGCTGTCTGCCGACATAGCCATTCCCCTCGCCCCTCAGGCCGCCTCGTCGACCCGCTTGCCGTCGCGGTCCTCATGAATGATGACCTCGAAGCCTTCGAAATGCGGGCCGGACAGATATTGCACCTTGGATTCGCCGGCGCGAGCGTGGGCCGCGCGGAACTGCTCGGACTTGGTCCAGGCCTTGAAATGTTCCTCGGTTTCCCAGACGGCATGCGAGGCGTAGAGCGAATGATCCTCCGCCTTCGGGCCCTTCAGCATGTGGAATTCGACATAGCCCGGCACTTCGGCCAGACGGCCCTTGCGGTTCGCCCACAGGGCCTCGAATGCCGCCTCATGACCGGGAACCACGCGGAAACGGTTCATTGCAATAAACATCTGTCAAAATCCTCTCTCTATCGGCGAGATTGCTACGTGTCGCACCGGGTGCCGGCATCCAACCATCACCGGCCAACCTGCCCGGCCATCTCGCTGTGTTGCCTTGGTATTTAAACTTGTGTATTTGTGTCAAGTTAAATGTCGCCGGCAAAGACCCTCGAATTTCCGAGGGCCGCTGACCCAGCTTGCCGGCGGCGCCCCCTTATTGGCAACAGGATTTCACCAGCATGGATCAATTCGGATCGCTCGGGCCGGCCGTACGGACGCTCGCCACCGCCCTCCTCATCTCAGTCGTCGCGACCGGCGCGGCCCTTGGCCAATCAAGCCAGAGCAGCGCGCAGCGCATCGTCTCGATCGGCGGCACGGTGACGGAAATCATCCACGCGCTCGGCGAGGACGCGCGGGTCGTCGCCGTCGACAGCACCAGCACCTACCCTGAGAGCGCAGCCGACAAGCCCGATGTCGGCTATATCCGTCAGTTGTCCGCCGAAGGCGTCCTGTCGCAGAAGCCGGACCTCATCATCGCCGAGGCGGGTGCCGGCCCCGCCGATGCTATCGCCATCCTCACGGCCTCGGGTGTGGCCATGGTCTCCATCCCGACCCCGCCGGAGGCTGAGGCGATCGCCGGCAAGATCCGGGCGGTCGGTGCCGCGGTCGGTACGCCGGACGCTGCCGAAAAGCTGGCGACCGATGTCGATGCCGGCCTTTCGGCGCTCAAGCAGAAAATCGCGGCGATCAGCGAGCCGAAGAAACGCGTGCTGTTCGCCCTGTCGCTCTCCAACGGCCGCATCATGGCCGCCGGCACGAACACGTCCGCCGATGCCATCATCCGGCTCGCCGGCGGCGTCAATGCGGCAGGCGACGTCTCCGGCTACAAGCCGCTGAGCGACGAGGCGGTGATCTCAGCTGCCCCCGACGTGGTGCTGGTCATGGACAATCCGCAGCTTCACCTGACCGCCGAACAGGCCTTTGCGCTGCCCGCGTTGCAAACCAGTCCCGCCGCAAGAACCGGCGCCTTCATCGCCATGGACGGTCTCTATCTTCTTGGCCTTGGGCCGCGCGCACCCGCCGCAGCACTCGATCTCGCGGCAAGGCTCTATCCGGATACAGTCAAGCCATGAGCGCGGTTGCCTCCGTGATCGGCCGGCAGTCGCCGCCCGGCGACCGTTCCGGCCTTGGCGTCGTCGTCATTCTCCTGCTGCTCGCGCTGCTCGCCGCCGCCATGCTGGTATCGCTGGTCAGCGGCCCGACCGGGGTCGGGTTGAGGGATCTGCTCGCCTATGTTTCCCGCGACATCGGCGGTCTGGACACGCAGGACCGCATCATCCTCGAAGCCGTCCGCCTGCCGCGCACCGCGCTCGGCCTCCTGGTTGGCGCCGGTCTTGGTCTTTCGGGGGCGATGATGCAGGGGCTGTTTCGCAATCCGCTCGCCGATCCCGGCATTGTCGGTGTCACTTCGGGCGCCGCCTTTGCGGCGGTCTGCGCGATAGTCCTCGGCGGCACGGTGCTGGCGCCGCTCCAGTCCCTGCTCGGCCACCAGTTCCTGCCGCTCATGGCCTTTGCCGGCGGGCTTGCCAACACCCTGCTGCTCTATGCCATCGCCACCCGCAACGGCCAGACATCGACGACCGCGCTGATTCTGTCGGGGATCGCCATCGGTGCGATGAGCGCGGCGGCGACCGGCCTGTTGATCTTCATCGCCGACGACCGGGCGCTGCGCGACATCACATTCTGGTCGCTCGGTTCGCTCGGCGGCGCGACCTATGCCAAGGTGCTGGCCATCCTGCCCTTCATCCTGCTGGTATTGGTCGCCCTGCCGTTCGTCGCCCGCGGGCTCGATGCGCTGGTGCTTGGCGACGCCGCCGCCTTCCACATGGGGGTGCCGGTCCAGCGGCTGAAGCGTCTGTCGATCCTCGCGGTTGCCGCCGCCTGCGGCGCGACGGTGGCGGTCGCCGGCTCGATCTCATTCGTCGGTATCGTCGTGCCGCACCTCCTGCGGCTCGCCATCGGCCCGTCCCACCGTTTCCTGCTGCCGGCCTCCGCGCTCGGCGGCGCCGGTCTTCTGCTGCTCGCCGACAGCATTGCCCGCACGGTTGCAGCGCCGGCGGAGCTGCCGATCGGCATCATCACCGCCATGCTCGGCGCGCCGGTCTTCCTCGTCCTGCTGCTCGGCCGCAACGGCCGCACTGCGATGGAGGGCCTGTGATGATCGTCGCACAAGGTGTCAGCGTCATCCGCGACGGCCGGGCTCTGGTCGACAAGGTCGATCTCGCGCTTCGCCCCGGCGTCTTCACTGTGGTGATCGGCCCGAACGGCGCCGGAAAATCCACCCTGCTCAAGGTCCTGTCGGGAGAGATCCCCCCGGATCGCGGCGCGGTCGTTTGTCATGATCGACCGCTTTCGCGCCTATCGGCGGTAGAACTGGCCGCGGATCGCGCCGTGCTGCCGCAGGCGACCACGCTGTCCTTCCCGTTCACCGCGCTCGAAGTCGTGCGCATGGGCGCCATCGCCCACGGCAGCCGAGACCCGACCGATGCCGCCCGCAGGGCGCTCGCCCGTGTCGGGCTGGAGGGCTTCGAGGCACGTCCCTATCGGGCGCTGTCGGGCGGCGAGCAGCAGCGTGTGCAGTTTGCCCGCGCGCTGGCGCAGGTGCCGCATCCGGTCCGGCAAGGACGGGCTCGAGCCCTGTTCCTCGACGAGCCGACATCGAGCCTCGACATCGGCCACCAGATCAGCGTGCTGGAAACCGCCCGCGATTTCGCCCGCCGCGGCGGAGCGGTCCTTGCCATCCTGCATGATCTCAACCTGGCGGCAGAATTCGCCGATCATCTTGTCATCATGCACAAGGGCAGCATCGTGTCGCAAGGCACGCCGCGTGCGACCCTCGATGACGCCATCATTTCAGCCGTCTATGGCATTGGCGGCACGGTCGGCCGGCTGCCCGCGGCATGCGTACCCTTCGTGCTGCCGCAGTCCCGTCACGCAGCAAGCTACAAAGCCGGCTAAGTAAGTTATCCACAGCTATCCACAGGCATAAATGGGCAGATTCGTTCAAAATACGCGAACATCGGGGGAACAGTCATGTCTCACCGGCGGAACAAACGAGCATTCCGGTCAGATCGCGTGCGCAAGGCCAGCGAACAAACCCCAACTCCACCGCATAGCCGGCAAAGGGCTTCCTCGGATGACCCCGCCGATGCGCTGCCGGAAACAGATGGGGCCGCCGGCGTTCTCCGCCGACGGCCCCAAGAGAGCCAAGATGGGGGCCAAAAGGACCCTTATTCGTGGATCGTGTACGAGCCCATCTCGCAGAGGTTCTGCGTGTCTTCGGTCGTGTCGAGATCCGAGCTCTCGGAGAATTCGAAGCGCATGTCGTATTCGCACTGGGTGCGGCCGTCGGCGATGGTCAACTGAATGCTCTCGCCCGGCTCGAGGACCTGATCGCCGAAGACGTCGCCTTCCCAGCTTCCGACGCCGACCGGCGATGTGTAGAAATGGGTGAGGACCGAGTTGGTCTTGTTGGTCAGCGTGAAGACCAGATCTTCAGCCTGGGCAGCGCTTGAGAAAAGAACGGCGGCCAGCAGGCCGGCCGCGGACAAAAGGCGATTCATATTACTGCAATGCTCCATGCCCGAGATTGGGCGTGACCACATATTCGTCACTTCGACCAAGAGGCAATGCGTGCTGCGGTGAAAAGGCGGCTCGTACCAATAATGGCCAGAGAGCGAGCGCGAAAGCACGGTCATGCGAGCGCGCAAGATATGCGCCAAAAAGCTCCGCCGCAACTTGCGACAAAGCTTTAAGTCAAACGTCTATCTGATTGAAAATGGTGGGTGATGTAGGGCTCGAACCTACGACCCGCTGATTAAGAGTCAGCTGCTCTACCAACTGAGCTAATCACCCGACCAGCGCCTTCCGGCGGTGTGAGAGGGCGTATAAACAGCATCACCGATGTTGTCCAGCACCGGGGCGAAAAAACTTCGCCGATTTTCAAAAAAAATTCAAAAACCGGCAAAACACCTTTGTTTTCAGAGATCGAGAATTCCCGACGCGATCCGCACCGCCTGTCCGCCGATCCGTGCCCGGCTGATCGCGCCATCCTTGGTATCGATGTGCAGATGGATGTAGGAGGGCCGGCCCATCTCCACGCCCTGCTCGACCATCAGCGGGTGATGGCCGTCGGGCAACCCGTCGAAATGGTGGATCGCACCGGACAGTGCCGCAACCGCCGACCCGGTCGCCGGATCCTCGACAATGCCCATGTCGGTGGAAAACATGCGCGCATGGAACTTCGCGGCATGGTGCACCCCGCCGCGACAGTAGACATAGGCGGCGGTCAGACCGCCTTCGCAGAGCGGTGCGATGCGCTCCCATAACTGCGCATCGAAATCCAGGCCTTCCACCGCGCTCATATTGTGCACCGGAACCATGAGGAAAGGCACGCCGGCGCTCCACACGGATGGAACATGGTTCTCGAAACCGATGTCAGTCGCCTTCAAGGCAAGCGCGTCGGCGATGCCCTGGCGGTCAAGCGCGAGTTCGTGACGCATGGACGTCTTCGGCAGGTCGAATTCGGCAAAGCTCGCCTCGCCGTCCCGCAGACGGACGGCACAGCGCACCGGCCCGACATTTTCCTCCAGCACCGAGACGAGGTCGAGACCGCCGCTGTCCTTGCCATAGGCCCGCTCGGCCAGCGCCACGGCGGTTCCCACGGTCGGATGGCCGGCAAACGGCAGCTCGCGCGCCGGTGTGAAGATGCGGATACGGGCCGAATGGGTCGGATTGGAGGACTTCTGCACGAATACCGTTTCCGACAGGTTGGTTTCCGCGGCTATCGCCTGCATCGCCTGATCGGAAAGATCCTCGCCGTCAAAGATCACCGCCAGCGGATTCCCGGCCAGCTTGCGCTCGGTAAAGACGTCGTAGATCGAATAGTGTCGCGCCAAGGCATCCTCCGCAGGCAGGATCGATTTGGCCAGAGACTGCCCGACCTTCGCCGCTTGCGCAAGCAAGCGATGTCACGAGCCCGCGGCGAAGAACCAGTCGAGCACCGGCAACATCGCGGGATTGTAGGGATGCGCCAAGGGATCGGACGAGCGGATGGCGACCGCCCCGGCGATCTCCTTCTCCTCGTCGATCGCCATATGCGCGGCGATGCGGTCCAGAAGGTCATCTGACGTCAGCGGGTAACGGTAAAGCCGCATAATGGTCAGCCGCCGGCCGCGGTAGCTGGCGAAGTACCGCCCGTCGGTGACGGCCTGGCCAAGGTCGAGGCCGGTCTCCTCGCGCACCTCCCGCGCCATGTTGCAGGCAATGTCGCAATAGCCGTCGACGACATCGGCGGGTTCGAGCGAACCGGCGGCGCAGTAGACTTGACCCGCATTCGCGGTATGCTCCGCCATCTGGACCGCGATCAGCGCACCATCGGCCGATGCGATCACCGGGAATGCGAAGACATGCAATCCGCCCGCTCCATCCGCCTGCCTTCGCCACCACAGATAAGTCGAATAGGGAACGACGTAGCCCTCCCCTTCGAGCAAGCCCTCTTTCAGCCTCAAGCGATGCTGGAAGATCATGCGCCCGTCGTAGAGTGCCGGCTTGGCGGCGATTTCCGCCTGCCAGTTGCGGCCCGCGGCCTGGCAATTGTCGCGATGAAAGGGATGCTCGCCCTCAAGCACGCGCAGTCGCACCCCTTGCAGCGGAAACACCTCTCCCTCGCGCGGCAAAGGGTCGGCGCAGCCCTCGCCTTCCTCGAACATCACAGCTCCAATTCCATGACGATCGGGCAGTGGTCGGACGCCTTGGGCCGGTCCCAGCCGATGCGCGGATAGCGTTCCACCGCCTGCCCCTCGGGAAAGGGCGTGCGGAACGGCTGGCCGTTGCGGATGATCTCCGGCGCCCTCTCCGCATTCCTGCGGGCGAGCGCCGGGGACAGCCAAAGATAGTCGAGCTGGCAGAGATGCTGCTCCTCCGGCCCGCGCGCGTGATAAAGCGTCCAGCGGTCGAGCGGGTCGCGCCGCAGCATGACGTTTTCCGCAAAGCCGTCGGCGGAGAAGACGTCGAGCGCGCTCTCCAGCCGGTCGCGCGGGACGAATCGATAGCCCGAGCGGCGCTCACCGATCACGTCCACACGCTCCTGATAGTCGTTCATGTCGCCGCAAATGACGAAGTTCTTGTCCGCGGTCTGCCCCTTGCCGAAGCGCGCCTCGATGATGTGGCGGATCGCCCTGGTCTCCGCCTCGCGCACCGGCATGGTGTAGCTTCGCCCGTCTGCCCCGTCGCGGCCGTTGCTCATCGATTTAAGGTGCACGACATAGAGCGCCAGCGGCCGCCCACCGACCGTCAGCTCGAGCTCCAGGCAATCGCGCTTGAATATCCGATCATCGGGCTTGGCATTGGCGGCAAGCTGCGGGGTGAACAGATCGAGGTCGCCATAGGTCAAGGCCGCATGGCTGCGGATGTCGACAATCTCGATCTTCTCGCCGTCGCGCGTCTCGTCGCGCATCATCACGCCGACGTCGATGCCGCGGCTGTCATTGCCCTCGACCAGATATTTGTGGCGATAGCCGGCGCCGACCATGCGGAACAAATAGCCGTATTCGAAGGCCTTGAGCGCCTCCATGCTGTCGACCTCCTGCAGGCACAGGATGTCAGCGCCCAGATCGGCGATGGCCAGTGCCGAGAGCTGTCGCGTGTCGTCGGTCGAGGCAACGACCCGGGCGGCCTCCAGCCGCTGATAATCCTGCTCGTTGCGGACGTCGTAGAGTTGCAGCACCCGGTCCTTGCGCAACTCGTTACGAAAGCCGGTGAAATCGAACCGGGTCATGAGGTTTTCGATGTTGAACGTGCCGAGCCTGAGCGCCATGATTCTCTTTCCATATTTCTATTGAGTATAGAACAGCCTTAGGGAACGGACAGATGACAGTCGTCGCATTCCGTCGCTGGAGCGACTTTGCCCTCTCCCAAAAAACGCCCTTCCACCGGCTGGCTTCAATGGCCTATCTTGCGGACAACAACATGTCCGCGGGAGATCATCATGCGCAATCCTTCACTCATAGTAGCCGTGGCAATGGCTTTCACGATGCTGGCCCCGACACTTGCCGCAGCCGACAGTTACGGCGCGATCGCCTATTCGCCGGCGACCCGCGCCGACGGCTGGTCGCACTCCTACGCCACTCGTGCCGAGGCCGAGCGCCGGGCCTTGCGAGAATGCTCCAGCCGCGCCCGCGACTGCCGTGTCGCCATCTGGTTCAAGAATGCCTGTGGTGCCCTTGCCGTCGGCCAGAACGGCGGCTGGGGCTCTGGCTGGGGCAACGACCGCCGCAGGGCAGAACTTGAAGCGATCGGCGTCTGCAACCAATACACCGGTGGCTGCAGCATCGTGCGCTGGGCCTGTTCGGGCGCCCGGTAGACGGCGAACTCTAGAGGCGCCAACCGGCGGTGATCGTCACCGCCACCCGTTCGCCTTCGGTACAGGCCGTCCGGCTATAGGCCCGCAGCAACCGGCCGTCGCCGAGCTTCAGCCGCAGCGCATAGCGCTCGCCTTCGAACAACACGCCGACGACTTCGGCCGGAAGCCCGTCGCCGCCGAGCACGACGTCCTGCGGCCGCACCAGAACGTCCATCGACGGCTGGTTCGCCTGGTCGCAGATCAGCCGCTCGAGGATCTCGTTCCACCCCAGGTCCCGCCGTCCGGCGCCGCGCTGGGGAAGGCTGAGCACCACACCCTGGCCGATCAGCCCGCCGACCAGCCGCCCCTCGGGTCGCGCATAGATTTCCGCCGGCGACGCCACCTGCAGCAATTTCCCCTCCGACATAACCGCGACATCGGTGGCCAGCGCCATCGCTTCCGCCTGGTCATGGGTAACGTAGATCATCGTCGCGCCGGAACGGGCATGGAACTCGCGAAAGGTCTCCTCCATCTCCTGGCGCAAATGCCGGTCGAGATTGGCGAGCGGCTCGTCGAGCAGTACCACGTCGGGCGCCGTCACCAGGCAGCGCGCCAGCGCAACGCGCTGCCGTTGCCCGCCGGAAAGGTCCGCCGGCCGGCGCTCGGCATAGGCTTCCAGCCGCACGGCTTTGAGCGCATCCGTCACCTTCGCCCGGTAGCGCTCGCCAGAAATGCCCCTGACCTTCAGCGGATAGCCGACATTGGCGGCCACCGTCATGTGGGGCCACAGCGCGTAGGACTGGAAGACCATGGCCATGTTGCGCTTTTCCGGAGCAATCACGCCGCTTGCATCGGCCAGCACCCGTTCACCCAGCAGGATCGAGCCGTCGCTCGGCGTCTCGAACCCGGCGATCATGCGCAGCACCGTGGTCTTGCCGCAGCCCGATGGCCCGAGCAGCGCAAGGAAGCCGCCCTCGCGAATGTCGAGGGTCACGTCGTCCACGGCCGGCCGTCCCGTGCCATAGTCCTTGGAAAGCTTGTGCAGGATCAGTTTCGCCATGGGACGACCCCTTTCGGCAGCCGCGCCGCCATCAGTTCGAGCAACAGCATCAGTACGACGACCATCAGCACCACCAGAACCGAAAGAGCCGAGGCGAGATCGTAGGAACCGCTGTCGTCGAGATTGTAGATCGCAACGCCGAGCGTCTGGGTGCCGGCCGACCACAGAAGGGCCGAGACCGTCAGCTCGTTGCAGGAGATGAGGAAGACGAGAATGACCGAGGCGCCGGCGGCCGGCGCGATCAGCGGCACGATGATGTCGAACAGCCGGCGGTAGAAGCTGGCGCCAGACAGCCGCGCCGCCTCCTCCAGCGCCGGATCGAGCTGGCGAAGCGCGCTCACCACCGGTTTCAGCCCGACCGCCAGGAAGCTGGCGAAATAGGCAGCAAGAATGATCCAGATCGTCCCGTAGATGGTCACGCCGATCAGCGGCAAGGGTGCGGCGAAAACCAGCACGAAGGCCACCGAAATGACGATCCCCGGCAGCGCATAGGGGATCTCGATCATCGCCGAGAGCAACCCGGTCCAGCGGTTCGTGCCGCGCGTCAGCGTGTAGCCGGCAAGCACACCGATCACCAGAAGTCCGAACGCGGTCGTACCCGCCAGGAAGAGCGAATTGGAAAAGGCGGTCCTTGTCACCGTCTGGCGAAACAGGATCTCCTCATAGGCCGAGAACGAAACGGTCTTGAGCGACAGCACGACGCCATAGGCCGGCACCAGCGAGGCCGAAACAAGGGCGGCAAACGGCGCGACCAGCATGATGAGCAGCAGGAGCCAGAGCAGGATCTCGAGCGGCGCCCGCCAGCGACCGAGCCGGAAGGTTGCCGACGCCCCGGACAGCCCGATGACGCGATAGTCCCGGCCCCTCAGCGCCCGTTCCTGGATCTGCAGGCCGGCGACCGCCATCAGGCCGATCATCGCCGACAGCACCGCGATGTCGCCGAACGTATTGCCGCCGAAGCTCGCCAGCCGCGAATAGATCAGCGTCGGCAGCGTGTAGATCTGCGCCGGCAGGCCGAGAATGGCCGGGATGCCGAAATTGCCGACACCGGAGACGAAGGCGATGGCCGCGCCGGCGATGAGGCCCGGCAGCGACAGCGGCAGGATGATGTCTTTGAGCACACGCCAGGGGGAGGCTCCGGCAAGCTTCGCCGCCTCGATTCCGTCGCGTGGCAGGGCGAGCAGGCCGGCCCTCAGCGACAGATAGACCAGCGGCGCATGCTGGACGCCATAGAGCAGCGCGATGCCGCCCACCGAATAGAGCGGCTGCGGGCTTCCCATCGGCGGCGCGATGCCGAGCGCCTTCAGAAGCGGGCTAGACGGGCCGGACATGCCGACCCAGGCCAGCGCCTGGACCTGCGGCGGGATCATCGTCGGCAGCATGAACAGGAAACTCAACAGCCACTTGCCGCGCATGTCGGCCAGCGTCAGCGAAAGGGCAAAGAGCCCGCCGATGGCGACCGCGGCAATCATGCCGAAGAAGGAGGTGCTCAGCGTGTTGACCGCCGCCGTCCAAACGGCCGGCTCCGTCAGGAGACTGGCGGCTCGACCGGAAAACAGCGTGGAAATGCCGGCGACGACGAGCCGCGCCAGCGGCAGGACGCACAGCAGAGCGACGAAGGAGACGACAAAAGGAAACAGCCAGCGGGGCTGGCTGTTCGCTTTGGCAAGATGATGCGGCATTGATCCGTTCGATCAGTTGGTGCCGAAAATGCCCGAGAAGGTCTTCAGGTCGGCATCCGTCGCCTTGAGAGCCGCGGCGGCATCGATCGGCAGGACCTTGATCGTGTCGCGCGCCGGGAAGCCTTCCGGAACCGCCATGCCGTTGCGAGCCGGGATGTAGCCGAGCTTGAGGAAGCCTTCTTGGCCCTTTTCCGACAGGACGTAGTCGACGAACTTCTTCGCCGCTTCGGCATTCTTGGTGGTCGAGAGAATGGCGACCGGCTCGGTGACGGCGGAGACGCCCTCTTCCGGGAAGACGAACTCGACCGGGGCGCCCTTGGCTTTCTCGCGGATCGGCATGAAGTCCACCACCATGCCGTAGGCCTTCTCGCCGGAGGCGACGGCCTTCAGCACGCCGCCATTGGCGCCGGCGGCGATGGCACCATTGGCCTGCAGCGCCGTGTAATAGTCCCAGCCGAGGCTAGAAATGCCGGCCAGGGTCTGGGCGTGGATGAGAGCGGCGCCCGAGGTCAGCGGGCTCGGCATGGTAACCAGGCCCTTGGCTTCCGGCTTGGCCAGATCGGCCCACTTGGTCGGCTTCATCGCGGCGGCGGTGTTGTACATGATGCCGGTGGTGATCAGCTTGGTCGAATAATAGGCACCGTCGGCGTCGTAGAGGCCGGCGTCGTAATGGGCAGCTTCGGCAGATTTGTAGGCCATCAGATGGCCGGCCTGCTTCATGCGCTCCATGGTGACCGTGTCGGCGATCAGAAGCACGTCGGCAGCCGGATTGCCGGCTTCGATTTCGGCCATCAGCTTGGCCATGATCTTCGGCGTACCGTCGCGAATCCAATCGACCTTGATATCGGGATTGGCGGCCATGAAGCCGTCGACGGTCGCCTGTGCGTCCTCGTTCGGCTGGCTGGTGTAGAGCACCAGATTGGCGGCATTGGCGGAAACCGCCATGAAACCGAAGGCAGCCAGGGCGGTGAAAGCGGAAAGCAGGGTTTTCATCGGAACGTCCTCGTGTGTATGAGATGTCGCTGCTTAGTGCGCATCTATAACACGTGGATGACATTCAGCTTTTTTTTCGCCGGCAAATCGCGCCGGTGATCAGCGGCCCTTCGTCATTGGGGCATGACGATCCATCCCATTGCCTGACGCCATGGACTTTTATGGGTTTTCTTCGACCTTGCGAAAGTCGGACATTGCGACGATGCGGATTTCCTGCAATGGCGGATTTACTTCCTTCTCAAAGACCAACTGAAAGCATCAGCATGAAGACGGGCAGAAATTGGCGGGCGCGCATGCGCTATGAGTTCGACAAGAGCATGGCGGGAGGCGCCGTGGCCCTGATCGGCTGGCTCGCCCTGATATCGCTGGTGGTCATTTCGCTGGCCGGCGCCTTTCTGGCCCTAACCGGCATCGCGCCGGAAGGGGGCGAGCCGGTCTCGTTCATCGAGGGCACCTGGGCGTCTCTGATGCGCACCTTCGACGCCGGCACCATGGGGGGAGACCAGGGCTGGGGCTTCCGCCTCGTCGCGCTCGCCGTGACGCTTGCCGGCATCTTCGTCTTCTCCGCCTTGATCGGTGTCATCAGCTCCGGCCTGGAGAACAAGCTCGACGAATTGCGCAAGGGCCGCTCGCGCGTGCTGGAGACCGACCATACCATCATCCTCAACTGGTCGGCTTCGATCTTCGACGTCATTTCCGAGCTGGTGATCGCCAACCAGAGCCGACGGCGGCCCCGCATCGTCATCATGGCGAACAAGGACAAGGTCGAGATGGAGGACGAGATCGCCACCAAGGTGGCCGATCTGAAGAACACCAAGATCATCTGCCGCAGCGGCGACCCGACCGATCTCTACGACCTCGACATCGTCAATCCGCAGAACTCGCGATCGATCATCGTGCTCTCGCCGGAAGACGAGGACCCGGATTCCCAGGTCATCAAGTCGGTGCTGGCACTGGTCAACGATCCGAAGCGCCGCCCCGAGCCCTATATGATCGCCGCCGAGATCCGCGACGCCCACAATGCCGAAGTCGCCCGCATCGTCGGCGGCCGCGAAATGCAGATGGTGCTGGCCGACGACCTGATCTCGCGCATCGTCGTCCATACCAGCCGCCAGTCCGGCCTGTCGGCGGTCTATTCGGAACTGCTCGATTTCGACGGCTGCGAGATCTACACGCTCGAGCAGCCGGCGCTGCATGGCAAGCCGTTCGCCGCCGGCGTCATGGCCTATGAAAACTGCACGCTGATCGGCCTTTGCGACCGGGCCGGCAAGATCCACCTCAACCCGGCGCCCAACCGGCCCATCGAGCCGGGCGAACGGATGGTGATCATCGCCGAGGACGACGACTCAATCAAAACCTGGGGCAATGAGATCGAGCTTGCCAGAGAGGCGATCCTGCCGCCTGTAAAGCGGCCGGCCGGGCCGGAACGTACGCTGATCCTCGGCTGGAACCGTCGTGGTCCGATCATCGCGTCCGAGCTCTGCCGCTATGTCAGCCCCGGCTCGCACCTGACGATCGCCGCCGACACCCCGCAATTCCCGATGGACATCGCCGGCCTTCGCCTGCCGAACGGCCATATGACGGTCGACCATCACGTGATCGACACCAGCAGCCGCACCGCCCTCGATCGCCTGAACATCCCGAGCTATGACCACGTCCTGGTGCTGGGCTACAGCGATGACATGAGCATGCAGTCGGCCGATACGCGCACGCTGATCACCCTCCTGCATATCCGCAGGATCGCCGAGCGGGCCGGTTGCCATATCAATGTCGTCAGCGAGATGACCGATGTGCGCAACCGCGAACTCGCCGAAGTGACGCGGGCCGACGACTTCGTCGTGAGCAACAAGCTGGTCAGCCTGATGCTCGCCCAGGCTTCGGAAAACGAGTTCATGGCGGCGATCTTTGCCGAGCTGCTCGACGAGGACGGCTCGGAGATCTACATGCGCCCGATGAGCGATTATGTGGCGATCGACCGCCCGGTGAACTTCTTCACCATCGCGCTTGCCGCGCTGCGTCGCGGCGAGATCGCCATCGGCCACCGTCGCCAGCGCGAAGATGACGCCGACAGCCGCAATCTTGGCGGCGTAACGGTCAACCCCTCTCGCTCGATCCCGATACCGTATCACCCGGAAGACATGGTCATCGTGCTCGCCCGAGGTTGAACAGCATCGCAATCAGCCGCGGGCGGCGCCCTCTTCAAGGGTTCACCGCAGCGACCCGTCCCGGTTCCGCGACCACGGGCGACAGGCGCTTCGCCAGGCGGCGGAACAGCGCCTGGCCGGGTAGCTCGACGTAGCGATAGGTGAAATGGCTGACCAGCACTACGCCGGCAACGACCAGGACGGCAAGGAGATTTGCCGCAAGCGGCGGCAGCGCAAGTTCGAGGTGGCGTGAATTGCCTTCCCCAACGTAATTCACGAGATCCAGGCCCGTCAGCCGTTCGGCGAGCGCCGCCAGATTGCCGGCGCGCATGATGATCCAGACATGCACAACATAGATCGACAGCGAGATCGTCCCAAGATAGACGAGCGGCCGGCTGCCCATCAGGGCAGAGAAATGTCCCCTGCCATAGGCGAACACGATCATCAGCAGCGTGAAGACGAGTGGCAGCGCGACGGCGAAATCCGTGGCGCCGAACGCCACCTGCAACCCGAACAGGCCGACAAGTCCGCCAATTTCGAGAGCCGTAAAGACCGGCCTGGAAAGCGCGGAAAAAGCCTGACGGCGGTTCAAGGCGTCGAAGGCACGATAGGCGATCACCCCGGCCGAAAAGCCAAGGATCGACCGAAACACGCCGTAGTCGTGATAGGATTGCATGCCACCCGGCGCGACCGTCAGCAGGACCATGATGGAGACGCCGATCCCAACCACGGCCGCAGCTGTGAAGCGCCGACGCAGGACAAGAAGCGCAATCGCAAAGACGATATAGGCCGCCCACTCCGTCGACAGGCTCCAGGTCGGGTAGTTCCATGTCGGCATGTCATGGACGTTCCAGGCATGGATCAAGGTCAGATGGGAAAAGATCGCCTCGATCGCCTTGTCCCCCTCGAAGGGCACCCTGCCCTGCTGACCCAGCGAACCGAGCACGGTTGCAAACGCGATCTCGGTTAAGATGAAGACCATCAGCATGACGAAGTGGATGGGATAGATGCGCCCGAGCCGTTCGATGAGAAAGCGGCCCGTGCCGTATCCCTCAAGCAGCCGCTTCTCGTAACCGGCGGCGATGACGAAGCCGCTGAAGACGAAGAACAGATCGACCAGCGTGTCGCCCGTCGCACTCAGGCCGGACTGGCGCAGCACCGTCGCCGCCGGCACGTGGGCCAGTACCACGAGCAGCGAAAACAGGCCCCTCAATCCGTCGAATGCCAGGAACCGCATGAAACCCCCTCGGTCTCCCATCCTTGCCCTTAGCATGTCACGCAACCCCATGCCGCTTCAACGCCGGGCTGCACTCGCCAGGCCGGTTTCGACCAACAAGGTTAAGCAGCGGCGACACCTCAACGGAGCGATCCGGCGGAAAATCCAGCTTCCACGATGGCTCACGGCCGTGCGCGGGCGACCAGGCGCACGGTGCGGCCTCCATGCCCCCGCCGCCGCTCCATGGCGACCGCCCTGATCCTCAGGCGGCGGCGGCCGGCGCGCCCCTGACCAGCCGGCCGAGCCGCCTGATGCCCTCGTCGATCATCGCTTCATTGGCGCAGGAAAACGACAGCCGCAGCGTATTGGCGCCGGACCGGTCGGCGAAGAAGGCCTGCCCCGGAACGAAGGCGACCTTCTCGGTCTCGACCGCGCGGGCCAAAAGTTCGGTCCCGTCCATGCCCTCCGGCAGCGTCACCCAGATGAACATGCCGCCTTCCGGCCGGGTCCAGCTTGTGCCGGCCGGCATGTAGGTGGCAAGCGCCCCGAGCATGGCATCGCGGCGCGCTTTGTAGGCGGCGCGGATCCTGGCCACCTGAGCCTCGAAATGCCGCTCCGCGACATGGGCGATGGCGATCTGGTTGATCGACGAGGAATGCAGGTCGGCCGCCTGCTTCATCAGCACCAGCTTGCGGATGACGGTCTGGTTGGCGACAACGAAGCCGACCCGCAGGCCCGGCGCCAGCGTCTTGGAAAAACTGCCGCAATAGACGGTACGTGTCTCCTCGATCGAGCCCTTTTCGGCGATTTCGAGCGAAAGGATCGGCGGAACCGCCTCGCCGTCATAGCGCAGCGACTGATAGGCCGCGTCCTCGATGACGGCAATGTCGAGTTCCTCGGCCAGCTTCAGCAGGCGCTCGCGCGCCGCCCGGTCAACCGTCTCGCCGGTCGGATTGGAAAAGTCGGCCGAGAGATAGGCGAACTTGACGGCCCCGCCAAGATTTTCGGCGGCCGCCTTGTAGCTTTCGGGCGTGCGATTGCCGGCAAGCGTCAACTGGTCGTAGTTCGGCTCATAGGCGTTGAAGGCCTGAAGCGCGCCAAGATAGGTCGGCCAGGTGACGAGTGCGGTATCCTTCGGCGACAGGAACAGCTTGCCGAGATAGTCGAGCGCCTGCTGCGAACCGGAGGTGATGAAGATGTTGTCGGCGGTGCAGGCGATGCCGATCTTCTCCATCTCGCCCTTCAGCCACTCGCGCAGCGGCTTGTAGCCTTCGCTGACCGAATATTGCAGCGCGGCCGCCGCCCGGTCGCCGCTGAAAATCTCCGCATAGGCCGCCTTGAATGCCTCATCGGGAAACAGCGCCGGATCGGGAATGCCGCCGGCAAACGAAATGATGTCCGGCCGCTCCAGAAGCTTCAGCAGTTCGCGGATTTCGGAGGCGCGCATGCGTGACATGCGCGTGGCAAAGACATGATCCCAATTGAGCACGGGGGTTTCCTCGGGGTTTCTATACGACCGAGATCATCACAGAGGCCCAGATACGTCAATAGTGCTGACCTATCGAGTCGCAATACTAAACCGAATGTGGTTGGATCTCGGCAAGATCCGAGTGCACTAGCGATTAGCTTGGGTACCGCTTCTAACCCACCAACAATTTGGATAACAATGCCGAATGATGATCCGTCCGGAATTGGTAACAACCATGAACAAGGCGACGCTGTCGGCAAAATTTCAAATCTCGATCCCGAAAGAGGTACGGGACGAGCAGGATTGGAAGGCGGCCCAGGAATTCCTACTCATTCCGAAGGGCAAGGGCGTTCTGATCATGCCCTTCCCGAAGCTGGAGGACCTGAAAGGCGTGGCCGCGGGTATTGAGATTCACAACATTCGTGACCGGTACGACCGGTATTGATGCGGCTTACCGGCAATCGAGACTTCCAATATGTAACAACCGAGTGAGCCTGATGAGAGTCGAAGAAATCCTGGATCGTATCTCCGAATGGACGGCCATCGATGACTTTTCAAGGATGGTGGCTGCGCACTTCGGTGACCCGCGGACCGTGTTAGAGGTGGAATCATACCGCCTCGGCAAAGGAAGGACTACCTTCAAGAAATTTCGCGATGAGGTGGTGCCTGCTTATCACTTCATCATGGCAACAGGCACATCCGGGTCGATACGGTTCGCTCTATCCGACAGCATGCCGGATTGTTGGATCAGGCATGAAGGCCGGCCGACACCCCAAGGTATCGAGATTACTCGCGCGAATGTCAAAGAACAGGTGTGGCGGGCCCGATACCTTAATCAGCATGGCTGCGGACCATGCTTTTTGGGCCTTTCTGACGACGACCCCGACGCGATGTACGCAAGTAAAATCCAAGAAGATCCGCGCGGTTACTCGACGAATGAAGCGCTGGAAGCACGTCTAGCAGGCATATTGCGCTGTATCGAGCGAAAAAATGCACCTAGTGAGGCTAGAAATTATTCAGGTTGCGAGCTTCTCGTTGAAGGCTTCATCAACGACGAGCAGCTGCCATTGCCATATTGGGATAGGATACTTCCACGCTTACACGAAGCAACCGCGCACAGCATATTTGAACGCGTCCATCTAATTGGATGCAGTTCATCAAAATTCTATCGCTGTTTGAAGTAGCGAGTCAAAAGGCCGGGAAAGTCGCCCTCCCCGGCCCTCGAATGTTACTGACCACTGGCCTTTGGCGACTGCCTTAGTTGCGGGTCTTGTCGACCAGCTGGTTCTTGGCGATCCACGGCATCATGGCGCGCAGCTTGGTGCCGACTTCCTCGATCTGGTGGCTGTCGTTCATGCGGCGGATGCCCTTGAAGCGGGCAGCGCCGGCGCGGTATTCCTGCATCCAGTCCGAAGTGAACTTCCCGGTCTGGATGTCATGCAGCACACGCTTCATCTCGGCCTTGGTCTCGGCGGTGATGATGCGCGGACCGGTGACATATTCGCCCCATTCGGCGGTGTTCGAGATCGAGTAGTTCATGTTGGCGATACCGCCTTCATAGATCAGGTCGACGATCAGTTTCACTTCGTGCAGGCATTCGAAATAGGCCATTTCCGGCGCATAGCCGGCCTCGGTCAGCGTCTCGAAACCGGCGCGGATCAGCTCGACCAGGCCGCCGCAGAGCACGACCTGCTCGCCGAACAGGTCGGTTTCGCATTCCTCGCGGAAATTCGTCTCGATGATGCCCGAACGACCGCCGCCGACGCCGCATGCGTAGGAGAGCGCGAGCTCAAGAGCGTTACCGGAAGCGTTCTGGTGAACGGCGACGAGGCAGGGAACGCCGCCACCCTTCTGGTATTCGCCGCGAACCGTGTGACCGGGGCCCTTCGGCGCGATCATGACGACGTCGAGCGAAGCCTTCGGCTCGATCAGGCCGAAATGCACGTTGAGGCCGTGGGCAAAGGCGATGGCCGCGCCGTCACGGATGTTGCCGGCGATGTCGGCCTTGTAGATGTCGGCCTGCAGTTCGTCCGGGGTCGCCATCATGATGAGGTCGCCCCACTTGGCGGCGTCGGCAACCGTCATGACCTTGAAGCCGTCGGCTTCGGCCTTCTTGATGGTCGGCGAACCGGCCTTCAGGGCAATCGCCACATTGGCGGCGCCCGAATCTTTGAGGTTCAGCGCATGGGCGCGGCCCTGGGAGCCGTAGCCGACGATGACGACGTTCTTGGCCTTGATGAGATTGAGATCGGCATCACGATCGTAATAGACGCGCATTGTATGTTCCTTCCCTATGCTTGTCGGTTGTGGTGACTGTCAATGACCGGCTGGCCGGAACGGGTCGTCCCGTCACGGCCGGCCAGAACCTTTTCCGTGCCGTAGAGCGCGAGGAAGGCGTTGACCGCCTTCTCCGCCCTGGCAGCGAAACCCTTAGTCTGCGGCATGTCGCCGAGCAGCATGCGCACATGCATGTCTGAGACGATCAGGCCGTACAGCGTGCGATAGGCCTCTTCGCCATCGGCGAAACGCAACAGCCCGTCTCGCTGGCCGGCATCCAGCAGCGCCCTTGCCCGCCGGTCGATCTGCCGGCGGCCGCGCTCCAGCAACAGCGTTCCGAGCTTCGAGCCGTCGCGATTGGTCTGGCCGATCGCCAGCCGGTTGAGCGCCAGCGAAACGTCTCCCGCCAGAACCTCGAGCAGGTCGTGGGCAAACACCTCCAGATGCTCGGCGAGGCTTGCCGCCGTCAGCCGCTCGCCGGGGCGCTCGAAGGTGCGAACCTTGCTCGCCTGATAGGAGATCATCGCCGAGAGCAGTCCGTCGCGATCGCCGAACCACTTGTAGAGGCTTTCCTTGGAGCAATTGGCGGCCCGCGCCAGCCCGGCCGTCGTCAAGGCCTTGTCGCCCCCCTCCACCAGAAGCCTGAGGGCTTCGGCGAGAACGGCGCTCTGGCGCGGCGAAAATTCGGCAATGGCGGCTTCGGTCTGCACGATGGTCATCTTTCAAGTACCGTACGGTACGGTTCTGTTTAAGGGGTCGAAGCCACCTCGTCAAGCCTTTTCGACAGGCAAGAGTACAGATCTTACGGCTCCCGTGGAGCAGGTCACATTTTGTTGACAATCCGTAACCGGTGCCTGTTTCCCTCATTTTTTGGACCAAGTTATCCGCCACATCCCATTGTTTTTGCGTGATTATTTTTTGCGTTCCGATTTCAAGGGGCCTCGGATTCATCGAACCAAACAGTTCGATTGTGCGCAATTAGCTCTTGTAATTTGCGGACCCGGGGCGCAAATAACACTCATCGAACCACACAGTTCGATCCGAATTAACCACCCGCTTCCAAGCGGACGACACCAAGGAACGACACCATGAAGACCATCATCGCAGCAACCGCCGTCATCGCTTCGCTGGCCGGCGCATCCACCGCCTTCGCCTTCGAGCCCACCAATGGCCCGCGCGTCGAGGAAACCTCCGGCAATATCGACCGCACGGTCGTCGGCTCCATCTTCCGGGATAACGGCACCAAGGCGGACCGCGCACCGGTCGACAGCAGCAACCTCAATGTCATCTACGGCTTCGATTCCGGCCGTGAGCTCAAGGTCGGCACGCCCTCCCACGACTAATCGCTAGAGCCTCAACCTCTCAGGCCGACACTGTCTGCCGACCTGAGTGATCCTCACTCAGAAAGGATAATTCCCATGAAGACCATCATCGCAGCAGCAGCCGTCATCGCTTCGCTGGCCGGCGCATCCACCGCCTTCGCCTTCGAGCCCACCAATGGCCCGCGCGTCGAGGAAACCTCCGGCAATATCGACCGCACGGTCGTCGGCTCCATCATCCGGGATGACGGCGCCAAGGCGGACCGCGCACCGGTCGACAGCAGCAACCTGAACGTCGTCTACGGCTTCGATTCCGGCCGTGAACTCAAGGTCGGCACGCCCTCCGACAAATAAAGGTCAGAGCCCCAATCTTTCAGGCCGACACTGTCTGCCGACCTGGATGAATTTCACTCAGAAAGGAAAATTCCCATGAAGACCATCATTGCAGCAACCGCCGTCATCGCCTCGCTTGCCGGCGCATCCGCAGCCTTCGCCTTCGAGCCCACCAACGGCCCCCGCGCTAAAGAGATCTCCACCAACGTCGACCGCACCGTCGTCGGCTCCATCATCCGGGATGACGGCGCCAAGGCGGACCGCGCACCGGTCGACAGCAGCAACCTCAATGTCATCTACGGCTTCGATTCCGGCCGTGGCCTCAAGGTCGGCACGTCCTCGCACGACTGACCGGAAGACGGTGCGCCGCGACAAGCGCGGTCGCCACGGCACCAGGCCGAACAAGTCAACACGATCACAGGCCCCGAAGCTCCAGGCTCCGGGGCCATAATGCGCCCGAACGAGCCCTTGTCCCACATTTGGCCTTTGGCCAGGACGACCGCCCGCGCTATGCCTTGGCAAGCCTCATTCAAGGAGCCAGCCAATGCGGATGCCGCGCCACACCGTTCTTTTCACTCTCGCCATCCTCGCCCTGCCGCAATGGGCATTCGCCAAGGAAAACCGCTGCGGCTGGATCCAGAACCCGACGCCGGGCAATTACTGGCTCGACGACAGCGAGGGCATGTGGGTTCTCCTGACCCAGGGCACCGACGCGGAGCCGCTCGGCATGGAGAACTTCCCCGACATCTCGACCGGCGACTATGTCGCCTCCAACGGAAACTATGGCTACACTTGTGGCTGCATCCAGGCCGAAACCGAGCGCAATGCCGACAGGCAGGACGCCTCCGCCGGCAGGATCACCGCCATCTATGGGGTGAAACTTCTGCCGCTCAAGCAGTGCCTGGCTGACCCCGCCCTGCCCAAGCCGGAATAGATCTATTCGGCATAGTCGACCGGCACGACCGTCCCCGCCTTCAGCGTCTCCATGGAGATGAAGGCGGAGACGTCGAACAGTTCGATCCGCTTGACCAGCCGCCGATAGACGACGTCGTAGTGCTCGACACGCGGCAGAACGATCTTCAGCAGATAGTCATAGGAACCGGTCAGGCGGTGCGCCTCGACGATCTCGCCAAGGTCGCTGATCGCCTTGCGGAAGCTCTCGATCCATTCATCCGAATGATGCGCCGTCTTGATCAGGGCAAAGACGGTGGTCGGCACGCCGATGCGCTCCCGGTCGAGCACGACCACGCGGCGGGCGATATAGCCAGCCTCCTCCAGTCTCTGGATGCGTCGCGAGCAGGCCGATGGCGAAAGCGCGACCTTTTCCGCCAGTTCAGCAACCGCCAGGGATGCATCGCGTTGCAGTGCATCCAGAATCTTCCGATCGCGCTCGTCCAGCATTTCACTCTCGCCCAAACCATCCACGACGCAACAAATGTGCACATTTTCCCGACGATGCGCAAATGAAACGCGCGATACAGTGTTCTTTGCTGCAAAAACGCGAGCCGATTGCCCGCAGGCCTGGCCATAATCCACGCCGGCAACCAGGGGAACTTGACGATGAAGACAATCGGACTGATCGGCGGCATGAGCTTCGAGAGCACAGCGGTCTATTACCGGCTGATCAACGAGATGGTTCGCGCGGAGCGCGGCGGCATCGCCTCGGCCGAGGTGCTGATGCACTCGGTCAACTTCGCCGAGATCGTCGACTACCAGAAGGCCGGCCGCTGGGATCTCGCCGAAAAGCGCCTCGCCGACTGCGCGCTCGGGCTTCAGGCCGCCGGTGCCGATTGTGTCCTGATCTGCACCAACACCATGCACCTGGTCGCCGACGGCATCGCCGCCCGTCTCGACATCCCCCTCCTCAACATCGTCGACGAAACGGCCGCGGCCATCAAGGCCGCCGGTTTCCGCCGTCCCCTGGTGCTTGCCACGCGCTACACGATGGAGCACGGCTTCTACACCGACCGCATGCGGGCCCTTGGCCTTGATCCTTGCGTGCCGGAAGCCGCCGACCGCACAATCGTCCACGACGTGATCTTCGACGAGCTCTGCGCCGGGATGGTGAAGGACACCTCGCGCGAGGCGTATATCTCCGTCATCGACAAGGCCAAGATGGCCGGTGCGGACTGCGTCATCCTCGGCTGCACGGAAATCTGCCTGCTGCTCGACCCGCACACCCTCCCGCTGCCCGGCTTCGACTCCACGACGATCCATGCGCGGGCGGCCGTCGATTTCGCCATGTCGGCGCCGGAGATGCGAATCGCGATATAAACGTTCGCATCATTAACGGTCTCGAGGAAGCATCTGACCTTTCGTTCGGGACGAAGCCGAAAGCGAATACACCGCTCGCTACAAAACTCAAGCGTTGCGCTCGTCGAAGCTGCGGCGGGCATCCTTCACCGACAGATAGTTCGCCTCCGCCCATTCCAGCAGGCCGCACAGTGCCGTGAACAGCGAGTGCCCGAGATCGGTCAGGCGATATTCGACGCTTGGCGGCTTGGTCGGGAACACTGTGCGCAGCACATAACCGTCGCGCTCGAGGTCGCGCAGCGTCTGGGTCAGCATGCGCTGCGAGATGTCCGGCACCAGCCGCCTCAGTTCGCCGAAACGATAGGGCTTTTCCGACAGCGCCAGCAGCAGCAGCGTCGACCATTTGCCGCCGATATGGTCGATCACCGTGCGCACCGGACAGTTCTCCAGCTTGGGTCCATCCCCCCCGTATCCGGCGATCTTCTCTTCGAAACGGGTGATGGCGACGGTCATGGCGGTTCCCTATCGGTAAGGTGGGCACCAAAAAATGCCTTCTTTACAAGCGCGGGTCAATCTCCATCTTAGCGTAACTCTCATTTTGAGAGCAGCTATTCGTTCGGCGGCTCATCCCGCCATCGCCAAAGGAAAGACCATGAGCAAGATCCTCGTCACCGGCGCCTCCGGCCATCTCGGACGTCTCGTCATCCAGCACCTGATCGAAAGCCGGAAGGTCAGCCCCTCGGACATTGCAGGCGGCAGCCGCGACACCGCCAGGCTCGCCGATCTGGCAGCACTCGGCGTTGAAACACGCCGCATCGATTTCGATGACAAGGCCTCGCTCGAAACCGCATTCTCCGGCATCGACAAGCTGCTGATCGTCTCGACCGACGAACTCGGCACACCGGGCAAGCGCCTCGCGCAGCACAGCGCGGCGGTCGAGGCCGCCAAGGCCGCGGGCGTCGGGCGCATCTTCTACACCTCCATGCCGCAGCCCGAAGATTCGGAAATCACCTTCAAGGGCGATCATCTGGGAACGGAACAGGCAATCAAGGCTTCCGGCCTCGCCTACACGATCTTCCGCAACGGCTGGTACATGGAGAACCTGTTCATGAGCCTGCCGCAGGCGTTGGCCAGCGGCCACTGGTACACCGCGGCCGGCACCGGCCGGATCGCCCATATCGCCCGCGAAGACATTGCCCGCGCCATTGCCGCAGGCCTGGCCAAGCCGGCAGAAGGCAACGTCACCTACACGCTGACGGGAGAGACGGCCCATACGACGGAAGAAATCGCCGCCCTGGTGCGCGACGTGACCGGCAAACCACTCGTCGTGGTCAACCTGACCGATGCCCAGCTTGCCGAAGGCATGGCCGCCGCCGGCGTGCCCGCGCCCTTCATCCCGACCTTGGTATCCTTCGACGCCAATACCCGCGAAGGCAAGATCGCCATGGCGACGGCCGACGCCGAAATGCTGTCCGGCGTCAAGCGCATGACGCTGAAGGACTTCCTCGAAGCCAACAAGGCTGCCCTCGGCTGAGGAGACCCGCGGGCCGGAATATCCGACGCACGGAACCGCCTTCCGCCGTCAGATCGACTGGCCGCAGGCATGGCGGAAACGGCGCACCGTCTCCGCCATGCCGAATTCCAGCGCATCGGCCGTCAGGCCGTGGCCGATCGACACTTCGGCCAGCTTCGGAATACGCCTGATCAGGGCCGGAAGGTTGGCGACCGTCAGGTCATGGCCGGCATTGACGCCGAGTCCGACCGCAAGGGCCGCATCGGCCGTGCGCCCCAGGAGGTCGATTTCTTCGGCGGCCTTGTCCGGATGGTCGAAGCAGCCGCCATAGGGGCCGGTGTAAAGCTCGATCCGGTCGGCGCCCGTGTCGCGGGCTCGTTTCACGGCATCGGCATTGCCGTCACCGTCGGCAAACAACGACACCCGCATGCCCCTGCCCTTCAGCCGCGACACGACTTCGGTGAGGAACGAACCATGCTTGACGAAATCCCAGCCGTGATCGGAGGTAGCCTGGCTCGGATCGTCCGGCACCAACGTCACCTGTTCGGGTTCGCTCGCCTCGCACAGCGCCAGGAACTCCGCCGTCGGATAGCCCTCGATATTGAACTCCGCTTCAGGGAATTCGTCATCGATCAGCGCCCGCAGCACCGGCAGGTCGGAAAAGCGGATATGCCGTTGATCGGGTCGCGGATGCACGGTCAGCCCGCTTGCGCCGGCGCCAAGGGCGATCCGGCCGAGATGGGCGACGTTCGGCCAGGGCAGATCGCGGCGGTTGCGCAGCATGGCAATGGCATTGAGATTTACGGAGAGCTTGGCGGGCATTCGGGCAGCGTCCATGAAGGGGCATTGGTCTGATCACCATTTAGGCGATCGCGCCGCCGAAGGCCAACGAGAATCACATATGCGTTCATTGACGAAACTGATGGATGAGCCGGTTCGCCCACCCGGACCGCCGCCGGCAACCCCCGATTTACGGTATTGACGGCACTTTCTGACTGCGATTCTCATGTTTCGCATTGTGTCATCCGTCACAGCCGCTAAGTTCGCGCGGGATTGCGACACCACCACCCTGCCGAGCCGTGCCGAACGGGAGAAAAACGGCGCCAGGACGGTGAACCCCATGGAGAGGCAATGAGCCAGGATCGGCCTATCGAAGCGGGAAAGATAAGTCTGGCGCTCTCGGCAATCCTGTCGAGCCAGACATTCGCCCGTTCGCAGAGACTGCGGACCTTCCTCAAATTCGTCGTCGAGCGCGAACAACTCGGTCTCGCGCGTCAACTCAAGGGTTCGACCATCGGCATGGATGTCTTCAGCCGCGACGGCGCGCTCGACCCCGGAGTGGATGCGCTGGTCCGGGTGCAGGCCGGCAAGCTCCGGCGGCTGATCAATCTCTACTATGCCGACGAGGGGCGAAACGATCCGGTCCGCATCCGCATTCCGCTCGGCGGCTATGTGCCGGCCTATGAGTTGCGACCCGATCCCCGTCGCCCGATCGAGGAGAGCTTGCCGCGCCACGCCGACCCGGAGCGGGATCTGCAAGATGTGATCCGCATAGACCGCAAGACCGCCGTTGGCCATCCCGATACCAATTCCCGGCCCGAATACGCGTCGGACAGGAATTTGCTGGCCCTGCCCATGGTCTATTGCGTCGTCACACCGGCGAGCGACGGGCGGGCGCGCACCTTCGACAATGCGCTGAGGTTCTCGGAGGCCAGGCTCTGCGCCTTCAAGCTGGCCCCGCCGCAATCAACGCCACCCGTTTTGCCGGGCGAGCTCGATTTCCTGCTTGATCTCTGTTCGGCGACCGGCACCGGGCCGCTCCATGCCCGACTGGTGCACCCGGCCACGGGCGCGACGATTGCCGCCCAGTCGCACCCGGCCGGTGCCATGGCCACCAGTCGCCAGATTGCCGCCTTCGCCAACCAGTTCGTCGCCCGTACCCTGACGCTGAGCGGCGAGGTCTATGCCTTTTGCCGCGCCGCCGGTCTGTCATCGCCGCTGATGGAGTGCCTCGAGGCCACCTATCATTACCGTCTCGAGAATTCGCATGACGCCTATCTGGAGGCCAGCCGCCACCAGCAGCGTCTCGTCCACCCGGAGCGGCTGCCCGCCTTCATCTCCGAACTGTCCGACCTTCTGGCCCTGACAAGCCGACAGTCCTGAGATCCCATGGGTTCGACGATCGCGTTTGCCAAACGCGAGCAAGCCGACTAGGCTGGTTTCACATATCTGTTGCAGAACAACCTGGAATAGACGGCGCAGGACGGTGCGGGGGAGACGCGTCGGCCAAATGCACCTTCCGGTGAAGCGGCAGCCATCGCAGACCTGATGCAACGCTGGACGGGGGAGGTCATGGCGGACGGATCGAAATATCTGCAAGGCGAAAGCCAGCGGCGCGACGGCGCCCCTGCCGATGGCACCTACCTTCCCGACATCCCCCTGCCCCGCGACATTCCGCCGGATCCCGTTCCGATCGCCGATATGGCCGAGATTTTTGGCGTCACCCACCGCACCCTTCACTTCTATGAGGAAAAAGGCCTGCTCTCCGCCAGGCGCATCGGCCTGATGCGCGTCTATGGCCGCGGCGATATCGCCCGCATGGCGCTGATCAATGCCTGTCGCGAGATCGGCATGCCGGTGGCAGGCATCCAGGAGTTGATGGAGACACTCAAGTCGGCCCGCTCCGAAGCGGAGGCAAACGGAATCTTCGAGGAGGCGCTCACCGCCCGAAAGCGCGAGCTGACAGCAAGTCTTTCGACCATCCATCGCCAGTTGCAGCAACTCGCCTCCCTCCTTTCCCATGAGGCGATCGACGGACGATCCGAACGCTCAAGCCGGCATGCCTCGATTACGCTCGACGAGAACGAACGCCACTGCCTCGAACTCATGGCGGAGGGTTATGCACCCTTGCGCGTCGCCCGCGCTCTGTCGATGACCAGTTCCGAAGTCGCGGCGCTCGAGACAACCATCATTCGCAAGCTTGACGCCAACAATCGCTTCCAGGCGGTTGCCAAGGCGGTCCTGCTGGGCATCGTCGCCTCCTAAGAATTGAATTTCGTCAAACATGACAGTGATTTAACGGGACAGTCGATCACTGCGGGCGTAATTGGGACGTGTACTCAACAAACAGGGGTCCTCCCATGCCCACCTTCCTCGCCCGCTATGCCACCCCCTTCACCACCGGCCTCTTCATCGTCTCGCTGGTCTCCGGCGTCGCCCTGTTCTTCCACTTCAGCACCTCCGCCTTCCGCGAGATGCATGAATGGCTGAGCATGGTGCTCATCCTGCCCTTCGTCCTTCATGTCTGGAAGAACTGGCGGCCGTTCCTGATGTATTTCAAGCGTCCACCCATGGCGATAGCGCTCGGCCTGTCGCTCGCAGCCGGGCTTGCCATGGCCTGGCCGGCGCTGACCGGAGAAACCTCCGTTTCGCCTCAGATTGCCATGATCGAACTGGTCGCCAATGGTACGCCTGCCCAGGTCGCACCGCTCTACAACCAAACGGAAGAGGCCTTCATCACGGCCCTCAAGGACAAGGGTTTCACCGCGGCCGAAACCGGCAAGTCGCTGGTCGACATCGCCACCGCCTCCGGCAAGGGCGAACGCGACGTCGTCATGACGCTGACTGCGCTGAAAAAGTAGCCGCCACGACGGAGACGCTCACCGCACGATGGTGAGCGTTTCCGCCGCCCGCGTCACGGCGGTATAAAGCCAGCGTTCGCGCGTGTCGCGAAACGCCCAGCTCTCATCGAACAGCACGACGTCGTTCCACTGGGAACCCTGCGCCTTGTGCACCGTCAAGGCATATCCGTAATCGAACTCGTCATAGCGCTTGCGCGTCGACCACGGGATCTCCGTCTCGACATCCTCGAAGGCGGCCTTCAACAGCTTGATCTTGGCCGCGCCGCGATCCATGTCGTCGTCTTCCGGCTTGATCAACAGGTTGATGCCGGGCTTCACCGTCTCTCTGGACGACGTCATCACCTGCCACAGCGAACCGTTGAGCAGCCCCTTCACCTGGTCGTTCCTCAGGCACACCAGCTTGTCGCCGGCCTGGGGATGGTCAACGGTGAACCCCTTCAACTCGCGCAGACGCTTGTTGTAGCGCCGCCGCGTCTTGTTGGTGCCCACCAGAACCTGGTCGGCGCCGAGCACCAGATCCTGTGTCACCTCGTTCTTCGAGATCACCTTGGCGGTGCCGTAGTCGCCATACATGATCTCCTTGCCCTCGCGCACATGCATGGCAAGCTGGATGATCGGGTTGTCGCGGGCCTGGCGGTGAATGTCGGTGAGCAGGTAGTCCGGCTCCTGTTCGGTGAAATAGCCGCCGCCCGACACCGGCGGCAATTGGCCCGGATCGCCCAGAACCAGGATCGGCGTGCCGAAGCTCATCAGGTCCTTGCCCAACTGCTCGTCGACCATGGAACATTCGTCGATGACGATCAGCGCCGCCTTGGCCAGCGGGCTCTGCCGATTGATGGAGAACATCGGCGCGATCGAGGTCCTGCCGGTTTCCTCGTCCTCGACGGCTTCCTCGCCACGCGGCCGGTAGATCAGCGAATGAATGGTCCGGGCATTGGTCGCACCGCGCGAGCGCAGCACCTGCGCAGCCTTGCCGGTGAAGGCCGCAAACAGCACCTCGCCATCGACATTTTCGGCAAAATGCCGGGCGAGCGTGGTCTTGCCCGTGCCGGCATAGCCGAACAGGCGGAAGACCGGCTGCTTACCCTCCTTCAGCCATTTGGCAACGGCTTTCAGGGCTTCGTCCTGCTGGGGTGCGAACTGCATGCACGGTGCTTGGCAGGATTCCCCCGCCTTGGCAAGGCAAAGGCCAGCTCTCAGTCCGACCGTCCAACGGTTTGCCACTGGGTCTCGCGGTGTTCAAAAAAACTTTCGCCGGGGCGGGAATAAAACCGCGCCTTGCGATGTCTCATGCACAGGCAAGCCCATGACGGCGCCTGCCGCAAACGCTTCGGAGAAGATATCCATGAGAAACCGCGTTCTCCTCACCATCGCGCTCGCCGCCTTTGCCGGCTCCGCGCTTGCCGCCCCGGTCAAGACCGTCGAGAGCGGCAAGGGCCCCGTCGTCGCCGCCGACAACGGCATGACCCTCTACACCTTCAAGAACGACAAGAAGGGCGCCTCGAACTGCTACGACGACTGCGCCAAGAACTGGCCGCCCTTCATCGCCGCTTCCGGTGCCAAGGCTGAAGGTGCATATTCGCTGGTGCCCCGCAAGGACGGCGCCATGCAATGGGCCAAGGACGGCAAGCCGCTCTACTTCTGGGTCAAGGACATGAAGGAAGGCGACGCCACCGGCGACGGCGTGAAAGGTGTCTGGGATGCCGCAAGGCCCTGACGGCAATAACCGGAAGCCGGGGAGTTCCTTCCCCGGCTCCGGCCCGTTCGAAAACGACGTGCTCGCGCTGCTGCCGCAGCTCAGGCGCTATTCGCGCAGCCTTGCCCGCTCGGAAGCCGAGGGTGACGACCTCTTGCAGGACTGCGTCGAGAAGGCGCTCGCCAACCGGCGTCACTGGCGCGGCGTCAACCTCAAGGCCTGGACCTACGCGATCATGACCAATCTCTATCGCAATCGTTATCGCCAGCGCGCGCGCCATTTCGCCGTCAGCATCGATGAGGCGGCCGAACTGCCGGCGGCAGAGATCCACGGCGACCCGCTCGAGCGCGACCGGCTGGTGGCGGCCCTCGACAGCCTGCCGGAGGAGAACCGCGCCGTGCTGATGCTGGTCATCGTCGAGGGCTACGGCTATCAGGAGGTGGCCGACATGCTCGATCTGCCGATCGGCACCGTCATGTCCCGCCTGTCGCGCGCCCGCCAGCGCCTGCGCGATCAACTGAACGACAGCAACATCATCTCGTTGCGGAGACCGCGATGACCGACAAGAATATCCCCGTCAGCGAAGACGACCTGCACGCCTATGTCGACGGCTTTCTCGATCCGGATCGGCGGCTAGAGGTCGAGGTCTGGCTGGGCAAGAATCCGGATGCCGCCGCGATGGTTGCCGACTGGCAGCGGCAGAACGAGGACATCCGCGGCCTCTTTGCAGGCCGCGCCGAGGCACGGGCGGAAGATGCCACCCTTGTCTCCAGGGCGGGAAATCGGACGGATATTCGATCCGCTCGAAACCAGGCGCGCCCTTGGCAGGCGGCCGCCGCCGTCATGCTCTTCGTCGGCGGCGCGATTGCCGGTCAACTGGCTCCGCCGTACTTCACCGGCGCGCCGCAACCGGCGCTGCAGGCCGCCGCCGCCCTGCCCGACCAGTCGCGCTCGGCCTTCCTGATCTATGCCAGCGATATCCGCCATCCGGTCGAGGTCGGCGCCGACGAGCAGCAGCACCTTGCCGCCTGGCTCGGCAAGCGGCTCGACACGCCCTTGCGCATCCCGGACCTTTCGGCCCTCGGCCTTAAACTTGTCGGCGGCCGGCTCGTGCCGGTGTCCGGCAAGGCCGGCGCGCTGTTGATGTACGAGGACGATGCCGGCGAGCGGATCACGGTGTTGCTCGGCCGCAACGAAGAAAACCGCGAGACCAGCTTTCGCTATGCCAGCGACGCGGGCCTCGAGACCTTCTACTGGATCGACGGCCCGATCGGCTATGCCGTGACCGGCGAGATCTCCCGCGAACGGCTGCAGCAGGTGGCCGACGAGTGCTACCGGCAGTTCGAAACTTGATAAGGCCAGGCGGGCCGCAGGCACTGCCGGCCCGCCATCTGCCATTCTCGCCCGGTTAGTCGACGACCGCCAGGGAAGCCTCCGCTGACGTGCCGCCGCCTTCCGCACCGGCCGTGACCACGACCGGCAGCTTGCCGGCCTTGGTCAGGTCCTCGGAAGACAGGGTCACGACCAGCAGGCCGGCATTCTTGAACACGCTGTCCCTCTTCTTGTCGCCGACCTTGACCGTGGACTTGGCATCGAAGCCGCTGCCCTCTACCCTGAGAGCCAGATCGGTGTCATGCACCTTCTTGGCGGGCGGTTCGAGCCTGTCGATCTTCGGTCGCGCCACGAAGGGTTTCTCCGCCGTGCGGAACACAGCCTTGAAGATTTCCTCCAGCTTGTCGGAAGCCTCCTTGGCGAACATGCCGGCCAGTGCGCCAAGTGCGGCGAAGCCGAAAGGATTGGCGCTGTCCATCACCGCTCCGGGCTGGGAAAGCGAGGCCGAGAACAGGCCGCCACGCACGACCATATAGAGGAACAGGGCCAGTCCCATGCCGATCGGCACCTTCATCAGGTACCACCATGTCCAGTTGGCCTCATAGCGACCGAGGCCATGGAAATTGGCGTAGGAACGCGCCGCTGTAATCGCGCTGCCGAGCGCGCCCGACACGAGCACGATCGCCAGCAACCGAACCTCCACCTGGTCGGTGAAGTTCCACAGGGACCGCAGTTGGGGTACCGTCGTGCCCTGCGGTGTAAAGGGGCTCGGCCAGATCGCCACCAGCAGGCAGGTCAGCAGAAGCGGCAGGATCAGCAGGTACAGACCGAGCCCCAGTTCGAGCCGTTTGCCGGCGTCCGTCGGCGCGAGCACGCGTGCTTCTTGCGCCTTTTTCGGATCATCCGTCTTGGTTGAATGCGTCGTATCGCCGACCATTGCACGCCCCCGCCCCTTGGGTCCTGCCGCACCCAGGACCACGATACGTCAATCCCGCCCGAATGCAACCTCTGCGCGCCGCGTCCGACGTCCGCACCCATCCATTTTCGAGAACCGGACGACCTGTTCGGCAGCGGAGCGAAATCCGGCCTGATGGGTTATCCCGCGCCCGTCACCGCAGCATCGGCCAAAGGCTGGCGACGAGAAGCAAGGCCATGGTGATGTTGAACCATTTGAGCCGCACCGGCACGGAAAGCCATTCGCGCAGCACCGAGCCGAAACCCGCCCAGGTCGAGACGCTCGGCAGGTTGACCGCGGCAAAGACCACGCCGACGGTGATCACGCTCGGCAGATAGCTCTCATCATCGACATAGACCGTCATCGCGGTCACGGCCATGACCCAGGCCTTGGGATTGACCCACTGGAAGGCGGCGGCGCCGAGAAAGGTCATCGGCCGACTGCTCGTCGATCCCTCGCCAAGCGTCCGCGACGAGCCGATCTTCCAGGCGATGGCAAGCAGGTACAGCCCGCCGGCGATCTTCAGGCCGGTATAGAGAACCGGCACGGTTGCGAGCATGGCGCCGAGCCCGAGACCGACACCGATCAAAAGCGACAGGAAACCCGCGCCAATGCCGAGCATGTGCGGGATCGTCCGGCGGAAGCCGAAATTCACCCCGGAGGCGAACAGCATCATGTTGTTCGGCCCCGGTGTGATCGAGGTGGCGAAGGCAAAGGCGACGAGCGCCGTCAGGGTCGCGGTATCCAAGAAAACTCTCCCGAGAAGATCTGCGGCACGATAGTCGCCGACTGATCCGCCCGCCACCGCCGATTTGTCATCATGGCAATCGGCCGGCCTTGCAAGCGGCGAGCACTCCATTAAGTTGGAGAACCGCCCAAAGACGACGAGACGTTCGATGCACGACCCGTTCCCGACCGTCACCCTTCCCTCCGGCGCAACCGTTCCGGCGCTCGGCCTCGGAACCTGGCAGATGGGCGAGACCAAAGCCCGCGCCGGCGACGAGATCGACAGCTTGAGGCTCGGCCTCGACCTCGGCATGACGCTCATCGATACGGCGGAAATGTATGGCGACGGCGAGGCGGAGCGGATCGTCGGGAGGGCGCTGGAAGACCGCCGCGACGCGGCGTATCTCGTCTCCAAGGTCTATCCGTGGAATGCCAGTCGGCAGGGCACGATCGCCGCCTGCGAAGCCAGCCTTCAGCGGCTCGGGACCGACCACCTCGATCTTTACCTTCTGCATTGGCGCGGCGAACACCCGCTTGAGGATACCGTCGCCGCCTTCGAGGCGCTGCGGGCCGCCGGCAAGATCGGCGCCTGGGGCGTTTCCAACTTCGATGTCGCCGACATGGAGGAATTGTTCGCCCTGCCCGGCGGCGACACCTGCGCGGTTAACCAGGTGCTCTACAACCTGTCGCGCCGCGGCATAGAGCATGACCTCCTGCACTGGTGCCAGGCCCGTGCCATTCCGGTCATGGCCTATTCGCCGATCGAGCAAGGCCGCCTCGTCCACCATCCGGAACTGATCCGCATCGCCAAGGCCTACCAGGCCACACCCGCCCAGGTGGCGCTGGCCTTTCTCCTCGAGCGCGATGGCGTGATCGCCATCCCGAAATCCGCCAATAGCGCCCGCCTGCGCGAAAACCGCGACGCCGTCGACCTCGACATCAGCGACGAGGACTGGTCGGCGCTCGACGCCGCCTTTCCGCCGCCTGCTCGCAAGACCCCACTGGAAATGCTGTGAACGGCCAAGCCTGTCGAACCTCCTCAACCAAAAGGAGCTAATTAGCTTTCTAGCTAACTCCAAAACCGCACCCGCTCTGGACATCGAGGAGATTTCCTAACTATAGAAATGCCGATCATTGAAGCCACAATTCAAAGACGGGACACTGGCTTGAAGAAGCTGACGAAAAAGAAGGCCGCCGGCAGTGATGAACGCCGCATGCAGCAGGTCTTTCACGCTCTCTCCGCGCCGCCGCGCCGGGCGATCCTCAAATACCTCGCGGCATCCAGCCTGACCGCCGGCGAGATTTCTTCGCGCTTCGCCATGGCCAAGCCCTCGGTCTCACAGCATCTCACCATCCTCGAGACAGCCGGCCTCGTCAGCCGCGACAAGCGCGGCCAGTATGTCCACTATGCCTTGGTGAAACAGACGGTGGAAACGGCGCTATTGGGGTTTCTCGCCGAGGTCGATGCCCTGCCCCTGCCGAGCGAAGGGAAACCGTCGACAAGAGAAAACGCACCCGGATCGGCGGCGGAGCCCACGCGCAAGCCGGGGGCCGCAGCCGAGACTGATCTGCTGCCCGCTGAAAAGCCGACACCGGCACAGATGTCGATGTTCTAGCAGTCGACCGGCCGCCACTGCGGATGGGGCTTATGCCACAAGCGGAACGGGCGCCCTCGAAGGCGCCCGTTCTATTCTTCTCCGAGCCGCGCGGCCGATCACATGCCCTGCGGGCCACGGTTCATCGCGGCAATCCCGGTGCGGCAGATTTCGTTCAGGCCGAGCGGCTTCATGATCGCCACGAACTGGTCGATCTTCGACGACTTGCCGGTGATCTCGAAGATGAAGTGCTCGACCGTCGCGTCGATGACCTTGGCCTGGAAGGCGTCGGCCAGGCGCAACGTCTCGGCGCGGGTCTCGCCGGTGCCGGCCACCTTGACCAGCGCCACTTCCCGCTCGACCGGCCGTTCCTGGCCGAGGTCGCGGGCGCGAACCGTGAGATCCACCACCCGGTGAACCGGGATGATCCGCTCGAGTTGCGCCTTGATCTGCTCCAGCACGCTCGGTGTGCCGCGCGTCACCACGGTGATGCGCGACAGATGCGCCTCGTGCTCGGTCTCCGAGACCGTCAGGCTTTCGATGTTGTAACCGCGGCCGGAGAACAGGCCGATCACCCGGGCGAGCACGCCCGGCTCGTTGTCGACCAGGATCGACAGCGTATGGCTTTCGACGGCGGCGGTTTCCTTGGCGATGAAATAGGCCGAACCGGTGGGCTGCTGATGTGCGTTCATGTCTCTGTTCCTATTTCAATCGTCAAACCAGCTGGCGGCCCTTGGCGTCGATGGCATTCGCCACCGCCTCGTCGGTCGCCTCGTCGGGCAGCAGCATTTCATTGTGCGCCTTGCCCGACGGGATCATCGGGAAGCAGTTGGCGAGGTTGGCGACGCGGCAGTCGAAGATCACCGGCTTCTTGACGTTGATCATCTCGAGGATGGCGTCGTCGAGATCGTCCGGCTTCTCGCAGCGCAGGCCGACCGCGCCATAGGCATCCGCCAGTTTGACGAAGTCCGGCAGCGCCTCGGTATAGGAGTGCGACAGACGGTTGCCGTGCAGCAGCTGCTGCCACTGGCGGACCATGCCCATGTACTGGTTGTTGAGGATGAAGATTTTGACCGGCGCCTCATACTGCACGGCGCAGGACATTTCCTGAATGCACATCTGGATCGAGGCATCGCCGGCAATGTCGATGACCAGGCTTTCCGGATGGGCGATCTGCACGCCGATCGCCGCCGGGAAGCCGTAGCCCATGGTGCCGAGACCACCCGAGGTCATCCAGCGGTTCGGCTCCTCGAAGCCGAAATACTGCGCCGCCCACATCTGGTGCTGGCCGACTTCCGTGGTGATGTAGGTGTCGCGGCCCTGCGTCAGCGCCGACAGCCGCTCGATGGCGTATTGCGGCATGATGACGTCCTTCGACGGCGTATAGGCGAAGGAATTGCGCGCCCGCCACTTCTCGACGCTCACCTTCCACTCGGCCGTCTGGGCGGCGTCCGGCTTCTTCGGAAGCGCCCGCCACAGGCGGACCATGTCTTCCAGCACATGGCCGACATCGCCGGTGATCGGCACGTCGACGCGGACGTTCTTGTGGATCGACGACGGATCGATATCGATGTGGATCTTCTTCGAGTTCGGCGAGAACGCGTTGAGGCGACCGGTGATACGGTCGTCGAAGCGTGCGCCGATGCAGACCATGACGTCGCAATCATGCATCGCCATGTTCGCCTCGTAGGAACCGTGCATGCCGAGCATGCCGAGCCAGTTCTTGCCCGAGGCCGGATAGGAGCCGAGACCCATCAGGGTCGAGGTGATCGGGAAATCGGTCAGTTCGACCAGTTCACGCAGCAGCTTGGAGGCTTCCGGCCCGGAATTGACGACCCCGCCACCCGAATAGATGATCGGCCGGCGCGCATTGGCCATCAGCTCGACGGCTGCGCGGATGGCGTTGATGTCGCCCTGCACCTTCGGCTGATAGCTCTTCTGGATGATGTGGTTGGACGGCGGCGTATAGGTGCCGGTGGCAAACTGCACGTCCTTCGGCACGTCGACCAGGACAGGGCCTGGGCGGCCGGACTGGGCGATGCGGAAGGCCTCGTGGATGATGCGGGCGAGATCGTTGACGTCCTTGACCAGCCAGTTGTGCTTGGTGCACGGCCGGGTAATGCCGACGGTGTCGCATTCCTGGAAGGCGTCGGAACCGATCAGCGAGGTCGGGACCTGGCCGGAGATGCAGACGAGCGGAACGCTGTCCATCAGCGCATCCTGCAGCGGCGTCACCGCATTGGTGGCGCCCGGGCCGGAGGTCACCAGCATGACGCCGACCTTGCCGGTGGAGCGGGCATAGCCTTCGGCCGCATGGCCGGCGCCCTGCTCGTGGCGCACCAGGATGTGCTGGATGTCGTCCTGCTGGAAGATCTCGTCATAGATCGGCAACACGGCGCCGCCGGGATAGCCGAAGATATGCTCGACCCCGTTGTCCTTCAGCGCCTTGAGGACGATCTCGGCGCCCGTCATCTGATTGTCTTTGCCCGTCATGCCTCTTCCCGTCTCATTCTGTCTTGCTGGATTGTCTTTGAAGGGGTGCTACCCCGGTTTCGGCCATAAAAAAAGGCCCCTTTGAGGAGCCTGTTTGTCTGCGCATGGGTGGCTGTCGCCGGATGGTTACACCACCCTGCCCATGCGCTTTCCCACCACGATAAGGATCTGCGAAATCTTCATGGGAAGAAGTGATAGACACAAATAGGACAGGCGTCAACGCGGAAGAGCCCAAAAACCGGCCCAAAAGGACCGCGAACGCGGCGCAGATGCACAGATATCGCGCCTTTCTTATACACCCTGTTAAAGCCTGCGGCATTAGACTGTAGCCCGACCAGGGAGCGGATATTGCGCAATAATGATCTCCAGACATCCGGCCAGGCCGGCGAACAGGATCGCCGCGACCAGATGGCGCGGGGAAACCGCTTCCTCGGCCGCGTCGTTGCCTGCAACGGTTCGCGCGCGACGATCGCAGCCATCGCCGAGGCCGGCGGCACGGATCTGACCGAACTCTGGTCGGTCGGCCGGCTGATCTCGATCACCGTCGGTAACAACCGCGTCGTGGCGCTCGCCTATTCGATGCAGACCGGCACGAAGAACTGGGGTGAAGGCGAGGACAACACCTTCCTCATCGAGGTCGAACTGCTCGGCGAAGTGCATGTCGGCGAGGATGGCAGCGAGCTCTTCTCGACCGGCATTTCGCGCTACCCCTATCTCGGCGCCATCGCCCATCGCATCCGAGCCGCCGATCTTCTGCGCATCTACGACACCCGCAAGGGCGACACTGCCGTGATCGGCAAGATCACCCAGGACGAGAGTATTGATGCAACGATCCACGTTCCCTCCATGCTGTCCAAGCATTTTGCCGTGGTCGGCTCGACCGGCGTCGGCAAATCGACGGCCGTCTCGCTGCTCCTGCGCAAGGCGATCGAGAGCGACCCCAAGCTGCGCGTGCTGATCCTCGACCCGCACAACGAATTTGCCGCCGCCTTCCCCGAGCACGCCGTGGTCATCGATACCGACACGCTCGACCTGCCCTTCTGGCTGATGCGGCTGGAGGAATTCGCCGAGGTTTTGTTCCGTGGTCGTCCGCCGGTCGCCGAAGAACTCGACATCCTGCGCGACCTGATGCCCGAGGCCAAGCGTGCCTTCCGCGGCAATGAGAGCGCGCTGATGCGCCGCTCCAGCGACAAGAGCTCGATCACCGCCGACACGCCAGTGCCCTACCGCATCGCCGACCTGCTGGCGCTGATCGACGAGCGCATCGGCCGGCTCGAGGGCCGCGGCGAAAAGCCCATGCTGCGCGCGCTGAAGATGCGCATCATGGCGGCGATCAACGACCCGCGCTACCATTTCATGTTCTCCAACAACACGATCAGCGACACGATCATGGAGACGATCGCCCACATCTTCCGTATCCCCGGAGACGACCGGCCGATCTCGACCTTCCAACTCGCCGGCATCCCGTCGGAGGTGGTCAATTCCGTGGCTTCCGTTCTCTGCCGCATGGCGTTTGAGCTGGCGCTCTGGTCGAACGGCGCGATCCACATGCTGGTCGTGTGCGAGGAAGCCCACCGCTACGTGCCGGCCGACCCCAATCTCGGCTTTTTCCCGACACGCCAGGCGATTGCCCGCATCGCCAAGGAAGGCCGCAAATACGGCGTGTCGCTCGGCATCATCACCCAGCGCCCCGGCGAACTCGACCAGACCATCCTGTCGCAGTGCTCGACGCTCTTTGCCATGCGCCTTGCCAATGACCGCGACCAGGAGATCATCCGCTCGGCGATCCCGGATTCGTCGATCTCCACCACCAGCTTCATCTCGTCGATCGGCAATGGCGAAGCCATCGCCTTTGGTGAAGCCATCGCCGTGCCGATGCGCATGCGTTTTTCGAGGGTCGACGAAAGCCACCTGCCGAAGGCCAACGGCGTCACCGCCAAGGCATCCGACGACGGCCCGGACACGGTCGACCTGCGCACCATCGTCAGCCGCATGCGCGCCATTGCCGGCCCCGACATCTCTGCCTTCCAGCAGAGTTTCGACGGCGGGCAGCCGGATGATCCAGGCTATTCGAATGCAGGCTACTCGAATGCCGGCGAGCCCGACGACGCCACGTCGCCGGACGCGCCATCCGCGGCATTGCATGATCCCGAAACCATGCCCGACCTCGGCCACGACGCCACCTTCGAGGAAATCCGCCAGGCCCTGATGACCCCGCCGCCGCACGCTCCGCAGCCGGTCCTCCGCCAGCCGGAACCAGCCTTCGAGCGCTCCGCCCCGCCGATCGACACCCTGCGCTCAGACACCTCCCGATCAGACACGACGCGATCGGATACGACGCGGGCAGACGCCCCGCCGATCGAACCCTACCGCCCCGACATGTTGCCGCGCACGGCACGGACGGAGGAGCCACCCCGCTACGCCCGCCGGCTCGACGATCCGACGGACACCGTCCGCGACCCCTATGCCGCGCGCCCGCAGCCGCCGCTGGAACGAACCGAACCCGCCCCATCGATCCGCCGCGAACCGGGCTCGTCGCTGCGCGAAAGCATCCTGAAGAAGCCGCTGTCGAGCCTTTATCGCAAGGATTGACGGGCGACATCGACGGGTACCGCGCCCTGTTCCGTACCGTCCCTTATCTTCAACGTCACACGATCAAAATGGCCCCTCACCCTGACCCTCTCCCCGCTTGCGGGGAGAGGGAACGGCCACCGCAGCGCCGCTTGTCCCTTCTCCCCGCCTGCGGGGAGAAGGTGCCGGCAGGCGGAGGGGCAACGCGCCGCACGTCGGTCGCCGCCCCTCAGCCGATCCTCTGCCAACTCTCGTCCATCTGGTTGCGGAACCAGGTCATCTGCCGCTTGGCATATTGCCGTGTGGCGGCCGAGGCCGTCTCGATTACCTGATCCGGCGTCAACTCGCCGCGCAGCATGGCGGCGATCTGCGACACGCCGATCGCCTTCATCGCCGGCATCTCCGGCGAAAGCCCAAGCTTGAGCAGCGCCTCGACTTCGGCCACCGCGCCTTCGTCGAACATGGTCTCGAAGCGCCGGTTGATCCGCTCGTGCAGCAGCTTGCGGTCCGGCAGCTTGACGATCTTGCGCGCCCGCTCGGGATCGACGATCACCGGCCCGCCCTGCCCCTGGAAATCGGCAATCGACCGGCCGGTCGCCTCCAGCACCTCCAGCGCCCGCACGATGCGTTGCCCGTCCTGACGACCGAGCCGCGCAGCCATCGCCGGATCGCGGCTTTCGAGCGCCAGGTACAGAGCCTCCGGCCCCTCCGCGATCAGGCGCTCACGCAGGCGAGTGCGTATCTCCTCCGGAATGGCCGGCATGTCGTCGAGCCCGCCGGTCAGCGCCTTGAAATAGAGCCCGGTCCCGCCGACGATCACCGGCATCACGCGCCTCGCCTTCAAATCCGTGATCAGTGCCGCCGCTTCCCGCAGCCAGTCGCCAGTCGAATAGGCAGCACCCGCCGGCACATGGCCGTAGAGATGGTGCGGCACGCCCTCCATCTCCTCCTCCGAAGGCCGCGCCGTCAGCACCCTCAGCGTGTCGTAGACCTGCATGCTGTCGGCATTGATGACGTGGCCGCCATGCCGCTTTGCCAGTTCCAGCGCCAGCCCGGACTTGCCGCTGGCGGTCGGCCCGGTTATCAGGATCGCGTCGATGTCGTTTTCAGGGTTTTCCATCATGGCCTTCGTTGCCACGCTTCTCGCCAATCCGTCAAATCCGATCCTTGAGCCCGCGCTTGCCGAGCGCGCCGCCGAGAGCCTCAAGGCATCCGGCCTCTACTGGCTCGCCGACGGAATCGCCTGCGACATCGTGCTGAAGGACGGCACTGACGAAAAGGCCGCCGAAGCTTCGCTCCGCGCGCTGGTCAGCGATCAGAAGATCGACGTCACCGTGCAGGACGCCGACACGCGGCGCAAGAAATTCCTGATCGCCGACATGGATTCGACCATGATCGGCCAGGAATGCATCGACGAACTGGCGGCCGAAGTCGGCCTCAAGGACAAGGTGTCGCTGATCACCGCCCGCGCCATGAACGGCGAGATCGCCTTCGAGCCGGCGCTTCGGGAACGCGTCGCGCTGCTGAAGGGCCTGCCGATCAAGGTGGTCGACGAGGTGATCGAAAAGCGCATCACGCTCACCCCCGGCGGCCTGGAACTGATCGCCACGATGAAGGCCAAGGGCCACTATACGGCCCTCGTCTCCGGCGGCTTCACCGTCTTTACCGCGCCGATCTCCGCCCGCCTCGGTTTCAACGAGAATCGGGCCAACATCCTTCTGGAACAGGACGGCTTTCTCACCGGCGAAGTGGCCGAACCGATCCTCGGCAAGCAGGCCAAGGTCGACGCGCTGGTCGACATCGCCGCCCGCCTCGGCATCGATACCCATGACGCGATCGCCGTCGGCGACGGCGCCAATGATCTCGGCATGCTGGAACTTGCCGGTTCGGGCGTCGCTCTGCACGCCAAGCCCTCGGTCGCCGCCCAGGCGAAAATCCGCATCGACCACGGCGACCTGACCGCCCTGCTCTACCTCCAGGGTTATCGCAAGACCGATTTCGTCACGCCCTGAGCCGCAACGGAGAGCGGCCATGGCACCGATCCTTGAGACGCAGCGTCTGATCCTACGCAACTGGCAGGACGACGACCGCGACCTGTTTCGCGAGATTAACCGCGATCCCAAGGTGATGGAGTTCTTTCCCTTCCGCCGCACCCCGGAGGAAGCCGACGCGATGATGCAGCGCATGCGTGCCATGATCGACGAGACGGGTCTCGGTTGCTACGCGGTGGAATTGAAGCAGAGTGCCGAGCCGATCGGCTTCTGTGGCCTGTCCAAGCCAGACCTCGCCCCGATCCTGCCCGAAGCGACCGTCGAGGTCGGCTGGCGGCTCGCCACCCGCTTCTGGGGCCAGGGCTACGTCACGGAAGCGGCCCGCGCGCTCATCGATTTCGGATTCGCGACCAAGGGCTTATCCGAAATCGTTTCCTTCGCGGTTGAAGCCAACAGCCGCTCGACCGCAGTCATGCAGCGGATCGGTATGCGCCGCGACGCGGATGGCGATTTCGACCATCCGCGGGTCCCCGACACCCATCCGCATCTGAAGCGGCACGTCCTTTACCGGATCGGCCGGCCCTAGAGTTTGTCAGGGAAAAGTGGGAACCGGTTTTCCAGAAAAGACAAACGAAAACAACAGAGTTAGAGTCTGGCTGGTTCAGAATGAACCTGACAGACTCTAAGGCTTGAACAGGGGCGCGCTCAGGCGCCCTTGACGATGTAGCCGCCCGGCGCATTGGCCCAGGGGAAACGCTTGACCGGCGCGACGATGCCGTTCTTGTGGGCGAAATCGTCCCAGGCCCGGGTCTCGCCTGGCCATTTGCTCGTCGCGTACTCGTCGAGGATCAACACGCCGCCCGGTACCAGCCGGTCCCAACAATGCTCGAGAATGGTCTTGGTCGGCTCATAGATGTCGACGTCGACATTGATCAGGCAAAAGCGCGATTCCGGGTTCTGTTCCAGCCATTCCGGCAGGGTCTTGGAAATGTCGCCCTCGACGATCTGGCCGCGTCCGGTGGGCAGCACGCCATCTTCATTGTGCAGTTTCAGGAGTTCGCGGAACTCGTCGAGGAAATTCTCGGAGCTCAAGCCCCCGACTTCCTTCTGCACGTTGGCGTCGTGGGCGCCGTCTTCCTCATGCAGGCTCGGAAAGCCGGCAAAGCTGTCGAAGCCGATCACCTTCTTGTGGGTCGCGGTCGGAGTCAGCACTTCGATGAACTTGTGCCAGCTGAAGAAGGACTTGCCGTAGTAGACGCCGAAATCGGCATAGTGCCCCGGCAGTTCCACCGTCAGCTTGAACAACTCGTAATGCGCCAGCTGCCGGATGAACGAGCGCCGGCTGACATAGGTCGGAAACAGATCAAGATAATGGCGCACGTCGTGCGGCCAGCGGGTGGTGATCTCGTTGAGCTTGCTGAAAAACTTGCTCTCGCCATCCGAGGGGTAGAAAAAAGTATCCTTCATGTGTCCGATGCGCCTTCCCGCCTGGTCGCCTCCGGTCGACACCGCCATCGAAGATGGGCCTTGAGTCGTCGCCGATGCGTCTATGTGCTGGAAGCAGCCTAGGCGGTGAAACTTGTCCCAGGCTGTGAGCTTCCCGGCGGCCAAAGGCCCCAGATCTGTCGCGTTTCGGCACGCCTCGTCCGGCGTTAATCGAACGCTCACGCTGTTTTAATCTACCCGCCCGGCGCGTCCACGCTTCATGAGCTTTTAAGTACCTGCATTTATTCTAATATCCATGAGCACCAACAGTTTTTCTCGGCTTGGCCATGCCCTCCGCCTCGCCGGCGACCGATTTCTTCGGCTGGGCGAAGCAGGCCAGACCGAGGCCGAAGCGGACCGCATCCGGGCAATCCGCCTGTCGACGGTCTTGCGCAACACGCCTTTGATGATGGGCGCCAACATCGCCAACGCGGTTGTGGCACTCGTCGCCTTTGCCAACAGCGACCTGTTTGCCTGGGTCGCGGTCTGGGCGCTGCTCATCATCGTAATCGCGGCCTATAACGGCATGGCAACATGGCGGAGCGGGAAGCTGCCGCCGCGCCGGACCGCGTCGCTTCGCGGCTCCCGTCGGGCGGTGATCTTTGCCGCCTTGCTGAGCGGCCTCTGGGCAGCGCTGACCGTGGTGTTCTACCCGCATGCCACCGACCACCAGCGGCTGGTGATCGTCGCGATCAGCGTCGGCATGATGGGCGGAGGCGGTTTCGCCCTGGCCACGATCCCGCCGGCGGCCATCACCTTCAGCGTCCTCATGGGGCTGGTCTCACTGCTGGCTCTCAGCGTCGCCAACGAAGCCGTGGGTTTCAGCCTGCTCGCGCTTTACGTGATCTACACGGCAATCATCGTGCGCTCGTCGATGGCCCTGTGCGAAAATCTCACCATTCGCGTGCGTGCCCAGATGGCCTCCGACGACCAACGCGACGTCATCGGATTGCTGCTCAACGACTTCGAGGAGAACGCCGCCGACTGGCTGTGGGGTCTCGACGCCGAACTTCGCCTGCAACGGGCATCCCCGCGCCTCTTTGAGGAACTCGGCTGCACCGAGCAGCAGGCCTATGACCGGTTTCTCTGGGAACTGCTCCCGTGTGACGGATCAAGCTGCGGCGGGAGCTACAAACTGAATGGCACGGATGGCCTGCGCAACCTGCTGACCAGCCGCACCTCCTTCCGCGATGTCGAGGTCTGTGTCGTCCAGGACGGCGAACCAGGCGTCTGGTCTCTCAGTGCCAAGGCCATGTTCGACGCCGACGGACACTTCACCGGCTACCGTGGCGTCGGGCGCAACGTGACCCAGGCTCGCGAAGCGCGCCGTCGGATCGAACACATGGCGCGCCACGACAGCCTCACCAATGTCGGCAACCGCGTTCTGCTCAACGAGGGCCTCTCCCGAGCGGTCGATCGCCTGGAGCGCTTCGACGAGCATTTCTCCATCCTCCTGCTCGACCTCGACCGTTTCAAGCAGGTCAACGATACCCACGGCCACGGCGCCGGAGACCAGCTTCTGCGCGAGGTGGCCAAGGTGTTGCAGGCCGTGTGCGGAGAAACCGACACGCTCGCCCGGCTCGGCGGCGACGAGTTCGCCGTCATCCATACGTCCATGCAAGACCCTCGCGCCGTGGCGGTGCTCGCCGACAGGCTGGTCAATGCGCTCTCCCAACCCTTCCCGCTCGATTCCGGCACCGCCCGCATCGGTGTCTCGATCGGCATTGCCTGCGCCCCGATCGACGGCCGTGACGCGGACGCCCTGATGCGCAACGCCGACCTTGCGCTCTATCGTGCCAAGGCCGACGGCCGAAACCGCTTCCACTTCTTCGATACCTCGCTCGACGCCGCCGCCCGCCGCCGCAACCTGATCGAGCAGGAACTGCGCGCCGCCGTGGCGGCCCGGTCCCTGACGCTGCACTTCCAGCCGCTGGTCGACTGCAGCAGCGGCCGGATCGTCTGCGCCGAAGCGCTCCTGCGCTGGCACCATCCGACACTCGGAGCGATCAGCCCGACGGAGTTCATCCCGATCGCAGAGGATATCGGACTGATCGAAAGGATCGGCGCCTGGGCCATTCGCCAGGGCTGCATGACCGCAGCTTCATGGCCGGAGGCGATCCGGATCGCGGTCAACCTGTCGCCGCGCCAGTTCGCCGGCACGGGCCTCTACGCCGGCATCGCCGACGCTCTGCGCGACAGCGGCTTGCCGCCGGCCCGCCTCGAGCTGGAAGTGACGGAATCGCTGCTGTTGAAAACCAATGCGCTCGTCGAATCGACCCTTGTCGCGATCAGGGCCCTTGGCGTGCGTCTCGCTCTCGACGATTTCGGCACGGGCTATTCGTCGCTCAGCTATCTGCGCAAATATCGCTTCGACAAGCTGAAGATCGACCAGTCCTTCATCTCCGACATCGAAACGAATAACGACAGCCGCGCCATCGTCGACGCCATCATCCGGCTGGGGCACGACCTCGGCATGTCGGTTGCGGCCGAAGGCGTCGAGACCGAAGCGCAATACGACATCCTGCGGAGACATGGCTGTGGCGAAATCCAGGGCTTCCTGGTCGGCCGGCCGATGCCGGGAGAAGACCTGGAGAGGCTTCTGACCAACGCACGGGAGCCTGGGGCAATCCGCCAGACCGCCTGACAAACCGCCACCGGTAGGCAGCAAACAGCAAGCAGGAAACGATTGCTCCCTCGCAATGGCGGACGCTGCGGTTTATTCGAGCGGAATGGCGACGTGGCGCAGATTGCCCTCGGCATCGGAAATCATCACATAGGCATTGCGCCGGCCTTCGCTCTTCAGCGTGCTCAGCGTCTCTGCCACCGCCTCGGGGGTCTCAACGAACTCCTGCGCCACCTCGACGATCACCTGCCCTGCCTCGATCCCCTTTTCCGCGGCCGGCGAGCCCGGCGTGACGGCGGTAATGACCACGCCCTCGACGCTCTCGGCGATCGCATAGGTCTTGCGCGCCGCATCGTCGAGCGGTGAAAGCTCGATGCCGATCGCCCCGAGGATCGCCGGCGACTGTGCGCCCGGCGCGGTCGGCGATTGCTGCTCTCCGTCCTCGTCCCCCGGCGCCGTCTCCTCGCTTTCGCCCTCCGGCGTCAGCACGCCGTCTTCGGACGACGCGACGACGGCCGCCTTTTCGTCTTCCAGTCGTCCGAGCGTCACGCTCAGCGTCTCTTCCTTGCCGTCGCGCAGCACGATCACCCTAACCTCGGCCCCGACCGCGCTCTCGGCAACGGTTCTGACGAGATCGCGCGTATCGTCGACCTCCTTGCCGTCGAACGACACGATCACGTCACCGATCCGGATCGGACCGTTCTCAACCGGACCGCCCTTGACCAAGCCGCTCACCAGCGCGCCGCGAGCCTTGCCGATCTTGAGGCTATCCGCCACCTCGTCGGTCACCGGCTGGATACGCACGCCGAGCCAGCCGCGCCGGGTCTCGCCGAACTCGATCAATTGGTTGATGACGTTTTCGGCGAGTTCGGTCGGCACCGCGAAGCCGATGCCGATCGAGCCGCCACTCGGCGAAATGATCGCCGTGTTGATGCCGATCACCTCACCGTTCATGTTGAACAGCGGGCCGCCGGAATTGCCCTTGTTGATCGCCGCATCGGTCTGGATGAAATTGTCGTAAGGGCCGGCATTGATGTTGCGACCGCTCGCCGAGATGATACCGACGGTCACGGACCCGCCGAGCCCGAACGGATTGCCGATCGCCATGACCCAGTCGCCGATGCGCATCTTGCGAGAATCGCCGAACTTGACGGCGGCCAGCGGCGCCGGAGGCTCGACCTTCAGCACCGACAGGTCGGTCTTCGGATCGGTACCGATCAGCTTGGCCTTGAGCTTGGAGCCGTCGGGGAAGATGACCTCGATGTCGTCGGCCCCCTCGATCACGTGATTATTGGTGACGACGAAGCCCTTCGGATCGATGACGAAGCCCGAGCCGAGCGAATTGACCTTGTTATTGCCGCCGTCCTGGCCCCGGTTCTTGAAGAAATCCTCGAACAGTTCCTGGAAGGGGGAGCCTTCCGGCACCTGCGGTACGGGACCGTCGCCCTCGTCCTTGACGCTCTGCGAGGTAGAAATATTGACCACCGCCCCGAGCAGGCCCTGCGCCAGATCGGCCACCGAATCAGGCCCTTGAGCCATCGCGGCGCGGCTCGAGCCCATCGCGCCGAGCGATAGTGCCGTGCCGAGCAGCAGGGCCGCGAGTGCAGTGCGGGACTTGGGCGCGGTGCGGGTCATGTGGTCTTCCTCTGGCTGGACAGGCATCTTTTTGGCCGAAGCATAAGGCGGAAAAATGAAAGTCGAAATCAATTTCGCCGGAGCGGTGCGTGACGCAAGCCCTAGCCGCGGACCAGCCAGATTATTCCGACACCCAGCGTGACGGCGACCAGGCCCGAAAGCCGCAGTTGTTCCGGCGGAATGGACGGCAAGAGACGCGCCATCCGCACAAGAAAACGAGGGGCCAGTGCATAGACCAGCCCCTCGAGGATCAGGAAAAAGGCAAAACCTGCGAGCAGATCCGCCATGGCGACCGTCAATTGCCGGTTGCCGGGACGGCACTTGCCGCTGGAGCCGAGGGGGAAGTCGGAGCCGCCCCCTGCGCGTCGTTGAAGAAGCGGAAGAAATCCGAATCCGGCGACAGCACCATGGTCGAACCGGTACCGCTCAGCGCCCCGTTATAGGCCCGCATCGAGCGATAGAACTCGAAGAAGGCTTCGTCGCGACCAAAGGCCTCGGCGAAGACGCGGTTACGTTCGGCGTCGCCCTGGCCTCGCAGGATTTCCGAATCACGCTGCGCTTCCGCCTGCAATTCGACAACCTGGCGGTCGGCGATGGCGCGGCGGCGCTGGCCTTCTTCATTACCACGGGCGCGGATCAGTTCGGCCTCGGCCAGTCTTTCGGCCTTCATGCGCTCGAAAGTCTGTTGCGAGACTTCCTGTGTCAGGTCGGTCCGGCGAATGCGCACGTCGGAAATGGTGACGCCGAGCGATTCCGCATCGACCCTCAAGTCGTCGCGGACTTCCTGCATCATCGACGCGCGGGCATCCGACAGCGCCGATTCGAAGCCACGCAGGCCGTAGACGCGACGCAGCGATGCATCGAGACGGGTGCGCAGGCGCGATTCGGCGGATTCCCGATCGCCGGAGACCGTTTCACGGAACCGGCGGGGATCGGTGATCTTGTAGACGACGAAGGCGTCGACTTCATAGAACTTGCCGCCGGAAACCTGCACGCGGATATTGTCGAGATCGAAGCGCAGCGCCTGATCCTCGACATACTGGACGCGATCGGCGTCGGCGAAGGCGAACGGCAGCTTGAAGTAAAGCCCCGGTTCGCTGTGGACGGCCTGGATCTGACCGAAGCGCACCACGACCGCCTGCTGGCGCTCATTGACGACGAAGACCGACGAATAGACCAGCAGCAGCACGGCCGCGAGGCCGATCAGCCCATAGGCGAGACGATTGGACATGATCAATTGCCTCCCTGCGTCTGGCTCTGGCCCATGCGGCCGATCTCGTTGAGCGGCAGATAGGGTACGACGCCGCTCTGGTTTTGGTCGATGATCACCTTGTTCGAGTTCTTCAGAACCTGCTCCATGGTTTCCAGATAGAGGCGCTTGCGGGTCACGTCCGGCGCCTTGCTATATTCTTCGTGGATGTCGACGAAGCGCTGGGCCTCACCTTGCGCTTCCTTGACGACACGATCCTTGTAGGCGGCTGCCTCTTCGCGGATCTGCGCCGCCTGGCCTCGGGCCTGACCGAGCTTCTGGTTGGAGTATTTGTTGGCTTCCTCGACGAAGCGATCTTCGTCCTGCTCGGCGCGTTGGACTTCGTCGAAGGCGTCGGCGACCTCGCGCGGCGGGGCCGCATCCTCGATCGCCACGGCATTGATTGAAATGCCGGCACCGTAAGTGTCCATCGTGCCCTGAATGATCGCCTTGACGTCGGCAGCGATCTGCTGGCGAGCGTCACGGAAAATGTCCTGCGCGGGACGACGACCGACGACTTCGCGCATGGCGCTCTCGGCGACCTGCTGCAGGGTCAGCTGCGGAGCCTCGATATTGAACAGGAAGGCGCGCGGGTCACTTACCGTGAACAGCACCGAGAACTGCACATTGACGATATTCTGGTCACCCGACAGCATCAGGCCGGCGCTCGACGAGGACGAGGCCTTGGCACCGATATTCTGCTGCTGCTCGGTCACCTTGGTGATTTCGACGGTTTCCAGCGGCCATACATGGAAGTGCAGGCCCGGCATGGCGATTTCGTCCTTCGGCTTGCCGAAGCGCAGCTCGACGCCGCGCTCGTCCGGCTGGACCGTGTAGATTGCCTGAACCAGCCAGAAAGCGACCAGCACCAGGCCCAGGACGACGAGCATGCCGCCGTTGAAACCGCCGGGCACGAGGTTCTTCAACCGGTCCTGACCGCGCCGGATCAGATCCTCGAGATCGGGGGGCGTATTGCCGCCACCGCCGCCGCGCGGCCGGTTCGGCCCCTGCCCCCAGGGGCCCTTGTTATCGCCGCCGCCGCCGCCCCATGGGCCGCCGCCGTTCTGATTGCTCCAGGGCATTCATACCTCTTTGATTGAAATTCGCTCCCAATGCCTGCGCGGATGCCATCGGCTCCTCGCGGACGTTAGTCCCGTTATAGGTACGGCTATGCGCGCTTTCAACGGAAAGCACTTAACTTCTTCGAGAGTTATGGGAAATAATGCGTTATGCCGCAGCTCTTCTGCGGTAGACGGCATAACGGGTCGGATAACTGTCCTTTTCGCCTGCGGGAAACGCCGTTTCCTCCACCAGCTCGAACAGGGCCGGATCGATCGCCGGAAAGACCGTGTCGCCGTCGATCACGGCCTCGACATGGGTCACATGCAGTTCGTCGCAAAGCGGCAGCGCCTGCCGGTAGATCTCGCCGCCGCCGGCAATGCAGACTTCGTCCACGCCCGAGGCGCTCGCGATCGCTGTCGCGCGCTCCAGCGCCGCCTCGAGGCTCGCCTCAGTCTCGACACCCGGCATGTCGATCTTCGGGCCGCGGCTGACGATCACATGCGGCCGGCCAGGCAAGGGCTTGCCGCCGACCGACTCGAACGTCTTTCGCCCCATCACCAGCGGCTTGCCCATGGTCAATGCCTTGAACCGCTTGAGATCGGTCGACAGCTTCCACGGCATGTCGCCATCGCGGCCGATCACGCCATTCTCCGCCATGGCGACGACGATGATGATCTTGGCTTTCGACATGGACTGCCTTTCGCTGGAACCACCCACCGTCATCAGACGGCGATCGGCGCCTTGATGCTTGAATCGGCTTCGTAGCCCTCGAGGCTAAAGTCCTCGAACTGAAAGGCAAACAGGTCACGCACCTGCGGATTGATCCGCATCACCGGAAGCGCCTTCGGCGTCCGCGCCAGCTGCAGCTTCGCCTGCTCGAAATGGTTGGCGTAGAGATGCGCGTCGCCGAGCGTGTGGACGAAGTCACCGGGCTCGAGATCCGTCACCTGCGCCACCATCATCGTCAGAAGTGCGTAGGAAGCGATGTTGAAGGGCACGCCGAGGAATATGTCGGCCGAGCGCTGATAGAGCTGGCAGGAGAGCTTGCCATCCGCGACGTAGAACTGGAACAGGCAGTGACAGGGCGGCAAGGCCATCTCGTCCACTTCCACCGGGTTCCAGGCGGAAACGATATGGCGGCGCGAATTGGGATTCTTGCGGATCCCTTCAATGAGATTGGCGATCTGGTCGATATGGCCGCCCTTGCCGTCGGGCCAGGAGCGCCACTGCGCGCCATAGACCGGCCCGAGATCGCCGTTTTCGTCGGCCCACTCGTCCCAGATGCTGACACCATGCTGCTTGAGATAGGCGATATTGGTGTCGCCCTTGAGGAACCACAGAAGCTCATGGATGATCGAGCGCAGGTGCAACTTCTTGGTCGTGGTGACCGGAAACCCTTGCGAAAGGTCGAAACGCATCTGGTAGCCGAACACCGAGCGCGTGCCCGTTCCGGTGCGGTCGCCCCGGTCGGACCCGTTGTCCATCACATGGCGCAAGAGGTCGAGATACTGCTTCATGGTTTTTGCCGCCGATTCCTGTTCGGCGGCAATGTAGCGTCCCCGGCCGGCGGAACCAAGCGGCCCTGCCGGTTTTCCCATGCTGAGCTCAGAGGTCTTCCAGTTTGCCGAGTTCCTTGGCGACCAGGTAGTAGAAGGTCACACGCGACTTGCTGTTGTCCTTCGCCATGATGGTACACACCGTGTCGACGGCCTTGTCGGCGGCCGGGCCGGTGACGCCGAGCTTCTTGCCGCACCACTTTTCCTTGACGCGGGCGAGTTCATCCGGATCGGACGCGGATACAAGCGAGGAATCGCGATTGCGCAGGGCAATTCCCAGGTGACGCACGATCTTGTTGACCACCGCCTCGTCGGCGCCCGGGTCGTAGTGCGTCACTTCTGCAAGATAGTCCGTCATGGCCTTCTTCCTTTCGCTGAACGCGGACGTCTCATGCGCGCCCGCTTGAACAGCAGAATGTGAGAAGCGTCTGTGACCGTCAAGCGGCTTGGCTTGCCGCGCCGAACATGATGCAAAATTTGTCGGCGCCAATTGAGTTTTGCCAGGAATCCGGCCATGACAAGGCTCCGGCACGCACGGTCGTCCAGAACACGCGGAGACACAGGCGAATGGCATTCAATCGGCTTGTCCTGACCTTGCTGACGGCGCTCACGATGGCGACGGCACCCCTTCCCGCAAACGCCCAGTCCGGTGCGCCCCATCGCCTCGTCGGCATGTGGAATGTCGATGTCGGCGGGCCGGTCGGCAAATGCCAGATCGAACTGCAGAGCCACAGCGTCGCCGGCCGCCTCGCAGCCCGCTCGATCATGTGCATGGGGCCGCTCGCCTTCGTCAACGGCTGGGCGCCCGACCGCAACGGCTTTTCCCTGCTCGGCCTCGACGGCCGCCCCATCGCCAGCTTCGCCCCGGCGCGCGGCATCATGAACGGCCGGCTCGCCGACGGTTCGCTGGTCGTCATGCGGCCGGCCGGCGGGCAGCGCGCCGATGCCGTGCAACCGCCGCCGGGCGGCGGCGCAAATCCCTGCTATATCCGCGAGGACACCGGCAAGTGCGTGGGCCCCGAGGATACCGTTGCGCCGCGCGGGCCGCATCCGGTCCGGGTGCTGATCACCGGCCTGATGAACATCCGCCGCGAACGCAGCCTCGAAAGCCAGGTCGTCGGCCAGGTGAAGGCGGGCCAGTGCATCATCGTCAATGCCTGTTTCGACACCAAATGGAGCGTTCGCTGCGAGATCCCGATGGACGGCGGCGCGACCCGCGGCTTCATCCTGAAATACTATGAGAAGAACGGCCGCGACTATGTCGGCTTCGTCAATCGCTGCTGATGCAAAACTTCCTTTCGCTTGGCCCTTTTCATCGGCGGATGAAAGACCTATATCTGCCTTGCCGGGGCTTGCTCCGGCTATGGCGATAAACGGTCGGTGTAATAAGCCTATTGGACCCGGGGGCGGTACCCGGCGCCTCCACCAAAAACCGGTTGGTCTTTTGACCGGCTTTTGATGGGGGCGAAATAGGATCGACAAGGGTGTAAAGATCGAACTTTTGCTCGGCATGATACCGCCGTTATCGGGTCACAAGTGTAGTTGCAAACGACAACAACGCTAAGGGTTACGCTCTCGCTGCCTAATGGCGGTGCGGGAAATCCGAACTAAGCCCTCAAGGTTAGCCCCTTGAGGCGGGGTCCGAAGGCACCTGGCAACAGAAGCCTTCACCTTCCCTCCCCTTTGCCTACCGTCCGCGTTTCAATTCGTGTAATATGCTTCGTCATGACTCGGGTAACGGGGGCTTTCCCCGAATGCGGCGTCGTGGCATATAGCCGCGCGAAGACGCCAAGCAAGAGAAAGACAGGATCTATGGGGAACGACCATATTCGCTACGACATTCTGGCTCAGGACGCGCTGCGCGGCGTCATCCGCAAGGTATTGACCGAAGTTGCAGCCACCGGTCGTCTTCCGGGTGACCACCATTTCTTCATCACCTTTTTGACCGGCGCGCCGGGCGTTCGCATCTCGCAGCACCTCAAGGCCAAGTATGCCGAGCAGATGACCATCGTCGTCCAGCACCAGTTCTGGGAACTCAAGGTCACCGACAGCCTGTTCGAGATCGGCCTTTCCTTCTCAGACACCCCAGAAAAACTGGTCATCCCGTTCAACGCCATCCGCGGCTTCTACGACCCCTCCGTCAACTTCGAGCTTGAGTTCGACGTACCGCTGGCTGACGAGGACGAGGGAAGCGCCGAGATCACCGCCTATCCGGTCGCCGCCGTCGAGCGCAGCGAGGACCAGTCGGAGCCGAAGGCCGGCGACGAAGACAAGAAGCCCGGATCGGTGGTCTCGCTCGACGCCTTCCGCAAGAAGCAGTAGGCGCAACAGCACCTGGGCGCCGCGAGCCGATCGCGCGCCGTTTGGGGATCAGAGCCATGAGCGCAGACGTCGTCAATCTCCGCCAGTTCCGCAAGGCCAAATCCCGCGTTGAAAAGGAAAAGCAGGCGGAGCAGAACCGCCTGACCTTCGGCCGCGGCAAGGCAGAAAAGAAGCTGACGGAAGCCCTCAACGCCAAGGCCGAAAAGACCCTCGACCAGGGCCGCCTCGAAACCTGCGACGACCAATAGCCGACCGGCAAAAACGATTCCCGATCAAGCACCTGCGCGCATTTGCGGATTCACCGTGTCAGGCCCTTGAATCAAAGTCCGAGCCGGAGCCGCAATGATCCGCAAGCACTCCATCACCCTGCACGGCCACCGCACCAGCTTCTCGCTGGAGGAAGCCTTCTGGCAAGAGCTGAAAGTGATCGCCGACGAGCGCCAGATCCCACTCGCCGCCCTCGTCGTCGAGATCGACGAAAACCGCGACCCGCGCACCAATCTCTCCTCCGCCGCCAGGCTTCACGTCCTCGCCCGCCTCAAGGCGGCCGCCCAGCGTTGACCGAAAAGAGCAGCGCGCAAAACATTATACAACCAAACAATTTATTAAGGGGTTCGTCCTAGTCTGGGATTGCCCATCAATGATTGCGTCGATGCCCCGTATTTTAAGGCTCAGTTACGCGTATTTGCCCATCGATCCGACCGTGTGACGTGGCTTCACAAAGCTCCTTTTTTTTCAAGGATTTCAAAACATGGTAACCGCAATTTCCTCTACCTCGGCCACGACCTCCACCGCCGCGCTCGACCAATCGAGCTCCACCACGGCCTCGTTGAAGTCGTCGATCGCCAAGCTCGAAAGCCAGATCACCTCGAAGGAAAAGGAACTGGAAGCCGCCGAAACCGACGATCAGGAGTCGGAGATCAACGATGAACTGACCGAGCTTCGCGCCTCGCTGGCCAAGCTCGAAGCCCAGATGGCGCAGATGGAAGCCGCCGAAAACGCCGCCGAAAAGCCCACGGCCGAGCAGGCGAAGCCTGCCCTCCTGTCCGGCGAAAGCGACAAGATCGGCACCACCAATTACGACGAGGAAACACCGTTCGGCGAACGCTACGCCTACGTCTGAGCCGATCTGCCGATGATGAATAGAGAAGGCGGCGACCGTGCCGCCTTTTTCATGGCTGGTTGGAACCCGCCGGCTTGGCCGGGCAGGCCTTGAAGCGCGTCGCGCCGCCGGCATCAAGCGCACCCGTGGCCGACAGCGACATCAGCGCTTCGCCGTCCTGCGCATAGACATGGCGGTCCAGCCAGAAATCGCCCTCGCCGGAACACAGGAGGTCGACCACCAGGCTGTCCTTGAGCATGGCGGCGGCCCCGAAATTGCAGCCATATTCATAGCCCCTGACCAAGGCCCTGCCCTTGACCGCGTCGAACTCAAACGTCAGTGGCCCCATGTCGCAGGAATATTCGTTCTCCGCATTGGCGCTTTCCGGCGCGTAGCCGTCCTTCGCCTTGGCCAATTCCTGGACGAAGATCTTCACCGTGTCGTCCAGCACGGCGTCCGTCTCGTAGCCCCAGTTCTCCAGCCGCCATGCCGCCGTCTCGGCAAAATCCTCGAAGCGCTTCTTTCCCTTGCAGGCCGTGGTGTCGTCACAGTCGAGGAAATAGTCCTCCATCTGCCGGTCGATTTCCTCCAGCGCCATCAGTTCGAGTGCCGCGGGGAAGTAGCCGAGCAGCGCCGCATGGCCGAGCGCCCCGGCGCACACGCCCGCCGCCGATTGCTCGAAGCACATGCGCATCGACGCCGTCAGCCGCCGCTCGATGACCGGCCGAAAGGCATCCTCGCGCGTCACGTCACTGACCGCACCATCCCTGAGCGCCATGATCTTCACCGGCGCCAGCGATTCCGCATAGCTGGAAAAGGCATAGAGGAAACGGTCGTCCCTGAGGTCGAACTCGACATTGCCGTCCTCGTCGAGATCGGCGGGCCTCACGCCGAACCCGTCGAACGTGCCGAGTTCGACGGTCTTCACCACATCGTCGCCCGCATGGGCCAGCGCCACCGCCGTGCAGCAATGCGCCCCGCCGCTGAACGAGGAAAAGACCACACCCAACTCCCCCCATTGCAGCGGATAGATACCGACCTGGCCGCGCGCCATGTCGTCGGGGCCGGTCTCCAGCCGGATCACCGTCTCGCCCTTGTCCTTGTGGCGCACCTTGAGCACCGCCGTTGCGGTTCCCTCGTCATTCTCCTCGCCGCTCAGCGTCAGCGTCCAGTCCTCGCCACTATAGGTCTTGCCGAAGTCGGCGCGCGTCCAGTCGACCATCATGCGCGAGCCGATCGTCACCTCCTGGGCTTCGCTCGTTTCCTGCGTCCCGGTCCCGCCGAAATCACCGCGATCGAGCGCTCGCGCGCAATCGGCGATCTGCCGGATCGTGTCACTGGAACCGGAGAGCGAAAACGGGCCGTAGCTGACATTGTCGACGGTCAGCGACATCCGCCCGGCATCGCGTAGCGCCGCCACGAAGCTCGCATTCGGGTTGGTGAGATAGAGACCGCCGGAGCCATCGGTGACGTTCGCCCGCATGGTCCCGGTCCACTTGCGCCGATCGGTGTGCACGACGACGTCGTAGTCCTGCTCGTTGGTCAGCCAGCCGAGCTTGGCGGTCGCAACCAGCACGACGACGACATTGCCGTTCGGCCGTATGAAGAACAGACCGTCCTTGGCGCCCTTCGGGCTGGCGATGCAGACCTTGTCCTGATGGTCATAGGCGACCGTCCAGCCGCGATTCTCGGCGAACGGCTGATAGCGTTCCTCCGAATGCGCCGGACCGGCGATCCCGACCAGAAACAGCAGAAAAACATAGGAGATAAACGTCCGAACCATGCCCAAGCCCCCCTTGCGCCGCCGGGTCCCGACCGGCAGCCAAGTCTAGCCTAGGCCTCGACCCCGCCACAGGCAAGCGGACGCGCCGTCGCGGTTTTCAGCCTTTAGTTGACCCCCGGCAGGCCTTCGAACTGCAACCGCACCGGCGGCAGCGCGCCGCCGCGCGTGACACCCTCGCCGGGTGGCACCGGCAATTGCGGCGCTGTCGGCACACGCTCGGGCGCGGACGGGGCCTGTTCCGGCGCCACCGCTTCATCCGCCGGTTGGGTTACGGCCTGTTCGGCGGCCTCGGCCGCCTTGCGACGGGCCTCTTCCTCCGCCGCCCGGCGCTCGGCCTCGGCCTTCAGCCGCGCCTCCTCGGCCAGCCGGGCCTCCTCGGCGATCCTCGCCCGCTCGGCCTCGGCCCTGGCGCGCTCCTCGGCGCGGTAGCGATAGAGTGCCGCCTCGCGGCGCAGCCGCTGCTTCTCCAGCACGTTGGATTGCAGCGTCTCCACTCGCCGGCGCTCGCGTTCGAAGGCACGCTGCGACAGGAAATTGGCCAGATCGCCGACGTCGAGCTTGCGCTCGGGGCTGGCGACATCGCCGGAGAACACCAGCCTGAAGCCCGGTTCCGCCCCGGCAAGCGCGTCGTCGCCGGCCTCCAAGGTGACCCGGATGTCGGCTTCGGTCCGGCGCTCGGCAAGATCCACACGCGCCGTGCCATCCAGCTTCGCCGCCGTGTTGGCGAGTGACAGCGCCGTGGCGCGCAGCATGCCGTCGGTAATGTTGAACGGAACCTCGATATCGGCGAAAGCGCTCGACCCGCCGGCAATGACCTGCGCCACGAGATCCTCGACCTTGGGATTGCTGATATCACCCTCGATCGCATCGGCCCGCGGCAGGAGTTTTGCCAAGAGCCCGCTGTCGAAGCGATGCACGGTCAGCGCTGCGATCTTGACCGCGCCCGACCCGTTCGTCGCGCCGAGCAGGTCACGGATGCTCGCCCCCGTGGCCTCGGCCACGAGATCGAGGTCGAACTTGCCGTCGAGGACGGGACCGGCATCCTTCGGCCCGAGCGCCCGCTCGACATCCGAAAGCTCTGCCTGGCGCAGCGCGATCCGGCCCTGGTAAAAGCCGTTGCCGTCGGTATTGGCGACCATCAGCCGGCCGCTCATCGCGCCGCCGAGCCACCGCCCTGCCGCATCCTCGATGGTCAACTGACCGCCCGCCCCGTTGAGCTTGGCGGAAAAGTCGACAATCGGACCGAATGCACCCGGCAAAAACGTGCCGGCCGTGACGGCTAGGTCGAAGTCGATATCGCTGCGCGGCTTTGGCAGCGGTGTGGTCGACAATGCCCCCGTCGCACCATCTGTGACGGGTCCCAGCACAGCTTCGGCCAGCCAGGCGAGATCGGCGCTGCCGAGCCCGATCTGCCCGCCGACCTTCGGCACGGCGCCGTTCCAGTCGAAGACCAGCGCGCCGGAGATCGCATTGCCGGCAGCCTCGGCATCGAGCGCGGAAATCTCGGCGCGGCCCTCGCCGAGCGCGACCTCGGCGGCAAGCCGCGCCGGCAGCCCCGCGCCACCCTGCGGCAGCAGGATGCCGGTCATCATCAGATAGGGTTCGAGATCGGGGCTCTCGAGCTTCACGGTTCCGTTGCCCTTGGGGAAATCCGCCGCGGCCAGGCCGATCTTGCCGCGCGCCGACAGCGTCGTGCGTCCGGCGGCGAAAGTCATGACCGCATCGGCCGGCGCATCGCCGGCACCGGTCACGCTGACCTGCAGCCGCCCGCCCTCGCCGCCGCCGATCGGCAGCGGATCGAGGCCGGCCTGCCCGAGCAGGACTTGCGCCTGCGGGTTTTCCAAAGTGGCGGACAGGTTGACCTTCGCATCGCTCGACAGCCTCGCCAGATCGCTGACGCCGTAATCGAGCGCCACCCTGCTGCCGTTGGACGTCCCGGCAATCTTAACGGCCATGCCCCCGCCAGCGGCCTCGCCGAACACCAGGCTGGCGGTCAGATTGCTGTCGGCATACCAGGCGGCGCTTTTGACCAGCCGTGCGGCCAGCGGATGCGCCGGCAAGCGTTCGGCGATGAGTGCAAGAAACGGCCCCGGATCGGCGGCCGACAAGGCCACCTGCGCCTTGCCCGAGGGCGCCGTCATCGGTCCCTTCACCGTGCCGCTCGCCTTCAGCGTCGCGCCGGCCACATCGTCGACATTCAGCCGGTCGATCACCACGCTCGCGCCGTCATAGGTGAAGATCGTCTCGACCCCTTGCGCCTCCATGCCGTAACCGGTCAGCCGGCCGACCTTCAGCCGCGTGGCGATCTTCTCGGCGAGCAGATCCTGATTGGCCTCCTCTCCGGCGATCAGGCTTGCCACCGCGCGCGCCGCGTCGAGATCGATCTCGTTGCCGGCAAGGTCGATCGACAGTGTGGCGGCGGCCTTGTCGAGCGACTGTCGTTCGAAGCGGCCGTTGAGCAGCGCTGGCCCAAGCGCCAGCTCGAGCTTTTCGAAGCGCTGGATCTGCGGCGTCAGATTGACGGCCGCCGAAAAGCCCATGGACTTCAACTGGCGGATGGCGGGGTCGACACCGCCGGAAATCCAGGTGGAAAGTCCCGAAGGCTGCGTCGAGGCGACCAAGAGGTCGCCGTTGAAGGCGGGTGCGGAACCGAGCGTCAACCGCCCCTTGGCTTCCACCTGGGTGCGGCCGGGAAGAACCACCACCGCGCGCTCGACATTCCAGCCCCGTCCGTCCGGCCGGATGTCGAGCGTGATGTCGCGCAGCACCGTGTCGCCGGCGACGATCGCCGGAAGCCTCAGCGTCGCCTTGCCAGGCAGGTTGGGGATGGGGATCTCGCTCGCCATGGCGATCAACACGTCGAGCCGCTCGCGCACCGAGCCCGCGGCATTGCGCCCCGTCTTGCCCTTGGCGCTCTCGTTGGCCAGCCGGTTGACGTCGACCTGCTGGCCCTCGGCGGTCAACAGGAATTCCGGATTGACGCCGGTGTCGAGCTTGGCCTCGCCGGTCACGACATAAGGGTCGGTCGTCTCGCCGATCTCGAACCGGTAGGAGGTGAGCGCGATGCGTTCATTGGTGAGTTCGAACGCGCCTTTGGCCCGTGGCGGCGGCGTCTGCGGGTCGCCTCTGTCGGGCTCCTTGCCCTTCCATGTCGCCTGGAACTGCCCCTGATAGCTGGGCTTGCCCGATTTCAGCGTCAGATCGCCGTCGAGTTCGATGTCGAACGGCCGGCTCTCGGGTTGCAATCTGAGCTTCAGCGAAATGGCCTCGGCGCCGAGTTCGGGCTGCAGGCTGGACAGGTGGAACCTGCCCTTCTCGCCGTCGAGCGCCGCGCTGCCGTCGACCGACCACGGCCCCGCCAGCGAGCGCGCCGACATGTCGGCATCAAGCCCGGTGAGCCTGCGGGTGCGCCCGGTCTGCTCGTCGATGAAATCGATCTCGCCGCCGACGACCCTGACATTCTCCAGCACGACGGTGCGTGCCGGAATATCGGCGCTGCTTCCCCGCAGCCAGTCGAGCCTGCCGTCGGGCGAGAGCCTTATGCGCGCCTTCGGCTCCTCGATGCGCATGTCGAAGATGCGCGCCTCGCCGGACAGCAGCGGCGCAAGCTCGGCATCCATGGAAAACCGCGCCACATGCACCAGCGGCTTGCCGTCCTTGTCGGCACCGACCGTCACGTCATGCAGGGTGACCGAGGGGAAAGGCAGCAGGCGTGCCTCGACCTCGCCGAGCACCGTCACCTTCTTGCCGAGAATGCGGCTCGCCTGGCTCTCGAAATCCTTGCGGAAATCGGTCCAGTCGACGAACAGCGGCGCCAGCAGCGCCCCGAACAGCGCGACGACCAGCAGCCCGCCGAGGAAAACCAGTATGCGTCCGAGCACGTCCTGCGACTCCCATCACTTCCGGCGCAAAGGTAATGCAATTCCCGGCGGGAGCAAGCCGCGAGGAGCCCTCTTCACATACGGAAGATCTTGCCGGGATTGAAGATATTGTCCGGATCGAGGCTTTTCTTGATCGACCGCATCACAGGAATGGCGGAGCCGAGCTCCTGTTCGAGATAGCTCATCTTGCCCTGGCCGACGCCATGCTCGCCGGTGCAGGTGCCTTCCATCGCCAGCGCCCGGGCGTTGAGCCGGGCCATGAAGGCCTCGGCGCGCGCGAGGTCGGCGGCACTCTTGTCGTCGAACAGCATCAGCACGTGGAAATTGCCGTCGCCGGCATGGCCGACGATGGGCGCCAGAAGCCCCGTTTCGCGAATGTCGGCCTGGGTCTCGGCGACGCAGTCGGCAAGCCTCGAAATCGGCACGCAGACGTCGGTCGACAAGCCGTTCAGTTCCGGCGCCAGCGCCCGGCCGGCCCAATAGGCATTGTGCCGCGCCTTCCATAGCTGCGCCCGTTCCTCGGCATTGGCCGTATAGCGGAATTCGTCCGAGCCGAATTCGGCGGCGATTTCCCTGAACTGCTCGGCCTGCAGTTCGACCGTCTCTTCTGTGCCGTGGAATTCGACGAACAGGGTCGGCCTTTCCGGATAGGAAAGCTTGGAATAGGCGTTGACCGCCTTCATCTGCATTTCGTCCAGTAGCTCGATGCGAGCGACCGGAATGCCCATCTGAATGGTCATGATCACTGTGTCGCAGGCCGCCTTGAGGCTCGGAAAGGCACAGACACCGCCGGAGATCTTGGCCGGAATGCCCTGCAGCTTCAGCGTGATCGAGGTGATGATGCCGAGCGTACCCTCGGCCCCGACGAACAGCCGCGTCAGGTCGTAGCCGGCCGACGACTTGCGGGCGCGCTGCGCCGTCCTGATCTCCTCGCCGTCGGCGGTGACCACGGTGAGCGCCAGCACATTGTCCTTCATCGTGCCGTAGCGCACCGCATTGGTGCCCGAGGCCCGCGTCGAGGCCATGCCGCCGATCGAGGCATTGGCGCCGGGATCGATCGGGAAGAACAGGCCCGTGTCGCGCAGATAGGTGTTGAGCTCCTCGCGGGTGATGCCCGGCTCGACGGTGCAGTCGAGATCCTCAGCATTGACCGACAGCACCTTGTTCATCCGGGTGAAATCGACCGAAATGCCGCCGCTCGGCGCATTGATATGGCCTTCGAGCGAGGAGCCGGTGCCGAACGGGATCATCGGCACCTTGTGCGCCGCGCAGGCCTTCACCACCGTCTTCACGTCGTCGCTCGTCTCGACGAACACCACGCCGTCGGGCAATTGCGCGGGAAGATAGGACGTCGTGTGGCTGTGCTGCTCGCGAAACGACTGGCCGGTCTGGAGCCGCTCTCCGAATTTCTGCTTTAGGATGCCGAGCACGGCGGTAATCCCCGCCTCGTTGCGAACCCCTGCGACGACATCCTTCAAGGCCATGCGAACCGTCTCCCCCGCTCTGCCATGTCGGCAGCATACTCACCAAAACAGGACCGAGCTATGGGCCAAGTCGCTCCCGCTTGTCCAGTGCCCAGAGCATGCCGGCCGACGGTAATGCACAAACGCCCCGGACGAAAGCATTGCGGTGCGAAATGACAATGGGCTAGATGGCTGCATGAGAACCGTCCTCACAAGCCTCGCCATCGTCCTTGCGCTCATCGGCGCCGCCGGCGCCTATGTCTGGTGGAATTACGACGCCGTGGTGACCATGATCCTCAAGCCCCAGACGGCGGCGGCCGGCGACATCACCGAGGAGAGCTTCGGCCTCGTCACCGCCGACGACAAGCGCTTCGCGATCAGTGATCTTCAAGGCGCGCTGTCAAGTTTCGCGCCGTCCACCGATGGCCAGCCGCGCCCGCTGGTGCTGTTCGTCCACGGCTTCGGCCCCGATCCGGACGGCGAATTCGGACTCTACACCATGGGCGAACTGGCCAAGGGTGCCGGCGCCGACGTGTTGATGTTCAACTGGCCATCCTGGATCTCGATGACCGAATTCCCGGTGCTGAACGCCAGGGCGGCGAGCGAACGGCTGATCGCACTGCTTCACGACATGTCGGACTTGAGCGCCCCCGGACAGGCGCTGGCGGGGCGCCCGGTGATGATCGTCGGCCATTCCTTGGCCGGGGAACTCTTCCGCCATGTGGGCGAGGCAGCAACCGACCTGCCAAACGGACTGGTTGCGCGCATTCTCCTCGCCGTCCCGGAAACGGCCCTGCCCGGCCATCGCCTGTGGATGGAGAAACTCGGCTTTTCCGAAGAGGTCTTCGTCTTCGTCAACGCCGACGATCCGGCCCTCCAGGTGACGACCCGCATGTACAACACCGCGCGCCTCGGCCGCACGCTCACCAATCTCGACGGTTCGCCCGAACCGCTGGCGCAGAATGCCGATTATATCCTGCTCGACCCGGAAAGCTGGCGGCACTACTTCTTCGTCTCCGGCCAGCGCAGCGAGGCGATCGACCAGATCTTCGCCGACATCCTGAAGACCGGCACGACGGCCCTTAAACACCACTACCTGCGGCCCGAGCCCGCCGGCAACGTCTTCGTCGTGGTCGGTCCGGGCGCCGAAGGCTCCTGAGGAGGAGCGGTCACCCCTTCAGCGTCTCGCCGAAGAAGGTCGTCAGCCGCCGCCAGTGCCGTTCGGCGCCGGCTTCGTCATAGACACTGTGGTCGGGCACGCACCAGCCATGGGCCATGCCGACATAGTTCTCCAGCGCGAAATCGACCTCGGCCGTGCGGAACGCCTCGACCAGACGCGCCGCCTGTTCGGGCGGAAAGGACGCATCGACGCCGGCGGCGCCGACATAGACCCGTGCCTTGATGGAGGCCGCGCTCAGATGCGGGCTGTCCGGCTTGTCGCTCGCCAGATTGCCGCCGTGGAAGCTCGCGGCGGCGGCGATCCGCCCAGGATGGGCTGCGGCCGCCGTAAGCGCCCGCGACCCGCCCATGCAATAGCCGACCACGCCCGCCGGACCATCGACGCCCGCTTCCGCCAGCGCGTCGAGGAAATGCGCCGCATCGGCCGCCGTCATCGCCTGGCTCGTGCCGTCGATCATCGCCCGCAATTGCCTGGCGCTCTCCTCTTGCCTGAAAGCCGTCTTCGCATCGAACGGACCATAGGCGCCGAAACGGTAGAACAGGTCCGGCACGAGCACCACATAGCCGTCACCGGCCAGCCGCCCGGCCATCTGGTCGAGCGCCGGCCGCGGCCCGAAGGCATCCATGTAGAGGATCACGCCGGGGCGGATGATGGCGGGGCTTGCGGCATCGGGCAGGAACAAACCGGCCCTGGCCGTGCCGTCCTCGGTCTTGATGGCGATTTCGCGTTTGCTCATCGATCGTTCCTCCTCGTTTGCGTCGGCAGGCTCTGTCCGGTTCGGCCATCGTTCCCGAGCCAATGGAAGACATGGCTATTCCGCCGCCTCGATCGCCGCCGCCACCTGCATTTCCTTGTGCAGCCGCGCCTCCTCGTCGGCATGCGGCTTGGAGAACCGGGCCAGCGCCAGATAGGCGAGCGGCGTGACATAGAGCGTGACGACCGTGGCAAAGCCAAGACCGCCGACGATCACCCAGCCGAGCGCCACGCGCGCTTCCGCGCCGGCCCCATGGGCGAAAACCAGCGGCACGCCGCCGAGGATGGTGGCGATCATCGTCATCATCACCGGTCGCAGACGCAGATTGGCGGCATTCTCGATCGCCTCGCGCACGCCCTGCCCGCGGTCGCGCAGCTGGTTGGCGAACTCGACGATCAGGATGCCGTTCTTGGCCATGATCCCGACCAGCATGACCAGCCCGATCTGGCTGTAGACATTGAGGCTGGTCCCGGTCAGAAGCAGCGCGAAGACCGCGCAGGCCAGCCCCAGCGGCACCGTCGCCATGATGATGATCGACGACAGCACGCTCTCGAACTGCGCCGCCAGCACCAGGAAGATGATGATGAGGGCGAAACCGAAGGTCGACGCCATACCGCCGCTGTTCTCGGTGAGCGTCGCGGCTTCAGCAAGCGGCATCAGGCGCGCGCCCGACGGCAGATGCGGTTCGGAAAGGGCCGTCGCCTTGTCGAGCGCCGCGCCGAGCGAAAGCCCCGGCCCCAGCCCCGCCGTGATCTGCACCGCGGCCAGCTGCTGCTCGCGGGCGAGAGACGGCGCCACCGCCTTCTCCTCGAGCGTCGCAATCACCGACATCGGCACGGTCTTGCCGTCCGTGGTCCTGAGAAAGATGTTCTCCAGATCCGTCGGATCGTCGATCGGCCGCGTCGTCGATGCGAGCTTCACCGGATAGGCCTCGCCGTCGACGAAGACGTCGCCGATCGAGCGACCGTCGAGCAGCGACTGCAGCGCCTGCGCCAGACCGGTAATATCGATGCCGAGATCGGCGGCCCGCTCCCGGTCGATCGACACGCCGAGCTGCGCCTGGCTGATGTCGTTCGACAGCCGCGGATTGTCGAAGCCGCCGTCGGCCTCGAGATCCGCCACCAGCTTGATCGCCGCTTGAGTCAACCGCTCGTGGCTTGATCCGACCAGGGCGAATTGCAACCCGCTGCCGCCGCCGCGGATCCTCAGGCTGTTCGGCTGGATGGCAAAGGCGTTAACCCCGGGAATGCCTTGGGTCAGCCGCGTCATGTCCCGCACGATCTCGTCCTGGCTGCGCTCCCTCTCGCCCCACGGCGCCAGCGTCAGCACCATGAAACCGCTGTTCTTGTTGCTGCCAAAGCCGGAAATCGAAAACAGGTTCACCACCTCGCCGCTGTCGCGCAAGGGTTTCAACACTTCCTCGATGCGCCGCATCTGGTCCTGCATGTAGTCGAGGCTGACGCCCTGCGGCGCCGACACCCGCATCAGTGCCACTGCGCGATCCTCGCGCGGCGTCAGTTCGCTGGTGATCAGCGAGAAGGCGGCCAAGGCGACGAGGGAAAAGGCGATGCAGACGGCGACGACGACGATCGGCGCATTGAGGCAGGCGCTGAGCGTTCTGCGATAAAAGCGCGAGAAGGCGTCGCCGAAGCGTGCCAACGGCCCTGAATGATGCTCGATCGCATGCGCGGTCAGCAGGCGCGAGGCGAGCATCGGGCAGAGCGTCAGCGCCACGATCGACGAGAGCGTCACCGAAAAGGCGAGCACGAAGCCGAATTCGCGGAACAACCCGCCCACCTGCCCCGGCAGGAAGGAAAGCGGCACGAACACGGCGGCCAGCGTCGCCGTGGTGGCGATGACGGCGAAGAACACCTCGCGCGTGCCCAGCACGGCCGCCGCCCGCGGCCCCAGCCCCTGGCTTCTCCGTCTGACGATGTTCTCCAGCACCACGATCGCGTCGTCGACGACGAGGCCGGTGGCCAAAACGATGGCGAGCAGCGTCAGGATGTTGATCGAGAAGCCCACCAGATAGACCGCCGCCAGCGTACCGATCAGCGAGACCGGCATGGTGACCGCCGGAATGATCGTCGCGCGCCAGTCGCGCAGGAACAGATAGATGATGCCGATGACGATCACGGCGGCGAGCACCAGCGCCGTGATCACCTCGTCGATCGAGCCGCGAATGAACACGGCGTCATCACTGGTGATGCGGATCTGCGTGCCCTCGGGCAGTTCCCCCTGCAAGCGCTCCACCATGGCCTTGACGCCGTTCGAAATGGAAAGCGTGTTCGACTGGGCCTGGCGGATGATGCCCATGCCGATTCCGGCCTTGCCGTTCGATCTGAGCGCCGTTGAGGAAAGGTCGGGGCCGAAGGTGACGGTCGCGACATCGCCGAGCCGTACGTTCTTGCCGATAAGCAGCCGGGTGAAGTCCTCCGGCGTCTTCAGGTCCGCCGTCGCCCTGACCACGATGTCCTGCGTCGTGCTGGTGAGCGAGCCCGCCGGCACGTCGAAGGCGATGTCGGACAGGGCCGACGCCAGCGAGGCGACCGTCAAGCCGCGGCTCGCCAGCGCAGACTGGTCCACGTCGATGCGGAAGATCTTCTCCTGGTCGCCGTAGAGATTGACATCGGCGACGCCATCGACCGAGGCGAGCCGGTCGGCGATTTCGTTGTCGACCAGAAGCGTCAGGTCCTCGAGGCTCATCCGGTCGGAGGTGACCGCCAGCCGCATGATCGGATCGCTGTCGGAATCGGCCTTGATGATACGCGGTTCGTCGGCATCGTCCGGCAGGCTGTTGGTCACCCGCGAAATGGCGTCGCGAACGTCGCTGGCCGCAACATTGAGGTCGGTCGAATCGGAGAATTCCAGCGTCACCCGGCTCGACCCGAAGGACGAAGTCGATGACATGGATTTCAATCCCGCGACGCGGGCGACCGCCCCCTCGACGACGGTCGTCAACTGCTGGTCGATGGTCTGCGGCGAGGCCCCGTCGAACGTGGTCCTGACCGTGATCACCGGCCGGTCGACGTCGGGCAGTTCACGCACCTCGATGCCGTAGAAGGCGGCAAGACCCGCCACCACCATCAGCGCATTGGCCACCGCCGCCAGGATAGGACGGCGGATGAACAGCGCGGTGAAGCCCGCCTGCCCGTCCGGCACCGGTGTCGTCGACGGCGCCGCTGAAGGCACGGAACCCGGCCCATGACCCTCGCCGGGAGCGGACGCGCCGCTCGGAATCTCCGTATTCTCGCTCATCGGCTTGCCACCGGTTTTTCACCGTCTGCGGATGTCTTCCCCGCCTCGTCGCCCAGAACCTCGACGGGCCGCCCGGCCCGCACGCGTTGAATGCCCTCGGTGACGATCCGATCACCCTCGGCCAGTTCCGCCTCGACCAGAACCGCATCCGGATTGCGCTGAACGATCCTGACCACGACCTTCTCGGCCTTGCCGTCGGTGACGCGCCAGACGAAGGAGCCGTCGCTGTCCCACTGGACCGACAGCGGATCGACCGCCGGATAGCGCTCACCGTCGAAACTCATCACCACGGTAAACGCCATGCCGGCGCGCAGGTCGTCGTTGTCGTTTCCGATCCTGGCGCGGATCCTCAAGGTCCGGCTCGCCTCGTCGATGCGGTTGTCCACCGCTTCGACGCTGCCCTCGTAAAGCTTGCCCGGCCTGGCCACCGGCGTCGCCGTGAGCGGCTGGCCGACCTTGACGACGGGCGCGAAGCGTTCCGGCACCCAGAAATCGACGAGCAGTTCGGAACGATCGTCGAGCGTGGCGATCGCCGTGGATGTGGTGACATTGTCGCCCGGATTGACCGTGACGATCCCTGCCACCCCGCCGATCGGCGCGACGATCTCGCGCCGCTTGAATTCCAGTTCGGCGCTGGCCAGCGCCAGATCGGCCGCCTCGAGCGCGATGGCGGCATCGAAGGCATCGATGCGGGAAACGGCGGATTTCAAGTTAGAAAAGAGCTCGTTCTTCTCGGTCGCGCTTTTCAGCGCCACCTGCGCCTGGTCGCGGGCGATCCGCTGCTCCTCGTTTTCCAGCCGCGCGATCACCTGGCCCTTCTCGACCCGGTCACCCGATCTGATGGCGATTTCCGCCAGCGTGCCCGAAACCTGCGGCATGACCGTCACCGACTGGATGGCATCGCCGGTGCCGAGTGCCGAAAGCCGGTCGTTGACCGTGCCGATGGTCACCGCCCGCACCACCACCAGCGTCGCCGCGGGCCCTGCACGCCGCCCGCCGTCGCCCTGTCCCTGGCGCTGCCCCTGCGTCTGCTGCTGGGCAGATCCCGCGGGCTGCCCGCCCGCTCCTGCACCGGCACTGTCCTGGCCGACCGGCGAAACCAGCGCGACCACGCTCTGCGGCACCCCGATCCGTCGCAGGACGCCATCGGCGCCCGGCACGAACCAGGCCCACAAGAGGAGACCGGCTACGATCACCAGAAAACTGAGGCTCAACTGCTTCCAAAATGCCATTGGGAACTCCGGCCTGTGCTGCGCCCGCGGCATCCCATCTTGGAGACGCCATGCAGCCACGAGGCGAATTGCGGATCATCTGTGCGGCAATATTTCGCTGCAAGGCACAAACGGCAAGGCGCAAAGGCCAACATTACGAAAATGTCATCCGCCACGCCTCCCGTCACCCTGTTCGCCAGACCGTTGCCGGTATCCGCGCCCTCTGCCCCAAGTATCGCGGCAAAACCGGTGAAGTTCCCTGCGGATAGCGCCCCGATCAGAATGAAAGGGGAACATCTTTTCTGGCCTTTCCGATCCGAATCACTACATTGGCCGCATGAGTAACGGTTTCGACGACATTCCCTTCTTCGACGAGGAGGTGCCCGCCCCGCGCAAGCCGGCCGAGGGCCGTGCCCCCGCCTCCGCACCCGCCGCCGGCGGCCTCGGCATCGCCGCGCGCGCCATGGCGGCCCGCGACCAGGCCCGCCCCGCGCCCGACTACCTCGCCGGCCTCAACCCCGAGCAGCGCGAGGCGGTCGAAACGCTGGACGGCCCGGTGCTGGTGCTGGCCGGCGCCGGCACCGGCAAGACCCGCGTGCTCACCACCCGCATCGCCCATATCCTTGCGACCGGCCGCGCCTTCCCGAGCCAGATCCTCGCCGTGACCTTCACCAACAAGGCGGCGCGCGAGATGAAGGAGCGGATCGGGCTGCTCGTCGGCGGCGCCATCGAAGGCATGCCCTGGCTCGGCACCTTCCACTCGATCGGCGTCAAGATCCTGCGCCGCCACGCCGAAATGGTGGGCCTGCGCTCCGATTTCACCATTCTCGACACCGATGACGTGATCCGCCTGATCAAGCAGATCATCCAGGCCGAGGGCATCGACGACAAGCGCTGGCCGGCCAAGCAGTTCGCCCAGATGATCGACGGCTGGAAGAACAAGGGCCTCGACCCCTCGCAGATCCCCGAGGGCGACGCCCGCGCCTTTGCCAACGGTAAGGGCCGCGAACTCTACGCCGCCTACCAGAACCGCCTGAAGACCCTGAACGCCTGCGATTTCGGCGACCTCCTGCTCCACCCGATCCGCATGTTCCGCGCCAATCCGGACATCCTGAAGGACTATAACGAGCGCTTCCGCTATATCCTGGTCGACGAGTACCAGGACACCAACACCGCGCAATACATGTGGCTGAGGCTGCTGGCGCAGCGGTCACCCCCCCCCTCTCCCCAGCGGGGAGAGGGGGGCGCGAAAGCGCCGGGTGATGGGGCGGTACCCACGAATCTCGGCGGACGCCCCCCCTCATCCGGTCCTTTGGACCACCTTCTCCCCGCTGGGGAGAAGGGAAAGCCGGTCGTCAACATCTGCTGCGTCGGCGACGACGACCAGTCGATCTACGGCTGGCGCGGCGCCGAGGTCGACAACATCCTGCGCTTCGAGAAGGATTTTCCCGGCGCCAAGGTCATCAAGTTGGAGCGCAACTACCGCTCGACCGAACACATCCTCGGCGCCGCCGGCCATCTGATCGCCCATAACGAGGGCCGGCTCGGCAAGACGCTGTTCACCGACCGCGTCAATCCCGACGACGAGAAGGTTGTAGTGCACGCCGCCTGGGACAGTGAAGAGGAAGCCCGCGCCGTCGGCGAGGAGATCGAGCGGCTGCAGCGCGGCGATGCCGACGGCAAGAAGCACGCCCTGAACGACATGGCCATCCTGGTGCGGGCCTCCTTCCAGATGCGCGAGTTCGAAGATCGCTTCGTCACGCTCGGCCTCAACTACCGTGTCGTCGGCGGCCCGCGCTTCTACGAGCGCCTCGAGATCCGCGACGCCATGGCCTATTTCCGCCTGGTCTGCCAGCCGGCCGACGACCTTGCCTTCGAGCGCATCGTCAACACGCCGAAGCGCGGCCTCGGCGACACCACCATCCGCACGCTGCACGACTATGCCCGCGCCCGCGACGTGCCGATGCTGGCCGCCGCCGTCGACCTGATCGAGACCGACGAGGTCAAGCCCAAGGCCCGCAAGGCACTGTTCGACGTGATTCAACACTTCAGGCGTTGGTCGGAACTGCTTGAAACGACTCCTCATACCGAGCTTGCCGAGCAGATCCTCGAAGAGTCGGGCTATACCGACATGTGGAAGAACGACAAGTCGGCCGAGGCTCCCGGGCGCCTTGAAAACCTCAAGGAACTGATCCGCTCGATGGAGGCCTTCGAGAGCCTGCGCGGTTTCCTCGAACACGTCTCGCTGGTCATGGACACCGAGCAGAATGCCGACATGGACGCCGTGTCGATCATGACGCTGCATTCGGCCAAGGGGCTGGAATTCGAGACCGTCTTCCTGCCGGGCTGGGAGGAAGGCCTCTTCCCCCACCAGCGCTCGCTCGATGAAGGCGGCCGCTCGGGCCTCGAGGAGGAACGTCGGCTGGCTTACGTCGGCATCACCCGGGCCAAGCGCCGCTGCCACATCTGGTTCGTCTCCAACCGCCGCATCCATGGCCTGTGGCAATCGACCATGCCGTCACGCTTCCTCGACGAACTGCCGGTCACCCATGTCGAAGTCGCCGAAAGCGAACAGAACTATGGCGGCTACGGTCGCGGCGGCTACGGCCAGTCGCGCTTCGACAAGGCCGATCCCTTCGCCAACACTTATTCGACCCCCGGCTGGAAACGCGCACAGGCCAACAAGTCGGACGCCACCCGCGACAACTGGGGCAACCGCTCCGGCCACGCGGTCGAGCGCATCGGCTACGGCGAGAGCGGCCCGAAGGCGAAAACCATCGACGGTGAACTGGTGGCCAAGTCCACCACCACCGAACCGTCGAGATTCACCGTCGGCGACCGCGTCTTCCACATCAAGTTCGGCAACGGCAACATCGCCTCGATCGAGGGCAACAAACTGACCATCAACTTCGACCGCGCCGGCGAAAAGCGGGTGCTGGACGGGTTTGTGGAAAGGGTGTGATTGACAATCTAAACAAACAAATGCGTGCATACGTCGAAAGACGGAGGGCAAGATGGCATTCTGGGCACAACCGCTTAATGATCGTGAGGTCGTGGATCTCTTTGAAGAAGCTCAAGGAAAATTTCCGGGTGTCAATGGCAGCCTGAGAGCAGCAGCAACCCAACTCAGTATAGACAACGTCGAAGGTCAGGAATTCAAGCTACTAAAAAAGAATGCAGGTTACTCCGTCACACAATTCAATCTCACCTACGGCAAAACGACATTCTCGTACCGACGAACAAATGACAAAGGCACGGGCCTGGCCGAAGTTGAAATTCATATTAATGACGGCGTAAAAGCGGCCGGATTAGAGTTCCAATTTTCACTATTCGCACTAAAGAAACTGGGAAACCCACCCTCAAGCGGAAGTGCTTTGAATGCAGGCAACCTTGCAGCCGACGTGATTAAGATCGAGTCGGCACTTGCGGGCGCAGTTGATCAATTTTCCGAGCTTCAAAGGTCGTTCCTTGAGAAAAACGAGAGCCTTCGCGAGGCTCATGCAAATGAAATTGAACGCCTCAAGGCTGATCTAGAGCTAGAGAGAAAAGAAAACGTCGAACGTTTCCGAAGCGAGCGATCAAATCTTGACGCGGAGATCGAATCGAAGAGACAGGAAATTGAAAAAGCGAAGAAAGATCTGGATGATCGGTCAAATACTTTTGTCCGGAGAGCGATACGCAGCGAGATAAAAGAGTCGATCACCGGCTCGCTCGCTTCGTCCTTGTTTTCTGCCAACACCGCTTCCCAGCGACGGCCTGTGCGATGGGCTTATTGGCTCTTCATTGTCGCCGCCGCCGCATTTACCATTTTCAGTAGCTATCAGATCGCACTCCTCCCTTCGCTCGAGGCAGCAACCGGCATAATTCTCATTATCAAGGCATCGGTGGGAGGCTTCACCACAATTGGGTTGGCCCTCCTTTATTTGAAATGGGAAACGACATGGATAAATCAACAAGCGGAATTTGAGCGGATCCTGTCGGCAACCAGAACCGACATTGATCGGGCAAGCTGGGTAGTCGAATCTCTTCTGGAGTGGAACAGAGAAGCTCAGACGCCTATGCCGGCCGAACTGCTTGCTGCTTTGACTCGTCGGCTCTTTGACTGGGATGCAAAACTGGAAGAAAGCCAGTCGCCTGCGGACTCGCTTGCCTCGGCCATCTTAGGGTCGGCCTCAAACCTAAAGATCGGTCCCAACGGAGCGGAATTGGATATCAGCAACAGGGGTCTCAAACGCCTACAAGCTGATCAACAATAGTTTCAGTATTGGAAAGGGACATAGCGGCCCCCTCACCCCCGCGCCTCTTGCCCGCGGTGCAGCCACATCAGTTCCATCTGTACCGCCGCCTGGAAATCCATGATCTCGGCGCGCATTTCCTCTTCCGGGCAGCCGAGCGCCAGAAGTTCGGCGCCAAGCGCGCGGCAGGTGGTGCGCCAATAGTCGACGGCGGCCGGGCCGTGGCAAGTGTCGAGTTCCTCGGCCGAGCGGCGAACGAGGTCACGGCGGCTGGCGAGCGGGAAAAAGGCGATGGACGGGGTGGCCTTATCGGTCGGGGCGTCGTTACGCATGCGCTACATCCTCACGTTTACAAAACACGTGTAGAATCAGCGTGGTTAATGTTCCGTTTCGGCGCCGCCCGAAGGTGCCGGAAAGGGACAGAATGAAGCCCCCGGGCATTTTCGCCCGGAGGCCCCGGCTCCTCGTAGCTGTTATTCGGCCAGTCGATAGGCGATCACATAATCGCCCGGCTTGGTGCCGACCGACCCATGCCCGCCGGCCACCATGACGACATATTGCCGCCCGCCCTGCTCATAGGTCATCGGCGTTGCCTGCCCGCCCGCCGGCAGCCGCGCCTTCCACAGTTCCTCGCCGGTGGTCAGGTCATAGGCCCTGAGATAATTGTCGACAGCCGCCCCGAGGAAGACGACGCCGCCCTTGGTGATCATCGGCCCGCCGATCCCCGGCACGCCCACCTTGAAGGGCAGCGGCAGCGGCGTCATGTCCATCACGGTGCCGTTGCGGTGCTGATAGGCGATCTCGCCGGTGCGCAGATCGGCGCCGGCCACCGTGCCCCATGGCGGGGCCTGGCAGGGAATGCCGAGCGGCGACAGGAACGGCCCCATGTAGACGCCGTAGGGCGCGCCGTCATTGCGGTTCAACCCCTGTTCCGAGCCCTTCTCGTCCTGCTCCTTCGGCGGCACCTGGTCGCGCGGCACCAGCCGTGAGGTAAAGGCCAGATAGGTCGGCATGCCGAACATTACCTGCCGCTCCGGATCGACAGCGACCGAGCCCCAGTTGAACGTGCCGAAATTGCCGGGATAGACCAGCGTGCCGTTAATCGACGGCGGCGTGTACTGGCCATCGTAGTCGAGCTTGTGGAAAGCGATGCGGCACAGCATCTGGTCGATCAGCGTGACGCCCCACATGTCCTTTTCCTCCAGCCGGTCCGGGCGGAAGGTAAGCTTGGTGATCGGCTGGGTCGGCGCGGTGAAATCACCCTCGACAGCGCCCTCCGGTGCTGGGATTTCCTCGATCGGCAGGATCGGCTGGCCGGTGCGCCGGTCGAGCACATAGACATCGCCCTGCTTGGTCGGCCCGACGAGCGCCGGAACGGCGGTGCCGTCCTTGGTGGTGATGTCGAGCAGCACCGGTTGCGCCGGCACGTCCATGTCCCACAGATCGTGATGCACGGTCTGGCGCACCCAGCGATCCGCCCCGGTATTGATGTCGAGCGCGACGATCGACGAGGAATATTTCTCCACGCTCTCGCTGCGGCCGATGCCGATCTGGTCGGGTACCTGGTTGCCGAGAGGAATATAGACAAGGCCCAATTGCTCATCGACCGAGAACACCGACCAGCTGTTCGGCGAATTGGCGGTATAGGTCTCGCCGGGGCCGATCGGCGCGGTCTCAGCCGGATTGGCGCTGTCCCAGTTCCATACCAGGGCGCCGGTATTGACGTCGAAGGCCCGGATCACGCCGGACTGCGACTTGGTCGAATAGTTGTCGTTGACCGCCCCGCCGATGATGATCTTGCCTGCGGCGATGACCGGCGGCGAGGTCGAGTAGTAGTAGCCGGCCGGATTATACGGCATGCCGGCTTCGAGACGGAGCGTGCCCTTGTCGGCAAAGCTCTCGCAGACCTTGCCGGTTGCGGCATCGAGCGCGATCAGCCGCGCATCCGAGGTCGGCAGGTAGACGCGCGTGGCGCATTCGGCCCCCGCGGTCGCCGCCGGATCGGCATAGTAGGTCACGCCGCGGCAGGTCTGGTGCTGACGGTCGGGATTGAGGCCCGCATTCGGATCGAACTTCCACTTTTCCTTGCCGGTCGCCGCATCCACGGCGATCGCCCAGTTGTGCGGCGTGCACAGATAGAGGGTGTCGGCCACCTTGAGCGGCGTCACCTGATAGGTCGTCTCGCCGACATCGTCGGGCAGCTTGACGTCGCCGGTCTGGTAGGTCCAGGCGACCTTCAGCTTGTCGACATTCTCGGTGGTGATCTCGGCAAGCGGCGAATAGCGCTGGCCATAGAGCGTGCGGCCATACTGGTGCCATTCGCCATCCGGCACGTTTCCGCCAAGGGAAGGCGTCGCCGCGACCTTGTCGCTCGGCAGAGATCCTGCACGATCATAGGGATCGACGCTCATGGCATAGCCGGCAATGACGAAGGAAAAGACAACCGGGATCGCCACAGGCCATGGGCTTGCCGGTCGTCCCAGCGCCTCGGCGCTACGCGGCCGGGCCAGCGGCCGGCGCACGGCCGGAAGCATCAACCACAGTCCGAGCAGCACGATCAACCCGCCGCGGGTTCCGAGCTGCCACCAGTCGAAGCCGACCTCGTAGACCGCCCAGCCAAGACTGGCGAGGATCAGCAGGCCATGCAGCCACAGCGCTTCGGCGCGGCGGGCGACGATCAGCACGGCGGTGATCATCAGGATGATGCCGGCTGCCAGATAGTACGGACTGCCGGACAGCGCCACGAGCTGCGCGCCGCCGACGGCGAGTATCAACCCGAGCGCACCGAACAGCACGGCGGTGAAGAGATTGAGCATGTGCAAATTCCATTAGGTTCTGAAAAGCATGATTTGCCCGGCCTGGGAGTGACCCGACATGTCGGCAACGACCGGCGGCCTGATTTGTTCCATCGAGTCTCGCTTGAGCCAAAGGAAGTGACCGCGAATCCGGAGTGCAAAGGACTGGGCGAGAGGCCAGTCCCGCGCCGATCTCCTCCTTGTGGGGGAGATGTCCGGCAGGACAAAGGGGGACGAGCTTGCTGGGCACTGAAGGGGAAGGAAGACCGCCCGACCAAAGCCCGGCCGCGGTCTGCGCGGTTACTTTAGCCTGCCGCGCCCCCTTGATCCCGCCCCTCCCCCTTGCCATCTTGCGGGCGGCCCAGCCAATCGAAAGGACAAAGCCCATGACCCGCGCCCTGCTGCTGATCGATATCCAGAACGGCTTCTGCCCGGGCGGCAACCTGCCGGTCGCAGGTGGCGACCAGGTCGTGCCGGTCGCCAATGCGCTGATGCACAGCGGACGCTATGACCTGATCGTCGCCTCGCAGGACTGGCACCCCGCCAACCACGGCAGTTTCGCCTCGCAGCATCCCGGCGCAAAACCCTTCGACCTGGGCGAACTCTCGGGCAAGCCGCAGGTGCTCTGGCCCGATCATTGCGTTCAGGGAACGCCGGACGCCGAATTCCATCCCGGTCTCGATCTGTCTGCCATCGCCCATGTGCAGAAGAAGGGCGAGAACCCCGCCGTCGACAGCTACTCCGCCTTTCGCGACAACGACCGCGCGGCGCTTACCGGCCTTGTCGGCTATCTGAAGAACAAGGGCGTCACGGCCCTCGACATCATGGGCCTCGCCACCGATTATTGCGTTAGATTCTCCGCCCTCGATGCCGTGGACATGCTGCCGGGCGTCCAGGTGCGCCTGATCGAGGACGGCTCGCGCGGCATCGACCCTGATGGTGTCCACGCCGCTATCGAGGAGATGCGATCGGCCGGTGTCGCCGTCGTGTCGAGCAAGGATATCCTTGCCGCCTGAACCGGCCGAGCGAATGCCAGCAGGCCAGCGCACTACCCCCGCCCGAGTGCGGTCCAGGAAGCGACCAGGCTGGCCGGCGCCCTCATCCCCTTCTTCCGGCCGATTGATTTCCCCGCCCATCCACGCTAGGGGACCGGCGCGCCATAAGGTATTGCGGAGGACCGATATGGAGATCGTCACCACCATCGCCGAACTGCGAGAGCGGCTTGCCCCCCATCGCCGGGCCGGCCGGACCATCGGCTTCGTGCCGACCATGGGCTACTTGCACCAGGGCCACCTCACGCTGGTTAACCGGGCGAAGGCGGAAAACGCGGTGACCGTCGTGTCGATCTTCGTCAACCCGCTGCAGTTCGGCGCCAACGAGGACCTCGCCAAATATCCCCGCGACTTCACCCGCGACAGCGCGCTTCTGGAGAAGGCCGGCGTCGATGTCCTCTTCGCCCCCGGCGTCGCCGACATGTATCCGAGGCCGATGGAAACCACGGTCGACGTGGCAACACTCGGCTCGCAACTCGAAGGGGCCGCCCGCCCCGGCCATTTCGCCGGCGTCGCCACCGTCGTCACCAAGCTGTTCAACATCGTCCAGCCGGACGCCGCCTATTTCGGTGAAAAAGACTACCAGCAGGTGGCAATCATCCGCCGCATGGTCGAGGATCTGGCCCAGCCGGTGCGCATCGTGCCGGTGCCGACCGTGCGCGAGGAAGACGGCCTCGCCTGCTCCTCGCGCAATGTCTACCTCAGCCCCGAACAGCGTGCCGCGGCGGTAATCGTGCCGAAGGCGCTCGACGAGGCAGCGCGGCTGATCCGCTCCGGCATCGCCGACACGGCAAGGCTCGAGCAGATGATCGCGGACTTCATCCGCACGGAACCCCTCGCCGAGCCCGAGGTGGTGGCGCTGCGCTACCCCGAGACGCTGGCCGAAATCGATCAGGTCCGCGGCCCGGTCCTGCTGCTGCTCTACGTGCGCATCGGCCAGACGAAACTGCTCGACAACCGGGTGATCGACCTTTTCTCGCAAAACGGCATGGAGGCCGCCTGACATGAGCACACCGCCCCGCCAGAAGCGGCTGACACCGGACGATATCACCGCCCTCAAGGGTGTCCGCCCGGCCGTCTGCCTGACCGCCTATACGACGCCGATGACCCGACTTCTCGATCCGCACTGCGACCTGCTGCTCGTCGGCGACAGCCTCGGCATGGTGCTCTACGGCATGGAAACCACGGTCGGCGTCACCGTCGAGATGATGATCGCCCATGGCCAGGCGGTGATGCGCGGGGCCGCCCATGCCTGCGTCATCGTCGACCTGCCCTTCGGCTCCTACCAGGAATCCAAGGAGCAGGCCTTCCGCACCGCCGCCCGCATCATGAAGGAAACCGGCTGCGACGGCGTCAAGCTGGAAGGCGGCGAGGAAATGGCGGAAACCGTCGCCTTCCTCGTGTCGCGCGGCGTGCCGGTGTTCGGCCATGTCGGGCTGATGCCGCAGCAGGTCAACACCGCCGGCGGCTATCGCTCCAAGGGCCACAGCGACAAGGAAGCCGACAAGATCCGCCGCGATGCCCGCGCCATCGATCAGGCCGGCGCCTTTGCCATCGTCATCGAGGGCACGGTGGAGCCGCTCGCCCGCGAGATCACCGGCACGCTATCGGCCGCCACCATCGGCATCGGCGCTTCGCCCGCCTGCGACGGCCAGGTGCTGGTCTCGGACGACATGCTGGGCCTGTTCAACGATTTCAAGCCGCGCTTCGTAAAGCACTACGCCGACCTCGCCGCGGTTATTTCCCAAGCGGCGGAAGACTATGCGGCGGAAGTCCGCGCCCGCAGCTTCCCCGCTCCGGAACACACGTTCCAGGTCCGGCCGAAGAAATAGCCAGAGCGCGCAGACCCCGCAGGCCCGGCGGCTCAGACGCCGGGCGTCTGCTCCAGCTGGTAGATCGCGTCGTTGATCGCGTCGATCTGGCCGGTGATCACCGCTTGGGCATCATAGAGACCGCGATTGTAGAAATGCGCGCCGATCTCCTTGGCGAAGAACTGCAGCATCCCCTCGGCCTCGAACCGGCCCACATCGAGCTCGAATTCGGTGAGAAAATAGTCCTGCACCTTCGCGACGATCGTCGCCTGATCTTCATTGGAAAAATCGAGTTTCGGCAAAGAACCGTTCCTTGTGGCGTCCCCCTCGTCGGGAACCATGCGAGACTAGAATATTTCGAGCCCGGGTGGGAAGCGCTTTTCCCGGCAGGAGATGCAGGAGAGGCGTGAAAGACATCGGCAAAGAGTGTCGCGGCGTCCCCGGCTCAAACGGGAACGCTCCATCGACATGTCAGGGGAATCAATCGACCCATCAGGCTTATTCGTTTGTTAAGCGAAGGGCTTGGCTCTAAAGGCTCAGGTCAAACGAGGTGCGACGACCGATGAAATCCGACTATACCGAGGGCCTGCGCGGCAGCGTGCCGATCCTCGTTTCCACCATTCCCTTCGCCGCCCTGTTCGGCGCGATCGCCGTCAGCAACGGCCAGACGGTGGCCGAGGCGACGCTGATGAGCGCGATCATCTTTGCCGGCGCCAGCCAGCTGGTCGGCATCGAGCTGTTCGGCCATTCCGTTCCCGTCTGGGTCATCGTGCTGTCGATCTTCGCCGTCAATTTCCGCCATATCCTCTATTCGGCGGCGATCACGCCCTTCATCACGCACTTCTCCCCGGCGCAGAAAGCCCTCTCCTTCTTCCTGCTGACCGACCCCCAGTTTGCCCAGACCCTGACGCGCGGCGAGACGGGAAGAAGCGTATCCTTTGCCTGGTACATGGGTTTCGCCACCACCATCTATGTCGGCTGGGTCGGAGTCAGCGCCATCGGCGCCGGTTTCGGCAAGCTCGTGGGCGATCCGAGGGCGCTCGGCTTCGACGTTCTCCTGCCGATCTATTTCATGGGCCTGGTGCTCGGCTTCCGCAAGCGGGCGAATTTCCTTGGCGTGGTCATCGTCAGTGCGGCCGTGTCGATCCTGGCGCAAAAGCTTGTCGGCTCACCCTGGCATGTCAGCATCGGGGCGCTTGCTGGCGTGCTTCTCGCCGCCCTCCTGCCGCCCAAGGCTGTCACGACCGGGGCCGGCACCGAAGCGGAGACCAGCGCATGAGCGAGCTTTTCACCCCGCATATGACGCTGCTCATTCTGGCCGGCGCGGTCGCCACCTACCTGACGCGGATCGGCGGTTATCTGTTGATGAGCCGGTTGAAGAACGTGCCGCCGCGCGTCGATGCGGCGCTCAATGCCGTGCCGGCGGCGGTTCTGACCACGCTGGTCGCCCCCGCCTTCTTCTCCGGCGGGATCGACGTCACCGTGGCCATGGCCGTGGCACTGGCGATCGGCCTCGGCTTTTCCTCCATCCCCATGCTGGTGGGCGGCTGGATCGCCGTGATGATCATGCGCCACCTGATCGGCTGAACGGCTCGGTCGCCCGCTCAAGCCAGGCCCGTGTCTTGTCATCGTGCATCAACGGCATGAGCTCGGCGCGGGTCTTTTCGTGATATTCGTCGAGCCAGCGCAGTTCCTCGCGGGTCAGAAGCTCGGTGACGACCAGATACTTGTCGATCGGCACATAGGTGAGCGTCTCGAAGCTCATCATCGGCATGTCGCCGCCCTCGACCGGCTCCGCCTCGCGGACATAGACCAGGTTCTCGATGCGGATGCCGAAGGCGCCGGGCCGGTAGTAGCCGGGCTCGTTGGACAGGATCATGCCGGGCAGCAATTCCTGCGTCGACAGCCGCGAAATGCGCTGCGGCCCCTCATGCACCGAGAGGAACGAGCCGACGCCGTGGCCCGTGCCATGCGCATAGTCGGCACCGGCCTTCCACAGCGCGATGCGCGCCAAGGGGTCGAGGTCGCAGCCGCGCGTGCCCTTGGGGAACATCGCCGTGCTGATGGCGATCATGCCCTTCAGCACCAGGGTGAAGAAGCGCTTCTGCTCGTCGGACACCGCGCCGATGGCGAGTGTGCGGGTGATGTCGGTGGTACCGTTGACATATTGCGCACCGCTGTCGATGAGGAAAAGGTCGCCGGATTTGATCGGCCGGTCGGACGTGGTCGTGGCGCGATAGTGGATCACCGCGCCATGCTCGCCGGCGCCAGCGATCGTGTCGAAGGAAATATCCTTGAGCGGGTTCTGCATACGCTCGCCGACGCGGGCGCGGGCCGCCTCCAGCGCCTTGGCCGCGCCGACCTCGGTGACGCTGCCCGGATGCTGATCATCGAGCCAGGCGAGGAATTCGACGACCGCCACCCCGTCCTGCAGATGCGCCGCGGCCGCGCCGTTGAGCTCGACGCTGTTCTTCACCGCCCGGGCGATCTTGGCCGGATCATCGCCCTTGACCACAGTGCCGCCATGGCCGCGGATGAGTTCGACCAGGGCAAACGGCGCCAGTTCCGGATCGACCAGCACGCGCTTGCCCTCGACCGCGAGCTTTTCCAGATGCGCCACCAAAAGACGCGGGTCGAGTTGGCGGCACATCTGCCCGAGATAGGCCTCGGCTTCGATGCCGGTCTTGCGCTTATCGAGAAAAAGTTCGGCCGAGCCGTCGGCCTTGATGATGGCGCGCGCCAGCGGATGCGGGGTGTGCGGCACATCGCTGCCGCGGATGTTGAAGATCCAGGCGGCCGACGACGGATCGGTGATCAGCGCGGCGTCGAGCTGCTTGTCGCCAAGGTCGGCGGCGATTCGGGCGATCTTGTCCTTGGCCAGCACGCCGGAATAGGTGATCGACTGGATGGAGACCTGCCCCAGCGGCTCGGCCGGACGATCCGTCCAGATCGCGTCGAGCGGATTGGCGGCCAGCACGACGAGTGCGCCGTTCTGCCCGGCGAGCGCCTTTTCCAGCCGCTCCACCTCCTGGCTGGTGTGCAGCCACGGATCGATTCCTAAGCGAAAGCCCTTGGGCGCATGCCTGGCGATCCATTTGTGCGGCGGCTCGCCCACCAGATCGCCGGCGGTGAAGACGGCGGGATCGACCTGTTCGGCGAGCTGCGTCACATAGCGCCCGTCGACGAAGACGATCGCCTTGTCAACGGTGACCAGCGCCTGCCCGGCCGATCCGGTAAAGCCGGTGAGCCAGGAGAGACGCTCGGCCGAAGCCGGCACATATTCGCCCTGATATTCGTCGGCCCGCGTCACCAGGAAACCATCGATGCCGAGCGCCTCGAACCGGCTCCTCAGCGCCGCGACCCTTTCACGACCGAATTGCGGGGTGGATGTCACATCGAACGACTGAAACATGGTCTGCGCCTTTTCACCGGAATCTCGAGAGCACCTTATAGCAAGGCCAACCCGACCCGCACCATGGCAAAGCCTTAGCAGTCCCTCCGGGCGGGCGTTATGCGGCAATGCACCATAATGGCGGCATCGCGCCCAAATTTTGGTCACACAACTGCCAAATGAAAGGCATCTTCCTCGCACCCATGCGCTTGACGCATGACACCCATGTAGCATCCCCCCTGCCTCAAAGCGTTTGCAGCGCCTATATCTACATCATCGAACAAACGAAATCGCAACCGGCAAGGACCACGACAATGGCAAACTCAATTCTCCGCAATGCCTTTCAGCGCTTTGTCGCAGCGCGCGAACTTCAGGCCAGCCGCTATGTCAACGGCGCTCTGATGAACCTCGACGACGAGACCCTGCATTCCATGGGCACCAGCCGCGAAGAACTGCGCCGCAAGGGCACCCGCGCCACCGCATTCTGAGCGCGCCCACTTGAGCGGACGGGCCTTACGGCTCGCTCGAAGACTTACCTGCTCGTAGCTCTCCTCCCAAAGCTCGCAGGCTCCGATCAGGCGACTGATCCGAAAAAGGCGGCATCCCTGATGCCGCCTTTTTCGTTTTCCG
>JAIBEK010000041.1 GCA_019459145.1 Arenimonas sp.
GGGGCGGCGGTTTTTGTTGGGGGCTTGGGGGGGCGGGGGAGCGATCCCCGGCCGATCTTTTTGTTGGAGAAGCGTTGGCCGTCGAGCAATCGCCAGGCAATTGGCGGCAATCGTCATCCTGCTGAAACGTCGACGGCGAAAGATTGTCACTTGCGTTGCCCTGCCGGACGCCGCGACGGAATGAGGACGGAAGCGGCGGGATCGCGGCGCGGACTTGATTTAGCGCAAGGCCGAAGGCAGGGTCGGGCGATAGATAGCGGGTAACCTATTCTTCCAGACAAGAGGCCGATCATGACCGCAAAATTCTATCCCGACATCACCAAGGACATTTCCGCCCATTCCAAGACCTTGCGCCGCGACATTCCCGAGGTCATGGCCGGCTTCTCCGCCATGGCGCAGGCCGCGACCAAGGATGCGGCGCTCGACAAGAAGACCAAGGAACTGGTGGCGCTCGGCATTGCCATTGCCACACGCTGCGACGGCTGCATCGGCTTTCACACCGAAACCCTGGTCAAGCTCGGCTGCAGCCGCGCCGAATTCCAGGAAACGCTGGGCATGGCGATCTACATGGGCGGCGGACCGTCGCTGATGTATGCGGCGCATGCCATGGCCGCCTGGGAGCAATATGGCGGCGCGGCCACGTAAGGCCGCAGCTTTCCGCCATTCGCAGCCAAGACCTTCATCCGGGCCGGCAGGCCCGGTGGAGGCTGCCGTGGCGGGCACCATGGATCGGACCGGATTTGGCGGTTTCGCGACGAGGTCGTGGAGGCTAGACTGGGCCGTTCCGAATCCCTGGGAGACACGCCGATGCGCCGCATGATTCTGATTTCGCTTGGTATTCTCGCGCTCCCGGCGCTGGCTCTGGCCGGCGAGCCGACCTTTTACGAAAAGGCGGCAACCTCGCTCAGCGAATGCGAAAGGGCCTTTTCCGACACCATACCGGACTTCAAGCGGCGCCGCGATTTCATCGTCCGCCGCACCATGGACGGCCGAGAGCGGGTGATCCGCTGCCTGCCGGACGGCGTGGTCGAACTGTTCTGCGACCCCAAGGCCGGCCGCTCCGTCGTTGCCGTCCTGGAGGGGGAGACCCTGCCGGCCTGCGCCCGGCTATCCATGGGGCTGAAGGTGCGCAAGGAGAAGACGTTGATCCCGTAGGGTTGTGCGGAGTTGTCCACCCGCCCGCCTCAGTGGCATTTCCTTTGTTGTGCGGCAGGAAAATAATCACAATAGGAATAAATACCTTGACGGTGTGACGGTCGTCTGATAGGGTTCAGGCATAGTCGGGAAATTGCGGCCGGATCCTTCGAGACCCGACTTTGCCGGGCACCTCAGGATGAGGGGTTTCGGCGGCACAGGGATTTGGTGAAGGCTCGGGGAACCGGGCTTTTTTTGTTGCTCGTGGGGCGGTTCCTTCAAGGACCGGTGGTGGCAGTCTCCCCCTCTGTCCCTTCGGGACATCTCCCCCTCAAGGGGGGAGATCGGGCAAGGCAGACCTCGACCGATCCTTCGAGACAGGGAGATCATCATGGATGACGGGCAAGACCATTGGCTCGGGCTGCTGGGCCTTGGGCCTCGCAGCGACAGTAGGCGTGGGCCGGGGAGCGGGCCGGCGGCGGATGCGGATGCCGCGGCGCTGGAGCGCAAGTCGGCGGAAGGCCTGTCGCCGCTCGATCGGCTGGCGGCGCTGCTTGACGACCTGACGACCGAGATGCGCCAGCAGTTCGAGCTGTTTCGCAAGCTGCGCGTCACGGCCGAGAAGCTGATCGACGGCGCCGACGAGGCGGCCGCCAAGGCGGCGCGTGCCGATGCAAAGGCCGCGACCGACGCGATCGCGCTGATCGTGCGCACGCTCGAAAAGATCGACAGCCTGCAGCGCCAGCTGGCGCGCGACCGCGAGGAAGCGGCCTTGGCAAGCGGCGAGGGCGAGGATGAAGAAGCGATCAGGCAAGAACTGTTGCGGATCATCGAAAACCAGGCCGAAGCAAGGGCAAGGGCCCGGTTTGCCGCCTGGCAGTGTCAAGCTGTGCCGGGAGGAGCCGCCGCCGGCCAACCCGAACCGGAAGCAACGCCTGGGGCTCGCAGCGGCTGAAAGGGCTGCGGCGAAGGCCCTCGGCAAGGAACTGTGCCGAATCAATAACAGGATGCGGCTCGGGATGATCGCGACCGTGAAGACGCACCAACACGCGACAGTCGAGGCAGGATGGACACTGATCGGCATGATCGACGAAAGCCAGGCGCTTCAACATCAGCGAGGCACCTGTCGCGACAGCGGCGGAGCGAAAGAGCGAGGCGGTGACGTCGCTGACTACGCTGACAAGGCTCCGGCCGTTTTGACAGAGGCCGGCGACCCCGGTGCCGTGCCGCCGGTCGCGGACAGCGATGGCGATCGCGCGGTCGCGGTCGCAGATGCCGGGCCGCTCATTGCAGCGGCCGGTGACGGATCCTCTGTCGCCGGCACAAAGGAAGCGGCCGATCCGGCGTCCGCAGCGTTGGAAAAAGACCTTGCCGCCCTAGTCGCCGAACGCGGTCTTCTGGTCAGCCGCAGGATCGGGCGTGGCTGGGCCATTTCCGGCCGCGACGAGCAGAGGCCTCCTCCAGGTGACTGGGCGACCTGGCTGGTGATGGGCGGGCGCGGATCGGGCAAGACGCGGGCCGGCGCCGAATGGGTGCACGGCCTGGCGCTTGCCGCCGGATCCCGTACGGAGCTGAGGATCGCGCTCGTTGCCGAGACGCTGGGCGATGCCCGCGAGGTGATGATCGACGGAGCCTCGGGCATTGCCAGGATCGCGCGGCGCATGCGGCCGGAGGTGGAGATTTCCCGCCGGCGGCTGGTCTGGCCGAACGGGGCGATTGCCCAGATCTTCTCGTCGGAAGACCCGGAAAGCCTGCGCGGGCCGCAGTTTCATTTTGCCTGGTGCGACGAGCTGGCCAAGTGGAAACATGCCGAGGAGACGTTCGACATGCTGCAGTTTGCTCTCAGGCTGGGCGAGCAGCCGCGCCAGCTGGTGACCACCACGCCGCGCGCCGTGCCGCTGTTGAAGCGGCTGATCGGAGATGCGGAGACGCGGGTCACGCGCCTTTCGACCGCCGACAACCGCGACAATCTCGCGCCGGGCTTCATCGCCGCGCTGGAGCGACGCTATGGCGGCACGCGGCTCGGGCGCCAGGAACTGGGCGGCGAACTGATCGAGGATCGCGAGGACGGGCTGTGGCGGCGCGAGCGGCTGGAGGCGCTGACGGTGCGGCTGATGGAGCCGCTGCGGCGGATCGTCGTCGCGGTCGATCCGCCGGCGGGCAGCGGCCCGGCTTCGGTCTGCGGCATCGTCGTGGCCGGACTGATGGACAATGGCCGCGCGGCGGTGCTGGCCGATTGTTCGGTCGAGGGGAAGAGCCCGGCCGAGTGGGCGCGCGCCGTGGTCAACGCCTATCGCCGGTTCGAGGCGGATCGGGTGGTGGCGGAGGTCAACCAGGGCGGCGACATGGTGGCGGCGACGCTGAAGAGCATCGAGGCCAACCTGCCGGTGACCATGGTCCGGGCGACGCGCGGCAAGTTCCTGCGCGCCGAGCCGGTGGCAGCACTCTACGAGCAGGGCCGGGTGGTGCATGCCGCCCGCTTTTCCGAACTGGAGGACCAGATGTGCGATTTCGGCCCGGACGGACTGTCGTCCGGCCGGTCCCCGGACCGGCTCGACGCGCTGGTCTGGGCGCTGACGGCGCTGATGCTGGAGGGGGTGGGCGAGCCGCGGATCAGGGGGGTGTGAGTGGGGCCTGATCGTTCGAGGGGCGTTTGCGGCGACTCAAGGATGAGGGACGCCGTTTCGGGCGCACAATGCGCTTCATTGGCTTCGCCCCCCTCATCCGGCGCTGCGCGCCACCTTCTCCCCGATGGGGAGAAGAGGCGTGGCCGTGGCAAAACAAAACCGGCGCCGATGGGCGCCGGTCGAGGCGGTGTCGTCGAAGGGATTACTTGGCGGCGGAGGTCGGCTGGGACGCGCTCTGGCGCATCTGGCGCCATTCGTTCTCCAGGCGCTCCAGCACATGGGCCGGGATGGTGGCGGCGGGAGCCTTGGTCGGGGTCGTGCTGTTGATCTGCATGGCTCTTCACTCCTCACGGGGTTCATCTCGGGGGCTCAAACTCCGAATGCGGCGGAAAGTTCCACAGTGTTAAATCTTTGTAAATATGCCGACAGGCCGCTCTAAACGATTGAAATTACTTCAAACGATTTAATCGAACAGGAAAATTCAGGCCTTGGTTAACCGCCGTGCCGATCAGGTCGCCCTTGGCCGGCCAGCCGGCCGCGCGGCCACGAAAATACCGGGATATCGATGGGGAGAACGAGATGACATTCGACGATCGGCGATTCTTCAAGACGGTCCGGCGCGACCTGTTTTCCGGCCGGCTGACGGCCGGCCAGGTGTCGGGCATGACGGCGCTCGTCGCCGGCTGGCGGGACCTGACCGACGCCGATGATCCGCGGCGGCTCGCTTATTGCCTGGCGACCGCCTTTCACGAGACGGGCGGGCGCATGCAGCCGGTGCGCGAGACGTTTGCCGCCAGCGACGCAGCCGTGATCACCCGGCTGGAGCGGGCCTATGCCGCCGGTCGGCTGCCGCAGGTGCGCCGGCCCTATTGGCGCCCGGACGCCGAGGGCAAGAGCTGGTTCGGCCGCGGGCTGGTGCAGATCACCCATCGGCGCAATTACGAGAAGCTGGCCGAGGCGACGGGCATCGACCTGGTGGGCGAGCCGGGCCGGGCGATGGAGCTCGACGTGGCGGTCAAGATCCTGGTGATCGGCATGCGCGACGGGCTGTTCAGCGGCATCAGGCTGGCCGATGCCTTCGACGGGCAACAAGCCGACTGGACCGGCGCGCGCCGGATCGTCAACGGCCGCGACCGGGCCGCCTTGGTCGCCGGCCATGGCCGGGCTTTCCTGGCGGCGCTGGGTTAGGTCGAGGGCGGCTGGGGGAACGGGGCTGTCAGCCGGCTGCGGCGGAGAACATCCCCCTCACCAACAAAATCTGAGGTTTGGCCTTCGGCCAAGCCCTCGATTTTGTATCCTCTCCCACAAGGGGAGAGGAAGCGCCGTCTCACCTTGCGTGCCGTCCTCTGGAGCGGCGCCGGACTGTAAACAACAGGATCAATCCGATGAAATTACCGTTTCGACTGCCGTGGGCCTTTGCCCCGGAGCAAGGAGCCGTGGCTGAAAGCAAGGCTGTTGGCGTCCAGGGGGTGTCGCTGGTGGCGGGCGAGGGGGAGGCGCGGTGGACCGGGCGGTCCTATGCGGCGCTGTCGCGCGAGGGCTTCATGAGGAACCCGGTGGCGCACCGCACGGTGAGGCTGGTGGCGGAAGCCGCGGCCGCCATTCCCTGGCTGGCCTACCGCGACGCACAGGAGATCGACGGGCATCCGGCGCTTGGGCTGATCGGCCGGCCGAATGCGCGGATGGGCGGGGCCGATTTTTTCGAGGCGCTCTACGGCCACCTGCTGCTTTCGGGCAATGCCTACGTCGAGCCGCTGGCGATCGGCACCCGGCCGGCGGAACTGCATCTTCTCAGGCCCGACCGGGTGGCAGTGGTGGCCGGCGCCGACGGCTGGCCGGAGGCCTACGACTATCGCGCCGGATCGCAAAGGCGGCGGATTGCGGCGGGCGGCGGGCTTCTGCATGTGAAACTCTTCCATCCGCTCGACGACCATCTCGGCTTTCCGCCGCTCGCCGCAGCGCAGGTTGCGCTCGACCTGCACAATGCGGCGGCGCGCTGGAACAAGGCGCTGCTCGACAATTCCGCCCGCCCCTCCGGCGCGCTGGTCTACCAGCCGAAGGAGGGCGGCAATCTCTCGGTCGACCAGTACGAGCGGTTGAAGGTGGAACTCGACGAGGGCTATTCCGGGCCGATGCGGGCCGGGCGGCCGCTGCTCTTGGAAGGCGGTCTCGACTGGAAATCCATGGGGCTGTCGCCCAAGGACATGGATTTCGTCGAGGCGCGCAACGGCGCGGCGCGCGACGTGGCGCTCGCCTTCGGCGTGCCGCCCATGCTGCTCGGCATACCCGGCGACAATACCTATGCCAACTACCAGGAGGCGAACCGGGCCTTCTACCGGCTGACCGTCCTGCCGCTCGTTGCGCGCACCGCTGCAAGCTTTTCCGGCTTTCTGTCCACGCTTTATGGCGAACCGCTCAGGCTGGTGCCGGACCTCGACCAGGTGGCGGGCCTTTCCGCCGAACGCGACGCGCTCTGGGCGAGGCTCGGCGCGGCCGATTTCCTCACCGAGGAGGAGAAGCGGCAGGCAGTGGGGTATTGAGGGGCGGCCAAGCTGGGGCTATGCGTCGGATCCACCTGCCGGCACCTTTGCTGGCCCCTCGCTTGCGTTCAGGGTGTCGTCATTTGAGACGTCTACCGTGGTGCGCGGTGGAAATCCTCTTCTCCCCAGCGGGGAGAAGTGCCGAACGCAGTGAGGCGATGAGGGGGCCGAGTGCGCCGCCATCAATTGGCTTCGCCCCCCTCATCCGGCGCTACGCGCCACCTTCTCCCCGGTGGGGAGAAGAGGGGACGTGGGCGCGGCGGCAGGAGGTTGGTCACTTCAAGCTGAATCGGAAGATGAGGCTGTTGAATCAGCACGTTCGGGAGGTGAATCGCGCTGTGAGAAGTGGCCGACAAGCGATTCAATCGACTCGGGAAAACGCGGCCACTTGAAGTGTTGCGTGAAGCGGGTTGCGCAGGGGGAACTGCCCTGCTTGCGGGCCGGATCATTGATCCGGCGGCGAAGGTCGAGACGGTCTCGAAGTGGTCGAGGCACCCGGGCCGGCGATCGGCGCGGGCCTTCGAATTCCCCTATTTTAGCGATGAGAGATTAACAAATGACTGACTTCAGCCATGACGGCGGGGTGTGGAGCGCCCGCGTGATCGGGGCGGTGGCGGGGTCGGCGATCTCGCTCGTCTACCTTTTGCCGAAAGGTCGGCGCGAGGCGGCGGTGCGGTTTTTGACCGGGGTCGCCTGCGGCATGATCTTCGGCGGGCCGGCGGGCTTGTGGATCGTGCGCAAGCTCGAGGTCGCGGCGGAACTCTCGCCGCCGGAGATCATGCTGGCCGGCGCGACCGCCGCGAGCCTTTCCGCCTGGTGGGGGCTGGGGCTGCTGGTGCGGTTGTTTGCCCGCTACGGGCAGCGGCCGGGCGGGTGAGGGGGAGTGCTCTTGCGGCCCACCGCATCGACCGGGAGCAATGAACCGTACGTCACATGCTTCGGAACATGCCCCTCACCCTGACCCTCTCCCCGTAAACGGGGAGAGGGGACGGCCGCAGTAGTGCCACTTGTTCCTTCTCCCCGTCAAAACGGGGAGAAGGTGCCGGCAGGCGGATGAGGGGCGCTGCCGGATCCCCCGAAGCTCCCCCGCGGCCGCCCCGGACAACCATCATTCATTTCAAGGAGAATGCCATGCACGCTGATCGCGGGCCGGTCTCGTTGACGGAGAAATTCGTCAACCTGACGTTGAAGGGGGTGGAGGGCGACGGGTCGTTCTCGGGTTATGCCAGCCTGTTCGGCGAGGTCGATCTCGGGCGCGATGCGATCGAGCCCGGAGCCTTCGAGCGGTCGCTGGCGAAGCGCGGCGCCAAGGGGGTGCGCATGCTGTTCCAGCATGACCCCGCCGAGCCGATCGGCGCCTGGCGGGTGATCCGCGAGGACGCCCGCGGGCTCTATGTCGAGGGGCAGCTGTCGTTTGGCGTGGCGCGGGCCCGCGAGGTGCATGCGCTGATGAAATCGGGCGCGCTCGACGGGCTGTCGATCGGCTTTCGCACCGTGCGCTCGAGGAGCGACCGCAAGAGCGGCGTGCGCCGCATTCTCGAGGCCGACCTCTGGGAGATCTCGGTGGTGACCTTCCCGATGCTGCCGGCAGCCCGGGTTTCGAACGTCAAGCATGCGCGGTTCTTCCGCGACAAGGAAACCGAGCTCGTCCGCGCCATGCGCCGGGCGGCGCGGACAATGGCCATGGATGTCTTCAGGAAAGGATGACAGATGAGCGATGCAGCGATGGAAAAGCAGACGGCCGATGCCCCGCGCAAGCGGACGGCACCGGAGGTGAAGGCCGTGCCCGACAGCGTGACGGCGGCCTTCGAGGACTTCATGGGCGCCTTCGAGGCGTTCAAGGACGTCAACGATCGGCGTCTCACGGAGATCGAGCAGAAGCTTTCCGCCGACGTGGTGACCCGCGACAAGATGGAGCGGATCAACAAGGCGATGGACGAGCAGGGCCGCATGCTCGACGAACTGGTGCTGAAGAAGATGCGCCCGCCGCTCGGCCGCGGCGGGGAGGCGGACGGGCCGGAGGCGGCCGAGCACAAGGCGGCCTTCGAGGCCTATATCCGCCGCGGCGACGAGGCGGCCCTGCGCGAGCTCGAAGCGAAGGCGATGAGCGCGGGTGCGCCGGCCGACGGCGGCTATCTGGTGCCGCCGGAAACCGACACGGAGATCGGCCGGAGGCTCTCGGTCGTCTCGCCGATCCGGGCGCTGTCGACGGTCCGGCAGGTCTCGGGCTCGGTGCTGAAGAAGCCGTTCTCGCCGGGTGGCATGACCGCCGGCTGGGTGGCCGAGACCGCGGCGCGGCCGCAGACGGCAACCGCGCAGCTTGCCGAACTCTCCTTCCCGACCATGGAGCTCTATGCCATGCCGGCGGCGAGCCAGGCCCTGCTCGACGATGCGGCGGTCGACATCGAGGCCTGGATCGCCTCGGAAGTGGACATCGCCTTTGCCGAGCAGGAAGGCACGGCCTTCGTTTCCGGCGATGGGGTGAACAAGCCGAAGGGTTTTCTCGCCTATGACCAGGTGGCGGACGGCGCGTGGGAATGGGGCAAGATCGGCTATCTGCTGACGGGGGTGGCCGGCGGTTTCGCCGCGTCCGGGCCGTCCGACGTGCTGGTCGATCTCGTTTATGCGCTGAAGGCCGGGCATCGGCAGAATGCCGCCTTCGTCATGAGCCGCAAGACGCAAGGCGAGATCCGCAAGTTCAAGGATGCCGACGGCAATTATCTCTGGCAGCCGCCGGCGCGGCCGGGTGAAAGCGCCTCGCTGATCGGCTTTCCGGTGGCGGAGGCCGAGGACATGCCGGCGATTGCCGCCAATGCCACGGCGATCGCGTTTGGCGACTTCCGCTCGGGTTATCTGGTGGTCGACCGGGTGGGGGTCCGGGTGCTGCGCGACCCCTATTCGGCAAAGCCCTATGTGCTGTTCTACACCACCAAGCGCGTCGGCGGCGGGGTGCAGAACTTCGAGGCGATCAAGCTGGTGAAGTTTTCGGCGTAGCTGAGGGGGACGAGGCTCATCTTCTCCCCGGCGGGGAGAAGGTGGCGCGTAGCGCCGGATGAGGGGAAGCGAAGCCAATTGATGGCGGCGCACGCGGCCCCCTCATCGCCTCACTGCGTTCGGCACTTCTCCCCGCTGGGGAGAAGAGGATTTCCACGACGCGTAGCGGCCTGCCAGTTTCAAAATTCAATCCCAGGAGACACCCATGACCCTATTTCCGACGGCGCCGCCGGCGGCCGAAGCGGTGACGCTGGCTGAGGCCAGGGCGCATCTGCGCGTGGACGGCCCGGATGAGGATGCGCTGATCGCGCAGCTGATCATTGTGGCGCGCGAGCACATCGAGCGCGAGACCGGGCGGGTGCTGATCGCCCGGCCTTATCGACTATGCCTCGACGACTGGCCGGCCGACGGGGTGATCCGCATCGGCTGCGGGCCGGTGCGCGAGGTGACGGCTGTCATCGTCTATGACGGCGAGGGCCATGCCACCGCGGTTTCGCTGGCCGACCATCTGCTCGACGGCGAGGCGCGGCCGGCGCGGCTGTGGCTGCGCGAGCCCCTCGCAGCGGGACGGATGCTGAACGGCATCGAGATCGATTTCATCGCCGGCTTCGGCGCGAGCGGGGCGGATGTGCCCGACACGCTGAAACGGGCGATGCTGATCCATGTGGCGGCGATGTTTGCCGTGCGCGGGGCGGGGCCGGTCGCGGCGCAAGGCGCGGCGATGCCGGCCGGTTACGAACGGCTGATCGCGCCCTATTGCCGAAGGGGGCTTTGACCATGGGGCTCGTCGATTTCGATCCTGGCGCGCTCACCGCCCGCCTCAGGTTGGAACAACCGGTGGAAACACCGGACGGGCAGGGCGGGGCGATGGTCGGCTTCGAGGCGGTGGCCGATCTCTGGGCGCGGATCGAGCCGCTTGGCGCCGATGTCGAGGAGGTGGCGGGCGCCGGGCGAGTGATCGTCACGCACCATGTCTGGCTGCGCTATCGCGCCGATCTGGCGGCGGGCATGCGGCTCATCAAGGGCACGCGGCGCTTCGTCATCGAGAGCGTGCGCGATCCCGACGAGACCGGCCGTTTTCTTGTCTGCCACTGCCGGGAGGAGGGCCGATGAGGGCCGGGATTCGAGCGTCGCTGTCACTGACGGGCGAGGACTTGGGGCTGGGGCTGCGGCGCGCACTGGCGGGCGGGATCGCGCGGCGGATCGACCTGCAGATCGTGCAGCGGGCGGGTGGGATCTCGCCGGACGGCGCCAGGACAGCCCGGCGGAGGGCGGATAGGCCTGACGCGAAGGCCGGCCACGACACCACAAGGGACGAAGAAAAGCCATGAGCAGCGCCGTGAACGAGTTGCTGGGGGCCATCCAGGCGCGGCTGGCGGGCGATGCCGGGCTTGCCGCTTTGATCGGCGCCGGCGGGATGCGCGACCGGCGGGCGAGCGGGCTCGATCTGCCGGCGCTGGTGCTGGGGGCGGTCGAGTGCCGCGACTATTCGACGGCGAGCGAGGCGGGTCTTGAAATCCTGCTGACGGTGGAGGCCTGGTCGGCCGAGGGACGACGGGAGGCGGAGGCGATCGGCGAGGCGGTGCGTCATCTGTTGGACGATGCCGATCTGACGCTTGCGGGCCAAACACTGGTGAGCCTTCGCCACCGCCGGACAATAAGCCGGCGCGAGGCGAAGACCGGGTTGTTCGTCGCCGAGCTGACGTTTCGGGCGGTGGTGGAGTGAGGGGTTTGGCTCCGGTGTCGCCCCTCATCCGCCTGCCGGCACCTCTGCCAGCCCTTCACTTTAGGCTCAGGGCGTCCGTCATTCGAAACGATTCACTGGATCGTTTCGTCGGCTTCGCCGACCATTCCTCACCCCCGCAGGCGGGGAGAAGGACCAAGCGGCCCTCGCGTGGCCGCGCCCTCTGCCAGCCTTCGCCTGGGCTCAGGGCGTTCGTCCCTCGACACGATTCACCGGATCGTTTCGTCGGCTCCGCCGACCATTCCTCACTCCGTGAACGGGGAGAGGGGCGACCCCGCCGGCTTCGATTGGCAAGACGGAACAATCTCCTTAAGAAAAAGAGGATTTCGACATGGTGGCACAGAAGGGCAAGGACCTGCTGTTGAAGGTCGAGGACGGGGCGGGGTTCGTCACGGTGGCGGGGCTGCGGTCCAAAAGGCTTTCGTTCAACGCGCAGACGGTCGACGTGACCGATGCGGAGAGCGTCGGGCGCTGGCGCGAGCTTTTGGGCGGAGCCGGCGTGCAGCGGGCCTCGCTGTCGGGGGCCGGGCTGTTCAAGGACCAGGCATCTGATGCGCGGGTGAGGAGCGCGTTCTTTGCCGGCGACATTTTCGCCTGGCAGGTGGTGATCCCGGATTTCGGCACGGTGAGCGGGCCATTCCAGGTGACCGCGCTCGAATATGCCGGTTCGCATGACGGCGAACTGACCTTCGAGATCGCGCTGGAATCGGCCGGCGCGCTGTCGTTTGCGGTGCTGTGATGCGGGGCGGGGGCGAGGGATTGGCGACGCTGGCGCGGGCCAACCGGCGGCGCGGCGAGGTGGAGGCGGTGATCGGTGGAGAGCGGCGCATTCTCTGCCTGACGCTGGGCGCGCTGGCCGAACTGGAAACGGCGTTCGGGTCGGAGAGCCTCGCCGATCTCGGCGCACGCTTTGCCGCAGGCCGGCTGAAGGCGCAGGATCTGATGTGCATCCTCGGTGCAGGCTTACGCGGCGGCGGCAACCGGGTGAGCGACGAGGACCTGGCCGACATGGCGGTGGAGGGCGGCATTGCCGGCGCGGCGGCG
>JAIBEK010000044.1 GCA_019459145.1 Arenimonas sp.
TTACTCGATGATCGAGGCGACGATGCCGGCGCCGACGGTGCGGCCGCCTTCGCGGATGGCGAAGCGCAGCTTTTCTTCCATGGCGATCGGCACGATCAGTTCGACTTCAACCGTGACGTTGTCGCCCGGCATGACCATTTCCGTGCCTTCCGGAAGCGAGACGATGCCCGTCACGTCGGTGGTGCGGAAGTAGAACTGCGGACGGTAGTTGGTGAAGAACGGCGTATGACGGCCGCCTTCTTCCTTCGTCAGGATGTATGCTTCTGCCATGAACTTCTTGTGCGGCTTGACCGAACCCGGCTTGCACAGGATCTGGCCACGCTCGACGCCGTCACGGGCAACGCCGCGGATCAGAGCGCCGATGTTGTCGCCGGCCTGGCCCTGGTCGAGCAGCTTGCGGAACATTTCAACGCCGGTAACCGTCGTCTTGGTGGTCGGACGAATGCCGACGATCTCGACTTCTTCGCCAACCTTGACGATGCCACGCTCGACGCGGCCGGTCACAACCGTACCACGGCCCGAGATCGAGAACACGTCTTCGATCGGCATCAGGAAGGGCTGGTCGATCGGACGCTCAGGCGTCGGGATGTAGGCGTCGACAGCCGCCATCAGCTCGCGAACGGCGTCTTCGCCGATCGTCTTGTTGCTGTCTTCGAGAGCAGCCAGAGCCGAGCCCTTGATGATCGGGATTTCGTCGCCCGGGAAATCGTAGGACGACAGAAGTTCGCGCATTTCCAGCTCGACGAGCTCGAGAAGCTCGGCGTCGTCAACCTGGTCGACCTTGTTGAGGAACACCACGATCGCCGGAACACCGACCTGACGGGCGAGCAGGATGTGCTCGCGGGTCTGCGGCATCGGGCCATCGGCGGCCGAGCACACCAGGATCGCGCCGTCCATCTGGGCAGCACCGGTGATCATGTTCTTGACGTAGTCGGCGTGGCCGGGGCAGTCGACGTGGGCGTAGTGGCGGTTGGCCGTCTCATATTCGACGTGCGCCGTCGAAATGGTGATGCCGCGAGCCTTTTCTTCCGGCGCTGCGTCGATCTGGTCATAGGCCTTGTATTCACCGAAGTACTTGGTGATCGCTGCCGTCAGCGACGTCTTGCCATGGTCGACGTGGCCGATCGTACCGATGTTGACGTGCGGCTTATTGCGCTCAAACTTACTCTTTGCCATTT
>JAIBEK010000062.1 GCA_019459145.1 Arenimonas sp.
CAACGCGCCGAGGGGCTCGGCCGCGCCTGGATCGAGAAGATCGACATCGCCACCGAGGCGCCGGGTGAAGCAACCGGCCAGCCGAGCGCCGATCCGCTGATCGAGCTTGGCGCCCTCATGCGCGACGACGTGTCCCGGCGCCACGCCTTGCGGGAAGAAATCCGCCAGATGGTCAAGGATCTGCGCGGCGAACTGCCGCCGGAAAGTCGCGGCCTGACCGGCGGTGACGAGGCCGAGTTCGAGGCCTATGTCGATCACTTGCTTGTCGAAGGCAGCAACGACGTCATTGCCCGGCTTAAGAGCGACGGGACGGGGGCAGGCGAATGAGGCTCCGCCGGCTCGACCTCACGCGCTACGGCAAGTTCACCGACCATGCGCTCGACTTCGGCGAGGCAAAGCCCGGCTCGCCCGACCTGCACATCGTCTACGGCCTCAACGAGGCCGGAAAATCGACGTCGCTCTCCGCCTATCTCGACCTCCTCTACGGCATCGAAGAGCGCAGCCGATACAATTTCCTCCATGCCTACAATGCCATGCAGGTGGGCGCCTGCCTCGAGTTCGACGGCATCCCCCACGATCTGAAGCGTTTGAAACAGCGAACCAACTCGCTGCTCGACGGTCGCGGCGAGCCGGTGGCCGAAGCGCTCCTCTCCGTGCCGCTGGCGGGCATAAGCCGCGACGCCTATCGCACCATGTTCTCGCTCGACGACGTCACGCTCGAAGAAGGCGGCAACGCCATCCTGCAGAGCAAGGGCGATCTCGGCGAACTGCTTTTCTCCGCCAGCGCGGGCCTCGCCGGCGTCAGCGCGACGCTTGGCGCCATCACGGACGAGGCCGACAGCCTCTACAAGAAGCGCGCCCGCTCGACCCGCATTGCCGAGTTGAAGCAGAAGCTTGCCGAGTTGAAGGCAAGACGCGACGAGATCGACACGTTGGCCAGCGCTCATGCCGGATTTGTCGCAACCCTCGCCCAGGCCGAGACCGCCTATGACGAGGCGATGCACGCGCGCGGCGCGGCGCAAGCTCGACGCGAAGCGATCGCCCGGCTCCTTCGCGCCCGCCCGCTGGCCGCCGAGTATCGCCGCCTCGAGGCCGAACTGGCGCTTCACGCTGACCTGCCACGCCCGCCCACCGCCTGGATACGCGATGTTCACCGACTGAGGGACGAGGAGACACGCCTTGCCACCCGTCTCGCCGGTGTCGAGGCCGATGCCGAGCGGCTGCGCACAGAAATCGACGCCATCGATCTCGATGAACGCGTCCTCGCACTGGCGGACCGCATCGGGCAATTGGGCAAGGGTCTGGTGCGCTTTGGCGGCGCCGAGGAGGATCTGCCGAAACGACGCATCGCGCTCGCCGAGCGCCAGGCCGTGATCACGGCAATCCTTGCCCGCCTTGGCCAGTCCGCCTGCGACGCACCCGAAAGCCTGATTCTTTCAACGGTGACTGTCGGCACCCTGCGCGACCTGATCGAAATGCGCTCCGGCGTCGAGGCGAGGCTGGAGACCGCAAGCCGCGAACTGAGTGCGGCAAAGTCCGCGCACGAACGCGCCATCGCCGATCGAAAGGCGCTCGCCGATGGCGGCGAACCGCTCGAAGCCTCTCAACTTAGCCGGCTCACGACTGCGCTGACGGTCGTCCGACGCAGCGACCACGCCACCCGGCTTCGATTGGGTGAACGCGGCCTTGCCGAGCTTGAGCGCCGTTTTTCGGAAAATTCCCGGCCCCTCGCCGCGCTTCTGGACGTTTCCGAGCTGGACGGCCAGGCATTGCGGGCTCTTGCCCTCCCCGATCCGCGCCAGGTCGAGGCCTGGCGCACCGCCCTGTCCGCCGTCGACAGACGGATCGCGGACCATGCCGAACGCCGACGCGAGCTCGTCACCCGGCAAAAACAGGTCGAGGCGCAGATTCTCGCCCTGCGCGCCACCGGCGGATTGATCGACGACGCCGAGGCAATGCGGCTGCGGCAGGCGCGCGACGCCGCCTGGGCTGCCCATCTGGTTCGGCTCGACAAGGCCAGCGCCGAAACCTTCGAGGCGGCCATGCGGGCCGATGATCTGACGGCCACGGCCCGTCTCGCCGCCATGCGAGACCTGTCCGACCTGCGCGGGTTGACGCAGGAGCTCTCCCTCACGACGGCATCGATCGCCCGCCAGCAGGAATTGCTGGACGAAGCCGAAGGCGAACGCGATACGCTCTGCGCCGAGCTTGGAGCCGCCCTGCCGCAAGGGCTGTTGCAGGCGGCCGATGACGGCTTCACGCGGCTGTTCTCCCGGATCGACACCATCGCCAGAACCCGCGCCGACGCGCTCGCCGTCTGGGACCGACTGGAAGCGACGAAGCACGAGATCGAGGAAGCCAGAGCCGACGCGGAGATCGATCGCGAGACTTTGGCCGATGCGCTGCGGGCCGCCGGTCTTAGCGGGGACACGGCTTTACTGGCCGAGATGGTTGAAACGGCGGACGCCGCAGTCGCCGGCCACGCCGCCCGCACGGCTGCCCGTGCAGCCGCAGACAAGGCCATGGCGGATGTGGAACGCGCCCTGTCCGATCGCCGCAGCGAGTTCGAGGCGGCGAACATCGCCTCCGCCGAATGGCAATCGCGCTTTGCGGCAGCCCTTGGCGAAACATGGTTTCCTGAAGCAATATCGGCCGGCGCCGTCCGTGAGATCCTCGAGACGCTCGACCGGCTGGGTCCTGCGTTGCAGGATCGCGACGAACTTGCCAGGCGCATCGTCCTGATGGAACGCGACAGGGACGACTTTGCCACAGAGGTTAAATCGCTCCTATCGGATCTTGGCGAAAGCGGCGAGACCGACGCGGTCGACCGCACTGCAGCCACCCTTGCAGCCCGCCTGGAAAGGGTCCGCCGCGACCAGGCCCTCACAGCCGACAAGGCCATTGCGCTCGAACGCCTTGCCGACAGCGAACGCGCATTGCGGCAGGACCTGGCTGAACACACCGCCCGCAAGGCGCAAATGACCGAATTCTTCCAGGTGGAAACCCTGGCCGATGTGGCCGGTGCCCTCGACCAGACCGCAGAACGGGATCGTCAGGAGATCCGTCTCCGCGAACTGGCCGAGCAGATCCTCTCGAACTTGCCCGCACCGGCGATCGACGCTGCCCTCGGCGAGGTAGACGCGACCGATTTCGAAGCCGTCGAGCGGGAGGAGGCGGAGCTTGCCGCCCGCCTCGGCGACCTCGACGAGCGCACCCGGCAGCTCTTCGCCGACAAGACCCGCGCGGCGGACCGGCTGGAGGCGATTGGTGGCGGCAACGAAGTGGCACGGATCGAGGCCGAAAAGCGCACCATCTTTCTCGAGATCGAGGAACTCGCCGACACCTTTCTCAGGCTGAAAAGCGGCGCGCTGGTCGCCGCCGAGGCGCTGCGGGCCTATCGCGACAAGCACAGGTCGTCGATGATGAAGCGCGCCTCCGAGGCCTTTCGCCTCATCACCCGTGGCGATTATATCGGCCTTGCCGCCCAGCCAGACAAGGACCGCGAAACGCTGATCGGCCTGACGCGTCAGGGTGGCTCCAAGCTCGCAAGCGAAATGTCGAAGGGCACGCGGTTTCAGCTTTATCTGGCGTTGCGCCTCGCCGGCTACGAGGAATTCGCCGCAAGCCGCCCCGCCGTGCCCTTCATCGCCGACGACATCATGGAAACCTTCGACGAGCCGCGCTCGGAAGAAGTGCTGCGGCTGTTCGGGGAGATGGCGAAGATCGGCCAGGTGGTCTACCTCACCCATCACCGCCATCTCTGCGACCTCGCCAGGCGTATCGTGCCAGAGGTGAGGATCCATGAGCTCGCCGGCTGACACCTGTCGCATGCAGGCCATTTTTCTCTTGACGGCATCGGCTCGGCGCGGGCAGTCGTTGTCTCGATGAAACCTGCAGCGCTCAGGCGGCGCTGAGAATTCCGGATGGCGATCGGGTGGCAAAAATCTCGCAAGCCGCGCCTGGCACGCGCGTGACCCTGCCAAGGGCCCTCTCCAAGCTCGGCTATTGCTCGCGCACCCAGGCTGAAAAACTGGTGGCGGCCGGCCATGTCACGGTCGGCGGACGCTGCGTCACCGATCTTACCGCCTGGGTCGACATTCGCGTCGACCGGATCGCGGTCGACGGCAAACCGGTCGATGCCGAGGCCAAGGTCTACCTCATGCTCAACAAGCCACGCGGGCTGGTGACGACCCGCGACGACCCGGAAGGCCGCGACACCGTCTTTTCCTGTCTTGAGCATCTCGACATTCCGCATGTCTCGCCCGTCGGCCGCCTGGACAAGGCGAGCGAAGGCCTGCTGCTCTTCACCAACGACACGGTGCTCGCCCAGCGCCTGCTCGATCCTGACAGCGCCATCGCCAAGACCTACCACGTCCAGGTCCGGGGCCGCCCGTCTGACGCCGACCTCGGCCGCATGATGGCGGGAATTCTCGATGACGGCGAGTTACTCAAGGCCAGACGCGTGCATGTTCTACGCGAGGCCGACAAGACCTGCTGGCTGGAATTCGAACTGCGTGAAGGCAAGAATCGCGAGATCCGCCGCATGCTCGAAGCGATCGGTTGCGAATGCCTGCGGCTCGTCCGGATTGCCTTTGGCGACCTGGTTCTCGGCGATCTCGAAAAGGGAGCAGCCCGTTTCCTCAACGAGGCCGAAATCGCGGCGCTACGGCGGCGCACCGTACGGGCCTGAACAAAGCCTCACCGGCATTAGAATACCGGCGCCCTGGATGACGGCGCCGGCTTTTGTTCTGTCTGGGACTGGTCCGAACCGAAGGCTCAGGCGCTGGCGAAGGCCAGCAGATCGGCATTCAGCTGATCCTTGTGTGTGTCCGCAAGGCCGTGCGGCGCACCGGCATAGACCTTGAGTTCGGCATGCGGGATCAGCGTCTTGGACGCCCGGCCAGCCGCGTCGATCGGCACCACCTGGTCGTCGTCGCCATGGACGATGAGGGTCGGGACGTCGAACTTTTTCAGGTCCTCGGTGAAGTCGGTCTGCGAGAACGCGACGATCGAGTCATAGGTGTTCTTGTGCCCGGCCATCATGCCCTGCAGCCAGAAGCTGTCGATCATGCCTTGGGAGACCTTGGCCCCCGGCCGGTTGAAACCGAAGAACGGGCCGCTGGCGATATCCCGGTAGAGCTGCGAGCGGTCGGCGAAGCTCGCCGCCTGGATACCGTCGAATACTTCCTTCGGCAGGCCGCCGGGGTTCGCCGCGGTCTTGACCATCAGCGGCGGCACGGCGGAGATCAACCCTGCCTTGGCGATTCGTCCCGTTCCATGACGGCCGATATAGCGGGCGATCTCGCCGCCGCCTGTCGAAAAGCCGGCAAGGATGATGTTCTTGAGATCCAGCGCCTCGATCAGGTCGGAAAGATCGTCAGCATAATGGTCCATGTCATTACCGTCCCAGGGCTGGCTGGAGCGGCCGTGGCCTCGCCGGTCATGGGTGATGACGCGAAAGCCGTTCTGCGCCAGATGAAAAGCCTGAGCCTCCCAGCTGTCCGAGTTGAGCGGCCAGCCATGGCTGAGGATGACCGGCTGGCCGGTCTTCGGACCCCAGTCCTTGTAGTAGATTTCGACGCCGTCGCGGGTGGTGATCGTGCTTGCCATTGTCTTCACTCCTGTTGGTTTGTGGTTGGGTTGCGTTGCCGTGGCCGCCGCCGCGGTCCGTATCGAATTGCCGAGCCCGGTGACGGCGGTAACCGCCCCGATGGCACCGGCAGCGAGCAGATCGCGGCGGGACACCGGGAATTCTCTGACCGTTGCGGTTTGATCTTCCATGCTGGCCTGCTTTCCTGTCTCTTGAGTGCTTTGGCGTTCCGGAGCGCTGGTTGTTGTGATAAGGGCAGGCGCACCGCCACACGAATGGCAAAATTGACAAGCACAGGGCCATAAGTGACAAAGCACTTGATGAATGACACGGTGGAGATCGCCATCGCCAGCTACCCCGATGTCTGGCGAGCGTCCGTGCATGGCCTGACGGACATGTTCGCGGTGGCGGAGAGGTATGATCGCCAGACGACGCAAAGCCGCCGGCTGAGGGTCAGCCACTACGAGACCGACGCGGCGAGCCTGGTGTCGAAGGTTTTCGACACGCATCCATCCGAAAGGGAGGGGCGTCCGGTCGCAGTCGTGTTGCCGCCCGCGATCGGCGAGGAACTACCCTTTGGCGAACGCATGGGCGGATTTCCTGAGTGGATCCGCGGGCATCACCGATCGGGCGCCATCATCTGCTCGGCCTGCGGCGGCGCTTCGCTGCTGGCCCAGACCGGGCTCCTGTCCGGTCGCTCCGCGACGACCCATTGGCTGCATGGCGAGGCGATCGCCAAACGCCATCCGGACATTCGCATCGACACCGACAAGATGCTGCTGGACGAAGGTGACATCATTACCGCCGGCGGCATGATGGCCTGGACCGATCTGGGGCTGAGGCTGATCGATCGCCTGCTCGGCACAAGCGTGATGCTGTCGACCGCCCGCTTCATGCTGATCGATCCGGGGGCCCGCGAGCAGAGTTTCTATTCGAAGTTCCTTCCACGCCTCGACCACGGCGACACGGTCATCCTCGGCATCCAGCACTGGCTGCACGGAACCGATTTCAGGGGCGTCAACATAGTGGTCATGGCGGAGCGGGCGGGGCTCGGCGAGCGGACCTTCCTGCGTCGTTTCCAGAAAGCGACGGGCCTCAATCCCACCGAGTATTATCAACGCCTGCGGATCGCCAAGGCGCGCGATCTGCTCGAACAGTCCGACCTGTCGATCGAACAGATTGCCTGGGCAAGCGGCTACGAAGACACCAACGCCTTTCGCAAGGTCTTCCGCAAGATCGTCGGCGTCTCCCCCGGCGAATACCGCATGCGATTTTCGATTGTCGCGCCTAAGGCGGAGGACGATTCCGACAACTGATTGGCTGCGTAGCAGCCTGACCGTCGGGAGGGTGAAGCCGCGCAGGTCACGCGCCTCACTCCCCCTCTCGCCGGACTGGCGAATCGATCACTTGACCGGGATCGAAGCCTTGCCGTGCTTCACGCCGGGTTCGCGCGACCACAGCCGCAACTTGCCGAGTTCCTTGACGAAGGCCGTGACATCCTTTGCCGATCCAAGCGCAAACACGCCTTCGTCGAGACTGTCGGCAATACCGGCCTTCTTGAGGAGCGGCATCGCGACCTCGGTGTGACCGATGAACTTACAGTGCTGGAAGGCGTCGGCGACGAAATCCCGCGCCGTGGCTTCCGTCGCCAGTTCCTCGATCGCCTCGGGCGACGGCAATATGGCCACGGCATCGTAGAGAACCGACGGTCCGCCGTCGATCATCTGCTGGGCCGCGACCCAGCTTCCGTCGGAAGCCGTAACCCCGCCGACCTTCGGCGCGATGATTTCGACCATCGCCTTTTCCTTGGCGACGGCCGTAGTCAGTGCCTTCAGCAGGGCGGCATCGACGCCGTCGGTGACCAGGATGCCGAGCTTGCGACCTTCGAACCGCTTCGGGCCGTTGAGCACGATGCTGAGCGCTGGCGAGGCCTCGAGGTCCTGGCGTGTCTCAACCGCCGCATCGGCCGGCTTCGGCATCGTTTTCAGTCCCAGCTTCGCCGCAACCGTACCCGCCAGCGTTTCATCGATGTTGAGCAGGTGGGAAACCATGCGCTCGCGGATCACCGGCGTCTCGACCTTGCTGAGCTCAAAGGTCAGCGCATTGGCGATGTGGCGCTGCTCCGGCGGGGTCTGGCTGATATAGAACTGCCGCGCCTGGCTGTAATGGTCGGCGAAGCTTTCGGGCCTCAGCCGCACCTTCTGGCCTTGCTCCTCGGCGGGGAAATGCCGGAAGCCCTTGACCGGCGATTCGCGCGGACCCTCGCCCCAGGAATTGGGCTGGTAGTTCACCCGCCCGACCGGATTGTGCATGGCCATGTGCCCGTCCTGCTGGAAATGGGCGAACGGACATTTCGGCGCATTGATCGGGATATGGGTGAAATTCGGCCCGCCGAGACGCTTCAGCTGGGTGTCAAGATAGGAGAAATTGCGCCCCTGCAGCAGCGGATCATTGGAGAAGTCGATACCCGGGGGCACGTTCTGCGTCATGAACGCCACCTGCTCGGTCTCGGCGAAGAAATTATCCGGCATGCGATCGAGCACCAGCCGGCCGATCGCCTGCGGCGGCAGGATTTCCTCCGGGATGATCTTTGTCGGATCGAGCACGTCGAAATCGAAACTGTCGGCGAATTCCTGGTCGAAGAGCTGTACCTGCAATTCCCATTCCGGGAAATTTCCGGACTGGATCGACTGCCAGAGATCGCGCCGATGGAAGTCGGGATCGGCGCCGTTGATCTTGACCGCCTCGTTCCACGCCACCGACTGCAGGCCGAGCTTCGGCTTCCAGTGGAATTTCACGAATGTCGATTCATCCTTGGCGTTGACGAAGCGGAAGGTGTGGACGCCGAAACCCTCCATGAAACGGAACGATCGCGGGATGGCGCGATCCGACATGGTCCACATGATCATGTGCATGCTTTCCGGCGTCAGCGAGATGAAGTCCCAGAAATTGTCGTGGGCCGTCTGCGCCTGGGGGAAGTCGCGGTCCGGCTCCTGCTTGGCGGCATGGACGAGATCGGGAAACTTGATGGCATCCTGGATGAAGAAGACCGGCATGTTATTGCCCACCAGGTCCCAATTGCCTTCCTTGGTATAGATCTTGACCGCGAAGCCGCGCACGTCGCGGGCAAGGTCGAAAGAACCCTTGTTGCCGGCAACAGTGGAGAAGCGGACAAAGGCCGGCGTCCTTTCACCCTTGCGCGGGAAGATATCGGCCTTGGTGTAGGCGGCCAGCGAATCATACGTCTCGAAATAGCCATGGGCGCCATAGCCGCGCGCATGAACGACGCGCTCGGGGATACGCTCATGGTCGAAATGGAACAGCTTTTCGCGGAAATGGAAATCATCCATGGCGAGCGGTCCGCGCGCGCCGACACGCAGCGTATTCTGGTCGTCGGCGACCGGTCCGCCCTGTGCCGTGGTCAGCACCGGTGCGTCATGCGTTTCCGCCGTCTGGTGCAGTTCGCCGCCGGCGCCTCGAAGGAGGCTCTGGTCGTGAATGCCTGCGGAATCAGAGGGGGCTGCCTTGGTGGTCTTCTTGGCCATTGCGATTCTCCGGGAACGAGGATGAACTCCCACGAGAACACGACAGGCGTCTATTGGTTCCCTCGAACCGCGCGGGTCAGGTCAGCCTTATTCCTGCGAATTGGTCGGCCAATGAACCTGGTCAAGGCTCGCCAGCATGCCGTTGGCGATCTCGCGTTCGCCCATGATCACCCGGTCGGCACCCTGCTTCAGCGGATGCTCGACCTCGGCATCGGCGGCGCCATTTTCGTCGAAGTCGAAGGCCTGGGAATGGCGCATGCCGAACGCCGATGAGCGACAATCTGCGACCCGAGAGTCGAAGTCCGTAATCCATTCATGCTATCATACCAAGATGTTTGAGGGCTGCTTACGATTCGGAACGAGGATTGCTTTTTCTCTCCGGCCAGCCGCCGGGAGCCTTCGGGAAAGAGCATGAGATATTACCTGGGTGGACTTGCCGCCCGCGAGCGCAACGAAGACAGCGACCGCCATCTGGCATTCTATCTGACCTTCGTCGCCGGCGCGGTGAATGCCGGAGGCTTCATGGCCGTCCAGCAATACACCTCGCACATGTCCGGCATCGTATCGGCCATCGCCGACAACATGGTGCTGGGCAATCGTTTCCTGGTCATCACCGGCCTTGCCTCGCTGGCGTCCTTCATCCTCGGTGCGGCCAGCTCGGCGATCCTGATCAACTGGGCGCGCCGCCGCGCGCTCGAATCCGAATATGCCCTGCCGCTTGCAGTCGAGGCACTGCTGCTGCTGATCTTCGGCCTGTCGGGGCTGTTCCTGATATCGGGCTCTTCCTCCAGCATGTTTCTGACCATCAGTCTCTTGTGCTTCATCATGGGGCTGCAGAACGCCATCATCACCAAGCTGTCGGGCGCCCGTATCCGCACCACCCATGTCACCGGTCTGGTGACCGATGCCGGGATCGAGATCGGCAAGCTTCTCTATCGCAACACCCCGGCGCGGCCGGATCGGGCGCCCGTCATCGCGGACCGTGGCAAGCTCGCCCTGCTTCTGTCGCTGATCGGCCTATTCTTCTCCGGAGGCATTGCCGGCGCGCTGCTGTTCAGCCGTTTCGGCCTTCCGGTCGCAGCCCTTTTCGCCCTGCCGCTTGGCCTCTTCGCATCCTTCCCGCTCGTCGCCGACATCAAGCGCCACCGCGCCCGGAACGGCTAAGGTGGCGGCCACGGGCCTCGGGAGCATCCAAGCCACTTCGTCCATTGTTCCATGCCGAGGATTCAACTGAAAATGCGCAGTTCGACACAAATCGAAACTAAAAGTTGACATTGGCAGTGCGATCAACTAGTTTGGGGTTGTCGATATTTGCTTGTTTGACTTTTGTTTTCGCGCCCTGACACCGTGCCTCGACGAACTTCCCTTCAATAAAGATCGAGCTACCCAGCCGCCCGTGCAACTGCACGGCGGGAATTCAATATTGCTACGAAAGGGTTCGTTATGACCACTGGCACAGTTAAATGGTTCAATTCCACCAAGGGCTTCGGCTTCATTCAGCCTGACAACGGCGGTCCGGACGTATTCGTCCACATCTCCGCTGTCGAACGGGCCGGCATGCGCGAAATCGTCGAAGGCCAGAAGATCGGCTACGAGATGGAACGCGACAACAAGTCGGGCAAGATGTCCGCCGGTCAGCTTCAGGCTGCCTGATCGATCTTTGTGCTCTCGGGTGACCACGGATGTACTGGCACCAAGGAGGGCGCGGGAACAATGAAAGGTCAGGCATTTTGCCTGGCTTTTTTTTGGCCGAAAACCGGTACCGCCACCAAACCATCGAGGATCACTGCCATGACAGAGACACAGAGCAAGGCTCGCATTCAAGCCGAAGCCGCCTTCGGCAAGACGCAATCGCAGTTTCTGGCAAGAAACCGGATCATCTCCGAGAACGACGCCGTCGTTCAGGAGCGCGATGAAAAGACGATGCGCCTGCGCGCCCTGCGGATGGCGAAGGAAGCCGGCGGCACGGCAACGCCCGACGGCATGACCGCGGCCTATCCGGCCAAGGACTGACGGCACGAGCGGCAAGCCGCTCCGCCCCGAGAAAAACCGCGCGCGGACAGCATATGGTGCCGAAAGGTACGACCGAGCGCGATCGACACAAACCCGAAAACGATCCAATCCGAAAGCGGAACTTTGAAGAACACGAGAGACAACGGCCTGTCCGACCGCCGCAAGGCAACAGCCGACGCGAAGAAAATCCTTCTCGACAATTATCGCAAGGCGAAAGAAGCGGCCGCGCCGCATATCGAGGCCAAGCAGGCGGAACGCCTGGCGGTGGTAACCGCCCGCGAAGAACGCCGCGCCGAGCGAGAACGCGCCAAGGCTGAGGAACGGGACAGGCAGCTGGCCGCAGCAAAGGCTGAAGCCGAAGCGGCAGACGCGGCTAGCCGCGCCGAAGCAGAGGCACGCCTGGAAGCGGAGACCTCCCGCATCAGCCGGGTTATCGAGGACGAAGCCGCCCGCAAGGCCAAGCGCGATCAGCGCTACGCCAACAGAAAAGCGCGCCAAAGCTGACGCGCCTTCGGACCGTGCGGTCCTGAGCGCCTGATGCCTTGCCGGAAATGCGGCAAGGCAGGCTGTGTCCCGCCTTGCCGACCCCTCGGTCCTTGATCGGGGTCGGCACGCTTGAAACGCTCCAAGCGCTACTTGGCCATCGCCTTCATCACCGCACCGACGAGACCGGTCAGCACGGCACCGCCGGCCGCACCACCGATAGCATCGCCCAACAGTCCGCCGAGCATGCCGCCAGCGGCACCGCCGGCGGCCGCATCCGTTCCGGTCGCACCACCCAGCAGGCTGCCGAGCAAGGTGCCGCCCGCAACGCCGCCGAGCGCCCCGCTGATGATCTTCGGCAACTGGCTCATCGCCGCCTGCTTGAGGGCCGCGCCAACGGCCTGACCGCCAATGATCCCCGTGATGATTTGGATGATGATGGGCAGAATCGCGTCCATGTCGAAATCCCCCTGAAAGCCGAGGACGTCATGTCTTCGGATGTTCCATACAGTCACAGATCGCGCGAAAGACAAGCCTGTTGTTCGTGCTCGCCGCCTGCCGATTTCTTGCCGGCGCGACGAACACGACGGTTCCAATTCGCCCCGATCTCTGTCACAAGCCGCGAGGGACGCGGCTGCTGTCATCTATAGGACAGGGCCGGGCGGGCTGATTGACGTCTCACCCGCTGCCACGAAACAACGCGGCCGTTCCTCTTTCATCGCAGCGGGATGGCACGAGCACCGGCGGGGCCGACGGGATTGGCGTCCCCAGCCCTGAACTCCGGTTGAGGGTTGCCATCATCCTGCAGTCCTGATCGACACGGATGGCGGCGGCCGCGATGATGCGTTAAACGATGCCGAACCCGCAGAGCCGGAATCCGACATGCCGAGCAAGCAGAAGCGTACGCGCCTGGAGAAACTTCAAAACTCGTGGACCAAGGCGACGGTCGAGGAACGCTACCAGTTTCTCGCCTGGCTGCGGCAGGACAGCGCCTTGGGCAAGTCACCGGATCTTTCCAACGTCGTGACCCCGATCGCCAGCGGACGCTATCTGCTGCCCTCGGCCGTCACCCGCATCCGTGTCCTCATGGCTGAGCGTGGCCTCACCGCCGGCGATGTCATGGCGGAAATCGGCTTCGCGCCGGACGATCCGTCGCTCGCCCGCGCCCTCGACGAGAATGCGAGCCTGCGGCTCTCGGTCGTCGCCGCCCTGCAGATCTGGCTAACCGCCAATTCCTCCCCCGCCAATTCCTCGCCCGCCACGTCCTGACAGGCCCTATCTCGGCACCGGGCTTTGGCCGGCCGGACCAGGGCCGGGGGTTTTCCACACCGCAATATTCCATACCAAATGACTCATGTTCATACTTGACTCATTCGCTCATATTTGTGAGTGCAGAATGGGATTATCATTCGGGGACATCATCATGCGGGTCAGATCAACCCTTCGCTACAAGCTCATCTTCCTCACCGGCGCCGCCTTGGCCCTTCAGCCATCTCTGCTCTTAGCGCAGAACACCGGCGAGACCGTGCTCGACAGCATTGAGGTCGAAGCCGAAAGCGACGACATCCTGGTTCAGGACGGCTATGTGGCCAAGGCCGACCGGATCGGCACGAAGGTCGACACGCCGCTCGTCAAGATCCCGCAGGCCGTCTCGGTCGTCACGCAGGATCAGATCGAGGATCAGAAGCCAAGAACACTCAACGAGGCGCTGGCCTACACTGCCGGGGCAAACCCGAACACCTTCGGCTATGACAGCCGTTATGACGCCTTCTACCTGCGCGGCTTCCCGGCCTATTACAGCGGCATGTTCCGCGACGGGCTGCGCCAGTTCAACGGCCCTTCGGCCTGGCTCCGCTCGGAACCCTACGGTCTCGAGGGCGTGACCGTCCTGAAGGGCCCGGCCTCCTCGCTCTATGGCGTGAGCGGCCCCGGCGGCATCGTCAACATGGTGACCAAGCGCCCGACCGACGAACCCTTCCGCGAAGTCGAGGTGACGATCGGCCAGGACAATCGCTACCAGACCGGTATCGATCTCTCCGGGCCGGCGGGCGACGATGATGCCATGCTCTATCGCTTCACCGCCATGGGCCGCAAAAGCGACACCCATCTTGAAGGTTACCTCGACGACAAGCTCTATCTCGCCCCGGCCTTCACCTGGAAGCCGGACGAGGACACTCGCCTGACCATTCTCGGCGAATACTCGACCGCGCTGACCGGCGGCACGGCCTTCTTCTACCAGCCGGTCTATGGCGAACTGACCCACACCTATGGCGGCGACCCGGACTGGAACGAGTTCCGCCAGAAACAGGGTCGCATCGGCTATGAGTTCGAGCACCGACTCAACGAGACGGTAACCCTGCGCCAGAACCTGCGCTACAGCGCGGTCGACGCCGAGCTTGAATACAGTGGCCTCTACGGCGCTGTCCCGACCCGCTACTGGGGCTATTACGAAGAGAAGATGAAGAACTTCGCCGTCGACAACATGGCGCAGTTCGAGTTCGACACCGGCACGGTCAGCCACACCGCCGTCGTCGGTATCGACTACAACTGGTCGGATTACGAGGCCTACAGCGCCGTGTCCTATACCACGCTCGCCGATCTGAATGCTGCGCCGACACCCTTTGCCGGCCAGCAGGAAAGCAACATGTTCGGCATCTACCTGCACGACCAGGTGGAATGGGAAGACGTCACCTTGTTTGGCAGTGCCCGCTATGACTGGACGAAGACCGATGCGGTCGACGCCTCTTACACGAAAACGGAGCAGGAGGACGAAGGCTTCTCGGGCCGCATCGGCCTTTCCTACCGCACCGAAATGGGGCTGATCCCCTATGCCAGCTACTCCACGTCCTTCTCGCCCAATGTCGGTTTCGTCTATGACGATCCCAGCCTTCCCGACAATCGCGTGGCCGATCCGACCATCGGCAAGCAGAAGGAAATCGGCGTCAAGTACGAGATCCCCGGTGCGAACGCCGTGCTGAGCGCCGCCCTGTTCGACATCGACCAGGAAGACGGCGTCGTCTTCGACACATCGAGCGGCATCAACAAGCAGGTGCAACGCGACCTTAATTCGCGCGGCATCGAACTGGAAGCCAATGCGTCCTTCGACAACGGTTTCAGCCTGATCGCCGCCTATACCTACCAGCGGATGCAGATCGAAAAGGGCGCCGTCGGCACGGAGGGTAACGAGCTGTCCGCGACGCCGAACCATGTCGCGTCCCTCTGGGGCCATTACCTCTTCGAGGGCGGCGCTCTCCAGGGTCTCGGCCTCGGCGCGGGCATACGCTATATCGGCGAGAGCTATGGCGACGACGCCAACAGCTTAGAGAACGAAAGCCGCGTGCTCGTGGATGCCGCCCTGTCCTACGACTTCGGCTATCGCAATCCGGACCTGAAGGGCCTGCAATTGCAGGTCAACGCCAAGAACCTGTTCGACACCGAGAAGGCGATTTGCTCGGCCGGCTCCTGCTATTGGGATGAAGGCCGCACCGTCTACGGCAGCCTGCGCTACCGCTTCTGATGCGCACCGCGCACCAGCCATCGACGCCGATCCTCCTTGCGGGGATCGGCAGTCTTTATGTGGCCCAGAGCGTCATCGGCGGGCTCACCTGGACCGGGCTACCGGCGATCATGCGCGATGCCGGCGTGCCGCTCGATCGCATAGGCCTCGTCTCTTTGATCGCCTTGCCTTGGGTCCTCAAGTTCCTCTGGGCCCCCGCTGTCGAGCGTTTTCGCCTGCCGCCGGTTGGCAAGAACCGGTCGGGCGTGATCGTGCTTGCCGGCGGGCTGGTCTGCATCCTCGGTCTCATCGCTGTCGGCTTCCTCGATCCATCCGCCCCCTTGCCGATATTCGTCGGGTTGGCCCTGGTGGCCCTTGCGGCATCGACGGTTGACATCGCATGCGACGGCTTCGCCGTGCAGAGCCTCGCCGAAAATCACTATGGTTGGGGAAACGCCGCACAGGTCGGCGGCGCCTATCTCGGCTCCGCCATGGGTGGCGGCCTGTTTCTTTACCTGGCCGGCAGTTCAGGCTGGCAGGCAGCGAGCTTTGCCATGGCCGGCCTTCTCTGCCTGCTCGGCCTGCCCTTCCTGCTTGGCATTGCACATCGTCTGCCGGAAGAGACGCGCCCCCACATCCCCTCGCTCGCCGCCGCCCTGAAGCGGCCTCACCTGCGCCGCGGTCTCCTCGTGGCGGCGGTGTATGTTTTCGCGCAGAAGATGGCCCTCGGCATGATCGGCCCCTTCCTTGTGGATGCCGGTCTGGATCTGTCGACGATCGGCCTCGTCAACGGAATCGGCAGCCTGTTCGTCGGCTTCGGCCTGGCGCTTGTCGGCGGCCTGTTCGTGCGCATCTGGGGCATTCGCGCCGTCTTGTTGCTGGCACTCGCGCTTCAGTCGGTCTGCCTCATATGTTTTTCAGCGGCAGCGACGATGGGCCCGTTTCCGGCACCCCTTCTGATGATCCTTGCGATCGGCAGTTCTTCAGCCGTTCTGGCCCTCGGCTTCGTAGCGCTCTATGCACAGTTCATGCGCTGGTCCGATCCGCGCCAGGCCGGGGTCGATTTCACCCTGTTCCAGTGCATGGACGCATTCGTCAGCATGGCCGGCGGCGTGGTCGCGGGGCAGGTGGCGCATCTCCTCGGCTATGGCGTTTTCTTTGCCTGCGCCGCGGCTCTGGCGATCCTGGCCATGCCGCTGATGGCCGTGATCGCGGATCGCTGATCGCCGATCAATGACCAGGGGCCGCGGCGATCATTGCCGCCGTGGCCCTCAAACCCTGTTCACTGGGCGGATCTGCCCGCCTACTCTTGCACCTGTCGGCGACCGAGGGGCGCGCCTGCTCTTCAGCGTCTGGCAGGCGGCCGCAAGAGTGATTGCGCGGTATAGACGAGGATGGCGATGCCGACCGCCCCCATTGCCGCGACGCCGAACAGCACGATGACGTCGACCGGACCGCCGATGTCGCGCAGCCCCGACCGGGTGATCGTCTGGACAAAGACGACAGCCGCCACCGCACCGATCGGCATTGATAGCTGCGCCCACAGGAACTTCTTCCACGACACCTGCCGGTCGCGGATCAGCACATAGAGATAGGCCAGCGTGACAAGCGCAGCGACGGCCACCATCACCCAGAATAGGGTGCGGCCAAAAATCTCCTCGAACACCGCGATCAACGTCCCGAAAGTCAAATCCTTCATGGCATCCTCCTTCAGGCGCGGCCGCGCAGCATGGCATTGTAGGTCGGTTTCAGGGCGATCTCCTTCATCAGCCAGGAAATCCACAATTCCTCGAGCGGCGCGATGATGCCGGGGAAGGACGGGGTCAGATTGTTGTTGTAGTCGAACTCGACCAGCATTGCCTTGCCGACGCGGGTAATCAGCGGGCACGACGTGTAGCCGTCATAGCGCGCCGTGCTTTCCTTGCCCTCGATCTGGGCCGCCAATTGCTCGACGGCAACCGGCACCTGCCACTTGACGCTGGCGGCCGTCTTGCCCTTCGGCACGCCGGCGATGTCGCCGACGGCAAAGACGTCCGGATAGCGCACATGGCGCAGCGTGTGTTTGTCCACCTCGACCCAGCCCTGATCGACCCAGATGCCTTCCTTCCACGGCAGCGGGCTGTTCATCACCACTTCGGGCGCGCGCATCGGCGGGATCACATTGGTGAAATCATAGCCGATCTCCTTGTCGCCCTCCGGCGTCTTGAAGGTGGCGATCTTGCGGCCCGGATCGATCTTGGTCATGACGTGGTCGTAGACCGGATCGATGCCGCGCTCCTCGAAAAGCATGCGCACCTTCTCGCTGACGATCGGCACGGAGAAGAAGGTCTTGTTCTGCGCCGCATAGATCATCTTCGACTTGCTGCGCGTGCCCTTCTGAACCGCATAGTCGTCGGTCAGGAAGGCGTACTTCAACGGCGCACCAGCGCACTTCATCTCGGTTGCCGGACGGGAAAACAGTGCCACCCCGCCCTTGTCGGTAAAGCGGCTCATTTCCTCCCAGGTCTTGGCCGCATAGTCGGGGCCGGCATAGACCGAGCCGATACCGTCCTTGCCGATCAGGTCAAGCGACATACCCTCGATCGCGCCATAGTCGAGGCGAAGCCCAGTGGCGACGAACAGGAAATCATAGGCCACGGCCTTGCCGCTTTCGGTCACGACCTGCTTGCCCTCCGGATCGATCTCGGCGGCAGCCTCCTCGATCCATTCGATATCGCGCGGCAGCCACTCGCCGGTGGTCGAGACCGAATAGTTAGCCGACTTCAGACCTGCCGCGATCAGCGTGAAGCCTGGCTGGTAGAAATGCTGCTTGCGGCCGTCGATGATGATAATCTTGGCACCGTCGAAGCGTTGCGTCAGCCGATTGGCCAGCGCCGTCCCGGCCGCACCCGCCCCTAGGATCACGATCCGCGCCGACGTCTTGGTCCGGGCGGCCGAGGCGCTGGAAAGAGGGGCGGCGGCGAGCGTCGCCCCGGTGGCCGCGAGGCCGAGGAATTGTCTGCGATTGGCCTTCAAACTCTTGTCCTCCCGAATGGGTCATCCGTGTTTCATTTGTCACGTCGCGGCAGGGTCATGATTTGTGATCTTGGTCCATTTGAAGCCCGGCAGCTTTGACACTGGTCAAGTGCGCGACATGTGCAAGCCCATGCGGCCAGCACACATTAAGAAATTCATATGCATCTAGGACGCGGCGCCGTCCTTGATATAAATCAATATCATGCATCGAAAATACACATTTCCCGGCCGTCATCCTGCCGATGCGCAAAGGTTCCTCGGATCAAGACAGGTGCCAGGAGATTTGCGGGTTCAAGGCGGGCTGGTCCCGGCCCCGCCGAAGCGACAACCGAAAACATCTCATTCTTCGCCCCATCTTTGTGGGCACGCATTGCGCGGGCCCGATCCGAGCCTTCCCTCGAGAGGGACTGCGGGATCCCGCTCGCGGAAGCTATTTCTGGCTGGTCAGCGTCAGATACATCAGCACTAGAGCGCGTCCGCTTTACTCGGGTTCATATCCGCACGATCTGAAGTAGTTGGCGCATTCTTGTGGTTCGAACAGCGTGACGATGCGGCCGAGGGTATTCCATAAGCCGTCGACCGTTCGCTCGGCTTTGGCGCGCAAGGCAGCCTTGAGTTTTGCGAACGCCTTCTCGATGGGGTTGAAGTCGGGACTGTAGGGAGGAAGGTACATCAACCGGCATCCAGCGCCTTCGATTGCGTGACGCACGCCTTCCGCTTTGTGTGCAGGCAGATTGTCCATGATGACGATGTCGCCCGGTGCCAAGGTTGGAATGAGAACCTGCTGGACGTAGGCCTGGAATGCTGCCCCGTTCATCGCACCGTCCAAGACCATGGGTGCTGTCATGCCGGATAGCCTGAGCGCACCGGTAAACGTCGTTGTCTTCCAATGGCCGTGCGGGACCGGGGAGCGGCATCGCTCTCCGCAAGGTGCCCGTCCGCGAAGTCGAGACATCTTGGTACTCAGGCCTGTTTCATCGATGAAGACGAGGCGCGCCGGGTCGAGGTCGAGCTGGCCGTCAAACCAGTCCTGGCGACGCTTCAGGAGATCGGGACGCTCCTGCTCCAATGCATGTGCGGTCTTTTTTTGAAAGTCCAGCCGCGCTTTCGCAGCCAGACGTCAAGTGCGCTGCGACCGATGGAAACGGCTCTTTCCTGACGCAATCGCAGGACCATCTCGTTGAGCGTGATATCCTTTTCCTCTTCGATCATGCCGATGATGAAGTCCTCGTGTACATCCAGGCGTGAACCGCCCCGCCGACCCTGCCTCAAAGGCGTCAACCGACCAGCGCGCGCACTCGCAATCCAGGCGATGGCTGTCGAAATCCCAATCCCAAATCGGGCTGCCGCTGAACGCGCCGACATCCCATCCCGTGACGCAGCCAGTACGCGGCTACGCAGATCATCACTGAAAGCTCGGGTCATATTGCCTCCGACCAAATCAACAGTCGGGGCGATGGAATCAGAATTCCGCAGCCAGGGGAATCCTCAATACGATTCCGCGTTCAATGGACGTGCTCTAGATAGACGACGGGCATGATGCCGAGGACGATAAAGGCCATGGGGGTCGAGATGCCACAATTCGTCGCCCGCATGAGATAACCGAGATAGATCACAGCCGCAAAGATCACGGCGATTCCGACATACCAGGGCAGAAGTCGATTGTGCTTGCTCATTTCGGTCATGGTGCGTCCCCTCTGAAGAATAGATGAAAACTCTATTGCCAACGCAGGCCGAGTGCAGACACTGTTTTCGTCAGCCGATATGGCACCGCTGCACTCTATGCCCTGCGTCGAAAACCTATTACCTTCCGCGGATCATACCGTCAGCATGGCGGAAGTAAAGTTCCGGCACGATCAGCAGCGAACCACCCGCCTGCTTTGGCGGCATCAGATGCGGATATCATTCACACACAAGGAAACCAGGTGACATTTCTCAGCCCCGTCCGGTTCCGTGTCGTCATCGCCGTCATGCTCGCGACCGCCTTCCTGCTGCTGCAATTCCTCCTCCCGGCGGACACACCATCCACGGCGCAGGGTGACCCGCAAGGAGCGCCGCTCCAGGTCTTCTTTCATCCGGAGTGCCCGCACTGCCATGACGCCATCGAATTCCTCAGGTCTCAGCAAACCGTCCGATACCAGTTGCATGACGTCTCGACAGCGAGCGGCGAAAGGCTGCTGCTGGACTTTGCCGGTAAACACGGCATTGCCGAGGATCAGCTGGGCGTCCCCCTTTTCGTTTGCGGCTCGAACTACCTCATCGGCTATGAAAGCGCCGAAACAACCGGGCGGGCGCTTTTGTCCTGCCGCGCCGGCAATCCTTCGGCGGAAGGACTGCCGGCCGATCCCTCACGGGTTCATGTCCCCCTGATCGGAGAGATCGATCCTTCCCGCTATTCGCTTCTGGCGCTCACCGCGCTGATGGGCTTGTCCGACGGCTTCAATCCGTGCGCCATGTGGGTGCTGCTCTACCTGATTTCGCTGATCGCAGGCCTGCAGGATCGCCGCAAGATCTGGTGGCTCGTCGGCACCTTCGTCCTTTCGTCGGGCCTGCTCTATTTCCTCTTCATGACGGCCTGGCTGAACACCTTCCTGTTCATCGGCTATACGAAGATCCTGACCGAACTCATTGCCCTCGTCGCCATCGGCTGCGGCGCGGATCATCTCTATCAGCTTGCCGTCAGCCGTGGCGTGATCGTCTGCGAAGTCGGCGACGCCGCTCAGCGCCAGCGTACCCTCGAGCGCGCCCGCGCGCTGGTTGCCGCCCCGGTGGGCGTCGCGAGCCTGGTCATGATCGTCGGGCTGGCGCTGACGGTCAACGCCATCGAATTCGTCTGCTCGGCCGCCCTGCCCGCCATCTATACCCATATCCTCAGCCTGCTCGACCTGCCGGCCCTCCAGTATTATGGCTATATCGGGCTCTATGTGGCCTTCTTCATGCTGGACGATCTCATCATCTTCGGCCTCGCCGCCTTCGCCGTGCAGAAGGTGATCGACACACGCTACGCGGCCTTCAGCCGCGCCGTCGGCGGCGTGATGCTCATTGGCCTGGGAATCTGGATGCTTCTCCGTTGAGCGGCAGGCCCCAATTTTTCGACTGTCTCGCGGCAGGTCATTCGCTCCGCGCATGAACTCATTGACAAACGTCAGCATCCTTCGGCGCTGCAGCATACTATAAGCTGCCTCCCAGACGATCCATCTGCCGTTTTTTTGGGATGCCCTCGATGACCAGGACCACTTTCGTTTCGAGTGACGAAATCCGCTCGATGTTCTCCGCCGCCATGTCCGCCATGTACCGTACCGAGGTTCCCGCCTATGGCACGCTGATGGACCTGGTCGCCAAGGTGAACCAGGAGACGCTCAGCGCCGATCCGAAGCTGCGCGAGCGCCTCGAAGACACCGATTCGCTCGACCGCATCACCGAGGAGCGCCATGGCGCGATCCGTCTCGGCACGCCGGCCGAGCTTACCATGATGCGTCGCCTGTTCGCCGTCATGGGCATGTTCCCGGTCGGCTATTACGATCTGTCGACCGCCGGCGTGCCGGTTCATTCGACCGCGTTCCGCCCGGTCGGCGACGCCAGCCTGAAGAAGAACCCGTTCCGCGTCTTCACCTCGCTGCTGCGCCTCGACCTCATTGCCGACGAGACCCTGCGCGCCGAAGCCGAGGCAACCCTTGCCAGGCGGAGGATCTTCACCCCCGCCGCGATCGCACTCACCGAAAAGGCCGAACGCGACGGCGGCCTCGACCGCGCTGACGCGTCGCGCTTCGTCACCGAAGCGCTCGAAACCTTCCGCTGGCACGACAAGGCGCTGGTCAGCCCCGACATGTATGTCCGCCTGCATGCCGCCCACCGCCTGATCGCCGACGTTGTTTCCTTCAAGAGCCCGCACATCAACCACCTGACGCCGCGCACGCTCGACATCGATCTCGTCCAGACCCGCATGCCGGACTACGGTATCGCGCCGAAGGCCGTCGTCGAAGGCCCGCCGACCCGCAAGTGCCCGATCCTGCTGCGCCAGACCTCGTTCAAGGCGCTGAACGAGCCTGTCCTGTTCGAGGACAAGGACGGCAGCTGGAAGGAGGGCTCGCACACCGCCCGCTTCGGCGAGATCGAACAGCGCGGCGTGGCGCTCACCCCCAAGGGCCGCGAGCTCTACGACGAACTGCTCACCGCCTCGCGCCAAATGGTGCGCCCTGCCGCCGGCGGCTCGAACGCGAGCGAATATGACAAGGCGCTGGCGGAGGCCTTCATTCCCTTCCCCGACAGTTGGGAAGAGATCCGCGCGGAAGGTCTCGGCTATTTCGCCTATTCGCTGACCGAAAAGGGCCGCAAGTCCAAGGCCGACACGGATGCCAGCCTTGAGACCCTGATCGCCGACGGCCTCGTGCAGTTCGATCCGATCGTCTACGAGGACTTCCTGCCGGTCAGCGCCGCCGGCATCTTCCAGTCCAACCTCGGCGACGACGCAACGCAGGAATTCGTGGCAAGCCCCAACCAGCAGCGTTTCGAACTTGACCTCGGCGCCAAGGTGCTGAACGAATTCGAACACTATGCCGGCATCGAGCAGGCATCGATCGCCGATTGCCGTCAGATGCTGACGGCCGTTCAGGCAGCAGAGTAAGAAACGACGATGATCGACCAGGCGCACATTCGGGCACTTAAGGATATCCTCGGCGACAAGGGCATCGTTGAGGAGTCCGGCGCCATGGTCGCCTATCAGACGGGCGCCCGCTATGACGAAGGTCTGGCGGGTCTCGTGCTGCGGCCGGCGACGACGGAGGAAGTCTCCGCCGCCGTCGCCTATTGCGTGCGAGAGGGACTTTCGATCGTTCCGCAATCGGGCAATACCGGCCTTGTCTCCGGCTCGACGCCGGATGCCTCGGGCGCTCAGGCAGTTCTCAGCCTCGACCGCATGACCCGCCGTTTCGATCTCGATCTCGACAACCGCTCGCTGCATGTCGACGCCGGTTTCCGGCTGTCGGAGGTGAACCAGCGACTTGAGGCCCACGGCCTGTTCTTCCCGATCGACCTTGGCGCCGACCCGCGCCTTGGTGGCATGCTGTCGACCAATACCGGAGGCTCACGCTTCCTCAAATATGGCGACGTGCGCCGCAACACGCTCGGCATCAAAGTGGTGCTGGCCGATGAAGGGGGCACGATCCTCGACCTCGCCTCGGACCTGCGCAAGAACAATACCGGTATCGACTGGAAGCAGGTCTTCATCGGCACGTCCGGCGCCTTCGGCATCATCACCGAGTGCGTCCTGAACCTCGAGGCCCTGCCGAAGCAGGTAGCCACCGCCTATCTGGTTCCCGCCAGCGGCGCCCATGTCATGCCGCTGCTGCGCGCCATGGAACAGAAGCTCGGCGCCTATCTCTCGGCTTTCGAGGGCATGTCGAAAAACGCAGTCAAGGCCGCGCTCGATCACGTACAGTCGCTGCGCAACCCTTTCCAGGGCGGACAGGTTCCCGACTATGTCATCCTCTGCGAAATCTCCCGCACCTGGGAGCCGCGCGAGGGCGAACAGGGGCTGGATGCGGTGCTGGAAACCGTGCTTGCCGAGATCTGGGAAAGCGATGAGGCGCCGCTCGCCGACGCTTTCGTCGGCCCGGCGCACGAAATGTGGGCGCTGCGGCATGCGCTCTCCGAAGGCGTCAAGCATGCCGGCAAGCTGATCGCCTTCGATCTGTCCTTCCGCCGCGGCGACATCATGGCCTTTTGCGACCGGATGAAGGCCGAGATGCCGGCGTCCTTCCCGGAGGTGACGATCTGCGATTTCGGCCATATCGGCGACGGCGGCGTGCATTTCAATCTGGTGGTCCCGAAGGACAGCGCAGCCGCGACCGACAAGGCCTTCGAACAGCGTCTGCGCGACTGGGTATTTGAGATCGCCGTGCGTGGTTTCTCCGGCAGCTTCAGCGCCGAACATGCCATCGGCCGTAAGAACCAGGCCTACTACGATCTCTATACCGGCGATACGATCAAGCAACTGGCAGTCGGCCTCAAGGCGATGACCTCGCCGGGTCCGCTCGGCACGGTCCGGTTCGGCTGAGGCGAGAAGACAGAAAACGGCTCCCGCAGCGGAGAGCCTGGAGATAAACGGAGAGGACGGTCATGAACATCAACAGCAAGCCCGACGACGTGGTTTTCCGGCCGGCGACGCGTATCTCGTCGATCGGCGTCTCCGAAATCCTGAAAATCGGCGCCAAGGCACAAGCGCTGAAGCGCGAGGGTCGGCCGGTCATCATCCTCGGCGCGGGCGAGCCGGACTTCGACACGCCCGATCACATCAAGGAAGCCGCCTGGAAAGCCATGCAGGCCGGTCAGACCAAATATACGGCGCTTGACGGCACGCCGGAACTGAAGGCCGCGATCCGCGACAAGTTCAGCCGCGAAAATGGCGTCGATTACGCGCTCGACGAGATCACGGTCGCCACCGGCGCCAAGCAGATCCTGTTCAACGCCATGATGGCGACGCTCGATCCGGGCGACGAAGTCATCATCCCGACGCCCTACTGGACCTCCTATTCCGACATCGTCCAGATCGCCGAGGCAAATCCGGTGCTGATCGCCTGCAATGCCGAGGCGGGCTTCCGCCTGCAGGCCGCCCAGCTCGAAGCCGCAATCACGCCGAAGACGCGCTGGGTCGTCCTCAATTCGCCGTCCAACCCTTCCGGTGCTGGTTACCGCGCCGAGGACTATCGCCCGCTGCTCGACGTGCTGTTGAAGCATCCGCATATCTGGCTGCTGGTCGACGACATGTACGAGCACATCGTCTATGACGGCTTCGAATTCGTCACGCCGGCCGCCCTTGAACCGCGCATGAAGAACCGAATCCTCACCGTCAACGGCGTCTCCAAGGCCTATGCCATGACCGGCTGGCGCATCGGCTATGCCGGCGGTCCGAAGGAGCTCATCAAGGCCATGGCCGTGGTGCAGAGCCAGGCAACCTCCTGCCCGTCGTCGATCAGCCAGGCCGCCTCGGTAGCGGCGCTGAACGGCCCACAGGACTTCCTCGTGGAACGCAAGGCGAGCTTCCAGCGCCGTCGCGATCTGGTCGTCTCCGGCCTCAACGCCATCGACGGCCTGGATTGCCGCGTACCTGAAGGCGCCTTCTACACGTTTTCGGGCTGCGCCGGCGTGCTGGGCAAGACGACACCGTCCGGCAAGCGCCTCGAAACCGATACGGATTTCTGCGCCTATCTGCTGGAAGACGCCAATGTCGCCGTCGTGCCGGGATCGGCTTTCGGTCTGTCGCCCTTCTTCCGCATCTCCTATGCGAGCGCCGAATCCGAGTTGAAAGAGGCGCTCAGCCGCATCGCCGACGCCTGCGCCAAGCTAATTTAGGGCGCACAGCGTTCCGGTTCCGGCCGTCCTGAGGGGACGGTCGGAACCAATTTTTTTAGGCGGCGGTGAAGACGTCAGTCGCTATGGGCGCGAATGACCTCGAGGAATGCCTCCCCGTAGCGCTCCAGCTTGGACTGGCCGACACCGGATATATCCAGCAGCGCCTCGCGATCCATCGGCCGCTCGCGGGCGAAGGCGACGAGTGTCGTATCGGGGAACACCACATAGGGCGGCACCGAAAGCTCCTTGGCGATCGCCATGCGGCGGGCGCGCAGCGCCTCGAACAGGGCCACATCGTCGCTGTGGAGCGAGGAGCGCGCCTCTGTCGATGCGGACGAAGCGCCCCTTGATTGTTTGCCCTTGGTCGGCCAATCCTTGCGGAACCGCACCTCCCGCTCGCGCTTGAACACGGCGCGCGCCTCCGGCTCCAGCCTCAGCGCACCGAAGGCCGTATGGTCGACGCTGACCAGGCCGGCCGCCAGCAACTGGCGATAGACCGATTGCCAGGTTTTCGACGGCAGATCCTTGCCCGCCCCGAACACCGGCATGTCGACATGGCCGAAGCGGATCGTTTTCTCGTTCTCCGTACCGGTCAGGACGTCGACCAGATGGCCGGTGCCAAAACGCTCGCCGGTCCGGTAGATCGCCGCCAGCGCCTTGATCGCCGCCTCCGTGCCGTCCCAGGTTTCAACCGGCTTGACGCAAGTGTCGCAATTGCCGCAACCCCCCGCATGCGCCTCGCCGAAATGCGCAAGGATCGCTTGCCTGCGGCAACCGGGCGTCTCGCAGATCGCCAGCAGCGCATTGAGCTTGGCACGCTCGACCCGCTTGATTGCGTCCTCCGAGCCGCCTTCGTCGATCATCCGGCCGCGCTGGATGACGTCGGCCATGCCATAGGCCATCCACACCTCGGAAGGCAGCCCGTCACGTCCGGCCCGGCCCGTCTCCTGGTAATAGGCCTCGACCGAGCCCGGCAGGTCGAGATGGGCTACATAGCGAACATTCGGCTTGTCGATGCCCATGCCGAAGGCGACGGTGGCGACCAGGCACAGGTCTTCCTCCTTGAGGAAGGCGTCCTGATTGGCGTCCCGCACATTGCGGTCCATACCGGCATGATAGGCCAGCGCTCGCACGCCATGGGCATTCAGCCATTCGGCCGTGTCCTCGACCTTGGCGCGCGACAGGCAGTAGACGATGCCGCTCGACCCCTTGTGGCGCGACAGGAAGCGCAGGAGTTGCTGGCGCGGCTGGTCGCGCTCGACAATCTCATAGGCGATGTTCGGCCGGTCGAACGAAGTGGTGAAGACCTCGGCCGAGCGCAGCGCGAGCCGGTCGATAATGTCTTCGCGCGTGTGCGGATCGGCCGTAGCGGTGAGTGCGATCCGCGGCACGCCCGGATAGTCTTCAGCCAGTCGCCCGAGTTCGCGATATTCGGGGCGGAAATCGTGTCCCCACTGCGACACGCAATGCGCCTCGTCGATGGCAAAGAGAGCGATCCTCGCCTGAGCGACCATCTCCCTGAAGCCGGGCGTGACGATACGCTCCGGCGTGACATAGAGCAGGTCGAGGGAACCTTCGGCGATCGCCCGGCGCACCTCGACATACTCCTCGCGTGACAATGAGGAATTGAGCGCGGCCGCCCGCACGCCGAGCTGCTTCAGCGCCTCCACCTGGTCGCGCATCAACGCGATCAGCGGGGATACGACGATGCCGACGCCTTCGCGGCAAAGCGCCGGGATCTGGAAGCACAGGGACTTGCCGGCCCCGGTCGGGAAAAGGACGACGGCGTCTCCGCCGGAGACGACCCGCTCGACCACTTCTGCCTGCCTGCCGCGAAAGGACGGATAGCCGTAGACCTGCTTCAGCACGTCAAGCGGGTTCCCCACGCCTTGCCTGTCGAAGAGGGGATCGAAACTGCTTTTGGCCTGCGGCATGGAATCGCTCTCATGAAATGCGCCGCACTATGCCATAGCTGCCGCCCGGTCGCGAGTGCCGGGAAGTAACCACCCCTCAGCTCTTCGCGTCGGAAGCCCCCAGCAACATCCTTGCGCTCTCGGAGTCTGTCACGATTGCGGTTGCCAGTCCCGCCTTCAGCGTTGCCAGCAGGATCGCGTGCTTGTGCGGGCCGCCGGAGGCCAGGATGCGGCTGGGGATGCCGCGATAGGCGTCAAGCTCGGGCGATATGACCTGGCGGTTGAGCGGGTGATCGACAGGATTGCCTTCGGCATCGAGATAACGTCCGAGAAGATCCCCGACCGCTCCCATGGCCACCAGTTCGCCGATATCGGTCTGCGGCGGCAGGCCGTAGCGCACCTGCAGCGAATGCCCCGTCACATCGCCGACGCTGAGGAAGGACACCTCGACATTCGAGCCGTCCCGCAGGAATTCCCGGAACACCGGCTGGGCCGTGATCACGGCATGCGCCTCCTCGCTTCCGGCATAGATCGGCGCCGCGAAATAGTGGCACTTGGCGTTCAGCACCTTGGCGAAGCTTCTGACGATCTCGAACGTGTTGATCTCGGAACCGCGCGTCAGCCCGCCCATCAACGAGCGCACCCGCATTTCCGGCTCGTTTGCACCGGTCATCTGCCTGACCGTTTCGTGCAGCGTGGCACCCCAGCCGACACCGATCGAACGCGGCTTGCGCACCTGGACGAGCCGGTCGAGGAACGATGCCGATGCCCGGCCGATGACCGCATGCATGTGGGTCGGATCGGCCGGGGTCGGCGCAACCACCGCATCCTCAAGTCCGAACCGACTGCGGAGCATGCCCTCCAACTCGACATTCTCGGCAAGCGGCGAGCTGAAACTGATCCGCACGACGCCCTGCTCGAGGGCGGCGGCGAGCAACTCGTTGATCCGCCTGCGGGTGAGGTTCATCCGCTCTCCGATCTGCGCCTGGGTCAATCCCTCGACGTGATAGAGCCACGAAGCCCGCACCATCAGTTCCTGGCTTTCCAAAATCCACCTCCAGAACAAATGTCACATCGGCGTAACATATGTAACATAAGACGCCGCATAGATGATCGCAGGCCCGAAGGCAATTGTTTCCGAAAGCCGGCCGGCCAGCAAGCCATGCGAAGGCGAGAACTGGACACTCCTTTTGTCCTCCCTCCGCCGCAACAGGAACGGACTGCGCCTTGACTACGACAGAACTGCTTATCTTCGATTGCGATGGCGTGCTGATCGACAGCGAGCCGGTATCGAGCCGCGTGTTCTGCCGCGCCCTGCGAAATGCCGGGGTGGAGATTACCGCGGACGAGGTGCACCGCCGCTTCACTGGCTATTCCGAGACCGATGCGATGCGCATCTGCCGGGAAGAATTCGGCCTGGACGACGTGGCAGCGGTCTTTGCCGAGACGCGGTCCAATCTCTATGGCGAATTCGCCCACTCGCTTTCGCCCATGCCCGGCATGCCGCAACTCATCCGCTCCCTGCCGTATCGCAAGTGTGTCGCGTCGAACAGCACCTTGGAGCGCCTGAAGAAAAGTCTTGGCCTCTTCGATCTCTGGAATGCGTTCGGCGGCCATATCTTCAGCGCCGAGATGGTCGCGCGACCGAAGCCCGCACCGGATCTCTTCCTCCTCTGTGCAAACAGTCTCGGCGTTGATCCGACCCATTGCATCGTGGTCGATGACAGTCCGCACGGCATTGCCGGCGCGGTGGCCGCCGGAATGCGCGCGATCGGCTTCATCGACCCGACCGACCCGCGCGACGACCGGCAATCCGTGTTGGCCGGTGCCGGTGCCTCCTTGGTGGCGATCGGTGCCGATGAACTTGCAGGCGCGTTCGACACGCTTCTTTCCGCATCACCTTGTCGCGTGCCCGCTAGCGAGCCCGCAGCGCTCGAGGTGCCTGCCTGACCGTCGTCCGTCGCGGTCTCCGCGGCGGAAATATCACTAAAAATTCATGGGGCCATTAACAAACCGACACCGGGCTGGCGCAAGAAACCGCTTCCGCTTTCCCTGCTGTCTTTCTCTTGCGAAAAGGAGTATTCCGATGCTTCCCATCACCCGCCGTCACACGCTTGGACTGTTCGGCGCGACCGCCGGCAGCTTGATCCTGCCGCGCATGACCTTCGCCCAGGGCAAGCGCCCCTCGGTGACGATCGCCGTGCAGAAGATCACCAATAACAACACGCTCTGCATCTGGAACGAACAGTCCAACGTCGGCGAGCGCGTCTTCTTCCCGAACCTCTGGGAAGGCCTGATCAACCGCGACTGGATGGGCAATCAGGGTCCGGTTGCCGGGCTTGCCACAGAGTGGAAACGCATCGATGACAAGACGCTCGAGCTGAAGCTGCGCCAGGGCGTCAAGTTCCACAATGGCGACGAACTGACGGCCGATGACGTGGTCTTCTCCTTCTCCAAGGAACGCGTATTCGGCAATACCGAACCCAAGGGCGGCAAGACGATTTTCGAAGCCGACCACAAGCCGACCACCGTCAAGGAATTGCCGGCTGCCGTTCCCGGCATCGGTCGCCGCCTGTGGCCGGCACTCGCCGGCGTCGAAGCCGTCGACAAGTACACCGTGCGCTTCCACAACGCGACCCCGGACGTCACGCTCGAAGGCCGTCTCTATGCCTACGGCAGCCAGATCGCCAACCGCCGCGCCTGGGACGAAGCCGGCTCCTATACCGACTGGGCTCGGAAGCCCGTCACCACCGGCCCCTACCAGGTCGGCGAATACAAGCCGGACGTCTCGCTGACGCTGGTCGCCTTCGACGAATACTGGGGTGGCCAGCCGCCGCTCGAGGAAATCCGCTTCGTCGAGGTTCCGGAAGTTGCCTCCCGCGTCAACGGCCTGCTGTCGGGCGAGTACGACTTCGCCTGCGACCTGCCGCCGGACCAGATCGCCACGGTTCAGGCCGCTTCGGGCTTCGAGGTCCAGGGCTCGACCATCCTCAACCACCGCGTCTCGGTGTTCAACACCCAGAACGAAATCCTCGCCAACCCGCTGGTGCGCCGCGCCATGACCCACGCCATCGACCGCCAGGCGATCGTCGATGCCCTGTGGGGCGGCCAGACCGTGGTTCCGCCCGGCCTCCAGTTCGACATCTTCAAGACGACGGACATGTTCATCGACGGCTGGGCTGCACCGGAATTCAATCCGCAGCTCGCCCAGGATCTGTTGAAGCAGGCCGGCTACAAGGGCGACGCCATCCCCTATCGCCTGCTCAACAACTACTACACCAACCAGACGGCCAACGGTCAGATCATGGTTGAGATGTGGAAGCAGGTCGGCCTCAACGTCGAGATCCAGATGAAGGAAAACTGGGCGCAGATCCACGATCCGGAAGGCGTCAAGGGCGTGCGCGACTGGTCGGCCTCGGCCAACATCAACGACCCGGTCACCCCGATGGTCACCCAGTTCGGCCCCAACGGCGAGATGCAGCAGAAGAAGGACTGGACCAACGCCGAGCTGAACGAGCTTTCCGTCGTGATGGAAACCTCGACCGACCGCGCGCTGCGCAAGAAGGCCTATGCCCGCATGCTGGAAATCTGCGAGCGCGAAGACCCCGCCTACCAGGTCCTGCACCAGAACGCCGTGTTCACCGGCATGAAGTCCTCGCTCAAGTGGAAGGCGGCCCCCGCCTTCGCCATGGACTTCCGCTCCAACAACTGGACGATGTGATCGTTCCAGTTCGATCCGGCGGCGCAAGGCCGCCGGATTTCCCCTTCCAGCAACCGCAGCGGCAGGCCCAGGCCCGGCCGCCACTGGCCTTGAAGAAGGTGACCGCAATGAACCCCCATCTCGTGGAACTTCGTGACCTGAAAGTGGCCTTCGACGGCGTTCCGGTCCTGCACGGCATCGATCTGACCGTCGGCCCCGGCGAGGCGCTGGGACTGGTCGGCGAATCGGGTTGCGGCAAGTCGGTCACCTGGCTTGCCGCCCTCGGCCTGCTGCCGGGCAAGGCCAGCGTCACCGGTTCGGTCAAGGTCGACGGTCGGGAAATCTGCGGCGGTTCGCGCAACGTGCTCGAAGGCGTAAGGGGCGGCCGCATTGCCATGATCTTCCAGGACCCGTCGAGTTCGCTCAACCCCGTGCTTCGCATCGGCCGGCAAATCACCGAGGCTCTGACGCTCCATCGCGGACTGTCGGGCGAGGCCGCCAAGGCCGAGGCCCTGAGGCTGATGGACATGGTCGGCATTCCCGATGCCCGCCGACGCTTCGATCTCTATTCGCACGAATTCTCCGGCGGCCAGTGCCAGCGACTGATGATCGCCATGGCGCTTGCCGGACAGCCCGACCTTCTGATTGCCGACGAGCCGACCACCGCCCTCGACGCGACGATCCAGGCGCAGATCCTCGACCTTCTGATTGAGCTTCGCGCCGAGACCGGCATGGCGACCGTCTTCATCAGCCATGATCTGGGTGCCGTCTCCCAGGTCTGCGACCGTGTCTGCGTCATGTATGCCGGGCGGATCGTCGAACAGGGCTCGATCGAACAATTGTTCTCCGAACCGCGCCATCCCTATACCCGCGGCCTGTTCGACGCGATCCCGCGTATCGACGGGCCGCGCACCCGTCTGATCCCCATTCCCGGAACCGTGCCCAACCCGAAACACCTGACCGCCGGCTGTGCGTTTGCGCCCCGCTGCACCCATGCCGAGGACGCCTGCGGCTGGCAGCGTCCGGCGCTGGAGCAACAAGACGACGGCCGTCGGCTGGCATGTTTCAACCCGGTCGCCACGGCCTGCTCCACACCTGTGCGGCAGATGATGCTGGAGGACGTTTAAGTGGTCGCGCCCCTCATCAAGGCCGATGGCCTCACCCGTGTCTACCAGTTGCGGCGCGGACTGTTCGGCAAGGCGACGCCCGTGCGTGCCGTGGACGGTGTCTCGCTCGAGGTTATGCCCGGCGAGACGCTCGGCATCGTCGGCGAATCCGGTTCCGGCAAGTCGACCCTCGGTCGCATGCTGCTGGGCATCGATCCGGCACAGGCTGGAACGGTTACCTTCGAAGGCAAGCCCATGCCGGAATTCGGCACGGCCGAATGGCGGGCGCTCAGGGCGAAGATGCAGCTCGTCTACCAGGACCCGCTGGCGGCACTCGACCGGCGCCTCACCATCGCCGCCCAGATCGGCGAACCGCTGGAGATCCACAATCTCCTGCCGAAGGAGGAACGCGCCTCGCGCGTCGAGGCGCTGATGATGGATGTCGGCCTGCGGCACGACCAGGCCGACCGCTACCCGCATGAACTGTCCGGCGGCCAGCGCCAGCGTGCCGTCATCGCACGGGCGCTCGCCTCGCGGCCAAGACTGATCGTTTGCGACGAACCCGTCTCGGCGCTCGACGTGTCGATCCAGGCGCAGGTGGTCAACATGCTGCGCGATCTGCAGGAGGCGAACGGCATCGCCATGGTCTTCATCAGCCACGACCTGAAAGTCGTGCGCAACATCGCCGACCGGGTCGCGGTCATGTATCTCGGCCGGATCGTCGAGGAAGCCTCCTCCGACGTGATCTTCGCATCCCCGAAGCATCCCTATACCCGGGCGCTCGTCTCCAGCGTGCCGGTTCCGGGCACGCCGCTCACCGGCCGGACGATCCTGCAGGGCGAACCGCCGAACCCGGCGAACCGCCCGTCCGGCTGCGCCTTCCATCCCCGCTGTCCGCTGGCAGCCGACATCTGCCGCACGACCGTGCCGGCACTGCGGACCATCGGCGTCCAGCGAACCGCCGCCTGCCATCTCGTCGAAGGCGCCGATGCGCCGATCGCCGCTTGAGGAGACGACCATGATCCGCTTCGTCTTCATCCGCCTGCTGCGCGCCTTCGTCACCATTCTGGCCGTTGTCACCTTCGCCTTCGTCGTCCTGCGCATGTCGGGCGATCCGGCCCAGGTCATGCTCGGCCCGGACGTGCCGCAGGACGCGGTCGATGCCTTCCGCAAGGCATGGGGTCTCGATCAGCCGCTCTGGATCCAGTACCTCGCCTACATCAAGTCGATCTTCACCGGCGACTTCGGCGTTTCGATGCGCGACAAGGCATCCGCCCTGCAACTGGTGCTGGAACGCATTCCCGCCACGCTGCAGCTGACCATCCCGGCGCTCGTGCTGAAACTGCTGATCGGCATCCCGGCCGGGGTCTATGCCGCGCTTCATCGCCAGAGCATCATCGACCGTGGCGTCATCATGCTCTCCATCCTCGGCTTCACCATTCCGTCCTTCGTCATGGGCCTGCTGCTGGTCCTGATCTTTTCCGTGAGCCTCGGTCTCCTTCCCTCCGGCGGACAGGACACGTGGATGCACGGCCTGCTTCCGACGATCACCATGAGCATTGGCGGGATCGGCATCCTCGCCCGCTTCTCACGCAGCGCCATGATCGAGGTGATGGGCCAGCCCTATATCCGCACCGCCTCCGCCAAGGGACTGAAATGGCCGGATGTCGTCTGGCAACACGCGCTGCCGAATGCCGCCGTTCCGATCGTCACCATTGTCGGCTTCATGGTCGGCTCGCTGATCGCCGGCGCGGTCGTGGTGGAATCGATCTTCTCCTGGCCCGGCATCGGCCGCCTGCTGGTGGTTTCCGTCGCCAACCGCGATCTCGCTGTCGTCCAGTGCATCCTTTTGATGATCGCCGCGACCATGGTGGTCTCCAATCTCATCGTCGACCTGCTCTACGGTTGGCTCGATCCGCGCCTGCGCGGCCAGCCCGCGCACTAGGAGTGCTCAACTCATGTCCACGGCAGATATCGTCCACGCGCATGCCGGTAAAACCCGCAAGCCCGGTCTGATCTCGGTCCTTCGCCGCAATGTCCCGCTGTCGATCGGGCTCGGCATCCTGTGGCTTGTCGCCATGGTATTCGTCGCCGTCTTCGCCGACCTGCTGCGCCCCTACGGCATCACGGCGATGGACCTCTCCAACCGCCTGGCCGCGCCCGGAAACGTAAAGCACTGGCTCGGTACGGACGAACTCGGCCGCGACGTGCTCGCCCGCCTGATCCAGTCGATCCGCGTGTCGCTCGTCATCGCCTTCAGCGCCACCATCCTCTCGGCGGTGTTCGGCACGGTGCTGGGCTTTGCCGCGGCAAAATTCCGCGGCTGGGTCGAACATCTGGTGCTCGTGCTCGCCGACTTCCAGGCGGCACTGCCCTTTCTCATCATGTCGCTGGCCGTTCTCGCCTTCTTCGGTTCGTCGATGCTGCTGATCGTCTGCCTCATGGGCTTCTACGGCTGGGAACGCTATGCGCGCATCGCCCGGGGCCTGGCGATCTCGGCCAGCGCCCAGGGCTATGCCTCGGCCGTCGTGCAACTCGGCGCCACGCCTTTCAGGGTGTATAGCCGTCACATCCTGCCGAATGTCGCCTCGACGCTGATCGTCTCGATGACGCTGACCTTTCCCGAGATCATCCTGATGGAAAGCGGCCTCTCCTTCCTCGGGCTCGGCGTGCAGCCGCCCGAGACCAGCCTCGGCAACATGGTCGGCTTCGGCCGCGAGTATCTCACGCGCGCACCGTGGGTCATGCTCGCTCCCGCTGCCGTCATCATGCTGACGACGCTGTCGATTTCGCTCGTCGGCGACTGGCTGCGCGACAAGCTCGATCCAACCGTGCGCTGACCCTTTTAACCCCCAGATCCTTCAGGACCAAACTCATGACACTGATCACCGGCCATCGCGGCGCCCGCAATCTCTGGCCCGAAAACTCGCTTCAGGGCTTCCGCAACGTGCTCGAGCTTGGCGTCGACGCCGTCGAGTTCGATGTTCATCTGACCGACGCCGGCGAACTTCTGGTCATCCATGACGCAACGCTCGATCGCACGACGGAAGGCCAAGGCCCTGTGAGGGCGCTGACGCCCGAGGCGCGCCTGGACGTCAGGCTCAAGGACAGTGACGAGACCATTCCGACGCTGTCCGAAGTGCTGTCGGTTCTGGCTGTCGCCGACGGCCTGCCGCTGCACGTCGAGATCAAGAGCGACGAGACCGGCACGCCCTATCCGGGCATCGTCGAGAAGGTCGCCGCGGAACTTGCCGCCCAGGGCCTTGCCGATCGCAGCTACCTGACCTCGTTCGACGTCTCCGTGCTCGAACAATGTCGCCGCGTCGCCCCGGACATCGACCGCCTTGTCTCGGTCAATGCCGCCTGGGCCGAAAGGCAGGGTGGCCTGAAAACCTTCATCGAACAGGTCGAAGGTCTCGTCGAGATCGTCGCCATCCATCACGAACTGATGGACGCCGAATGGGATCTGATCACCAGCCTGCTGCCGCTTCATCGCCTCTGCGTCTGGACGCTCAACGACGAGGCGCTGATCGGCAAATGGCTGGCGCGCGGCATCGGCCACCTGACCACCGACAGCCCCGACCTCGCCCTTGACCTGCGCGGCAAGATCGCCGCCGCCTGAACCCTTGGCCCCAACCACACGCAACTGGAGTGAAAACATGAGCAATATCATCGCAACCGGCTTCAACGCCGCCTCGAACAACGGCGAAACGCAAAGCCTCGGGGAAGACCTTCGGGCGCTCGCCGACATGGGCGTCGACACGGTCGAACTGGGCGTGACCACCCTCGACCTGATCGCCGGCGGCCGCATCATCAAGGATCGCGCCGAGCGTCTCGTCGCCCTCACCAAGCAGTTCGACTTCCGCTACACGGTGCATGGCCTCGTCTCGTCCAACTTCATGGACCCGGCCACCTGCCGCTACCAGATCGACGCGGCGAAAGCCCTGGTCGAGATCTGCGACCGGATCGATGCCCGCATCCTCGTCCAGCACGGCGGCTGCCTGCGCGCCGAGCAGATCTTCGACCGGGCCGCAGCCGACCTTCGCGAGCGCGAAGCCCTGGTGGAACTGGCCGAATTCGCCAAGCCTTATGGCGTGCGCATCGCGCTCGAAAACATCTTCACCACCGAGCCCGGCCAGTATCGTCAGACGCCGGCCGAAGTTGCCGAGACGGTGAAGGCGGTCAACCACGCCAATGTCGTCGCCCTCATCGACTTCAGCCACGCCTATATCGAATCGACCTATCGGGGCTTGAGCTTCCGCGAACAGATCGCCGCCATGGCACCGGTTGCCGGCCATCTGCACCTGCATGACAGCTTCGGCCGCCCCCAGGGCTTCTACAAGGGCTATCACTTGCAGGAAAACACCGCGATGGGCATCGGCGACCTGCACATGCCGCTCGGCTGGGGTGACATCGACTGGGACGACATTTTCAGCGAACTCGACTTCCTGCCCGGCACGGTCGCGATGATGGAAATCGGCGCCCGTTACCGCGCCGAGCAGCCGGAAAGCCTGGAGCGCGCCCGCAAGCTGATGGCGCTCAACAATCGCCAGAAGTCCATCGCCGCCGAGTGATCGTCCGGCCGAAGCAGACATGCATGGCCGCCGCGGAGAACACGGCGGCCAATCGCGTTTCAGGACAGTCAGCCGATCCTTTTTTCGGCTGCCATCAAGAACGATCCGCAATCCTGCCTGACTTTCGCAACGACATAGCGAGCGAAACAAATGTCGACACTCGAGGAAATCGCATCGCGAGCGGGTTGCTCCATGGCCACCGTCAGCCGCGTGCTCAACCGTAGCGGACCGGTGAGCGATGGCATGGTCCGGCGCGTGCGCAAGGCGGCCTCCGATCTCGGCTATCACCGCATCGAGCGAACCCTGCCGCCGGGACGTCGCCGGCCGGTGATCGGCGTACTCATACCCAGCATCACCAATCCCGTCTTCGCCGCCTCGCTGTCCGGCATCCAGAACCGCATGCGGGTGTCCGGCCACGGCGTGCTGATCGCCCAGTCCGACTACGATCCGTTACGCGAGGCCGATGCGGTCGACTACCTGCTGGCGGAAAAACCGACCGGCCTTATCCTCACAGTCTGCGATGCGGTGAAGAGCGAGGCGATATTGCCCGCTTCCCTGCCGCCGACCGTGCTGCTCAACAACCTGCCGACAGCGCGCTTTCCGGCCGCGGTGACCACCGACAACCGGCTTGCGGGGCGCGAAATCACCGCGCATCTGATCGAGCATGGCCATCGGCGGATCCTGTTCGTGGCCGGCCGTTTCGAGAGTTCCGACCGTGCCCGGCTGCGCTATGAGGGCTACCGGGACGCGATGGAGGCGGGCGCACTGCCAATCAACGACGCGCTTCAGGTCTCCTTCACCACCGGCTATGACGACCTCGATCTTGCCCAGGCGATATCGCTTCACCGGCCGACCGCAATCATTGCCTCGAACGACCTACTCGCCTTGGGCGTCATCAGCGCCCTTCGCCGCGAGGGACTGTCTGTTCCCGGCGACGTCTCGGTGGCCGGCTTCGACGGCATTGCCATCGGCCGGCTCGTCGATCCGCCGCTGACGACGATCGAGATGGCCGATGCCAGCATGGGCGCAACGGCTGCCTCGCTGCTCCTCGACATCGCCGAGAACTCGGCGACGCCCCGCCACCTCACGCTCGGCTACAAGCTGAACGCCGGCGGAACGGTAAGGCGCATCGAGCAGGCTTGCTGATCCGGGTCTTGCGACGATGGGAAACGGTTGAGAAAAGCCATACCGTTGACAAGGGGCAAGTTGCCTCACTCGTCTCTGGTAAGGCGATCGGCGTCCGGCCCTCTTCTCCCCAGCGGGGAGAAGGTGGCGCGTAGCGCCGGATGAGGGGGCGAAGCCCCTGACAATGCGACCGGAGCATACCGCGTGCTGCCGCGGACAGCCCACACCAAAGCGCGCTCAAGTCCGACACAGCGACCGTGGAAACGGCCCCCCTCATCTGCCCTTCGGGCATCTTCTCCCCGCTGGGGAGAAGAGGAACTCCGGGGTCCGCGCCGTCCACTCAGCATCGGCATGATGAAACGCCGCAATGACTTTGTCAGCGGCATGACGCGCCGCTCAGGCGAGCGACGCGTCCTTATTCGGGTCGTCCGAAACGAAGCGGCAGGCTTAGCTGCGCGGCAGCAGGCCTTCGACTTCGGCGGCGGCGTCATCAAGCGCTTCCTTCGGCTCGGCCGATTGCTCGACCACGCGCGACAGGTTCTCGACGATCGTCTGGGTAACCTTCACGCCGTTCGAACCCGGGAAGGCGTACCAGGGCTGCATCAGCGGCATCTGTTCGAGGCCGGCGCGGAACAGCGGGTTTTCCTTGTAGAAGTTGCCGAGATAGTCCGGCGACTTGGCAGCAAGTTCGTTGTTCGGCACGTAGCCGGTGCCGGGAACGACGACCGATGCACCGTACGGGCCGGCGGCGAACTTGATGAACTTCCAGGCGGCATCCTGCTTTTCCGCGTCGCGGGTCAGCATGACGGCGGCGTTGCCGCCGGTCGGAAGCTTGCCGTTGACCGGATCGATCAGCGGGATATGGGCGGTGCGCAGGTCGAACTTGTCGCCGACATTCTTGATGGTGTTGCGCAGCGCGCCGGTGGTCTGGAAGGCGAAGCCAACCTTGCCGGCGACGAAGGCCTGTTCGCCGGCCTGCTTGGTGAACACCGGAAGGCCGCCTTCCTTGACCATGCGGTCGACCAGTTCGAAGGCCTTGACGCCTTCCGGACCGTTGAAGGCAACGCCAGATTCGTCGTCGTTCAGCATCTTGCCGCCGGCGCCGAACAGCAGGGCCGAGAACATCCAGTCGTCACCCTGCCAGCGGAAGTCGATGCCTTCATTGCCGTCGCCGAGCGCCTTGATCTTCGACGACAGCGCGATCACCTCGTCCCAGGTCTTCGGCGGCTGGTCCGGATTGCCACCGACTTTGCGCACGAGATCGGCATTGTAATACATGATCGGGTTGGAGGTGGCGAAGGCGAGGCCGACCTGCTTGCCCTGGACCTGGGCGAGCTTCAGGATGTTGTCGGAAAAGCCCTGTTCGGCCATGTTGCCGTCCCTGGCCATGAACGGGCCGAGGTCGACCAGGATGTCGCGCTCGTTGACCATGCGCAGGCGGTTGAGGCCGATGAAGGTGACGTCAGGCATTTCGGTCGTGCCGGCCTGGCGCATGATGGTCTGGATGCCGGCTTCATAGGTATCCGAAGGATTGGCGAAGGTGATCTTGATGTCCGGATTTTCTTCCATGAACTTCTTCGAGATCGTGTCCATCACGTCCTTGAAGAAGCCGGGCATCGGATAGTGCACGTTGAGCGTGGTCTCGGCATGGGCCGGGAAGCTGACGGCAAGCGTCACTGCTGCCGCAGCGAGCGCCTTCTTGAGGTAGGTCATCGCAGGTCTCCTTGGGTTGCGACCGATCAGCCTTTCAGACCGGTCATGGTGATACCCTCGACGAAGCGCTTCTGCGCGAGCAGGAAGGCGAGCACGAGGGGAAGGGTGATGATGAGGGTGGCCGCCATCAGCGCGCCGTAGTCGTCGCCGGCTTCGGCTGCGCGGAAGTAGAGAAGGCCGAGCGGCGGCGTGGCGTAGTTCTGGTTTGTGACGACGATCAGCGGCCAGAACAGGTCGTTCCAGTGGGCGACGACCGAGAAGATCGAAAAGGCGGTGATCGCCGGCCAGGCATTGGGCACCACGACGCGCGCCACGATGCCGGCCTCGGACATGCCGTCGAGCCGGGCCGCATGGATCAGGTCGTCGGGAATGCCGCGGAAGAACTGCAGGAACAGGAAGATGGCAAAAACCGAGATCGAGAACGGCGCGACCAGGGCGAAATAACTGTTGAGCACCGACAGCCGATCGAAGGCGACATAGAGCGGCAGCGCGGTTGCATGGATCGGCACCAGAAGGCCGAGCATGACCAGCGCCATCATCAGGCGTGCCGCACGGAACGACAGCTTGGCCATGGCATAGGCGCAAGGGATCGCCACCAGGATCTGCACCACGAGGATCAGCGCACAGACGATGACGCCGTTCATCAGCAGCCCGCCCATCGACACCCGGCCGAAGGCCTTGGCGAAGTTCTCCGCATAGGACCAGGTCTGCGGGATCAGGTTCAGCGAGGAGGAGAAGATCTCGCTCTGCGCCTTGCCGGCGGTCGAGATCATGAAGATGTAGGGCGCGAGGAACACGATGGCGCCGAGCGAGAGGAGGGCGAGGCGGAGCACGCGGCCGGGCGCGAAGCGGTCGGTCATCATCATGCGTAGTGCACCTTCCGGTCCATGACGCGGTATTGGAGGAACATCAGGGAGACGAGGATCGCCAGGAAGATGACGGTCATGGCCGAGGCATAGCCGACCTTGAGGAAGACAAAACCTTCCTGGTAGATGGTGAAGAGCAGCACCTCGGAGGCCTTGTTGGGGCCGCCCTCGGTCAGCGTCTTCACCGTCTCGAACACCTTGACCGAGTTGATGATGCTGATGGTGGTGACGAACAGCGTGGTCGGCCCGAGCATCGGCCAGGTGACGAGGCGGAAACGGGAGAGCGCCGAGCGCGCGCCGTCGACTTCGGCTGCCTGGTAGAGCTCGCGCGGGATGGCCGAGAGGCCGGCGAGGAAGAGCACCATGTTGAAGCCGGTCGCCTGCCAGATGCCGATGATCGACAGGCTGGTCATGACCGTGCTCGATGCGCCGAGCCAGTTGGGTCCGTCGATGCCGATCATCGCCAGCGCTGCATTGACCGGACCGATGGTCGGGTGGAAGAGATATTGCCACACCGTCGCCATGGCGACCAGCAGCGAAGCGACCGGCAGGAAGTAGGCGGTGCGGAACAGGCTCTTGCCCCAGCCTTCGGATTCGATCAGCAGGGCGATGCCCAGCCCGAGCGCCATCGACACCGGCGCGACGATCGCCGCATAGACGGTGGTGTTCCACAGCGACTTCTTGAATGTGCGATCCTTCAGGAGGTCGGCATAATTCTCGAAGCCGACGAAATTGAAGCTGCCGTAGCCGAGCTCGAAATCGGTGAAGCCGAGAAAGATCACCGCGATGGTCGGCAGGATGATGAAGAGGAAAAGCAGCAGCAGGGCCGGAGCGGAAAGCAGGATGGCGATGCGGGCTTCGCGGCGCCTCGCCGCTTCGGCGGCGGAGCGGACGGGCGATGTCCGGCCGGCGTCGAGGACAAGACTAGCCATGCAGGACCTCCGACCGTTCGGAAGAGACCATGGCGACGGTGGCCGAGAGCCGCTCGCCGTTTTCGTCGAACAGCAGAATGGTGGCAGGATCGAGTTTCACATCGATGCGCTGGCCGGCGGCAAGGCCGATCGCCTCGGCGGGCGCGATTTTGGCCACGACAATGCCGTCCATGGCCGCCAGCCGGGTGAAGACCACCACTTCGGAGCCGAGGAACTCCAGCCGTTCGATGCTGGCCGGTAGGCTTCCTTCACCGGAGGGCGCAAGCGCCACGAATTCCGGACGAAAGGCGACCGTCACCGGCGCACCGGACTTGAGGTGGAGACGGGTCGCGAGGCGGACGTCGCCAGCCTGAACGAGGCCCTTGTCGTCCACCACGGTCGACAGGACATTGATGCGCGGTTGGCCGAGGAACTTGGCGACTTCGAGATGGACCGGATCGTCATAGATCCGGCGCGGGCTGTCGAGCTGCAGCAAGCGTCCGCCGATCATCACCGCGACGCGGTCGGCCATGGACAGTGCCTCCGACTGGTCATGCGTGACGTAAAGCGTCGGCACGCCGGCCTTGCGGTGCAGTTCGACGATCTCGCCGCGCGCATGGACGCGCAGGTTGGCGTCGAGGTTCGACAGCGGCTCGTCCATCAGGAACACGCTCGGATGGCGTACCATGGCGCGAGCAAGCGCCACGCGCTGGCGCTGGCCGCCCGACATCTGCCCGGGCTTGCGGTCGAGCAGGTGGTCGATCTTCAGCGAGGTTGCCATGTCCTGCACCTGGCGCTGGATATCGGCGCGGATCTGCCGCTGGCCCGACAGCATGCCGCCAATCAACGGCAGACGCCCGGCCGTCGACAGGCGGCGCATGGCGAGCGGCACGGCAATGTTCTGGCCGGCCGTCAGATGCGGGTAGAGCGCGTAGGACTGGAACACCATGGCGATGTTGCGATCGCCCGCCGCCCTTGCCGACACATCCTCGCCACCGATGACGATTTCGCCGCGATCGGCATGGTCGAGGCCGGCGACGATGCGTAAAAGCGTGCTCTTGCCGCAGCCGGACGGCCCGACCAGCGCAATGAACTCGCCCGCCTCGGCTTCTAAGCTGACGCCCTTCAGGATGCTGTTGCCGCCATAGGACTTGTTGATGTCGCGAAGGCTGAACGCGCTCATTCGGCTGCCTCCCCCGGAGCCGCCGCCGTGGCGCGCGGATAGACCTCGTCGATCACCTCGTCGAGCACATGGGCGATCATGCTAGGAACCGCGACGATCACGCTGGTCACGTCGTCGCCGAGATGATGGATCACGCCACCGACGAGACGCTCGCCCGGCATTTCCCGTTCCAGCTTGTCGATGATGAAGGAGGTCGGCGGCGCCCAGAGGAGCTGCGTGTCGCCAAGCGCGCCCTGCCAGCTCCAGTGCAGATGACCGCTGGCATAGAGTGCCACGTCATGCGCGGCGATGAGATCGAACAGGCGCTGGCGTGCCGCGGGGGCCGCACCCCAATAGCCGGTATCGCCCTCGGCCGGATCGTCGACGAACAGCGGCTTGTGGGCGAAGATCGCCACGCGCCGGCCCTCGCGGCCTTCCAGCATCTCGACGAGCCAGTCGAACTGCGCCTGTTCCTCCGCATGGCCCGAACCGACGAGCAGGCTGTTGAGCCCGATGATCCGCCAATTGCCGATGTCCTTGGCGAAGCGATCCGGCCCGGCCAGCCGGCGCCAGCGTTCGAGCCGGGCATCGTCGATCGGCTGGTGCGAACCGGGCATATGGCCGACATCGTGATTGCCGGGAACGACGAGCACGGGCACATCGAGTTCGCCGAGCAGCGCCATGGAGAAGACGATGTCATCCTCCTGGTCGGCGCCGTCGATGGTGAGGTCTCCGGTATGCACGACGAGATCCGGCTTGACCTCCTCGATCCAGCGGCGAATGGGCTCCCAGTTGCCGTTGAAGTGTGGCTTGGACGGACTGAAATGCGTGTCGCTGATCTGGACGATTTTCATGGGGCTGACACCTTGTCGACGCGGGATTGCAGCCGGATCTGGAGCGAAGCCGGCACGCTCGGCGATGTCTTTAGGGGCTCAGCGTGTCAGCCGCTTGAGAGGCGTTTCAGTGTTTTTCCAATATCGTCATCGAAATTTCACAAGGTCCTGCCCGGCGTCACCCGCCGCAGGAACACTTGTCATCCTTCACAAACATGATAATTCCGTTCAGGATAATCGGACACGGGTGTCCTGAGCGCCAACCAGTCCGCCGGGTGATCATTGAAGGTACAATCCTCCGGACGAGCCGAGCCCGTGCATCGCTCCCGGGGCATGCCCTGTATCTCGTAAGGCGGAGACCATATCCGAAGTGACCTATCAACACTCGATGACGTGCCGGACCGATGGAATCCAGCCCCTGGCTCCGGCCAAATGGCTTGGACTGGAGGGGCTTGTCGGCGTGTTCTGGGACGCGGAGGCACAAGCCGGGGCCAACGCGTATTACCTCTCGCCCGACCCGCGCATCGTGATCTTCTTCAACGAGGTTTCGCCGCATATCCGGATGTCGAATCGGGAGAGCGGCTTCGGCCAGCATGATCGACCGATGACCCGCGCGCTTTACGTGCCGGCCGGGGTTCCGCTGTGGACGCGATTTACCAGCCCGCATCGCTTCTCGCATCTCGACCTGCATCTGCACAGCGACCGCCTGCTGCGCTTCCTGACGCCTTCGGTGGGCGGTTCGGTGGCCCGCTCGGTTGCCCGCCGTCCCGTGGAGATCGAGGATGTCGGGCCCATCGCCACACTGGCGAGCCTCGTCGTCGAGGAAGTTTCGAAACCGAGGCGACATCCGGTCTACGCCGAAAGCCTGGTCGGCAGCATTGTTACCGGTTTGCTGGATATTCCCCTTGACGAAGGAGAAGCCGCCAATGGCAGGCTGACCCAGGCGCAGATGAACAAGCTGGTGTCATGCGTCAACGCTAACCTGGATCGACGCATGACGGTCGCCGAAATGGCAGAGGTCGTCGGCCTCTCGGAAAGCTGGTTTTCCACCGTCTTCCGGCAGACGACGGGTAAGACGCCGCTACAATGGCAACTCGGCAGGCGCGTCGAGGCGGCGCAGGCGCTGCTGGTCAAAGGCGACCTCAGCCTCGTCGACATCGCGGCCCAACTCGGCTTTTGCGACCAGGCCCACCTGACCAAGGTGTTCCGCCAGGTCGTCGGCCAGACCCCCGCCACCTGGCGTCGCGCGCAAGCGACGGCGTGAAAAACAAGGTCCCGCCCGAAACCATTCGGGCGGGACCGACCGCTTACCAGGTCTGGCGCAGCGTCGCGTAGATCGTGCGACCCGGATTGTAGTAGTAGGCCCCACCGTCATCATTGGCGATGTGCTTCTCGTCGAACAGATTGCTGACGTTCAACTGGAAGGTCGTGTTCTCCTGGACCTTGTAGGTATAGGCGGCATCGAAGACCACGGCGCCGTCCGACTCGCGGGTATTGGCGTTGTCGAAATAGTACGAGCCGATATAGCGAGCGCCCAGCCCGAAGGTCATGTCGCCGCGCCGTCCATCGCCTTCCAGCGTGTAGGTGCCCCACAGCGATGCCAGGTGCTCCGGCACCTGGGCGAAACGGTTGCCGTCATAGGCCCCACCCTTCTCGACGATCTGGGAATCGATGTAGGAATAGGCGGCGATCACGTTGACATTGTTCGTCACCTCCACCTTGGCCTCGAGATCGAGGCCGCGATGGCGGATCTTCTCGACCGTTGCCGGCAGGTAGACGGGCGCCTCATAGGTCGTGATGTTCTCCATCGTCAGATCGTAGACCGACGCGGTGATGAGGCCCGGGAAGGCATCCGGCCGATACTTGACGCCGACCTCATACTGCTTGCCGACCGTCGGCTCGGTTCCGGTGCTCGGCGGCGCGACGGATTCGGCATAGCTGGTATAGACCGCCAGTTCCTCGGTGATCTTGTAGGACAGGCCGAAACGCTTGGTCATTTCGCTATAGTCACCGCTGTCCGTGGTGTTTGCCAGCCGATCCGTTTCGCTGAGGTCAAGCCAGTCGTTCCGCAGACCGACGCTCGCGGTCAGCTTGTCGAAGAAGGTCAGGTCCTGCTGGAGATAGATCGCCTTGGTCTTCTGGTTGCTTTCCGTACTGCTATAGGGCGAAAGCGCGCCGGGACCGCCCCAATAGACCGGGTTCTCGAAGTCGATGGCAGGAGCGGCGACGTAGTAGTTGCTGCCGACCGCGTCGAACTTGTTGTATTCGGCGCCGACAAGCGTGCGGCTTTCGACGTTGTTGATATTCGTCTCGTAAAGCGCATGCGCGTCGATGATGAACTGCTCGGTCGACTTGTCGCTGCCGAAGTAGGAGCGGTTCACCAGGCTATCGGCCGGGTCGTTGGCACCCAGCGCATCCCAGATATAGGCGTAGCCGAATCCGGTGTCGGACTTGCTGTAGCGCGCATTGGAATTGAAGGTCAGGCCGTTGCCGAAATCGTGGTCGAACATGACACTGTAGGTGTTCCTGTTCGTCGTATCGTAATTGTAGTCCGGCTCACCGAAGAAGCTGTCCCTGTCGAAATCCGTGCCCCGCGGATGGCCGCCGCCACTGGGCGTACCGTCCCGGTCCAGATGATCGAAGACGAAGGTCAGGCTGGTCATGTCGGTCGGACGCCAGGTCAGGCCGCCCATGATGAAGTTCTCGTCGTCCTGAGAATAATCATACTCGGCGTCAGAGCGCTGGAACTTGCCGGTCAGCCGGTAGGACAGGGTATCGTCCTCGGTGAGGTTGTCACCGAAATCGAAGCCGCCCTCCTTGTGCGAGAACGAGCCGCCCGTGCCATAGACCTCGCCGAAGCGCTCGCTCTTAGGCGTCTTGGTCACATAGTTCACCGACCCGCCCGGATCGGAAACCCCGAAGCCGGTGGAATTGGCGCCCTTCAGCACTTCGATGCGCTCGAAGGCATAAGGCTCTTCGCGGATGCCGCTCCAGGTTCTGCCGACGACCATCCCGTCACGATAGGTGAACGGCGTGAAACCACGGATCTTGAAATAGTCGAAACGGTCGTCCGAGCCGTAATAGTCGGTAACCACGCCGGATGTGTATTGCACGACCTGCTCGACGCTATCGGCGCCCCGCTCCTGCACTTCCTTGGCCGTGATGACGGAAACGGATGCGGGCGCCACCAGGATATCCGTCGGCATTTTGCCGACGCCCGTGGTCTTCGTCGCGACGATCGTCTTCGAATCGTCGTCGCTGCCGCTGGCACCGCCCTGCACGGTGATCGTCTCGAGAACGGTGGAACCGTTCGCGCCTTCCGCCTCCTCGGCCTTCGACGCGGCGGGGGTGAAGGCGACCAGTGCCGTGCAGCCCAAAAGGATTGCGCTACGGTAGCGGATGGAAACCTGTCCCGGGTTTCCGGCTGTTCTTACTCTTGCCATGTCTGGTTCCACAATGTCTTGACGTGTCCAATGCCGTCAGCCGGCAGGGGCGCCGGCCTGGCCGAATGTGCGGGTCGGGAGAACATCGCCTGGGCGTTGCTCCGCCCGTCCCGGCAAACGAGATCCCCTCTCGGTTCGCTGAAAACGGCAGAGACTGTCCGATATCCCCTTCAAGGGGCTTTTAACTTGAGAGTTTTTGTCCGGTATTGTAGTTTTTCCCTGTTTTGTAGGATTCCCCGGAAAGTTCATTTCCCCTCCGCGGCACGCCCGGCAACATGCTTGACCTTGCCTGATGAAGCTGACAGTGAAAGTCAACTTAAAAAATGTCGAGAGTTGACGGATGTCCTTGTTCCTCCGCTTGTGCCTGTTTCTGGTCGCTCCATGCCTGCCGTTCCTTGCGGCAGGTGGCGCCGGCGCTGGGGAAGCCGTCTTCCCGGTGACGATCCGGCACGCGCTCGGGACGACCGTCATCGCGAAAAAACCCGAGCGGGTGGCAACCGTCGCCTGGGCCAACCACGAGGTCCCCCTGGCGCTCGGCATCGTTCCTGTCGGTTTCGCCGCCGCCAATTTCGGCGATGACGACGGCGACGGGCTGCTCCCCTGGGTGGCAAAGCGGCTGTCCGAACTGAAGGCCGACACGCCGGTCCTGTTCGATGAGGGCGATGGCATCGATTTCGAGGCTGTCGCCGCCACCGAGCCCGACGTGATCCTGGCGTCCTATTCGGGCCTGAGCCAGGCCGACTACGATACGCTGAGTCGGATCGCCCCCGTCGTCGCCTATCCGCAAGCGCCGTGGTCGACAGACTGGCGCGACATGATCCGCCTCAACAGCGCCGGCCTCGGCATGGCGGGCGAGGGCGAAGCGCTGATCGCCGAGACCGAGGCGAGGATTTCAGCCGAAGTCGCCCGGCATCCCGAACTCCGGGGCAAGTCGGCCATGTTCGTCACCCATCTCGACGCCACCGACCTCAGCATGGTCAATTTCTACACCACCCACGACACGCGGGTCAGGTTCTTCAAGGATCTCGGCCTCGCAACCCCGAAGAGCGTTGCCGACGCCTCGGCGGGCAACAGCTTTTCCGGATCGATCAGCGCCGAACGCATCGACGCCTTTGATGACGTCGACATCGTCGTGACCTATGGCGATCGCCGACTCGTCGAAGCGATGAGCGCCAACCCGCTTCTCGCCCGCATGCCCGCCGTCGCCCATAACGCCGTGGTCACACTCGGCAGGGATCCTGTGGGCACGGCAGCCAATCCCACGCCGCTGTCGATCGCCTGGGTACTCAAGGATTATGTAGCCTTGCTTGCCGAAGCGGCCCGAAGGACGAAATGACCGCCGGAGAATTCACGTCCATCGCGCCTGCCGCCGTCCCGGCGCGATCAAACCGCATGAAATCCCTCGGGCTGGCGGCAATGATCGTCGCCGTCGCCACGCTATGTGCCATGTCCCTTGCGATCGGCACGCGCGACGTCGCCTGGTCCGACATTCTTGCCGCGCTGCACGGACAGGCCGACAGCATCGGCCAGGCAGCGGTTGCCATGCGAATTCCGCGCACGGCGCTCGCGCTCGTCGCCGGAGCGGCGCTTGGTCTTGCCGGCGCCGTCATGCAGGGCGTGACCCGCAATCCGCTTGCCGATCCGGGCATTCTCGGCGTCAACATGGGCGCTTCGCTGGCCGTCGTAATTGCCGTCGCCTGGTTCAACATGACCTCGGCCTATGCCTATATTTGGGTAGCCGTTCTCGGCGCGGCCTGCTCCGCCGTCTTCGTCTACGCCATCGGCTCCCTCGGACGTGGCGGCGCAACCCCTCTCAAGCTCGCCCTTGCCGGCGCGGCCACCTCGATCGCCTTCGCCTCGCTGGTGATCGCCGTGGTCCTGCCCAGGAACGACATAGCCGGCGGCATACGCGCCTGGCAGGTCGGCGGTGTCGGAGGGGCGACCTTCGAGCGTATTTCCCATGTTCTCCCCTTCCTGCTGGTCGGTTTTGCCATCAGCCTCTTGTCGGCCAGGAAACTGAACTCGCTGGCGCTGGGCGACGATCTGGCGGCCGGGCTTGGCGAGCGCGTCGCCGTGGCCCGCGCTGTCGCCGCCCTCGGCGCCATCCTTCTGTGCGGCGCGACGACGGCGATCTGCGGCCCGATCGGCTTCGTCGGCCTGGTCGTGCCGCATGTCTGCCGCCTGTTCGTCGGCGTCGATCATCGCTGGCTCTTGCCGTTCTCGGCCCTTGGCGGCGCCTGCCTGCTGCTGGCGGGAGACGTACTGGGGCGCGTCCTGGCGCGACCCGCCGAACTCGACGTCGGCATCGTCACCGCTCTGGTCGGAGCACCCTTCTTCATTTGGATCGTCAGACGGCAGAGGGTTCGGGACTTGTGACATTGCGCTTGGCATCCACCGACGGGATCGCTGCAGGCCGCCACCGCGCGCGCGGGCTCATGGTCGTCGTCCTTGGTCTTCTTGTCGTTCTGGTCGCCATGTTCGCGCTCACCCTCACGCGCGGGCAGTCCTTCACGCCACCGGCAGACGTCATTCGCGTCCTCTTGGGGGAAGACCTGCCGGGCGTGGCCTTTGCCGTCGGCCAGCTGCGGCTGCCCCGTGCGGTCCTGTCGATCCTCGCCGGCGCAAGCTTCGGCCTGGGCGGCGTTGCCTTCCAGACCATGCTGCGCAATCCGCTGGCGAGCCCGGACATCATCGGCATCAGCTCGGGCGCCAGCACGGCTGCCGTCTTCGCCATCGTCGTGCTCTCGCTCGACGGGCCGGTCGTGTCCGTCTTTGCCGTCATTGCGGGCCTCGGCGTCGCCGTGCTGGTCTACGGACTATCGTTTCAAAACGGCGTCGCCGGAACGCGCCTCATCCTCGTCGGCATCGGCGTTTCCGCCATGCTGGAGAGCATCACCGCCTATCTCCTGTCGCGCGCACCGACCTGGACCCTGCAGGAGGCGATGCGCTGGCTGACCGGCAGCGTCAACGGAGCGCAGCTTGACCAAGCCCTGCCCCTCCTCATGGGACTGATGCTGTTCGGCGGCCTGCTGCTTTCCCGCACGCGCGACCTGGAGGCGCTGAGACTGGGGGACGACATGGCAGCGGCCCTCGGCGTTAATGTTTCCGCCACCCGCGTCCTCGTCATCGTCTCGGCGGTCGGCGTGATCTCGATCGCAACGGCGGTCGCCGGCCCGATCGCCTTTGTCGCCTTCCTGTCTGGCCCGATTGCCGCCCGCATGGTCGGCAGCGGCGGTTCGCTGCTGGTGCCCTCGGCGCTGGTCGGCGCGACGCTGGTTCTCGTCGGCGACTATTGCGGGCAGTTCCTTCTGCCGGCCCGCTATCCCGTGGGCGTGGTGACCGGGGCCCTGGGCGCGCCCTACCTCATCTATCTCATCATTCGGGTCAACAGGACGGGAGGGTCGCCATGACCACACACACCCTCACCGCGAGCGCGCTTTCGGCAGGCTACGGCGAAACGCTCGTTCTCGACGAACTGAGCCTTGCCGTCCCACCCGGCAAGATCACCACGATCGTCGGCGCCAATGCCTGCGGCAAGTCGACCCTGCTGCGCACCATGTCGCGACTGATCGCACCGCGCCAGGGCCACGTCCTGCTCGACGGCAAGTCGGTCCACCGGACCCCGACCCGCGAGCTGGCGCGAACGCTGGGGCTCCTGCCGCAGTCTCCCATTGCGCCCGAAGGGATCACCGTTGCCGACCTCGTCAGCCGCGGCCGCCATCCCCACCAGGGCATGTTCTCGCGCTGGACGCGCCAGGACGACGAGGCGGTGGCGGGCGCCCTCAACGCGACCAAGACCGCCGATCTCGCGGATCGGCCGGTGGACGAGCTTTCCGGCGGTCAACGCCAAAGGGTGTGGATCGCCATGGCGCTGGCGCAGCAGACGGAAATCCTTCTGCTCGACGAACCCACCACCTTCCTCGACATCAGCCATCAGGTCGAGGTCCTCGACCTACTGACCGACCTCAACCACACCCGCGGCACGACGATCGTCATGGTGCTGCACGACCTCAATCTCGCCGCCCGCTATGCGGATCATCTCGTGGCGATCGAAGGTGGGCGCCTGCATGTCGCCGGCCGGCCCGAAGACGTTTTGAACGAACAGACCGTCCGCGAGGTTTTCGGCCTCGAAAGCCGCATCATCACCGATCCGACCTCCGGCAGGCCGATCATGCTGCCGATAGGCCGGCACCGCATGACGAGCGATCCGCCATGTTGAAGACCCGATCGACGACCCCGCCTCAAGCGCATTCACAAGGAGCACCAGCCATGACTGGCACCCAGCAATTCAGGCTTTCCGGCACCGCGCTGCCGAAGGATGTCGCCGGAATGCTCGACGAGATCTGCGAGCATTTCGTCGAGCATTCCGACGTCCAGAGGAACGAGAACCATGTCCTGCTGAACAGCGAGATCGGCTCCGCCGGCATCCGCGCCGAGGGTGACAGGCTGCTGATCGAGCTTGCCTGCCCCACGGCGGAGGCGCTGCAACTGACCCGCACCATGCTGGCCGAACACCTGTTCTATTTCGCCGGGGAAGACCCGTTCGAACTGAGCTGGTCCGAGCCGCCGCCGCAGACCAGATTGGCCAATCTCCAGGAGGCGATCGTCGTCTCGGCCGAGGATGTAACCCCTCGCATGCGTCGGGTCAAAGTCGCCTGCGCCGATGTGTCCCCCTATATCGACGGTGACATCCACGTCCGTCTTCTCGTCCCGCCAAGGGGCAGGCCGCCGGTCTGGCCCGGCATTCGCGCCGACGGGCGCCTTGCCTGGCCGGAAGGACAAGACGCGCTTCTCGCCCGCGTCTACACCATCCGCGCCGTCGATGTCGAACGCCGCGAATTGTGGATCGACATTCTTCAGCATCCGGCGCCGGGCGTGCGCACCCCCCGCGCGGATTTAGCCCGCGACGCCCTGCCCGGCGACAAGGTAGCGCTTTTGGGCCCCGGTGGCGGAGGCCATCCTCGGGCCCAGTCGATCTTCCTCGCCGGCGACGAAACGGCGCTGCCGGCGATTGCCCGCATAGCCGCCGAGGCGGAACCCGGCACGCGCCTGCGGGCGATCATCGAGGTCGAGGACGAGGCGGAGGAGCAACCGCTTCCCACCCAGGGATCGCTCGAGGTGCGCTGGCTTCATCGCGCCCGCTATCCGGCCGGTGCGATGACGGTGCTAGCCGACGAGGCGATGGCGGCGATCGCCTCGCTCGATGCCGAGACCTTCATCTGGGCCGCGTGTGAAAAGAAGGAATTGCGCAGCATCCGAAGCTTTCTGAAGGCCCGCCAGCCGGACCGGAAGGCAAAATACCTCGCCTGGTATTGGTGGCGTGGGCGCGACAGCGATTCCCTGAAGTGAAAGCGAAGACGACGCCACGCCCGTCGGCGGCCTGACCAGCACCTCAGGTGACAGGCGATCCTGGCAGACCAGAACGTCGATCATCGCTGATCGCCGCCGGGATGGCGAATCATCCCCTTCCCAGGCCGACGGCTCTTAGGCGAACCGCCGGCTTCTTCAGGCAGCAGCGCGGTCGTGCAGGGATTTCGATGTCCTGTGAATGACCGTCATCCCCACCCGGTCGATCGACCTCCTCATGCCCCCCAAGCAGGCAAAAACTTTCTGGCCCGCGCTCCCCGCGGAAGCGCGTTAACGCTTTGTTAACCATGGGGAGGCTAGCAAGGCTAACCAATCATTAACCCAGATGACCAAAGTGCTAACAGACGCCCGCTCGATCCGTATCAAGGGCCGCTCCTTTATGGCGGTCGTACTCTCGCCCGATCTGCCGCTCGACGAGTGGCTGGCAAGGCTGGACGATCTCGCCGCGCGTTCGGCGGGCTTCTTCCTTGGCCGCCCCGTCGTCCTCGACGTCACGGATCTGGCCATTGATCGTCCCCAGTTGAAGGATCTGCTGGCGGAGCTTCGCACCCGCAATGTCAGCGTCATGGGGATCGAGGGCGGACGGCCTTCGCTGATCGAACCCGGAATGCCGCCCGCCTTGAAGGGGGGCCGCCCGGCTGCCGATTTCGAAGTGGCCACAAGCGAATCGGCTGAAGTTTCGCCGGCTACGGAGACGAAGGCCGAGGAGCCGCCTGTCACCCGTCAGGCGCTCCAGTCGCTGATCATCCGCGAACCCGTCCGTTCGGGCCAGTCGGTCACCTTCGCCGACGGAGACGTGACTGTGATCGGCTCGGTCGCCTCGGGCGCCGAAGTCATTGCCGGCGGTTCCATTCACATCTATGGCGCCCTGCGCGGACGCGCCATGGCTGGATCGCTCGGCAACGCATCGGCCCGTATTTTCTGCCGCAAGCTCGAAGCCGAGCTGGTGGCCATCGACGGCATCTACAAGATGGCCGAGGACATGGCGCCGGAGCTTCGCGGACAACCCGTGCAGTGGTGGCTCGACGACGAGACGCTCAAGGCAGACAAACTCAATTGAGCCGGAAAGGCCAAGAACAGGAGATGAAGATGGGGAAGGTAGTCGTCGTCACGTCCGGCAAGGGCGGGGTTGGCAAGACAACCTCGAGCGCCGCACTGGGTGCCGCGCTCGCGCAGCGTGGCGAGAAGGTCGTAGTGGTCGACTTCGACGTCGGCCTGCGCAATCTCGATCTGGTCATGGGTGCGGAACGCCGGGTCGTCTATGATCTGGTCAATGTCATCCAGGGCGACGCCAAGCTTCAGCAGGCGCTGATCCGCGACAAGCGCGTGGACACGCTCTTCCTGCTGCCCGCCTCCCAGACCCGGGACAAGGACAACCTGACGCCCGAGGGCGTGGAACAGGTCATCAACGATCTGCGTCGCTATTTCGACTGGGTCATCTGCGACAGCCCCGCCGGCATCGAGCGCGGCGCGACGCTGGCCATGCGCCATGCCGACGTGGCCGTCGTGGTTACCAATCCGGAGGTTTCCTCGGTCCGAGACTCCGACCGCATCATCGGCCTGCTCGACGCCAAGACCGTCAAGGCCGAACAGGGCGAGCGCATGGAAAAGCACCTGCTGTTGACCCGCTACGACGCCAACAGGGCCCAGCGCGGCGACATGCTCAAGGTCGAGGATGTCCTGGAGATCCTGTCGATTCCGCTTCTGGGCATCATTCCGGAAAGCATGGATGTTCTGCGTGCCTCCAACATCGGCGCACCGGTCACCCTTGCCGATGCCCGTAGCGCACCGGCGCTCGCCTATTTCGACGCGGCGCGCAGGCTTTGCGGCGAGGAAGTGCCGATCGAGATCCCCGGCGAGAAGCGGGGGCTCTTCGGCAAGTTTTTCGCACGGAGGGCAGCATGAGCATTTTCAGCCTGTTCCGCAAACAGAAGTCGGCACCGACCGCGCGTGAGCGCCTGCAGGTCCTTCTCGCCCATGAGCGCGCCTCGGCTGGTTCCGATCTCGTCGCCGTGCTTCGCGAGGAGATCCTCGCGGTAATCGCTCGGCACGTGCAGGTCGATAGCGACAAGGTTCACATCACCATGGAGCGCGACCAGCACGTTTCGATCCTGGAGATCGAAGTCGAGATCCCGCTGGACGGCGCCAGACTGGCAGCCTGAGACGCGACTTTTGGACGGGCCGATCGACGATTGGCCCGTCTTACGCTCTAACCTCCAAGGTCGCCGCCAACCTTCAATCCGGCAACAGCGACGCCGGCGGTGAGCCCTCTCAGGTGACCGCCCCGACCTGCCACGGCACGAACTCGTTGTCGCCGTATTCGAATTCCTCGCTGCGGGTCTTCTTGCCCGAGGCAACGGCAATCACCGCCTCGAAGATCCGCCGGCCCGCCGCCTCGATGGTATCATCGCCGGTGACGATGTCGCCGCAGTTGAGGTCCATGTCCTCCTGCATGTGGCGGTACATTTCGGAATTGGTGGCGATCTTGATGCAGGGTGCCGGCTTGAACCCGGAGACCGAGCCGCGGCCGGTGGTGAAACAGATGACATTGCAGCCACCCGCCACCTGGCCCGTCACCGCGACCGGGTCATAGCCGGGCGTATCCATGAAGACGAAGCCGGGTTCGGTGATCATCTCGGCATATTCGTAGACCGCCGACAGCGGCATGGAGCCGCCCTTGGCGACCGCCCCCAGCGATTTCTCGAGGATGGTGGTGAGCCCGCCGAGCTTGTTGCCGAAGGAGGGATTGTTGTTGAGTTCGTCACCGTTTCGCGCCGTGTAGTTGCGCCACCATTCGATCCGATCGAGAAGCTTCTGGGCAACCGCCGGACTGACCGCGCGACGCGTCAGCAAATGCTCGGCGCCGTAGATTTCCGGCGTCTCGGCCAACACCGACGTACCTCCGTTCCGGACCAGCAGATCGGAAGCAAAACCGAGTGCCGGATTGGCTGAAATGCCTGAATAGCCATCCGATCCGCCACATTCGAGCGCAAGCTTGATGCCGGAGAGCGGCTGCGGCGTGCGGCCGACTGCGTTGACGAGGGGCAGCATTTCCTCGATCGCCTCGCAGGCCGCCTCGATGGTCTTGCGCGTGCCACCCGTATGCTGGATCGTCATCGTCCTCAGCAACGCGCCTTCGGCCAGCTTGTAATGCTCCAGGATGGGGGCGATCTGGTTGGTCTCGCAGCCGAGGCCGATCATCAGAATGCCGCCGAAATTGGGATGGCGGGCATAGCCCTGGATGGTCCGCGTCAGGATTTCGTAACCCTCGGACTTGGTGTTGATGGCGCAGCCGCTGCCATGGGTCAGCGCCACCACGCCATCGACATTGGCAAAACCCTCGAGTCCGTGATGCCGATTGAAATGCTCCGCCACGTAGCGCGAGACGGTCGCCGAACAGTTCACCGATGAAATGATACCGATGTAGTTGCGGGTGCCGACGCCACCCGCCCCCCGGTCGAAGCCCATGAAGGTGCGCCGCTCAGCCAGTGGCAAGAGATCCGGGCCGGGGACACCGCCGAACTCGTAGGCGTGGTGCGATTCGATCATCGCCAGATTGTGTAGGTGCACATGTGCGCCCGCCTCGATCGGCTCGGACGCAACCCCGATGACCTGGCCGAACTTCAGCACCTCCTGACCCTTGGCAATGGCGTGAAGGGCGATCTTGTGGCCGCGTCCGATTTGGACCTTGGCCACCAGTCCCTCCGGCCCGGCCGGCGCGCCGGCGGCAATCGCCTTGCGGGCGACGCCGACGTCATCGGCGGGGTTGAGGATGATGATCGGCGAAATGGCGGCATTCATGGCCGGGGCTCCCTTCCAGAAACGATGCGAAGACGTGAAGTCCGGTGCGCGCTTGGGCGCCCTTGCTCATGGATACTGGGCGCCGGTGGCCGTGGTGTAGACCGCATAGAGCGAGCGCGTCGCGGTGATGTAGAGCCGGTTGCGACGCGGCCCACCGAAGGTCAGGTTGGCGACCGTCTGCGGCACCAGGATCTTGCCCAGCAGCGCGCCGTCTGGCGCGAAGCAATGCACGCCGTCGCCGGCGCTGGTCCAGACATTGCCGGCCGCATCGGTGCGCAATCCGTCGGGAATGCCGTTGTCGAGGTCGCAGAACACCCGACCGTTCACCAGGCGGGTGCCGTCCTCGACGTCGAAGACACGGATATGGCTCGGCGCCGACTCGTCGTGGCTTCTGGCGCTATCCGCCACATAGAGCATCGTCTCGTCGGGCGAAAAGGCCAGACCGTTCGGTTGGCGGAAATCGTCGACGACGGACGAAAGCACGCCGCTTGCCGGATCGAGGCGATAGACATTGCGCGTCGGCTGCTCGGGCTCGGCGCGATAGCCCTCATAGTCGGACAGGATGCCGTAGGTCGGATCGGTGAACCAGATGCTGCCGTCCGATCGTACCACCACGTCGTTCGGCGAGTTGAGCCGTCTGCCCCGATAGCTTTCGGCAAGCACCGTCACGCTTCCGTCGACTTCGGTGCGCGTCACGCGGCGCGCGCCATGCTCGCAGGAGATCAGCCGGCCCTGGCGGTCGCGGGTGTTGCCATTGGTGAAATTGGACGGCTCGCGGAACACCGAAACCTCCCCGCCGGGCGAACAGCGAAGCATGCGCTGGTTGGGGATGTCGCTGAACAACAGGCAGTTGAGATCGGCGAACCACACAGGACCCTCCGCCCAGCGGCAATCCGAATAGAGTTCATCGAGCCCGGCGCTCGGCACGATCAACTGCCGGAACCGCGGATCTCTGATCTCGTAGATCGATGAAGGGACAGTCACCATGGCCGTATTCCCGAAAGACTGAAAAATGGAATGAAACGATGCGTCATCGCGCGCCCCGTTGGGGACGGCTAGCGAGCAGGATGACGGTGAAGATGATCAGGCCGGTGAGGATCAGGCGCACGCCTGCGCCGAAGCCATAGGTATTGAGCATCGAGACGACCAGGAACATGAAGAGCGAGGCACCCCAGATGCCCGGCACGTTGGAATTGCCGCCGGCGACCGCCGAGCCGCCGATCACCACCACGGCGATCGACATCAGCAAATATTCCGATCCCATGTTGAGCGCGGCGCCGCCGGAAAAGCTGGCCAGCAGATAACCGCAGGTGGCCGCGAGCACAGCGCACAGCACGTAGGTGAGGAGGCGCGAGCCGTCGACCGGGATACCGGCCATGCGCGCGGCGAAACGGCTCTGGCCGATCGCCGATATCCAGCGACCGAAGATCGCCCGATCCAGCAGCCACCACACCGCGACGGACAGCACAAGCGCCACGAGCGCGATATTGGGAATGCCGAGCGTGGTCGAGGTGGTGAACTGAGCCAGCATTTCCGGCGGCTTGATCCTGAGGCCGCGATTGTACCAGATCGCCGAGGACTGGACGATGAAGCTCATCGACAGCGTGGCGATGATCGGCGGAATGCGCAGCAGCTTGATCAGCGCGTAATTGAGTATGCCGACCACGACGCCGGTCAGCAAGGAAACCAGCAGGCCGAGAAGGATCAGCGAGTCCTGTCCGTCCATCAGCTTCAGTGCAATGGTCCCCGAAAGCGTCATCGTCGCCGGCACCGAGAGATCGACATTGCCCGGCCCAAGGGTGATCACCAGCATCTGGCCGAGACCGACGATGATGGAAAAGGCGCCGAAGGTAAGGGCGGCCTGGGATAGGCCGGCCGAACTGGCGCCGCCGGTAAACAGCACCGTGACGATCCACGTCGCAATGGCAGCGACGAACGACCAGATCCAGGGCTTGCGCGTAAGAGCGGTCAGGCGGTTCATGGCTGCTTCTCCTCCTGCCCGCGACGGTTGAGCGCCAGCCGAAGGCCGAGCACGATGATCAGGATGGCCCCCTGCGCGCCGATCTGCCAGTCCGGCGAGATGCGCAGGAAGGACAGGAAGGAACCGGCCAGCGTCAGCGTCAGCGCACCGATGACGGCACCAACCGGAGAGACGCGTCCACCGACGAACTCACCGCCGCCGAGAATGACGCCGGCGATCGACAGCAGCGTGTAGCGAAGCGCGATATTGGCATCCGCCGAGGTGGCGAGGCCGACGAGTGCGATGCCCGACAGGATGGCGAAGAAACCGGCCGCCGCGTAGGTCGCACCTTTGATCCACAGCACCGACCAGCCGGCGCGCCCGACCGACCGGGCATTGCCGCCGACACCGCGCATCAGCACGCCGAAGGTGGTACGCATCACCAGCAGGTGGGCAACCAGCGCGATCAACAGGCTGGCGATGATCGCCATCGGCACGAGCGGCGGCTTTGAGATCATGATCGCGCGCAACCAGGCCGGCGCTTCGCCGCCCGGGGCCGGTAGGATGATCACCGCCAGCCCGCCCCAGACGAAGCTCATGCCGAGCGTGACGACGATCGACGGCAGGTCGCGCAGGTGGATGATCATGCCGAGCGCGGCATAGACGGCGATGGCGGCAGCCAGGATGGCAATCGCCGTCAACGGGGCGGTCGGCATGTAGACGGCCGTCACGCAGGCGGCGAAGCTGACGAAGGTGCCGATCGACAGGTCCAGATCGTTGACGGCAATGATCAGCATCTGAGCGATCGTCGCAAGCGCGATCGGCACGGCTAGATTGAAGAGCAGGTTGAGCCCGGTATAGCTCATCGCCCGGGGCTGCATGTAGAAGATCGCGGCCAGCAGGATCGCCAGCGACACCGCCGGAAGCAGGAGGCGCAGGGTGGGTGCAGAAGGCGCCTTCATGAAGCGTCTCCCGAGAAGGATGCGGCCAGCACGTTCTTCTCCTCGATCGCGTCGCCGGTCAGTTCGGCGACAATTGCTCCGTCCCGGAAGACATAGACCCGGTCACACAGGCAGATCTCGTCCATTTCAGTGGAGTACCAAATGAATGTCCGGCCGCGGTCGGCCTCCGAGCGCAGGATGGCATAGACCTCCTGCTTGGTGCCGATGTCGACACCGCGCATCGGGTCGTCCATCAGCACGATGTCGGCCCTGGTGGCGAGCGCCCGGGCAAACAGCACCTTCTGCTGGTTGCCGCCCGACAGCGACAGAATGGGATTGTTCATGTCGGGCGTGCGGATCTCCATGCGTTGCTTCCAGTCTGCGCCGAGCGCCCATTCTCGCGGTGCGCCGATGGCGGCGAGCCGCGAAAGATGCGGCAGGCTGCCGATCGACAGGTTTTTCAATATGCTCCACAAGGGAAAGGTGCCGTTGAGGGCGCGGTCGCCGGCGACGAAAGCAATCGCGTCGCCGTGACCGGGAAGCCAGTTGCCGCTGCGGTCGCGGAACAGGGCAAGCAGCATCTCAGTCTGACCATGCCCGCCAAGGCCGGCAAGCCCGATGATCTCGCCACTGTGGGCGCGAAAGCCGATCTGCGACCCGGCCTCGGGCGCCCGGTCGATCGTGAAGGGTGCGTCCGTCTCGAGCTTGTCGACCCGGCGCGTGCGTTCCTTGACCACGCTGCCCATCGCTTCCACGAGGCTGTGCACGCTGAACGCGTCCGCCGGCCGAGACGTCACCACCCGCCCGTCCTTCATCACGACGATCCGGCTGGAGGTCGAGAGTATCTCGCCGAGGATATGGGAGATCAGCAGCACCGAACCCCCGGAGGCGACGAAGCGCCGGACATGGGCGAGCAATTGCTCGGCAAGGCCTGCGTCGAGCGACGAGGTCGGCTCGTCCAGAATGACCAGACGGGGAGCCTCGGTCACTGCGGCAAAGGTGATGGCGATTTCCACCATCTGCCGCTCGGCGATCGACAGCTCGCCGACGGTCGCGGCGCAGTCGATGTGATTGCCGGGAAAGATCTCGTCGAGCTTTGTGCGGATCAGCGACAATGCCCGCTTGCGCCAGCCGAAACCCTTCAGCCCGGCATGCATGACGCGGGTGTTCTCGACGATGGTAAGGTTCGGGCAGAGCGACAATTCCTGGAACACGCAGCGTATGCCGTTGGCGCGAGCGGCGGCGATGCCGCCGGCGCCATCCACGCCGCCATAGGCGATCGTGCCCTGATGCGGCAGCAATCCGCCATTGATCACATTGACGATGGTCGACTTGCCGGCGCCATTATGGCCAACCAGCCCGACCGCCTCGCCGGGAAGGATCGCAAGGTCGACGCCGTCGAGCGCCTTGACCGCGCCGAACTCGACCCTGATCCCACGGGCGGAAACAACCGCCTGGTGATTGGCTTCACTAATCATGCCCTTGGCCACTGTTCGTCGGAAAATTCATGGGATGACCACCCGGCGCCAGGTTGGCGGCGCCGGGTGGCGGGAGTCACGGCGGCGTGAAGTTCCGCCGTGTTGAAACCGTCACTTGCCGTTGATGACCGCCTGGGCGTCCTCGAGCGAGTATTCGACGTTGGCCACGCCGCCCTTTTCGGTGGTCTCGAGGTTCTTTTCGAGATTGTCCTGGTCGATGCGCAGGAAGGGCACCACGAGGTCCTTCTTCACGTCCTTGCCGTCGAGGATCTGCTGGGCGACCCAGAAGGCGAGCGTCGACACGCCGGGCGCGATCGAAACCGACATGGTCTCATAGCCGCTGGCATCCTTCTGCTTCTTCCACCACTGCAACTCGTCCTCGCGATTGCCCATGACGATGGTCGGTATGGGGCGCTTGGCGGCTTCGAAGGCCTGGGCGGCGCCATAGCCGTCACCGCCCTGGGTCACGACAGCGGCGATTTCCGGCAGGCTGGGCAGGATGCCGGCCACGGCACGCTGCGCGACGTCCTGCGCCCAGTCGCCATGGACAGAACCGGCGATCTTGAATTGCGGGAACTGCTTGACGCCTTCGTGGATGCCGGCGGAAATCTCGTCGTCGACGAAAACGCCTGCAAGGCCGCGGATCTCAAGCAGGTTGCCGCCGTTCGGGATCTTCTTCGACAGGTATTCGACCTGGCTGCGGCCCATTTCCTTGAAGTCGACGGCAATGCGCCATGCGCAAGGCTCGGTGACGATGCCGTCGAAGGAGACGACGACGATACCGGCATCGCAGGCTTCCTTGACGGCGCCGTTGAGCGCGGTCGGGGAGGCGGCGTTGACGACGATCGCGTCATAGCCCTCCAGGATCATGTTCTGGATCTGCGCGGCCTGCTCGGTCGCCTGGTTCTCCGCCGTGGTGAACGGGTCGGCCGCAGCCACCGTGCCGGCCTTCACCGCTTCCTTGGTCACCTTGTCCCAGCTGGTCAGCATGGCCTGGCGCCAGGAATTGCCGGCATAATTGTTGGAAAGCGCGATCTTCTTGCCGGACGTGTCGGCAAGGGCGGAAATCGGCATCGCGGCGCACACCAGCGCCACCGACGCCAGGAGTATTTTCCTGATGGTCATGTCTCTCTCCCAAGATGCCGGTCGATATCCGGCGGATTTCCGGGGCCACTCCTCAACGGCTGATCCGGAAATGTTGCTTCCTGAGGTCTGTCGCCTCAGTGAAAAGCAGGATGGAGGAAATCAAAAAAGCTGTATAGACGAATTGAAGCACGGCACCTGCGGGATCCCGCAGGATATTTGCGGGTTTTCGCAAGACGCGACCGGCCGGACTTGCGCTAATGTAGGGCTTGGGAATTGGTTTTGCGGCTCGGGAGGGAGCCTCGACGCCGGAGGAGGAAGACGATGCTGGAAGACGCCTCGGCCGCGTTGTTTGGCCAGTACCTGACGATCTCGCGCCTGCTTGCCGGCCAACTCGATTTCCACTCCGCCATACGCGCGGTCGCCAAGGAAATCAACCTGATCATTCCCAACGACCACATGGATGTCTGCATCATCACGCCGGGCAGCACCTATCACACCGCCTATGAAAGTGGCTTCGAGACCGACTGGAGCAAGATGTCGGCGGCGTTGATCGCCAACAGCCCGATCCGCGATCTCCTCACCGGCAAGGTCGACCAGATGCTGACGGGCGATGCGAGCACCGACCCTGCCTTCAACTTCTCCGGCGCCTTTTCCAAGCCCATTTTCGATTACGGCCTGCGCAGCCGCCTGCACGTGGCGCTCAAGGTGCAGGGCGAGATCATCGGCGCCCTGTCCTGCTCCAGCCGTGAAGCCGATTTCTATACCGCGGCCGACATGGCACGGGCCCGCTCGATCGCCGACCTGCTCGCTCCCTATTTCTTCGCGCTGCGCGCCGCCGAGCAGGCGAAGCGCTCGGCCATCATCGAGGCCGAGGCGCGGGCGCGCGAGGAGGGTTTGCGCCTCGGCGCCTTGCGGCTGACGGAGGCGCTTGAGGCCGAACGCCAGAGGATCGGCATGGACCTGCACGATCAGACGCTGGCCGACCTCACCCGTTTCGCCAAGCGGCTGGAACGGTTGAGCCTCATGCCGTCGATCAGCGGCCAGACGCTCGAGCCCCTGTTTCGCAGCCTGCAGCACTCGATGCAGGACCTCAGGCAGATCATCGAGGAGGCCCGGCCCTCCGTGCTGCAACTGTTTGGCCTTTCCGATGCCATCGAGAATCATCTCGACCGCTCGGTCAGGGACAGTGGACTTACGATCGATCATCAGCTTCTCGACGAGACAGGGGGTGCGACCGACCGGCTGGGGCATTCCGTGCGTGTCGCGCTGTTCCGCATCGCCCAGGAGGCGATCAACAATGCCATTCGCCATTCCCAGGGCGACCGGATCACCGTTCGCCTTGCCTGCTCGAACGGAAAACTGCTGCTGGAGATCCGCGACAGCGGCATCGGCATCGGCAAGGTGGCCCGGCGGCCCGGCAGCGGACTGGAGAACATGGCGACCCGGGCCCGACTGATTTCAGCCGGGTTCACTTATGGCCGGGAGAACGACGAGACCTTTGTCCGCGTCTGCCTGCCGCTGCCGGACCAGGCACAGGAGGACGAGACATGAAGGTTCTGATCATCGAGGATGACGCCCTCCACCGGGCCTATCTCAATGAGGCCGTGCGCTCGGCCCTGCCGGAATGCGACACGGTTTTCGAGGCTGAGAACGGCCTAACCGGCGAGAAGCTGGCGCGCGAGCAACGGTCGGAATTCATCGTCATGGACCTGCAGATGAGCCCGCGCAACGGCATCGAGGCCGCCCGGACGATCTGGAAGGAGCGGCCGGACACCCACATCCTGTTCTGGTCGAACTATGCCGACGAGGCCAATGTCCGCGGCATTGCCCGCATCGTGCCGGAAGGTGCAGCCTATGGCTACGTGCTGAAATCCGCGTCCGACGAACGCCTGCGCCTCGCCCTGCGCTCGATCTTCATCGAGGGCCAATGCGTGATCGACCGGGAGGTTCGCGGCCTGCAGCAGAAGAGCCTCGGCCATGCCAAGGGCTTCTCCGATTCCGAATATGAAATCCTGATCGACATCGCCCTTGGCCTGACCGACCGGGCCATTGCGCGTCGCCGCAATCTGTCGCTGCGCAGCGTCCAGAACCGCCTGCAGCAGCTTTATGAGAAACTCGGCGTCTATCAGCCGGTCGGCGACGAGGCGGAGGAAGGCCGGTTCAATCTTCGTGCCCGTGCGGTCACCGTGGCGCTCCTGCGCAAGCTGCTCAACCACAATGCGCTGGAGCGCGCCGAGGTGGAACTCGAACAATGGCTCGAGCGCAAGCCGGGCACGACCATCAACCGCCGTTCGGCGTCCGCTTAGAGCGTTTCCCCGTCTTCGACCTTCTTCAAGAGCATACATCACACTGATGCGGTCCCGACCGACCGGCCGATCGCCGAAATGGCGCGCCCGCAGCCAAGTTGCCCTTCGTCAACAAATGCGGTTGACTCCGGAAATTTATCGTCTCTAATGGAATAATTGGTAAGACCACTTTACCAAAGTGTGCACGGGAGGACGTGCGCCGAGGAGGTTTTTCATGTTTGTGGCCCTGGAGCCGCGCCGCCTTTATCGGCAGGTCGCGGATCGGATACGCGCGCTGATCGAAGCCGGTGAGCTGGTCGTCGGCGAGCGACTTCCCGCCGAGCGCGATCTGGCCGAACGGTTCGGCGTATCGCGCCCGACGGTGCGCGAGGCCCTGATCGTGCTGGAGGTCGAAGGCTATATCCAGATCCGCATGGGCTCCGGCGTCTACATCGCCCAGAAGCCGGCAACCATGCCGGCGATCCTTCCGGCCGACGAGGTCGACGGCCCGTTCGAAATCCTCCAGGCCCGCTGCATCGTCGAAAGCGCCATCGCCGAAGAGGCCGCCCGCCACGCCACGCCGCGAGGCATCGCCCGGCTCGACGAAATGCTCGCGCGCATGGAACAGGCAGTTGAGCAGCCGGAGCGCGCCATTGCCGCCGACCTCGCCTTCCATGCCGCCATCGTCGACATGATCGGCAATGCCGCGCTTCGCCATTTCATCAGCCTTTTGATCGACAAGCGCACCTCGCCCTATTTTCAGAAGCTGGCGAGCTATTTCGAGGGGCCGCACACCTGGCAAAGGGCGGTCGAGGAACACAAGGCGATCCGCGACGCCATCGCCGCCGGCGATCCGTCCGCCGCACGCGAGGCAATGCGCCGGCACCTGACCTTGGCGCAAAAGAGATTCTCAGAAAGCTTCGGGGAGGAGCTGGCGAGGGAAGACTGATCCCGCCGCGTTCAGCGGGGGAGCAGGAAGCAGAAGTCTGAAATCAATTTCGGGAGGAAAGAATGACATTCAGATTGAAAACCGTCCTGGGCGCAACCGCGCTCGTCCTGGTATCGGCTCTGGCGGCTCAGGCCGAGACGGTGCTGAAATGGGCCCATGTCTATGAAACCTCGGAGCCTTTCCATACCGAGTCGCTCTGGGCTGGCGAGGAAATCGCCAAGCGCACCGAGGGTCGCTACAAGGTCGAGGTCTATCCGGCCTCGCAGCTCGGCAAGGAAGCCGACATCAACCAGGGCCTGAAGCTCGGCACCGTCGACATCATCATCTCCGGCTCCAGCTTCGCCGCGCGCGACTTCAAGCCGATCGGCGTCACCTATTTCCCCTATATCTTCCGGGATCCGAGCCATCTTCTGGCCTACACCAAAAGCGACATCTTCAAGCGCCTGTCCAAAGGCTATGAGGATGCCACCGGCAATCACATCACCGCCGTCACCTATTACGGCACCCGCCACACCACCTCCAACAAGCCGATCGAGAAATGCGCCGACATGGCCGGCCTGAAGATCCGCGTTCCGGACGTCCCGGCCTATCTCGCCATGCCTCGCGCCTGCGGCGCCAACACCACGCCGATCGCCTTTGCCGAGGTCTATCTGGCGCTGCAGAACGGCACCGTCGAAGCCCAGGAAAACCCGCTGACGACCATTGAGGCGAAAAAGTTCTACGAAGTGCAGAAGAACATCGTCCTCACCGGCCACATCGTCGACCACCTGAACACGGTCGTCTCCAAGACGCTGTGGGGCAATCTCTCGGATGCCGACAAGGCGATCTTCACCGAGGTGATGCAGGAGGCCGCCGCCCGTGCGACCAAGATCATCGAGGAGCGTGAAAACAAGCTCGTCGACACCTTCAAGTC
>JAIBEK010000048.1 GCA_019459145.1 Arenimonas sp.
CACCTCGGTGAAGAAGGGCGACCATGTCATTCCGCTCTACACGCCGGAATGCCGCGAATGCTATTCCTGCCTCAGCCGCAAGACCAATCTGTGCACCGCCATCCGCTCGACGCAAGGGCAAGGCCTGATGCCGGACGGCACCTCGCGCTTTTCGATCGGCAAGGACAAGATCCACCATTACATGGGCTGCTCGACCTTCTCCAACTTCACCGTGCTGCCGGAGATCGCGGTCGCCAAGGTCAATCCCGACGCGCCGTTCGACAAGATCTGCTATATCGGCTGCGGGGTGACGACCGGTATCGGCGCGGTGATCAACACCGCCAAGGTCGAGTTCGGTGCGACGGCCATCGTCCTCGGGCTGGGCGGCATCGGCCTCAACGTGTTGCAGGGGCTCAGGCTTGCCGGCGCCGACATGATCATCGGCGTCGACATCAACAATGACCGCAAGGAATGGGGCGAAAAGTTCGGCATGACGCATTTCGTCAATCCGAAGGAGGTCGGCGACGACATCGTGCCCTATCTGGTCAACCTGACCAAGCGCAATGGCGACCTGATCGGCGGCGCCGACTATACCTTCGACTGCACCGGCAATACCAAGGTGATGCGCCAGGCGCTGGAATCAAGCCATCGCGGCTGGGGAAAATCGATCATCATCGGGGTGGCTGGCGCCGGCCAGGAGATCTCGACGCGCCCGTTCCAGCTGGTCACCGGCCGCAACTGGATGGGCACCGCGTTTGGCGGCGCGCGCGGCCGCACCGACGTGCCAAAAATCGTCGACTGGTACATGCAGGGCAAGATCCTGATCGACCCGATGATCACCCACACCATGCCGCTCGACGATATCAACAAGGGCTTTGACATGATGCACAAGGGTGAGAGCATTCGCGGCGTGGTGGTCTATTGAGCATGCCGATCAAGGGCCGGCCGTCCTGAAAATAGTCAGGGCGGCCCCTGCTCCCTCCCCCTGCAAATGCGGGGAAATATGGTAGTTCTGTGCTGACCGGATCGTCCGTTCCGCGCACCATTGGGGGGAAACCATATGTCGATCAGATACGCATTGACCGCAATCGCCATTCTCGCTCTGCCCGGCATGGCCGCGGCCGATCCGACCGGAAGCTATTCGCTGGTCGGCCGCAATCCCGATAGCGGCGAGGACTATTCCGGCACGGTCGAAGTCACCCGTCACGGCGAGACCTATATCGTCGTGTGGGACATAGGCGGCAAGGAATCGATCGGCACCGGGCTCGGCGCCAAGTTCGTCGGCGAGGGCCGCTTCGAGATCGGCCCTGCCAGCGAGGACGACACCGCCATTTCCGTCGGATATGTGGCGGAGGACAATTTCGGCATTGCCATGTATTTCGAACAGCCGGACGGCACCTGGCAGGGCGTGTGGACCTATGGCGGTTCGGAAAAGGTGACCGGAGAGATCTGGACGCGGGACTAGACCAAGGCTATGGGGCCTTGGCGAAGTCAAGGATTGAAGGCCTGAATGATCTATGTCGATGCCGATGCCTGCCCGGTGAAGCCGGAAATCCTCAAAGTCGCGGAACGCCACGGCCTTGGGGTGACCTTTGTCGCCAATTCGGGCCTGAGGCCGTCGCGCGACCCGATGGTCAAGAATGTCATCGTCTCGAACGGCTTCGACGCCGCCGACGACTGGATCGCCGAACGCGCCGGTGCCGGCGACATCGTGGTGACGGCCGACGTGCCGCTGGCGGGCCGCTGCGTTGCCGCCGGCGCCTTCGTCACCGGTCCGACCGGCCGGGTGTTCGACACGGCCAATATCGGCATGGCGACCGCGATGCGCGATCTCGGCGCACATCTGCGCGAGACCGGCGAGAGCAAGGGCTATAACGCCGCCTTTTCACCACGCGACCGCTCGGCCTTCCTCGAAACGCTCGACCGGCTTTGTCGCCGGGCGAAGGCGTGCTAGTCGGTCGGCTGTTCTTGCCGACATGCGCACCCGGGACCGGACAATGGCCAGTATTTCCCATCGCCTGATCGCCCACCGACATGGTCCGTTCTTCGCCGGCCTCGCCGCCGCCGCTATTGCCGTCATTGCCGCGGGTTTCGCCAAGCCGCGGCTTGTTCTCGAAGCAGGCGCCGTGGCCTTCTTTCTCACCTATCTGGTGCTGATCGCACTTCGCCTGCCGCAACTGAGCGCGGACTATCTGAAGGACAATGCGGAGGAAGCCGACGAGCCGGCGCCGGTAATCCTGCTGGTCACGCTCGCCACGGTGATCGTGGCCGTGGTGTCGCTGTTTCTCGCGCTCAACCGGACCGCGGGCGGCAGCGGGCTCGAACTGGCGCTCGCCTTTGCCTCCGTGCTCGGCGGCTGGCTGACGATCCACACCATGACCGCCATTCACTACGCCCACCTCTATTGGCGACCCGATAGCACCGACAAGGACGGCGGCAATCGCGGCGGGCTCGAATTCCCCGGAACGGAAGCGCCGTGCGGCTACGACTTCCTCTATTTCGCCTTCGTCATCGGCATGACGGCCCAGACCTCCGACACCGCGATTACCTCGACGTCGATGCGGCGGATCAACCTCCTGCACTCGATTGTCTCCTATTTTTTCAACACCGTGCTCATCGCAGCCGCGGTCAATGGCGCAGTGTCATTAGCCGGCTAGCCAAAAGGACGTATTCTCGATGAAGATCCTCTCCCAGAACACCGCATTCGGCGGCATGCAGGGCGTTTTTTCCCACGACTCGCAGACGACCAAATGCGAAATGACCTTTGCCGTGTTCGTTCCGCCGCAGGCCATCGCCGAGCGTCGGCCGGTGCTGTGGTATCTGTCGGGCCTGACCTGCAGCCATGCCAATGTTATGGAAAAGGGCGAATATCGCCGCATGGCCGCCGAGCTCGGGCTCATCATCGTCTGCCCCGACACCAGCCCGCGCGGCACGGACGTACCGGACGAGCTGACCAACTGGAAGATGGGCAAGGGCGCCGGCATGTATCTCGATGCCACCGAAAGCCCCTGGGCCGAGCATTTCCAGATTTATTCCTACGTCACGAAGGAATTGCCGGCGCTGGTGAGCGAGCATTTCCGCGTCGACATGGACCGGCAGGGGATTTTCGGCCACTCGATGGGCGGCCACGGCGCGATGACCATTGCGCTCAAGAACCCGGAGCGCTTCAAGAGCTGCTCGGCCTTTGCGCCGATCGTCAATCCGATGACGGCCGACTGGACGCAGGATGCGTTCGAGAAATATATCGGCGCTGACCGGGCGAAATGGCGGCAATATGATGCCTGCGCATTGGTCGAGGACGGCGCCCGCTTTCCGGAATTCCTGATCGACCAGGGCAAGGCCGACAGTTTTCTCGAAACGGGCCTGAAACCCTGGCTGTTCGAGGAGGCGATCAAGGACAGCGATATCGGGCTGACGCTTCGGATGCACGAGCGCTACGACCATTCCTACTACTTCATCTCGACCTTCATGGACGATCATTTGCGCTGGCACGCAGAGAGGCTGGGGTGAGGTTTGCGAACCTATCTTCTCCCCGGCGGGGAGAAGAACGACGTCGGCCAGGCTCAACCCCGCCGATAGACAAACCAGTCGAAATCGGCGGCTTTCGCGCGGCCGCTGGTGTCGAAGGCAAACATGCCGGTGAAGGCGCCGGTGAACGAGCCGTGCTCGCCGCGGCCGCCCTCGTCGGAGATCACGCCGGCGTCGAGGACGGGGCCGATCGGCTGCCAGGCGGCCTCTCCGCCCCCCTCGCCCATGCCATCGTCAGCCGGGCGCCAGAAGAACCGGAGTTCGTTGTCGATGACCTCCATGGCGAGGTCGAGCGGGCCATCGGGCACGGATACGCCATGCCCCGCCGGGAAGCTTAGCCGGCTATCGGGATAGTCACCGGCGCAGGAGAGGATGGTCACAACACGGCCGAGCTTCTCGTGCAGGGTGACGCCCAGCGCATGCAGCTTGTGGCGATTGTAGTAGTGGGTGATGCCCGCGACCTGCTGGTAGGTGTCGGGCGTGAAGTCCACCCGGGTCTCGGCTCGAAAGCGATGATCCTCCTGCCGGCGCGCCACCAGCGATTGCTCGAACCAGGAGCCGAGGCTCTCGCGGCCAAAGAGCCGAAAATGGCCCGGTCGGGCGGCAAGGGAAAACAGGCGGTCGGGTTCCGGCGTGCGCAGCCACTGGAACTCGGGCGGCAGGAGCGCATCGTCGAAATCGCGCCGGATGGCTTCCGGCCGTTCGAGACGTTCCGCCGGCTTTGGCGGCGCAACGTCGATCGCCGGAACCGGGCCGCCGTCTTCGAGATAGAGCCAGCCGTCTTCGCGCCACACGCATTTCTGCAGCGCCGTCTCGCGCCCCAAGGTGCAGCGCCGCCTGGGCTCCAGCGGCCGGCCGCAGAGATGGGTGTGATAGGCCTCGCCGTCGGGCGTCTCGACATATTGGCCATGGCCGGCGCGCTGAAGCGCTGCCTCCGGATGGTCCTTCGACGTGATCAGATGGGTGTCCGGATGCAATTCGTAGGGGCCGTCGATGCTGCGCGAGCGTGCCATGGTCACGGCATGGCCGTAGCCGGTGCCGCCCTCGGCGGTCGTCAGGTAGTACCAACCGTTCCGCTTGAACAGGTGCGGCCCCTCGACCAGGCCGAGCGGGCTGCCGGGGAAGATGTTCTTCACCGGGCCGATCAGCGTTCGGCTCGCCGGGTCCCATTCCTGCAGCAGGATGCCGTCGAAGGCGGGATGCTTGGGCGAGCCGCCATAGCTCTCGGTGCGGTGGTTCCACTGCATGTTGAGGAACCATTTGCGGCCGTCGTCATCGTGGAACAGCGAGGGGTCGAAACCCGAAGAATTCACATAGACCGGATCGGACCATTCGGCCTCGATCGAGGGCGCGGTGACGATGTAGTTATGCGCGTCCTTGAAATTGCCGTCGAAGCGCTTGACGTCGGTATAGACCAGCCAGAACAGACCATCCGCATGGGACAGGCACGGCGCCCAGACGCCGCAGCTGTCGGGATTGCCGCGCATGTCGAGCTGGGCCTTGCGCTCCAGCGGACGGCGCACCAGCGTCCAGTTGACGAGATCGCGCGAGTGGTGGATCTGCACGCCCGGAAACCACTCGAAGGTGGAGGTGGCGATGTAATAGTCCTCGCCGACCCGGACGATCGACGGGTCCGGGTTGAAGCCCGGCAGGATGGGGTTGTGAATCATGCTGCGTCTCTCCTCCACATTATTGCGAAAATACCCCCTCTGTCGGCTACGCCGACATCTCCCCCAAAAGGGGGGAGACGATCCACTGCCGTCGCATCCTCCGTGCTCGGAAACTGAAACGCCGCAACTTCCTGCCAGAGGAAGTCAGGGCGGTCTGCCGAGGTCTCTCTCCCCCCTTGTGGGGGAGATGGCCGGCAGGCCAGAGGGGGTGAACCCCAACTCCAGCGTCATTTCGTCTTCCGGGCCGGCCCCTTGCGCTCCGCCGAGGCGGCCCAGAGGTTGATGTCGGCATCCTTCGCGTAGGTGTCGATCTCGGCGAGTTCGTCCGCGGTGAAATCGCGTTTCTCCAGCGCCTTCACGCAGTCCTCGACCTGCGATGGCTTCGACGCGCCGATCAGCGCGGTGGTGATGCGGTCGCCGCGCAGCACCCAGGCGAGCGCCATCTGGGCGAGCGTCTGGCCGCGCCGCTCGGCGATGGCGTTGAGCTTGCGGATATTCTCGAGATTGCGCTCGTTGAGGAATTCGCGGTTGAGCGACTTGTCCTGGGCCGCCCGGCTCTCGTCGGGAATGCCGCCGAGATATTTGGAGGTCAGCATGCCCTGGGCGAGCGGCGAAAAGACGATCGAACCGATGCCGAGTTCCTCCAGCGTGTCGATCAGGCCGTCCTCCTCGATCCAGCGGTTGATCATCGAATAGCTCGGCTGGTGGATAAGGCACGGCGTGCCGAGGCCTTTCAGGATTTCGACGGCCTCGCGGGTGCGCCTGGAATTGTAGGAGGAGAGGCCAACATAGAGCGCCCTGCCCGAGCGGACAATCTGGTCGAGCGCGCCGCAGGTCTCTTCCAGTGGCGTGTCCGGATCGAAACGGTGCGAATAGAAGATGTCGACGTAATCGAGACCCATGCGCTTGAGGCTCTGGTCGCACGACGCGATCAGGTATTTGCGGCTGCCCCATTCGCCATAGGGACCGGGCCACATGCCATAGCCGGCCTTGGACGAAATGATCATCTGGTCGCGATAGCCGGCAAGGTCGGTCTTGAGGATCTCGCCGAAGGCGAGTTCGGCGGAGCCTGCCGGCGGGCCGTAATTGTTGGCAAGGTCGAAATGGGTGATGCCGAGGTCGAAGGCCCGGCGGATGATCGCCTGCTTTGCGGCATGCGGCGTGTCGTCGCCGAAATTGTGCCAGAGGCCGAGCGAGATCGCCGGCAGCTTGAGGCCGCGCTTGCCGCAGCGGTTGTAGGTCATCCGCTCATAGCGGTCTTCGGCGGGGGTGTAGGTCATGGATGGTTCTCTCTCAGATGCATGTGCTCGGCGGACGCTAAGACCCCCTCTGGCTGCCGGCCATCTCCCCCACAAGGAGGGAGAGTGATCGGGGATGCCTCCCGCCCTCCGCCAGCCGCAACTTAGCGGAGCTGGAGCAAAATCCCAGAGGCGGCTGCGGAAAAGCCCCTCCCCCTTGTGGGGAGGGGTTGAGGAGGGGAATCAGCGAAGCAGCGCCCGCGCCTCCTCGATGCCGAGTGCCGCCGGCTGGGTGCAGGTGGTCGACAGCGTGACAAATTCGCCCCTCTCGCCCGACTTCAGGATCGCCGTCATCACGTCGACGCCGTGAAGCGCGCGCTCCAGCGAGCAGCGGGCGTCGCGGCCTTCGAGGATGGCAACCGCCATGTCGGCAAGGCCGGCCGTGCGGTAGTTGGCCCGCGGGCCGTTGGCGTGGTCCTGGTTGTTGACCCCGAAGGGGTGATCCCAGTTCTCCAGCGGCTTGATGTCCTTGTTCCGGCCGGAAGCCTCAACCGTGCCACCGAAGAAATTCGGGTCGGGCACGTAGAGCGTGCCTTCGGTGCCGTAGAGCTCCATGTTGGCGTGGCGGTGCGACCAGACATCCCAGCTGGCCGAGAGCGTGATCGTCGCGCCGTTGACGAATTCGAGAAGCGCATGGACGTTGGTCGGCGTCTTCACCGGGATGACCTCGCCGGCGCGCGGCTGGCTGGTGATGGTTCGGGTTTCGCTCGCCATCGAGGTCAAGGCGGCCACGCGCTTCACCGGACCGATCAGGTTGATGAGATTGGCGATGTAATAGGGCCCGAGGTCGAGGATCGGGCCGCCGCCCGGCAGGAAGAAGAAATCCGGATTGGGGTGCCACATCTCCATGCCGGGGCTCATCACATGGCAGGTGCCCGAGGTGATACGGCCGATGCCGCCCTTGTCGATATGGGCGCGGGCCAGCTGGTGGGCACCGCCGAGGAAGGTGTCGGGGGCACAGCCGACGGACAGCCCCCTGGCGCCGGCGATCCGGCGTAGGTCCTCGCCCTCCATAAGGCTCAAGACCAGCGGCTTTTCCGAATAGACGTGCTTGCCGGCCTCGAGGATGCGCTTCGACACCGCATAATGCGCATCCGGGATGGTCAGGTTGACGATGATGTCCAGCTCGTCATTGGCGAGTAGATCTTCGATCGTCTGCGCCTTCACGCCGTATTCCTCGGCGCGAAGCTCGGCGGCGTTCATGTTGAGGTCCGAGCAGGCCAGCACGTTGAGCCCCTTGAAGAGCGGTGCGAGCGAGAAATAGGTGGTCGAGATATTGCCGCATCCGATGATGCCGACGCCGAGTTCGCGTGCCATGGAATATGTCCTGATTGGGTGAATGCCGTTTGAGGATCAGTAGGTGTTGAAGGCGGCGATGGAGCGCTTGATGAGGCGGCCCACGTCCTTCGGATTGTCGTGTTCGAGGATGTAGTGGCGCACGCCATAGGCCTTGAGCGCGGCCATCAGATCCTTCCACGGCACGGTGCCCTGCCCGACATCGGCCCAGCCGTCCTCGTCGGTATTGGTGCCGGCAGGCGCGATGTCCTTGACGTGGACCGCAGTGATCCGTTTGCCGTAGCTCTCGATCCAGGCGAAGGGGTCGGCCGCGCCCCGGATGATCCAGGCGATATCGGCCTCCCAGGCGAGTTCCGGACCGCCGGCAAGGATCTGCTCCTGTGGCGTGGAGCCATCCTCCAGCGTGGCGAATTCGAAGTCGTGATTGTGCCAGCCGAAGGTCAGCCCCGCATCACGCAGCGGCTTGCCGATTTCCTGCAGGCGCTGGCCGAAGGAAAACCAGCTGCTGGCGTCCTTCGGGCGCATGTCGGGCAGCAGATAGGGGCAGTAGACCGCCTCGATGCCGAGCAGCCTGGCGATCTTCAGCGCGCGCATCGGATCGCCTTCCAGCAGGTCGAGACCGAAGTGACCGGTCGGCATGGTCAGCCCGTTGCGATCGAGATCGGCGCGCAGCGCGTTGAGGCCGGCGTCATCGAGGGCGGCATACATGGCGCCATAGCCTTCGACATGGGTATATCCGGCTTCGGCGAGCAGCGGATAGATATTGGTGAAGGGCTGAAAATTGCGGGCGCTATAGAGCTGGAAACCGAATTTCGTCATGGGGTCTTTCCTCCTGTTCTTCGACGTCCGGCGGTGGGCCGTGACGCCCTGTCCTTGTCTGGCGATCGCCTCAGCCGAGTTGCTGGCAGCTCTGGAGATCGTAAGTGCGAAACTGCGGGACCCGGCCATCGACCAGGGGCGCGGTCGGGGTGAAGGTGACGCCGCGGCTGATGCCGGCATGTAGGTCGAAGGCGTTGTCGGACCAGCGGCCGGGGCAATCCGCCTCGAGCATGACGAAGAGCGCAAGGCCGGTGGCGCTGACAGTCACCTCGAACCGGCCGTCGGCGAGCGGGGCGACCCGTGTCTCCATGCCGGACGGCTGGAGTTCCAGGGCCTTGTAGGGCTGCAGCGCCAGATGCCCCTCGCCGCTCATGCCATTGGAGGCGATGAAGCTCCAGGCGAGCAGCGCATCGACCGGGATGTCCGTCTCATCGAGTGTCAGGAGCTCGACGGCGCGGTCGGGCGGGCATGTGCCGGTGTCGGTGCGCACGGGCAGGCGTTCGCCATCGAGGGTGACGGCAAAGAGGTTCATGTCGATGGTCAGCTCCTCCAGAGTATCGTTGACCATGGAGAATGCGATGCTGGTCCCATCGTCGCTCGGGATGGCGACGACATTGACCGGCTGGAAGAAGCGCCGCGCCATGTAGTGCAGTGCCTTCCAGCTGCCGCCATAGTCGAGGCTCGACCAGGAGGCGACCGGCCAGGTGTCGTTGAGCTGCCAGTAGAGCGTGCCCATGCAATGGGGCTTGAGCGAGCGCCAAGTGTCCACGGCCGTCGCGATCGCCAGACCCTGCTGGATCTGGGACAGGTAGACGAAGTTGGCAAAATCCTTGGGGAAGCGGAAATAGCGGAACATGGTCCCGGCGATCCGCTCGTTGCCGCCGGCATTCTTCTGGTGCAGCTCGATCACCGGCGAGGCGATGTTCATGTCGCCCTTGTCGGCGAAGGTCTCGATCACCGGCATCGAGGTGTAGGACTGGAAACCGAATTCCGAGCAGAAGCGCGGTTTGACGGTTCGGTAATTAGCGAAACTCCTATTTTCATGCCAGACCGACCAGTAGTGCATGTCGCCGGAGCCGTCGGCGTGCCAGGCGTCGCCATAGTCGAGATAACCGGAGGCCGGGCTGGACGGCCACCAGATCGCCTGCGGATAGGCCTTCCTCACCCCCTGCTCGATCACCCGGTTGAGGCGATCATAGGCGACGAGGTAACGGTCGCGGTTGTCGCGGCTCTCCTTGAACCAGGTGAGCGCGCCGACCAGTTCGTTGTCGCCGCACCAGAGCGCGATCGACGGATGGGAGGACAGGCGGCGGACCTGGTAGTCGACCTCGGCCGAGACGTTCGACAGGAAGTCGTCGGTGCAGGGATAGAGATTGCAGGCGAACATGAAGTCCTGCCAGACCATGAGGCCCAGTCGGTCGCAAAGGTCGTAGAAATAGTCCTGCTCGTAGAACCCGCCACCCCAGACGCGGATCATGTTCATGTGGGCCGCGACCGCCGACTGCAGCAGGTCCTCGGTCTTTTCAGGGCTGGTGCGGGAGAAGAGCGCATCGGCCGGGATCCAGTTGGCGCCGCGGCAGAAGATCTCGCGGCCGTTGACCCTGAAGGCGAAGCGCGAGCCGGCCTCGTCCGGATCGGTGATCAGGGCGATGGTGCGCAGGCCGATCTGGCGGGTCATCGTTTCGCCGGGCATTTCCGCGGACAGCGTGTAGAGCGCCTGCTCACCGCTGCCGGCCGGCCACCAGAGGCGCGGCCGCTCTATGTGGAAGATATGGGCGATCACGCTCTCGCCGGCGGGAATGCCGCAATCGAGACGCTCGCGCAGACCGTCGAATTCGAAATGCACCGGCACGACGCTCGGCTCAAAGGCATGGAGCCTCAGCTTGACATGCAGGTCGACGCTGCCGTCCTCGTGATGGACCTGCTCGGTCTCCAGATACTCGATCCGGGCCGGGTCGAGCTTCTTCAGCGCGATCGTGCCGTAGAGGCCGAGCGGCGCCAGAGCGATGTTCCAGTCCCAGCCGAAATGGCACTGCGGCTTGCGCAGCATGTTGCCGTTGGCGATCGGCGAATTGTTGGTTGAATAGGGAATGTAGAAGGGTTGGCGCGCCTGACGTTCGGCGCCCGCGGCGATCGACGAATGCAAGAGGATGCGGATGGAGTTCTCGCCCGGCTGGAGAGCCGCCGAGACGTCCGGCCGGTAGCGGCGGAAGCAGTTGTCGGCGGAGAGCACCGGCACGTCGTTGACGAAGACGACGGCGACCGTGTCGAGATAGTCGATGTCGAGGTAAAAGCTTCCGTCGGCATGATCGAGGAAGAAGGAGCGTTCCAGCGTCCAGTCATGCTCCGCCACCCACTGCACCGCCTCCTCGTTGCGGCCGAAATAGGGGTCGGGAATGATGCCGGCGGCCTGAAGGGCCGAATGCACGTCGCCCGGCAGCGTCATCGCCGCGCCGTGCTGACCGTCGGCGGTGGACAGGCGCCATTCGCCGGAGAGGTCGATCATCGTGGGTGTGTCCGAGGCATTCGTCATGGGTCAATCCGGATCATTCATGTCGGAGCAAGAGCGCCCCCTCTGGCCTGCCGGCCATCTCCCCCACACGGGGGAAGATCAATATGCGGTGGGCGCTGCGTTCCCAGAAACACCGGGGCTGCTTGCGATGCTTGTCCCAAGATCGTTCAACAGAGCGAGAGGCAAACGCCGGCGGCGGCCCGAGCGTTCCCGACAGGAAACGGGAGGCAAGGCGCATCCGCCCTGCCGATCTCCCCCATGAGCGGGAGATGGCCGGCAGGCCAGAGGGGGCGACGCCGGGCTGCGTGTGTCCATCAAAGTCGCTCCTCCGTGTCTGCATCGAACAGCGAGGCGACCGACATGTCGAAGCCGAGGCGAAGCCGTGTGCCGGGACGATAGCGGCGGGTGCCCGAGGTGCGCACCGACATGACGTGGCCGGCATGTTTCAGCCACAGCAGGTTGTCGGCGCCCATCGGCTCCTCGATGTCGACCACGGCCTCGTGGGGCTCGGCGCCGGCCGGCACCTCGTCGTCGATCAGAACGTGTTCCGGGCGAATGCCGAGCACCACCTTGCTGCCAGCGCTGAGAGGTCCGGCGGCCTCGTAGCCGTCGAGGAAGAAATCGACGCCGCCGGTCGTGAAGACCAGGCCGTTTGCCCGCTCGACCAGTTCACCGCGCAGGAAGTTCATCGACGGCGAGCCGATGAAGCCGGCGACGAACAGGTTCTTCGGTCGGTTGTAGATGACCATCGGGTCGTCGAGCTGCTGGATCACGCCGCTCTTCATGATGGCGATGCGGTCGGCCAGCGTCAACGCCTCGATCTGGTCGTGGGTGACGTAGATCATCGTGTTCTTCAGCGAATGATGCAGCCGCTTGATCTCGACGCGCAGTTCCGAGCGCAGCTTGGCGTCGAGGTTGGAGAGCGGTTCGTCGAACAGGAAGACGTCGACGTCGCGCACCAGCGCCCGACCGATGGCGACGCGCTGGCGCTGGCCGCCGGAGAGTTCGGCCGGCTTGCGCTTCAGAAGCGGCTCGATCTGCAGGATCTCGGCGGCGCGCGCCACCTTCTCGCGGATCTTGTCCTCCGGTACCTTGGCGACGCGCAGGCCGAAGGACAGGTTCTTCTCCACCGTCATCTGCGGATAGAGCGCGTAGGACTGGAAGACCATGCCGATGCCGCGGTCCTTCGGCTCTTCCCAGGTGACGTTTCTGTCCTTGATGAAGATCTGCCCGTCGGTCGGCTCGAGCAGGCCGGCTATGCAGTTGAGAAGCGTCGACTTTCCGCAGCCGGACGAGCCGAGCAGGACGAGGAATTCGCCGTCGCGAATGTCGAGGTTCAGGTCTTGGAGAACGGTGACCGCTCCGAACGAGAGCGACAGATCCCTGATCGATACACTGTTGGACATGAGCACTTAACCCTTCACTGCGCCGGCGGCGATACCCCGGACGAAGAGCCGGCCGGATACGAAATAGACGATGAGCGGGACGAGACCGGTCAACAGGGTCGCTGCCATGTTGACGTTGTATTCCTTCACGCCCTGCACCGAATTGACGATGTTGTTGAGCTGAACGGTCATCGGATAGTATTCCGGCCGCGTGAACACGACGCCGAACAGGAAGTCGTTCCAGATGCCGGTGATCTGCAGGATCATCGCCACGACGAAGATCGGCAGCGACATGGGCAGCATGATCCGCCCGTAGATCTGCCAGAACCCGGCCCCGTCGATGCGGGCCGCCTTGAACAACTCCTCCGGAAGCGAGACGAAGTAGTTGCGAAACAGCAGCGTCAGGATCGGCATGCCGAAGATGGTGTGGACGATCACGAGGCCGGTCAGCGTGCCGTAGATGCCCATTTCGCGCAGCACGATGACGATCGGATAGATCATCACCTGATAGGGAATGAAGGCGCCGACGATCAGGATGGTGAAGAAGACTTCAGATCCCCTGAACTTCCAGTTGGCGAGCGCGTAGCCGTTTACCGAGGCGATGATGATCGACACGATGGTGGACGGAATAGTGATGCGCACCGAATTCCAGAAGCCGCGCGACAGGCCGTCGCAGTTGAGCCCGGTGCAGGCCTCGGCCCAGGCCTTGACCCAGGGCTCGAAGGTGATTTCCATCGGCGGCGAGAAGATGTTGCCGAGGCGGATCTCCGGCATGCCCTTGAGCGAGGTCACGACCATCACGTAGAGCGGCACCAGGTAATAGAGCGCCGCGACGAACAGCGTGCCGTAGACCATGATGTTGCGCGATGAGAGCGTGCGCCGGGGCTTGCGGCCGCGCGGGCCGGCGCCGACCCGGCCTGAATTGGCCCCGTTGGTGACCGCGTCGAAGCCGGCGGCCGTCGCGTTGAGTGTTGCGGGATCAGCCACGCTTCTTTCCTCCGAATTCCAGATAGGCCCAAGGGACGACGATGATGGCGACGGTGATCAGCATCATGGTCGAGGCGGCAAAGCCCTGGCCGAGGTTCTGCGCCTGGAACATGTAGTCGTAGACATATTTCGCCGGCACTTCGGAGGCGATGCCCGGCCCGCCGCTGGTCTGGGCGACGACGAGGTCGTAGACGCGGACGATGCCGCTGGCGATGATCACCAGCGTGGTGACGAAGACCGGCCGCATCATCGGAATGATGATGAACAGATAGGTCCGCCACATCGGGATACCGTCGACCCGCGACGCCTTCCAGATGTCCTCGTCGATGCCGCGCAGGCCCGCCAGCATCAGGCACATGACCAGACCCGTCCCCTGCCAGAGGGCGGCGATCAGGATGCCGTAGATGACGATGTCGGGATTGTAGAGCGGGTCGAAGGCAAAACTCTCCCAGCCGAGCGAGCGCATAACCGACTGGACGCCGAATTCCGGATTGAGGATCCACTGCCAGACCAGGCCGGTGACGATGAAGGACAGGGCGAAAGGATAGAGGAAGATCGTCCGGAAGGTGTTCTCGAAACGAATCTTCTGGTCCATCAGCGCGGCCAGCAGGAAACCGATCACCAGGCTGAAGATCAGCGACAGGATGCCGTAGACGGCCAGATTCTCGATCGCCATCAGCCAGCGCGGAGCCGCCCAGAGGCGCTCGTACTGGTCGAAGCCGACGAAGGAAAGCCGCGGCAGAAGCTTAGAATTGGTGAAGGAATAGACGACGGTCCAGAGTGTTCCGCCAAGGAAGATCACCACGGCAGTGAGGATCATCGGAATGGAGGCAATCTTCGAATTGAGATTGCGCAGCAATTGGTTCGGCCGACCGGCGCGCACCTGGGTCCCCATGGGTCCCTCCCTTTTCTTCGCGATCCGCATTGGCATCATGACCCGGCCATCAACAACCGGGTCCCGACACCCCTCCCCGCAGCCACCGGCCCCGCCCAAGGCGGGACCGGCCTGCCGCGGCCGGGAGGAATGGGATCAATCGGCGCTGGCGATGATGTCGGTGAAGCGCTTCTGCGCGTCCTCCGGCGTCATCGACGGTGTGGCGAAGAACTCGGAGAACAGGTCTTCCATCTGCTTCTGGCTGTCGGCGGACAGCATCTGGTCGGTGCTGATCAGGACATTGCCCTTGGCGAGAATGTCGAGACCCTTTTTCATGCAGTCATTGGCAGCCGCCAGATCGACGTCGCCGCGGATCGGCAGCGAACCCTTCTTCAGGTTGAAGGCGACCTGGGCCGTCGGATTGACCAAGGTCGAGGCCAGCACTTCCTGTGCCTTCGACTTTTCCTCGTCCTTCAGGATCGGAAAATAGAAGGCGTCGCCGCCGGTCGTGATGATCTCGTTGACCCCGAGACCCGGCAGGCAAGTGTAGTCCTTGCCGGCGACCTGACCGGCCAGCTGGAATTCGCCCTGCGCCCAGTCACCCATGATCTGGCCGCCGGCCTTGCCGGTGATGACGAGATTGGTCGCCTGGTTCCAGTCCTGCACATTGCTGCCCTTGGACATGCGGCGCGCGTCGTCGGCGGCCTTGAATACCTTGCCGATCTCGGGCCCGGCCGCCACTTCGGCGTCCTTGTCCTGGAACACCTTGAGATAGGTGTCCTTGCCGCCGATGGCGATCATCAGAACACCGAAGGCGCCATTGGCCTGCCAAGGCTGCCCGCCGACCGCGAGCGGCTGAATGCCGGCCTTCTCCAGCGCCGGGGCAGCGGCAACGAACTCGTCCCAGTTCTTCGGCACGGGCACGCCGGCCTTGTCAAAGGCGGCGTTCGACAGCCACAGCCATTGCCAGGAATGGATGTTGACCGGCGCGCAATAGATCTTGCCGTCGATGGTGCAGGAATCGAGCAGGCTGAGCGGCCGGATGAAGTCCTTCCATTTTTCCTTCTCGGCGACATCGGTCAGGTCGCGCATGAGGCCCGATTGCGCCAGTTCCTCGGCCTGACGGCCGTGGTTGAACTGGGTGGCACCCATCGGATCGCCGCCGGTGATGCGGCTAACCATGATGGGACGTGCCGTTCCTCCCGCTCCGGCAATCGCCCCGTCAATCCATTTGTTGCCGGTGGCATTGAATGCCTTGGCGAATTCGGCGACGGCCGCCGCCTCGCCGCCCGACGTCCACCAGTGGGTGACCTCGAGGTCGGCAGCCTGGCTTGCGGAAAACGGTAGTATTGCGCTTGCGGCCAAAGCTGCCGCGACGCTACGAAAATTCATGAGTGTCCTCCCTCACTGAAACGTTGCCGGAAAAACCTATTACAATCGATTTAACGGCGCAACCTCCGCGATGTTAATTTTCTGTTACACCGTCGCTTTCCACCCTAGGCAGCACGCAAGCGCAGCATGAAACGCCCCAAAAACGTGTAGTGACAACCGCCGGTCAACCCTGTTTTGTCGCTGTACTTTCCATGATTTGCCGTGTTGCGACACGAATCTCCGTGCGTTGCGGTAAATCCGGGTCAGATCCAGCACGTCGTCCCATCCGTTTCTGGCTTTTCCCCCTATGCGTGCATGGAGGATGCCGCAGGTGATAAATTCCTGCTCGACAAAGCTACTGTATCGTTACAGATTTGAGTTATTGTTCGTTGCGCATTGATCGTCCCGCCGCGTTTGCAGCCGGCGCGCGGGCAACTATAATGGCGGCTCAAGGGAAGCGGCGGGGACAGCATGAAACATGACAAGCCGCGGGACGGATCAGGTCCCGCGAAGGAAGTCAAGGAGCGACCGACGCTCAAGACGATCGCCTTCATGACGGGTTTGGGCATCACCACCGTTTCCCGCGCGCTGAAGGATGCGCCGGACATCGGCGCCGAGACCAAGGAGCGGGTCCGCATGGTGGCGCGTCAGCTCGGCTACCAGCCGAACCGCGCGGGTGTGCGCCTGCGCACCGGAAAGACCAACGTCATCGCGCTGGTGCTCTCCATCGACGAGGAGATCATGGGCTTTTCCAGCCAGATGGTCTTCGGCATATCCGAGGTGCTGTCGGCGACGCCCTACCACATCGTCGTCACGCCGCATTCGCACAGCAAGGACCCGATGCAGCCGGTGCGCTATATCCTGGACACCGGCTCGGCCGACGGCGTCATCATTTCGCGCATCGAGCCGGATGATGCGCGCGTCAGGCTTTTAAGCGAACAGAACATGCCGTTCGCCACCCATGGGCGCACCGATGGTTCGCTCGTCCATCCCTATCACGACTTCGACAACGAGGCCTATGCGCGCCAGGCGGTCGAACGGCTGGTGGCCCGCGGACGCGGGCGGATCGCCCTCCTGCAGCCGCCGAGCAAGCTGACCTACTACACGCATACGCGCGCCGGATTCCTCGCAGGACTTCGCGCGTTCGGGGCGCAGGAAGTGCCGCTCAACGTGACCATAGACACCCCGCTTTCGGAGATCCGCGACGCGGTTGAGGCGTTGATGCGCTCGCCGGATGCGCCGGACGGCATCATCTGTTCGTCGGGAAGTGCGGCGATCGCCGTCAATGCCGGGATCGAGGCAGCGGGCAAACGCGTCGGGCACGATGTCGATCTGGTGTCGAAACAGTCGGCGCCCATCCTCAACTGGATCCGCCCGGAGATCATCACCGCCTACGAAGATGTGCGCCTCGCCGGCCGGGAACTCGCCAAGGCGGTGATCGCCAGCATCGACGGCGTGGCGCCGGACATGCTGCAAAGCATCAGTCAGCCGGTCTGGGGCGACTGAGAGCGCTCGCGGCAGCGGCAAGGACGCCGCGTGAAAGTCGGCACGTCGCGGGCGCAGTGTTCACCTCTTCTCCCCGGCGGGGAGAAGGTGGCGCGTAGCGCCGGATGACGGGGAGCGCAGCTCATTTAAGTCTGCGCACTCGGCCCCCTCATCGCCTCACTGCGTTCGGCACTTCTCCCCGCTGGGGAGAAGAGGGTCTGACAGAACCGAGCCCTCGTACTCGAACCGCCGCATGGCGAAGCATTGCCGGCATTGCGTCAGCAATCAGCGGCGGCGAGAGCCGATATTGCCTCTTTGCCGCCGTCGCCCGGTTCAGCCCCCGGCACCCCAGGGGCCGTGCGGGATATCGAGCCCGTCGATGCGGTCGAAGCCGTGGGCGCCGAAGAAGTCGCGCTGTGCCTGGATGAGGTTGGCGGTGCCGCGGGCCTGGCGGTAGGCGTCGAAATAGGAAAGCGCCGAGGACAGAGCCGGAACGGGGATGCCGGCGGTGACGGCCGCAGCCACGATCCGGCGCAGCGCCGGCAGGCTCTCACCCACCATGGCCGAGAAGGCTGGCGTGACGATCAGGTTGGTGACGTCCTGCTTTTCGGTGAACGCCTTGGTGATCTCGTCGAGGAACTGCGAACGGATGATGCAGCCGGCGCGCCAGATGCGGGCAATGGTCGGCATGGGGAGAGACCAGCCGAATTCGCGCGAGGCCTCCGCCATGACGGCAAAGCCCTGGGCATAGGCGGCGATCTTGGCGGCAAACAGCGCCAGTTCGAGGTCTTTCAGCAAGGGCGCACCCTCGGCCATGGGGAAGGCGTAGCGTGGCGTGCCGAAAATCGCCTCGGCGGCCTGGCGCTCGGCCTTCATCGACGACAGGCTGCGGGCGGCGACGGCCGCTTCGATCGCGGTTGCCGGAACGCCCATCTGCTGCGCCTCGATCACCGACCACTTGCCGGTGCCCTTCTGGCCGGCGCGGTCGAGGATCATGTCGACCAGCGGCATTCCGGTTTGAGGATCGGCGGTGGCGAGCACCTTCTCGGTGATCTCGATCAGGTAGGAATTGAGCCGGCCGGTGTTCCATTGGCCGAAGATCGCGCCGATGTCTCCCGCCGACTTGCCGAGCCCATCGCGCAACACGCCGTAGATCTCGGCGATCATCTGCATGTCGGCATATTCGATGCCATTGTGGATGGTCTTGACGAAATGCCCCGCCCCGCCCTCGCCCAGCCAGGCGCAGCACGGATCGCCTTCGTAGCGGGCGGCGATCGAGGTCAGCACCTTCTCGACGCGGGCATAGGATTGCTGGGTGCCGCCGACCATGATCGAGGGACCGTGCCTCGCGCCCTCCTCGCCACCGGAAACACCCATGCCGATGAAGGTGAGCCCGGTGTCCTTCAGCCGGTCGAAGCGGGCGATGGTATCGCGGAAATTGGCATTGCCGGCATCGATGACGATGTCGCCGCCCGACAGAAGCGGCCTCAGCGCATCGATCTGCTGGTCGACCGCCTCGCCGGCCTTGATCATGATGATGATCGGCCGGGGCGGCCGGATGGCAGCGACGAAGGCTTCGATCGTGTCGCAGCCGACGATGTTTTCCGCCAGCAATCCGGCCTCGGAAACGAATTCCGCCGTACGCGACGGCGTGCGGTTGAACACCGCGATCCGGCTGCCCTTCTCGGCGATGTTGAGCGCCAGGTTCGAGCCCATTACGCCAAGGCCGATCAGCCCGATTTCCGCAAGTTCCGTCATGTGTTCCTCGTCGCATGGAATGAAAAGAGGAGCATCTTTTGACACCCTGAACGACCTGCGACAAGCCGCCGGCTCCTGACGGCGGTCAAAATTGCGTGGGAGATATCAATCGCCCGGCTTGTCGTCGTCGTCGGACAGCACCCGCCAGGCCGCGCCGTCGAGATCCTCGTACTGGCCGCTCTTCAACGACCAGAGGAAGGCGAACAGCCCGAGCCCGCCCAGGAAAAGGGCGATCGGGATGAGGTAGATCAGCATGTTCATGAGGCAAGCCTTGCGTTCGGCGCGGCAAAGCCGCCGCCCGCCGCCGGCTGACCGATGCCTGCATCCTCCTTCAGCGCCAGCCGATTGAGTCGCAGCGCATTGACGACGACGATGATCGACGAGGTAGACATGGCGACGGCGGCGATCAGCGGCGTTGCATAGCCGAGAATGGCGATCGGCACGGCGATGACGTTGTAGCCGATCGCCAGCGCGAAGTTTTCGCGGATAAGGCGGCCGGCGCGGCGCGAGGCTTCGATGGCGAAGGCGACCGAATCGAGGCTCTGCCGCATGAAGACGAAGTCCGCCGCCTGGCGGCCGATATCGGCGGCCGTCGCCGGCGCGATCGAGACATGGGCGGCGGCAAGCGCGGGGGCATCGTTGATGCCGTCGCCGACCATCAGCAGTTTGTGGCCTTCGGCCTGCACCCTGGTGCAGAATTCGGCCTTGTCGCGCGGCGCAAGTTCGGCCTTCCAGTTGCCGATGCCGAGGCGACCGGCGAGCGCGGAGACGACACCGGCGCGGTCACCCGACAGGATGCCGAGCGAGAATCCCTCGCCCTTGAGCCGCGCGACCGCCTTTTCAGCACCGGGCCGCAGCGTGTCCTCGAACCGGAACGCCTGGAGTTCGCGGCCTTCGAGCGAAAGTACGACCTCGGAATAGCCGTGATCGCCCGCCTCGCAGGCGGTTTCGGCGCAGGCGAATTTGCGGCTGCCGAGGCGGTAGACGCCCTCGGGACCTTCGGCCTCGATGCCGGCTCCGGGTATTTCCCGAACGGAATCGATCATGCGCACCGGAACCGTCGCCGCACGCCATAGGGCCAGCGACAGAGGGTGGCGGGAATGTCGGGCCAGGCCTGCGGCGATCGCAAAGGTCCCGGCATCAATCGCGGCGGCGTCGATGAGGCGCGGCCTGCCGAGCGTCAGCGTGCCGGTCTTGTCGAAGGCGATCGAATCGATCTCGGCAAGCCGCTCCATGGCGGAACCGTCCTTGACCATGATGCCGGCCTTGAACAGGCGGCCGGCCGCCACGACCTGCACCACCGGCACGGCAAGACCCAGCGCGCAGGGGCAGGTGATGATCAGCACCGCCACGGCCACCAGCAGCGCATGCTTCCAGTCGCCGTCATAGAAGCCCCAGCCGAAAAAGGTGAAAAACGCGGTCAGATGCACGGCGGGCGCATAATATTGCGCGGCGCGGTCGGCGATCCGGCGATAGCGCGCCCGGCCACCTTCCGCCGCCTCCATCAGGTTGATGACCTCGGCCAGGAAGGAATTCTTCGCCGTCGCCGTGGCCTCGATGACCAGGGAACCGGTGAGGCTCAATGTCCCCGCCTGGACAGGATCGCCGATGGCGACCTGCTGGGGCGCACTCTCGCCGTTGATGATCGACACATCCATGTCGCTGGCACCGGTGACGATCATGCCGTCGACCGGGATACGGTCGCCGGCGGCGACCGCGACGCGATCTCCGACGCGTACCTCCTCCAATGCCCGGTATTCGCGCGAACCGTCTTCACCCACGACCATGGCGCCGCGCGGTGAAAGCCGCGCCAGACCGCTGATGGCCGAGCGGGCGCGGTCGCGCATGATATGGTCGAGCGTACGGCCGATCAGCAGGAAAAACAGCAGGGACGCGGTCGCGTCGAAATAGGCATGCTCGCCGTGGTGGATCGTTTCCCACAGCGAGATGAAATAGGAGAGCGTGATGCCGATGGCGATCGGCACGTCCATGTTGCTGCGGCCGTGTTTCAGGGCGTTCCAGGCCGACTGGTAGAAAAACCGCCCGGCATAGATCAGGGCCGGTGCGGCGATCATCGCCGAGATCCAGTGAAACATGTCGCGGGTCGATGCGTCGGCGCCGGACCAGATCGAAACCGATAGCAGCATGATGTTGGTCGCGGCAAATCCCGACACGGCGACGGCACGGATCAACTGGTTGCGCAGCGAATCGGAGGCCTCCTCGGCCGCGGTGAACAAATGCGATTCATAGCCGGTCGCCGCGATCGCGCGGGCGAACTCGACCGGATCGGTCGCCGCTCCTTCCATCTGGTCCTTCCAGACGACGGAGACGCGCTTGGTCGACAGGTTGACCCGGGCGCGTTCGACCTCGGGCCGGGCGCGCAGCGCCCGCTCGATTGTGCTGATGCAGGTGCCGCAATGCACGGCGGGAACACTGAGGTCGGTCTGTAGCAGCCCCTGCCCCAGATCCCGGCTGGCGAGCCTCAACTCTTCCGCCGTCGGAAGGGCGTGGCCCGCACGCTCCATGTCGAGCGCGCCTTCGGTTCCCGCTGCGCAGCAGCTCATTTCGCCTCTCCCGTCACGGCGATACGATTGGCTTCGTGCATGATGGTCTCACCGTCCTTGACGGCGATGATCTCGACGATCCAGTGACCGGGAAGGACGGGATGAGACGCTTCGTAGAGGCCTTCGCCGGCCGGCTTCAGCTCGGTAACGAAATCCTGATGCTCGCCGACCGGCCGCTTGAAGTGGGCGGTCACCTTGTCGGCCAGCACCGGTTTGTCGCCCGGCAAGGCGAGACCATAACGGATGCCGTCTTGTCTGACCTCGAGCGTACCCTTGATGCCGGTCGACAGCATGGCGCGGATGCCGGCCGCCTTGCCGTTGAATTCCTGGCTGGCGATATAGGTGTTCTTCACCACCAGCCCGCTCCAGGTCGAGGTCGCGAGATAGGCCATGGTGAAGTTGACGGTGATGATCGTTCCGAAGAACAACAGCATCGCCCCCAGCATGTGCCAACCGGTGAAGACGAAGGACGGCTTCTCGCTCTGCATGGTCATTTCCTTGCTCCCGGGCCGAAGAAGACGGCGTCATAGGTGTCCTGCTCGTCACCACCTTCGTCCTTGACGACGAATTCGAAGTCCTCGGCCTGGTTCTCCAGCCGGCCCGCCGGAAGGGTAACGAAGACCTTGAGGGTGGTCGCCTGATCCGGCTCGGCCGGGACCGAGAACGAGCGGACCTGTTCATCCGTCACACCATTCACCTTCATCGTCGCATCCGGCAAGCCATCGAGCGACACGCTGATAGTGCGCGGTTGCGGGATCATGTTCAAGATGCGGACGGTGTAGCCATTGCGAATGGAACCATCGGACTCCAGCACATATTGCGGATTGCGATCGTGTAGGACGTTGACCTCGAGCCGGTCGCGGCTGAGCAGCGCCATCAGCAGGCCGACACCGACCGCGCTCCAGACGCCCATGTAAAGCAGCGTGCGCGGGCGGAAGATGATCTTCCAGTCGAAGTGCCGAATGGCATCGATGAAGTTGCCGTTGGCGTCACGCACCTTGTGCGGATCGATCGGCGTGGTGCCACCGGCGGTGGCGAGCGCCATATTGCCCTGGTACTCGTCGAGCGTCGCATAGGCGATCAGACCGCGTGGCTTGCCGATCTTGTCCATGACGCTGTCGCAGGCGTCGATGCACAGGGCGCAGGTGATACATTCGAGCTGCTGACCGTCGCGGATGTCGATGCCCATCGGACAGACCGCCACGCAGGCATTGCAATCGACGCAATCACCGACGGCAAGGCCCGCAGCCGCCGCCTTCTTCGACCCGCGGGTGCGCGGCTCGCCTCGCCAGTCGTTATACGTGACGACCAGCGAATTCTCGTCCAGCATGGCCGCCTGGATGCGCGGCCAGGGGCACATGTAGACGCACACCTGCTCGCGCATCAGACCGCCGAAGACATAGGTCGTGGCCGTGAGCACGGCGACGGTGATGTAGGCGACAGGCTGCGCATAGCCTGTAGCAAAGTCGACCGCCAGGGTCGGTGCGTCGGCAAAATAGAAGATCCAGGCGCCACCGGTAGCGACCGCGATCGCCAGCCATATGGCGTGCTTGGAAACGCGCTTGGCGATCTTGTCGAAGGTCCAGGGTGCGGTCTCCAGCTTCATCCGGGCGTTGCGATCACCCTCGATGGCGCGTTCCACCACCAGGAAGAGATCGACCCAGACCGTCTGCGGACAGGTATAGCCGCACCACGCACGGCCGACGGCAGAGGTGATGAGAAACAGGCCGAATCCGGCCATGACCAGCAGCCCGGCGACGAAGAAGAACTCCTGCGGCCAGATTTCGATGAAGAAGAAGTAGAAGCGCCGGTGGGCGAGATCGATCAGCACCGCCTGGTCGGGAGCATAGGGTCCGCGATCCCAGCGCAACCACGGCGTCAGGTAATAGATACCGAGCGTGACCAGCATGACCAGCCATTTGAACTGGCGAAAGCGCCCCTCGGCCCGTTTTGGAAAAATCTTCTTGCGCGCCTCGTAGAGCGGGCGGCGCACCTTCGCCGACATGACCGGTTCGGCCTCGTGGCGCTCGACTTCGGCGGGTTCGCCCGCCCTGTTGTTCTCAGATTGAAGATTCATCGATGGACCTCTATTCCTAGGGCTCTTCTCCCATGCGCCACCCTACCCTACCTTGACTTATATCAAGCAGCGGCGAAGCGTCGCAATGCGAACTATTCGCATGAGAAATCACGAATTGCAGGCCATTTCGGGCCGATCGGCAGGATTCCGGAAAGCGCTTCGCCCCGAAACAAAAGACCACGCCTGCCGGCGTGGTCTTTTGCGGCAAATCGCCAGGCGGTCGAAGGGCGGCGGCCCCAAAAGGCCGTCGCCCGGATCGCGTTATTCGCCGCCGCCGAGCGAGTGAACGTAGACGGCAAGTTGCTTGACGGTCGCATCGCCGAGACGAGCGCCCCAAGCGGGCATAACGCCATGCTTGGGACCCGCGACCTGCTGGGCAATGCCGGCCTCGTCGCCCACCCTCAGCCAGATGGCATCGGCGAGATTCGGCGCACCGAAATCGCGACCGCCCTTGGCGTCTTCGCCATGGCAGGAGGCGCAGTTTTCGGCGAACACGGTCTTGCCGGGTTCGACCATGGCGGCATCGGCCGGCGTACCCGTCAGGCTGACGACATAAGCCGCAACCTGCTTGATCTGCTCGGCATCCAGAATGTCGGCGAAGGCCGGCATTTCGGAGACGCGCGTATCGGCATCACCTTCGTAGCGAATGCCATGGGCGAGCGTGGTCTGGATCGATTCGAGATCGCCGCCCCACAGCCAGTCGTCGTCGTTGAGGTTCGGATAGCCGACACCGCCCTGCGCGCCAGAGCCATGGCACGGCGAGCAGTTGACCTTGAAGGCGGCCGCACCGCCGGCCGTGGCGAACTGCGCCAAAGCCGGGTCAGCGACGATCTCGGCCAGTGGCATGGCCGCGATCTTCTCGAGATAGACCGACTGGGCCGCCTGAGCGCCGGTCATTTCGGCGGCCAGATCGGCGCGGCTGGAGTAGCCGAGCAAGCCCTTGGTGTTTTCCTTGAGCAGCGGCCAGGCCGGATAGGCGATCGAGTAGCCGATCGCCCAGACGATGGTCATGTAGAAGGTCCACACCCACCAGCGCGGCATCGGATTGTTGAGTTCGCGGATACCGTCCCACTCATGGCCAGTGGTTTCGACGCCACTTATTTCGTCAATATGTTTCTCAGACATCTCTTAGTCCTCCTTGAGGGGGATGCTTGCCGCTTCATCGGCGGATTTCTTGCCGCCGGGCCGGAAGGTGAAGACGATGACGCCGACGAAGAACAGTGCCATCGCCAGCAGGCCCCAACTGTCCGCGAAGTGACGCATGGCCGTATAGGTTTCCATGTTCGTCCCTCCTCAGCGATAGCCGGTGGCGTCGTCATAGGTGGTGAAATCGACCAGCGTGCCGAGCATCTGGAGATAGGCGACGAGTGCGTCCATCTCCGTCAGTGCGGCGGGATTGCCGTCGAAGTCGCCGACCTTGGCCTTCGGATAGCGAGCCAGCAGGCCCTCCGTGTCCGCGTTCGGATCGGCCTGGGCGGCAAGGTCCGCCTCGGCATTTTCCAGCATCTCGTCGCTATAGGGCACGCCAACGGTGCGATTGGCCTTAAGCTCCATCGTGACGTTGGAGATCTTCAGCGGCGTGGTCTTCAAGAAAGCGTAGCTCGGCATGATCGATTCCGGCACGACGTCGCGCGGCTCGGTCAGGTGCTGGACGTGCCACTCGTTCGAATAGCGATCGCCGACACGGGCCAGGTCCGGGCCCGTGCGCTTCGAACCCCACTGGAACGGATGATCGTACATCGATTCCGCAGCCAGCGAATAGTGACCGTAGCGCTCCACTTCGTCGCGGAACGGTCGGATCATCTGGCTGTGACAGACGTAGCATCCCTCGCGGATGTAGATGTTACGGCCGGCCAGCTCGAGCGGCGCGTAGGGTCGCATGCCCTCTACCTTCTCGATGGTGTTCTCGAGGTAGAAGAGCGGTGCGATTTCCACGATGCCGCCGATCGAGACGACCAGCAGGGAGCCGAGGAAGAGAAGGCTGGAGTTCTTCTCGAGGATTTGGTGTTTATCAAGAATAGACATGGATAGCCTTCCTCTCATTCAGCCGGCTGGACGGCGGCGGGGGCGACGGAGCCGGGGATCGGCGATTCCTGACGCTCGTAGCCGAGGATCGTCATGAGCACGTTGTAGGCCATGATGATGCCACCGACGAGGTACATGGCACCGCCGACGGCGCGCAGCACGTAGTACGGGTACATGGCAGCGACCGACTCGGCGAACGAATAGACCAGGAAGCCCTGCTCGTCGTATTCGCGCCACATCAGACCCTGCTGGATGCCGGCGACCCACAGAACAGCCGCGTAAACGACGATGCCGAGGGTTGCGAGCCAGAAGTGCCAGTTGACCATGCGCATCGAGTAGAGCCGGTTGCGGTTCCACAGCTTCGGCGTCAGGTAGTAGACGGCACCGAAGGTGATCATGCCGACCCAGCCGAGAGCGCCGGAATGGACGTGACCGATCGTCCAGTCGGTGTAGTGGCTGAGCGAGTTGACGGCCTTGATCGACATCATCGGGCCTTCGAAGGTCGACATGCCGTAGAAGGCGATGGCGATGACCATCATGCGCACGATCGGGTCGGTGCGGATCTTGTCCCAGGCGCCCGAGAGCGTCATCAGACCGTTGATCATACCGCCCCAGGAGGGCATCCACAGCATGATGGAGAAGACCATGCCGAGCGTCTGGGCCCAGTCCGGCAGAGCCGTGTAGTGCAGGTGGTGCGGGCCGGCCCAGATGTACATGAAGATCAGGGCCCAGAAGTGGATGATCGACAGGCGGTAGGAATAGACCGGGCGACCGGCCTGCTTCGGCACGAAATAGTACATCATGCCGAGGAAGCCGGCGGTCAGGAAGAAGCCCACCGCGTTATGGCCGTACCACCACTGGGTCAGCGCGTCCTGGACACCGGAGAAGGCCGAATAGCTCTTCACGCCGAGGAACGAGACAGGGATCGCCAGGTTGTTGACGATATGCAGCATGGCGATGGTGACGATGAACGACAGGTAGAACCAGTTGGCCACATAGATGTGGCTCTCCCGCCGGGTCATGATCGTGCCGAGGAAGCTGATCAGATAGGCGACCCAGACGATGGTGAGCCAGATGTCGACATACCATTCCGGTTCGGCATATTCGCGGCTCTGGGTGATGCCGAGAAGATAGCCGGTCGCCGCCATGACGATGAACAGCTGATAGCCCCAGAAGACGAACCAGCCGAGCGAACCGCCGAACAGCCGCTGGCGCGAGGTGCGCTGCACGACATAGAAGGAGGTGGCGATCAGCGCATTGCCGCCGAAGGCGAAAATGACGGCCGAAGTGTGCAGCGGACGCATCCGGCCGAAGTTGAACCACGGCTCGAGGTTGAGATCCGGGAAGGCCAATTGCAGGGCCACCACGACGCCGACGAGGAAGCCGACGACGCCCCAGAAGACCGTGGCGATCACGCCGTACTTGACGACCTCGTCAAAGTATTCCGACTTGATCTGTGCGGTGGTCTTGACGTTGGCCGGTGCGAACTTCATGCGGCGAAGCATGACGATGGTGCCGGCGGCCAGCACGAAGAACGCGACCCACATGTGAGCCGCGAACAGGCTGTCGTGGGCAAAGGCGACCCCGAGCAGCGCGGCGAAGGCAAGAACTGCCATCACCATTGTTTCTAACGTGTAATTCATTGTTGGTATCCCCCAACGCTTGCTGATCATTTCACGAACGGAAACCCCGCAGGGATTCCCTCCGCCTCGTGTGCAGAGTTCGCATTCCGCCCGACAATCCACCTTGATCCAAATCAATGCAAGCGGGGACTGAATTGCGGAATTATACGATTAAGCTCTTCAATCTGCGATTTGCGGCCTCGTTACCATGCGTCATCACATCGCATCCGGAGGGGCAGACTGTATTTGGGCACGGGCGTCCGGCGGTTTCCAACCCGGACGAGGACGAAAGCTCGGGAGAACGGCAATGCAGGCGAAATCAATGGACAAACACCCGGAAAACATCGCGAATCAGTCTGTCCCGGACGGCATCGCCAATCCCTGCCGCCGCTCCCTTGCCTGGCTGCGAGGGGCGCATGAGGAGCAACTGGCGCTGTGCGGCGAACTGGAGGAGATCGCCGATTCTCTGCCGGCCAACGTCAACAGGCAAAAATGTATCTACGCGGCCAAATCGCTCGGCCCGCTGATCAAGGGCGTGCACCACTATGAGGAGAACATCCTCTACCCATGGCTGGAAAGCTCCAGCCAGAACCTGGAGCATCTGCGCGAAACCCTCGACCGGCTGAAATTCGAGCATTTCGAGGACGAATGCTTCGCCGAGGAACTGACCGACGCCTTGTTGAAGCTCGGTTCCGGCAGCGCCGTGAACATGGAAGCGGTGGGCTACATGCTGCGCGGGTTCTTCGAGGGCATTCGGCGCCACATCGCGTTTGAGCGCGAATACCTGCTGCAGCGCCTGCCGGACGATGTCGGGCTCAATGGCTGCAACTGACCTTCACGCCCGTCCGCGGCAGATCGCATGACCCGAGGGCAAGCGCGGAATTCCCGGCGCGCAGATTCAGGCCGCCATGTCGCCCGCGAGGCGATGTTCGTCCAGTAGCGTCATGATGGCGCCGATCACATCGCCGCGCGGCGTGCGCAAGGGTGCGGCACGACCTTGTACGGCCAGGCCTTGGCCAACTTCTCTCCACCCGTAGAAGACTTCCGACCGTTCACCGGAGAAACACCGGCCGAGTTGTTGGCGGATTTCCTGTGCGACCGACGCATCGTCGACGAAATCGAACAGATTGCGCCCGACCAGTTCGAGCTGCGTCGCCGCCAGCAGGTCCGCATGGGCACGATTGGCGTAGAGATAGCGATAGTCGAGGGTGACCACCGCGACACGGTCGGGCATGCTGTCGAGGATCGACTCGTTGAGGTAGGCGTCCTCGCCGTCCAACCGGGCAGCAAAACCCGCAGTTTCCAGCGATGGCGCGGGATGGGCCTGTTGCTGCTCGCGGTCGCCGAAATAGCGATCCAGAAGAATGGAAAGAACGGCCGCGTGCCGCTGGACGCAGGATCGGTCGTCGGCGTCCTCGCGAATGAGGTTCCCGACGAAGCGCAGCTGCATATGGATCTCGGCAATGTCGCAGGCGTGATAATCGACGACCGCCGCGATCAGCGGATCGAGTTCCCGGTCCAGCAGCCTGACGAGATGATCGTCACCGACGCGGATCGCCTGCTGAAGCTGCGTGTTCTTCAGGGACACCGCCTCGAACAACGGAAGAAGGTTGGGGTAAGAGAGGTCGGATGTCACTTTGACAACTGTCCTGTTGAACGCGAACGGAGAAACATCGATATCGACGGAGGTCCGGACATACAGCCGCTACGCGTATCGACATGAAAACATTGTCCGGCAGGTAACATGAATGATTCTCACATTCAATTGCCTAACTTTGAGGTATCAGAGTCAGCATGGACGCGATAAAGCATAGAATTCAGGGAATAATGCCACCAGAACCGCCATTTTCGGACGAATTGCGTCGCGCCTTCGCGCACCGGCCCGGAAAGCACCAATAAAAGTCAGCACAACCGTGACTACAGCTCGCGCTTGATGTTCCAGCGGTCGTGATACCACAGCCATTGTTCCGGATATTCACGGACCCAGGCTTCGACCTTGTTGTTCAACAGCTGTGCGGTCGCGGTGACATCGAGCTGTCCAGCCGCATTGCGCGGCAGATCGACCCGCGGCTCGATCTCCAGGCGGAACCGGTTTCCGGGCAGGCGGATGCAGCGGACCGGGTAGACGTCACAGTCGAACTGCCGCGCCAGCTTGGCGAGCAGCGGATTGGTCTTGACGTCGCGTCCGAAGAATTTCGTCGAAACGCCCTTCTTGAACTTCTGGTCGACCAGCACGCCGACGCCGCCGCCGTTTTCCAGCTGGCGGGCCAGCGCGAAGGAGGAGCCGGCATGGGACGGCACGAGTTTGCCCATGCGTCTGGCGCGGAACTCGAAGACCTTTTCGCCGATATAGGGGTTGTTCGGCGGGCGGAAGAGCACGGTTACGTAAAGTCCGAAGGCAGCGCCGGCGACCGGGAGAAGTTCGAAATTGCCGGTATGGGCGGAAAAGACGATGAACGGGCGTGGTTTGTCGCGCAGGTCGAGAAACAGCGGAACACCACTGACCTCGATGCGCCCCTCGCCCAGCTTGTCCGGATCGAAATCGAACAGCCGGTCGAGGAAGACATATTCCGCCGCAAGACGCCCCATATGGCCCCAGCTACCGAGCGCGATCGCCTCGATCTCGGTCTCCGTCTTCTCCGGAAAGGCGTTGCGCAGATTGGTCAGCATCAGCCTGTGACGCTTGGTCTTCGGCCCGACATAGCGCATCAGCCGATCGGCGAAATTGATCGCCGGATCGGCCGGAAAGATCTTCAGCATCGTCAGGAAGCCGAAGGCGAGTTGCGCCACGGCCCACTGCGAGAAGCGGCGGGACTTGAGGACAAGCCGGGTGATGAAGAGCTTCACGCTCAATCCATCCTGAGGATGATCTTGCCAAACACCTGCCGGCCCTCCATGCGCGACAGGGCCCGGTCGATGTCCTCGAACCTCACCTCGGTGTCGATCACCGGATGGACGATGCCGCGCGCCATCTTCTGCATGGCATTGGCCATGTTCTCCATGCGGCAGCCGAACGAGCCGAACAGCTTCAGTTGCTGCTGGAACAGCATCATCAGGTTCATGTCGGTCGACACGCCGGATGTCGAGCCGCAGGTGACGAGGCGGCCACCGCGCTTCAGGCACAGCATCGAGCCGGCCCAGGTGTCCTTGCCGACGTGCTCGAACACGACGTCGACACCCTTTTTCTTGGTCAGCTTGCGCACCACACCCTCGAAACGGTCGGTGCGGTAGTTGATGACGTGATCGGCGCCGAGTGCCTTGGCGGGCTCGATCTTGTCGTCGGAGCCGACCGTGGTGATGACCGTGCAGCCCATCTTCTTGGCGAGCTGGATCGCCGCCGTGCCGATGCCTGAACCGCCGGCATGGACGAGGATGGTTTCGCCGGGTTCGAGCCTGGCATTGTCGAACAGCATGTGCTCGACCGTGCCGAAGGTGACCGGAGCAAGGGCGGCCGCGACCGCATCGACACCCGGAGGTGCGGGCACCAGCAGGCGGGCCGGCAGGTTGATCTTTTCCTGGGCAAAACCGTCGAGATGGAAGCCGTGCACACCCGAAACGTTTTCGCACAGGTTGTCGCGGCCCTCACGGCAGGGCTTGCACAGGCCGCAGGTGCGCGCGCCGTAAACGGCGGCGAGCTGGCCCGGCAGGATATTGCCGACGCCCGGGCCGATCGCCTCGACCACGCCGGCGGCTTCCGCGCCGATGACGAGCGGCATCTTGCGCTTGGCGAATGCCATCCCGCGCCAGCCCCAGACATCGATATGGTTGAGAGCCACGGCCTTGACGCGAAGCGTCACCTCGCCCGGACCGGGCGCTTCCGGTTCGGGAAGGTCGACGATTTCGAGCTTGCGGTCTTCGACGAGTTGCAGTGCGCGCATAGTTCCTGTTCCTTCCAGGTCCACCAGGCTGGCGAAGACGTCATCCCACGTCCATCGTCATGCTCGGGCTTGTCCCGAGCATCTGCTGACCTTCGCTAGTTCACCGAGGTTTCCAGATCCCCGGCGCGAGGCCGAGGATGACGTCCCTCATATGGGCGCAGGCCTTAGACCGGTTCTCGCGTCATGACAAGGCTGGCGTTCTGCCCGCCGAAGCCGAACGAGTTGGACAGCACGGCCGAGACCTCCGCCGAGCGCTTCACGTTCGGCACGACGTCGAGTTCCATCGCCGGATCCGGATTGGTGTAATTGATGGTCGGCGGCAGCGTGCCGGTCAGCATGGTCTGGATCGAGAACACCGCCTCGACGGCGCCTGCCGCCGTCAGCGTGTGGCCGATCATCGACTTGTTGGACGACACCGGGATCGACTTCAGCCTGTCGCCGAACACAGCGAGCATGGCGCCGTATTCCATCTTGTCGTTTTCCGGCGTCGAGGTGCCGTGGGCGTTGATATAGCCGATCGCGCTCTCCGGCAGGCCGGCATCATCGAGGGCCGCATGGATGGTGGCGATCGCCGGGCCGCCGTCCGGCGAGGAGCGCGTGCGGTGGAAGTGATCGGCCTTCTCGCCGCAGCCCTGCACGATGCCGAGCACGGTTGCGCCGCGCGCGATCGCGGCTTCCAGCGATTCCAGCACCAGGGTTGCCGCCCCTTCAGCGATGACGAAACCGTCGCGGTCCTTGCTGAACGGCTTAGAGGCCTTTTCCGGCGGGTCGTTCTGGGTCGAAAGCGCCGACAGCAGCGAGAAGCGAATGACCGATTCGGCGCTGACGGAACCGTCGGTCGCCACGGTCAGCGCCCGGTCGGTGCGGCCCTGGCGGATGGCTTCGACGCCGAGCTGGATGGCTGTCGCGCCGGACGCGCAGGCCGTCGACAGCGTGACCGGCAGGCCGCGCGTGCCGAAACGGTCGGCGAGCCGTTCCGAGATCGAGCCGAACTGCACGGCTTCGAGGAAGACCGGGTCGGCCTTCTGCCGCATGGCGGCGAGGAAGCGCTCATAGGCATCGCCGGGATGGCTCGGCGGCGGCGAGCGCTCGGCGAGCGCAAAACGGTCGGCCCATTCGGGTTCGACCGGCGGGGCCGCGAGGAAGAGCGGTCCGTCGAAGTCGCCGGTGAGGCCGGCCTGGGCCAGCGCCTCGATCGTCGTCTCGCGCGCCATGGCATAGGAGCGCTCGACCGAATTCGGTGCGGGGATGTCGATGAAGTCGACGGTGCCGCCGATACGGGTGGACATGCCCTCGGTATCGAAGCGGTTGATATAGTGGATGCCGGACTTGCCCGAGGTCAGCGCATCCCAGTTGTCGAAAAGCCCCTGGCCGAGCGAGGTGATCACGCCCATGCCGGTGACGGCGACGATCGGGCGGCCGAGATGGTCCTTGAAACGGTTGTCTGTCATGCTCTCAACTCCTCACGCATCGGCCGAGACGAGGGCGATGCCCTCGCCGCGCGTATAGCCGACCGTGGTCACGACGGCGTGGCGGGCGGGCACGGTCATGGCGGCTTCGTGCGCCGGATCGAAGGGTGGCACCTTGGCGCCGGAATCGATGGCGAGCGCAGCAAGGGCCAACCCGAGCGGGAACTGGGCTTCCAGACCGTGGCCGGTCGAACCGCCGTAACCGCGGACCGGCATGCCGGGGAATTTTTCCGCCAGCACGGCCTGTTCTCTCTTGGCCAGGTCATGCAGGCCGCTCGAACCGGAGAACACCACCGTGTCTGCGGCACTTACGTCGTTGGCGAGCGTGGCCAGGCGTCCAAGACGCTTCTCCAGTCCGCCGTCGTCCCGCTTGCCGCGGTCCCCCTCGACCGCTTCGAGAACCGCATAGATGTGGGCGCCGCGCGCTTCGGCATGGGCCCGGCTTTCCAGCATGAGGAAGGCGCCGACCGTGCCGAGGACCATGCCGCCTCCCTCGCCCGACTGCCGCGACCACAAGGGCTTCCATCCGCCGGTGGAATGAGCCTGGATGCCTTCCACCAGAAGCAGGATGTCGGCACGCTCGGCGATAAAGGCGCCGCCGACCAGGGTATGGGTCGACTGGCCGGCCCGGATGCGGGAAAAAGCCGTCTCGATGGCGGAAATACCGGCCGATTCCTCGCCCATGAAGGTACGCGACGAGCCGGTGACCTTGTGGACGATGGAAATGTTGCCGGCCATCAGATTGGAGAGCTGGGCGAGAAACAGCGTCGGGCGCAGTTCCGTGGTCAGCTTCTCGATCAGCAGGCGCTCGCGGTCGTTGCGCTTCAGCGCCTCGTCGACGATCAGGCTGTCGACCGCGATGTCGCGCTCGCCGCCACCGGCCGCCACGATCAGATCCATCGATCCGCAGGCCTCCAGATCGTCCTTCATGCCCGCGTCGTCAAGCGCCAGCCCGGCGGCATAGACGCCGAGGCGCTGCCAGTTCTCCATCTGGCGCTGGTCGCCGCGCTTGGCGATCTGCTGCGACCAGTCGATCTCCGGAAGGCGGTGGACCGGGTACGGCCTGAACTTTTCCGTCTCCAGCACCGGCGGCGGCGCGACGGCGGAAGACAGGAGGGCACGATGCGCCTCCTTGCCGGTGCCATGGCAGGTGACGATGCCAATACCGGTGATCACCACATCGTTCGGCTTCTTGCTCATTTGCTGTCCTCTCGCCGGCGACACGGCCAGCGCATCGAACCCTGTCCGGGCTCGCATCCATCAGAATAAAGGTATCAGAGCCGGGCGCTCCGATGCCGCACTATTAGCGGGCGGCGGCGATGGCGTCCATCAGGCCGACTTCCTCGGCGCGCTTGCGCACGATATCGGCGAGCGGCACCTCGCTGAAAGGCATGGTGCGGAGCTTCAGCTGCGCGTCGCAGATCTTCTTGCCGTCGCTCGAGATCTTCGCCTTGGTCACGGCGAAACCGGAGCCGTCATGTTCCAGCTGGGCCTCGATTTCGAGAACCGCGCCGGGCTCGACGAAGGCGCGCATCTTGGCGCCGTCGACCGACATGAGGAACGGCATGGCCGTGAAATCCTTGGCGGCCAGGACCAGCATGCCGGAGGCTTGCGCCATGGTCTCGATCAGGAGAACGCCCGGAACGAGCGGCATGCCGGGAAAATGGCCCTCGAAGACCGGGCTCTTCTCGGGCACGACAGAACGGGCCTTCAGCGTGCCGCGGTCGAGGTCAACGGCCTCGACCTTGTCAATCATCTGGAAATATTCGAGCAGCATGAAAGACCTTCGCCCTGCCGGCGGCTCAGCCCTTGGCTGCCCGCAGTTCGTCGATCTTGGCGCAGAGGTTCTTCAGGACGAAGTATTCCTCGGTCGAAACCTTGCCTTCGTTGACTTCCTGGGTCCACTGCTCGAGCGGGATCTTGATGCCGAATTCCTTGTCGATCGCGAAGACGATGTCGAGGAAGTCGAGGCTGTCGATGCCGAGGTCGTCGATCGTATGGCTTTCCGGGGTGATCGTCTCGCGATCGATCTCGCTCGTCTCAGCAATGATGTCGGCAACTTTGTCGAATGTAGCGGTCACGCCAATTACCTCATATGTCGAAAATCTGAGTTCCACATAGGGAAAACGGTTCTAAATGCCAATGGGAAGTTTGGCCGCCGGCGAAATTTGCTGCCGAAGTGTTGCTCAAACAGCAATCGAATGGCGGCCCTTGCCGGTTGCGAGATAGCTGTCGAACACGGCCGCGACGCTGCGGGCAAACGGCTTGCCGGCTTCGGTCAGGCTGAACTCGTCGCCGACGATCGCGCAAATGCCGTCCGGATTCGAGGCCGCGTATTGCCGCGCCTCGGCAATCACCGTCTCCCCGATGCCGGGATAGAGCGTGCGGACAGTGGCAAAGGAAAAGGCGAAGCGGCACATGATCTCTTCGATGACATGGGCCCTCAGCCGGTCGTCGTCGGACAGTTCGATGCCGCGCACGACGGTCAGTCCGTCGGTATCGGCCAGCCGCTGATACTCGCCGGTTGCCGGCATGTTCTGCACATAGCCTTGCGGCAATTGTCCGATGGAGGAGGCGCCGAAGCCGATCAGGGCTTCGGCGGCATCGTCGGTGTAGCCCTGGAAGTTGCGGCGCAGCTTGCCATTGCGCGCGGCAATCGCCAGCCGATCATCGGGCCTGGCAAAATGGTCGATGCCGATCGGCTCGTAGCCCGCAGCGACGAGCATGTCGGCGGCACGGGTCATCTGCGCAAAGCGCATCTCGACGTCGGGCAGCGCCTCTTCCGGAATCATCGTCTGGTGCTTCTTCATCCACGGCACATGCGCATAGCCGAACAGAGCGATGCGGTCGGGCGACAGCGAGACGATGTCATCGACCGTCGCCTCCAGCGTCTCCATTGTCTGGTAGGGCAAGCCATAGAGAATGTCGCAATTGACCGAATGGACACCCCTCGCCCGTACCGCGTCGACCACGGATTTGGTCTGCTCGAAGGTCTGGATCCGGTTGATGGTCTTCTGCACCTTGGGATCGAAGTCCTGCACCCCGAGGCTGGCCCGCGTCATGCCGATCGCCGCCAGCGCGTCATAGCGCGGCTCGTCGAGATCGTTCGGGTCCATCTCGACGCTGATCTCGGCATCGTCGCGGAAATCGAAGGCCGCGCGGAACGCCTTCATCAGGTCGATCAGGTCTTGCGGCTTCAGCATGGTGGGCGAGCCGCCGCCGAAGTGCAGCCCGCTCACCTTTGCGTCGCGGCTGACAAGGCTGCCGACCCTGGCGATCTCCTTCTTCAGGGAAGCGAGATAGGTCTCGATCGGCTCGTATTTCAGCGTGTGCTTGGTGTGGCAGGCACAGAACCAACAGAGGCGATCGCAATAGGGAATGTGAACATAGAGCGACAGATCATGGCCTGAACCCAGTTCGCTGAGCCACTGCGCATATTTGCCGCAGTGCACACCCTCATGAAAATGCGGCGCCGTCGGATAGCTGGTGTAACGTGGAACGGAGCCGGAATACTTGGCCAGCAGGGAGTTTTGCATGTTTTGCGCCGCGCTATTGAAAGTCATCCTCGACATGTTGGTAACGCCTCGGCCGTCACGCGCCTTTGACTTCGATCAATTTATTGGTAGATTTATCGAACAGTCCGCATCCACCTGTCACGCGCGTCGTCGATAAGGACCAGGACCGGCGAAAACTAGACTTGACCTTACGAGAGTTTGGCGTCAGACGGGGATCGAAATCATGGATGCGCATAAGAAACATACCAGCGAATGCGAAGCCCCGGCCGTCTGCAAGGCCTGCGAGGCCCGTAACGGCGGTATTTGCGGCACCTTAAGCGCGAGCCAGCTCGCCGAACTCAACAAGCATTCCACGCGCCGCAAGGTCGAGGCCGGCAACGAGGTCATTGGCCAGGGCGAGAGCGTCGGCAGCTACAGCAATATCCTGAACGGTGTCGTCAAGCTGTCGAAGATGATGGCCGACGGACGCCAGCAGATCGTCGGCCTGCAGTTTGCCCCCGACTTTCTCGGTCGGCCCTTCCTGACAGAGAGTTCGGTGACGGCGGAAGCCGCGACAGAAACCGAGATCTGTTGTTTCCCGCGCCCGATCATCGACCGTATGGTCGGCGAAGCACCGGACCTGGAACGCAAGCTCCACTCGCAGTCGCTGAAAGAACTCGACGAGGCGCGCGACTGGATGCTGACGCTCGGCCGCAAGACCGCGCAGGAGAAGGTGGCGAGTTTCCTCTACCTGATCGCCACCCATATCGACCCGGAGAAGAGCGGCAATTCGACGACCTTCGACCTGCCGCTGTCGCGCGCCGACATTGCCGACTTCCTCGGCCTGACCATCGAGACGGTCAGCCGGCAGATGACCAAGCTGCGCAAGGAAAACATCATCGTCATCGAGAACAATCGCCATGTGATCGTTCCCGAAATGCGCCGCCTGCGCTATGCGGCGGGCAACGACTGACGCCCCGAAGCGTCGGCGCGTCCTTCCAACTCTATTGTGGTATCCGGTCCCGTGCGGCTCAGCGCGTGACGATGATCTTGGTGTTCTTCAGCCCGTTATGCGTCGCCATCGAGAAGAACCGTGCCGCATTGTCGGGATGGAGCCTTACGCAACCGTGGGAGGCGGGCCGGCCGAGGCGCTTGAGATCATAGGTGGCATGAACGGCATAACCGCCATGATAGAAGATCGCATAGGGCATGGGCGCGTTGTTGTATTTGCGCGAGCGATGGTTCTTCGACGCCCATTTGGCGCGGTAATTGCCGAGCGGAGTGACATAACCCTTGCGGGCGGTCGACACCTTCCAGCGATACTTGACGATGCCGTTTTGCGTGACCGTCATGGTCTGGCTGGAAATGCTGATGCTGGCGACGAGATTGCTGGCCGAGGCCACCATCGGCTGAACCAGCAGGCACACGAAGGCCGAGATGGCCAGAAGCAGTTTACGCATGAACTTCCCCCAGTTTCTTCGTTTCCGCCCCCCAAGGCGGCTGTTTACCGGGGCATCATAGTATAAATTCGGATAAATGCGATTAAGCGGCACGGAAAAGATTGTTTTAACGGAATAGGTTCCGCAGGCCGACGCGGCGATCCCTAGACGAGGATGGCGGCGCCAAGCATTAGCGCCGTCACAACTGTCAGCGCAGTGCAACTCCCATAGAACAGATCGACGCCCGCCTCGATATCGCCGGCGGTCGCAACCGGCCGGCCGGAACCGTTGATCATCGGCTCGCTGACGCGCTCACCGCCATAGATGCGCGGGCCGGTCAGCTGGATGTCCAGCGCCCCGGCCATCGCCGCCTCGGGCCAGCCGGAATTGGGCGAGCGGTGCAGGCCGGAATCGCGCAAGGTCACCGACAGGGATCGCCGCGCGGCGGGCGCGCCCTGCCGCAGCCAGGCCGCCGCGGCGATCAGCAGGCTCGACAGACGTGCGGCCGGCCAATTGGCGAGATCGTCGAGGCGCGCCGAGGCCCAGCCGAAATCGCGATACGTGTCGCTTCTGTGACCGATCATCGAATCGGCGGTGTTCAGCATCTTGTAGGCGAGGATGCCGGGCAGACCGGCGAGCGCATACCAGAGGGCCGGCGCCACGACGCCATCGGCAAAGTTTTCCGCCAGGCTCTCGATCGCCGCGCGGCAGACCCCCGGCGCGTCGAGCGCCTGCGGGTCGCGCCCGACGATCAGCGAGACCGCGCGCCGTCCGCCTTCGAGCCCGTCTGTCCGCAGGCCGAGCGCCACGGCCGAGACATGGTCTCCCAGGCTCTTCTGGGCGAGAAACACGGCGACCACCAGCAGTTCGAGGACGAAGCCGACGAGGCCGAGCCCCTGGAAGAGGCTGGACAGGGCGAGGCCGACGGCGATCGACAGGGCCAACAGCAGGACGATCGCCACCACACCATTGCGCCGCCGCGTCGCGGGTGCGAGGGTTTCGCGATTGAGCCGGCGGTCGAAGAAGGCAATGCCGTGGCCGAACAGCACGACCGGATGCGGCAGGCGCGCCCAAAGGGCCGGCGGATCGCCGACAATCCGGTCGAGAACCAGCGCGCCGACGAGAGCGGCGAGGATCCACAGCGTCATCGGTCGCTCCAGGTGACAAGTGCGGCCGCAAGCCGCTGGTCCGATGCCGAGTCGGGCGTCAGACCGAATCGCAGCCAGGTCGGCGCGTAGTCGAACTTGCGGGTGAGGATATGCGCGCGGCAGAGATGCGCATGCAGTTCGGCGGCCCGCGGGTCATCGACGAGGGCAAAGAGTGACGTTCCGCCTTCCACTTTCAGGCCTGCCTGACCGAGCACCTGACCGAGCCCTGCCCGGCGTGCGGCGATGATGCGGCGGATCGGCAGCGGACCGGCAGACAGGAGATTGGCGGCCACCGACAGCGCCGGACCGGACACCGCCCACGGCCCCAGCCAATCGGCGAAGCGCTCGAGGACACCGTCGGTTGCGATCACGAAGCCGAGGCGCAGTCCGGCGAGACCGAAGAACTTGCCGAAGGAGCGGAAGACGACGAGGTTCGGCCGTTTCGAGACCGCGCCGGCGAGACTCGTCTGCGGGGTGCAGTCGGCGAAGGCCTCGTCGACCACGAGCAACCCACCCTGCCCGGCCAGCTTGTCGGCCAGAGCCAGGAGGTCCTCCGGCGCATAAAGCCTGCCGGTCGGGTTGTTGGGGTTGACGACGACGACAAGCCCGGAGCGCGGATCGACATCATCGAGGCTCGCCACGGGATCGACCGCAAACCCATTGCCTGAGAACACGCGGCCATATTCGCCATAGGTCGGAGAGAGGATCGCCACCGGCCTGTCCCGATCGACGAGCTTTGGCAGAAGCTGGATCACCGACTGCGTGCCGGGGACAGGCAACGGCAGGATGTCACTGGCGCCATAGAAGGCTCTGGCGGCGGCGCGCGCTTCGTTCAGCAAGTCCTGGTCCGGCAGCCGATGCCAGACCCGATCCGAAACAGCGGGCAATTGCGGCGGGCACGGATTGAGGCCAGTCGACAGATCGAGCCAATCCTCCGGCCGACCGCCGTAGAGCGCGGCGGCAGCGCCGATACCGCCGCCATGGACGATCTTACCGCTCATGCAGCACCTTCCCTGAGGTCGATCAGGTGCATGAAGGAACCAGCGACATTGTCGCGCCGCAGGCCGACGTCGCCGAGTGAAGCGCCGAGCGCGTCCTCGGCGGCAAACAGCCGGTCGGCGGCGCCTTCCGAAACGATCGAGGCATAGTGGAACTCGTGCGCCGTCATCGGTGTGGCGAAGAAGGTCGTGTCGAGCGGCCGGATGCGGCGATAGCCGAGATGGCGCTTGCGGGTCGCATAGCTGGTGACGAGCGGCAGGAGGCCCAGCATGGGATGGACGACACTCTCGGCATCGATCAGCGCGTCGCCCAGCACCATGTAGCCGCCGCATTCGCCAAAGATCCTTGCACCGCGCCTGTGGGCCTCCAGCATGCCGGTGCGGAAGGTCGAGGCGGCGGCCAGCGTTGCGGCATGCAGTTCGGGGTATCCGCCGGGTAAGTAGACCGCGTCGGCGTCCGGCGCCGGCACCTCGTCGGCGAGCGGCGAGAAGAAGGCGATCTCCGCCCCCGCCTCCCGCCAGCCGTTCAGGACATGAGCGTAGGAAAAGGCAAAGGCGATGTCGCGGGCGACGGCGATCTTCTGGCCGAGCGGCGGCAGGTGGGCAACGACGGGCGCGACGGCCGCGCGGGGCGCGAACTTGGCCGCGTGCAGCAGGGCCTCGACATCGCAGCCTTGTTCGATGACAGCGGCAGCGTGCTCGATGAAGGCTTCGAGTTCGCCATGCTCCTGCGCCTGAACAAGCCCGAGATGGCGTTCGGGCAGATGAAGGGTCGGATCGGAACGCACCGCGCCGAGAACCGGCATGGCAATGGCGGAGAGCGCCCGGCGCAGCATGGTCTCGTGGCGGTCGCTGCCGACGCGGTTGAGGATGACGCCGACCACGCGGACATCGTCGCGGAACTTGGCGAAGCCGCTGACGAGGGCCGCCACCGAATGGGAGGCCCTGGCGCAATCGACCACCAGCACGACAGGCAAGCCGAGCAGGGTTGCCAGATCGGCGGCCGAACCTGTGCCATCGGCGGCGCCGTCGAACAGGCCCATCATCGCCTCGACCACCAGCACCCTGCCCTGCGCGGAATGCCTGGCTGCATGGGCGCGCAGCAAAGCGGCCCGCATGGCCCAGGGATCGAAATTGAGGCAGGTCTCGCTGCTTGCCGCCGCATGGAAGGCGGGGTCGATATAGTCCGGGCCCGCCTTGCCCGGCGCGATCGAGACGCCGCGCCTCTTCAGCGCGCGCAGGAGCCCGAGCGTCACCGTCGTCTTGCCGGAACCGGAGGACGGCGCCGCGATCAGCAGGCCGTTCATGCGCTGTCCTTCTTGGTGCCGGAGGCGAAGGGATCGGGCAGCAGCCTGCGGCCGGACAGAGCGCCCAGCCAGTCCAGCGAGGGCCGAAGCCTTACCACCTCGCCGACGACGACGATGGCCGGCGGCTCGAGCCCGGAGGCGCGCATGTCGGCTTCCGCCCGGCCGAGCGTGGTTTCGAGCACCTGCTGGGAGGCGGTCGCGGCATCGCAGACGAAGGCGACCGGCTCGTCGGGCGAGCGGCCGGCGGCGATCAGGTTGGCACTGATCGTGGCGATGTGCTTCATCGCCATATACATGACGATGACCGGCGAACCGCGGCCGATGGCCTCCCAGTCGATGCGGTCGGGCACGACGCCGGACGAGTCATGGCCCGTGAGGAAAGTGACGGCGTGGTTGATCTCGCGGTGGGTGACCGGAATGCCGGCATAGGCAAGCCCCCCGATCCCGGCGGTAATGCCGGGCACGATGCGGAAGGGAACGCCGTGGTCGATGAGGGTCAGCGCTTCCTCGCCGCCGCGTCCGAAGACGAAGGGATCGCCGCCCTTGAGACGCAGCACGCGATGGCCGGCCTTGGCGAGTTCGACCAGGCGCAACGAAATGTCGCGCTGCTTGGCCGACGGCTTGCCGCCGCGCTTTCCGGCATATTCGAGAACGGCGTTGGGGCGAGCGAGTTTCAGGCATTCGTCGTTGACCAGCGCGTCATGCACGATCACGTCGGCCTCACCCAGCGCCTTGGCGGCGAGCAGGGTCAGCAGGCCCGGATCGCCGGGGCCGGCGCCCGCCAGCCAGACATGGCCGGGCATGATCGTCGCAAGCTTGGAAAACACATCGAAACTCATGGACATGCTCTAGGCTCCGCATGACAAAATTGCAATCGCCAAGGCCGCTGACGGCGCTTCCGGATGGCCCCGCGCTCGCCTATAACGGGGCCATGAGCCAACCCAACGAAACCGCCACGCCCGCAGCCGACGAAAGCCGCATCGCTAAGCCCGAAGGCCCGCTCCGGACCGGCTGGACGACCGGCGCCTGCGCGACCGCGGCAACCAAAGCGGCGCTGACGGCGCTGATCACCGGCGAGTTCCCGGATCCCGTGACGATCCGCCTGCCGCGCGGCGAGGAACCGGCCTTCGCGCTTTCGCTCGAGGCGCTTGGCGATGGCTATGCAGTGGCCGGCATCGTCAAGGATGCCGGCGATGATCCGGATGTGACGCATGGGGCAACCGTAATCGCTTCGGTGCGTCCGCTTGCGCCCGGAAGCGGTATCCGCTTTGTCGCCGGCGACGGGATTGGCACCGTGACACGGCCCGGCCTGCCGATCGGCGTCGGCGAGCCGGCGATCAATCCGGTTCCGCGCGCGATGATGACGGCCGAGGTGGAGGCGCTCTGCGGCGCTCACGGCCTGCCGGCCGACATCGAGATCACCGTTTCCATTCCCGGCGGCGCCGAGATTGCCGAAAAGACCTGGAATCCGCGTCTCGGCATTGTCGGCGGTCTGTCGGTGCTCGGCACGACCGGCGTCGTTCATCCCTTCTCCTGCGCCGCCTGGATCCACTCGATTCACCGCGGCATCGACGTCGCCCGGGCCGAAGGAATGCCGCATGTACTCGGCGCCACCGGCTCGACGTCGGAAAAGGCCGCCCAGGCCTTTCACGACCTGCCGGACGGCGCGCTGCTCGACATGGGCGATTTCGCCGGGGGTCTGCTGAAATATCTGCGCGTGCATCCGGTGCCGCGGCTGACCATTGCCGGCGGGTTCGCCAAGATGGCCAAGCTGGCGCAAGGGGCGCTCGACCTGCACTCGTCCCGCAGTCAGGTGGACAACGTGGCACTGGTATCGCTAATGGACGGTGACGCCCTAACCCAATCTGTGAAGGATCGAATGCTATGTGCGAACACTGCATTAGAACTCCTTGAATTAGCCAATGAAAAAGAAATCGACATCGCCTCCGCAGTTGCCCGTGCCGCCCGCGCGACTGCGGTCGAAACCTTGCGCGGTGCGCCGGTCGAGGTCGATGTGATCGTCACCGACCGCCAGGGGAAGATCATTGCCCGTGCCGCCTGATGCAATGCCGAAGGTGCTGATCCTCGGCGGCACGGCCGAAGCGGCGGCCCTTGCCGCCCGACTGGTGGCCACTGGCGAGGTGGCGGTGGTTACCTCGCTTGCCGGGCGCACCGCCCATCCCGTCCTGCCGCCCGGAGAAGTTCGGATCGGCGGGTTCGGCGGTGCGGAGGGATTGGCGGCCTATATCCGAGAACAAGGCATCTCGCGCGTGATCGACGCCACCCACCCCTTTGCCCGACGCATCTCGGAAAACGCGATCCGAGCGACGGCGGAGACGGGCGTGCCGCTCGAACATCTGGTTCGTCCGGGATGGGAGCCTGTGCGTGGTGATCGCTGGCGGGAGGTCGGATCGCTGGAGGAGGCCGCCCAGGCGCTGCCGGCCGGCGCGACCGTGTTCCTGGCGCTCGGGCGGCAATATCTCGACACGTTCTTGCCCCGCACCGACTGCCGCTTCGTCATCCGCATGGTCGACGCGCCGGCCGAACCGCTGCCGTTTTCCAACCACACGCTGATCCTCGGCAAGCCGTCGGCCGATCCGGCAGACGAGGCCGCATTGTTTGCGAGCCATGGCATCACCCACCTCGTCTGCCGCAATTCCGGCGGCGCGTCGGGCTACGGCAAGATCGCCGCGGCGCGGGAGATGGGGTTGCCGGTTGTGATGGTCGGCCGCTGATCAGTCTTCCTTGACCGAAACGATCGTGTCGTGGATCAGCGTCAGCACGCCGTTCGGATCGATGCCGATGCAGATCTTCTGGCTCGGCAGATGATCCCAGACGCTCGGGCCGAAACCCATATAGTCCGGCTTCTGGATCGTCTGTCCATCGGCAATGCCGCCGCAGACCACGCGGACCGAACCGGACCGCGTCTTGAACAGGTGGGGTGCCACGACGTAGGCGCAGGCGCAGCTGTCATGCACGACCATGCCGTCCGGCACGCGGCTCTCGTAGAACTTGATGTAGAACTGCGACAGGTCGAACAGCAGGCGGGCGCGGCTGGTGCCGGCCGCATCGCGGATGTCGGCGAGCTGCCGGCGGGTCATGACCGTCTGGGTCGTGACGTCGAGGCCGACGATGACCACCGGCCAGTCAGCGGTGAAGACCACATCGGCGGCTTCCGGATCGCCGTGGATATTGGCCTCGGCCGCCGGCGTGACATTGCCGTTGACGTCGAAGGCGCCGCCCATGACGACGACTTCCTTGACCAGTTCGACGATGCCCGGATCTTCCTTCAGCGCATTGGCGAGGTTGGTCATGCGGCCGACGGCGACCAGCGTCACCTCGCCCGGATTGGCGCGGATCGTCTCGACGATGAAGCGATGGGCCGGTCGCGGATCGAGCGGCAGGTCGATGACGTCGGGCACGCCGATATTGCCAAGGCCGTCGTCGCCGTGGATGAATTTCGGCGGCTCGTGGCTGACCCGGTGCGGGATGAAGGTCTCGCCGGCACCACGAGCGACCGGAGAATCGATCTTCCACTCGCGCTTGAGGAACATCGCATTGCGCGTCGTCGTCTCGATCGACGCATTGCCGAAGACGGTGGTGATGCCGATCAGATCGATCTCGTGATGATGGTGGAGGAAGAGCAGCGCCATGGCGTCGTCGACGCCCGGATCCGTATCGAAAATGACCTTGTGCATGTGACCGCCGGAATGCTGTTGTCGTTGGGAAACCGAAGCGCCTGTCTTAGCGCATGTGCCGCCGGATGGCCAAGCTGTCAGGCGCCGGATTCGGCGAATTCGGCCATCAGGCGCGGGAAGTCCTCCATCGGCGGGAACTGCGGATAGCTATGCCGGGCCGGCGTCTGCACCCAGGGCAATTTTTCGCTGGTGCAGGTTTCGATGAAGGGGGTGAAGCCGGCCGCATCGTCGAGCATTGTCGAGCGCACATCGACGAAGGGCCCCATGGCGTCGAAGCGGGTGAACATCCAGCTCAGGCAATGCGGACAGAAGAAATGCCGCAGATCGCCGTGCAGGCCGCCGATGACGGGCTCGAGCCCGCTTACCTCGACCTTGTCTTCCGGGTAGAGCGAACTCAGCGAAAAGGCGCTGGCGGTCATTTTCTGGCAACCGGTGCAATGACAGGCCATGGTCATCACCGGCCAGCCCCTTACCTTCAGCTGCACCTTTCCGCAACGGCAGCCGCCGCCCGTCACTTCACCGTCGAACGCCATTGGACTCTCCTCGGTTTCATGCCGGCACGATAGCGTCCGGGCGTGAAAGAACAATGGCGCGCCACGGCCAGATTGGCTCGCAACTCACGGCAAGAGGGCGATCCTCACCTTGATCCGGTCACCGGCCTTCAGTCGTGCCGCCTTGCGGACCGCCGCCTTGACCGGCAGAAGATAGCTTGACGATGCCTTTTCGGGAAAGAGCGAGGTCCGGAATCCGACGTCGGCGATTTCCGCCGTCACCGGCACCATGCCCCAGCCGGAACGGCTGCTCTCGGTGGCGTAGCGGATGGCGAAGCCGACATCCGCTGGCAGGATGACGAAATGCCAGGAGCCCTTGCCGCTGTACTCGAAGAGTTCGGCCTCGAATTCCCAAGCTTCCATCGCCTGCCCCCGGATTACACGTCGGCCTTCTTTTTCTTCTTTCCCACATTGCGCAGCACATGGGAGAACTCGGAATTGTAGAGGTCGCTGTCGCGGAATTCGACATGGCCGAAGACCTTGCCGACCATGATCAGCGCCGTGCGGGTGATCTTCGCCTTGCGGACCTCTTCCGCCATGTCCTTCAGCGTCGTGCGAATCAAAAGTTCGTCCGGCCAGGTCGAGCGATAGGCGATGATCACCGGGCAGTCCTCGCCGTAGTAAGGCGTCAGCGTATCGCGGATATGGGTGAGGTTGCGGATCGACAGGTGGATGGCGAGCGTCGCCCGCGAGCGCCCCAAAATCTCCAACGTCTCGAATTCCGGCATCGATGATGCCTTCATTTCGGTGCGCGTGACGATCACCGTCTGGGCGATCTCGGGCAGGGTCAGCTCGGTCTTCAGCCGAGCGGCGGTGGCGGCGAAGGCCGGGACACCCGGCACGACGTCATAGGGGATGTTCAGCGCGTCGAGCCTTCGCATCTGTTCGGCGATCGCGCCATAGATCGACGGGTCGCCGGAATGGACGCGCGCGACGTCCTCGCCGCGGGCATGGGCCGCCGCCATCTCGGCGACGATCGCGTCGAGATGCATCGGAGCGGTATCCATGACGATCGCTCCTTCAGGAGCCGCCTTCACGATCTCCTCCGGCACCAGCGAGCCGGCATAGAGACAGACCGGGCAACGCTCGATGAGCCTCAAGCCACGCACGGTGATGAGATCTGGCGCGCCGGGGCCGGCGCCGATGAAATAGACGGTCATGCTCGTTTCCTTGTCAATTCTACCTGTCTCCGCCTTGTGTGCGTCAGCCCCCTCATCCGGCTGCCGCCACCTTCTCCCCGCAGGCGGGGAGAAGGACGATGTGGCGCCGTCGCGGCCCCAAGTCCCTTCTCCCCGTCGGGACGGGGAGAAGGTCCCGGCAGGGGGATGAGGGGCAATCGCACCCTGAGACGTCTGCGTCAGTCCTTCGTTTCGATCTTCATCCCGCTCTCCGCCTTCCCCGAATAGCCGCGCGGGGTGTAGACCCAGGTCTTGCCGTCGCCGGTGGTGACCGTGCGGCTTTCCGACGAACCGACGACCACGACCGTCAGCATGTCGACGTCGTCGACGTTGAGCGAGCCGAGCGGCACGGTGCGCACATGCTCGCCCGGGCGGCCGAGATTGGTGGCGAGAATGACCGGCGTGGAGGCCGGGCGGTATTCGAGCAACTTGTCGCGGGCCCAGGCGAGCTGGGTGCGGCGCTTCATCGACACGGGATTGTAGAAGGCGATGACGAAATCGCCCTCGCCCGCCGCCTTCACCCGGCGCTGGATATGCTCCCAGGGGGTCAACAGGTCGGACAGCGAAATGGTGCAGAAGTCGTGGCCGAGCGGTGCGCCGATGCGGGCGGCGGCGGCCTGAAGTGCCGAAATGCCCGGCGAGACCTGCACTTCGATGCGGGACGCCGCATCCGAAATGCCGCCCTTTTCGAACAGTTCGAACACCAGCGTCGCCATGGCATAGATGCCGGCATCGCCCGAGCAGACGAGGGCCACGGTCTTTCCCTCGCCCGCCAGTTCCATGGCATGGACGACGCGCGCCTCTTCCTTGCCGAGGTCGAAGTCGTGGCGCGTCTTGCCTTTGGCGAGCGGGCCGAGCAGGTCGAGATAGAGCGAATAGCCGACAAGGTCGGTAGAGGCGGACACCATGGCCGAGACCTCCGGCGAGCGCCACTGGTCGGCGCCGGGGCCGATGCCGACGACGTAGAGGGTGCCGCGGGCCTGGCCGATCGTGGCCGGATCAACGGTCGCGGCGCTGTGGGCGATCGCGGCGGTCACACCCTTCGACTTGATCTTGGGGAAGACGAGATCACCGGACGGGCCGACGCCGGCAAGCGCCGCACCTTCGGCGACGCCATGGCAGCCGACCTCGGCAAAGACGACCTCCGACGGGTTCTGCAGCCTGGGCGCTTCCTCTTCCAGCCGCGCGGCGGGGAAGAAGCGGGCCGGCACTCCGAAATGGGCGGCGACGTCGTGGATCGCGGGTTCATCGGCCTTCACGTCGATCGAGGCGACGGCGGCGAGGCTCTGCCAGGCGAGATCGCCGTCCGCCAGAGCCTGTTCGGCGAGCGCGATCGCTTCCTCGCTCGACGCATGGCGTTCGCAGCCCATGCCGAGTACCAGCGTCTTCGGATGATAGACGAGTTCGAGCGGACCGGCGTGTTTGGGGCGGTCGGTGACGGTCAGCGTCACCGTGCCGTCCTCGGCGAAGGGGATGCGGGAAGCGAGGAGCCAGGCGGCGGGCGGCGGGCTTCCCTTCTCCCCAGCGGGGAGATGGTGGTCCGAAGGACCGGATGAGGGGGCCGGAGGGCCGGCCTTGTCGGGTGCCGCCCCCGCACTCGGCGTTACCGCGCCACCCTCTCCCCGCTGGGGAGAGGAGATCACGAGGTGCGCCTTGGCCCCGGCCACAAGCTCCGCCATCACCGTCTTTGCATCCGCCGGATTGGCGAGAAAATAGTCCTGCGGCGGCTGGTCGAGGGCGACGCCGAATTTCACGTCGCCGGCGGTGGTCACCGCAGCATGGGCATCGAGGACTGCGGCGATGGTTCGGGCAAGATCATTGGCGCCATGGTGGCCGCCGAGCAGGGGCACGACCGAAGCGCCATCCTCCGAGACGGCGACGACGGCGGGTTCCGTGTGCTTGTCGGCCAGCAGTGGCGCCAGAATGCGGATCAGCGCGCCGGAGGCCATCACCGCGACGATCGGCCGTCCGGCGGAGAAGAGCGCAGTCAGATGGGTCCTGGTTTCGTCGAAGGCGACGTCGACGTCCGAGGTGCGGGCGCGGGCGCCGTGGAGTGCGCCGCCGATCGCATCGGCAATCCTGCGACCCAGCGCATGGCTCGCCTCGGACAGGATGACGACGGCGGGTTCTGATGCGAGAGTCATGGGTTCATTCCGTTATGGCGGGCGTTTTCGGCGGCGAGCGATGCATTCCAGCCCTCCCCGCCCTTGTAGATCAGGATCATCGAGAAATAGGGCGCGACGTCTTCCGACACGGCGGACAGCGGCAACACGCGCTGTTCGGGCAGGCTGACGCGTTCGACATAGCCGGAGCAAGCGGTCAGCCCCATGGCCTCGATCAGCGCGCGGATGCGGTGAAAATGCCGGCCGACCTTGATGATGGCCACGGCGCCGGCGGCGTCGATCCGGCTCCTCAGCGTCTCGTCGTCGAGCGGTCCCGGCACGACGGACAGCACGTCGTTGCGCGCCGCAAGCGGTCGCCCGAGAGCGGCGGCCGCCGCCATCATCGACGACACGCCCGGCACGATCTCGGTTTCGTAGCGGCCGGACAGGCGCTCGAAGAGATACATGAAGGAGCCGTAGAAGAAGGGGTCGCCCTCGCACAGCACGGCAACGTCGAGGCCCTCATCGAGATGGCGCGACAGCGTCTCGGCCGCTTCGTCGTAGATCTCCTGCGCCGGAAACCGCTCGACCCGCATGGGCACGACGATCGGAACCTCGACCTGATGGAAACTGAGATATGCGGCAGCGATCTGCCGGGCAAAGCTCGGGCCGGTATCCGGCGCCGGATAGGCGATGATCGGGGCAGCACTCAGGATGCGATGCGCCTTCAGCGTGATCAGTTCCGGGTCGCCGGGGCCAAGGCCGAGGCCGTAGAGTTTGCCGGTCATCAGGATCGCCCCTCGCTCTTCTGAAAAATACCCCCTCTGCCCTGCCGGGCATCTCCCCCACAAGGGGAGAGACAAGCCCGCGGCACCGCTCGCGCTTTCAGAGGGGAATGGGTCAATGTCCGGAAAGAAATGTCAGCGCGGAGAGACCGGCCGGCGCCTTGCACGTTGGCGGCACGGGCCTCTCCCCCCTTTTGGGGGAGATGGCCGGCAGGCCAGAGGGGGTCTTGAAAGGCGAAAAGGTTCACGCGTTCTCCCCCTTCGTCACCGACCAGATCGTCACCGGCATCAGCGACTTCCAGCCGCAATAGCGGCCGACCGGGGCGGCGCGGGCAACCGAGAGGCGGATCAGGTCGCCGCCGAAGGCGCCGCGCAGGTCGGCAAGGCGCGCCTCGCCCTCGATCGTCACGGCATTGGCGACCAGCTGGCCACCCGGCGCCAGTGCCTCCCAGCAGGCCTCGAACAGCCCCTCGTGATTGATGCCGCCGCCGATGAAGATCACGTCCGGCTCTTCCAGCCCTTCGAGCGCATCTGGCGCCGCACCCTCGACGATCTCCAGATCCGGGACGCCCAGCGCATCGGCATTGGCGCGGATCATGGCAATGCGCTCGGCCTTGCCTTCGATGGCGATGGCGCGCGTGCCCATGCCGGTGCGCATCCATTCGATGCCGATCGAGCCGCAGCCAGCGCCAACGTCCCAGAGCAGCGCATTGGGAAAGGGCTGGAGCTGCGACAGGGTGACGGCGCGGATCTCGCGCTTAGTCAACTGACCGTCATGGCGAAAGGCTTCGTCCGGCAGGCCCGGCACGGGCGAGAGCAGCGGCGATTGCGAGGCGCAGTCGATCGCCAGCGTGTTGAAGTCGGAAAGCGGCGGCGCATCTTCCAGCATCTGCTGCGCCGTCATCACAGTGATCCGCTCGGCATCGCCGCCCATGTGCTCCAGCACGGACAGCATCGAGGCACCGAAGCCGCGCTTCACCAGCAGGGCGGCGGCGGCAATGACGGTCGATGCATCCGAGGTCAGCGCCAGGATGCGGGCGCGCGGCAGGAGATGGCGGTTCAAGTGCGTGAGCGGGCGGCCATGCAGGGAAATCTGCGCCACCGATTGCAGCGGCCAGCCGAGCCGGGCGGCCGCCAGCGAGAAGGCGGAGGGCGATGGCAGGATTGCCATTTCCACGACCGGCACATAGCGCCTGAGCGTTGCACCGATACCGAAATGCATGGGATCGCCGGTGGCGAGGATGGTGACCGGCGTGCCCCGCAGCCGCAGCACCTCGCCCAGCGTCTCGCGGAAGCCGGCGCTCCAGGTGAGGATGCGCTTCAGGCCCGGCAGGTGCGCACCTTCCAGCACGCTGTCCAGCCGCTCGCCCAGCACGATGGTCTCCGCCTGCCACAGCAGCGCCTGGGCCTGCGGCGTCAGGCTGGCAAGCCCGTTGTCGCCGATGCCGATGATGGTGAGCCACGGTTCCAGTTCGCTCGTCGTCTCAGTCATTGGCGCCGAGCCCCCCGGCGAGTGCGTTGACGGCGGCGGACGCCATGGCCGAGCCCCCTCGCCGGCCGCGAACGGCGATGAAGGGAATGCCGCGACTGTCGGCGATCAAAGCGTCCTTGCTTTCGGCGGCACCGACGAAGCCGACGGACAAGCCGAGGATCAGCGCCGGCTTCGGCGCACCGGCGTCGAGCCGCTCCAGAAGGCGGAAGAGCGCGGTCGGCGCATTGCCGATGGCGACCACGGCGCCGGCGAGATGCTCGTCCCACAGATCGACCTGGGCGGCGGAGCGGGTATTGTCGATCGCCTCGGCCCTCGGGCGCACGCGCGGGTCGTTGAGCAGGCAGATCACCTCGTTCTCCGCCGGCAGCAGGCGGCGGATGATGCCGTGGCGGACCATTTCCACATCGCAGAGCACCGGCGCGCCTTTGGCCAGCGCCGCCGCTCCGGCCTCGAAGGCGCCGGCGGAAAAGACAATGTCGTCGGTCAGATCGGTCATGCCGCAGGCATGGATCAGCCGGATCGCCAGCTTCTCCATGCCGCCGGAGAACCGCGACAGATCCGCTTCGCTGCGGATCGTCTCGAAGGACCGGCGATAGATCGCGGCTGGATCGCAGATGTAGTCGAAGATCGTCATGAACAGCCCCTCATCCGCCTGCCGGCACCTTCTCCCCGCGAGCGGGGAGAAGGGATACGTGGCACCGCCCTGCCCCAATCCGCCTTCTCCCCGTGAACGGTAAGGTAATCGCATATGGGATGCCTGTGGCTACTCCGCCTCCCTCTTCTCCCCAGCGGGGAGAAGTGCCGAGCGTATGCGAGGCGATGAGGGGGATGCCCGGCACACCCTGTGCGCTTCGCGCCCCCCTCATCCGGCCCTGCGGGCCACCTTCTCCCCGCTGGGGAGAAGAGGGAGCCTGCTTCGTGCGCCGCTCAAAATCCATATACGATTGCCCTGTCGTCAGGACGGGGAGAAGGTCCCGGCAGGCGGATGAGGGGCAGGCGCCCGCCAGCGAAAGGGCCGCCTGCCTCATCACTTCTTCTTCTGCATCGACTTCGGGCCCAGAGGATGATCCGCATGCGGATAAGGCGCATGGTGGTGGTCATGGTGGCCGTGATCATGGGTGTGCCCGTGCGCGTGCCCATGGCTGTGGGCATGGCCGTGGTCGTGCCCGTGGCTGTGATCATGCCCGTGGTCATCGTGATGATCATGGTCCTGATGATCATGATGGGCATGCTCGTGCCCGTGATGGTGGTCGCAACCGCAGTTCGGGCCGTGCTCGTGGACATGTGCCTTGCCGCTCGACGGCGCGCTCATCACGGCGTCCAGTTCGGCGTCTGGAGCCGCGTTCATCAGGTGGCCGTACTTGCCGCCGAGCGTTGTCAAGGGGGTGTAGTCGAAGGCCGGCTCGTGGTCGTTCGGCTCGGCATGGGAATGAACGGGCGTCCAGGGCAAGCCGTGCTCCTTGCAGAAATCGGGGTCGCGGCAGGAGGCGTCGCAGTCGCCTCCGCACGGACAGTTTTCCAGGCCGCCGCCAATGCCTTCGACATGGTGGTGATGGCTCTCCTGCGGCTGGCCGATATCGGCCTCGAAGCCGAGCACCTGTTCGCGGTACTTGCACATCTGGCAGTTCATCACCGCCGCGCCCTCGAGGATTTCCTTCACCCGGTCCTGGAAGGCGTCGAGCACCAGCGGATGATCGTTGAGATAGCTCGCCTTGACGAACTGGATTTCGGGGTGACGCGCCGCCACTTCGTCGGTGTAGGAATAGATGCGTTTCACCAGCACCCCGGTGAAGAGGAAATACGGGAAGACGATGATGCGCTTGTAGCCGAGCTTGGCCGCATGGGTGAGCCCCGGCTCGACTAGCGGGAAGGTGACACCCGAATAACAGGTCTCGCCCCAGCCGAAGCCCATGCCTTCCCAGAGCATGCGCATGACCTTGGAAACGTTGGAATTGGCGTCCGGGTCGGACGAGCCGCGGCCGACGACCATCAGCAGTGTGTCGTGCTTGTCGACAACGCCGAGCGTCCGGTTGGCCTCGTCGACCGCCTGCTGGATGCGGTCGCCGGCGGCTCGGATCATCTTCAGGTCGATGCCGAGTTCGCGGCCATAGTTGATGACCATGCCGGGATTCTGCGCCTGGTAGGTGTTGAGCACCGAAGGAATGTCGTTCTTGGCGTGGCCGGCGGCAAACAGCATGCCGGGCACGGCGAGCACGCGGGTCACCCCTTCGGCGCGCAGCTTGTCGAGGCCGGCCGAGATCACCGGATTGCAGAATTCGAGATAGCCGTATTCCACCGGCATGTCTGGATTTCTGGCCCGTAGCGCCTCGGCGATGATGGCGAATTCGCGCGCCGCGTTCTGGTTGCGGCTGCCATGGCCGCAGACCATGATTCCGAGTTTTTCCGACATGCATAGGCCTCCTGCTTCGTTTTCCTCATGTACGAAGCGCCGGAGCCCGTCACCTGACGGCGGACTCCATGGCCTTTACGGACAGCTCCGGAATTGGCCCCCTGCTTGGGTCGGCCGCACCGGACTATTTCCAGCCTGTCGAACAGGCGCCGTCGCACATGACAAGAGCTTTAGCCAGTCGGCCCCATCAGGTCAAACCTGTTTGCGCCATTCTGTGGGCCATCCGCGCGCGGACCGACGCCATGAACACGGGACACGACCGAGACTGAATTTTCCGCGCCATGGAACTTTCGCCGGTCCACGGCGTTACAGTATGTCGTCCTGACTCCAGGATCGTCCAATTTGGAGCACCATCCCATGTATCTGAGCCGCCCCACCCAGGCCGTTTTCGTCATCGCGGTTCTGCTTGCCATCGCGGCAGTGTTGATTTTCCTCAATATCCTGCCGTTTGCGGCCATTCCGTCGTTCTGGATCATGACCGCCGCCTTCGTTCTCCTGCTGCTGGGTAATCTCGTCAGAGGCATGTGATCGCAGCCTGACAGGCGTTCGCCCCTTTCGTCGGCCTGAAAGCCGGAACGGGGCGAGTTCCCGCCCTTCGGTCCCTGGACACGGAAGAGCGCCGCGATCGGGCTTTTTGTGCCGTTCGGTTTGTGGCATAGGGGCACTCAGGCGAGGCGACCCGCCTATCGACAACCTCCGTGCGGACCTTTGCCTTGCCCGACATCCTGTTCTCCACGCTGCTACTGCTGTTCATTGCCGCCTTCCTGGCCGGCTTCATCGATTCGATCGCCGGCGGCGGCGGGTTGATCACCATTCCGGCCATGCTGATTGCCGGCATTCCGCCGCTCCAGACGCTCGGCACCAACAAGCTGCAATCGATGTTCGGCGCCGCTTCGGCGACGATCGCCTATGCCCGCAAAGGCCATGTCGACCTCAGGAGCCAACTGCCGATGGCGGCGCTGGCCGGGCTCGGCGGCGCCATCGGCGCGGTGCTTGCGACCGTGGTGCCCGGCGACGTGCTGCGCGGGCTCATGCCCTTCCTGCTGGTGGCGATCGCGCTCTATTTTGCGCTCAAGCCCAATCTCTCGGACGTCGACCGCCACCAGCGCATGACGCCCTTCCTGTTCGGTCTCACCTTCGTGCCGCTGATCGGGTTCTACGACGGCGTGTTCGGACCGGGCACCGGATCGTTCTTCATGCTGGCCTTTGTTTCGCTGGCCGGATTCGGCATGCTGAAGGCGACCGCGCATACCAAGCTCCTGAACCTCTCCTCCAATCTCGGCGCCTTCCTCGTCTTCCTGGCGAGCGGCGTGGTGTTATGGAAGGTCGGCCTTTTGATGGGGCTCGGCCAGTTCCTCGGCGCCCAGCTTGGCTCGAAGCTCGCCATGAAGAACGGCGCCAAACTGATCAAGCCGTTGCTGATTGTCACCTGCGTGGCGCTCGCCACCAAGCTGCTGATGGACCCGACCAATCCGGTGCGGGTCTGGGCGGGGTTCTGACCTCCACTTTGCTTTTGCGCCGTTTCAACCTATATTTGGATGGCAGCGCACAACTCCCTGGAGGAGACTGGCCATGACCAATACCAGCCTCAATCTCGGCAAACACTGGGACGATTTCATCGAGGCCCAGGTGAATAGCGGCCGCTATGCGACAGCGAACGACGTCGTGCGCGACGCACTCGAGGGGCTCAAAGAACGCGAGCGCAAGCTGGCGGAACTCCGCCGTGAGATCGAAATCGGCCTGGAACAGGCGCGGCGCGGCGAATTGGCCGAGGACGACTTTCTCGAAAAACTCCTTGCCGAAGATATCGCGGACGCTACGCGCTGAAGCGCCTCGCGCGCCTCAGTCAGAGGGCGGCAGACGATATGCGGTCAATCAACAGCTACACCGCTTTGACTTGGGGCAATGAGCAGCGTCGGATTTATATTGCTCAACTCAAATCCAGGATCGAATGGCTGGCGAAGAATCCGCGCCTCGGCAAGGGGCGACCGGACATTCGAGACGGCCTCTTCTGCTTTCCCGAAGGGGAGCATGTCATCTTCTATGTTCAGATTGCCGAAGGCATTCAGGTCATGGCGGTGCTACACAATCGCATGCTGCCTCAGCACCGGCTATGACCGCGCTGCCGCCTAGAACTCCACCCCGATCTGCGCCTTGATGCCGGAGCGGAACGGGTGCTTCACCTGTTCCATCTCGGTCACCAGATCGGCGATCTCGATCAGTTCGTCCTTGGCGTTGCGGCCGGTCAGCACGACATGCGTCATTGCCGGCTTCTCACTGTCCAGGAAGTCGACCACCTCGGCGATGTCGATATAGTCGTAGCGGATGGCGATGTTGATCTCGTCGAGCAAGACCATGGAGTTCGACGGATCGCGGATCAGTTCCTTGGCCTTTTCCCAGGCGGCCCTGGCCATGGCGATGTCGCGCGCCTTGTCCTGGGTCTCCCAGGTAAATCCCTCGCCCATGGTATGGAATTCGCACAGATCTGAGAAGTGCTTGAGGATCAGGTCGCGCTCGCCGGTCGACATGGCGCCCTTGATGAACTGCACCACCGCGCATTTCTTACCGTGGGCGATATGGCGGAAGATCATGCCGAAGGCGGCCGACGACTTCCCCTTGCCCTTGCCGGTGTGGACAATGATCAGCCCCTTTTCACCGGTCTTGGTCGCCATGATCTTCTCACGCGCGGCCTTCTTCTTCGCCATTTTTTCCGCGTGGCGGGCGAGATCGGCTTCGGGTGAAGCGCCGGGAAGCTCGTCAGTCATCGTATCATCCTCCAATTGTCATTTCAGGCACGACCTTGCGCGAGCCGCGAAAGGTCGAACATCGCCGAATTGCTGCGTGGCGTCCACAATCCGCGGTCGATCGCCTCGATCAACCGTTCGGACATTTCCCTGAGCGCCGCCGGGTTCTTATCCGCGATGAAATCACGCACACGTTCATCGAGTACGAAGGCCTGGTAGACGGCCTCGAAATGGTGGTCGCGCACGGCGCCGGTAGTCGCGGAAAAGGCGAACATGTAATCGACGGTCGCGGCAATCTCGAAGGCGCCCTTGTAGCCATGCCGCATCACGCCCTCGATCCATTTCGGATTGACGACGCGGGCGCGCACGACGCGGCCGATCTCTTCCTCGAGCGTACGGATCACCGGCTTTTCCGGCCGCGAATGGTCATTGTGATAGACGGTCGGACGGCTACCGGCGACATGCTCGATCGCTGCCGTCATGCCGCCTTCGAACTGGTAGTAGTCGTCGCTGTCGAGCAGATCGTGCTCGCGATTGTCCTGGTTCTGCACGACCGCCTGAACGGTCCTCAACCGTTCCTCAAACAGGCCACGCTCGGCCTTGCCGTCTTCGCCGGCACCATAGGCGTAACCGCCCCAGACGAGATAGGCTTCGGCCAGGTCGCCCCGGCGTTCCCAGCCCTTCTCGTCGATCAAGGCCTGAAGGCCCGCGCCATAGGCACCGGGCTTCGAGCCGAAGACGCGGTAGCCGGCGCGACGGGCGGCCGACTTTTCGTCCAGTCCATCCGCCATCAGCCGCGCGGTCTCGGCCCTGACACGAGCGGCGATCGGGTTGTCGCCCTCGTCCTCGTCAAGCGCGGCGACGGCCCGCACGGCCTTGTCGTAGAGCGCGATCTGTTCCGGGAAGGCATCGCGGAAGAAGCCGGAAATGCGCAGCGTCACGTCGACGCGCGGGCGGCCGAGGATGGCCTGGGGCAGGATCTCGTAGCCGGTGACGCGGCGCGAGGCCATGTCCCAGACCGGCTTCACCCCGATCAGCGCCAGCGCCTGGGCGATGTCGTCGCCGCCGGTGCGCATGTTGGAGGTGCCCCAGGCGGTCAGGCCGAACGAGGTCGGCCACTCGCCGTGGTCCTGCACATAGCGCTGAATCAGCAATTCCGCCGATTTCTTGCCGAGTTCATAGGCCGCCGGGGTCGGCACGGCGCGGCTGTCGACCGAATAGAAGTTGCGGCCGGTCGGAAGGACGTCCGGGCGGCCACGTGTCGGAGCGCCGGAGGGTCCGGAGGGCACGAAACAGCCGGAAAGACCGGTCAGCAGGCCCTCGATCTCGGCTGGCCCGGAGCCGATGATCGACGGCTTGAGGCGGGTTTCGATCTCTTTGAGCACGGCGCGCGTGGCGGGCCAGTCGGTGGGACAGGAGATGGTGCCAGCCACCAGCTGCGCGGCAAGGATTTCGATGCGCTCGACGGTGTCGCCCCTGGTGCGCCAGGGGGCGTCGGTAAGATCGGCCAGGATAGCGGGTTTCGGGCCGGTCCAGGGGTCGGACATGACGCAGTCGAGGGGATCGAAAGGCAGCCCCTCATCCGCCCTTCGGGCACCTTCTCCCCGCAAGCGGGGCGAAGGGAACTCCGCGCCCGCCGCGGAGCCGATCTCCCCCCTTGAGGGGGAGATGGCCGGCAGGCCAGAGGGGGGGGAACCCCGGGAGGAATCAATTGCGATACCCCCCTCTGTCGACTTCGCCGACATCTCCCCCTCAAGGGGGGAGATCAGATGGAGGTCCCCCGCAATCGCCCGCTGCAGGCTCTGGTCTCCGCCCTCGCCCAAACCGCGCGGAACACGCGCAAGCGCCACGGTGAGATCGGTCAGCAACCGGCCCTCCGGCGCAAGGCCGAAGATGTGCAGGCCGTCGCGGATCTGCATTTCCTTCAGGTCGCAGAGATAGGCGTCGAGCTTTTCAAGCGCGCTTTCCTCCGCCTCGCCCCGGGCGATACCGGCGTCCTGGTCGAGGCCGATGTCGGCGATAAGGTCGAGGATCTGCTTCTTGAGCAGTTTCAGCCGGCGCGGATCGCCGCCCGCGGCCTCGTAATACTCGTCGACCAGCGCCTCCAGATCCTTCAGTGGCCCGTAGCTTTCGGCGCGCGTCAGCGGCGGCGTCAGGTGGTCGATGATGACGGCGGAGGTGCGGCGCTTGGCCTGGGTCCCCTCGCCCGGATCGTTGACGATGAACGGATAGAGATGCGGCAGCGGGCCGAACACGGCTTCCGGATAGCAGGTTTCCGACAGCGCCAGCGCCTTGCCCGGCAGCCATTCGAGATTGCCGTGTTTGCCCATCTGGATCACCGCATGGGTGTCGAATTGCCGACGCAGATAGGCGTAGAAGGCTAGATAGCCGTGCGGCGGCACGAGATCGGGCGAATGGTAGGTTTCCTTCGGATCGATATTATAGCCGCGCGCCGGCTGGATGCCGACCACGACATTGCCGAGGCGCGACAGCGGCAGGGCAAACCGGCCGTCGAGGAAGAACGGATCCGTCTCCGGCGCGCCCCAGCGCGCGGTCACATCATCCTGAACCTTTGCCGGAAGACTTTCGAAGAAGCTAATGTAATCGCTTGCAGACAGGACTTCGCGGATCTCGCGCCCGTCGGTCGCCGCATTGGTCGGGCCGGCCATCAGGTAGGCCATCAGCGCGTCGCCGTCGGCGGGCAGCGCGTCGAGCGCGTAGCCCTCGGCGGCCATCGCGCGCAGCACCTCGACGGTGCCGGCCGGCGTATCGAGGCCGACGCCATTGCCGAGGCGGCCGTCGCGGTTCGGATAGTTGGCTATGACCAGCGCCACCCGCCGTTGGGCCGCCGGGGTCAACCTGAGCCGGGCCCAACTGGCGGCCAGTCTTGCAACGAAGGCGGCGCGGCCGGCATCGGGCTCGTGGGTGACGATATTGGTCTCGACTCGGGCATCGAAGCGCGCGGCGGCCTTGAAGGACACGGCACGCGTCATGACGCGACCGTCGACCTCCGGCAGCGCCACGCTCATGGCGAGATCACGGGCGGTGAGGCCCTGCGACGAGGCCTCCCAGGCCTCCCGCGTAGAGGAGGAGAACAGCGCCTGCAGCACGACCGCGCCGCCTTCGTCCAATACGGTCGAGACACGTTCCGCGCCGGGCGCGGACACGGCAAAGCCGGTGGCATTGATGACGACAGCGGGCGGCGCTTCGGTGAAGATCGAGCGCAGGGTGTCGACCGAAACGGCGTCCTTCAGGCTGGAGACGAAAACCGGCAGCGCTCTCAGCCCTTCGCCCGTCAAGGCGTCGATCAAAGCCTCGACCGGCCTGGTCTCGCCGCTTTGCACGAGGGCGCGGTAGAAGCAGATGGCGGCGACGGGAGGCGTGGCGGCGCGAGGTTCCGGGGACAAATGCGCCGTGGGGCTTTGCCCCTCATCCGCCCTTCGGGCCCCGTAAACCCCCCAGCGGGGTTTATGGGGCACCCCCCCCCCAACAGGAACCAAGAACCCGGTGAGCGGGGAGGATGTGGCGCGAAGGGGGTAGCAGGGGCCAGGGCGAGCGGGCGTGAAATACGCACCCCCCACCCCCC
>JAIBEK010000049.1 GCA_019459145.1 Arenimonas sp.
CGTCTCGTCGATGCCGACATGAACGAGGAATCGACCCGCCTCAAGGCTCTGCAGACGCAGCAGCAGCTCGGCATCCAGGCGCTGTCGATCGCCAACTCCAACTCGGAAAACATCCTCTCGCTGTTCAAGTAAGATCCGGAAGGGCCGGACACCCGGTCCTCCATCTTCAGCGCATCCAGAAAACCGCGGTCTCACGACCGCGGTTTTTTCGTTTTTGCCCCTGCCGGGCAGACAGTGCGAAATCTAGCCCTTTGATCTTAACGATTTGTTCATACAGCTTAACAAATCCTTATTGCGTTAACCTTTTGTTAACTCTAATATCATTAAGAACTCGTTAAGAGCGTCGGGTCGGTCACCAGGGCAAACAGTTGATCGATGTGCATGAAGCAGTCCGTCGTCGCCGGTAGATTTTGACAAATCCGGCATGTCCCGTACTCAATTTGGGGCACCAGATGACCAGCATCATGACCAACACCGCCGCAATGGCGGCTCTGCAAACCCTCCGCAGCATCGATTCCAACATGCAGGAAACGCAGGCGCGGGTATCCTCTGGCTACCGTGTCGCCACGGCTGCCGACAACGCTGCCTATTGGTCGATCGCGACCACCATGCGTTCCGACAACTCCGCTCTCTCCACCGTGCAGGACGCCCTCGGCCTTGGCGCCGCAAAGACCGACACTGCCTATACCGGTCTCGAGGCGACCGTCGACGTGGTCACCGAGATCAAGGCGAAGCTCGTGGCAGCCCGCGAGCCGGGCGTCGACAAGGACAAGATCAACAAGGAATTGTTGGAACTCAAGGCGCAGCTGGCCTCGATCTCTGAATCGGCATCCTTCTCCGGCGAGAACTGGCTTTTCAACGCGACTGCCGGCGCCGTCGGCACCAAGGAAATGTCCGGATCCTTCGTCCGCTCCTCCGATGGTACGGTTTCGGTTTCGACGCTGACCTTCGACACGGCCGACTCGGTTCTCATCGACACCGTCGATGCGACCCGCGGCCTGCTGACCAAGGCCTATTCGGTCACCGTCGACGACGGCACGGCCTCCGGCACCACCATGACCTACTACCTGGTCAATGCCGGCGGCACAGGCACCTCCGGGTCTGTCGTGGAACTCTCAAGCGCAACCACCGATGACGAGGTCGAAGGCATGATCAGCGCAGTCGAAGCCATGCTCATGGACATTACCGATGCAGCCGCCACCCTGGGTGCGATCAACATGCGCGTCGAGATGCAGGCCGACTTCGTCGCCGACCTGATGGATGTGATCGACACCGGCGTCGGCCGCCTGGTCGATGCCGACATGAATGAGGAATCGACCCGCCTCAAGGCCCTGCAGACGCAGCAGCAGCTCGGCATCCAGGCGCTGTCGATCGCCAACACCAATTCCGAAAACGTGCTCGCGCTGTTCAAGTAAGGCCCGGCAAACCAAGGCTTTTCTCCACCCGCAGACAGATCGGGCCGTGCACCGGAAGGTGCGCGGCCCGATGCCTTTTGAGGGCGCTGAACAGATATTTTCAAAATCCGTCGTCCACTTCAGAACCTATTAACCTTAATCGGGTTCAATAGGATCATTAAAACGACGGATTAACCAACTGTAAACAAAGGTTAATTGCATGACGCAGGCTGTCGTTGCCGGTAGTTAGACCCGGAATGTCCCTTTCCCATATCCTGTTCACGAGGGGCAGTATCTATGACGAGTATCATGACGAACACCGCTGCAATTGCAGCGCTCGACACCCTGCGTTCGATCAACGCTGGCCTGAACGAAACCCAGAACCGCGTCTCCTCCGGTTACCGCGTCGAATCGGCTTCGGACAACGCTGCCTACTGGTCGATCGCCACCACCATGCGTTCGGACAACAAGGCTCTCTCGGCTGTTGAAGATGCGCTCGGCCTCGGCGCTGCCAAGACCGACACGGCTTACACCGGCATGGAAGCCGCCATCGAAGTCGTCACCGAGATCAAGGCCAAGCTGGTTGCCGCTCGCGAACCGGGCGTTGACAAGGAAAAGATCAACAAGGAACTGACCGAGCTCAAGGCACAGCTGGCGTCGATCTCCGAATCGGCCTCGTTCTCGGGCGAAAACTGGCTCTACAACGAATCCACCACCGCAGTCGGCACCAAGGAAATGGTCGGTTCGTTCGTTCGCGCCGCCGATGGCACCGTCTCGGTCGAACTCCTGTCCTTCGACGCCGCCACCTCGGTCCTGATCGACACCGAAGACGCGAACCGTGGCCTGCTGACCAACGACTACACGGTCACCGTAGACGACGGCACTGCTTCCGGCACGACCATGACCTACTTCCTGATCAATGCCTCTTCCACGACGGCTGCTTCGGGTTCGGTCGTCGAGTTGACCTCGGCCACCACCGACGACCAGGTTGAAGGCATGATCTCGGCTGTCGACGCCATGCTCGCCGACATGACGGATGCTGCTGCGACCCTCGGCGCCACCAACAGCCGCCTGGAAATGCAGACGGACTTCGTCGCCGACCTGCGTGACGTGATCGACACTGGCGTCGGCCGTCTCGTCGATGCCGACATGAACGAGGAATCGACCCGCCTCAAGGCCCTGCAGACCCAGCAGCAGCTCGGCATCCAGGCGCTCTCGATCGCCAACTCCAACTCGGAAAACATCCTCTCGCTGTTCAAGTAAGATCGCGAAGGTCGCGCGCGACCGTCCCAGTCTTGCAGCGTATGCCTCGAGCCGCAGTCCCCTGGACCGCGGCTTTTCCGTTTGCGAGAAGGCTCGGCCTCGATGCGAAATCTTGCCATGCTCTATTGACGAATTCTTCAGATAGATTAACAAATCCTTATTGCGTTAACTTTTTGTTAACTCTAAGTTCGTTAAGCATTCGTTAATAGCGTCGGGTCGGCCACCAGGGCAAACAGTGGCCGATGTGCATGAAGCAGTCCGTCGTCGCCGGTAGATTTTGATAGATCCGGCATGTCCCGTATTTCATTTTGGGGCACCAGATGACCAGCATCATGACCAATACCGCCGCGATGGCGGCTCTCCAGACCCTTCGTAGCATCGATTCCAATATGCAGGAGACGCAGGCGCGCGTATCCTCGGGCTATCGTGTCGCCACCGCTGCCGACAACGCTGCCTACTGGTCGATCGCGACCACCATGCGGTCGGACAATTCCGCTCTTTCAACGGTTCAGGACGCGCTGGGCCTCGGCGCCGCCAAGACCGATACGGCCTATACCGGTCTCGAATCCGCCGTCGAGGTGGTGACGGAGATCAAGGCCAAGCTGGTCGCCGCGCGCGAACCCGGCGTCGACAAGAGCAAGATCAACAAGGAGCTTTCCGAGCTCAAGAACCAACTCGCCGCCATTGCCGAATCGGCGTCGTTCTCCGGCGAGAACTGGCTCTTCAACGAATCCACCACGGCACCCGGTACGAAGGAGATCGTTGCTTCGTTCAACCGTGCTTCGGATGGCGCAGTCTCTGTCACCACCCTTGCATTCGACACCTCCGAATCGGTGTTGATCGACACCAAGGATGCCAATAACGGCGTTCTGACCAAAGGCTTCCAGGTCACCCAACCGTCCGGTTCGACAACCACGATCGCTACCTACTTCCTGATCGACGTCAGTGCGACCACGGCCGCGACCGGATCAGAGGTCGTGCTGACCACGTCGATGAGCGACGACGAACTCGACGGCATGATCAGTGCCGTCGATGCCATGCTGCAGCGCCTGACGGACTCGGCCTCGACACTTGGTGCGATTACCAGCCGTATCGAAATGCAGGACGAATTCGTCTCGACATTGATGGACGTGATCGACAAGGGCGTCGGCCGTCTCGTCGATGCCGACATGAACGAGGAATCGACCAAGCTCAAGGCGCTTCAGACCCAGCAGCAGCTCGGCATCCAGGCGCTGTCGATCGCCAATACCAACGCGGAAAACATCCTCACCCTGTTCAAGTAATCCGCAGCAACGGACCGGAGTTGACCTTTTTCGTTTCTACCGTGCCGCCGGTCATCGGCATAAGGTGGAACCGTTGGACCGCGCAACTGCCCTGGCGCGGTCCAACACCTTCATCCTCGCACAAGTTTGGGCTTCTAGTCTCAGATGAGGCAAATGGCGCTTATGCCAGGCGCAGCGTGACAAAAACGCGGCAACCGAAGCGGGCACTGGATGGCATGATGAGTATGCACGATCCGAAAATGTTTAGGGAATTCAGGTCATTCTCATGTCGCCGCGACAGGATGTCGGCAATCCTCGCCATGGGAGCAGTTCGTCGATGAGCATGCCGCTCGCCCACTATCTCAAGGATTTTTCAGCGCCGTCCGGCACGCCATCGGGTGTGATCGGAGGCGATTTCGCATCGCTCGATGACGCCGGTTTCGACACGGGATTTTCCGGCATCTCGGAGCCGGAGCCGGAACCGATCGACCTCGAGGCCGAGCGCCGCGAGGCCTATGCTCAAGGCCACGAAGCGGCGACCGCTGAACTGGGCGAGAGACATGCAGCCGAACTCCAGGCGTTGCGGACGGCCCACGACGAGGCGATGGCGGCGCTCGAGGCGCGGTTGATGGGCGAGGCTGCAAGGCGTCTGGCCGAGGGGCTGGAGCGCACGACGGCCGAGATCGCGCTGGCCATCAGCGAACATGCCGCAGAAGCGCTCTCTCCGTTCCTGTCGCGGGAGGTCGCAGCAAAGGCGGTGGCCGATCTTGCCGAACTGCTGAGGTCCGCGATCGTCGACGGCGAGGCGGGAACGATCACCGTGAAGGGGCCGCGGGCCCTGTTTGAATTGCTGCTCGCCCACTTGCCAGAGCAGCAAGGACGTCTGCGCCATGTCGAAGACGAGGATCTCGATCTTTCGGTGGAGATCGAGGGCACGGTTCTGGTCACCCGCATATCGGCCTTCGCCGCTAGTCTGAAGAAAGTGCTGGGATGAGCGACGGCGAGAATCATCATCACGGAAAGAACGAGATCGTCATCATCAAGCGCCACAGCGGTGGTGATCACGATGGGGCCCATGGCGGTGCCTGGAAGATCGCCTATGCCGACTTCATGACGGCGATGATGGCGTTCTTTCTGGTGATGTGGCTGGTCAATGCGGCCAACGAAGAGACCAAGGCCTCGGTCGCCAGCTATTTCAACCCGATCAAGCTCTCGGACGAGAAGCCGACGGAAAAGGGCTTGAAGAAGCCCGTCGACCAGGCGGAAGGCGAGCAGAAGCAGGAACGCTCCCAGGTCGAAGAGGAGCATGAGACCGTCGGGTCCGCCGCCGCGACCGGCGAGGACCAGACCGCGACCTCCGGCGATCAGGCCAATTATTCCGAGGCCGACTTCTTCGAGAATCCCTATTCCGTGCTCGCCGAGATCGCTCAGGAGGTCGGCCAGCAAGCCAATGTCAGCGCCAAGGGCGAGGGCGGTGCGGCCGATTCCGGTCCGTCCACCGGGGCCGAAGGCGGCGAGGCGTATCGCGACCCGTTCGATCCGGATTTCTGGACGCAGCAGGTTCAGACCGCCACGGGCGAACCTGGCAAGCAGGACACGCCGCCGGCCACGGTCGAGAACCTGGATCAAACCGAGACCGAACGGGAAGTCGCCCTGGCCGTGCCCGGCGAAAAGCCGGAAAAGCCTGCCGATCCGCTTGCCGAGGCCGCGGCTGCCGACAAGACGGATATCGATGTCGCTTCCGCTCCGAAGACGGCAGAGGGCCAGACCGCGGAACAAGCTGCCGAAAGCCTGAAGGCCGAGATCGAAAAGGAGATCGGCGGCGTATCCGGCAAGCTCGCTGAGGGCCTGATCGTCAGCCCGGCCGAAGGTGGCCTGCTGGTGACGATTTCCGACCAATCCGAGGCGCCGATGTTCAATGTCGGATCGGCCGTGCCGCGCAAGGAACTCGTCGTCGCCATGGAGCGGATCGGCAAGCTGTTGCAAGGGCGCGAGGGCCCGATCGTCATTCGCGGCCACACCGACGGCCGGCAGTTCAAGGGAACGGAAAACGACAACTGGCGCCTGTCCATGGCGCGCGCGCACAGCGCCTATTACATGCTCGTCCGGGGCGGCCTTTCGGAAGGGCGGGTCAAGCAGGTCTCCGGCTTTGCCGACCGTCGCCTGCAGGTGCCCGACGATCCGCTCGCCGATGCCAACCGCCGGATCGAGATCCTGATTCAGGCGGACCAGGGATAATCACATGGGGTGCCTGACACTGCAGCGGCTGGTACCGGCTCTTTCGCTCCTCGGTCTTGTCTGGACCGGGGCAGCGGCGGCCGAGGGCCTCGACGGCATCGCGCCGTACAAGATGTTGCGTTCGCTGCAGTTCGTGCAGGACTCCGTCGTGCTCGGCGATCACTCCGCCGCCGAAATGCAGCGTTTCATGTTGTCGACGATCGACAAGCGTCTCCGCGAGGCGGACGCATCGCTGTTCGAGGAGCCGCGCAATGTCGATGCTGCGCTGATCTATGCGATGAGCGGCGGCAATCCGGCGACGCTGGAATTTCTCGTCGCCCGCGATATCGACGGCAACTTCGACAATCGCGTCACCGACGCGCTGCGCAAATACCTCTCCGGCAAGGGCACGCTGATCGCCAAGACGCTGGGCGACATGGTGACGGAATACCGCGATACCAAGGTCGCGCCCTATCTGGCTCTTGTGGCCGGCAATGTCATGATCCCCCGCGATCCCGCAAAGGCGCTGGAATTCTACGACTGGGCCAGGCTGACGGCGCCGGGAACGATCGTCGAGGAGGCGGCACTGCGCCGCTCGCTGGCCGTTGCGGTCGAGGGCGGTATGGTTGACAAGGCCGCCGCCTACGCCAATCGCTACGCGCGCCGCTTCCTGCATTCGCCCTATGCCAGCCAGTTCGCCGATCTCTTCGTGCAACTGGTCGTCGAGCACAATGATTCCTTTGACGAAGCGGCGATCGGGGCAACGCTCGTCTACATGGACGTTGACCGCCAGCGCGAGGTCTATCTGCGCATCGCGCGGCAGGCGGCGATCAAGGGGCGCAACGAACTGGCGCGCCAGGCCGCTGACAAGGCCCGGCTGCTGTCGGGTACCGAGGACGGCGCGGATGCGCTGGCCATGCTTTATGGCGGGCTCGCCGGCATTCCGACCAGCGAGGTCGGCGCGGCGATTGAGGCGATTGCGGCGATCCCCGACGAGATCCTCTCCCCGTCGGATCGCGCGCTGCGCGACGCCGCGGCCGCCATTGCCGAAGAGGTGGTCCGCAAGCCCGAACTGGACAGTCCGGCGCAAGCTCCCGAGCCGAGTGTTGCCCTTTCGAACGACGCATCCATTCCACAGGCGCCCGCCACCGACGAACAGCAGGATCCGACAGCGCCAGCTTCGGTTCCGCAAAGCGTTTCGCCCGACACCGCCGAGGCGGAAACGGTCGGCAACAAGGATCAGGATCCGGAGTTCCGCTCCTTCGTCGATACCGGCCGTTCAAAGCTGGAGGCAATCGACGATCTCCTGAAGCAAGAAGGCATAAACTGATGATCGATCCGGCCTCCGCCCCTAGAATCCCGAGCCTGGACACCTCGCTCGCGGGTAGCGCTGCTTCGCAGCGGAGCGACGCGAAGGGCTCCAACGGATTTTATGACGCGCTGTCGAATGCCGGTCACAGCGGCCGAAACCGCCAGGACCGTGAAGACACGGTGGCCGGCGGCGAACGGGAGGCGGAAACGACGCCCGACGGGCAAGCCGAGGGTGCCGAGACGAGGGCCACCAAGGCGACCCGTCCGCTGATCGATGCGTCAGGCGCAGCCCTTTCCCGCCCTGACACCGCCGCAACCGTGGCCGGCCGGCCGTCGACCGCCGCCACTGCGGCGCCTGCAGGCGAGGCGGCGACGAACGAGGCTGGGCAAGGCGGCACCGAAACCCAGGGGATCGCCGCGCATGCGCCTGCATCCGGCACCGTCGCTGCCCGCAAGGTGGCAAGGAACCTTGACGATCTTGCGGCGAACCCCGGCAATGGGGCGACGGGCGAGACGCTGGACGTGGCCCAGGTGGCCGCGGTCGTGCAGCATGTCCAGGTGGCGAAGGGCGACAAAACCGAGCGGGCGGTGAAGTCGGTCCACAGCGGCGAGACCGACGCAGCCTGCGAAACAGAAACAGAAACCGACACCAAGGCCGAGGCCGGAGGCGAAGCGACAAGCGCCCCGGTGGCATCCGATCTCGGCGACATGCTGACACTTCTCACTCACGCCGCAGCGTCTGCCCCGCAGGTCGCACCGCGTGCCGAACGGGCCGTGGGCCGTTCCGCAGCGGGCGATGCGACGGCGGTCGTCGCATCGTCAAGCGAGCTTCGGACGGCCGGTGTCGATGCCAAGGCCGATCTTCCATCTGTCGATGCGGCCGACGCCGGCACGGCGAGCGCCACCGAGGCAGACCGTTCCTTCCGCTTCCTGCGTGCGGATGGCAAGGGGCAGGCGCTGGCCATGCGCGTCGGTCCGTCGGACGGCGAGACGGTCAAGTATGAGATCGGGCAGGCCAAGGATGGCGGCCAGACCGTCGCTGTCCTCGATTCGCGTCGCTATATCGCTCCGGCCTCCACCAACGCGGCCTCGCTCACCGCTGCGATGATGGGCGATGGGGAATGGGCAAGCGCCATGCTGCCCGGCTCGGAGCTTGCCAATGCCGCCAGCCAGTCGAGCTCCGGCAAGGTCGTCAATACGCTGAAACTGCAGATGAGCCCGATCGAGCTCGGCAATGTCACGGCGACGCTGCGGCTGAGCGGCGAGGAACTCACGGTTCAGATCACCGTGGAGACGCATGCTGCCCACAAGGCGCTGAGCGAAGATCAGGGCGACATGCTCAAGGCGCTACGGGCGCAAGGCTTCACGGTCGACCAGATCCAGGTCACCCTGAACGTCGGCGCAGCGGATCGCGCCGACAGCGGCCAGACCGGTGCGCAGGGTCAGTCATCCGGCCAGCAGGCGCAGGGTGGCGCCCAGGGCGGCAACGGAAACAACGAGCGCCGCACGGCGACGACGCAGGCCGATGGCGGCACCGGTATGGGGAAGACGGCAGATGACGCGAGCGCGCTACAGGCGACCCCTGGCGGGACTGGTGCTTCTCGTCCTGACCACGTTTACATCTGAGGCCGACGCATCGACTGGCGCCTGCGAACGCGAGATCCAGGCTGCGGCGGCGAAGTATGCGATTCCCGAAGGCATCCTCTATTCCGTCGGTCTGACGGAGACGGGGCGCAAGGGGTCGCTCCAGGCATTCGCGATGAATGTCGAGGGAAAGGCGATGTACTTCAACAGGGAAGCCGATGCCCTCGAGGCCTTCGTTCAGGCCCGCCGGAAAGGCTCGAAATTGATCGACATCGGTTGCATGCAGATCAATCAGCACTTCCACGGAGAGCATTTTCCATCGGTACAGGCCATGTTCAACCCGCGCGCCAATGTCGAGTATGCGGCACGCTTCCTGCGCAACCTGCACGATCGTCACGAAACCTGGACCATGGCGGTGGCGCGATATCACGCAGGCCCGAACAACGACCCGGCGCAGAAGCGATATGTCTGTCGCGTGATCGGAAACCTGGTGGCGACCGGCTATGGGAAATGGACGGACAACGCTCGAAGATTTTGTGGTGAATAGCCAGATTTGGGACTAGACAAGCACCAATCAGGTGATTTGCAGATTGTGTCTGGATTGTGGACAAGTTCCGACCATGCGGGGCCAGCGTTAACCATGCGTTAACTTTTGCACAAGAAAATTGTGCCTATTCTGATCTATGCATACTATATCTAGATCAAATCGCCATGAAAATCTTAATCAACTGTTAATACCTACCATTAACATCATCTAGTTGTCCCTGATTCGCCCGATTCGTACCCATAGAGCCATCGAGGCACCACACTGATTCGGAGGCGGCGAATGATCGTAGTGGTAGACGAGCGAGAGCTCGTGAAAGACGGGTACACATCCCTATTTGGGCGTGAAGGCATTCCATCGACCGGGTTTGACCCGGCCGAGTTCGGCGAATGGGTCAATACGGCGGCGGATTCTGATATCGCGGCTGTCGAAGCGTTCCTGCTGGGGCAGGGCGATTGCACGCATGAGTTGCCGAGGGCGATTCGTGACAGGACGCAGGCACCGGTGATCGCAGTCAGCGACCAGCCGTCGCTCGAGGCGACGCTGGCCCTGTTCGACTGTGGTGTCGACGATGTCGTCAGGAAGCCGGTTCATCCGCGCGAAATCCTGGCGCGTGCGGCGGCAATCCGGCGCCGGCTGAAGGCTATTGCCAATTTCACCGAGATCGGCCCGATCCGGGTGTTCTCGGATGGCCGCGACCCGGAAATCGCCGGCGAGGTGTTCGCCTTGCCGCGGCGCGAGCGCCGCATCCTCGAATATTTGGTCGTCAACCGCGGTCGTCGCGTTTCCAAGACCCAGATCTTCAACGCGATCTACGGCATCTTCGACGAAGAGGTCGAAGAGAACGTCGTCGAAAGCCATATTTCCAAGCTGCGCAAGAAGCTGCGCAAGAAGCTCGGTTTCGACCCGGTCGATTCCAAGCGCTTCCTTGGCTACTGCATCGACTGGAGCTGATCCTTCAGCCCCTTGGCCGCGTGCTGCGGGCCTTGCGAATGAATTCGAAAAGGCCCGCCATCTCCAGACAGCTTCACGCAAGGCCCACCTCCTATTCTCTGCAATGACTACGCAAACGAGGATTTTCAATGAGCCTTTACGGAACGATGCGAACCGGTGTGTCCGGTATGAACGCCCAGGCAAATCGTCTCGGCACAGTTGCTGAAAACATCGCCAACTCCAGCACCGTCGGCTACAAGAAAGCCTCGGTGCAGTTTTCCTCGATGATCCTGCCGACCACGAACGGCGCCTATAATTCGGGCGGCGTCGAGACGGATGTGCGCTACTCGATCTCGAGCCAGGGGACGTTCAGCTACACTACGTCCTCGACCGACCTCGCCGTCAACGGCGACGGTTTCTTCATCGTCGAAGGCGCTGATGGCGTCGAATATCTGACGCGCGCCGGTTCGTTCGTGGTCCAGGACGACGGCACGCTGAAGAACTCGGCCGGCTACACCCTGATGGGTTACGAATACTCCTCGACCGCCGATCCGACCATCGTCGTCAACGGCTTCAACGGCCTCGAGCCCATCAACCTCTCCTCGGCCTCGATTTCGGCAACGGCTTCGGATGCCGGCGCGCTGAACGTCAACCTGCCGTCGAACGCGGCGGTCGGCGACACCGAGGCGACCTCGCTCGTCGCCTATGATAGCCAGGGCAATAGCCGCCTGATTGATTTCACCTACACGAAAACCGCGGACAATGTCTGGTCGATGACGGCGACCTATGCCGGTCCTCCGGCGACCACGGTCGTACCGGCCACCACCGTGACCTTCGACGCCGCCGGCCAGATCGTCTCGCCGACCTCGCTCACCACGACGGCTTTCACAGTGGCCGGCGCCGACATGCTGTCGATGACCATCGACATCGGCACGTCGAGCCAGCTCGCCGCCGACTTCTCGGTCGAGGAAGGCGAGATCAACGGCAATGCGGCCTCCGAAGTGGTCGGCTACGAGATTGACGAGGCCGGTGTGGTCTCGGTCGTCTACGACAATGGCGACTTGACCCCGCGCTTCCGCGTGGCGCTCGCCAGCGTGCAGAGCCCGGACAACCTGAACCCGGTCGCCGGCAATCTCTACACCCAGAGCAACTCCTCGGGCGTCATCGTCATGGGCTATGCCGGTACCAGCGGCTTCGGTTCCATCATTTCGGGCGCGCTTGAGGACTCCAATGTCGATGTCGCGGAAGAACTGACCGCGATGATCGAATCCCAGCGGAACTACACCGCGAATTCCAAGGTATTCCAGACCGGCTCCGAATTGATGGAAACCCTGGTCAACCTGAAGAGATAACCGGAAGGTTAAGGCAGCCACATGTCGCTTACGTCTGCACTCAATACGGCTCAAGCCATTTTCAGGAATACGGGGGAACAGACCTCCGTCATCTCCACGAACATTGCCAATGACGGAAATGCAAATTATGTGCGGCGTTCGGCTGTCGTAACCAACACGATCTATGGAGCGTCGACGGTCACCACCGAACGCGCCCAGCAGATGGCCCTGCTGCGTCAGCTGACGGGCGCCACCTCGGCATCCAGTGCCCAGGACACGCTGCTCAACGGGCTGACGACGCTGTCCAACGCGCTTGGGGGGAATGACTACGAGCTTTCCCCCTCGACCTACTTGGCTGAACTCCAGAACAGCCTGGAAGCTTTTGCAGCCTCCCCGGGCGAGTACACGCTGGCGGCCACCGTGGTCAGCGACGCGCAGGACGTCGCCAAGTCGCTCAACAATGCGGCGGCGACCGTGCAGAAGCTCCGGGTGGATGCCGATGCCGAGATCAATACGCAGGTTGCCGAACTGAACCGGCTTCTCGGCGAGTTCCAGATCGTCAACGATGCGGTCGTCAAGGCGAACGCGATCGGCGCCGATCCGAGCGATGCGCTCGACACCCGCGACACGCTGCTCAAAGACATTTCGGAAATCATCGGCGTCGATGCCAGCACCCGTGGCAACGGCGACATGGTGCTCTACACGACCGAAGGCACGACGCTTTTCGAGACCGTGCCGCGCTCGGTCACCTTCACCCGGACGCTGGCCTATGACGCAACGGTCACCGGCAACTCGATCTATGTCGACGGCGTCGCGATCCAGGCCGGCGAGGGTGGCAATACCACCGCCGACGGCACGCTGGGCGCCCTTCTCCAATTGCGCGACGAGATCGCCCCGACCTTCCAGACGCAGCTCGACGAGGTCGCGCGTGGCTTGATCGAGGCCTTTGCCGAGACCGATCCGCTCGGTGTCGCGCCCGTCATGCCCGGCCTCTTCACCTGGTCCGGCGGTACGGCGCTTACCTCCGGTGTGGTCGAGCCCGGCCTTGCCGGGACCATCGCAGTTTCGACCGGCGTCATCGCTTCTTCCGGCGGCAATCCGCTGCTGTTGCGCGACGGCGGCATCAATGGTGCTGCCTATGTCTGGAATACCGGCAACGCGTCCGGCTACACCACCCTCCTGATGAGCTATTCCGATGCGCTCGATGCCGACCGCACGTTCGACGCTTCGGCCGATCTGAAGACGTCGATGAGCGTCATGACCTTCGCCAGCGGCTCGATCGGCTGGTTGGAGGAACTGCGCTCGAGCGCCACGACCGCCTCGGACAACAAGGTTGCGCTCTATGAGCGGTCCTTCCAGTCCTATTCGTCGGACACCGGCGTCAATCTCGACGAGGAACTCTCCCTGCTGCTCGATGTGGAGCAGTCCTACAAGGCGTCGGCCAAGCTCGTCTCGACCATTGACGAGATGCTGCAGGCCGTTCTGGCGATGGCGGGCTAAGACATGTCGACGGCAAACATCTCCAATCTCTCCATCCAGACCTCGATGCGCCTGACCATTCGTCAGGCCCAGAACGAACTGATCAAGGCGCAGCAGGAAGTCACCACCGGCATCTATGCCGATATCGGTGCCGAGATCGGTGGGGCGACCTCGACCGTCGTCGACCTGACCCGCGACAGTCTGCGCCTGCAGTCGATCAAGAACACCAATGCGATCGCCACCCAGCGCCTGGAGGCCTCGCAGGAGGCGCTCGGCCAGATGGCGACCGCCGCCGACGAGATGAACGAGGCGCTGATCGCGCTCTCGGGCACCTCCAACACCAGCAATCTCGAAACGGCGATCCAGACGATCACCAATTCGCTCGATACCTTCACCAGCATGGCCAACACCTCGCTCGGTGGCGAGTACCTGTTTTCGGGCATCAATACCGACGTGCAGCCGATCCAGCCATATACGGATACTTCGGCTGCCAAACTGGCCTTCGATACAGCCTTCTCCACCTATTTCGGCTTCCCGCAGAGCGACCCGCAGACGGCCGGCATCGCGGCCACCGGCGCCGCGCCCAGCATGGATGACTTCATCACCACTGTCGTCGAGCCGATGTATTCGGGCGCCGACTGGAGCTCGGATTGGTCGAGCGCCACCGACGAGGTGATGACCAGCCGGATCAGCCAGAGCGAAACCGTCGAAACCTCGGCGACCGCCAACGACAAGGCCATGCGCTATCTCGCGCTGGCGGCGGTGGTTGCCAAGGAACTGCTGGCCATGGACCTCTCCGACGCCAGCCGCACCGTGGTGACCAACAAGGCGATCGAATACACCGGCGTCGCGACAACGGGCCTCAACAGCGTCCGTACCAAGCTCGGCCTGTCGGAAAACCGGATCGAAAAGGCCAATGAATCGCTCCAGGTGCAGATCGACATCATCGACACGACGCTCTCCGGCAAGATCGAGGTCGATGCCTATGAAGCGTCCACCCGTGTGAACAATCTCCTGTCTCTGGTCGAGGCATCCTACACGTTGACGGCGAAAATCCAGGCGCTGAGCCTCGTCAACTACCTTTGATGACCAAAGGGAATGAATGAAAATGAAGGACAGATGAATGTACCAGTTTTCATATGCCGAGATCATGGAAGATGGCGTCGCCGACGCCAAGGATCGTGAGCGGCAGGCGCTGACCCGCTCGATCGAGCTTCTGACGCTGGCGCGTCAGGAAGAGGGCTATACCCGCCAAGCCATCGAGGCGCTGTTTTATACCCGCCGTGTCTGGATACGCCTCATCGAGGATCTGAAACAGCCGGAAAATCAGCTGGACGCCGAACTGCGCGCCAATCTGATCTCAATCGCCATTTGGATTTTGAAGGAATGCGACCGGATTCGGAAGCGTCAGTCCACCAATTTCCAGGGCATCATCGACGTGACAACCATCATCAGGGATGGACTGAAATGAAGAGCACTTTGCGCATCTCGCTCAAGTCGGGCGAACGGATTTTCATCAACGGAGCGGTTCTGCGCGTCGACCGCAAGGTTGCGCTGGAATTCCTCAACGACGTGACCTTCCTTCTGGAAAACCACGTCCTGCAGCCGGAGCAGGCGACCACGCCGCTCCGCCAGCTCTACTTCATCGCCCAGATGATGCTGATCAATCCCGACGGGCGCGAACAGTCGATGGCGATGTTCCGCAAGTCGATCATCATGCTGCTCACCTGCTTCGAGAACGAGGAAATCCTCGCCGAACTGAAGCGCGTCGACGGCATGGTTTCCTCCGGTCGCGCCTTTGACGCGCTGAAGGCGATCCGCGGTCTCTACCCGATCGAGGATCAGATCCTCCACAGTCAGGAAATGACGCCGGCGACCGTCGAGCAGATTCGCAAGGAGATGGCACCATGGCGGTAGACGGCGTTACCTCGGCCACCAGCACGACCTCCACGGCCAGCAACTCTTCCGCTTCGAGCGCCTCGGCCGCCGCTTCGCTGGACTACGATTCGTTCCTGAAGCTGCTGATCGCCCAGATGCAGAACCAGGATCCGACCGACCCGATGGACGCCAGCGAACAGATCGCCCAGCTGGCCACCTTCTCCCAGGTCGAGCAGACGATCCAGACCAATGCCAATCTGGAAACCCTGATCACCGGCAACGCGCTCACCAACGCGACCAACTACATCGGCCAGACGATCACCAGCGCCGACGAGACGCTCTCCGGCGTGATCGAATCGGTCCGCGTCTACAGCGACACCATGGTCGCGACGACCACCGAGGGCGACGAGATCCCGATCACGGTCGGTGTCCGTGTCGGCGAGCCCTCGACGCCTGAAACCGATCCTGATACGGACTCGGATGCCTGATAATGCCGGGGGCTGATTCCCCCGGAAACAGGCCGGGAAGAGTTTAACCATGAATGAGGCAGACGCCCTCGACATCATGCAGGCTGCCGTCTGGACCGTGCTGGTCGCATCCGGCCCGGCCGTGCTTGCCGCCATGATTGTCGGCGTCACCATCGCGCTCATCCAGGCGCTCACCCAGGTTCAGGAAATGACCCTGACCTTCGTGCCAAAGATCGTCGCCATCCTGGTGACCATAGGCATCAGCGCGCCCTTCGTCGGCGGGCAGATCGCGCTTTTCGCCAATCTCGTCTTTTCGCGCGTCCAGACCGGCTTCTGACCGGTCGCTTCCGGCCGATCCCTCGCCGGGACTGCCACCCTCGCGCAAGCTTCGCCCGTTATCGCTGACGTGAACATGGCCGCAAGCCCTTTCAAGCCAGCGGCCGACCTCTCATGAAGAGACGGAACGATAAATGGCGCAACCATCTGCAATCATTATTCCGAAGGTCAGCCCGCAGGGTCGCGACATCGGCTTTGCCTTCGGCATCGTCGTCATCCTCTGCATTCTCTTCCTTCCCATCCCGCCGTTCCTGATCGACATGGGTCTTGCCTTCTCGATCGCGTTTTCGGTGCTGATCCTGATGGTCGCGCTGTGGATCCAGCGCCCGCTCGATTTCTCGTCCTTCCCGACCATCCTGCTGATCTCGACGATGATCCGCCTGTCGCTGAACATTGCGACGACCCGCGTCATCCTCTCCAATGGACATAATGGCCATGATGCCGCGGGCGGCGTGATCGCCGGCTTCTCCAGCCTTGTCATGTCCGGTGACTTCGTCATCGGTCTGATCGTCTTCATGATCCTGGTCACGGTCAACTTCATCGTCATCACCAAGGGTGCGACCCGCATCGCCGAAGTCGGCGCCCGCTTCACCCTCGATGCCATCCCCGGCAAGCAGATGTCGATCGACGCCGACCTGTCCGCCGGCATGATCGACGACAAGGAAGCCCAGCATCGGCGGCGTGAACTCGAGCAGGAAAGCTCCTTCTTCGGCGCCATGGACGGTGCCTCGAAGTTCGTGCGCGGCGATGCTATCGCCGGCCTGATCATCACCGCGATCAACATCTTCGGCGGCATCATCATCGGCTATTTCCGCCACGGCATGGAAATCGGCGAAGCAGCCGATGTCTTCGTCAAGCTGTCGGTCGGCGACGGCATCGTCTCGCAGATCCCCGCTCTTATCGTCTCGCTCGCCGCCGGTCTTCTGGTCTCGCGCGGCGGCACGCCCGGCTCGACCGACCAGGCCGTCGTCAATCAGCTGAGCGGCTATCCGCGCGCTCTCTCCGTTGCAGCCTCGCTGATGGTCCTCCTCTCCATCGTCCCCGGCCTGCCGATGGTGCCTTTCCTGGCGCTCGGCGGGATCATGGCCTTCGGCAGCTGGTTCATTCCGCGCCAGATCGAGGCCGAGAACAAGGTCAAGCGCGAACAGGAAGAGAAGAAGGTCATCCAGACCAAGGAGGCCGAGAAGGACTCGGTCAAGTCCGTACTCAAGACGGCCGAGATCGAACTGGCGCTTGGCAAGCTGGTCTCCACTCGCCTGCTCGGCGCCCACCAGGAACTCGCCTTCCGCGTCGGCAAGATGCGCAAGAAGTTTGCCAGCCAGTACGGTTTCGTCGTGCCCGAGATCAAGGTCACCGACGACATCGCCATCCAGGAGAAATCCTACCAGATCCGCATTCACGGCACGACGGTCGCCTCCAACCAGTTGCGTGTCGGTGAAGTGCTGGTCGTCACCGGTTCGGGCCGCAAGCCCAAGGTCCCGGGCGACGAGATCCGCGAACCCGCCTTCGGCATGCCGGCGGTTTCCGTGCTCGAGACCTTCACCGAGGATCTTAAGCGCGAGGGCTTCCATCCGATCGACAATGTCTCCGTCGTGCTGACCCATGTGAGCGAGGTCATCCGCAACAACCTGCCGCAGCTTCTGTCCTACAAGGATGTCAAGATCCTGATCGACAGGCTCGATCCGGAATACAAGAAGCTGGCCGACGAGATCTGCTCGTCGCACATGTCCTATTCCGGCCTGCAGGCGGTGTTGAAGCTGCTGCTCGCCGAGCGCGTCTCGATCCGCAACCTGCATCTGATCCTCGAAGCGGTGGCGGAACTGGCGCCGCATGTTCGCAAGACCGAGCAGATCGTCGAGCATGTGCGCGTCCGCATGGCCCAGCAACTCTGCGGCGACCTGACCGACAACGGCGTGCTGCGTGTGCTGCGCCTCGGCTCGAAATGGGACCTCGTCTTCCACCAGGCGCTCAAGCGTGACGCCAAGGGCGAAATCGTCGAGTTCGACATCGATCCGCGCAGCCTCGAGGAGTTCTCCGAGCAGGCCAGCAAGGTTATCCGTGAATTCATGGACCGTGGCCTGCCTTTCGTGCTTGTCACGTCGCCGGAAACGCGCTCCTATGTGCGCATGATCATCGAGCGGCTGTTCGCTACCCTGCCGGTCCTGTCGCATGTCGAATTGGCCAAGGGCATCGAGATCAAGATCCTGGGCTCCATTTCATGATCACCGACCCCGAGGGGACAGTTCTGGCCATGTTCGTGGCCTTCTGCCGGATCGGCGCCTGCTTCATGGTGCTTCCGGGTTTCTCCTCGGCGCGTATTCCCGTCATGGTCCGACTGCTGATGGCGGCGGCCGTTGCCATGGCCATCCTGCCGGTGCTGTGGGATACGATCTATCCGAAGATATCGGGCAGCGACTATGCCTATATCCACCTGGTCGTCGGCGAAACGCTGATCGGCACCATGTACGGCCTCATTCCCCGGCTCTACGTGCTGGGCCTGCAGTTCGCCGGCTCGGCGATCTCCATGTCGATCGGCTTCAACTCGCCGGGCGCACCGGACGTGATCGAGGATACGCCGGAAAACCAGCTGACCAACATGATCAGCTTCGGCGGCCTGCTGCTGCTGTTCATGCTGGATTTTCACCACGTCATTCTGCGGGCGCTGATCGACTCCTACGGGCTGATGCCGCTCGGCGGTTTTCCCGACGTGCAGAAGATGCTGATCACGCTGACCGACACGCTCGCCGAGACCTTCCTGTTGATGCTCAGGCTGGCCAGTCCGTTCATCATCTTCGGTATCATGTTCAACTTCTCGATCGGCCTGATCAACAAGCTCGCGCCGCAGATCCCGATCTACTTCATCTCGACGCCCTATCTCCTGATGGGTGGCCTGCTGCTCTTGTATTTCTCCATTGCCGCGATCGTTCGGCAATTCGCCGACAACTTCGCCCGGATTTTTCTCGGCTGAAAGCGCGACGATCCGCTTGCTGAAGGAGCGCCCATGGGACCGACCAAGAAGTCCGAAAAGCTGAAACGCCTCGTCACGGTGCAGCGCCATATGGAGCGCATGGCCGAGAGCGACCTTGCCGTCACCGCCAAGCGCCGCGAGGAGAATGCCGCCTCGATGGCCTCCGTGATGGAGGCGATCGGCTCGCTCGAGCCCGTCCATCGCCTGTTCGCCCAGAACTATGCCGACCGCTTCGACCGTTTGTCCAATACCGACAAGCAATTGGCGAGCCTGCAATACGGCCAGGAGATCAAGGTATTGCGCGAGCGCGCCAAGGGCGATCGGCTGGAGGAAAACATGAAGGACGCCCGGCTTCACGAGGACCGTGAGGCGGACGACAACGCGATCTACGATCTGGTCGACCTGAAGTTCGCCACGACAGCCTCCAGCAAGGTTCACGAGTGATACTCGTCACCTGAACAAACATATCGGAGACCGGAACCGTGGCTATATCACCTCCGAGCGATCTCGTGCTGGACGTCGTCCGGGCCGCAGATCCGATGGTCCTGGCGGCAGCCCAGGAAAAACTGAAGACCAATCGCGCGGCCTTCGCCGCGACCAGCCTCGCCGAGAAGGGCGCCGGCTTCGGTGCCGCGGTCGAGGTGCTCAACAGCGCCGCCTTCGACGCCGGACTTGGCAATGTCCAGAAGGCCGCGACCGGGGAGACGCCCAAGGTCTACCGTGACTTCGAAGCCGTCGTTTTGCAGAACTTCGTCAAGACGATGATGCCGGAGGATACCGAATCCGTTTACGGCAAGGGCAATGCCGGCGAGATCTGGAAGAGCATGATGGCCGAGCAGATCGGCGGAACGATCGCCGAAAGCGGTGGGGTCGGCATCGCCGACCAGATGTATTCCGAAGAACTGGCTCGCAAGCGCGGGGGCAATGTCGTCAACGCCGCCACCGATGAAACCGATCGGCGCGTGGCGTTCAACATGGTGACGGACCTGGAGCGTCGCACGCTCGGTGTCTCCGAAGCCGATGCCAAGACAGCATAACAACACTCATCCGGGGCAGGACCATGGAAATCATCAATAGCGATTATCGGATCAAGACGGTGCTCGGCCGCCTCGAGATGATCATCGACAACGAAAACCAGCGCATCGGCAAGGACCCGGAATTCGACCTCAAGGTGTCGAACGCCCACAAGAGCCGTTGCCTCTATGAACTGACCATGCTGTTTCGCGACACCGACCCGCGCGAACTGGCGGTTGGATATGTCGACCAGATGCACGCACTGAAGAAGAAACTGGCGATCAATGCCCGCCGCGTCGAGGCGCATATGAATGCCGTGCGCGCGGTGGCCGATCTCCTGAAGAACGCCGTCCGGGAAGCTGACGGTGACGGCACCTATTCCCAGGAACAGTTCCTGTACAGCGAGGTCTGATGGTCAAGATCCTGGCCGCCGGATTGTGGGTCTGCCTGGTCACGCTCGGCGCGGTGTATTTTTCCGTGCACATGGCGACGGCTCCCGTCGAAGTCAGTGAGGAGGACGCCAGGAAGGCGAAGCTCGAGCTGGTGCGCGGCGAAGCGATCACCATTCCGATGATCGCCGACGGCAGCGTGCGCGGCTATTTCCTCGGTCGCGTCTCCTTCATGATGGACAAGGAAAAGATCAAGGGCGTCGAACTGCCGCTGACCGAACTGATGACCGACGAGCTGTTCACGCTTCTGATCGGCAACAAGATGGTCGACATCTCCAACATGGCTGCCTTCGATGTCGCGGCTTTCCGGGAGAAGATCAAGACCGATATCAATGCCCATCTCGGCGAAGGTTTCGTCGAGGAGGTGCTGATCGAGCAGCTCGACTACATGTCCAAGGACGATGTCCGGGCGACCAGCGAAGGCACCGCCAAGCCGCCGGCCGAGCCGGTCAAGGTGATCGAGGGTGATGCTGTCGGGGAAGCAGCCAAACCGGCTCACTGACGCCGCCTCCGGCGAAAAGACGACTGGCGGCGGGTTATCCGCCGCCGGTTGCGTCGAGGCGACATCTCCATCTCGGTCCCCGCAGTCGATCGCGCCGGGCATGGTTAATGACCGGTCAATCGGCGCCTGAAAATCCGAGCGTTTCCTTTAAGTCGAACTTGATCTCCCGCTGATACAAGGCTCGTGTCACTCCTTGTATCGCGTGGTGTCATGCTGTTTCCAGTCGACCTTTTCCCCCTCCCGGCGTTTCGCCGGGCTGTGCTGGCAGGCGATGCCGGTCTCTTCGCGAGCCGCATGGCGCCAGCGGGTCCGTACCTCGCCGCGCCGACAACGTGTCGGAGGTGGTCATGAACCCGCAGCCCAGCCTCCCGCTGCCCGAACCACGCCTGCCGCTCTTCGGCGTGCCCGTCTATGACCTTTCCTGGGAGGGTGCGCTCTCCTATATCAACGAACTGGCCTCCTTGCCGTTCGGCCAGACCCATATGGCGTTTCTCAATGCCAACAATGCCAATCTGATGATGTCCGATCCGCAGTATCGCGCCGCGCTCTCCCGCACGGTCCTGCTGCCCGACGGCATCGGCGTCGATCTCGCCTCCTTCATCCTCAATGGCGAGCGTTTTCTCGCCAATCTCAACGGCACCGATTTCATCCCGGCCATGCTGAGCTACATCGACGTGCCCCAAAGGGTCGGATTGATCGGCGGGCGTCCGGAAGCACTTTCAATGGCCGCGGAAAATTTTCGCCGCCATGCGCCCTGGCACGAATTCGTCGAGATCTCCGATGGTTTCTTCGACAAGCAGGACTGCGCGGGCGTGCTCTCCGACCTCAAGGCCGCCCGGGTCGACATTCTGCTGGTCGCCCTCGGCACGCCGCTGCAGGAAGTCTGGATCGACCGCAATGTGCGGCCCGAACATGCCCGCCTGGTGATGGGCGTCGGCGCGCTGTTCGATTTCATCTCCGGCCAGGTCCCGCGCGCACCGCGCTGGATCCGCCGCATCCGCTGCGAATGGGTCTACCGGCTGTGGCTGGAACCGAAGCGGCTCTGGTATCGCTACATCGTCGGCATTCCGGTCTTTCTCGGCCATGTCGCGCGCTTCAAGATCTTCGGCCAACCCCGTCATCCCGGCGGCAAGGAACCGCGCCCCGGTGCGGGGGGACAGCAGAACAGGCCTGACCATGCGCGCAGGCTGCACTCCGCAAGACCGGGCGACCCGGCCAGGCGTCGCTATCCTTGAGCGTTTTCCCGTCGCGCACCGTCAAGGCCGGAGCAAGACAGGTTCGCCAAGAATGCGGTTTCCCCTTGCAATGCCCTTGCTTTTGACTCCATACGGCGGAGAGAGGCAATCGGCCGCCCGCAACGGCGGCTATGGTGCCAAAAAACGCGAGCGAGGGATGCGATCGTGACGACGGTGATTGATGGCAAGCAGGCAGCCGCATCGGTGATCGAGGCGGTAACGAAGGCGGCGGCGGTGCTGGAGCGCGACACGGGGCGCAGGCCCGGCCTTGCCGTGGTGATCGTCGGCAATGACCCGGCCAGCCACGCCTATGTCTCCTCCAAGAGCCGGATGGCCAAGCAGTGCGGCTTCAAGTCGGTGCAGCACACGCTCCCCGAGGAAACCAGCCAGGAAACCCTGATGGCGCTGGTTGCCGAACTCAACGCCGATGCGGAAATCGACGGTGTGCTGGTCCAGTTGCCGCTGCCGAAGCATCTCGATTCCGATGCCATCATCCAGTCGATCCTGCCGGAAAAGGACGTCGACGGCCTGCATGTCGTCAATGCCGGCAAGCTCGCCACCGGCGACGCCGAGACCGGTCTCGTTTCCTGCACCCCGGCGGGCGCCATGATCCTGGTGCGCCAGATCCGCGGTCGTGATCTCTCCGGCCTGAACGCACTGGTGATCGGCCGCTCCAACCTGTTCGGCAAGCCGATGGCGCAGCTTCTGCTGGCCGCCAACGCGACGGTGACGATCGGCCATTCGAAGAGCCGGGACCTTCCCGCGCTTGCCCGCAATGCCGATATTCTGGTGGCCGCGGTTGGCCGCGCCGAAATGGTCAAGGCCGACTGGGTCAAGCCCGGCGCGACCGTGATCGACGTCGGCATCAACCGCGTGCCGGCTCCGGACAAGGGCGAGGGCAAGACCCGGCTCGTCGGCGACGTCGCCTTTGCCGAATGCGCGCCCGTCGCCGGCGCGATCAGCCCCGTGCCGGGCGGCGTCGGCCCGATGACCATCGCCATGCTGATGGCCAATACGGTGATTGCCGCCTACCGTGCGGCCGGAAAGCCTGCGCCGAAATTCTGACGGTTCCCGCATCCGGTCGCGACCGGGGCAGGGCGCCGGTTCAGGTCGGAGCCGGCCCCGTCGAGGCTCGGATCACCAGGTCGGCGGTCCACAGCTCGTGCATCGGCGGCTGCGGCTGCGTGTGCTTGATCGCAGCGATCAGCCTGTGGGCGATGCGGATGCCGGCCGCGCGCAATGACGAGCGGGTCGTCGTCAGCGGCACGGTGAAGTTCTCCGGCTTCAGCAGCGGCAGCACGTCGTCATGGGCGATCAGGGAAATGTCCTCGCCAAGCTTCAGTCCGGCGCGATTGATGGCGCGGACCGCGCCGAGCGCCAGCACCGTCGAGGCGCAGAGCACCGCCGTCGGTCGCTGCGGTCCCTCCAGCAGTTCCGCCATGCCGCGAAATCCTGCCTCGTCGGTCATCGCCGTATGGCGCATCGAGCCGGGATCGAGGGTTATGCCCTTCTCCTCGAGCGCCGCCTCCGTGCCGATCCTGCGACGGATGGCGAAATCGAACTCCTCGGGCCCGTTCAGAAGCGCAAAGCGCCGGTGGCCGAGTTGCAGCAGCAGCCGCGCGGCATCGCGAAAGGCGCCTTCGTTGTCGACGTCGAGATAGGGGAAATCATTGTCCGTGCCGTAGGACCGGCCATGCACGATGAACGGCACCGGCAGGGACTTCGCCATGGCGATGCGCGGGTCCTTTTCCCGCATGTAGGCGAGATAGTAGCCGTCGACGCTGCCGCTCGCCACCAGGGCGCGGATCGCCTGCTCCTCGTCGCGCGGCGAGGCCGGCATGATGACCAGGTGGAAGTCGTGTCTCAGGGATTCCTCGGCGAGCCCGCGCTGGAACTCGGCGAAATGCAGGTCCGAACTGTCGTTCGGTGCGATCGGCATGACGAGGCCGATCGAACCGGCCTTGCCCGTCGCCAGCCGCTGCGCCGCGCGGTTCGGCCGATAGCCGGTCTCCTTGGCGACCTTCAGCACGCGCTGCCGGGTCTCCTCGCTGACCTCCGGATAGCCGTTGATCGCGCGGCTGATCGTCGTCTGGGACAGGCCCAGCAATTCCGACAACTGCTTCAGGTTCACGGCATATTTCCCCCGTCTTTCAGGATCGCCCGGCATGATGCCGCCTCATTGGCGTCCAAAGCGCTTGGACCATCTCTCTAGCAGCCGGCGCGTTCGCCATAAACAGTCAATTGGTCGAATGAATTGCATATGCCGAATTCTTCGCCGCCATGTTGCAAGCATTTGCGGCAATTTCCGAATTGTGCTTGACTCGCTTTCCAACTCGATGGGATGACTTGGGCGTCAAAGCGCTTTGAATGAATGACTTTCAATCTGCGAGACGGGGTCTGCCCGTCCGATATGTGATGGGAGGTAAATCACATGAAGAGACTTCTCCTGACGGCGGCAGCCATGGCACTGTTCGCCGGATCGGCGGGCGCCGCCGAGCTCAAGTTCAAGCCCGGCGAGGACGCCAAATTCAACTGGGCGAGCTATGAAGAATTCAAGAAGGCCCATGGCGGTGCGAGCGGCCAGTCGGTCACCATCTTCGGGCCGTGGCGCGGCGAAGACCAGGCGCTGTTTGAAAGCATCCTGGCCTACTTCGAGGACGCGACCGGCATCGACGTCAAATATTCCTCCTCCGAGAACTACGAGCAGCAGATCGTCATCGACACCCAGGCCGGCAGCCCGCCGGACATCGCCATCCTGCCGCAACCGGGTCTGATCGCCGACCTCGCCTCCAAGGGGCATCTCGTTCCGCTCGGCGACGACGTGAAGGCATGGCTGCTGGAAAACTATTCCGCCGGCCAGTCCTGGGTCGATCTCGCCACCTACAAGGGCAAGGACGGCACCCCGGCGGTCTACGGCTTCCCCTACAAGATCGACGTGAAATCGCTGGTCTGGTACGTGCCGGAGAATTTCGAGGACGCTGGCTACGAAGTGCCGGAAACCATGGAAGACCTGAAGGCGCTCACCGAGAAGATCGCCGCAGACGGCGGAACACCCTGGTGCATCGGCCTCGGTTCGGGCGGCGCCACCGGCTGGCCGGCCACCGACTGGGTGGAAGACCTGATGCTGCGCACGCAACCGGCCGACGTCTATGACAAGTGGGTGTCGAACGAGATCAAGTTCGACGATCCGGCCGTTTTAGGGGCGATCGACGAGTTCGGCTGGTTCGCCAAGAACGACAAGTTCGTCGACGGCGGCGTCGCCGCCGTGTCGTCCACCGACTTCCGCGACAGCCCGAAGGGCCTCTTCGCCTCGCCACCGAAGTGCTACCTGCACCACCAGGCCTCGTTCGTGCCGTCCTTCTTCCCCGAAGGTACGGTCGTCGGCGAGGATGCGGATTTCTTCTACATGCCGCCCTACGAGTCGAAGAAGGACCTCGGCAATCCGGTGCTCGGCGCCGGCACGCTGGCGATGATGACCAAGGACACGCCGGCGGCCCGCGTCTTCTTCGAATTCCTCAAGACCCCGATCGCCCATGAACTGTGGATGGCGCAGTCCAGCTTCCTGACGCCTTACAAGGGTGCCAACAAGGAAGCCTATGCCAATGCGCCCATGGCCAAGCAGGGCGAAATCCTGCTCAACGCCACGACCTTCCGCTTCGACGGTTCCGACCTGATGCCCGGCAAGATCGGCGCCGGCGCCTTCTGGACCGGCATGGTCGATTTCACCGGCGGCAAGTCGTCCGCCGATGTTGCGGCCGGTGTCCAGAAAGTCTGGGATTCGCTCAAGTAGACGTCGGCAACATCGACCCTTCGCCGGGCACACCAGCCCGGCGAGGCAACGATAGGAGCGGTTCTGCCGGCGGCTGTTTGCCGTCGCCGGCGAAGAGCCACCCGGGGAGGCAGGATTGGAACAGCTACTCTATGCCCTTTTGACCATCGTCATCGGCGTTGCCGGAGCGGTCGGCTATTTCTACGGCTCGAACCTGCTGCTCGACTGGATATTCCCGTCACGCATCAATGATGCGATGAAGGCCTCGCACAACATTCAGCGCGCCAATCTCATCCGCCCCTGGCTGTTCCTCGGGCCGGCGCTGGTGTCGCTGACGATCTACCTCGTCTATCCGTTCTTCTCCTCGGTCGCCTATTCGCTCTACGACCGTTCCGGCACCAATTTCGTCGGGCTCGACAACTATCGCTGGATGTTCCTCGACGGCGAGTTCCGCCAGTCGATCTACAACAACATGCTCTGGCTGATCGTCGTGCCTGCCGCCTCCACCCTGTTCGGCCTGATCATCGCCGCGCTCACCGACCGCATCTGGTGGGGCGGCTTCGCCAAGTCGCTGATCTTCATGCCGATGGCGATCTCGTTTGTCGGGGCCTCGGTCATCTGGAAGTTCGTCTATGACTACCGCGACATCGGCGCGGACCAGATCGGCATCCTCAACGCCATCGTGGTGGCGCTCGGCGGCGAACCACAGATCTGGATCACCCTGCCGTTCTGGAACAATTTCTTCCTCATGGTCATCCTCGTCTGGATCCAGACCGGCTTTGCCATGGTGCTATTGTCGGCGGCCCTGCGCGGCATCCCGGAAGAGACCATCGAGGCGGCCGTCATCGACGGTGCCAATCCCTGGCAGATCTTCATGAAGATCAAGGTGCCGCAGATCTGGGGCACCATCGCGGTGGTGTGGACCACCATCACCATCCTCGTCCTCAAAGTGTTCGACATCGTGCTCGCCATGACCAACGGCCAGTGGCAGACGCAGGTGCTGGCCAACCTGATGTTCGACTGGATGTTCCGCGGTGGCGGAGATTTCGGTCGCGGCGCCTCGATTGCGGTCGTCATCATGATGATGGTCGTGCCGATCATGATCTGGAACATCCGCAACGCCCGCCGCGAAATGGAGGGACGCTGACATGCACAAGGGCAGCATTCGCTCTCCGCTCACCTGGGCGGTTCATCTTTCGGTCCTCTTCCTCGTGGTCATCTGGACCCTGCCGACCGCCGGCCTGTTCATCTCGGCCCTGCGCGACAAGGACCAGATCGTCGCCTCCGGCTGGTGGACCGGCCTGTCGACCTCGACGCAGAATGCCATGTACCGCGCGCCCGGCGCCGAAAGCCAGGTCGATGAGAACGGCACCTTCGTCATCTCCGGGAATATCTTCGAAGGCGGCAAAGGCGTCGTCATGGCCTTCGGCACATCGAGCCAGGATCCCGCTGCCTATGAGCCCGGCGCCACCGCTGAGCTAAAGGACGGCGAAAAGCTCACGGTTGCGGAGAGCGGCGATTTCCGCCTGACTTCTCCCAAGGCCTTCGAGGGCACGCGCGGCCAGCGCATCTTCTACACTGCCGGCATTCCGCCGCGCTTCACGCTGGAAAACTACAGGACGGTGCTGACCGCCGAGGGTATCGGCAAGTCCTTCCTCAATTCGCTGACCGTCGCCGTCCCCTCGACCATCATCCCGATCCTCGTTGCCGCCTTTGCCGCCTACGCGCTCGCCTGGATGAAGTTTCCCGGCCGGGCGATCATCCTCGCCGTCATCGTCGGCCTGCTGGTCGTGCCGCTGCAGATGTCGCTGATCCCGCTTCTGCGCATGTACAACAGCGTCGGCGGCTTCTTCGGCGTGCCGTCGAAGACCTATCTCGGCATCTGGCTCGCCCATATGGGTTTCGGCCTGCCGCTGGCCATCTATCTCCTGCGCAATTACATCGCCGGCCTGCCGCGCGAGATCATGGAATCGGCGCGCGTCGACGGCGCCTCCGACTTCACCATCTTCATGAAGATTGTGCTGCCGCTGTCCTATCCGGCGCTCGCCTCCTTCGCCATCTTCCAGTTCCTGTGGACCTGGAACGACCTGCTGGTGGCCATGGTCTTCCTCGGCACCGGCGACAACGAACTCGTGCTCACCGGGCGTCTCGTCAACCTGCTCGGCTCGCGCGGCGGCAAGTGGGAAATCCTCACCGCCTCCGCCTTCATCACCATCATCGTTCCGCTTCTCGTCTTCTTCACCCTGCAACGCTACCTCGTCCGCGGCCTGCTCGCGGGCTCGGTCAAGGGCGGCTGAGAATTTCGGCCTTTAGAGATCGCATTCACAAGGACTGACCATGACTGCAATGACCCAATCGACCTTTGCGCCGGACAAGGACTGGTGGCGCGGCGCGGTGATCTACCAGATCTACCCGCGCTCCTACCAGGATTCCAACGGCGACGGCATCGGCGACCTCAAGGGCATCACCGCCCGCCTGCCGCATATCGCGGCGCTTGGCGCCGACGCCATCTGGATCTCGCCGTTCTTCACCTCGCCGATGAAGGATTTCGGCTACGACGTGTCGAACTATGTCGACGTCGACCCGATGTTCGGCAGCATCGCCGATTTCGACGCGATGATCGCCGAGGCGCACCGTCTGAACATCAAGGTGATGATCGACCTGGTGATCTCCCACACCTCGGACCAGCATGAATGGTTCGTCGAGAGCCGCTCGAGCCGCATCAATTCCCGGTCGGACTGGTATGTCTGGTCCGACCCCAAGCCCGACGGCACGCCGCCCAACAACTGGCTGTCGATCTTCGGCGGGTCCGCCTGGCATTGGGACCCGACGCGCATGCAGTACTACCTGCACAACTTCCTGACCTCGCAGCCGGACCTCAACATGCACAATCCTCAGGTCCAGAACGCCGTGCTCGACGCGACGCGCTTCTGGCTCGAGCGCGGCGTCGACGGCTTTCGCCTCGACACGATCAACTTCTACTTCCACGACAGGCTCTTGCGCGACAATCCGGCGCTGGCGCCTGAGCGGCGCAATGCCTCGACCGCGCCGGCGGTCAATCCGTACAATTTCCAGGACCATCTCTACGACAAGAACCAGCCGGAGAACCTCGAATTCCTCAAGCGCTTCCGCGCCGTGCTGGAGGAATATCCGGCGATCGCCGCCGTCGGCGAAGTCGGCGACAGCCAGTATGGTCTCGAGATCGTCGGACAGTACACGTCCGGCAACGACAAGATGCAGATGTGCTACGCCTTCGAATTCCTGGCGCCTGAGCCGCTGACGCCGAAGATCGTCGCCGCAACGCAAAGAGCCTTCGCTGCCGCCGCACCTGAGGGCTGGGCCTGCTGGGCCTTCTCCAACCATGACGTCGTGCGCCATGTCACCCGCTGGGGCGCCAATGTCGCCGACCGCGCGGCGTTTGCCAAGCTGATGGCGGCGATCCTGATGACCCAGCGCGGCTCGGTCTGCATCTATCAGGGCGAGGAACTTGGGCTCACTGAAGCCGACATCGCCTTCGAGGATCTGCAAGACCCCTACGGCATCCAGTTCTGGCCGGAATTCAAGGGGCGCGACGGTTGCCGCACGCCGATGGTCTGGGACAGCGCCGCCCAGCAGGCGGGCTTCTCGACGGCGGCGAAGACCTGGCTGCCGATCCCGGTCGAACACGCGATCAACGCGGTGAGTGTTCAGGATGGCAAGGACGACAGCATTCTGGAGCATTATCGCCGGTTTCTCGCCTTCCGCCGCGCCCATCCGGCGCTGGTCAAGGGCGGCATGGAATTCCACACGATCGGCGAAACGGCACTTGCCTACACCCGCATGCTGGCCAACGAGACGGTGCTTTGCGTCTTCAACATGAGCGCCGAACCCGCGCGAATCCCGTTGCCGGAAGGGTCCTGGGATGCGCTGGAAGGCCATGGGTTCACCAGCACGATGGAAGACCACGCGGTCGAATTGCCGGCCTGGGGCGCATATTTCGCGCGTCACGCCTGATTGGGAGGAAGAGACATGACGGGCCTGGTTCTCAAGGATATCCGCAAGAACTACGGACAGGTGAAGGTGCTGCACGGCATCGACCTGACGATCGAGGTGGGCGAATTCGTCGTCTTCGTCGGCCCGTCCGGTTGCGGCAAGTCAACGCTGCTGCGCCTGATCGCCGGGCTCGAGGACATTACCTCGGGCGAGATGATCATCGACGGCCAGGTGGTCAACAACGTGCCGCCGTCCAAGCGCGGCATCGCCATGGTGTTCCAGTCCTATGCGCTCTATCCGCACATGACGGTCTACGACAACATGGCCTTCGGCATGCGGATCGCCGGCGAAAGCAAGGACGAAATCGACCGCCGCGTCAAGAATGCCGCCGACATCCTGCAGCTCACACCCTATCTCGACCGCCTGCCCAAGGCCCTGTCTGGCGGCCAGCGGCAGCGCGTGGCGATCGGCCGCGCCATCTGCCGCGACCCCAAGGTCTTCCTGTTCGACGAGCCGCTCTCCAACCTCGATGCGGCCTTGCGCGTCGCGACCCGCATCGAGATCGCCAAGCTCAACGAATCCATGCCCGACACGACGATGATCTACGTCACCCACGACCAGGTGGAGGCCATGACGCTGGCCGACCGCATCGTCGTGCTTTCGGCCGGCAAGATCGAGCAGGTCGGCCCGCCGCTCGAACTCTACGAGCGCCCGGCCAATCTCTTCGTCGCCCGCTTTATCGGTTCCCCGGCGATGAACATCATGCCGACCACCATCGCCGCGGCCGGCAATCCGACGACGCTGACGCTCAAGGACGGTACCTCCGTGCGCGTCGACATCGAGACGCCGACGGCCGATGTCGGCAAGGCGGCGAGCTTCGGCGTCCGCCCCGAGGACCTGTCGATCGCCACCGGCGACGATTTCCTGTTCGAGGGCACGCTCACCATTGTCGAGGCGCTGGGCGAAGTGACGCTCCTCTATGTCGAGGGACCCGTCGAGGACGAGCCGATTGTCGTCAAGCTTCCCGGCATCGTCGATGTGAAGAAGGGCGAGAGGCTGCGCTTTTCGGCCGACCGGGCCAAACTGCACCTTTTCGACGCGACCGGACACACCTACAGGAAGTGACCCCCGAAAATTAAGAGAGCGTTTGCCGTGACCGCAAACGGGATCGCCTTGTCCACAGGGCGCCAGGGCGCAAATACCATCTGTTAAAGTCCCTCCTGCTACGCTCTTGCCCATAACAACTGGAAACCAGGGGCAGGGACATCAGATGAGACAGGCGGTCGGTGGCAGCCATTATCTGCAACGCGAGGAATCCTTCATGTACGACCGCGAGGCGCGGTTTCCCATGGAGGACACGATGAATGCGGCGCGCATCGAATATACCGAAAAGGGCGTGATGCACATGGCCGCCCGGCGCTGCGACGTCATCAAGATCTCGATGAGCGGCGCAATCATCGGCCTGCTCACCCAGTATAATCTGCCGCAGCAATTCTATCTCGATCTTCCCGATGCCCGCATCACCAAGGTCGGCTGCCTGCTGATGAAAACCTTCGCCAACAATACCGCCGAGGTGCGTTTCCTGCGTCTGCTGACGAAGAAGGAACTCGACCGGATCTTCGTCTTCTCGACCCATCCGGCCCACCGCGACCGGGTGCTCGACGTGCGCTCCTGGTAGGCCAGGCCCGGCAAGCCATACTCCCTTTCTGATCGTATTCAGGGCCGGTGACGCGTAGGCGTCACCGGCTTTTCGATTTTCTGACTCGACTTTGGCCTCGAACAGCGAAACTGTCGCGGTCCTCGAAAGACCAAGGGAGAACACCATGTCGGAACAGAAGGTTGCCATCATCACCGCCGGCGGAAGCGGCATGGGAGCGGCTGCGGCAAAACGCCTCGCGGCCGACGGGTTCAAGGTCGCGATCCTGTCCTCCTCCGGCAAGGGCGAGGCGCTGGCCGCCGAACTCGGTGGCTTCGGCGTCACCGGTTCCAACCAGTCGAACGACGACCTGAAGCGGCTGGTGGACGGCACGATGGAGCGTTTCGGCCGGATCGACGTCCTGGTCAACAGCGCCGGCCACGGGCCACGTGCCCAGATCCTCGAGATCACCGACGAGGACTGGCACAAGGGCATCGACACCTATCTCCTCAACGTCATCCGCCCGACGCGGCTGGTGACACCGGTCATGCAGTCCCAGAAATCCGGGACGATCATCAATATTTCAACGGCTTGGGCCTTCGAGCCGAGCGCCATGTTCCCGACCTCCGCTGTGGCACGCGCCGGTCTTGCCGCCTTCAGCAAGATCTTCGCCGACACCTATGCGGCCGACAATGTGCGCATGAACAATGTTCTGCCGGGTTGGATCGACAGTTTGCCGGCGACGGAGGAACGGCGCGGCAGCGTGCCGATGCAGCGCTACGGCAAGAGCGAGGAGGTCGCCGCGACTGTCGCCTTCCTCGCCTCCGATGGTGCCGGCTACATTACCGGCCAGAACATCCGGGTCGACGGCGGCCTTACTCGCGCCGTCTAACTGTCAGTTTTTGCCTTTATCTTGCCATTTCTGCCAGCGATAAAAGAATCACGCGGCGTAAACCTCTTGGTTACCAAGATTCTTCATTGTTTAGGACATCCGGAATAGCGGAGGTCCTGACACAGGGTCTCTCGGCTCACCGGATGTGTATAGGCTGCGGCGATCAACCCCGCCGGGCCGTTCGGCCTCTGGTAGCGAGTGAGAGTATGGCGTTCTCGACCGAGACACAGACCAAGGACAAACTGTCCGCTGGTTCCAAATCCCGATCCGAAAAAGGTCGCAAGGCCTCCAAGAGCCCCGTCGCCATCGGCGTCGGTCTGGCCGCTATCCTGTGGGTGACGGCCGGGATCGCAACCCTCCATTCGGTGATGTCGCAGCCGAAACTCGAGGCGCCGAAGCTGGCGCTGTCCGGGCAGGCGGCCGAGACCGGCAAGGCGCTGAGGCGCGGCGATCGCACAACCGCGGCGACCGAGGCGGAGGCTGCCCGCATGCGCATCGCTGCGGCGATCGCTGCAACCGAGGAGGCCGGCCTTCTGATGCTTCCCGCCTCGATGGCTCTGGCCGCCGTGGACAAGGGCGACCGCATGCTGGAACGGCGCGAGCGCGCTTCGAAGGATCCGATGGCGCGCGATATGCTGCGCATGGCGCTGGCGGAATCGATCGCCGAGCGCAATGCCAAGGCGATCGCCGGTCTTGGACCGCAGGAGGACAACCATATCGCCTCAAACGGCGCAGCGCTCCAGACCGCCTCGATCAGTCCCGCGGCACTGGCTCCCGGCGAGAAGCTCTCGACCGGGGCTGAAACGCTTGTGAGCGCTCCGGCAGCCCTTGCCTATGCGGCGCCGCTGCCGGCTAGCGAGGTGGTCAACCCCGGCCCGGACCCGCGCGAGGAACCTTTCGTCGAACTCCTGTCCGAGCCCGAAGGGGAAGACCATGGTGCGCTGCCGGACGACGTGCCGCTGCCGAACGCCCGCCCGAGTGCGCCGGCGCGCATCACCGAAAAGCCCGGTGCCCGCGCCAAGGCCAATGCCAAGCCGGAAAAGCCGGCCACCCTGCTCGCCTATGCCAAGCCGGAGCGCCCGTCGCTGACCGACAGCGACGAGGACCGTCCCTCGCTGTTCTCGCGCAAGCCCAAGCTGCCGGGCCGAGGCGTCGCCGTCTATGACATTTCCGCTGGCATCGTCCACATGCCGAACGGCGAAAAGCTGGAGGCCCATTCCGGCCGTGCCCACATGCGCGACAATCCGAAATTCGTCCATGTCAAGAATCGTGGCCCGACACCGCCCAACGTCTACAGCCTGCGCATGCGCGAGAGCCGCTTCCACGGCATCGAGGCGATCCGCATGACCCCGGTCGGCGATGCCAAGATGTACGGCCGCGACGGCTTCCTGACCCACACCTATCTCTTGCGCAAGCGCGGCGACAGTTCCGGCTGCGTGGTGTTCGAGGACTACAACAAGTTTCTCAACGCCTTCAAGCGCGGCAATGTGAAGACGCTGATCGTCGTGCCGCGCATGACCGAACTGCCGAAATACGTGGCGATGATGTAAGCGGTGCACCCGCCCGAACGAAAGGAAGCCGGCCATGGCGATGGCCGGCTTCCTTTCGTTTTCGGGGCCGGACACCTCGGCATGAGAGTGCGCGCTCTGTAACCCGCTCAGTACAATACGCTGGCGCCCTGATCAGCCGGGCCGGCGATGCGACGCAAGGGGGCGAAGAGTTCGCGGCCCATGCCGAATTCGTTGGCCGCAAGATCGGCGACGATCGCCGGGCGGGCGGCGAATTCCGCGGCGTCGACCAGCACTTCCAGCGTGCCGGCGATGGCATCGAGACGGATCATGTCGCCGTTCCTGATCTTGGCGATCGGGCCACCGTCGACGGCTTCCGGCGTGACGTGGATCGCCGCCGGCACCTTGCCCGACGCCCCGGACATGCGGCCGTCGGTGACGAGTGCCACCTTGAAGCCGCGGTCCTGCAGCACGCCGAGCGGCGGGGTCAGCCGGTGAAGTTCGGGCATGCCGTTGGACTTCGGCCCCTGGAACCGGACGACGGCGACGAAATCGCGCTCCAGCGTGCCGGCCTTGAAGGCCTCCTGCAGTTCCTGCTGGTCGTGAAAGACAATGGCCGGGGCCTCGACGACCTGGCGCTCCGGCTTGACGGCGGAGACCTTGATCACCGCCTTGCCGAGATTGCCGGTCAGCATCTTCAGGCCGCCATTCGGCTGGAACGGCGCCTCGATACGCGCCAGGACCTTGGGATCGGCGCTCTCCTCCGGCGAGGGTTGGCGTTCGACGGTACCATCGGGGGCGAGCCTTGGGTCGATCGTATAGGCGGCAAGTCCCTGGCCGAAGACGGTGCGCACGTCGTCATGCACGAACCCGGCCTTGAGCAGCTGCTTGATCAGGAAGCCCATGCCGCCGGCGGCATGGAAATGGTTTACGTCGGCAAGGCCGTTCGGGTAGACGCGGGCCAGAAGCGGCACGATGTCGGACAGATCGGAAATATCCTGCCATGTGAGCTGGATCCCGGCGGCGCGGGCCATGGCGACGAGGTGCAGCGTGTGGTTGGTCGAGCCGCCGGTGGCGTGCAGGCCGACCACGCCGTTGACGATCGAGCGCTCGTCGATCATCTCGCCGGCCGGGGTGAACTCGTTGCCCTGCGCAGTGATGGCGAGCGCCCGCTTGGTGGCTTCTTTGGTCAGGGCGTCGCGGAGCGGCGTGTTCGGGTTGATGAAGGAGGCGCCGGGCATGTGGAAGCCCATGATCTCCATCAGCATCTGGTTGGAGTTGGCCGTGCCGTAGAAGGTGCAGGTGCCGGGGCCGTGATAGGACTTGGACTCGGCTTCCAGCAGTTCGGCGCGGCCGACCTTGCCCTCGGCATAGAGCTGGCGGATGCGCGACTTCTCGTCGTTCGGCAGGCCGGTGGTCATCGGCCCGGCCGGGATGAAGACAGACGGCAGATGGCCGAAGGTGAGTGCGGCAATCACCAGTCCGGGCACGATCTTGTCGCAGACGCCGAGGAAGACGGCGGCGTCGAACATATTGTGGGAGAGCCCGATGCCGGCCGCCATGGCGATCACGTCGCGCGAAAACAGCGACAGTTCCATGCCCGGCTGCCCTTGCGTGACGCCGTCGCACATGGCGGGAACCCCGCCGGCGACCTGGGCAATGCCGCCGGCTTCGGCGGCCGCTTTTCGGATCAGCGCCGGATAGGTCTCGAACGGTTGGTGCGCTGAGAGCATGTCGTTATAGGCGGTGATGATGCCGAGATTGGGGATCTGGTCGCCGGCGAGCGCCGCCTTGTCCCCGACGGAACAGGCGGCAAATCCGTGGGCAAGGTTGCCGCAGGACAGCACCGAGCGATGCACGCCCTTGGAGATCTGCATGCGCACGCGCTCGAGATAGATTTCGCGGCTCGGCTTCGAGCGTTCGACGATGCGGCGGGTGATGGCTTCGATACGGCTGTTTGCGGACATCGGTTGTCACTCCTTGGAAAGGGCGCGCCTCGGCTCATGTTCGATCGACGCGCTCAAAAGCCCGCTCAATGCGGGCATGTCGATTGCCGACCCGCGCGCGGGGCGGCGGAAGGCGGCAGATCAGGGTGCCCAGTAGATGTCGGGCGCGGTCGGTGCGCGTTCAAGCACGGCGCGGACCGGCATTTCGCGCGGGTCGGTTCCGGCCAGCGCCCGGTCGAGCACGGCCTTCTTCTCCGCACCCTCGATATGGAGGACGAGCAGGCGGGCATCGGCGAGCGCGGGATAGGAGAAGGTGAGGCGGGTTTCGCCGGCACCTTCCGCTTCCATCGCCATCACCCGGCGGGCGCCGAAGGGATCGAGCGCCTCGTCGAGACGGTCGCCGCCGGGGAAGAAGGAGGCGGTGTGTCCGTCATTGCCCATACCGAGGATCACCACGTCGAACGGCTTCCCAAGGTTAGCGGTTTCGGCCGTCGCAAGCGCCGCCGCATCCTCGGCATTGGCCGCGGCATGATAGAGCGGCACGAAGCGGGCGGGCGCCGCCTTGTCCTTCAGGAGATGGGTGGCAACCAGCAAGTGGTTGGAGCGGGGATGACCCGCAGGTACGAAGCGCTCGTCGACCAGGGTGACCGTGACCCGGTCCCAGGCGATGTCGCGGGTGGAGAGCGCTTCGAAGAACAGTCTCGGCGTCGAGCCGCCGGATAGCGCGAGCGAGGCTGCGCCGCGCGCGGCGACTGCGGCGGAAAGCAGGGCGGCGACGCGGTCGGCCAGTGCCTCGGCAAGTGCTGCTCGGCTTTCGAACTGGTGCATCCTGTGACCCATGGTGCCGTCCTAATCCGCTTCATGCCAGGTGCGCCCATCGCGCTCGATCAGCGCGATCGCCTGGCTCGGACCCCAGGTGCCGGCGGTATAGCTCTGCGTCTTCTGGCCGGTCTCCTCCCAGCCCTTGAGGATCGGATCGATCCATTTCCACGCCGCCTCGACCTCGTCGCGGCGCATGAACAGCGTCTGGTTGGAGCGGATGACGTCCATCAGCAGGCGCTCGTAGGCATCGGCATTGCGCACGTCGAAGGCCTGGGCGAAGCTCATGTCGAGCGAGACGTGGCGAAGCCGCATGCCGCCGGGGCCGGGGTCCTTGATCATCAGCCACTGCTTGACGCCCTCGTCGGGCTGCAGGCGGATGACCAGCATATTGGCTTCGATCCGACCTGCGGCATCGTCGAAGATCGAGTGCGGGATAGGCTTGAAGGCGATGACGATCTCCGACATGCGGGCGGCGAGACGCTTGCCGGTGCGAAGATAGAAGGGAACGCCGGCCCAGCGCCAGTTGGCGATCTCGGCCTTGATGCCGACAAAGGTCTCCGTGTCCGAAGCCCCCTCGAGTTCTTCCGTGTAGCCCTTGACCGGGCCGCCCGCCGAGGCGCCGGCCTTGTACTGGCCGCGCACGGTGAGTTTTTCCACATTGGCCGGGGTGATCGGCTTCAGCGAGCGCAGCACCTTGAGTTTTTCGTCGCGCACGCTTTCCGCATCCATGGAATTGGGTGCTTCCATGGCGACCAGGCAGAGGAGCTGCAGGATGTGGTTCTGCACCATGTCTCTGAGCGCGCCGGCCTTGTCGTAATAGCTGACGCGGCCCTCGAGGCCGACGGATTCGGCGACCGTGATCTGCACATGGTCGATATGGGCGGAGTTCCACAAGGGCTCGTAGAGCGCGTTGGCAAAGCGCAGCGCCATCAGGTTCTGCACCGTCTCCTTGCCCAGATAATGGTCGATGCGGAAGATCTGTTCTTCCTTGAACACCTTGCCGATCGTGTCGTTGAGGATCTGCGCCGAGGCGAGGTCGCGGCCGATCGGTTTTTCGACGACGATGCGGGTGGATTTGGTGATGAGCTTGAAGTCGCGGATCTTGTCGGCGATGTCGCCGAACAGCGAAGGGGAGACGGCGAGATAGAAGGCGCGCACCAGGTCCTTGCCTTCGTCGAGCAGGGTCTTCAGTTTGTCCCAGCCGTCTCGCGACTTGGCGTCGACCGAAACATAATGGATGCGGGCGCAGAACTTTGCCACTTCGTCCTCGGCCCATTCGTCAGGTCTCAGGTGTTCCTTGAGCGCGGTTCTTGCGAACTGGCAGTATTGCTCCTGTGTCATCGGCGTGCGCGAGGCGCCGATGATGCGCGTCGGCTCGGTCAACTGTCCGGCGAGCTGGCGGTGGTAGAGGGCCGGCAGCAGCTTGCGCTCGGCAAGGTCGCCGGTGCCGCCGAACACGACATAGTCAAACGGCTCGACGGGGATGATCTGGCTGCTCATTCAGGCTTCTCTCGATAGAAAACACTGCAGGCAGATGTAATCTAATCGATTTAAAAAAGCCAGTGGGCAGGTGCGAAAACCTGCCTGCATCGCAAAAAGATCACAACCGGTCGCGCAACGCGTACCAGGTCAGCGCGAGGAACAGCAGCGGGCTGCGGAGCTTCGCGCCGCCCGGGAAGGGCGGGATTTTCAGGTCGAGCAGGTGGTCGAGCTCGCGGCCCTTGCCGGTCACCATGTCGGCATAGAGCTTGCCGCAATAGTTGGACAGCATGACGCCGTGGCCGGAATAGCCGCCGATCGAGATCACGCCCGGCATGACTTCGCGAGCAAACGGCTTGCGCGGCATGGTGATGCCGACCGAGCCGCCCCAGCCATGGGTGATCTCGATGTCCTTGAGTTCCGGATAGATCTCGGCGATCTGCCGGCGGATATGGGTGGAAATGTCGCGCGGCGTGTCCGAGGTATAGGCCTCGCGCCCGCCGAACAGCAGCCGGCCGTCGCGCGTGCGGCGCCAATAGCGCACCACGAAGCGGGAATCGGCGATCGATTCCTTGCCCGGGATGACGGTGGGGAACTTGTCGAGCGGCACCGTCGCGCCGATGAAGGAGCGGATCGGCATGACATGGGCGGCCGTCACCGGCTCGAGATTGCCGATATAGGCATTGGTGGCGATCAACACCTTTTCGGCGGTGATCGTGCCGGTCGACGTCTCGATCAGGGTCTTGCCCCCGGACTGGCGGATCGACGAGGCCGGCGTCATCTCGTGGATCGCGGCACCCGCGGCGCTCGCCGCCCTGGCGAGCCCGACGATCAACTTCAGCGGATGGATATGGCCGGTGCCGCTGTCGCGCACGCCGCAATGGAAACGCTTCGAGCCGACGCGCTCGGCGGTCTCCTTGCCGTCCATGAAGGCGAGATGCGGATAGCCATAGCGGGTCGCGGCGATCTCGACTGTGCGCTGGTATTCCTTGTCGTGCCCCGGCTTATGGCTGACATTCATCTGGCCGGGCATGAACTCCATGTCGATGCCGTGCGTCTCGGCAAAGGAGAGCACGTATTTCTTGGCGTTCTCCGCGAGCTCGAACAGCGCCTTGGAACGTTCGTAGCCGAGTTCGGCCTCCAGTTCCTCCGGATACCAGCGCTGACCGGTGCCCATCTGCCCGCCATTGCGACCCGAGCCGCCGTCGCCGATGCGGCAGCCCTCGATCAGCACGACCGAGACGCCGGACTTGGCGAGGGTATAGGCGGCCTGCAGGCCGGTGAAGCCGCCGCCGACGATGGCGACGTCCGCCGTCTTCGAACCGTCGAGCGCCGGATATTCCGGCCGCTCGGACACGGTTGATTGATACCAGGAAATCCCCGGAGCGATCGGGCTTTGCCAGGACATGGGAGGCTCCTTTGCGGATCAGACGTTGAGCAGCAGGAATTCACGTTCCCACGGGCTGATCACCTGCATGAAGGTCTCGAATTCCCCGCGCTTCACGCCGGCATAAAGACCGATGAACTCCTGGCTCAGGACTTCGCCGAGCGCCGGATCGGATTCCAGCAGCGACACCGCCTCGAGCAGGCCGCGCGGCAGGTCGACCGAACCTTCGTTGGCCGTACCCTCGGAAGCCGCCGTCGGCTCGACTTGCTTGATGATGCCGAGATAGCCGCAGGCGAGCGAGGCCGCGAGCGCGAGATACGGATTGGCATCCGAGCTCGGCAGGCGGTTTTCCACGCGCCGCGCGCGCGCGTCGGAGACCGGCACGCGAAACGCGGTGGTGCGGTTGTCGTAACCCCAGGCATTGTTGACCGGGGCCGACATGTCGGGAGTGAGGCGGCGATAGGAGTTCACGTAGGGCGCCATCATCACCAGCGTCTTCGGCACGAAGGCCTGCATGCCGCCGATGAAGTGGAAGAACTCCTTGGATGGCGAGCCGTCGGGATTGGAGAAGATGTTCTTGCCCGTTTCCGCATCGACCACCGACTGGTGGATGTGCATGGCCGAACCCGGCTGGCCCTGCATCGGCTTGGCCATGAAGGTGGCGTAGATCCCGTGCTTCAGCGCCGCCTCGCGGATCGTGCGCTTGAACAGGAAGACCTGGTCGGCAAGCTCGATCGGATTGCCATGGCGCAGGTTGATCTCAAGCTGGGCCGGGCCTTCCTCGTGGATCAGCGTGTCGATCTCGAGGCCCTGCTTTTCCGAGAAGTGGTAGATGTCGTCGATCAGTTCGTCGAATTCGTTGATCCCGGCGATCGAATAACCCTGGCCGCCGAGAATGGAGCGGCCGGAACGGCCCTTCGGCGGATGTAGAGGATAGTCGGGGTCGTCGTTCATGGCGACGAGATAGAACTCGATCTCTGGTGCCACGACCGGCCGCCAGCCCTTGGCGTCATAGAGCTTCAGCACGTTCTTCAACACGTTGCGCGGCGTGTAGGGCACGTCCTCGCCGTCCGTGGTGATGATGTCACAGATGACCTGCGCGGTCGGATCGGTTTCCCAGGGCACGACTGACAGCGTCGACAGATCCGGCATCAGCTTGATGTCGCTGTCGCGCGAATCATAGCGGAACTGGCCGCTTTCTTCCGGATATTCGCCGGAAATCGTATGGCGATAGAGCGCCGAGGGAAGTGCCAGCGACGTGTCGCCGGTGAACTTCGAGGTCGGCATCATCTTGCCGCGCGGCACGCCGGCGAGGTCAGGGGTGATGCACTCGATGTCCTCGATGCCGCGGGCTCTGAGCCAGGCTGCGGCTTCCTTCCAGGTCTTGACGCCACGGGTGGAGTTGATGTCCGGAGGAATGCTCGCCTTTTTCGACGCTGCGCCTTTGGGTCTGAGCATATTCTTCTTCGGAGGCATGTCTCACCGGTTTGGTTGTTGATGGCGGCATCATAACCCGACTTCGGCGTTTGGCGAGGGGGCAAACGGCATTGACTTTGCCCGATCGATCGAAAAGACAGATATTCTTTGTCGCAGGGACCCGAAATTGGCCCATATATTTGATGTCGCTATCATAGGAGCTGGCGCCGCGGGCATGATGGCGGCGCTCGTCGCCGGTCGCCGTGGGCGTTCCGTCGTGCTGGTCGACCATGCGAAGGCGCCGGGCGAGAAGATCCGCATCTCCGGTGGCGGGCGCTGCAATTTCACCAATATCCACGCCGGGCCGAAGAACTACCTCTCCGCCAATCCGCATTTCATGAAGTCGGCGCTGGCCCGCTTCACCCCTGCCGACTTCATCGCCATGGTCGACCGGCACGGCATCGCCTGGCACGAAAAGACGCTCGGGCAATTGTTCTGCGACGACAGCGCCCGCGACATCATCCGCATGCTGCTCGACGAGATGCGTTCGGTCGGCGTCGATCTGCGGCTCGGCGTCGAGATTTCCGCGGTCGAGAAAGGCGAGGGCGGCTTTCGCCTCGCGACGTCCGAAGGCGCGATCGAGGCGCGGGCGCTGGTGATCGCCACCGGCGGCAAGTCGATCCCGAAAATGGGGGCGACTGGTTTTGCCTACAAGATCGCCGAGCAGTTCGGCCTCGGTCTGACGGAGACGCGGCCCGGCCTGGTGCCGCTGACGCTCGATCCGGCGCTTCTGGCCGAGCTTGCACCTCTGGCCGGTGTCTCGGTCGATGCCGAGGTGCGCCACGGCAGGACGGCGTTCCGCGAGGCCCTGCTGTTTACCCATCGCGGCCTGTCCGGCCCGGCCATCCTGCAGATCTCCAGCTATTGGCGCGAGGGCGACGAGATCGCGCTGTCGCTCGAGCCGGACGTGGACTTCGCCGCGGTGCTGAAGACGGCGAAGAAGGAGAACGGCCGCCAGGCGGTGCAGACCGTGCTGGCGCAGCACCTGCCGAAGCGGCTCGCCCAATATGTCGCCGAACGGCAAAAGCTCGACAAGCCGCTTGCCGACCTGTCCGACAAGGCGCTGGAGGCGCTCGCCGCGTTTCTCCACGGCTGGACGATCAAGCCGGCGGGCTCGGAAGGCTATCGCACGGCGGAAGTGACCCTCGGCGGCATTGATGTCAGCGGGCTGGAGTCGAAGACGATGATGGCGAAGGTCGTGCCCGGCCTCTACTTCATCGGCGAATGCGTCGACGTCACCGGCTGGCTCGGCGGCTATAATTTCCAATGGGCCTGGGCATCGGGCCATGCGGCCGGCGAGAGTGTGTGAGCGGCGCGCGGGCACCCTTCGGACGCAGAGCAACAAATTTTAGTGAGCGCATTGATTTGCGCAGGCTTTCGGCCATAATTTAGCTCTTGTTAACGTGCCGGAGTCATTCTGGCTCGATGCCGGCATCCACAGCGGATGTGACATGACGTCGGACCGGATTGCCGCCATGCGGCGGCATTTTTCCTCAACGGCTATTCCCAGGAAGGCGCCGATGACCATGAAGAACAGCAAGGCAAGAGCCATCGCCATCGCCAGAACGCGGGATGAAGAACGCGCACGGCTTCGCCGCCTGACCCTTCTCTGCCTTGGGGCCTCCGCCGCGCTCGCCGCCTTGGCCCTCGCCTTCACCGGATAAGGTCAGGGTGAGCGGCAGACTTATGCGCCGCCCGCCTGCACAGGCGGCAGTCTGGATGTCGGTCAACTGTCTGTGTCTTCATTGCCGGGGCGGCTTTAGTTTGGCGAGTCCGGATAGCACGAATGGACGTCTGTGCCCAAGCCCGCATGGACGATAGAAACGTCCAAAGGGCGAATTGGCGGTTTTCCCTGTACGCACATGGCCCTCCAGCTTTCGGCGACGGATAGAGCCGAGCCGGGCGTGACCTGCACCGGATGTCGAGCGCTATTGCGCAGACGGGATGCGGGCGATCACCTTGATCTCGAAGTCGAAGCCGGCAAGCCAGTTGACGCCGATGGCCGTCCAGTTCGGATAGGGCCGCTGGCTGAAGACCCGCTGCTTGACCTCCATGATGGCCGGGAACTGGTTCTCCGGATCGGTATGAAAGGTCGTCACATCGACGATATCATCGAAGCTGCATCCGCCGGCATGAAGCGTGGCTTCGAGGTTGTCGAAGGCGAGCTGAACCTGGGCCGGGAAGTCGGGCTCCGGTGTGCCGTCCGCCCGGCTGCCCACCTGGCCCGACACGAACAGGAGATTGTCGGATCGGATTGCCGCGGAATAACCGTGCTCCTCGTAGAGGGCGTGGCGATTGGCGGGAAAGACGGCGTGCCTGCTGGTCATTCTGTTTCTCCGGTCAGTGCAGCCAGCGATGGCTTGGCAAGCATGGTGGATATGGCTATTACATACGAGGTGTATGTGAGATACTGACATACGTACCGTATGTCAACTGGCGTGCATCGCGTATGTGAATTTAAGGGGCGGCATGGTAAGACGGCGTAGTGAAACCATGGAAGAAAACCGCGCCAAGCTCATTGCGGCGGCGCGAACGTCCTTTGCCGAGCAGGGCTATGCCGCGGCTTCGATGGATGAGCTTACCGCGAGGGCAGGACTGACGCGTGGCGCTCTCTATCATAACTTCGGCGACAAGAAGGGCCTGCTGGCCGCCGTGGTGCACCAGATCGATTCCGAGATGGCGGCGCGCGCGCAGGAGCGGGCAGCGCGCGCCAACAGCGCCTGGCAGGCCCTCCTTCACGAGGGCGTGGCGTATATCGAAATGGCGCTCGACCCGGAGGTGCAGCGTATCGTGCTTCTGGATGGACCGGCTGTGCTGGGCGATCCTTCGCAGTGGCCGAGCCAGAGCAGTTGCCTGCAGGCCACGCGCGTGGTCGTTGAACAGCTTATCGCCGAGGGCACGATCAAGCCTGTCGATGCCGAGGCAGCTGCACGGCTGTTGAGCGGCGCGGCGCTCAATGCGGCCCTGTGGATCGCCGCAAGCGACAATCCGGAGGACGTGTTGCCGAAGGCCGTGGCGGCCTTCAAGGCTTTGGCCGAGGGCTTGCTCGTCAGGCCGCTCTAAGTCGCGCAAACGAAAATCCCGCGCAGCGACCGCGTGAAGCTCCCCCCGAAGCCAGCGATCATTGCGCGGGAGCCGACCCGGGGCCTTGACGCCCCGGATGGTCCTTGAAACTCTCTTATTTGCCCTGGGTCACGATGACCGGGATCAACAGGTCGCCCCAATTGCCCTCGCCACCATGGTGACGGGCGGAGCGGACGAGTTCGACCGATACGCCGGCATCGACCGCCTTCATGACGGACTGGTTGAGGCGATGCAGGTCGTTGGCGACCATGCGGATCATGGCCTGCTGGTCTGCCGTCATGGCGGAAGCCTGTTCTTCGGCACGTTCCTTAACTCGGGTCTGCGGGGTCATGGCATTTCTCCTCTTATATGCGGGGTTCTTGAACTGTTGATCCAGGGGTATTCATAGTCTGCCCCTCATCCGGCTGCCGCCACCTTCTCCCCGCAGGCGGGGAGAAGGGACCTGCCGCGCCGGCGGCGGGGTTAGTCCTGGACGAGCCCGGGGCTTTGCTCGGGGCACGTCCCCTCTCCCCGCGAGCGGGGAGAGGGCTAGGGTGAGGGGCAAGGCTCCAAGCGTGAGGGGCAAGGCCCCGAAGGCTTACTCGGCAGCCGGCTTGAACTGCTCGGTTTCGGTCGATTCCTTCATCGCCGTGGTCGAGGACTGGCCGCCTGTGATGGCGAGCGACACGGCGTCGAAATAGCCGGTGCCGACTTCGCGCTGGTGCTTGGTCGCGGTGTAACCGTTGACCTCGGCGGCGAATTCCGCTTCCTGCAGCTCCGAGTAGGCCGCCATCTGGCGATCCTTGTAGCCGCGGGCCAGTTCGAACATGCCGAAGTTCAGCTGGTGGAAGCCGGCGAGCGTGATGAACTGGAACTTGTAGCCCATCGCACCCAGTTCCTTCTGGAACTTGGCGATCGTCGCGTCGTCGAGGTTCTTCTTCCAGTTGAACGACGGCGAGCAATTGTAGGCAAGCTTCTTGCCCGGATGCGCCTTGTGTACGGCTTCGGCGAACTTGCGGGCCTGGTCGAGGTCCGGCTTGCCGGTTTCCATCCAGATCATGTCGCAGTGCGGAGCATAAGCAATCGCACGGGCGATGCAGGGCTCGATGCCGTTCTTGACCTGGTAGAAGCCTTCAGCCGTGCGGCCGGCATCATAGTCGACGAAGGGACGGTCGCGCTCGTCGATGTCCGAGGTCAAAAGCTTGGCGGCCTCGGCGTCGGTGCGGGCGACGATCAGGGTCGGGGTACCCATGACGTCAGCGGCGAGGCGCGCGGCGTTCAGGTTGCGGATATGGGCCGCCGTCGGGATCAGAACCTTGCCGCCGAGATGGCCGCACTTCTTTTCCGAAGCAAGCTGGTCTTCGAAGTGAACGCCGGCAGCACCGGCTTCGATGAAGGCCTTCATGATTTCGAAGGCGTTGAGCGGGCCGCCGAAACCGGCTTCGGCGTCGGCGACGATCGGGGCGAACCAGGTGTCGACCGAAAGGCCCTTGCCTTCAGCGGTTTCGATCTGGTCGGCGCGCTGCAGCGTGCGGTTGATGCGCTTGGCCAGTTCGGGAGCGGCATTGGCCGGATAAAGCGACTGGTCCGGATACATGGCGGACGCGGTATTGGCGTCGGCGGCAACCTGCCAGCCGGAAAGATAGATAGCCTTCAGGCCGGCGCGAACCATCTGCATGGCCTGGTTGCCGGACAGCGCGCCGAGCGCGTTGACGAAGGGCTCTTCGTTGATCAGCTTCCACAGGCGGTTGGCGCCCATTTCGGCCAGCGTGTGGGTGATCTGGACCGAGCCGCGCAGGCGCTTGACGTCTTCGGCGGTGTACGGACGCTCGATGCCGTCATAGCGGCCCTTCGGCGCATTCGGAACGACGTTGTAAAAATCAGTCATAGCAAACTCCCTCTTGCTCAGTTTCGCGGAGCAGCTGTCCTTGGGGTGGCAGAAGTTCCGCTTTCGATGTGACTGGATTTACAGCGCACTGCACAAAATTTCCAGAAGAAAGGGCAAATCGACAGGATGAAAGAGGTTAGCCTGTCTTGTCTTTGACATTGCGGGGATGTAAATCTGTAAAAATTGTCAACACCGGTCACGACGTCATTGTCGACCAAAGTTGTAAAAGGTGTGTCACAATGGCTGAGAACAAGATCTTCGCCGGTCCCAGGGTCCGGCGCATCCGCAACGGGCTGGGGCTGACCCAGACGGCCATGGCCGAGGCGCTGGAAATCTCGCCCTCCTACCTCAACCTGATCGAGCGAAACCAGCGTCCGCTGACCGTGCAATTGCTCTTGAAGCTTGCCGCCGTCTACAAGGTCGATCTCGATGAGTTGCAGGGCGAGGCGGGCGGCATGGCTGGCCAACTGCGCGAGGTGTTCGGCGATCCGCTTCTGTCCGGCGAGGTGCCGGGCGACCAGGAACTGATCGAGGTCGCCGAGGCCGCACCCAACGCGGCGGCCGGCGTCGTCAAGCTTTACCGGGCCTATCGCGAGCAGGCGGCAAGGCTCACCGATCTCGCCGAGCTTCTGGCGCGCGAGGGGCACGAGACCTCGATCTCCGGCGCACGCCTGCCGATCGACGAGGTGCGCGAGCGGTTCGAGAAGCGGCCCAACTTTCACGCTCTGATCGAGGACGCGGCGGAGGCCTTCCATGCCTCTCTCGGCCTGTCGCCGGGCGAGGATCTGGCGCCGGCGCTGAAAGCCTGGCTGAGAACCAAGCACGGCATCGTCGTGCGCACTCTTCCCATCCACACCATGCCCAATCTGCGCCGTCGCTACGACCGGCATTCGATGCGGCTTTTCCTGTCGGAGCGGCTGTCGCCCTTCGATCAACTGCGTGAGGTGGCGATGGAGGCCGGGCTTCTGGCTTTCGGCGAAGAGATCGCCGCCGAACTGGAGGGGTTGGCATTCTCGACTGGCGAGGCCAAGCGGCTCGGCCGCTTCGAACTGGCCCGCTATGCGGCCCATGCGGTGATCATGCCCTATGGCGCCTTTCTCTCGGCGGCCCAGCGCGCGCGCTATGACATCGACATGCTGCGCTCGCGCTTCAATGTATCCTACGAGCAGGCGGCCAACCGTCTGACCATGCTACAGCGACCGGGGGCATCCGGCGTGCCCTTCTTCATGCTCGAGGTCGACAATGCCGGCCACCGGTTCCGCAAGGCCGGCGCGCAAGGCTATCCGCAGGCGAGGTTCGGCGGCGGCTGTCCCAAGCTCAATATCCATGCGGCCTTCGCCCAGCCGGGCCAGGTTTTGGTCGATCACGTGGAAATGCCGGACGGCACCGGCTTCCTCACCATGTCGCGCACGCTCGACGGGCCGCAGGCCGGTTTCAGCGAGCGGGTGCGGCGCACCGCGCTTCTTGTCGCCTGCGACATCGCCCATCGCGAGGAGGTGGTCTATGGCCAGGTGGTGGCGGGGTCGACGCTGGGGCCGGTCGCGGTCGGAACCGCCTGCCGACTATGCGAGCGGCAGGGTTGCCTTGCCCGCGCCGAGCCACCGGTAACCCGCCCGCTCGGCCTCGACGAAATGGTCACGGGGCTGTCCGCCTTCGATTTTCAGTAGCGCGGGCGAGGGTTTGCAGCTGCGAAGATTACCCCTTGTCGCCCGTCCATTTCCTTTCTAGTCTGTTAAAAAAATGAGGGAATGGCTGATCGGGCGTCAGGCTCGGAGGCTGGAACAGGAGCGAAAATGAAGATCGATCTCATGCGTTTTTTGGCGTCCGCCGCTATGGCGACGGTGGCGATGGCATCGACGGCACAGGCCGAGGGTGTCGTGCACGTCTACAATTGGTCCGACTATATCGATGAGTCGGTTCTCGAGGACTTCACCAAGGAAACCGGCATCAAGGTCGTCTACGACGTTTTCGATTCGAACGAGATCGTCGAGACCAAGCTGCTTGCCGGCGGTTCCGGCTATGACGTCGTCGTGCCGACCGGTCCGTTCCTGGCCCGCCAGATCCAGGCCGGGGTGTTCCAGAAGCTCGACAAGTCGAAGCTGCCGAACCTCACCAACATGTGGCCGGACATCATGGAGCGTCTGGCGAAGTACGATCCGGGCAATGAATATGCCGTCAACTACATGTGGGGCACGACCGGCATCGGCTACAATGTCGAGAAGGTGAAGGCGGCGCTCGGCGCCGATTTCAAGGTCGACAGCTGGGATGCGATCTTCAAGCCGGAGAATGCCGAGAAGCTGAAAGCCTGCGGCGTCAACATCCTCGACGCCTCCGACGAGACCTTCGCCATTTCGATGAACTACATCGGCAAGGATCCGGACAGCAAGGACACGGCTGACCTGGAGGCCGGCGGCGATGTCTACATGAAGATCCGGCCGTCGGTGAAGACCTTCAATTCCTCGTCCTACATCGACGACCTTGCCAATGGCGACATCTGCGTGACGATCGGCTGGTCGGGCGACATCCTGCAGGCGAAGGCCCGCGCCGAGGAGGCCAAGAACGGCGTCGTGATCGATTACGTGATCCCGAAGGAGGGCACCTATATGTGGTTCGACAACCTGGCGATCCCGGCGGATGCCAAGAATGTCGAGGAAGCCCACGCCTTCATCAACTTCCTGATGAAGCCCGAGGTCATCGCCAAGGCCTCGAACTACGTGCAATACGCCAACGGCAACCTGGCTTCCCAGGCTCTGCTCGACGAGGAAGTGTTCAAGAACCCCTCGGTCTATCCGGATGCCGAGACGGTCAAGAAGCTCTTCACCATCTCGCCCTACGGACCGAAGGAACAGCGCGTCCTGAACCGGGTCTGGACCCAGATCAAGACCGGCAACTGATCGGATCAAGACCAGCCGGGCGCCTTAAGGCGCCCGGTTTCTTTGGACTGTATTTTCAATAGGCATTTGGATCGGGCGATGGCGAAATCTCTGGGACCGGTAAAGCGCAAATTTTCCCCGTGGACCGATCCCGCATCGGTCCCCTTCATCCGGTTCGAGAACGTCACGAAGCGCTTCGGCGACTTCACCGCCGTCAAGGATCTCACCCTCGACATCTACGAGCGCGAGTTCTTCTCGCTGCTGGGGCCTTCCGGCTGCGGCAAGACCACGCTGATGCGCATGCTGGCCGGCTTCGAGGAGCCGAGCGAGGGCCGCATCCTGTTGCAGGGCAAGGACATTTCCGGCGTGCCGCCCTATCGGCGGCCGACCAACATGATGTTCCAGTCCTATGCGCTCTTTCCCCACATGACGGTGGCGAAGAACATCGCCTTCGGCCTGGAGCAGGATCGCCTGCCGAAGGACGAGATCGATGCGCGCGTCGCCGAGATGCTGAAACTCGTCAAGCTCCAGGAATTCGCCAAGCGCAAGCCGAACCAGCTCTCCGGCGGCCAGCGCCAGCGCGTGGCGCTCGCCCGCTCGCTCGCCAAGCGGCCGAAGGTGCTGCTGCTCGACGAGCCGCTCGGCGCGCTCGACCGCAAGCTGCGCGAGGAAACTCAGTTCGAGCTGATGGACATCCAGCAGACGCTGGGCACCACCTTCCTGATCGTCACCCACGACCAGGAGGAGGCGATGACCGTTTCCGACCGCATCGCGGTCATGGACAAGGGCGAGATCATGCAGGTGGCGACGCCGGCCGAGATCTACGAGGCGCCGAACAGCCGCTATGTCGCCGATTTCATCGGCGACATCAACATCGTCGAGGGTAGGCTCGAAGCGGTCGAGACGGTCGCGGAAGGTGCGCTCGCCACGGTGGTTTGCACCAATGGCCTCAGAGTGGTGGTCGATCAACCCGCGTGCAAGGCGGAGCCCGGCGCCCCGGTGGCCTTCGCCATCCGGCCGGAGAAGGTCCGCATCGGCAGCGAGCCCCCGGCCGACACTTCGGTCAATGCGCTCTCCGGCGAAGTCTGGGACATCGGCTATCTCGGTGACTTTTCGGTCTTCATCGTCAAGCTGGCGGACGGCAGCACCTTCCGCGCCGCGCAGGCCAATACCCATCGCCTCGTCGACCGCCCGATCACGGTGGATGACAAGGTCTGGCTCAGCTGGCCGGTCGATGCCGGCCTCGTGCTGACGCGCTGAGGGAACAAGCCATGAGCGACGCCACCTCAGCCCCATCCCCGACATCGTCACCGGCGCGCTGGCTGGTGGTGTTCATTCCCTATCTGTGGATGGCGCTGTTCTTCATGGCGCCGTTCTTCATCATCGTGAAGATCTCGCTGTCGGACACGGCGATCGCCATGCCGCCCTATGTGCCCGTCTTCGACGGCCTGTCGGCCATCGGCGCGTTCTTTTCGGAACTGGATTTCGAGAACTACGTCTTCCTGACGCAAGATTCGCTCTACGTGAACGCCTATCTGTCGTCGCTGAAAATTGCGGTGATCTCGACCTTCCTGCTGCTCCTGATCGGCTATCCGATCGCGCTTTCCATGGCGCGCGCCCCGGTCTCGGTCCGCCCCACCCTTTTGATGCTGGTGATCCTGCCGTTCTGGACCTCCTTCCTGATCCGCGTCTATGCCTGGATCGGCATCCTGAAGCCTGAAGGCCTTTTGACGCTGCTGCTGCAGGCGATCGGTCTTTACGGGCCCGACGAGCAGGTGCAGATCTACCGCACCGACATCGCCGTCTATATCGGCATCGTCTATTCCTATCTGCCCTTCATGGTGCTGCCGCTCTATGCCGCGCTGGAAAAACTCGACGGCACCTTGCTCGAGGCGGCGAGCGACCTCGGCTGTCCGCCGTGGAAGGCCTTCTGGCGGATCACCTTCCCGCTGTCGATTCCCGGCGTGATCGCCGGCTCGATGATCTGCTTCATCCCGATCACCGGTGAATTCGTCATCCCCGACCTGCTCGGCGGCGCCGAGACGCTGATGATCGGCAAGACCCTGTGGACCGAGTTCTTTAGCAACCGCGACTGGCCGCTCGCCTCGGCCGTGGCCGTCCTGTTGCTGCTTTTGCTGGTGGTGCCGATCGCCATCTTCCAGAACCAGCAGCAGAAGGTGTGAGGGCGAAACGATGAAACCCGGCAAATTCGACGCGACCGTCCTCACCTTCGGCTTCGCCTTCCTCTATATCCCGATCATCATCCTGGTGATCTATTCCTTCAACGATTCCAAGCTGGTCACGGTCTGGGGCGGCTTCTCGCTGAAATGGTACAGCCAGATGTGGTCCAATGAGGGACTGATGAACGCCGCCTGGGTAACGGCCCGCGTCGGCCTGCTCAGCGCCTCGTTCGGCACCATTCTCGGAACGCTCGCGGCGCTGGCGCTGGTGCGCTATGGCCGCTTCCCTGGGCGCCTGCTGTTTTCCGGCATGGTCTATGCGCCGCTGGTCATGCCGGAGGTCATCACCGGCCTGTCGCTGCTGCTGCTGTTCGTGGCGCTCGGCATCGACCGCAGCCTGATGACCGTCACCATCGCCCATACGACATTCACCATGTGCTACGTGGCGATCGTGGTGCAGTCGAGGTTGCTCACCTTCGACACCAGCCTGGAGGAGGCGGCGCTCGATCTCGGTTCACCGCCGGTCAAGACCTTCTTCAAGATCACCCTGCCGCTGATCATGCCGGCTGTGGTGTCGGGCTGGATGCTCGCCTTCACCCTGTCGCTCGACGACCTGGTGATTGCCTCCTTCACCACCGGCCCCGGCGCCACCACGCTGCCGATCAAGATCTATAGCCAGGTGCGGCTGGGGGTCACGCCGGAGATCAACGCGGTGTGCTCGATCCTGATCGGTCTGGTGACCATCGGTGTCATCTTCGCCTCGATCACCACCAAGCGGCGGGAACTGCAACGGCAGCGCGACGAGCACGCGGCGGCCCAGGCGGCCTGAGCCGCGCTCCGCCTTCTTTCAGCCGTCGCTCCGCGGCATGAGCAGGTAGGTCAGGAGCCAGACCGGCAGGACGATCACCGCACCGAGCAGGATGCGCGGGCCGGCCCAGGCGCCGGCGGCGTCAAGTGCGCTCCAGAACTCTTCCGCCGTCATGCCGATAAAGGCCAGGATGCTGTCGGTTGAAATGCCGATGAAGGCCATGATGCTGCCCGCCAGGAGCGAAGCCAGCGCAAGCTTGATGAGACTCGTGACAAACCGATACACCGCAAGCCCCTTGACCTGGAGAACGAGGCTGCCCTAGCCCCGGTCCCCGTTGATTCGCGCTTATTTTAGGGGATTTGTGGGCGGGAGATAGATGGGGGTGAGTACCGGGTCCGGCCAGGCGCCACCGATGAAGAACCGCAGGCGCGGAAAGGCCGCTTCATCGGCCGGATCGGTCGCGGACAACTCGCCCAAAAGGGCCAGCGCATTGTCGGCATAGGGCACGATCCCGCTCACGGTCAGCGTCTCGTTCGGGCCGGTGAGGCGGGCGTTCAGCACTTCGGCGGTGCCGTTGGCGAAGCGGGCGCTGTAGTCGAGCCGGTCATAGGGCATAGACCCGTCGCCGCCGGCGCTCAGCTGGAAGTAGGCGCTGGTCGAGGCCAGCTTGCGGATCGCCGGCGCGTCGATGCCGGTCAGCACGCCCCCTTGTGAGGCGAAGGCGAAGGTGCCGGACATGTCGGAAAGGCCGGTCTCCCAGGCGGGTTGGCCGGTGTGTAGGATGAGATCGACCGAGCCCTTGCCGCGCGCCACCGGCCCTTTGATCTTCAAATGATCGGCGACGGCGTCGAAATCGGCATCGCGGATCGAAAGCGTCAGGTCGCCGCCGCGGGCAAAGCCGCTGCCGGCACCGATGAAACTCGCGGTCAGGTCGCCGCCTTCGAAGGCCGCGTCGGCGATGTCGAACTGCGCCGCCTTGCCGGTGGCGAGGATGCTGGCGGCGACGTCGCCCAGTTCGAACGGCGGCAGGTCGGCGCGGGCGGCCGACAGCGTCAGGTCGAAATCCAGCCATTGCAGAAGGCGTGGCGGGCGCTCCGCCCTCTCCGCGGTGTCGTCGGCCGAGGGCAGGTCGAGCGAGAAGGCGGAAAGCAGCCGGGTGATGTCGAGCCGGTCGAAGGCCAGCGTGCCGCTGACCCGCGGCTTGGCGCCAGCCGGGCGCGAAAGCGAAAGGATGCCGGTGCCATGGGTGTCGTTGACGTCGAATTGCAGGTCGTCGAGGCGCAGTTCCTCGCCGACCCGCGCGAGTTCGGCGGTCAACTGCGCCTGCTTGACGGTGTCGAGGCCGACAAGACGGATGCCGCTCCACGCCTTGAGCGCCGAAATGTCCTTGGCGCTGAGCGCGAGCGCGCCTGAGCGGAAGAGGCCGTCGGTGAGATTGGCGACCCCGTCGAAGCGCGCGGCGAAAGCGACGGCATCGAGGGTGGCGCTCAAGCTCGCGTCCCTGCCGGAGAACAGCAGCAGCGGCTGCGGCGAGGAGAAATCCAGCTTGATGGCGAGCCCGCCGGCATCGAGCAGGGCGGTGGCCTTCAGCGCCTGCGACAGTCTTGGCCAGGCAATCTCAGCTGTTATGCCGTCGGCGACGAGCAATCGGCCGGAGGCCTCGTCGGTGAGTTCGATCGAGCCGTCCTCGATGGTGACCGCACCGACGGTCGCGTCGAATTCGGCCCCGAGCATCTGAGCACCCCCGTCGCGCGGCTCGACCTTGCGCACCGCGGCGCTTAGAAGGCCTTCGCTTGCCCAGTCGAGCCGGCCATTCTCGTCGCGGTCCACATGGAAACTCGGGCGCAGCAGATGGAACGCGTCGAATTGGGGCCGCCCGCGCATCGCCGAATAGAGGCCGAAGGTGGCCGACAGCTTTTCGATCCGCCCCAGCATCTTTGGTCCGCCGGTGCCGGGCTTGCTGATTGTGACGCCGTTGAGCGTCACGCGCGGCTTCGGCCAGAAGGCGATTTCCGGGGCGCCGGACATCGTCACCTGATGGCCGGTCCATTGCGAAACGGCCTGTTCCATCGCCGAGCGCACGAGGTTCGAGGAGACGAGATAGGGGGCGGCGGTGCGCGAGACGACGAACAGCGCCGAGACGACGGCAAGCGCGACGAGGACCACGTGCAGGATGCGTCGCGCGGCCGGTTGCCGGCGCCGGCACTGTTCGCCTGATTTGCTGGCGTCGGGCATGAAGGACCCCAGGCTCCATCGGCCGGGCAACGGCCCGGTCTCATCGTTTCTGCCGGATATAGGAATTGCCGCCGGCTTGCAAACCGGCTGTCTCCTCCGGGACTTTATATTGCGTTGCAAACTGCTATACAGACATTGTTTTTGAGGAGGAACGAATGCAACAGGACATGCCGCTCTGGACCCCGTCCGACAGCCAGATCAAGTCGTCGCCGATGTACCGCTTCATGACCTGGTGCGGGACGCGCGTCGGTCGCGATTTTTCCGATTACGACGCCTTTCATCAATGGTCGGTGGATGACCGCGCCGGCTTCTGGTCGGCGGTCTGGGACTATTGCGGCGTCAAGGGCGAGAAGGGCGAACGGCTCCTGGAAAACGGCGACGTCATGCTCGACGCGCGGTTCTTTCCCGATGCCCGGCTGAACTTCGCCGAAAATCTTTTGAGCGAGAGCGGCGACGAAGACGCGATGATCTTCCGCGGCGAGGACAAGGTCGAAGACCGTTGGTCATGGGACCGGTTGCGCCACGCCGTATCGCGTCTGCAGCAGGCTTTCCGCGCCATGGGCATCGCGAAGGGCGACCGCATCGCCGCCATGGTGCCGAACATGCCCGAGACCGTGGCGCTGATGCTGGCGGCGGCCTCGATCGGCGCCATCTGGTCGTCCTGCTCTCCCGATTTCGGCGAACAGGGCGTGCTGGATCGTTTCGGCCAGATCGAGCCCAAGCTGTTCGTCGCCGTGGACGGCTACTGGTACGCCGGCAAGCGCCAGGACGTCGCCGACAAGGTGAAGGCGGTGTCCGAAAAGCTCGGCGTGCCGCTCGTCGTCATCGCCTATGCGGGCGATGCCCCGGCGATTGCCGAAGCCGTGCCGGGGGCAAAGACGCTCGCCGATTTCGTTGCGCCTTACGAGGCCGGCGAGATCGCCTTCGAGCCGCTGCCGTTTTCCCATCCGCTCTACATCCTGTTTTCGTCCGGCACGACGGGCGTGCCCAAGTGCATCGTCCACTCGGCCGGCGGCACGCTGCTCCAGCACCTCAAGGAACAGCGTTTCCACTGTGGGCTTGAGGAGGGCGAGCGCTTCTTCTATTTCACCACCTGCGGCTGGATGATGTGGAACTGGCTGGTCTCTGGGCTCGCCTCCGGCACCACGCTCTGCCTCTATGACGGCTCGCCCTTCCATCCCGACGGCAATGTGCTGTTCGACTATGCGGCCGAGGAGCAGTTCGCCTTCTTCGGCACCTCGGCCAAATACATCGACGCGGTGCGCAAGGGCGGCTTCACGCCGAAGACCACCCACGACCTTTCCTCGCTGCGCATGATGACCTCGACCGGCTCGCCGCTGTCGCCGGAGGGGTTCTCCTTCGTCTATGAAGGCATCAAGAGCGACATCCATCTCGCCTCGATCTCGGGCGGCACCGACATCGTCTCCTGCTTCGTGCTCGGCAATCCGTTGAAGCCCGTGTGGCGCGGCGAGATCCAGGGGCCGGGCCTGGGGCTCGCCATCGACGTGTGGGACGACGAGGGCCGGCCGGTGCGCGGCGAGAAGGGCGAACTGGTCTGTACAAAAGCCTTCCCGTCCATGCCGATCATGTTCTGGAACGATCCGGAAGGCGCGAAGTATCGCGCCGCCTATTTCGACCGTTTCGACAACGTCTGGTGCCATGGCGACTTCGCCGAATGGACGGCGCATGACGGCATCGTCATCCACGGCCGCTCCGACGCCACCCTCAATCCGGGCGGCGTGCGCATCGGCACGGCCGAGATCTACAACCAGGTCGAGCAGATGGAAGAAGTGCTCGAGGCGCTGTGCATCGGCCAGGACTGGGACGATGATGTGCGGGTCGTGCTGTTCGTCCGGCTTGCGGCAGAGCGCGCGCTGGACGACGATCTGGTCAAGGCGATCAAGACCCGCATCCGCACCGGCGCCTCGCCGCGCCATGTGCCGGCCAAGGTCATTCAGGTTGCCGACATTCCGCGCACCAAGTCGGGCAAGATCGTCGAACTGGCGGTACGCGACGTGGTGCACGGACGGACGGTGAAGAACAAGGAAGCGCTGGCCAATCCGGAGGCACTCGACCTGTTTGCCGGGCTTGTCGTGCTGAAGTCCTGAAAGACAGGGGATCGAACTGCAGAGGAACAGGGCGTCGGCCTGTATATGCGTCAATCGGGGTGACATCCGTCACCCGAGGTAACGACTTGTTAAGACGCATTTGGCATACCTTGACCAAGTTGGAGGCCCACCATGAACGTGTGGCTTGGAACCTTTGGTTCACGATACATGATGTTGGTCGACCCAAGCTCCAGTTGAACAGCATGAATTTTCAGGGCGGCGTAAGCCGCCCTTTTTTCATGGGCTCGCCACGCATCAGCGGGGGCGATCGAGTGACCGAGACACCAGGATGACCGGGATCAGGCCGGCCAGGATGATGATGATCGCCGCCACCGAGGCGTCCTGCACCTTCGAGCGCGAGGCATCCTCGTAAACCAGCGTCGCCAGCGTGTTGAAGTTGAACGGCCGCAGCAGGATGGTGGCCGACAGTTCCTTCAGCGTCTCGATGAACACCAGCAGGGCGGCGGTCAGCACGGCCGGGCGCATGTTCGGCAGCAGGACCTGCCGGAAGGTCTGTAGCGCATTGCGGCCCAGCGTGCGCGCAGCCATGTCGAGATGCGGCGAGAGCTTCTGGAAGCCGGCATCGATCGTGCCCTCGGCCATGGTCAGGAAGCGCACGGTCGCCGCATAGACGATGGCAAAGCCGGTGCCGGAGAGCAGCAGGCCGGAAGAGACACCGAACGAGGCGCGCAGGGCGCCATCCATCAGATTGTCGAGCCTGGCGAGCGGGATCAGCACGCCGATACCCAGCACGGTGCCGGGAATGCCGTAGCCGAGCGAGGCGAGCCGGCTTGCGCCGGCGGTGAGCCGCGACCGCTCGGTGCGCACCGCATAGGCCAGCACGAAGGCGAGGACCACGGTGAGCAGGGCCGCTGCCGAGGAAACGAGGACAGAATTGCCGAGTGCCTCGAGGAGGCGCGGTTCGGAAAAATCATCGAGGCGGCGCAGCGCAAATCCGGCCAGCACAGCGATGGGGATGACGAAACCGACGAGGACGGGCAGGGCGCAGAGGAACGACGCAGCCCAACCGCGCCAGCCGGCAAGTTTCAGGCGCACGGCGTCGATGGTGACGGCCGTCGTCTTGTGGCTTGCGAAGCGCTGGCGGCGCCGCGCCCGGCGCTCGATCCACAGGAGAAGCACGACGAAGACCAGCAGGACGGAGGCGATCTGTGCCGCGCCTGCGAGGCTGCCGCGATTGAGCCAGGTGTCGTAGATCGAGAAGGTCAGCGTCTGGACGCCGAGATATTCGACTGCGCCGATGTCGTTCAGCGTCTCCATCATCACCAGCGTTAGCCCGACCATGATGGCCGGCCGAGCCATCGGAACCTGGACCTGCGAAAAGACGCGCCACGGACCGGCGCCGAGCGTGCGCGCGACATCGGCCGCGGCGCGCCCCTGCATCAGGAACATCGAGCGGCAGGCGAGATAGACGTAAGGGTAAAGCACAGCCGTCATCACCAGCACGGCGCCGCCGAGCGAGCGCACGTCGGGAAAGCTGTAGTCGCGCGCCGACTGGAAGCCGAACAGGCTGCGATAGAGGCTTTGCACGGGGCCGGTGAAGTCGAGGAATTCGCCGAAGGCATAGGCCGCGAGGTAGGACGGGATGGCGAGCGGCAGCACCAGCGCCACCGACAGAAGACGGCGGAAGGGAAAATCGCAGGACGCCACCAGCCAGGCGCTGACAATGCCGATGGATGCTGTGAGCGCGCCGGTCAAGGCGAGCAGGAGCAGGGTGCGGCCGGTGGCGCGCGGCACCACGTTCAACAGCATGTGCTGCCAGTTGTCGCCGCCGCCGCCAAGCCCGATCAGGAATATCGCGATGATCGGCATGGCGACCAGGGCCGAAACGGCGATTGCGGCGATCGTCGGGGCAGACAGCCGCCGCCGCACCGGACCACAATCCGAATTCCGCGCAATGCGCGCTTCCGCTGCCAAGGCTTCGTCTCTCCGCGTTTCCGGTTATCGCCGCGGCGCTGGATGCGGCCGTGCCTGAGCCGGTCTAGCCCAAACCGGCCGCGAAGGGAACGGATTTGGCAAGGCGCTCCGCGCGCCGCGCGGCGGAGTTTAGCCGGTCGCTTGCCGCTCTCAGTCCGCCAGCACGCGCTGCGACGGGAAGGTGATCTCCACCAGCGTGCCCTCGTTCGGGGAGGAGGAGATGGAGAAATTGGCGCGGTTGGCGTCGACCATGGCCTTGGTCAGCGGCAGGCCGAGTCCGGTGCCGTCGCCACGATTGCGCGCGCCGGTCTGCACCTGGCGGAACGGCTTCATCGCCTGTTCCAGTTCGGTGCGGCTCATGCCGATGCCGGTGTCGCGGATCCGCAGCGCCACGCTGCCGTTCGCCTCGTAGGCGGTGGAGACGATGATCTGGCCGCCCGACGGCGTGAAACGGATGGCGTTGGCCAGGATGTTGAGGACGATCTGCTTGATCGAGCGCATGTCGGCCACGACACTGGGCACGGCCTGCGACAGCGCGGTGCGGATGATGACGCGCTGGCCATTGGCCTGCGGCTGGACGATCGAGACCGCCGCCTGCACGGTTTCATTCAGCCCGACGGCGGTAAAGTCGAGATCCATCTCGCCCGCCTCGATCTTGGAAATGTCGAGCAGGTCGTTGACGATATCGAGCACGTGCCGGCCGGAGCGCACGATGTCATTGGCATATTCGCCGTAGCGCGGATGGCCAAGCGCGCCGAAGTGCTCGTTGGCCATCATGTCGGCGAAACCGATGATGGCGTTGAGCGGCGTGCGGATCTCGTGGCTGACGCGCGCGAGGAAGTCGCTCTTGTGGGCATTGGCCGTCTCGGCGGCGCGCTTGGCGTTGCGCAGTTCCTCCTCCGTCCGCTTCCACTGGGTGATGTCGCGGATCACCGCGCAATAGCCGTTCGACGAGGTAAGCTTGCCGATCGTCATGAACAGCGGCAGGAAGCCGCCCGAGGCTTCGCGGCCGATGACTTCGCGGCCGTCATTGAGCACGCTCGCCACCCCATGGCCGGACAGCCCGCCGAGATAGTCGAGGATCGATTTCTGGCTCTCATGGGCAAACAGCATGACGAAGGGCTTGCCGCGCGTTTCCGTCTCATCGAAGTTGAACAGCGCGCTTGCCGCCCGGTTCAGCGAGCGGATGTCACCATTGGCATCGAGGATGACGACGCCGTCGGTCGCCGTCTCGAGAATCGAGCGCAGTTCGTCGACCTCCACCTGCAGGCGGGCCAGTTGCTCGGCGCGGGCCTCGCCCTGCGGATCGGCGACGGGGAGCGGGATAACGGTCGAGGCCGCCGCTACGGCGGTTTTTTCGGGCGTGCTCTGCGCTGCGCTGCCTGCCGGGATCAGCGCCAGCATCAGCGCGGTCGCGCGCTCGAAGCGCACCGATTGCAGGCGTGCCGTGACCGGCACCAACTGGTCGTCGGCGCGCACGATGACGACCCGGCCGGCCTCTTCGCTCGCCCCTTCCAGATCCTGCCGCTGGATCAGCACATCGAGGCCGCCGGCGGTGTCGAGATCCTCGATCGAGGCATAGCCGGTCAGCGCCAGGAATTCCGGATTGGCGTGGATCAGCCGGTCTCCGACATGGATCAGAAGCGCGACCGGCATCAGGTCGACGATTTCGCCGGAGAGCGCATTGTCGCGCTTGAGACGGAGCGTGGCGAATTCCTCGCCGGCCGGGTCGACCGGCCATGGCCCTGTCGCGTCCGGCGCCTGGGGGGCGGGGATGTCGGCGACGGGCGCAAGCGGAACCGATCGAAGATCGTCCGGCGCTTCGGAAGGTTCTCCCGCCCTGATCCCGTCGGTCTCGATTTCGGCGGCTTCGACCTCGGTCGCGGGCTGCTCGGTGGCGCCCGACTTGGACCTGTCCCGCTCGGAGCTCTCCGTGGCGGATGCCGCCTCGTTGCGGCGGATCTCGCTCAAGGCCTCGGCGGCCTTTTCACGCAAACCCTGCGGGTCGAGCTTGCGGGCGATCTCCAGGAAGGCGGCCTGTTCGCCGGGCGTCAGGCCCTCCTTGCCGCGGGCGCGGCGCTCCTCGAGTTGCACCACCTTGTCGGAATGGCGACGGCCGGGCGTCTCGACGATCTGCAGCGCCGGCGGCTCGACCGCGGGGCGCCCGGTCGGTTCGGCCGTCTCTGTGGGTGTCTCGAAGATGTCTGGCTCGCCCTTCGTTGCCGGCACTTCGGCGAGGGGAACGGGAGCGGCGCTCTGCAACGCGTCGACAATCGCCGGCTCATGGGTTGCGTCGATCGACGGCTCGGGCAGGGCCGCGGGCCGTTCGCCCGTGGACGCATCGCCCGCCAGATCCTCGGCGCGCGCGTCCGGCGGCAGATCATCGACCAGCAAGGCGGAGGGCACGGGCGCGGTAGTCGGCTCGAGCACGTCAGCAGCCACCGGTTCGCTCGGTGAAGCTGGGGCGGTAAACGTCAGGCCGGTGCGGTTCGGGTCCTCGATCGCATCGGCCAGCCGGACGATGCCGAAGCCGCGAAAGCCGTCGAAATCGCGGCTGCGGGTATAGGTTGGTAGCGCCGCCAGATCGACCGGCACCATGAGGGTCGTGCCCTCGACCGGCCAGTGGATGGTCTTGCCCGACCAGGTGTCGCGCTTCTTCAGGAGTTCGCCGATCTTTCCCTCGGGATCGAGGTTGAACAGGGCGGCGAGGTCGGTGAAGGCGACACCGTTGATGTCGGCGGCACGCGGGCCGACGGCCTCGGCGAACTCGCCCGAGACATCGCAGAACCGCCCGTCGGCGTCGATCTTCCAGACGAACCGCGTGGCGCGCCGTTCGGGAGAAAAGACGAAGTCTGTGCCCGGCGCGGCATGTGCGCGCGTGGACGATACGGCCTCGACGCGCGCGGCAACGAGCGGGGCGCCGTGTGCGGCCTGCGGTTCCGCCGAGGTGCCTGCAACGGTTTGCGACGCGTCGGCGTCAACGGCGCGTGCGTCCCCCATTTCGGCGTCGGTTGAAACGTCCGGCGTGATCTCCGGCATGGTTTCGGCGGCAAGTGGCGGGACGGCGTCGGGGGCGGGCGCCTCGACGATCTCGTCGGCATCCGCCGAAAGGGCGTCTGCCTCGGCGTCGGCGAGTTGTCCGGCCTCCTGCTCGAAGGTCTCGACCACCTCGGCCGCAGCTTCGGCCAGCACCGCGTCCTCTGCGGTCGCGGCAGGCCCCTCTTCGGCAATCTTGTCTTCGCCTGCTTCGTCCTTGGCCACCAGATCTTCGCCAACCTCGTCCATAGGCTCGATCTCGGCGCCGTCGAATTCCTCGATCCCGCCGATCGCTTCGACGACGTCGGCAAATCCGGCTTCGGCTTCGACCACTCCGGCGGTCACCACGGCCGCGGTCTCGGCGGAGACGGCGGGCGCGGCCGCGGGCGCCTCCTCGACGGGGGCCATCGGAGCGACCGGGCGTGCCTCTTCGTCGGTCTGGAACTGGTCGGTCGGATCCATTGTGCCGAGGATCGTCTCGACGGCGAACAGCAGATGCAGCGCCGGATCGTCGCTGAGCTTGCCGATGGCGGCCGGCAGATAGCCGCGCCCGGTCGGGATCGGCCGCTTGACCAGATGGTCGGCATCGGTGCCGGCCAGCGTTACCAATGTGCGGGCGGTCTGATAGGTGATGCCGAGACCGGCGAATTTCGCCGAGGCGACGACCACCTGACCCTCGCCGTCGAGCACGGCCATGTGCGTGTCGGGATCGTCGAAGCCGCTCAGCATTTCGCTGGCGCGCTCGCCAAGGCTGCCGGCCTTGCCGAGCGGCGGAACGGACAGGAGAATGACGGGCTCGCCGCGGCGGATCTCGACCATCTCCGCCGTCGCGGTCACGGGAACGCGCTGGAAGCCCGAGGCGATGCGCAACAGCAGCGAACGGCTGTCGCCGACCGCGCCAAGCTGGCGGGCCACGCCCTCGATCTGGCGGAAGGTGACGTCGCCACGGTTCGGTCCTTCCTCGAGGAAATCATAGATCGAGTCATTGCCGAAGAAGCGCGCCCCGGCGCCATTGGCCCACAGCACCCGGTCGAGCGCGGGCGAAAACACGACGAGCGCCTCGCCCCGGGCAAAGCGCGGGCGGATGCTGTCGTGAACGGCGACGTCGATGAACGGGTATGGAGCGGGCATCCTGGGACCTGTCTTAGCAATTGCCGTCACCTGCGGCAAATTAACAGATTTTTAATAGCTAGGCACGGCTTTCGGGTCCAGCAAGGTGCGACTGTTTCGACCAACAGGGTTAATCCGCGACGGAAGCAAAAAATTCTATGTTGCAACGCACAATAATATTGCAATGCACAATGGACGATGCTATATGCAGGTCATCGAACACAACCGGGCCCGCCCATCGCTGACCCGCTCAAAGATGAGGATCACTGACATGGCTGCCAATTCCCCCAAGGACGTCTTCTCCTTCTCCGCAACCGCATTCGACCCGGCAAAGGTCAACGAAACCTTCCGCGACTTCGCCGAAAAGGGCGCAGCCCAGTCGAAGGACGCCTATGCCAAGATGAAGACGGCGACCGAAGAAGCGACCAAGACCGTCGAGACCACGCTCCAGACCGCCCAGGCCGGCACCGTCGAACTCGGCCTCAAGGCCATCGACGCGCTGCGCACCAATGCCGAAATGTCGCTGTCGCACATGGAAGCTCTGCTCGGCGTAAAGTCGATTGCCGAACTCGTCGAACTGCAGACCTCCTTCATCCGCAAGCAGGCCGAAGTCACGGTCGAACAGGCCAAAACCATGCAGGAAGCTGCCAAGAAGGTTGCCGAATCCGTCGTGGCTCCAGGCAAGCAGGCCGCTGAAAAGGTCATGTCGACCTTCAAGGCCGCCTGATCAAAAGACATCTGTCCTCCCAAGGACTTGAGGCCGGGGCACTTGTCCCGGCCTTTTTTCGTTTGGTGTAAAAAAGGCTTGAAAAAGACGCCAACTGTCCGTATGTGACCCCTCAAGGCGTCTTGGACGCCTGATGTGCGGTTGTAGCTCAGTTGGTTAGAGCGCAGGTTTGTGGCACCTGAGGTCGGAGGTTCGAGACCCCCCAACCGTACCATTTTTCCACAGTGAAATCAGCGGGCAAGCAGAACGATTCTTTCATCTCGGTGTCGAGTGCATCGCCGCATTGATGCTGCGGAGCTGACCTCTGTCCAAACCGAGCAGCCCGATCCAACCAGCTTCGGTAGCTTGGCAAGGCATCACAGTCGCGCCGCGTAACTCTTCCGAATTTGACTTTGTCGACATCCTCCACAGCGCGGCCCCTGTTCCGCCTTGCTTTAGAGTTCCCGCCGAAGGACGCCGACCGCAGCAACTGCGGGGCACTTCAAACTTGCAACCGGGTATCATTTGCCCCATTTTGATCTCGGCGCTATGCCTCGCAATCCATTCTCCTTATTCGAACTGAATGCTCAACTACCGATCCTATGTGATTGTGTCTTCCAAGAACCTCCGTAACCTTCGATAAGACGCGGGAAAACCCCTTCGATCGACAGTGTAACTAGAAATAAATCCAGTATTACAATGAAGAAAAAAAGTCCTGAGCCGAAGTTTGGCATACTGCATTTCAGTTATTCAGACTTTTCATTTGAGAGGTTGATTGCAAAAGATGGAATAGCGACAATAAATATCGGCGACTACATGCAGACTCTAGCCGCAAGAAATTTATATTCGAAAATAGGCATCAGGAATGATGAGGTTGTTGCGATAGATCGTGACAAGATGCGAGATTATATTGGAGATGACGTGATAGTCATTTTCAATGCCTGCTTTTATAAACATTGCTTTCCGATTCCTGAAAGTATAATTCCTGTTTTTGTTGGATTTCAGGCGGCGGAAGATGTTATTGTTCAGAATAGGGACTATCTGAAGCGATTCGAACCCATAGGATGCCGGGATGTGACCACATGCGATCATCTCATGTCCTATGGTGTTTCGGCCTTTGTAACCGGCTGTTTGACACTCAGTTTTGATAAAAGGCCGGTCGAGCCTTTGGACGGTCGCGTTGTGGTCGTCTATGGTGAGGGCTCCGGAACCTTGCCCGGAGGTGCGCTGTCGTGTTTGCCAAAGCCGCTCTACGAGCGGCTGGATTTTGTGTTTCAGCGCAAGGCGATACACAAGCTTCCGCTGTCTCAATCCGAGATGATGGAAACGGAACAGCACGCGCTCGCACTTCTTGAGAGATACCGGTCCTCGGCCTCTCTCATTGTCACGCCGCTTCACCATGCGGCCACTCCCTGCATATCATCGGGTATTCCGGTGGTCCTTTGTCGTCGCGACGTTGACGACCGCTTCAGCTTTATTAGCAAGCTGATAAAGGTCCATACCCCAGCAGATTTCGCAGAGATTGATTGGGACCCTGTGGCCGTTGACATCGACGAGGTGCGATCAAGACTGCTTTGTCAGGCGCAGGAAGGTGTTTGGGCGGCACTGGAGAGATACCAGAGCTTGCGCAGACTTAAGGCCAGCACCTCGGAGGTGGCGACACTTCGCCCAGTCGACTCAGGGCGGAATTGGCCTATATCCTCCAATGTTAACCGGGCTCTGGTCGATTGTATAAAGTCTGGCGATCAGGCCGGTGCCATCGATCTGTACGAAAAATTGACAGAAGCCGAACGTTCAATGGTCGATGCAAACGGCTTCTTATGCGTGGGTAAGGCATACGCGTTGTTGAGATCGCCAATGCAGGCGATAGAGATGTTCCGCGCGGCACTATCACTTGCCCCCAGTCTGCCAAGCGCACATTCGAGCTTGATCACCACCCTCTTGGCTGCCGGTCGGATCGACGACGCATTTCAGGCGTCGAAGCAAGCGGAAGCGGCTTGTTGGTCCAGTAGCGGGGTACTGCTCTATGCCGGCAGAGCGGCCCTCGCCGCGAAAGAAACGGAGGCGGCCATACGACGGCTGGAGCGCGCGGTCTTTCTAGAGCCGAAGAGCTTTCCTGCTCAACTTCTGCTGGCTGGCACTTTGGGGACGCGTAAGGGACAATGGCGCAAGGCGCTGGCACACGCTCGCGCAGCGTTGGATATATCGCCTGATGATCTCGACGCAAGGCGGGTATATGGGGAAGCTTGCTTGCATCTGGGTCACTGGGCCCCAGGGTTCGATAATTACCAAAGTCGTCTGCACTCGCAACGGCTTTTCGGCCCGTTTCGCCGCCCCTTCCTTCATGAGACCTGGACTGGTCAGGAGGGCGTCAGGACGGTGCTTCTTCTACCTGAGACTGAGCAAGGCATTGGTTTTGAGATGCTCGCTTCGAGTCTCATACCGGCACTGGAGAAGAAAGGGCTCGAGGTATTCTTCGAGGCAACGCCCAAGATGCTGCCGATTTTCGCGAAAATGTACCCATCGGCCCGCTTTTTTCCATTTTCAAAGCAAGGGGACCCCAGCCTTCATAATGCGAAAATTGACGCGCAGATCTATTTTAGCCAAGCTTGCGCCCTGCTTCGGCGCAAGCAAGCTGACTTCCCGCCCCCTCAGCCTCTGGGCTCCCACGTGAGGTCGGTGAGCCATTCACAACCTTTGCGAGTTGGCGTGTCGTGGAAAAGCAAAAACCCAGCGAGTGGCGCAGATAGGTCTATCGCATTGGAAAAATTCCGTGCCTTGATCGATTCGGCATCCGTGCCGATCAGGCTCGTAAACCTGCAATACGGAAATGTTAAAACCGAGATCCGCGGATTTGAAAAGAGCTTCCAAAATACAATCGAGTTCGATGAGAGCATAGATTATTTTGAACGGCCGGAGGTGCTGGTCGACACAATTGGATCAGTCGATGTCGTGGTAAGCGCAGATAACAGCACGCTGCATTTTGCGGGCTTACTGCAGAAGCCCACTTTCGCCTTGCTTCCGACCAGCCCGCATTGGACATGGGGTATTACCCAGCGGTGCTCGGTTTGGTTCCCAACGGTTCAACTCTTCCGTAAATCTCCTGATGACGAATGGGAAGACCTGTTTCTCGCCGTGTGTCAGCAACTGAATGAAATCTACGCATTCAGCGCTACAGCATAAGAATTCGGGGGGCGGTCGGACAACGCCCAACGGAAACATGAGCGGTCCGAGTACGTTTTCGCCAGTTTGATAACGGTGCCGTCCCTCTTACGCCTGACAGGTGCAATAGCTGACGATAACGAGAGACCATATGCGCCACTACGGCCGAAATGGTATGACGACCTTCCACCAGGAACTGAGCGTTTATCCTGGTCTGGGAGATTTTGGTTGTTCTCGACCCGCACCAGATGCTAGTCGCCTTGGCGTCAGCGTGAAAGATCGTTCACTCCGCAGAGCAGTCAGGACGGATATCAGCATAACTCGCATGAGTTGTAGAGGCCTGCCTGGTGCTTCGCCGTTCAACTGACCTGGTAAGCTACAAGTCCTTAAAGTCATGAAATTTGGAGGGTTGAACCGGAATGCTGCCGCAGCTTCAAACTAACAACAGCACTTTTGCGGGTCGATACTGGAATGAGTATAACGTCCTAAGGCGCTACTTCCCATCTGATCGGGACGTGTCCATTCTCTCGTTCGGCTGCTCGACGGGAGAAGAGATCTACACGATCAAATCGCTGTTCCCCCAGGCGCAACTATTTGGTTGCGACCATGATTGGTACAATCTTAGATTGGCCAGAGGGTTGGTCGGAGATGCTGCTAACATCTTCCATTCTACGGAAGCCGAAGTCATTGGACATGGCCCTTACGACATCATTCTCTGCAATTCCGTGTTGCTTCGCCCTACCTCGATTGTGAACGGCCGAAAAAGTGGTATCGATCCCCAAATGTGGTCTGACATCGTCAATTTGATGCATGCGTGTTTGAAACCCGGTGGGATCCTGCAGATTGTGAACTCGAATATTCCGTTTCGTATGCACGACGTTGCCGAGACCTATGAACCTCTTCGTAGTCCATTGTTGCTGGGGCCGAATTTCGTCGACATGTTTGACACCCAAGGACGCCTCCTCTGCTCCGGGGTGAACGGTGCGGGGGTGTCAGCGCATTGTTTTCGCCATCTTGGCGAGGAAGGCTGGCGTGATTTGCGCCCTACGGATCTTGATGATGTACATTTTCGTAAGAGTGGAAGCCCGGCGATTGTGCACCCAGTGCTTGACGAGAAGATACCAAACGTAGCTGAAAGGCCCAGATACGCATCTGGCAGCGCGACATATCGGCCCATACTGACAAAGGACAACAGGCCCTCGACCCATCAAGAGATCGATGTGGGTTGGACAGCTTCTGTCTCGGACATCTATATCACGCGTTCGACACGTCGAGTGTGGTTCGATGGGACCACTGCCAACACGGGCGAAACGTCCATATGCCTGACCGGCTCTGCGGCGGGAGCCTATCTGGAAGCGCTCACCGGGCGAGAGGGTAGCAGGATGGCACTGGGAGCGCTCCATGGCGCCGTTCCCCGTCAATCTCCCAATATTTGACTTGAACGTTTGGCTCACCAAAAAATGGTCCCGCTGGAAGGTGGCGAGGCAGGTGGTCGGACCCGTCAGTTCCAGTTGGGGAGAGACCCCACCAGCCGGTATTGCGGTGGATTGCGTAACGAGAATTGCCGCGCGATTCGTTGTGTAGCGGCATCTTACCCCCCGCCTTGACCCCGCCCGCTGCGGGCGATAGTCAGCCAGCGTTACCCGCCGTTTCCCTCCACCGCCGCCCGGCGGGTACCCCAGGCCCCCCAAATGAAGCCCAAGGATCTTGCCGTTTATGCGTTCCTCGCTGTCGCCTGGGGCCTGTCCTTCCTGCTGGTGCTGAAGATCGTCTCCGCCTTCGGCTGGGTCGGCGCCGTCACCTTTCGGGCCTTCATCGCCGGGATCACGCTTTTCTTCCTGGCGCGCGTCAGCGGGCGCAGCCTGAAATTTCGTGCCGGCTGGTGGCCGTTCGCCGTGGTCGGGGCAACGACGGTTGCGGGCCAATTGATCGGGCTTTCCTATGCCACGCCGCTGATCGGCACGGCCATGGCGGCAATCCTGGTGGCGACCATTCCGATGTTTGCCATGGTGATCGGCCAGCTGTGGGGGCTGGAGCGGATCACGCCGGAGCGTCTGGTCGGGCTCATCATCGGTTTCGTCGGCGTGGTGCTTCTGGTCGGCTTTCCGGCCGTGCCGGTCGATGCGGCCTTCGTGCTCGGCTGTGCGGGTGCGCTGTTCGCCTGCGTCTGTGCCGCCTTCGGGAGCAATTATGCCAGCCATCGCCTCAGAGACACCGGCGCCTGGGAGGTGACGATCGGCGCTTTCCTGATGGGCGGGCTGATGACCCTGCCTTTGCTCTTCGTCGTGCCGGTGCCGGATGTGCCGCGGGTGATCGACTACGGCTATCTGCTGATCGCCGCGGTGGTGATGAGCGCCATGACCTATGTGCTCTATTTCGGTCTGGTTGCCTCGATCGGCGCGACGCGGGCGATCAGCGTGGAGTTTGCCGTCACCGCGATCGCCGTCCTGGTCGGCGCCGTCTTCCTTGGCGAGCCGCTGTCGATCGTCCAGATGGTCGGCGCGGTGGTCATCATCGCCGGCTGTGCGGTGGTGCTGGGGCTCGTTCCGCGCCGCAAGGTCGCCGCTGTCGAAGGTTGAGCGGCGCAAAGGCGCGCCCAGGGCGCGTCTTTTCAGGTGACGAGGAAATAGACGCCGCAGGCGGCAATGACCAGGCCGAGCGCCCGCACGATCTTGCCCTCGAAAAACCGTCCGAGACCAAATCCGACGCCGATGCCGAGAATGTGGATGAGGCCGGTCGAGACGACGAAGCCGACGGTATAGGCGGCCGGATCGACGGCGCGCGGCGCTTCCTGGCCGTGCGGATAGCCGTGGAAGAAGGCGAAGACCGCGACGATTGCGAGGGCCGCCCATTCCGGCGCGATCCAGCGCGCCGCGATCGCACCGCCGAGCACGACCAGCGACAGCGCAATGCCGGTTTCGATCTGGGCGCCGAGGCCGATGTCGATCATGCCGAGCACGCCGCCGATGCACATGATCAGCGGGAAGGTGGCCGGCAGCGTCCAGATGGAGCGCCCGCCCATCTGCGCACCCCACAGGCCGACCGCCAGCATGGCGAGAAAATGGTCGAAGCCCGCCAGCGGATGGCCGAAGCCGCTGCCGAAGCCGCCGAGCAGGCCGGTCGCCTCATGGGCAAGGGCCGGGCTGGCGAAGAGCGCGGTGAGCGTGAGGGCGAGGATCTGGCCGGCAAGGCGGCGCGCGGCTCGGTTTTTGTTACGTCTCGTCGCGTCTCTCATGGTTGCATACTCCGTGTTCGGGCTCGCCGGCCTGTGGGGACGCCGACAATGGGCGGAAAACCGTCGTCTGACCTGATCGATTTCAGTCTATGCCTTCTGCCCAAGCTCTATAGATCCAACGCCATGGGTCGGCAAATACCCAAGCGGCACGCAGTGCGCGGCGCTGAGTTTGCGCATGCGCAACTTATACGCTGTTGTTCTTGACGGCGGTTGTAAATCCGTGTGTTCTGAGGGTACGGCCGTCCTTTCGGCCGAAGGGGCGTGGCCCCTGGACGAACCACGCGGCGACAAAAGTGGGGGAAGTCATGCCAGACCTGTCAGACGTGCCAGCCATACCGGGCTGGCCATCCTTGACGCCAGGCGATGCGCTGGGCGAGCCGAATCCCTATCCGGGATCGATCAGCGATTTCGACGACGCCATCAGCAAGTACGAATACGAACTCGCCGATGCCCGGTCCCAGATCGCGCGGAACGGCGATGCGGAAGCGATGGAGAAGCGGCACATCCGCGAGTACAAGCAGTATATCGCCCGGCAAAACCGGATCATTGCCGAGTGCAAGAAGAAGGGCCACAAGGTGCCGCCCGAGACGGCGGGCAACATCGCCAATACCGAGGAACTGATTGCCGAGGCGAAGGAAATCCTGTCGCTTCTGCCTGCCCACAAGGCGGCCTGGATCGAAGAGCGGGACAGTCGCAAGGGTTTGCTGTCCGGCCTTCGCACGGAGCGCGCCAGGGGGATCGGTAAGAACGGGGAGGTGCGCAAATGCGGGTCGCGCAACACCACGACCGGTTCGCCCTGCCAGAACGAAAAACACTACCGCAAGGGCTCCGGCTGGGGACCCTGCACGATCCAGGGGCATTGAGGGCCGGACGGCGTTCGGCTCAGACAAAAATCCGCCGGTTTTCGTCGATCAGTTCCTGCAGGAACTGGACCACGGTGCGCACGCGGACCAGTTCGCGTGCGCTCTCGTGATAGGTCGTCCAGTAGGCGCGGCGGATGGTGATCTCGGGCAGCACGCGCACCAGTTCCTCGTGCCCGCGGGCGATGTAGTCGTGCAGGATGCCGATGCCGGCGCCGGCGCGCACGGCCTCCGTCTGGCCGATCGCCGAGGAAATCTCGAAGGAGGATTCCCAGCCGCGCATGATCTCGCCGGTATAGGAGAGCGAGGCGGAATAGACGAGGTCCTCAACATGGCCGATCAGCGTGTGCTCGCGCAGGGCCTCGATGTCGGCCGGCGTACCCGCCTCGTCGAGATAGGCCTTCGAGCCGTAGAGGCCGAGCGTATAGTCGGTGAGCTTGGACGAGATGAGGCGGCCCTGTTCCGGCCGCTCGACGGTGATCGCGATGTCGGCCTCGCGCTGGGAGAGGGAGAAGGCGCGCGGCACCGGCACGAGCTGGATCTTGAGCGCCGGATAGCGCCGCGTCAGCGTGCCGAGATGCGAGGCGAGGAAGGCGACGCCGAACCCATCCGGCGCACCAATCCGGACCGTGCCCGCGACCGCGCTGTCGACCCGGCCGATGTCGGACTGGGCCGCCAGCATTTCCGTCTCCATGCGCTCCGCCGCCCGGCTGAACACCTCGCCCTCGGGGGTGAGCTCGCAGCCATTGGTGCGGCGGATGAGCAGCCGGGTCTTCAGCGATTCCTCGAGCGCGGTGATGCGGCGCGACAGCGTGGCATGGTTGATGCCGAGCCGCCGCGAGGCGGAAAGGATCTGGCCGGAGCGGGCGACCGCGAGGAACATGCGTACGTCATCCCAGTTCATGGGGGATCTCCTGTGTTTGTGTCACTTCCCCTCCCCAACCCCTCCCCACAAGGGGGAGGGGCTTGACCCAGCCTAGAGCGCGGGCGTCACTATCCTCTGACGCCCGTGAAGGATAGTGACGCACCGAGCGTCGCACCCCTGCACCTCTTGTCCGTAGCCAATGGACGAATTGGCTCAAATCCATAGTCCTGTCCCGGACTGAAGGATCGCCCCTCAAAAATCTGAAGGCCATGCTCAAGCGATCCAACGGATGCGAGCCGATCCCCTCCCCCTTGTGGGGAGGGGTTGGGGAGGGGAATGCCAATCCGTCGAACTTCAATTCCTGCACAACGGATGCGTAGAACATCCTGTTGCGTTGTGCAAATCAAAGCGCATACTCTCGGCCAGAAAAGACACCCCTGAGGAGGCACATCCATGCGTGAAATCGGCCATTACATCGGCGGCAAGCACGTCGCCGGCACGAGCGGACGCTCGAGCAACGTCTTCAACCCGGCAACCGGCGAGGTCCAGGCGACCGTGGCGCTCGCAAGCGTCGCCGAACTCGACGCCGCCGTGCAGAACGCCAAGGAAGCGCAGCCGGGCTGGGCCAACACCAATCCGCAGCGCCGCGCGCGCGTCTTCATGAAGTTCGTCCAGCTGCTGAACGACAACATGGCCGAACTCGCCGAAATGCTCTCCAAGGAGCACGGCAAGACGATCGAGGACGCCAAGGGCGACATCATCCGGGGTCTCGAAGTGTGCGAATTCGTCATCGGCATTCCGCACCTGTCCAAGAGCGAGTTCACCGAAGGTGCCGGCCCCGGCATCGACATGTACTCGATCCGCCAGCCGGTCGGCATCGGCGCCGGCATCACCCCGTTCAACTTCCCCGGCATGATCCCGATGTGGATGTTTGCGCCTGCGATCGCCTGCGGCAACGCCTTCATCCTGAAGCCTTCGGAACGCGACCCGTCCCTGCCGATCCGCCTTGCCGAACTGATGATCGAAGCCGGTCTTCCGGCCGGTGTGCTGAACGTCGTCAATGGTGACAAGGGCGCGGTCGACGCGATCCTCAACCATCCCGACATCGGCGCCGTCTCCTTCGTCGGCTCGACCCCGATCGCCCGCTACGTCTATGCGACGGCCACGGCCAACGGCAAGCGCGCCCAGTGCTTCGGCGGCGCCAAGAACCACATGATCATCATGCCGGACGCCGACCTCGACCAGGCCGCCAATGCCCTGATCGGCGCCGGCTACGGTTCGGCCGGCGAACGCTGCATGGCGATCTCGGTCGCCGTTCCGGTCGGCGAGGAAACCGCCAACAAGTTGATTGCCAAGCTCGCCCCGATGGTCGAGAAGCTGCGCATCGGCCCGTATAACGACGAGAAGGCCGATTTCGGCCCGGTCGTCACCAAGGAAGCCCAGACCCGCATCCTCGGCCTGATCGACCGCGGCATCGAGGAAGGCGCCAAGCTCGTCGTCGACGGCCGCGGCTTCAAGCTGCAGGGCTATGAAAACGGCTATTTCGTCGGCGGCTGCCTGTTCGACGACGTCACCCCGGACATGGACATCTACAAGACCGAGATCTTCGGACCGGTTCTCTCGGTCGTTCGCGCCAAGAACTACGAGGAAGCCCTCTCGCTGCCGATGAAGCACGAATACGGCAACGGCGTCTCGATCTACACCCGCGACGGCGATGCCGCCCGCGACTTCACCAGCCGCATCAATATCGGCATGGTCGGCGTCAACGTTCCGATCCCGGTTCCGCTCGCCTATCACACCTTCGGCGGCTGGAAGGCCTCGTCCTTCGGCGACCTCAACCAGCACGGCACGGACTCGATCCGCTTCTGGACCCGCACCAAGACGGTCACCTCGCGCTGGCCCTCGGGCATCAAGGACGGCGCCGAGTTCTCCATCCCGACGATGAAGTAAGCCGGCGCGGACGGCCGAACATCCGACCAGACAAAAAAACGGGCCCGATCGGGGCCCGTTTTCGTTGGGAGCGGTTCAGCAGGCGATCAGTTCGTCGGGCCTTCGTTGAGGCCGACCTTGTCGACCAGTTCCGAGGCCGTCTTGCGGTTGGCGGCGATGTCGACGAGAGGCAGGGTGTCCGGCTTGATCTCGCCGAAGGAGGCGACGACGTCCGACACCTTGGCGCCCGGCAGGACCGGATATTCGAATACCTGCTCGGCATAGATTTCCTGCGCCTTGCCGGACGACAGGAATTCCATGAACTTGACCGCATTGTCCTTGTTCGGCGCATGCTTGGCGAGCGCCATGCCGGAAATGTTGACATGCGTGCCGCGATCGGCGGCATTGGGGAAGAGGATCTTGGTGGCGGCAGCCCATTCCTTCTCTTCCGTGTCCTTTTCATTGGTCATCATCAGGCCGACATAATAGGTATTGCCGAGCGAAATGTCGCATTCCCCGGCCATGATCGCCTTGGCCTGGCTGCGGTCGTTGCCGTCGGGCTTGCGGGCGAGGTTCTGCTTGAGGCCGGCCAGCCACTTTTCGGTGTATTCGGCGCCGTGATGGGCGACCATCGAGGCGAACAGGCCGATATTGTAGGAATGCTGGCCGTCGCGAATGCAGATCCGGCCCTTCCACTTCGGTTCGGCCAGTTCCTCGTAGGTGATCGCGGTTTCCGCCACACGCTCCTTGGAGGCATAGACGACGCGGCCGCGGGTCGTCAGCCCGAACCATTCGCCGGCCGGATCGCGATACTGGGCCGGAATGTCCTTGTTGATGACTTCGTTTTCGAGCGGCTGGGTGACGCCGCCATCCTTGGCTTCGACGAGGCGACCGATGTCGACGGTCAGGATCACGTCGGCCGGCGAATTGGCGCCTTCGGCGGCGATGCGCTCGACCAGGCCCTTGTCGAGGAACAGGACATTGGCGGTAATCCCCGTCTCCTTGGTGAAGGCGTCGATCAGCGGCTGGATGAGTTCCGGCTGGCGATAGGAGTAGACATTGACCTCGCCATCCGCCAGGGCGGCGCCGGATGTGGCCGCAATCACCGTCATTCCCAACAGTGCGGCACGCAGATTCTTCGTCGCAGACATGGTAACTCCTTCCTCGGGTGCTTATATTTGTTGAGCGGCATATTCATGAATTGCCCGACGCTGTCAACGGCGCTGAAATCGCGTCACAAACACGTGATGGCAGAACTTGAGTATTTTGGAATTGTTCAAAACTACCAAATCCGCTATATGAGTCCCGTAAAGCCTTCAGGGAGATCCGCATGCGATTGACAAAACAGACGAATTACGCGGTTCGCATGCTGATGTATGCGGCAGCCAACAAGGATCACCTGAGCCGCATTCCGGAGATTGCCAAGGCCTATGGCGTATCCGAGCTCTTCCTGTTCAAGATTCTCCAGCCGCTCACCAAGGGCGGCCTGGTGGAGACCGTGCGCGGCCGCAATGGCGGCATTCGCCTCGGACGCCCGGCTGACAAGATCACCCTGTTCGATGTTGTGCGGGTCACCGAGGACAGTTTCGCCATGGCCGAGTGTTTCGAGGACGACGGCGACAGCGATTGTCCGCTGATCGACAGCTGCGGCCTCAACTCGGCGCTGCGCAAGGCGCTCAACGCCTTCTTCGACGTCCTGGCCGGCTACACGATTGACGACCTGGTCAAGACGCGGCCGCAGATCAACTTCCTGCTCGGCATCGACGAGTTCAGCGGCCGTCCGGTCATTTCGGCACCTGCCGCACCGGCTGTGACTGCCCCAGCTCCCGCACCCGCCGTCTGAACTGTTGGACGGACACGTGATTTCCTTCAGCCCCGTCGCTCTTGCCGAGCGGCGGGGTTTTTTCATCACGGGACCCGCACGACGCTTTTGACCGCAAAAGTCGCGCCCTGCGGCACGGCGCCCCCTTGAGTGGCGGCGCGGAGAGACGTACGCTTACGTAAACGGAAGATATGCGGGCTCACGCTCGCCGGGTGGCTTTGGGAGGGGCGCTCATATGTTCGATTACGTGATCGTCGGCGGCGGTTCGGCGGGGTCGGTGCTGGCGGCGCGGCTGAGCGAGGACCGGGATGTCAGGGTCTGCCTGCTGGAGGCGGGCGGCAATGGCCGGGATCTGCTGTTGCGGGTCCCCTCAGGTGCTGCGGCAATCGTGCCGGGACGGCTGCGCTCGGCCAATTGGTGCTTCGAGAGCGAGCCCCAGCCGGGCCTCGACGGCCGGAGCGCCTATCAGCCGCGGGGAAGGGGGCTCGGCGGCTCAAGCCTGATCAATGCCATGCTCTATGTGCGCGGCCATGCCTCGGATTACGACGACTGGGCGGCGGCCGGCTGCAAGGGCTGGTCCTATGCCGACATGCTGCCGCATTTCCTCAAATCGGAGGACAACGAGCGCGGAGCCTCGGCGCTGCATGGCGCAGGCGGCCCGTTGCAGGTCTCCGATGCCGGCTGGGCCCGGCCGATCAACCGGGCCTTCATCGAAGCGGGCGTATCGCGTGGCTTCAGGGCCAATGACGATTTCAACAGCGAGGATCAGGAGGGGCTCGGCCTCTACCAGGCGACGCAGTTCTGGAAGGGGCCGAAAAAGGGCGAGCGCTGCTCGGCCGCGGCCGCCTATCTACACGATCATCTCGACCGGCCGAACCTCACCGTCATCACCGGCGCCCGGGCGAGCCGCATCCTCACGACCAAGGGGCGCGCGACGGGCGTCGCCTATCGCATCGGCCGGCAGGAGCATACCGCGCTTGCCGCCCGCGAAGTGATCCTGTCGAGCGGCGCGCTGCAATCGCCGCAACTGCTCATGCTGTCGGGCATCGGTCCCGCCGAGGAACTTCGGCGCCACGGCATCACGGTCGTCGCCGACCGGCCGGAGGTCGGTGCCAACCTGCAGGACCATCTCGACTACACCAGCGTCTATCGCTCCGCCGACACCGACCTGCTCGGCATCGGCTTTACCGGCCTCAAGGCCATGGGCAAGGCGGCGGGCGAATGGAAGCGCGAGGGGACCGGCCTGCTGCGCTCGACCTTCGCCGAATCCGGCGCTTTCCTGAAAACCGATCCGGCGCTCGACCGCCCCGACATCCAGCTGCATTTCGTCGTCGCCATGGTCGACGACCACGCGCGGCGCATGCACATGGGCTACGGCTATTCCTGCCATGTCTGCCTGCTTCGGCCCCATTCGCGCGGTCGTGTCGGCTTGAAGAGCGCCGATCCGATGGCAGCCCCGCTGATCGACCCCGCCTATCTGTCCGACCGGCGCGACCTCGACGGCATGATCGCCGGAACGCGGCTGATGCGCGACATCATGGAAGCCGCCCCGCTGGCACGCTATCGCGGACCCGAACTCTACCCGTCGGGCAGTTCCGATGCCGAGTTGGAGGCCTCGATCCGGGCGCGGGCCGAGACGATCTATCATCCCGTCGGCACTTGCCGCATGGGAGGAGACGAAACCTCGGTCGTCGATCCGGATCTCAAGGTGCGCGGAGTCGAGGGCCTGCGGGTCGTCGACGCCTCGGTCATGCCGACCCTGATCGGCGGCAATACCAATGCGCCGGTGATCGCCATGGCCGAGAAGATCGCGGCGGAGATCCGCGCCGGCTAGGGCATGGCTCCCGAAACCGGGTACCGCTTTCGGACCCTTGCCGCACGCATGGTGGACGGACGGTTCCGGCGGGTTGGAATCCGCGGCACCGCTCGGTAAAGTCGCGCCAAACGGCATTTCGCCGTATCGGGGAGCACGCGCACTTGCAGGAGTTTTCGACCAGCCGCCCGGCGGCGATCATCGTCATGGGGGTGAGCGGCTGCGGCAAGTCCTCGGTCGGGGCGCTGCTCGCCGAGCGGCTGGGTCTCGGCTTCATCGAGGGCGATGCGCTGCATCCGGCGGCCAATGTCGAGAAGATGGCCAAGGGCACGCCTCTCTCCGATGACGACCGCTGGCCATGGCTCGACATCATCGGTGCGGAAATGGCCGCATCGCTCACGCGCGGCGAGGGGATCGTCGTCTCCTGTTCGGCGCTGAGGAAGGTCTACCGCGACCGCCTTCGCGCGGCGACCGGCGGCGTGCTGCGCTTCGTCTATCTCCACGGCTCCCGCAACCTGCTCACCGAACGCATGGGCGCCCGCACCGGCCATTTCATGCCACCCTCGCTGCTCGACAGCCAACTCGCGACGCTCGAAGTCCCGACCGGCGAACCGGGCGTGGTGACGGTCGACATCGACCAGAGCGTCGAGGGGATTGTCGGGGATGCGATGATGGGGCTCGTATAGGAGCTGGATTGCCCATCTGACTGCCGCCTGCCAAGCGGCGGGGGGGGGGGGGGGGCGGGCGCGCCCCCCACGCCCCCCCCGGGGGGGGGCGGGGGGGGGGCCCCGCGCGGGGCGGCCGCCGCCCCCCCGCGGGGGGGGGGGGGGGGGGGGGGGGGGGGGGGGGGGGGGGGGG
>JAIBEK010000068.1 GCA_019459145.1 Arenimonas sp.
GCAGGTGAACTCCAGACCATCCGAGCACCAGCGCAAGTTCGAGCGCATTACCATCACCTTGCCGTCGTGGAGGCGGCCCTTGCGAACGGCCGTATGCTTCTCCAGCAGCATGGCGTGGTTGCCCATGATGCGATGAACCCGCTTGGCGTTGACGACAGGCTTATCGGCGGCTCGCCTTTCGCGATTAAGGAGCGCGGCGATCCGCCGATAGCCATAGGTTGGCCTTTGATCCACCAGCCTGCGGATGATGGGCAGCAACTCTGCATCCTCGGCCTTGTGATAGAACCCGCGCGGCTTCGATCTGCCTTTCAACCGCTCAACGAGGTTGGAACGGGAAACGCCCAGCGTGTCGGCGACGGCCTTCATCGGGAACCGTCCTTCGGCAACAAGATCGGCCGCGATATCCGTTTTTTTGAGTCTGCTTTGGACAAGGCTTCCCGGAGGATTTCGACCTCCATCGTCTTGCGGCCGAGCATGCGTTCCAGCTCGCGAACGCGGTCCTCCAGCTTCTTAACTTCCGAATTGCCGACAACCGGCTCGTCAGAATCCACGGCTGCAGCACCTCCCTCGCTCAAGAGCCTGCGCCACCGGTAAAGCAGATTGGGCGCAACGCCATGGCGGCGAGCAGCCGAAGACACCGTCTCGCCAGGTTCAAAACTCTGCTCAATGATTGTCAGCTTCTGCTCGGTTGTCCACCGCCTACGACGGACATCACCCGTCAGCAATTCGACGTGTCGATACTCGTTAGACATAAGCCTGTCCTCAAGCCGGTGCTTGAGCCTTTCTGCTTATGCCGACTGTCCGGTCGAAATGGGGGGCAGTTCAATCCGACCGCGGCTTTAGATTGGCTTGCAAAAGCGCTCTGAGCAGTCTCAGCGCAGAGCGTTCTTGAGTCAGTCCACAGATTGGACGCGGCCGATATCGTTCGCTTCTACACTCGGAGGAGTGGATCGAATTATAGCAAGGACAGTTCCACCAACGGCCAGGATACATGATCCTAATATCACGGGAATTGTTGGAACTTCGTTGAAGAATATATATCCAATCAATGCTGTAAAGATCAGCCAACTGTAATCGATAGGGGCAACGATCGACAATGCAGCTAATTTATATCCCCTGACTATGCAATATTGGGCGGAAATCGCAACGACGCCAAGAATAAGATATGGAAATGAATTAATCAATGAAATGTATTTCCAGGACGTGGTGGCAAAAGATCCTGTTATGAACAGCCCAAATGCGTTCGTATACAAAAGAACCGTGAGGGGTCTATCGACATCTGAAAGAACTTTAATCATGAACCCTTCAAGGGCGAGAAGAACTGCTCCCAGTACCGCAACCGCTGCTGGAATAATATACGCAGCGTCTATCGACGAAAAAGCCCCACGGGAAAGCATTATTATCGCAGTACCTCCTCCACAAAGGGTGATCCCGAAAAGATGTTGTCGTGTTATCTTATCGCTCAGAAACATTACGCCGAGAGGTACAATGAAAACAACATAGAGCAGTCCTAATGCGGTGGCATCGACGATTGGCATGTTAGCAGATGCGAACATGATGGCTCCTGCGCCCGTGGCACCAAAGCCTGCTCTGAGAAAATAGAGGAACGGCTTTGGACTATGATAGGTGCGCAGTCCACCAGAGACAGAAGCTATCAAGAAAAGAGATAAAAGACCGCCAATGTATCTAAAGAACAATATCTGAAATGTTGAAATGCTTCCGTCTGCAAATTTAGCTGATGAAAATATTATTGCGAATAATCCGGTTCCTATCGTGACCCAGGAAATGGCTTTTGCATTTGACCATCGGTGTTCTAGGTGGATTTCCTGCTTGTTCTGATTAATTTTGCTAGACATATTATTACCTATATATTTATGCCGCATGCGTCTGCCTGTTTTCGGTCGTAAAATTTCCTCCTTTTATTATGCGGATAACATCTTCTATCGAGAGATTTTCAATTTTCAATTTTCTCGCGTTCCTCCCGTGGAGGAAATAATTCTCATTGTTGATGATTGATGAAAACTCGATGATGCTTCTCATGGTAGGTGCTTGTATGCCTGCCACTCGGCCAAGCTCGTGCCATGGCACCATTATGAACGGCACATCCTCAGTGATGTACCTTTCTGCCATGCTGCTGGGTGTGTTCTTTGTCCTATTGTGGACAGCGCTATGACAGGCAAAATCTGAGAAACTTTTGTATTCGCCGCCATAGAAGCTGATCATCTCGCTCAGCAAGGTTTGCGGGCGGTATCCAAAAGCATTGGCGATAGCCAGTCGCTCCTGATCTACAGATTCGATGATTCGTCCGACCGATGTCGAAATTCCATCTTTGTAAAAATAAAAATCGCCTTTGGTAAGCTCTATACGGGCGGTATTCAATATTGTGGTGGCGGGGTGGAAAACACCATTGTTTGATTGGAGTCCAACATCCAATACATTGTCTTGCCACTCGAGCGACATGGAAAAAACGCTGGCGACTGCGTTCCGGTCGTCAGCTGATATGTCAGCTGGATAAGCGGCAATTTGTAGGTTTTTCTTGATCCCGAGAACCAGGATTTCCCCATCTACGAACCGCGATGCGTACGGAGCGGCATTTGTTTCAAGGATCAACCGAGCATTTAGCTCATTCATGTATGCAAGTGAGAAGAAGTTGGCATTTATGACAACAAGGACATGGTCACTTAGGTCAAATGATTTTAGTTCGTTAACAATTGTGTCGTGCCCGAATGATGGTGTCGTAATGATGAGGCATTTGGAGAATTTGACGGCTTCCGCGATGTTCTGAGTTAACCTTGGCTTAAACTGCCCCTCGATCTGCATCGCCGAATTTAAGTAGCCTTGCTGCGCTATCGCATTCAGGTTCCGCGCATGTTCTGGATGAGCGTAAAGCAGCACCCCCAGGCCACGCGATAGTGCATCAACCGCAAGAGCACAACCGCAGTGGCCGGTACCAATAATTGAAACAGAGTTAAACATCGGAGCTCTTTTCCTATAGGCATTGGTGAAGCTGTGGGAAAACCCAAGCCGCGGCTTAGATAGACTTGATAGGTTTGATGCGGCCAAGGATGCCTCAACCGCACCGTGAGACCTTTTGGGGATCAGACGAAGTGCTCACTGCCCGCCAGTTCACGGATGTTGCTGGTCGCACGCTCTTTCATTGGGGCTTTTTCGAGCACGAAGTCCCCGATGAATAGTGTATCGATCCCCGTCGAGTAGAAGCATCTGACGGCGTCGTAGGGGCTTGCCACTATCGGCTCATCCATGACGTTGAAGCTGGTGTTGAGGATGACTGGATGACCAGATAGCTTGGAGAACTCCTCAATCAGTCGATGATATTTGGGGTTGCTATCTTTTGCTACTGTCTGGAGCCGCGCTGTATTATCGACATGAACAACAGCGGGAATCGTAGCTCTTGCTGCTTCAACGACGGGGAAAACGGTTAGCATAAACGGCACCGGCACTGTCGATTCGAAGTACTCGGTGGCGCGCTCCTCCAGCACCGAGGGAGCGAAGGGCCGGAACGCCTCCCGGTGTTTGACCTCAGCGTTGATCTTGTCCTTCATGCCTGCTTTTGTCGGGTCGGCGAGAATGCTTCTACCGCCGAGGGCACGCGGACCGAACTCCATCTTGCCTTGGAACCACCCGATGATGTCGCCCTTGTGGAGGGCTCCGGCTGCCTCGGCGCAGACATCGGTGCTCCGGCGATAGCGGATCTTGGCCTGCTTCAGGAAGGCCTCGATTTCCTGGTGGGAATAGGCATCACCGATAAACGGATCGGCATGGTGGAGCTTGGCCGGTTGCTTCAGCACCTGCTTGTAAACGCAGGCCGCGGCGCCGATGGAGGTGCCGCTGTCGCCCGCCCCTGGCATGATGTAGATGTCGTCGAAATGTCCTTCCTGAAGAATGCGCCCATTGACGACGCTATTAAGCGCAACGCCCCCAGAGTGCACCAAATGACGCATACCAGTCTTTTTGGACAGCATCGCCGTGATCTTCAGGATCTTCTTTTCGAGAACGGCCTGAAATGCGGCGGCGGCGTCGCGATGGTGGTCCGCGATCGGCTCCCGGGGGCTGCGCGGCGTGCCTAGCGCCGAGATCATTTTCGCGCTGCAATAGCGCCCGTTAATGGACACTGGCAACTCGAACCAGGAGGGATCGAGTCGAACCGCGCCCTCGTCATCGACATCAACCATGCCATCGACGACCTCGAAGAACCGCTTGGGATCGCCGGTCGGCGCGAGCCCCATCGTCTTGCCTTCGTCATATTCGGTCTTGAAGCCGCAGAATTCCGTAACGGCGGAATAGAAGGTGCCAAGGGAATGGGGGAAGAGGGTCTCGCTGAACTGCTCCACCGCGCCGCCTTTGGCTTGCCCCATCCACAAAGTTCGCCATTCCCCTCCTCCATCGACTGCGAGCAAGGCCGCCTCCTCCCAGGGGGAAACGAGGAACGAGCCAACAGCGTGGGAATGGTGATGGTCCACGAAATGGACGCGCGGACGTTTCTGCTTGTCCTCCGGCCAAAGCGCGTTGTACCATTTCCAAAATGTCAGATGCTTCTCGTTCTGTTCCTCGATTTCCGTGAACATGAAATCCCGGACTGCCGGTCGCAGGCTGGCCGCATATTGAATCTTCTCCGGCATCGCCACGTTCGGATTAATCGAGACGGCGATGTGGTCGAGGTCGTCGTGAGTCAGCCCGCTTTGGGCCAAGCATCTGGCAATTGCACGATAGGGAAAGACCGGGGTATGCTTCTGTCGAAGCAACCGTTCTTCTTCGATGGCGCATTTCACCATGTGGTCGGAGATCACGCAGGCAGATGTGTCATGGAATATGTGATTCAGGCCGAGAATATTCACTGTTGACTCCCTTGGGTAGTGCCGGGCCCTTGCGACCCTGTTGCGAATCTTTGACCGCCTACGAATGCTGAGTGAAATCGAGCCCTGGATCACCGCGTCGGTTATATTGATCAAGATCTCCAAGATAGGATTGGACACCGGGGCGCAGCGCGAAACCAAGCAATTGCCGCTTCAATGGATCCGTCAGGCCGAGAATGCGCGCTGGCGGCGGCTGGGTGCATCCGAGGTCGCGGCGCTTGATCCAAAACTTCCCGAAAATAGGGAACAGCGCCCAACAATCGACTGAAGGACCGTCAATAGTTCCGGCATGCCAGAGAGCCGCGTCATGCACTACAGCTGCCCCCGCCGGTACCGGAACCGCAATTCCCCCCTCCAGATCACCTAGCGATCGGGGCGGGCCGTCGTCCTGCCGGTGAGAGCCAGGCACCAGCCGCAACGGACCGGCACCGGCCGGCGTATCCTGCAGGTAGATCGCGATGCTGACCGCGAGGGTCTTGCCCGCCGCGAATTCGACGTCGCGATGCCATTCCGGCTCCGCATCGCCCGAACGAGTCCGCAACATATCGAACTGGAGCAACTGCACATCCTCTCCGATGAGTTGGACCGCCAGTTCGATCAATTCCGGTGCATCGAGCAGACGGCAAAACGCTTCCCGACGGAAGCACGATCGTTCGTTCCACGAGGATCGCAAGGGTTCGGTCTCAGACATCTGACGGGCGGCACGCTGAATGTCCTCCAAAACATCGTTAGGGATAATACTATCCAAGACCGTGTAGCCATCACGGTTGAATTGCGAAAGTTCGTTAAAATTCAACATGGGAAACCGTCTTTAATGAGGTTGTTTTTAGATTTATATTTTGGTATCAATCGAATTTATCGTTCGCAATATGATTTATTCATTTGAAAGGGCACTGCCGGATAGAGAGTTTTATCGGATTTTCATTGTCATCGGACAGGATATACTGAGATCTCTCCGTTCCAACTGCACCCTGGCCATAGGCAAATGAACTCCAAGGGGCGAAGGGAAGCCCCTTATCGAAGGCCTCGGTGCGGGCACGGATGATGGATCTCACCTTGCGCCCTCTGTCCGTCGGTCCCGCGACGCGGTCAAACACGTCGCGCGGTGAGATCATCAAGGTCATGCTCGGACCAAGATTGCGGGAATGGCGAGCAATATTGGCCGGTGTGGAGACATTGACGAACAGCGCACGGCCGGCAAAGGCAAACGACCAGTGCGGATCGTCCTCATCCGTGGGAACTTCAGCCGGCCAAGGCGCGACATCGCTTTCGTGTAGCGATTGGAGCAAATTCTGGGTCATTTCAGCGTAATGCGCCAGCGAGTACCCGGAAACCGGACTGACGAATATCACCAGCACATGATAATCGGCCTTTTTCTGAGGCATCCCGTCCAAGGCATCCAGATACTTGATGATCGCCTTGCGAATAACGGTGATGTCCTTAGCTTCGTAAGTGGTTTCAACAAAGGCGTAGACCAACTGCTCCTGCTGTTGCGACGTCGTCGCGAATGTGCAGGGGAAATCCGGATTCGAAACCACCTGCCGGAATGCCTTCAGGCTGGCCCTAGCCCAAGGGGCAAGTAAGGCTCCTCCCGGGCCGTCAATTTCTGCTTGGGTCCAGTATGGGGCGCCACCGACGGGTAGTAGAAGGCTTGCCTCGCCGTTGACGGCTCCACCCCTGTCATCGTTCTCCGCGAAATGTTGAACATTCATTTCAGCTTCTCCTCTGTTGCCAAAGCCGCGACCTTGCAGGACGCGAAAGAAATGACTCTCCCGACGGCGTACCCGTGGCGGGCGCCGTTCCCCTATTGCGGGGATGGCTCTTGTAGTTTGATGTGGTGAGGGCGCTCTGCTCAGGTCGTCTTCAGGGCCTTTGCCGGTTTCCAACTCTGGGCGGCGAAGATGTGCTCGGATTGGTTCATCAAGACTTGTTGCGCTTCGATCAGCAACTCCACAGTCGGCGCCTTCAGAAAGACATTGGCGATGTAATTGGGCGTTCCAAGTTTGGGATCATAGGGTTTTACGGGTTCGCCGTCCTCGTAATCGCTTCCCCAGGCAATCTCGAACTCCACGGTTGGGTTGAGATAGCCCCGGAGGTCAAGTGCTTTGTTGATCCTGGGATAGTGCCGCCAGGGCTCGCCCCCGGGCGTGAGGCTGATGATGGCAACTGGTCCGGCTGCGCCATGGACCGGCTGGTACTGGAGGGGTGGTACATCAATCGTTTCACCCAATAGTGCCCGGCTGAGCAGGTCGATCATATCGACACCGAAAACCTCAAGGATTTGCCGTGTCATCAGCGCACCCGGCGTGCGGGCCGCTGATTCCACCATGCAGAGCTCGCCATTTGCCTGCAACTTCATCTCGGTGTGCGTAGCACAGGTGTCAAGCTGCTGCGCGTCCACCGCGCGTCGGGCGAAATCGACGATCGGCAACTGCTTGGCTAGAGGCAGTACGCAAGGCGTAATCTGTCCGACTTCGGTGAAGGGGGGCGCCAGCGGATATTTTGAGGTGACGGCGATCGGGTGGTAGACGCCCCTGACCACTAACCCCTCGACACTGACCAAATCGCCAAAGGTGGCATCGTCGTACCAGGAGGCTGTTGATGCCTCAATAAACTCCTCCAGAATGAATTCCGGTTCGGAAAAGCCCTCTATTGCCCCCACTGTTCGCTCAGTCGCGAGCGTGTGCAGGAATGTACTGCCATGTTCCCAGACGGTTTGCAGGTTGTCGCCTGTCCGTAGGATGGTATGGCCGATGGAGGCCGCCCCTTCCGTGGGTTTCAGCACGGCCGGCAGGCGCAGATCGACGGCGGCGGTTTTAAGGTCGTGCAAGTTTCGGACCCGACGGAAGCGAGGATTACGCACCCCGGCAGCCTCGAATGCGTTGCGCATTGCCCATTTGTTGCGCGCCAGATGAATATGAGGGCCGGCGCCGCGAAGGCCGCGCTCGTGCGCGGACCGCGACACTGGGCCGATCGAAAATTCGTCGAGGGTCAGAACGGCGTCGATACGATAGCTATCGATCGCCTCCAGGATATGCTGCTCCAGCTCGGCTTCACTGCCGAACGGTCGAGCAAGCTGGACATCCGCGTGCCTACCGATCGCCTCGATTTTGGATTTTGCCAGTGTGTCAGAATAAAGAACATGCAGCTTTCCAAGAGCCTTGACTCGGGGCAGCCCGAAGTCCAGGGGGGGGCCACCAAAACCTGCGACAAACAGTAGATGCTTCATTGTTTTCCTCCGGCATTCTCGTGTTTCAGGGCCAACTGCTCACGTCCGAGCGCTTGCCGTTGGCGACTCTTCGGCTGGCGCGTCCCCGGCCACCGGTAAATGCTCGCGCACCAGGAGAAGTAGGGCTCCGCCCAGAGCTGCCATGACTGCAGCTAGCGCCACCGCAGATGCGGCGTCACCAGCCTGCAAAAGCGCGCCATAGGCGATCGCGGCAACCGCGCCGCCGGCATAGAAGGCGAGCTGGCGCGTGCTGGTTGAAACGATGGACTGACCCTTGGTGAAGGCCGAAATACTTACAGCGTCGAGGATCGGCATCGTCGTGTAATTGAGCGTAATGCGCAGGAAGTAGCCGAGCAGGAACAAACCCAGGGTCGGCAATGCGGCCTGCAGCAAAAGCGATGCCACGGCGAAAACAGTCAAAGTGCCGATTAACAAGCGGTGAGAAACGCGCTGCTTGAGGCCCGGTGCCACCAGGGCTCCGGCCAATGCGAAGAGCTTTTCAACCCCTAGGACCACTGCCGTGTCGCTGACCGACATCTGATAGACGTCCGTGAAAATGAGATTGGAGAACCGGAAAACCAGCAGGATTGAGCCACCCATCATGAAGGAGGCAGCAAACAGCATCGACAGCGGAAACCAGTCCGGGCGGGCGCTTCCCTGCACCGCGTTATGCCGTTGCGGCAATTCCATCGGGTTCATGCCGATCGAGGTTTCGCGGAAGAAACACATGATCAGCGCCAGAACGCCGGCGGCTAAGAGCACGGCGATATAGGTCCCTTGGGCGGACCAGAGCGATATATTGGCGAAGCCGGCGGCGGCCAGCGATCCAACCATCGCGCAACCTAAATAGGAGACGAAGAACGCGCTGAACAACCGGACACGCGCGTCCGGGGCAACGCGATTCCCAAAGATCGCAGCTCCTGTCGAAAGCATGCCGACGAATCCCCCCGACACTACGCTCAACACTAGACCTGTTGTCAAAACCGTCCCACAAAAGGGAATAACGAACAGGGCAAGCGCAAACTGAAGTGCGGCGACACGATGAACCAGACGCAAGCCAAATCGGCGGGAGGCCATACCCTGTAGGATAACCGCAATCGACATCCCAACCATTGAGATGGAATAAATCGTTCCGACTTCGGCCTTGCTTAGCCCTTTTGTCGCCAGGAAAAAGTTGAAAACAGCGTCGAAGCTACCATTCGCGAGCCCCATGAACCCGGAGGCGACGAGGTACTTGACGGTGAAATGATCAAAATGGGTAGAGATGGTACGGTTCAACAATCGAGCACCTTGATAGGATCCAAAACGATTAATCTGTTGATGGATTGCACGCAAAAAGCGTAGTTGTAAAATTCGAAATCGAACGCCAAGAATAACTGAATCTTATGGTGGCTCATGAACCTGCGACAGGTAGAAGCGTTTCGAGCGGTCATGTTGACGGGCAAGGTGACGGCGGCGGCGGAACTGCTGACCGTGACGCAGCCCGCCGTCAGCCGACTGATCCGTGAATTCGAGCACACGACGAAGCTGCGCTTGTTCATCCGACAGGGAAACCGTGTCATCCCGACCCAGGAGGCCATCGCGTTGATGAAGGCGGTCGATCGCGCCTTCGCTGGACTGGATCAGATAGCAACGGCGGTGGGCGATATCGCCCGCCAGTCCGCCGGCAGTTTGCGGATCGCTGCCATGCCCGCGTTGGGCATCGGGATCCTACCCCGCTTCCTTGCCCGCTTTCTCCGCGACAAGGTTGACGTGCGGGCATCGCTGCGAAGCATGCCGTCGGTGATGGTCACGGAAGCGGTGATGTCGGGGCAGGCCGACATTGGCTATGCGGAGGGGCCCTTGGACAGGCCGGGTCTCACCATCCGCAATTGCCCGCTGGACGCCGTGGCGGCGCTTCCCACAGATCATCCGTTGTCGCGAAAGGCTTTTATTGAGCCGCACGATCTGTTGGATCAACGCATGATCTCGTTGGAGTCCGGATCCTTGTTTTCTATGCGCGTCGATCTCGCGCTTGCCGGCATCCAGCGCTCGACCGCCATTGAAGTCCGCCTCTCTCACACGGCCTTGACCCTGGTGAGCGAAGGATCAGGAATAGCCATCATCGACCCGACCTCAGCATGTGAGTTCAGCGGTCGCGGCGCGGTTATGCGGCCGTTCCGCCCCTCCGTCGAGGCCGGATTCCTCGAAGTAAAGCCTTCGAACCGGCCGACATCCACTCTGCTGGACCATTTTTCCGAGGCATTCTGGAACTTTCATGCCGAGCAAGTAGCTAAATTCTAGCGTATCCCGCTACCGCTCTTCCGTCGAATTGGCCTGGTCGGCCCGAAGCTGCGTGGCCAACCTAAAGAACAGATAGGGGTCGGGACAAGATTGGCAGAAAATCGTCGCTAAGTTCGAACGGAGTATGAACATCATGCAGCCCGGAGGACCCGTCCGGGAAACCGCAGCTCTCTAAAGCCGTCTGGTCTTTGCTGCTCGGCGTCCCACGAATAGATGCTGGTGAGGTTAATATGCTCTCAACTAAGCGGCGAGACGTGTTTGAGCAACTCGTCAGGAATATTGCGGCCCTGCTGACGCAGGTGGGTCGTCGCCCGGCTGAGATAACGGTGTTCCAATGGACGATGGCACTGACCATCAGATTTAACCCGGAGGCACGGAACGCCTGGCTGTCAAAGGAGCGGTCACGGATTTCGCCACGCTCATGGAAAAAGACGGCGCGTTTCAGCTTGTGCGCGGCTTCTCCTTTGTTGAGGCCGGCCTGACAACGCCGGCGCAGCGCCGGGCTGGAATACCATTCGATCATGAACATGGTGCGCTCGATGCGATCGAGTTCGCGCGATGCCTTGGCCAACTCACTGGATTTCGATGACGAGCACCACTTGAGGATAGTCGATGGCGCGAGGGCACGCGTCATGATCGAGGCCGCTAGGCGCAGCAGTTCGTCCCAATGCTCCATGATGAGCGCGGTATTGATTGGCGCGCCGATATGATTTGCCAACGTCGGCCAGCTATCGGCCTTCTCGAAGGTGTGGAAGTTCCGGTCCTTGATATTGCGAAGACGGCGAGAAGCGCCTGCCGATCAAGCAAAACAGCGCGAAGACATGGTCGCTAGCGCCGGTATCCGTAAACAGCTCTTCGATCTCCAAAATGGTGTCGTGGTCGAACAAGCCGTCGAGAACATACACGGCCTCGCTTTCGGTCAGGCTGATCGGCAGGATGCTGTAGTAGCCGTATTGGTCGGAAAGCCCGCTGTAGAATTTCGTGCCAGGCTCGCTGCCGTAGTGAAGATTGATGTCGCCGCGTCTGGCAGCCCGATCGCTGGCTTCGGAAGAACTGCCCATCGGATGAAGCGGTCCTTCCTTCGCCCCAAATTTGCGAATGCGGATGTCTGGTGAGGGCGTCGGTCACGGCCGCCTCCCTTGAATAGCCCCGAGTTTCGGGAAGACGAACTTCTCCAGTGTGTTGATCCACTGGTCGCTATGCTTCTTGTTGCGAAAACCCTCAGCCTTGTCGGCATGATGCCGACGTGCAGCATCGGCGAAGGTTGGGACCGTGGCAAGACGTGTGGCCTCCCGCTCCTGTTTGCGACGGAGCTCCAGGGGGTCGTTTCCATCGTCGATGACGCCGCTTTCCCGTCGCAGGCGACAGGAGGCGTAAAATCCACTTTCCGCTGCCGGGGCTGCCGCCGGGCACGAGGTAGAGGCCGACAATGGGCCGTCGGCTACGGGTTCGTCGTCCAGTTTTAGCTTCCGCGCTTTGGCGTCGCTCAGCATGTTTGAGCCTCCTTCATGCAATCCATGAAGGTTTGCTAGCCCTCCACCCCATCTCCCATTGAGCCATCGACAGCGGCGGCCGCCGTGCCGGGGATTTGTCGGTCACATCACCGCGCCGATCTGCCAGGGGACGAATTCGTTGCGGCCGTAGCCGAGGTCTTCCGACTTGGTGGGTTTGCCGGAGGCGACAGAGAGTATGGTTTCGAAGATCTCGCGGCCCTTTTCCTCGAGCGATACCCCCTCGATGATATCGCCGCAATTGATGTCCATGTCGTCCGGCATGCGGGCGAAAAGCTGGCTGTTGGTGGCGAGCTTGATCGAGGGCACGGGCTTGCAGCCATAGGCCGATCCACGGCCGGTGGTGAAACAGAGCATGTTGGCGCCGCCGGCGACCTGGCCGGTGGCGGCCACCGGATCATAGCCGGGCGTATCCATGTAGACGAAGCCCTTGCGGTCGATGCGTTCGGCATAGCGGTAGACGCCGCGCAGCGTCGAGTTGCCGCCCTTGGCGACGGCACCCAACGACTTTTCGAGGATCGTCGTCAGGCCGCCCGCCTTGTTGCCGGGGGACGGGTTGTTGTTCATCTCGCCGCCGTTGCGGCTGGTATAGTCCTCCCACCAGTGGATGAGGTCGACGATCTTCTGCCCCACCTCGACGCTTTCGGCGCGGCGGGTCAGCAGGTGTTCGGCACCATAGATCTCCGGGGTTTCGGAGAGGATCGCGGTGCCGCCCTGGCGGACCAGCATGTCTGAGGCGACGCCGAGCGCGGGATTGGCGGTGAGGCCGGAATAGCCGTCGGAGCCGCCGCATTGCAGGGCGAGAACCAGCTCGGCGGCCGAGATCGGCTCGCGCACCGAGCGGGCGGCGAACGGCAGCATGTCGCGGATTCGGGCGACGCCGGCCTCGACCGCCTTGCGGGTGCCGCCGATCTCCTGGATGGTCAGCGACTGGAAGTGATCGCCCTCGACGATACCGTAGGTATCCTTCATCCGCGGGATCTGGAAGACCTCGCAGCCAAGACCGATCAAAAGGACGGCGGCAAAATTCGGATGGCTGGCATAGCCCCATTGCGTGCGCGCCAGGATATCGAAGGCCTCGCCCTTTCCGGCCATGCCGCAGCCCTGGCCATGCGGCAGGGGAACGACACCGTCGATGCCGGGATAGTCGGCGAGAATGCCGGAGCGGTTGATCTCGTCGGCGACATAATCGACGACGGTGGCGGAGCAGTTCACCGAGGACAGGATGCCGATATAGTTGCGCGTGCCGGCGCGGCCGTCGCCACGGCGGAAGCCCTGGAAAAAGGCCGGGACCTCACCCGGAAGCAGGCCTTCGACCGGCCTTGCGTCGGCGGCGAAGGCGTAGTCGCGTTCAAAGTCGTCGCCGATCGTCACATTCTTCTCATGCACCCATTCGCCCGGAAGGATTTCGCTCGAGGCAAAGCCGATGACCTGGCCGAACTTGCGGATCGGCTCGCCGCGGGCGATCGGGCGGCTTGCGACCTTGTGGCCACGGGGGATGCGGGCAAGGGCCGCGATGTCGCCTTCGACCGGGCTGCCTGCCGGCAGGTCGGCTATGGCGACCACCACATTGTCCTGCACATTGAGCCGTAAAGTCTTCTTCGCGGTCATGTCATACCTCCAGAATAGCCTTGATCACGCCGGCTTGCGGGCGCGACCATTCGGAAAACAGCTTCACCCCGTCCTCCAGTCTGCCGCGATGGGTGTTGAGGGCCCGCGTCGGCACCCGGCCAGCCTCGATCTGGCGCACCACTTCTGCGAAGTCGTCGGGCTGGGCATTGCGGCTCGCGAGAAGCGTCACCTCCCGCTTGTGAAATTCGGGATCGGCGAAGGTGATGTCCTGCCTCACAACGGACAGCAGCACATAGCGCGCGCCGTGATTGAGGAAATGGAAGCCGCGCTGCATCGGCACCGCATTGCCGGTGGCGTCGATCACCACATCGTAGAATTCCCCGCCGGTGCGCCGGTCCGCCTCGCTCTCCGCCTTCTCGTCGGCCACCAGGATTTCGTCCGCTCCAAGACGCTCGACGGCGAAGGCCAGGCGGTCCTCGCGGGTGTCCATCACGGTCACATGCGCGCCGCGGGCCTTGGCGAAGATGATGGCCGACATGCCGATCGGGCCGGAACCCGTGACGAGCACGCGGTCCTCTGCGCCAAGATTGCCCCGTTTCACCCCATGGGCGCCGATCGCCAGGAATTCGATCATGGCGGCGTCTTCCAGCGGAATGCCGCCGGTCGGCACGACATTCTGTTCGGGCACAGAGACATAGTCCGCCATGCCGCCATCGCAGTGGACGCCGAGCACGCGGATGTTGCAGCAGGCATTGGTCAGCCCCTTGCGGCAGGCCTGGCAGGCGCCACAGGAAATATAGGGAACGATGTAGACCGGTTCGCCCGCCTTCAGCCTGCTGCCGGGGGGCGCTTGCTCGACCGTGCCGGACAGTTCGTGACCCATCACCCGCGGATATTCGAGGAAGGGATGCTTGCCGGCGAAGATATGGAAGTCCGTGCCGCAAATGCCGACATGGCGGATACGCACCAGAACCTCGCCCTCCTTGCGGACGGGGTCGGGCCGCGAGACGAGCGAGAGACGGCCGGGTTCGTCGCAGACGAGCGCTTTCATGGGATGTTCCTGGTTGACGTGGATGCGAGCGTTTCGAGTTCCGCATTGATCCGGTCGCGCCAGCCTCTGGCGGCCACCAGTTCAGGCGGAAAGAGCCCGGGGATGGCGAGGAAGGCGGCCGAAGGATCGGCCGGATCGACCTGAAGTGCTGCCTCAAGGATCTCGGCGCGGCGCGGATCGTCGCAATCCATGCGGTTGCGCACCACGGTGATCCACAGGGCCACGACATGGGCGAACTCGGCCGCCGCGCCGCCGGAGGCTAGCGTCTCGACCGCCGCGGCAAAGATGCGCTGTGGCAGCTTCTGACTGCAATCCATGGCGATCTGGATGTTGCGATGGGCGATCGCCGGATTGGCGAAGCGCTCGATCAACTGGCTCTGGTATTCATCGAGATCGATGCCCGGGACGGGATCGAGCGTCGGCACGACCGCCTTCATGTGGCAGCGCACCTGATCGACGAGTTCGGGTACGGCCATCACGTCACGGACATAGTCCAGGCCGTGTAGCAGGCCGAGATGGGCGATCAGCGTGTGGGAGCCGTTGAGAAGCCTGAGCTTCATCTTTTCATAGGGCTCGACCTCGCGGGCGAAGATGGCGCCGCCGGCTTCCCAGGCGGGGCGGCCGCAGACGAAGTCGTCCTCGATCACCCATTGCAGGAAGGGCTCGGTCTCGAGCGCCAGGCTGTCCTTGGCGCCGATGAGCGCTTCGGCAAGGGAGCGGGTGGCCTCGGTCGCGGCGGGAACGATACGGTCCACCATGCTGCAGGGAAAGGAGCCGTTGTCCGCGATCCAGCGGGCAAGGTCGGCGTCGCGGCGTTCGGCCATCTCCAGCACCAGGCGACGGACGAGCCTGCCATTCGACGGGAGATTGTCGCAGCACAGCACGGTATAGGGCGCGACCCCTCGGGCGCGGCGCAGCGCCAGCCCCTCGACCAGGAAACCGAGCGCGCCGGTGGGGGCGTGGGGATGGGCAAGGTCGGCGGCGACGGCGGGATGCGCAAGGTCCAGTCCGCCGGTGGACGGGTCAAGGCCATAGGCCTTTTCCGAGACGGTGAGTGTCACCACGCGAATGTCTGGGTTGGCGAGATAGGCGAGCACCTTTTCGCCGTCGCGGGCCGCGCAGATCCAGTCGACCGTCGCGCCGATCACTTCGGCGACATCGCCTTCGGACCCCCGCACGACGATGGAGTAAAGGCCATCCTGCGCCTCTAGTGCCTTGACCGGTTCGGACGAGCGCAGATTGACGGCGACGATTCCCCAGGGGCCGAAGGAGGCGGCAAGCGCGCGCTGGGTGTAGACGGCCTGGTGGGCGCGATGAAAGGCGCCGAGACCGATGTGAACGATGCCGGGGCGAAGGGCCGTCCGGTCGTAGGCGGGCCTGGCGACGGAGGCGGGCAGGGTGGTCGAGCGAGAGAGACGTTCCATGGTCAGGCCAATCCGGTGTGAGCGTGAAGCGGGGTGCGTTCGATGCGGCGCAGTGTCTTGTCCTCTTGGTTCAGTCGATGCCGTCGAAGGTGAGTTGCACCTTGCAGGCGATGGAGCGGTCACCGGCCTGTTCAAAGGCCTCGACCGCGCTCTCGAGCGGAAATGCGTGGGAGATGATCGGTCTTACATTGATCGTCCTGCTGGAAATGAGCGCCACGGCCTCGGCGAATTCGCGGTCGAACCGTTGCGAACCGCGCCAGACGATCTCCTTGCCGACCAGCGCGTTGAGCGGAATGGTGATGTCGCCGGTGACGCCGACCTGGACGATCGTGCCGCGCGGCTTGACCGCGGCGAAGGCCGAGCGCAGGGCGGGGCCTGCCGCCGAGCAGTCGAACACCACGTCGAACCGGCCCTTGTCGACCTGCCAGGGGGCAAGCCCGTCGGGGTTTGTGACGACGTTGAGCGTGGTGGTCGCGCCCATGGCCGGCGCGCGGGAAAGTGCCGCGTCGCTGAGGTCGGTGGCGACGATGTCGGCGGCGCCGGCATGGCGCACGGCGGCGATCGTCAGCAGTCCGATCGGGCCGGCGCCGCAGACGAGCACGTTGGCGCCGCGAAGGTCGCCAGCCTGGGCGCTCGCATGCAGGCAGACCGCCAGCGGCTCGGCGCAGGCCGCTTCCGCCGCCGTGATGCCCTCGGCGACGGGATGGCACTGGATCGCCGGTACGATGATCCGGTCGCGGAACAGGCCCTGTTCGTGGGGCAGGCGCATGGCGCTGCCCATGAAGCGCATGGACAGACAGTGGATCGGTCGGCCGATGCTGCAATAGTGGCACTGGCCGCAGGGCTGCGACGGATTGACGGCGACCAGCATGCCCGGCGCGATCGTGTCGACGCCCTTTGCGACCGCCTCGACATGGCCCGCGGCTTCATGGCCGGCGATGATCGGTTCGCGCACCCGCACGGGGCCGAAGCCGCCATCCTGGTAGTAGTGGAGATCGGAGCCGCAGATGCCGGCGGCGGCCATGCGCAGCAGGACCTCGCCGGGTCCGAGCGGCGGCAATTCCTCGGTCTCGACCCGCAGATCGCGTTCTCCGTATAGTCGTGCCACCCGCGTTCGCATTTCAGGGCTTTCTTCCTGTCTAATTTCGAGCAGTCCGCCCGCGAGCCGGGACGCGCGGGCCTATCGTCAGCGGATCAGGCCAAGCTGCGTCGGCAGCCAGAGCGTGAGGGCCGGGATGAAGGTGATCAGCAGCAAGGCGACGAACAGCGGAATCATCCACGGCAGGATGGCCATTGTCGTGCGCTCCACCGACAGTTTGGAGATCCGCGACAGCACGAACAGCACCATGCCGACAGGGGGCGTCAGGAGGCCAATCATCAGGTTCAGCGTGATGATCAGTCCGAGATGCACCGGGTCGATGCCATAGCGGGCGGCCACCGGCAGGAGGATCGGCACCAGGATGGAGATGGCGGCGATCGTGTCGAGGAAGGCGCCGATGATCAGGAGCAGGATGTTGACCAGGATCAGGAAGGTCCACCAGTTGTCGGTCAGCGAGAACATGAAGTCCGAGAATAACTGCGCCGCCTGGCTAACCGTCAACAGCCAGGCGAAGATCGACGCCGCCGTGACGATGAACAGCACCGAAGCCGTGGTCTCGATCGTGTCGAACGAAGCCTTGGCCAAGGCTCTAAAGGTCATGGTGCGATAGCGCACCAGGCCGAGGAACAGCGACCAGATCACCGCGGCGACTGCGGCTTCCGTCGGTGTGAACCAGCCCATGGTCATGCCACCGATCAAGAGCACAGGCGTCATCAGCGCCATGACGGCGTGGAAATCGAAATACCAGTCGAGCGCGACGAGCAGGACCAGACCGATCAACACCGCGACATTGACCGACAGTCCAGCCATGATCAGCAGATAGATGGCCGCCGGGAAGCACAGGACGATGACGATCTCGAGCGAGGCGCCCATCAGCCGGCGCAGGTCGAACGGCGTGTCCGAGCCCCAGCCTTTGCGTCGGGCGAAAATGAAGACGGTCAGCATCAAAAGCGCGGTCATGACGATGCCGGGCAGGATGCCGGCCATGAACAGCGCGCCGATCGAGGCATTGGCCATCATGCCGTAGATGACGAAGGGCAGGGACGGCGGAAAGATGGGCCCGAGCGTCGCGGAGGCGGCGGTGACGCCGACGGCGGCCTCGACCGGATAGCCGTGGTCCTTCATCGCCTTGATCTCGATCGTGCCGATGCCGGCGGCGTCGGCAAGCGCCGTGCCGGACATGCCGGAAAAGACCACGGAGCCGATGATGTTGACCTGAGCCAGACCGCCCTTCATCCAGCCGACCAGGGACAGGGCGAAATGGTAGATGCGGCCGGTGACGCCGGCGATGTTCATCAGATTGCCGGCCAGGATGAAGAACGGCACGGCGATCAGCGGAAAACTCTCGACGCCGGCGATCATGCGCTGGGCGGCGATGATGTCGGGGGCTACGCCGTAGACCACGAGATAGGACAGCGACGCCACGGCCATGGCGACCGCGACCGGCGTGCCGATGAGCATGAGAAGCAGGAAGGCACCGATGAGAAGCAACACTGTTCAAACTCCTGCCGGAATGTCGGCTTCTTCAGCCTGCTCGCGCACGGTCTTCGGGTTGGTCATGTCCTTGACGAGGTTCTGCACGGCGCGCAGGAACATCAGGGCGAAGGCGGCGAGCACCGTGTAGAAGACTGCGCCGCGCGGCAGGTCGACCGTGACCATGCGTTCGCTGCCCACCACCGCCACATAGCGCCACATCAGCCAGGTGGCGTAGGCGAAGAAGCCGATGACGACCAGGTCGACGGCGCCCTGCAGAACGCGTGCGGCCCGCTTGGACATCAGGCGGTAAAGCAGATCCACCTGGATATGGCGGCACATGCGCACGCACATGACGGACCCGAGAAAGACGATGACGACGAGACAGTTGGCGGCGATCTCCTCCGTCCAGGCCAGGCTGTTGTTCAAGGCATAGCGGGTGAAGAACTGCAGGAAGACGCAAATCGCCATGCCCCAGAAGATCGCCAGCGTCAGCCAGTCCTCGATCGCGTAGCGCGAGAGATCGGCGGGACCCGTCTCGTCCTCGAAAGCATGCGCCATCTCGTCCACGC
>JAIBEK010000004.1 GCA_019459145.1 Arenimonas sp.
GCTGTGTTGACAATCTGGTTCATGCCTGTACTTCCTTTTCATGTCGATGATGGTGTCTGAAGCTCGACCGGTGGCAGCCGGCGGGCTTCACGCTTTTTCAGGAACGCTATCCCGGCGCCTGGTCGCCAAAGTCTTCGAACATGGTCCGCTGGACCTTGTATTCGGCGCTGTCCCGGTAGGAGAGCAGCCACAAAGTCTCCTCGCTCTCGACCGGTTCATGCGCCTGTATCCGCGCCTCGATCGAAAGTGCCGAGCGGAACCGCTGTGCCGGCGTCGGCCCGTTGCGAAGCGGAGTGACGTTCCCCGCGGGCGCGGTCAGCTCGGCGACGATCGTCTCGTGCAGGTCCTTTTGGGCGGGGCTGAAAGCTTGAGGCTCCGGTGTCGTTCCGACCTGGAGCGCCGCCCGGATCTCCGGCGTCTCATGGCGCTCCTCGCGCTTCGGCATGGCGACGACGTTCGGCACCTTGCGGGCAGCATTGCGCAGCGCCCGTTCGTGCAGGGCCGGTCCCTTCATGATTTCGCGGATGCCCTTGCGCATCTCGGCTGTCTTTTCGGCAATGATCTCCGAGCGCAGTTCCTTCTGCGCCTTCAGCCAGGTCTCCGGATGGACGCCGGAAAGCTCGGGGCAGATGGCCTCGCCGAGATAGGTTCCCTGGTCGGGTGAGAAGGTGTGGACGCGGCCCATGTCGTTGGGATCGCGCCGCACGAACACGTCCGTGCCGGGCAGGATGGAGGCGGCGATATAGTGATAGTGGTCAATGCGGATGCCGAACTTGGTCGTCGTGCGAATGCCGTTCTTGCCGGCGACCGGCATCAGCAGCACGTCCAACGCACGCTCGTTGATCGTCCGGATGCGGGCCGTCGATTCCGCCGCGACCTGGAAGGGGCTCTTGCCCTTCAGCCCGCCATGCGGCGCATGCGCGTACATGGTCTCTGCCCACTGGTCGATCGCTTCCTGCAGCTGCGCTCCGGTCAGCGACACACCGAAGGCCTCGGCAGTGTCCTGGCCGAGCCGATCGGCAAAGCTCTTGCGGTCCTCGATCGCCTTCCGCTCTGCGACCGAATGGCCGACATAGCCGGGAAGCAGGCTGGCGAACTGATGCTGGAAGGTCTTGATGACCCGCTCGACATGGCCCTTCTGCTGTGGGCTGTAGGCGTCCGACAGCTCCATCGTGATGCCGGTCGAGGCAAACAGCCGCTTGGTGTCCTGCGCGACGAAGTCTGAACCGTTGTCGGTCTTGATCGTGTGGGGAACGCCCCAGGCGAGGATCGCCTTGCGGATCAGCAGTGCGACGGCCGAGGCGCGCGGCGTCCTCGACACGTACCAGATGGTGCGCCGTGTCGCGATGTCGATGCACCCGTAGATCGCGTGACGGCCATCGACGCAAAGCGCATCGACCGGCGAGGCGTCGATCTGCCAGAGCGCGTTGGGCTCGGTGATGTGGCGCAGCGTTCCGACGCCGGAGAGCGCCATGGTCGAGCGGAACTTGTCGGGATTGGTGAGCTTCGTCAGCTCGACGGTATGGTTCTCCTTCAGCCCTTTGAGAAAGTGCTGGAAGGTGCGCGGCGGCGGCACTGCAATCGACTTTTGAACGCCCTTTGAAACCACGTTCAACGTGGGCCCGAACTCGTCTTCGACCTGGACACGGACCTGGGCGGCCGACAGCTGCGGCGCGTGCGCGATCAGTGACAGCACGAAGGCCTTGACCTTGCCGCCATTCGCGGTGTCCAAAACGCCGGTACCGGCTCTTGCCTTCGACCGGTCGACGGCGAGATTGTCCACGCAGCCGAGGCGCTTGATGCTCATCCAGCGCATAAGGCTGCGGCGCGAGACGGTCGGGATCGTCTGCTTGACCCAGTCCTCGACCTTGATCGAGCCCATTTCGTACTTGTCGCAAAAGACCGAAAGGCAGCCTTGCCGGTTGAGGCGCAAACCGCGCTCGAACAGTTCGAAGGCGGCGATCACAGCGAGCCGCGCATCCCGTTCGACGCCCGGCCGCCCCTGGACGAGCGGCGCGCCCGGATTGGCCGGCGGCACCTCCGGCAACGCACCGACGGTCATGTGCTTCTGCACATAGGCCACCTGGGCGAGCGTCGGCAGCAGGCGGAAATGATATTCCATCCCGCCGCCGCGCCCCTGCCGCTTGCGGGCATAGGTGGGATGCGTGTCCCATCCTTCGCGCTCTGCGAACGTCTGGATGCCACGCTCTGTCGCTGGCATGTGCGGCAGGTCTTCTTGAGCGAGGTCGCGAGCGGTCAGCCAGTCTTTCATGCGAAATCTCCAGAGATCATCTCCTGCGCACCCGCCGCGATGGGGGTGATACGGCGAGCGCGCAGGATCTCCGCACCGGACGCAAAACCGGATCGGCGCGGAAGGGGATGAACGGGTTGCGGTGTCATGCTGC
>JAIBEK010000005.1 GCA_019459145.1 Arenimonas sp.
GCTGTGTTGACAATCTGGTTCATGCCTGTACTTCCTTTTCATGTCGATGATGGTGTCTGAAGCTCGACCGGTGGCAGCCGGCGGGCTTCACGCTTTTTCAGGAACGCTATCCCGGCGCCTGGTCGCCAAAGTCTTCGAACAGGGTCCGCTGGACCTTGTATTCGGCGCTGTCCCGGTAGGAGAGCAGCCACAAAGTCTCCTCGCTTTCGACCGGTTCATGCGCCTGGATGCGCGCCTCGATCGCCAGCGCCGAGCGGAACCGCTGCGCCGGTGTCGGCCCGTTGCGAAGCGGCGTGACGTTGGCGGCCGGTGCGGTCAGTTCCTCGACGATCGTCTCGTGAAGATCCTTTTGCGCGCTGCTGAAAGCTTGGGGCTCCGGCGTCTTTCCGACCTGGAGTGCGGCGCGGATCTCCGGTGTCTCGTGGCGCTCCTCGCGCTTTGGCAGGGCGACGACGTTCGGGATCTTGCGGGCGGCATTGCGCAGCGCGCGCTCGTGCAGTGCCGGTCCCTTCATGATTTCGCGGATGCCCTTGCGCATCTCGGCTGTCTTCTCGGCGATGATCTCCGAGCGCAGTTCCTTCTGCGCCTTCAGCCAGGTCTCCGGATGAACGCCGGAAAGCTCGGGGCAGATCGCCTCGCCGAGATAGGTGCCCTGGTCGGGTGAGAAGGTATGCACGCGGCCCATGTCGTTGGGATCGCGCCGCACGAACACGTCCGTGCCGGGCAGGATGGAGGCGGCGATATAGTGATAGTGATCGATCCGGATGCCGAACTTCGTCGTCGTGCGAATACCGTTCTTGCCGGCGACCGGCATCAGCAGCACGTCCAGCGCACGCTCGTTGATCGTGCGGATCGGTGCCGCCGATTCCGCCGCGACCTGGAAGGGGCTCTTGCCCTTCAGCCCGCCATGCGGCGCATGCGCGTACATGGTCTCGGCCCACTGGTCGATTGCTTCCTGCAGCTGCGCTCCGGTGAGCGACACGCCGAAGGCCTCGGCCGTGTCCTGGCCAAGACGTTCGGCAAAACTCTTGCGGTCCTCGATCGCCTTTCGTTCAGTGACCGAATGGCCGACATAGCCGGGCAGCAGGCTGGCGAACTGATGCTGGAAGGTCTTGATGACCCGCTCGACATGGCCCTTCTGCTGCGGACTGTAGGCGTCCGACAGCTCCATCGTGATGCCGGTCGAGGCAAACAGGCGCTTGGTGTCCTGGGCGACGAAGTCGGAACCGTTGTCGGTCTTGATTGTGTCGGGAACGCCCCAGCTAAGGATCGCCTTGCGGATCAGAAGTGCGACGGCCGAGGCGCGCGGCGTCCTCGACACGTACCAGATGGTGCGCCGCGTCGCGATGTCGATGCAGCCATAGATCGCGTGACGGCCATCGACGCAGAGCGCATCGACCGGCGAGGCGTCGATCTGCCAGAGCGCGTTGGGCTCGGTGATGTGGCGCAGCGTTCCGACGCCGGAGAGCGCCATGGTCGAGCGAAACTTGTCGGGATTGGTGAGCTTCGTCAGCTCGACGGTATGGTTCTCCTTCAGCCCTTTGAGAAAGTGCTGGAAGGTGCGCGGCGGCGGCACTGCAATCGACCTTTGAACGCCCTTTGAAACCACGTTCAACGTGGGCCCGAACTCGTCTTCGACCTGGACACGGACCTGGGCGGCTGACAGCTGCGGAGCGTGCGCGATCAGCGACAGCACGAAGGCCTTGACCTTGCCGCCGTTCGCGGTTTCCAGCACGCCGGTACCGGCTCGCGCCTTCGAGCGGTCGACGGCGAGATTGTCCACGCAGCCGAGGCGCTTGATGCTCATCCACCGCATAAGGCTGCGGCGCGAGACGGTCGGGATCGTCTTCTTGACCCAGTCCTCGACCTTGATCGAGCCCATTTCGTACTTGTCGCAGAAGACGGAAAGGCAACCTTGCCGGTTGAGGCGCAAGCCCCGCTCGAACAGTTCGAAGGCGGCGATCACCGCGAGCCGCGCATCCCGTTCGATACCCGGCCGGCCCTGCACGAGCGGTGCGTCCGGATTGACCGGCGGCGACGGTGGCAGAGTGCCGACGGTCATGTGCTTCTGCACATAGGCGACCTGGGCGAGTGTCGGCAGCAGGCGGAAATGATACTCCATCCCGCCGCCGCCAATGGTCCCAGCCCGGGGCCGCACATAGGTGGGGTGAGTGTTCCAAGCGTTGCTATCGGCGTACTTGTTCACACCCTGCTTAGTGGTCGGGATGCAAGGAAGCTTTTCCGCTGCAATCTCGCGCGCTGTCAGCCACTCTTTCATGCGAAATCTCCAGAGATCATCTCCTGCGCACCCGCCGCGATGGGGGTGATACGGCGAGCGCGCAGGATCTCCGCACCGGACGCAAAACCGGATCGGCGCGGAAGGGGATGAACGGGTTGCGGTGTCATGCTGC
>JAIBEK010000018.1 GCA_019459145.1 Arenimonas sp.
CGTTTAATTGCCAGCGCCTACTAGGTTTAGGCAAATATGGTCGGTTATTTTGGGGGCGACGCTTCCAATATCGCTTACGCGCTCATGGCTATGTGATTGTCAATGGTCGTTAAAACAGCCCCCGGCTGGGCGCGGTCGATCGACCGCGCCACCAAGGCGCTCTCCGTTGTGGCGGGCATCAGCCTCTTGTTCATGATGGCGGTCATCACGATCAGCGTGCTCACCCGCTATCTTCTTAATAATCCGATCACCGGTTCGGACGAGATCGTGCAGATGACCGGCGTCGCCCTCGTCATGCTGGCTCTGCCCTATGCGACGCTGCACGGCGCACATGTGAGCGTCGATATCTTCGACCACGCGCTGGGCCGCTTTGGCCGCATGGCCGGTGATGTGCTCGCTCGACTGCTGACCGGATTCGTGTTTGCGGTCTTGGTGGAGCGCGCCTGGGCCAAGATGCTCGACGCCCACGAATTTGGTGACACCACCAACATGCTCGGGCTGCCGGTCTGGCCTTTCTACGGCATCCTGGCGGCGGGCATTTCCCTCTGCCTCATCGTTTATGCTTTGGAACTGGTGCTGATCGTGCGCGGGGAGAGAGAAGAATGACGCCCATTACTGTCGGCCTGATCGGCATCGGCTGCCTGTTTCTCTTGATGCTGCTGCGCACGCCGGTCGCCTTCGCCATGATGCTCGTCGGCTTCTTCGGCATGTGGGTGCTGGAAGGCATGCGCTCGGCGAGCGGCGTTCTGGTGACGGAAAGCTATGCGGCGGTCGCCTCCTATTCGCTGATCGTCGCGCCGATGTTCGTGCTACTCGGCAATGTCTCTTCGGCCGCCGGATTCAGTTCCGGCCTCTATGACGCGGCCTATGCGTGGGTGGGGCGTTTCCGCGGCGGCCTCGCTTCGGCCTCTGTGATGGCCTGCGCCGCCTTCGCCGCCGTCTGCGGCTCCTCGGTCGCGACTGCGGTTACGCTCGGCAAGGTCGCGTTGCCGGAAATGAAGCGGCTGGGCTATGCGCCCGGCCTGTCCACAGGCGCTATCGCCGCCGGTGGTACGCTCGGCTTCCTTATCCCGCCGTCGACCGGCTTCGTCCTCTATGCCATCCTGACGGAGCAATCGATCGGCCGGCTTTTCATGGCGGGCGTGGTGCCGGGCCTGATGCTGACCGGGCTCTTCATGCTCGTCGTCTGGCTCGTGTGCCTCTTCCGTCCAGAAGCCGGACCGCGCGGCCGCGCCATGAGCCTTGCCGAAAAATTTGCGACCGTCGGCAAATCGGCACCGCTTCTCGGGGTTATGGTGCTGTCGATCGGTGGCATCTATATCGGCGTGTTCACTCCCGTTGAGGCCTCGGGCGTCGGCGCGGCGCTGGTCATCCTCCTTGCCTTCGTCACCCGCTCCATTTCGCTCAGGGCCTTCTGGGGCGCGGTCCAGGATACGCTGAAGACATCGGCGATGCTCTACACGATCGTCATCGGTGCCAATATTCTCAATCCGTTCTTCGCCGTGACGCGCATCCCGTCCGTGCTCGGCGAGGGCTTGCAGAGCCTCGGGCTCGGCGCCTATGGCTCGCTCGTCGTCATCATCCTCGCCTATGTCGTGCTCGGCATGTTCATGGACGGTCTGGCCATGCTCGTCGTGACCGTGCCGATCGTCTATCCGATCATGATGGCCTTCGGCTTCGATCCGATCTGGTTCGGGGTGGTCGTGGTGATCGTCATCGAGATGGGAATGATCACGCCGCCGGTCGGCATGAACGTCTTCGTCGTGCGCGGCGTTGCCGGCGATATCCCTTTGGCGACGATCTTCCGCGGCGTCTTCCCGTTCCTGCTGGCGATGATCGTCGCGCTGGCGCTGATCATCGCCTTCCCGCAGATCGCGCTGTTCCTGCCGAACTCGATGTTCGGCGCCTGAGAAGGCGGGGCTCGGATCGGTCGTCGCTCTTCGACGCGAGGACAGGACGTTGCAATATAGGTTGACGCACCTCAAAGCCGCGGCACAGGCGCCGCGGCTTTGCCATATCGTCAGGTTTCGATTCGCCTTCACTTCGCGTTCCACATTTGTGCAATGCGAAGCGTCCAAAGATTCCGCGAAATAACAAAAACTTGGCCAAGATGCAGCAAAACTGCGGCAGAATCTCTCTTTACAAGCGTGCAACAACGGATAAGACGAAAGAAGTGTGTCGGTCGGCACGGCTTCAGGCGTCCATGCAAGCGCTTCGGATGCCTGTTTGTCCTGTCTATCGGCTCCGCTCCACGTGATTTGTGTCACGGACATAAGAACCATGGCGCGATTTTGGGGCGCGCCGCTTGCTAACGAAACCAGCGTCTTCGGCCTGGCCGAAAGAACGCAAAGGGGAGAATGTCAATGAAATACAAGTTCGGTTTTGCCGCAGCAGCCCTGCTCGCGGCCACCTTCCTTTCCGGCGCCGCAAGCGCCAAGACCTTCGTCTACTGCTCGGAAGGCTCGCCGGAAGGCTTCGATCCGGGTATGTACACCGCCGGCACCACGTTCGATGCCTCGGCACATCCGGTCTATAGCCGCCTGATGGAATTCAAGCCTGGCACGACCGAAGCGGAAGCCGGTCTGGCCGAGAGCTATGAAGTCAATGCGGACGGCACCGAATACACCTTCAAGCTGCGTCCGGGCGTCAAGTTCCACACCACCGAATTCTTCACCCCGAGCCGCGAACTGAACGCGGACGACGTCATCTTCTCGCTCGAGCGCCAGATCAAGGCTGACCATCCGTGGAACCAGTATGTCGCCGGCACCTCGTGGGAATATGCCGCCGGCATGGGCTTCCCGGAACTGATCAAGACCATCGAGAAGGTCGATGACCTGACCGTCAAGATCACGCTCAACAAGCCGGAAGCGCCGTTCCTCGCCAACCTCGCCATGCCGTTTGCCTCGATCGTTTCGAAGGAATATGCCGACAAGCTCGAAGCCGATGGCAAGAAGGAACAGCTGAACCAGATGCCGGTCGGCACCGGTCCGTTCTCCTTCGTCGGCTACCAGCAGGACGCCGTCATCCGCTACAAGAAGAACGCCGACTATTGGGGTGGCGCGCCGAAGATCGATGACCTCGTCTTCGCCATCACCACCGATGCCGCCGTTCGCTACCAGAAGCTGAAGGCCGGCGAATGCCACCTGATGCCGTTCCCGAACGCTGCCGACGTCCAGTCGATGAAGGCCGATTCTAACCTGACCGTGATGGAACAGGAAGGCCTGAACGTCGCCTACCTCGCCTACAACACGACCCAGGCTCCGTTCGACAAGCCGGAAGTCCGCAAGGCGCTGAACAAGGCGATCAACAAGCCGGCCATCGTCGACGCCGTATTCCAGGGTATGGCGACGCCTGCCAAGAACCCGATCCCGCCGACCATGTGGTCCTATAACGAAGCGACCCAGGACGACGCCTACGATCTCGACGCTGCCAAGAAGGAACTCGAAGCCGCCGGCGTCAAGGATCTGTCGATGAAGATCTGGGCCATGCCGGTTTCGCGTCCCTACATGCTGAACGCCCGCCGTGCGGCCGAAATCATGCAGGACGACTTCGCCAAGGTGGGCGTCAAGGTCGAGATCGTCTCCTATGAGTGGGCCGAATATCTCGACCGTTCGAAGGCCAAGGATCGTGACGGCGCCGTCATGCTCGGCTGGACCGGCGACAATGGCGATCCGGACAACTTCCTCGACACGCTGCTCGGCTGCGAAGCTGTGGGCGGCAACAACCGCGCCCAGTGGTGCAACGAGGAGTTCAATGCCCTGGTGAAGAAGGCCAAGGTCACCTCGGATCAGGCCGAGCGCACCAAGCTCTACGAAGAAGCCCAGCTCGTGTTCAAGCGCGAAGCCCCCTGGGCCACCATCGACCACTCCCTGTCCGTCGTTCCGATGCGCAAGGAAGTTTCGGGCTTCGTTCAGAGCCCGCTCGGTGACTTCACCTTCGAAAACGTGGATATCGCCGAGTAACGGTTGATCCTTGACGAATTTGCCGCGGGACAGCTTGCCTGTCCCGCGGCACTTGCATTAGGACAATCGGAAATCCGCGGCGGGGCCGCGATCCTCCGCAAGGGCAATGTCCTTTGCGGGCAAGATACGTCCGCTGCGTGACCAGCGGCCACAGACCTCCAAGAAGAACAACAGCAGGTCCATCATGTTTGGCTTTCTCTTGCGGCGGCTTGCCGTCCTGATCCCGACCTTCATCGGGGTTTCCATCATCGCCTTCGCGTTCATCCGGCTTCTTCCGGGTGATCCGGTCGCCCTTTTGTCTGGCGAACGCGTCATGTCGCCCGAGCGGCATGCGCAGATCAGCGCCAATCTCGGGCTCGATCGTCCCATCGTCATCCAATATTTCGACTATCTGGGCGGCGTCCTGACCGGCGATTTCGGCACCTCGATCGTCTCCAAGTCGCCGATCCTCGATCAGTTCCTGGCGCTGTTCCCGGCGACGGTCGAACTGTCGCTTTGCGCCATTATTATCGCCATCGTGCTCGGCATTCCGGCCGGCGTGATCGCGGCGATCAAGCGTGGCTCCTTCTTCGACCAGTCGGTCATGGGCGTGGCCCTCGTGGGCTATTCCATGCCGATCTTCTGGTGGGGCCTGCTGCTGATGATCCTTTTCTCCGGCATGCTGCAATGGACGCCGGTGTCGGGCCGCATCTCGCTGATGTTCTTCTTCCCCCCGGTCACCGGTTTCATGCTGATCGACTCGCTTTTGTCGGGCCAGAAGGGCGCCTTCATGTCGGCGCTCAGTCATCTGGCGCTGCCGTCGATCGTGCTGGCCACCATCCCGCTCGCCGTCATCGCCCGCCAGACGCGCTCGGCCATGCTGGAGGTGCTTTCCGAGGACTATATCCGCACGGCGCGCGCCAAGGGCCTGTCGCCGCTGCGCGTCGTCGGCCTGCATGCGCTCCGAAACGCCCTGATCCCGGTCATCACCACCATCGGCTTGCAGATCGGCGTCATGCTCGCCGGCGCCATCCTGACCGAAACGATCTTCTCCTGGCCGGGCATCGGCAAGTGGATGGTCGACAGCGTTTTCCGTCGCGACTATCCGGTGATCCAGGGCGGCCTGTTGCTGATCGCTGGCATCATCATGGTCGTCAATCTCATCGTTGATCTGCTCTATGGCCTGATCAACCCGCGCATCCGCCACTAGAAGGAGAAAATCCCATGGCCGATACCGCCACCAATCAACCGATCTCCACCGCGGCGCTGCGCCGACAGATGCTGGCCGAATTCTGGTTCTACTTCTCCGAAAACCGCGGCGCGGTGATCGGGTTGTTCGTCTTCATCGCGCTTGTGCTGATCGCAATCTTCGCACCACTGGTCGCGCCGCATTCGCCGTTCGAGCAGTATCGCGACGCAACCCTCCTGCCACCGTCCTGGCTCGAGGGCGGCAATACGTCGTTCTTGCTCGGCACCGATCCGGTCGGTCGCGACATTCTCTCGCGGCTCATCTACGGCGCGCAGTATTCGCTGTTCATCGGCGTGTTCGTCACCACCCTGTCGCTGTCGACCGGCATTCTGGTCGGCCTGATCGCCGGCTATTATCGCGGCTGGATCGACACCGTCATCATGCGGCTGATGGACATCATCCTGGCTTTCCCGTCGCTGCTTCTGGCGTTGGTGCTCGTGGCAATCCTCGGGCCGAGCCTGACCAACGGGATGATCGCCATCGCACTGACGTTGCAGCCACACTTCGTGCGCCTGACGCGTGCCGCCGTGATGACCGAGAAGACCCGCGACTACGTTACCGCCGCGCGGCTTGCCGGCGCCGGTCCGATGCGCCTGATGTTCCGCACCATCCTGCCGAACTGCATGGCGCCGTTGATCGTCCAGGCGACGCTGTCCTTCTCCAACGCCATCCTTGATGCGGCGGCGCTTGGCTTCCTCGGCATGGGTGCCCAGCCGCCGGCACCGGAATGGGGTACGATGCTGGCCGAAGCGCGTGAGTTCATCCTGCGCGCCTGGTGGGTCGTCACCTTCCCGGGCCTCGCCATCCTGATCACCGTTCTCGCCATCAACCTGATGGGCGACGGCCTGCGCGATGCCCTCGATCCCAAGCTGAAGAGGTCCTGACATGGCGCTTTTCGAAATCGAAAACCTGACCGTCCAGTTCGAGACGGCGACCGGCTGGTTCAAGGCGGTCGACGGCGTCTCGCTGTCGGTCGAAGCCGGCGAGGTGCTGGCGATCGTCGGCGAGAGCGGTTCCGGCAAGTCGGTCTCCATGCTTGCCGTCATGGGCCTTCTGCCGTGGTCGGCCAAGATCACCGCCGACAAGATGCTGTTCCAGGGCCGAGACATTCAGGGTATTTCGCCCGCCGAGCGGCGCAAGCTGATCGGCAAGGACATTGCCATGATCTTCCAGGAGCCGGTGGCGAGCCTCAATCCGTGCTTCACCGTCGGCTTCCAGATCGAGGAAGTGCTGCGCATCCACATGGGTCTCGGCAAGACGGCGCGGCGCGAGCGGGCGATCGAACTGTTCAAGCTGGTCGGCCTTCCCGATCCGGCCGAGCGGCTGCATCACTTTCCGCACCAGATGTCGGGCGGCCAGTGCCAGCGCGTCATGATCGCCATGGCGATCGCCTGCAATCCGAAGCTTTTGATCGCCGACGAGCCGACCACCGCGCTCGACGTGACCATCCAGAAGCAGATCCTCGACCTTCTGATGCGGTTGCAGGCCGAGACCGGCATGGGGCTTATCATGATCACCCATGACATGGGCGTGGTGGCCGAAACCGCCGACCGCGTCATCGTCCAGTACAAAGGCCGCAAGATGGAGGAGGCTGACGTGCTTTCGCTCTTCGAGGCGCCGAAGAATGCCTATACCAGGGCCTTGCTTTCGGCCCTGCCGGAGAATGCGACCGGCGATCGCCTCACCACCGTCTCCGACTTCATGGCGGGCGCGGCAGCAGGAGAGAACGCATGAGCCAGACCGTCCCCATGCTCGAAATCCGCAATATCACGCGCGACTATCACGTGCCGACCGGCTTCATGAAGCCGGAGAAGGTGGTTCACGCGGTGAAAGGCGTGTCTTTCAAGCTCGATGCCGGCAAGACGCTGGCGATCGTCGGCGAGAGCGGCTGCGGCAAGTCGACGCTTGCGCGCATCCTGACCTTCATCGATCCGCCGACCTCCGGTGAACTGTTGATCGACGGCAAGGCGGTCGATACCCGTCCGGGTCATCTGACGGCCGACATGCGCCAGAAGGTCCAGATCGTCTTCCAGAACCCCTATGGCTCGCTCAATCCGCGCCAGAAGATCGGCGACGTGCTGGGCGAGCCGCTTTTGATCAACACGAAGATGAGTTCGGCGGAACGTCGCGAACGCGCGACCGAGATGCTGATCAAGGTTGGCCTGGGTCCGGAGCACTACAATCGTTATCCGCACATGTTCTCCGGTGGCCAGCGCCAGCGCATCGCCATTGCCCGCGCGCTGATGCTGAACCCGACGCTTCTGGTGCTCGACGAGCCGGTCTCGGCACTCGACCTTTCGGTCCAGGCGCAGGTGCTCAACCTTCTGGCGGACCTGCAGGAAGAGTTCGGGTTGACTTACGTCTTCATCAGTCACGACCTGTCGGTGGTGCGTTATATCGCCGACGAGGTGATGGTGATGTATTATGGCGAGGCGGTGGAATACGGCACGCGCGAAGAGGTCTTTGCCGATCCCAAGCACGAGTATACCAGGACGCTGTTTGCAGCGACGCCGCGCGCCGACGTGGAATCGATCCGCGCCCGCATGGCCAAGCGCGTGCGTCCGGTCGCCAAGGTTGGCTGATCCAGACGAAACAGATCCATGACGTTTGACCGCCCGGCTGGCTGCAACCCGCCGGGCGGTCGCATTTCAATGTGTCTGTCGAGAATGGTGGATATGCGCAGCGGTCTTTGCTATTTGCGACTGACCGTGAGGATTGGGGCCGCGACGAAGTGATGACGCAGGCGATGGTCGGCAAGGCGAGGGAACAGAAGGGGCAACCGGCGCTGCGCATCGGTTTCATCCTGGCGCGCAGCTTCACGCTCAGCGCGTTTTCCCTCTTCGCCGATGCGCTACGGCTCGGCAGTGACGTCGAGGACCGGTCCGGCCGGGTTCATTGCGACTGGGCGGTGCTCGGCAGCACGCGCAATTTCATCACCTCGAGCTGCGGTATCCAGGTGGCGCCAACGGCGCCGCTCGGCAATCCGAAGCAGTTCGATTACATCGCCGTGGTCGGCGGGCGGCTCAACGTCGCAGAGCCGATCGACCGTGAGGCGGTCGCCTTCCTGCACCAGGCCGCGGCCGCCGGCGTGCCGATCATCGGGGTGTGCACCGGCAGCTTCATCCTGGCGGAAGCGGGGCTTCTCGACGGCCGCACCGCCTGCGTCAGCTGGCTGCATTATGTGGAATTTCGCTCCCGCTATCCGTCGATCGACGCCACCTCGAAGCGTCTCTTCGTCGAGGACAATGGCCGCATCACCTGCGCCGGTGGCTCCAGCGTCGCCGATCTCGCCACCTATCTGATCCGTCGCCATGTGGGCGAGGCGGCCGAGCGCAATGCGCTGGAGATCATGCAGATCACGCGGCGGCGCGATGCCAGCGAGATGCAGACCCGCAATCCGCTCGGCTCGACGCCGGTCCGGGACAAGCGCACCAACATGGCGCTGATCATGATGGAGCAGCATATCGAGGATGTCGTGTCGATCGACGACGTGGCCGATGCAGTCGGGCTGTCACGGCGCCAGCTGGAGCGGCTGTTTCGCACCGAGTTCGGCGCAACCCCGGTCGCCATGTATATCCGGCTGAGACTGGAGCATGCGCGGCGGCTGGTAGTGTTCACCGACAAGGCGCTGATCGACATTGCGCTGGAGACGGGGTTTGAAAACGTCTCGCATTTCATCCGCAAGTTTCGCAAGGAATTCGCCATCACGCCGGTTGCGGCGCGCCGTCGGCACGCGGCCGAAACCGGTCCATGAAAACACAAAAGGCCGGCGAAGACGTCGGCCTTGTTCTTGGATATTGCGAAGTTTCGTTCAGCGACTAGAGGCGAACCTTGCGGAAGCCTTCCGGGTCGATGCCGAGCGTGCGCAGATCGCGTTCGCGCGGGCTGCGATGAGCCTCGACGGCTGCTGCGGCGGCGCTTGCTGCTCCGATGACGGCGAACGCCCTACCAAGGAAACCCTTATGCATGGAACCTGTGAGGACAGACATTGTCTTTGCTTTCTCTGTGTGTTGACAAGAGAAAGATGGTCCTCATTAGCGGTTTCTACAATGGCGATAACTTCACTGCAGCCATGCAAGAAAAGCGGGCCGGAACTAAAAGCCCCGGCCCGCTTTGATCTTCGTCATTTCTGTCGGGCTCAGTCTTCGCTGGCCGCCAGATGCGAGAGCATTTCGCCCTTGCCACGGGCGCGCAGGATCAGCGGCAGGATCAGCGCGGTTGCGGCGAGCAGCAGCAGGCCGGCGGCGATCGGCGAGGTGAAGAGCACCGTCACGTCCCCCTGGCTGATCGCAAGAGCGCGGCGCAACTGCTGCTCGGCGAGCGGCCCGAGGATCAGGCCGACGACGACCGGTGCGATCGGATAGCCGAAGATCCGCATGATATAGCCCATCACGCCGAAGGCGAGCAGCATGCCGAGTTCGTAGACCGAGGGGTTGGCGCCGATGGTGCCGAGCGTCGCGAACAGCAGGATGCCGGCATAGAGCCAGGGCTTGGGGATGGTCAGCAGCCGGACCCACAGGCCGATCAGCGGCAGGTTGAGGATCAGCAGCATGAAGTTAGCGATCAGCAGGCTGGCGATCAGGCCCCAGACGAGCTGCGGATTGGTGGCAAACAACAGCGGGCCGGGCTGCAGGCCGTATTGCTGGAAGCCGGCCAGCATGATCGCTGCGGTCGCCGTGGTGGGAAGTCCGAGCGTCAGCAGCGGCACGAGCGTTCCGGCGGCGGAGGCATTGTTGGCGGCTTCCGGACCGGCGACGCCTTCGATGGCGCCATTGCCGAACTCTTCGGGATGCTTCGTCAGCCGCTTCTCGGTGGCGTAGGACAGGAAGGTGCCGATTTCGGCACCGCCGGCCGGCATGGCGCCGATCGGAAAGCCGATCGCCGTGCCGCGCAGCCAGGGCTTCCAGGAGCGGCCCCAGTCGGCTGCCGTCATCCATACCGATCCCCTGACGGCCTCGACCTTGTCCGGGCCGCGATCGCCCTGGGCGGCAAGGAACAGGCTCTCGCCGATGGCGAACATGGCAACCGCCAGCGTCGTCACTTCGATGCCATCGAGCAGGTCGGGCACGCCGAAGCTCATGCGGGCCTGGCCGGTCAATTGGTCGATGCCGACGGTGGCGAGCGTCAGGCCGATGAACAGCGAGGTGAGCCCGCGCAGCGTCGAGTCGCCGAAGGCCGAGGAGACGGTGACGAAGGCCAGCACCATCAGGGCGAAATATTCGCGCGGGCCGAAGACGAGTGCCAGCTTGACGATGTAGGGGGCGATGAAGGCAAGTCCGATCGTGGCGATCAGGCCGGCGACGAAGGAACCGATGGCGGCGGTCGCAAGGGCAGGGCCGCCACGTCCGGCGCGGGCCATCTTGTTGCCTTCCAGCGCAGTGACGATGGATGCACTCTCACCGGGCGTGTTGAGAAGGATGGAGGTCGTCGATCCGCCATACATGCCGCCGTAATAGATGCCGGCGAACATGATCAGCGAGCCGGCCGGGTCGAGCTTGAAGGTAATCGGCAGGAGCAGCGCGACGGTGAGCGCCGGGCCGATGCCGGGCAGGACGCCGACGGCGGTTCCGAGCGTCACGCCAACCAGCGCGTAAAAGAGGTTCATCGGCTGAGCCGCGATTAGCAGGCCCTGCCAGAGGAAGTCGAAGGTATCCATTAATGGCTACTCCTCAGAGGAACAGGCGTTCGAGCGGTCCGGCCGGCAGCGAGAGCTGCAGCAAGAGGGCAAAGATGAGCCAGACGGCGAGACAGATCGCGATACCGATCGGCAGGGAGAACCACAGTTGGCGCTTGCCAAAGGCTCGGGCAGTTGCGGCGAAGAGCACGCCGGTGGCGATCGAGAAGCCGAGCGTCGGAAGCAGCAGCATCTGGCCGGCAAGCCCGCCGATGATCCAGGCGACCGGGGCGATCTCCTGATGCTCGCGCTCGGGGAAGTCGCGCCGGAAGGCGGCGATCGCCGTCCATATGGCAAGACCGACGAGGCCGAAGGCGATCCACTGCGGCACGGTGGCTGGGCCGACGGGCGAATAGCCGACGACGTCGCCGAGACGGTTGACGTCCCAGAAGATCAGCGCGGCGAGACCGCCGAGCACGAGGGCGATGACAAGCGCCGCCCCGTCGGGGCGGCGTGTCTCGGTCGTTGAGGTCTTAACCTCGCTCATTTCACCAGCCCGATGTCCTTGAGGACGGCTTCGGTGGCGGCAACATCCTTTTCGAGCTGGGCCTTGAAGGCATCGCCGGCCAGATAGGTGTCCTGCCAGCCCTTGGTCTTGAGGATTTCCTGCCAGCTGGCCGACTTGACCATCTTCTCGATGTCGGCCGAGACGGCGGCGGTCTGTTCCGGGGTGAGGCCCGGAGCGGCCGCGACCATGCGCCAGTTCTCGACGACAACGTCGATGCCGCTTTCCTTCAGCGTCGGGGCGTCGGCATTGGCCAGGCGCTCGGCGCTGGAGACGGCGATCAGGCGCAACGTGCCGGCCTTCACCTGTGCCTCGAACTCGCCATAGCCGGAAATGCCGGCGGTCACCTGGCTGCCGAGGATGGCGGCGAGTGCTTCGCCACCGCCGGAGAAGGCGATGTAGTTGATCTTGGTCGGATCGACGCCGGCCGCCTTGGCGATCAGGCCGACGGCGATGTGGTCGGTGCCGCCGGCGGAACCGCCGGCCCAGGAGACCGAACCCGGATCCTTCTTCAGCGCCTCGACGAGATCGCCCATGGTCTGGATCGGCGAAGCGGCCGGAACGACGATGGCTTCATATTCGCCGGTCAGGCGTGCGATCGGCGTGACGTCCGTCAGCGAGACCGGGGACTTGTTGGTGAGGATGGCGCCGACCATGACATAGCCGCCGACGATCAGCGCATTGGCATTGCCCTTGGACTGGTTGGCGAACTGGGCAAGACCGATGGTGCCGCCGGCGCCCGGCACATTCTGCACCTGGGCGGCGGGCGAAATGCCTTCCTGCTGCAGAACGGTCTGCATCGAGCGGGCGGTCTGATCCCAGCCGCCGCCCGGATTGGCGGGCGCCATGATGGTGTAGTCGGCGGCAAAGGTCGGCAGCGCCATGGCGCCGGCCAGAATGGTTGCCAGGATAAACTGTTTCAAGATGAACTCCTCCGTCAGGCACTGCTCTTCGGCAGTGCATTTCTTGTTGAGCGGACAGGGGGAGCGTTCCGGCAAGCGGCTGGATCATGTCCAGGCGGACAGGTGCCGGATCCTAAGAGGTCTCCTCCCGACCTTGCCAGCCAAACGCCTCCACGCGTGACCGCACTCGAATAAGATCATATCAAGCTGACATTTGCCTGACATCGCCGACGTTCCCCCGTTCGTGCGATGCGGACTGGGCAAAAGCATACGCTGAACTATTGCAGCCGCAAGACTTCGTTCCAGCGGCTGATCAGCCGCGCGCGCTTCACCTGGTCGAGATAGACCATCAGGCCCGGGCTGACCGGGACGGGCCTCAGCTGCTTGCCGAGTTGTTCCTGAAGCGTGGTGGCGGTATTTTCGCCGGCGACGTCCGGGCTCACCGCGGCGATCTGCAGCTGCCGCGCCATGATGGTCTGGCCCTCGCGCGACATGAAGAATTCGAGATAGGCCCGCCCGAGATCGGGTGAGGCGGCGGCCTGCGGCACGAGGCCGATACGCGACATGACGACCGTGTAGTCCTTTGGCAGGACGATGCCGAGGTCGGGATGGCGCGAGGCCCAGTCTGCGGCATAGGAGCCGAGGATGTTGTAGCCGAGCACGAAGCGGCCGTCGGCGATCCGCTCGAGGATGGCGGAGCTGGTCGAGTAGAGCTTCACCCCGGCGGCCCCCATGGTCTGGATCACCGACCAGATGTCGCCGAACTGTTCCTGGTCCCTTGCCATGAACAGGAAGCCGACGCCGGAGCGTTCGATGTCGTAGGTGCCGATCCGTCCGTAGACGGCATTGCCCTGGCGCTTCAGATAGTCGACGAATTCGGCGCGGGTGGCGGGTGGCTTTTCCTTGGTGAAGCTCGGCTTGTGATAGACGAAGACGGCCGGTTCGAAGGTCAGCGCATAGGCCGTGTTGCGCCAGTTGGCCCAGGCCGGCCAGCGCGCACTCATCGGCAGGTCGCTGCGCTGGGCATAGCCGTCGTTCGACAGTTTTACCTGCAGGTCCATGGCCGAGGAGAAGGCGAAGTCGGCGGTGCGGGCGCCGCTGTCGGTCTCCTTGACGATCCGGTCGTATATCTCGCCGGTCAGCATGTCCTCATAGCGCACGGCGACGTCGGGATGTGCCGTCTGGAAGGCCTCGATCATCGGCTGGGCGAGCGGTTCGTCCAGCGAGGAATAGACGACGAGGGTGCGCGCGTCCATGCTTCCCGAGCGTGCCGGAAAGAGCGTCGTGCCGGCCCGCGCGGCAAAGGACTGGCCGAGAATGAAGACGAAGATCAGGAGAACTATGCGCATAAATCCATAATGCCGTGACCGGCAGGCGTTCACAAGCCGCGGGGTCGCCGTTAGAGTGGCGTCGAGGGGGACGATCTTGCGCATACTTCTGGTCGAAGACAACGAGACGCTGGCGGACGGACTGTCGTCCATCCTGCGCGGCAGCGGCTATGCCGTGGACGTGGTGCGCGACGGCGCATCCGCCGATGCCGTCACTGCGACCGAAACCTTCGATCTCGTCATCCTCGATTTGAACTTGCCGGAAATGGGCGGCCTCCAGGTTTTGCGCTCCATGCGGGCGCGGCAGGACAGGGCGGCCGTACTGATCCTGACGGCGCGCGGCACGACGGAAGAGCGGGTCAAGGGGCTGGATCTCGGCGCGGACGACTACATGACCAAGCCCTTCGACGTCAGCGAACTCGAGGCGCGCGTGCGCGTGCTTTTGCGCCGGCGCGCCGGGCTCCACTCCTCCTCGGTGCAATACGGAAATGTCTCCCTCGATCTCACCTCCCGGACCTTTTCCGCCGAGGGCGTGCTGATCGACCTGCCGGCGCGCGAACTCGGCATTCTCGAAGTGCTGTTCATGCGGGCCGGCAAGGTGGTGCCCAAGGATGCGATCATCCAGTCTCTCGCCGGCTTCGACGACGACCTCAGCGCCAATGCCATCGAGCAATATGTCAGCCGCCTGCGCAAGCGGCTCGGGCCTTTCGGCCTCACCGTCCGTACCGCGCGCGGCATTGGCTACTATCTCGACAAGACGGCGGAACCGGCATGACCGCCGCCGTCTATTCGCTGCGCAGGCGCTTGCTGGGCTGGCTTCTGCTAGCGACCGCTGTCCTCGGCATCGTCGCCCTGGTCGATACCTACCGCGAAGCGGTGCGCACGGCCAATACGGTTTCCGACCGCGTACTCGCCGGTTCGGCCATGGCGATCGCCGAGCGGGTGATCGTCGCCGAGGACGGGACTCTCGAGGTGGACATTCCCTATGTCGCGCTCGAAATGCTGACATCGGCCGCCCAGGACCGGGTATTCTACCGCGTCGACGGGCCGCCCGGCAGTTTCATCACCGGCTACCAGAACCTGCCGACTTTCACGGATCTCGGCGGCCAGTCCTCCTTCTACACCGATACGACCTTCCGCGGAGAGCCGATCCGGGTTGCGGTGCTGCAGCGATCCGCCTCGACCGGCATTGCTTCCGTGCCGTTTTCCGTCACGGTCGCGGAAACCACCATGGCCCGCCAGCATCTGGCGCAAGCGATTCTGCTGCGCTCCGCCGCCCGTCTCGCCCTGATGATCGGCGGTGCGGCGGCGATCGTCTGGATTGCCGTCACCTATTCGCTTCGGCCGCTCTATCGCCTCGGCGAGGCGATCGCCGAGCGCAATCCCGACGACCTCCATCCGATCGAGCAATCCGTGCCGAGCGAGGTCGAGGGTCTGGTCGATACCGTCAATTCCTTCATGATCCGCCTCGGTTCGGCGCTCGATGCCCTGCGCAACTTCACCGGCAATGCCAGCCATCAGTTGCGCACGCCGCTGGCCATCATCCGCACCCAGTTGGCGCTGTCGGCGCGGGCAATGACGCTGGAAGAGGCGAAGGAGGCGGCTCAGAAGGGCGACCGGGCCGTCGGCCATGCGGAGCATGTGCTGGCGCAATTGCTGCTGATGGCGAAGATCGATGCCGCCGGTTCGGATCATCGGCCGCCGCCGGCACAAGTCGATCTGGTGCGGTTGGCGCGGGCGGTCACCGCCGACAATGTGCCGAAGGCCACCCAGGCCGGTATCGATCTCGGATTCGAGGGCGAAGGGACGGCCCTCATCCTCGCCGAGCCGCTGCTGATCGGCGAACTGCTCGGCAACCTGATCTGCAATGCGATCGCCTATGCCGGTCCGGATACGGAGGTCACGGTGCGCGTGTCGTCCCGCGCGGAGGGCGTCTGTCTCGAAGTGGAGGACGACGGGCCGGGCATCCCGCCGGACAAGCTCGCCTCGGTGCGGCAGCGCTTTTCTCGCGGCGACAAGGGGGAGGGCGCTGGTCTCGGCCTGCCCATCGTCGAAGAGATCGCCCGCCTTTTTGCCGGTCGGCTCGACCTTGCGTGTGGTTCAAGCGGACGCGGCCTCAAGGCGACCATCACCTTTCCCCCGGAGGAAGCGGCAAGCTGATCCGGCACCGCCTATTTCAGGAAGGCGCGGAAGCGGCCGAGCGAGAAGAGGAACAGCCCGGCTCCGATTGCGGTCAGCCACACGAAGTCCGGCCACACGACGTCCATTCCGGCGCCGCGGAACAGGATCGACTGCGCCATCGCGATGAAGTGCGTGTTGGGCGCGAAGTTCATGATCAGCTGGATGATCTCCGGCATGCTCTCTCGAGGCGTGAGCCCGCCGGACAGCACCTGCAGCGGCAAGAGAATCAGCATCAGCAGCAGGCCGAATTGCGGCATGGATCCGGCGACGGTCGCCAGAAAGATGCCAAGCGAGGTGGTGGCGAAGAGTTGCAGCGCCGTGCCTGCCATGAACAGCGGCAGCGAGCCCTGCAGCGGGACTTCGAGGATCCAGTGGGCGACGACGACAAGCGCAAAGGCCGATGCCACCAGCACCACCAGGCTCATGGCGAGCACCTTGCTGACCATGATCTCGAAGGCGGTCACCGGCATGACCAGAAGATGCTCGATCGTGCCGTGCTCGCGCTCGCGGATGAGGGCGGCGCCGGTCAGGATGATCGACAGCATGGTGATGTTCATGATGATGTTGTTGATCGCGCCGAACCAGACATTGTTCAGCTGCGGATTGAAGCGCGCCCGCATGGTGAGGTTGACCGGCATGCTCACCGTGCTGCGATAGCGGTTGACGAACTCGCTCACCTCGCTGTTGACGATGCTCTGGATAAAGCCCGAACCCGTGAAGGCCTGGGTCATGCGGGTGGCATCGACATTCAGCTGGATCGTGGGTGTCCGTCCGGCCAGCACGTCCTGCTGGAAGTTGGTCGGAATGTCGAGCGCGAAGGTCGAGAGGCCCGCATCCATCCTTTTGTCCATCTCGTTCGCGGTGATGATCTCCGGCTTGGTGAAATAGGGCGGGTAGAAGGCATCCTGGATGCGCAGCGAAAGCTGCGAAAGATCCTCGTCGACGATGGCGATGGCCGCCATGTTGAGCGTTTCCGGCAGCGCCCGCGCCTCGGTATAGATCGACAGCGAGAAGGAATAGAGTATGAAGACCAGCAGCATGCGGTCCTGCGCGAGGCCGCGCAGTTCCTTGACGATGAGCTGACCAATATGGCGGATGCGCATGGCCTTACCTCGCCTGCTTTTTCAGGAGAACGGCGGTCAGCCCGAGGAGGATCGGGATGGCGATCAGCAGATAGATCATCTGCTGCTGCAGGTCGGCAAAGCCGAGCGCCTTGGAAAACGTGCCGCGTGCGATGGTGACGAAATGGGTCGTCGGATAGATGTTGCCGATGAAGGCGCCGGCACCCTTGAGCGACGAGACCGGGTCGATGATGCCGGCATATTGCACGGCTGGGATGAGGGTTAGAAGCGCCGTACCGAACAGGGCGGCGATCTGGCTCGACACGAAGGTCGAGACCAGCATGCCGAGCGCCGTGGTCGAGATGACGTAGAAGAGGGCGGCGACGGCGAAGGTCACGAAGCTTCCGGTGAACGGCACCTTGAAGACAAGGATGGCGAAGGCGGTCAGCAGCACGAAGTTCATCATGGCGAGCAGGATATAGGGAAGCTGCTTGCCGATCAGGAATTCCAGCCGGGTCGTCGGGGTCACGTAGAAATTGATGATCGAGCCGAGTTCCTTCTCGCGCACGACGCTGAGCGCGCCCAGGATTGCCGGGATCAGCAGCAGCAGCAGCGGGATGACGGCCGGCACCATGGCCACCAGGCTCTTGACGTCCGGATTGTAGCGGTAGCGGGTTTCGAGCGTGTAATTGCCCCTGGTCGCCTCTTCCCCATAGGCTTCGCGGATCTTCTCCGTGATCCAGTGGGCGTGCATGCCCTGCACATAGCCGCTCACCGTTTCCGCGCGGGTCGGCATGGCGCCGTCAATCCAGGCGCCGATCTCGACCGAGTCGCCGCGCAGGGCATCCCGGCCGAAATTCGGCGGGATCTCGATCGCCAGGCTGATCTCGCCGCTGCGCATGCGCTTGTCGAGGTCGTCATAGTCCTTGATCGGCGGATGCTCGACGAAGTAGCGCGAGCCGGAAAGCTGGGCGACATAGTCGTCGCTGATCGTCGTCCTGTCGTAGTCGAGCACGGCGAAGCTGAGCTTCTCGATATCGAGATTGATGCCGTAGCCGATCACGAACATCAGGATGACGCTGCCGATGGTCGCCAAAGTGCCGCGGATGGGATCGCGTTGCAGTTCGAGCGCCTCCCGGCGGGAATAGCTCATCATCCGCCTGAGATCGAAGAAGCGGCGGAACAGCGACTGTCGCGGCACCACCGCCTTGGCCGCCGTCGGCTCGGCGACCTCGACCGTCTCCGGCGCCGCTTCCGTTGCAAACTCGGCATTGCCGGCGATCGCATCCTCCAGACAGGCGATGAAGGCTTCCTCCAGCGAGGCGGCACCGCGCTTCTCGACGATCCCGTCCGGCGTGTCGCTCACCAGCACGGTGCCGGCATGCATCAGCGAAATGCGGTCGCAGCGCTCGGCCTCGTTCATGAAATGGGTGGAAACGAAGATGGTCACCCCGTCCTTGCGCGAAAGCTCGCCGAGGATCTGCCAGAAGTCGTCGCGGGCGATCGGGTCGACGCCGGAGGTCGGCTCGTCGAGGATCAGGATTTCCGGCGCATGGACCATGGCGACGGCGAGCGACAGGCGCTGGCGGATGCCGAGCGGCAGCGCATCCGGCATGGCGTCCATGACGTCGATGAGGTCGAAGCGCTTCGCCATTTCCGAGACGCGCGCGCCGATGCGCTCCTTCGGCAGGTCGAACAGGCGGGCATGCAGGTCGAGGTTTTGTCGAACCGTCAGTTCGCCATAGAGCGAAAAGGCCTGGCTCATATAGCCGATGCGGCGCCGGACGGCGAGATCGGAGCCGTCGACGGCGCGGCCGAAAAGTTGCGCCGTGCCCTCGCTGGCGGTCAAAAGCCCGGTCAGCATCTTCATCGTTGTCGTCTTGCCGCAGCCGTTGGAGCCGAGGAAGCCGAAGATCTCGCCGCGTTCGATGCGGAAGCTCACATCGTTGACGGCGGTGAAATCGCCGAACCGCATCGACAGGTGGCTGGCCTCGATGGCGATCTCGCCGTCGAGTTCCGGATTGCGCGGCGGAATGGAGAGTTCGCCGTGACCGCTGCGCTTCTCTTGTGGCAACAGGGCGATGAAGGCCTTGTCTAGGTTCGGCGCGTCGGTGCGCTCCAGCAGGTCCTGAGGCGTTCCCGTCGCCAGAACCTTGCCGTCGTCCATGGCGACCAGCCAGTCGAAGCGGGCGGCTTCTTCCATATAGGCGGTGGCGACCACTACGGTCATGCCGGGCCGCCCTTTCCGGATGCGGTCGATCAGTTCCCAGAACTGACGGCGCGACAAGGGATCGACGCCGGTCGTCGGCTCGTCGAGGATCAGGAGATCCGGATCGTGGATCAGCGCGCAGCACAGGCCGAGCTTCTGCTTCATGCCGCCGGACAGTTTGCCGGCGGGCCGATCGGCGAAGGGGGCAAGCCCTGTGCTCTTCAGCAGTTCGGCGATCCGGCGCTCGCGCTCCTTGCGCCCATGGCCGAACAGGCGGGCAAAGAAATCGACGTTTTCGAAGACCGACAGCGTCGGATAGAGGTTCTTGCCGAGGCCCTGCGGCATGTAGGCGATGCGCGGGCAGGTGCGGGCCCTGTGCCCCGAATCGGCCATGTCGCCGCCGAGCACGTGAACCGTGCCGTGCTGCACGGCGCGGGCGCCGGCGACCAGCGAAAGCAGGCTCGATTTGCCGACGCCGTCCGGGCCGAGCAGGCCAATCAGGCGACCGCTCGGCAGATCAATGGAAATGTCGCTGAGTGCCCGGGTGCGGCCATAAGACAGGGAGACGCCCTTGATGCCGACGACGGTGTCGGACATCCCGGCCGCCTCGTTCCGCGCGGGCTCGCTCATTGGACGACGTCGCCCTCGAGGCCGGCCGGCCACTCCGCCGTCGGGTCGAGGCGGACATAGGCGACGCCGGGCAGGCCGGTCTTGACCATTTCGATATGCTTGAGCAGCAACTCCGGATTGATCTTCGCCTTGACCCGGAACATCAGCTTCTCGCGCTCGATCTGCGTTTCGACCGTCTTCGGCGTGAACTGCGCGACATTGGCGACGAAGGAGACGGTCGCCGGGATGATGTATTGCGGCGCCGCGTCGAGTTTCAGGCGTACCTCCGCGCCGATCGCGACCCGGCCCGCCTGATCGGTCGGCAGGAAGAAGCTCATGTAGACGTCGCCGAGATCGACCAGGTTGATCACCTTGCCGCCGCCGGCGACGATCTCGCCCGGCTGCGCGACGCGGAACTGGATGCGGCCGTCGCGCGGGGCGGTGAGCGTGCTGTCGGCGATCACCGTCTCGATGTTGTCGATCGCCGCCTTTGCCGCATCGGCGGCGGCTTCGGCGTTCACCACCTGGGCCTTGGCATAGCTGATCGCCGCATCGGCCGCGGCCGATTGGGCTTCGGCGGCGGCCAGGGCGGCGCGCGCACCTTCCGCTGCGGCCTGGTCATCCTCCAGCGTCTGCTGCGAAATGGTGCTGGAACTGGCGAGTTGCCTGGAGCGGGCAAACTTGCGGTCGGCCGAATCGAGCAGGATCTGACGCTGGGAGACGGCGGCGACGGCTGCCTTCTTCTCGGCATTGCGCTGTTCGACCAGCGCCTGCGCGGTCTCGATGCCGATATCGGCGCGGCGCTTCTCGGCCTCAGCCTGGCGCAACTGCGATTCCAACTGCTTGGTGTCCATCTGGGCGAGTGTCTCGCCGGCTTTGACGAAATCGCCTTCGTCGACGAAGATCTCGCTGATGCGCCCGGCGGTCTTGGCCGCTACGTCGATCTCGACCGCCTCGATCCGGCCATTGCCGCTGGCGATGCCGTCGGCGAGTTCCGAGGCCTGCAGCGACTGCCAGAGATAATAGCCGCCTCCTGCCGCCAGAGCGAGGACGAGGGCGACAATGATCGCGTTCCGGCTTGCTGGTTTCACCGCTTCGATCTCCTGCTGGCGCGCTGATCGCCGTGGCGGGCGATCGCTGTCGCAATTTCTAATCAGTCGATTAAAACAACATCCTCTTCGCAGGTGCAATAGCGGCGATGTGACAGTCTCGCGAATTTCGAAGCGATTTGAAGCAAGGGTGAGACAGGACGGCTTTCGTGCCTAAAGGCGCGGTGGTTCTGGCCAGTGTTTCACCCCGCCGGTCCATGTCTCGTAAAGCTTGGACAGCTTCAGCACGCGCATGTCGTCAAAGCGCGGACCGACGATCTGCAGGCCGATCGGCATGCCGCTCTTCGAGAAGCCGCAATTGATCGAAGCGGCCGGCTGTTCGGACATGTTCCACGGCACGGTGAAGGCGATGTGCTCGAAGGGCTGTTCCGGGTCGTTGGTCGGCGAGGCCCAATCGGCCGGATAGGAGACGATCGGGTTGGTCGGGGTCAGAAGGGCATCCACCGTGGTGAAAAGCCGGCCACAGGCCCTGCGCATCTCGATGGTCTGGCCAAAACCCTGCACCGCCTCGACGCCGGTGACGTCGGCGCCCTTTTCCGCCCATTGGTAGATATAGGGCAGGATTTTTGCGCGACGTTCGGCGGGGAGGTTGCGGATGTCGCCCCAGAACTTGGCGCGCCAGAATTTGTCCAGCCCGTCGAGCATGGCGCGTGTCATCACCGGCTGGACCTCGAAGACGATGGCGCCTGCGTCCTCGAAGCGTTTGGCAGCGGCAAGGACAGCGTCGCGGATCTCCGGTACGGCCCCAAGACCACATCCGGCGTCGAGCATGACGCCGATGCGCATGCCGCGCACGTCGATCTCGTGATCCATCCAGTCTAGGTCGTTGGGCGGCAGGCTGGTGCCATCGCGCCAGTCGGGCCGCGACAGCGTCTCCATGGCGATCGCCGCATCCTCGACGCAGCGGGTCATTGGCCCGGCGCAGCGGCCGACATAAAAAGGGTCGACCGGAATGCGGCCATGGCTCGGCTTCAAGCCGAACAGCCCGGTCCAGCCGGCCGGCAGGCGCACGGAACCGCCGATGTCGGTACCGATATGCAAGGGGCCGTAGCCGGCGGCACCGGCCGCCGCTGCCCCTGCGCTCGAGCCGCCGGGGTTCTGGCTGAGGTCCCAGGGATTGCGGCTCAAGGGGTGGAAGCTCGACAGACCGGAGGACAGCATGCCGTAGTCGGGGCAGGTGGTCTTGGCGAAGATCACCGCGCCGTCTTCCTTCATCCGGGCGGCGATCGGCGCGTCCGCCACGGCCGGGATCAGTTCGACTGCCGCCGTACCGAGCGGCACCGGCTGGCCCTTGGTGGCGATCAGCTCCTTGAGCGTCACCGGAATACCGTCGAGGACGCCCTGCGGCGCATCGCGCAGCCAGCGTTCCGTCGAGGCCTTCGCCTGGGCACGGGCGCTCTCCGGGTCATAGGCATAGAGCGCGGCGACATGCGGCTCGAAGGCCTCGATACGGGCTTCCACCGCCAGCCAGTATTCGTAAGGGGATAGCGTTTTCGCCCGGAAGTGGGCGAGGAGATCCTTGATGGTCAAATGCAGGTCATCGGTCATGTCGACATTCCGTCTCTGCTCAGATGAATTGGTTAGAAATCTATTGCCCATCCGCCGATGGCGGTCGTGCGGCCATGTCCTCGGCCCTGTGGCAGGCGGTCTGGCGTCCCGGTGTGATTGTCCGCAACTCGGGCCGCTCGGTGGCGCAGCGCGCGATGGCGAGCGGACAGCGGTTGCGGAAGGCGCAGCCGCCGGTCTCGCTGAGCGGGGTGGGCGGCGGCGCACGTTCGGAAGGTTGTGGGCGGCCGAACCGCTCGATGCTCGGTTCGGCATCGGCCAGCACCTTCGTATAGGGATGCAGCGGCTGCTCGAAGACCTCGTGTGCCGCGCCCGTTTCGACGAGCCGCCCGCGATACATCACGCCGACCCGGTCGGCGATGCAGTCGACCACGGCGAGATTGTGGGTAATGAACAGGAAGGTCACGCCGCGCTTCGCGCGCAGATCCATCAACAGGTTGAGCACCTGCGCCTGGACCGACAGGTCGAGTGCCGAGACAGCCTCGTCGGCCACCACCAGCTTGGGTTCGGTGATGAGCGCGCGGGCGATCGCAATGCGCTGGCGCTGGCCGCCGGAAAACTCGTGGGGATGGCGCTCGGCATGCTCGGCTTTCAGCCCGACGCTCTCCAGCATGTCGATGACGCGTTCGCGGATTTCCGCCCGTCCGGGTTTTCGCGCCAGCACGTGCAGCGGTTCGGCGACGATGCGGCCGACCTTCTGGCGTGGGTCGAGCGAGCCGAACGGGTCCTGGAACACCATCTGGAAGTTTTCGCGCCGGCGCATCAGTTCCTTGGGGGGCAGCGAGAAGAGATCGTCGCCGTCGAAGATCACATGCCCGGACGTCGGTTTGTCGAGCGCCATGACGAGCCGCGCAAGCGTCGACTTGCCGCAACCGCTCTCGCCCACCAGGCCGAAGATCTCGCCGGCGTCGACGGTGAGCGACACTTCGTCGAGGGCGCGCGTGTGGTGCGGAGCGCCGAACAGGGAGTGGCTGACATAGTCGCGGGAAAGCGTGCGGATATCGAGGAGGGGACGGGTCATGGGTTGCGCGCCCCTCGCCCCTCATCCGCCTGCCGGCACCTTCTCCCCGTCTTGACGGGGAGAAGGGACGAGCGGCACCGCGTCGGCCGCTCCCTCTCCCCCTTGTGGGCAAGGCAATCCCATATGGGATGCCTGGGGCGACTCCAGCCTCCCTCTTCTCCCCAGCGGGGAGAAGTGCCGAGCGTATGCGAGGCGATGAGGGGGCTGCCCGGCACACCTTGTGCGCTTCGCGCCCCCCTCATCCGGCCCTGCGGGCCACCTTCTCCCCGCTGGGGAGAAGAGGGAGCCTGCTTCGTGCGCTGCTCAAAATCCATATGCGATTCCCCTGCCCTTTGCGGGGAGAGGGTCAGGGTGAGGGGCATCTCTACAAACGGAAAGCTTCGGAAACGGCCGCCCATCACTTCGCCTCCTCTTCCGTCGCCCGGATACAGCGCACGCCGCGGCCGTCGGCAAGGCTCGTCCAGCGGGGTTCACCCGCGCGGCAGGCGTCAATCACGTCCGGACAGCGATCGGAGAAGACGCAGCCGGGCGGCAGCCGGTCGAAGCCGGGCACAGTGCCGCGGATGGTCGAAAGCCGGCCGCCGTCGCCGATGCGCTTCGGTACGGCGGCGATCAGGCCCCGCGTATAGGGATTGCGCGGCACCGTCAGCACGTCCCGAGTCGCGCCTTCTTCCATCCGGCGCCCGGCATAGAGCACCAGGGTGCGCCGGCACATGCGGGCGATGACGCCGAGATCGTGGCTGACCAGCATCAGTGCCATGCCATATTCGCCGGCCAACTCGCCCAGAATGTCGAGCACCTCCGCTTGCACCGTGACGTCGAGCGCGGTGGTCGGTTCGTCGGCGATCAGCAGGGCGGGCTTCAACGCCAGCGCAATGGCGATGCCGACCCGCTGGCGCTGGCCGCCGGACATTTCGTGCGGATAGCTCTTAGCCCGGCGTTTCGCATCGGGAATGCGGACCTGGTCGAGCAGGTCCACGGCCTGCGCCCGCGCGTCGCGCCAGGAGAGGCCCCTGTGCCAGACCAGTCCTTCGGCAATCTGGTCGCCGATGGTCATAGCCGGGTTGAGCGCGGTCATCGGTTCCTGGAAGATCATGCCGATGCGGTCGCCGCGGATCTCGCACAGGCGCTCCTCCGATGCCTCGATCAAGTTTTCGCCGTCAAGCGCGATCGTGCCGGTCGCTTCTGCCACGCCGGGCAACAGCCCCATGATCGAAAGCGCCAGCAGCGACTTGCCCGATCCGCTTTCGCCGACTACGCCCAGCGTGTCACCGGCGTCGAGATCGAAGGCCATGTCGGTCAGGATCGGCACGCGGCGCCCGTCGCCGAGGCGGATCGACACGGAGAGATCACGAACGGAGAGGAGAGGGGCGTCCGTCATCGTCACATCCTCCCCTTGTCGCGCGGATCGAGCAGGTCGCGCAACCCGTCGCCCAGCATGTTGAAGCCGAAGACGGTGAGTGCGATGGCAAGGCCCGGCAGGATTGCGAGCCAGGGCGCCAGGCCGAGATAGGTCTGGGCATCGGCCAGCATGCGGCCCCAGGTGGGCGCCGGCGGTGGCATGCCGAGGCCGAGGAAGCTCAGGCCCGCCTCGGTCAGGATTGCCAGGCCGAGCTGGATCGTTGCCTGGACGATGATCTGGCTGGAGATGTTGGGAAGGACGTGTTCGAACGTGATCAGCAAGGGTCCCTTGCCGGCGCCGCGGGCGGCGAGCACATAGTCGCGCGCCCAGATCTGCCGGGCGGCACTGACCGTTACCCGGGCGAAGACCGGCACCATGAAGACGGCGATGGCGATGATCGCGGTGAAGCGGCCCGACCCCATCAGCGCGCCGAGCATCATCGCCGAGAGGATCGGCGGCACGGCGAAGATCACGTCATTGGCCCGCATGACGAAGGCTTCGGTCAGTCCCCGGCGCGCGGCGGCAAGCACGCCGAGTGCGGTGCCGGCCGCGCCGCCGAGCGCGACGGCGATCGCCGCCGTCGACAGCGAGTTCCACGCCCCGACCATCAGCATCGAGGCGATGTCGCGGCCGAACTGGTCGGTGCCGAGCAGGCCATGGGCGAGCGGCGCCTTCAGCTTGTGGATGATCTGCATCCTGGTCGGCGGAAGCGGCGTCCAGATGAGCGACAGCAGGGCCACCGCCGCCAGCGCCAGGATGATCGCGCCGCCGATCGCCAGATTGGGCCGGCGCAGGATCAGCCACGGGCTGCCGGCCGCAGGTCTTGCCGTGGTCTTGTCGACGGGTGCGCTCATCGGCCGTGCCCCCTCAGCCGCGGATCGAGGATCAGGTAGGCGATGTCGACCAGGAAGTTCATGATGATGACGAGGCCGGCGAAGAACAGCACCACATCCTGCATGACGATGACGTCGCGCTGGCTCAGCGCCTGATAGGCGAGGCGGCCAAGGCCGGGCAGGCTGAAGACGTTCTCGATCAGGATGGCGCCGGCGATCAGGAAGGTGAATTGCAGTCCGAGAATGGTGATGACCGGCACCAGCGCGTTGGGCACGGCATGGCGCCAGAGTGCTGCCCGGCGCGGCAGGCCCTTGGCGCGAGCGGTGCGGACGAAATCCTCGTGCAGCACTTCGAGCACCGCGGACCGCGTCACCCGCGTCAGCACGCCGGCCTGCGGCAAAGCCAGGGCTATCGCCGGCAGGAGCAGGGCCTTGAGCCCGGCGAGTATCCCCGCCTCCCAGCCGGGAAATCCGCCGGCCGGCGTCCAGCCGAGCGAGATCGAGAAGGCGAGGATCAACAGAAGCGCAACCCAGAAGCCGGGCACGGCGATGAACAGCTGGGAGAGTATGCCGGCGAGATAGTCGAAGCTCGAATTGCGTTTTGCCGCCGAGGCGACGCCGAGCGGGATGGCGATCACGACCGAGATCAGGATCGCCATCACGGCGAGCGGCAGGGTGACGGCCAGGCGCTCGGCAATCAGGCCGGCCACGGGCACGCCATAGGTATAGGAATTGCCGAGATCGCCGGTCGCCAGGCCGCCGAGCCAGAGGAAATAGCGCACCAGCAACGGCTGATCGAGGCCGAGTTCGTGGCGAAGAGCGGCCAGCGTGTCGGGGCTCGCCGAGGTGCCGAGCATGATCGCCGCCGGATCGCCGGGCAGCACGTCCATGACGACGAAGATCAGGACGGAGACGGCGGCGAGCGTCAGGAGAAGACTGCCGAGCCGGCGGGTGATAAGCGTTAGCATGGGAGGCTTCTCATCGTATGACACCCCCTCTGGCCTGCCGGCCATCTCCCCCCACAAGGGGGGAGAAGACCAGACGGACAACTTGCAAACTTGCCCCAGTGATCGCGCGGTGATTTGGATTCAGCCAGACCCTGGAAATCTTGGTTGGAGGCAGGACGGCGGCCCCGGGTCCTCTCCCCCCTTGTGGGGGAGATGGCCGGCAGGCCAGAGGGGGAGACAGTCATTCTGGGCCTCGATCCAGCTGAGCCGTTCCTCACTCCTCCCAATAGACCTCGGTCAGCACGTTGGACGGGATCGGCTCGTTTTCCCACAGGCCCTTCAGCTTCTTGTCCCAGATGCCGAGCTTGGGCATGACGAACAGGAACAGCGCCGGCACGTCCTCGGCGAGGATCTTCTGCGCCTCGCCGTAGAGCTTGTCCTGTTCTGCGGCGTCGGCAGTCGCCTCGATCTTCTTCAGGATCTCGGCGAAGGCAGGGTTGTCATAGCCGAAATAGTAGGGGTCTCGGGCATAGATGTCGATGTCCATCGGCTCGGCATGGGCGACGATGGTCATGTCGAAGTCGCGACCCTTGAAGACGTCCTGCACCCATTTGGCCGGGAACTCGGTCGGCTCGATGTTCATCGTCACGCCGATCTCGGCAAATAGCGCTTGCATCACCTGGGCGGAACGCGGCGCGTAGGCCATTTGCGGCGTCTTGATCGTGAAGGTGAAGCCGTCCGGATAGCCGGCCTCTGCCAGAAGCGCCTTGGCCTTTTCCGGATCGTAGGGGTAGGTGCCGGTCAGGTCGATGTATCCGCGGTCGTTGGGCGTGTAGTGGCTGCCGATCGGCGTGCCGTAGCCCGACCAAGCGCCGTCGACGATCACCGAGCGGTCGAGCGCCATCATCAGCGCCTGGCGCACGCGCTTGTCGTCAAACGGCTTGCGCTGGTTGTTCATGCCGGCCACGACCTTGAGCTCGGTATTGCCGATCACGGTCGTCAGTTTCGCGTCGTCCTTGAAGCTTTCCACCAGTTCCGGCGCGCCGAATTCCGGGAAGGCGTCGACATCGCCCGATTTCAGCGCGGCGGCCTGCGCCTGCGGATCGGCGATGAAGCGGAAGGTGACCCTGTCCAGCTTCACCTTGATGTCTTCGTTCCAGTAGTCGGGATTGGCGGAAAGCTCCACCTTGTCGCCCTTGGCCCAGCTGACAAACTTGAAGGGGCCGGTGCCGATCGGCGTGATCTTGGCCTCAGCCGCGCTCTTGGTGCCCACGATCACCGAGGACGGCCAGCCGAGCCAGTAGAGCAGGCTGCCGGCCGGTTCCTTCAGCTTCAGCACCAGGGTTGCGGCATCTGGCGTCTCGATCGTGTCGATGGCAGCGAAGAAGCGCTTCTGCGGATTGACGCTGTCGGCGCCGCGGGCACGCTCCAGCGAGGCCTTGGCCACGGCCGAATCGAATACCTCGCCGTCATGGAATTTCACGTCGTCTTCGAGCTTGAAGGTATAGGTCAGACCGTCCTCGGAGATCTCCCAGCTTTTTGCCAGCTGCGGCTTGATCTTGCCGTCGCGGTCGATCGTCACCAGACCCTCGAAGATGTTCTGCCAGGTGACCTGGCCGATGGCGACGGGTGCGGCAATCGTCGGGTCGAGGCCGGCCGGCTCGATGGTCATGCCGAGCGTCAGGTCTTTCTGGGCGGCCAGCGCCGGACCGGAGAGAATGACGGCCACGGTGGCGGCAAGGCCGAGCGCAAGACTGCGGAGGAGATTGGGCCTGGCGGCGAGCAAAGCATCGGTCATGAAATTCCCCTGTTCCTGGCGCTCTTTCCGTTCGGGCCTTTCAGCCCATGGCGCACTGCAACAAATACTGGCATCTCGCCGGCCCGCACACAATGCGGTTTTTGTGTTGGCATTCAGCGCAAGCCTCGGCCGGCGGAACCGATCCGCGGGTGAACGGCCGGCGTCGAGCCTGGGGGATGGTGAGCAGACCACAAACGCGCGGACGTCGGCTGCGATGGCGAAAAGTGGTAAGGCCAGCGAGCGGCCAGCGTGTCAGGCGACGGCCTTTTGGCCGCCGGACGAATCCTGCCCGGTGCCGTCGCCATCGGCCAGCATGCCGGCCTGGCGGGCGGCGGCGATGAAGGCCTTGCGGGCGACAAACACGGCCTCGTCGGTTTCGATCGCCAGCCGGCACCAGCGCTTGGCCCGTTCAAAGGCGACGCCGCTGCGGGTCGGCCATTCCTCCTCGAGGAAATAGAGGGCGTCATAGGGTTCGCGGAACGTTCGCTTCAATCCGGATTGCAGCTTGAGTTCGACCGGATCGGTCCAGGTGGAATTGCCAGGGGTCATTGCCTTCTCCATTACGCCGACACGAACATTCGGGCCGGGAAAAGGTTCCCGCGATTTTTTTGACTTTATTTCAAATGTTTGTGTGGCGACAATGTGGGGCGCCGCTGCACCACCTTGGCCGTTTCACCCCAGCACTGGCTCGTCGCCCCAGTCCGTCCCGGCGCTTGCGTCGCGCTGCCGCAGCCATTGCGCCGTCGCCTCGCCCGCCCATTCGGCGGCCTCGGCGAGCGGGGCGCCGTCCAGCAGGGCATGCAGCAGGGCGGCGCTGAAGCTGTCGCCGGCGCCAATCGTGTCGTGGCTCGATACGGGCGCGCCGACGTGCACATCGCGGCGCTCGCTTCCATCGAAAAGGGTGATCTCGCGCGGGCCGTCGGTCAGAGCGAGTTGCCGCAGCCGCGGGCCGGAAATATCGGTGGCTTTGCCCCAGATCTGATCGATCGTCTCGCCCGGAAAATCGGCCTTCGAGCCGACCATGACATCGGCGGGCCGTGGCGTCGGGCTGCCCAGCGGGAATTGCGAGAGGACCAGCGGGGCCTGTTGCAGCGATTCGATTATGGCGTCACACAACCGGGCGCCGTTGACGTAGAAGGCCTTGCCTTCGACCGGCGCCGAGAGGTCGAAGCTGCGGCTGGCGCGCTTCTCGTCGGAAAGGATCGTCCGCTCTCCGTTCGGCTCGAGCAGGATGTCGGCGCACTCGGTGTCGCCCTCCGCCGTGCCGACATGGCTTAGGTCATAGGCCCGACCGGCTAGAGCGTCGCGCGCCCATCGTCCATGGTGATCCCCTTTCAGCGTCGAGACGAGACAGACCGGATGGTCGAGCTCCATCAGCCGCCGCGCCGTATAATAGCCGCCGCCGCCCAGGCGCACGCGCCGGTCCGACCAGGATATCCGGGCACCGGAGCGTAAGGGTGCGTTCAGCCGCCATATACGGTCATGGTTGATGTGGCCGATCACGATGAACGGGTCGCCTGCCGGCGGAGGGGACGTGCGCATGCCGTGTTTGAAGCCCTTCTGGTTGACCGAGCGGATGACCTGTTTCCGTCTTTTTCCCCGTTGCCGGAACGGCGCCGCGTCCATTTCTTGACCAAGGATGGACAGAGCGCAAGGAGATTGACGTGACGATCAGGGCCGTTGTCTGAGGCGAGAACATCCATGAGCGCACCAATGGAACGTTTGGGGCTTCTATCTGGACGGAATGCACGCGACGATCGCGGCGGCGCTGAATGCCGAAGACGGCATCGAGCCTGAAGCCTCAGTAGACGACCTTCACCGCCGCCTTTAGAGCCACCGACTTCAATGCCGCGTCGGCCAGCGCCAGCGCGATCAGCCCGTCCTCGGCGGAGGGCGAAAGCGGCGTACCCTTTTCCAGGCTGTCGATGAAGGCCGAAATCTCGGCGGCATAGGCCGCCGTGTAGCGGGTCATGAAGAAATCATGCAGCGGCGGGCGGGTGTAGCCGTCCTTGGTGGCGACCTCGATCGACACCGGCCGCTGGTTTTCCGCCGATACCGCTCCGAGCGAACCGTGGACCTCGATACGCTGGTCGTAGCCGTAGGTTGCGCGGCGGGAGTTGGAGATGATCGCCTGGCGGCCGCTCTTCGTCGTCAGGATCAGGCTTGCCGAATCATAGTCGCCAAGCTCGCCGATCTTCGGGTCGACCAGTACGGAGGCGAAGGCCATCACGGTGTCGATCTCCTCGCCGAGCAGAAAGCGCGCCATGTCGAAGTCGTGAATGGTCATGTCGCGGAAGATGCCGCCAGAGACCTTGATATAGTCCGCCGGGGGCGCGCCGGGGTCGCGGCTGGTGATCGTCACCATCTCCACCTTACCGATCGTGCCCTGGTCGATCTCCCGGCGCACGGCCTGGAAATGCGGGTCGAAGCGGCGGTTGAAGCCGAGCATGACCTTGCCGCCGACCGCGCGGACCGTTTCGAGGCAGGCGCGGGCGCGGTTAACGTCGAGGTCGATCGGCTTTTCGCAGAAGATCGCCTTTCCGGCTCGGGCGAAGCGCTCGATCAGGTCGGCATGGGTGTTGGTCGGCGTGCAGATGATGACGGCGTCGATGTCCCTGTCGGCCTCGATCTCGTCGATCGTCTTTACCGCCGCGCCCGAAGCCTCGGCAATTACCCTGGCTGCCTCGGGAAAGGCGTCGGCGACGGCAACCAGCTTCGCCCGCTTGTCCTCGGCGATCGCGCGTGCATGCACCTTGCCGATCCGCCCCGCGCCCAGAAGGGCCAATCTCGTCACCATGATCTTCTCCTCCCTTGGTCGCCTTGCCGAACCGGCTGCAAGCGCCCTAAACACCGTTTGCGTCTGCCCCTGCTTCGCGCCGCGATACGGCGGTAAAACGGAGGCGCGGGGCGCCGCGTGAATCCAAATCTCCGTTTGGAATATTAATTCTATTTTGCTAGATTGCGATATCGCTTGTGTCAAGCGGCATTGCGGAAAGGACAGTCATGACGGAAACCGGCGGGCCGAACAGCATCAAGGCTTTCGAGGAGCGGCTGCTTGAAGTGTCGGAAAGCCTGCCGAAGCGGCTGCGTCAGTGTGCCGATTACGTTGCCGCCAACAAGGATCGCATCGCGGTTTCGACCGTCGCCGAAATGGCGGAAGGCGCCGGTGTCCAGCCGTCGGCCTTCATGCGCTTTTGCCAGATCCTCGGCTTTTCCGGCTTTTCTGAAATGCAGAAGCTGTTTCGCGATTCCTTCGTCGGTGGCTGGCCCGACTATTCCACCCGCCTGCAGCACATTCGCGACATGGGGGAGGGCAGCCCGACCGCCTTGCTGGCCGAATTCGTCGAGGCCGGCCGCACCTCACTCGAAGGCCTGCTGAAGTCGGTCGAGCCGGAAATGCTGGAACGGGCGGTGGAGGTGCTTGCCGGCGCCGGGATGATCCACATCATCGGCCTGCGCCGTTCCTTCCCGGTCGCCAGCTACATGGCCTATGCGCTGGAAAAGATGAATGTTCCGGCCATGCTGCACAGCGCCGTCGGCAAGCTGGAAAACCACCACGCGATCCGGCCGGGTGATGTCCTGCTGGCCATCACCTTTTCCCCTTATTCCGCCGAGACGATGGAACTGGTCGAGGAGGTGGCGAAGAAGGGGATTCCGATCGTTGCCGTGACCGATACCATCGTCAGTCCCTTGCGCAGGTTCGACGCCATCACGCTCTCGGTCTCGGAGGTGGATTTCGGCGCCTTCCGTTCCCTGTCGGCGACCCTGTGCCTCGCCATCACGCTTTCGGTCGCGGTCGGGACGGCGCGACAGGATAGCTGAATATTCGTATTGAAAAATTCAAAAATAGAATTTAAAGTCCATTTCTAAGGAGAGAGAATGGCCGCCGCACCGCGATGGCCTTGCACGGAGTGGACGGCGAGGAAAGCGACCCGCCGCCCTTAAAGGAGGTTCGCTTGGCAAAAATCGATCTGATCACGATCGGCCGATCTTCGGTCGACCTCTATGGCGCGCAGGTCGGTGGCCGGCTGGAGGACATGGCCTCCTTCAACAAGTATATCGGCGGTTCGCCCACCAACATTGCCGCCGGCACGGCCCGGCTCGGGCTGAAGTCCGCGGTTCTCACCCGTGTGGGTGACGAGCATATGGGGCGGTTCATCCGCGAGCAGCTGGTGCGCGAGGGAGTCGATGTGCGCGGCGTCAAGACCGATTCGCAGCGGCTGACGGCGCTCGTTCTCCTGGGCATACGCGACGAGCACCAGTTTCCGCTGATCTTCTACCGCGAGAACTGCGCCGACATGGCGCTGTGTGAAGACGACGTCGATCCCGAATTCATCGGTTCGGCGCGTTGCGTGCTGGCGACCGGCACGCATCTGTCGCATCCGCGCACCGAGGCGGCGGTCTTGAAGGCGCTGATGATCGCCCGCGAAGGTGGCGCCAAAACCGCGCTCGACATCGACTATCGTCCCAATCTCTGGGGACTCGCCGGCCATGGCGCGGGCGAAAGCCGCTACATCGAATCCAGGGCGGTCACCGCCAAGCTGCAGGCGACGCTGCATCTGTTCGACCTGATCGTCGGCACGGAGGAGGAATTCCACATCGCCGGCGGCACCACCGACACGGTCGAGGCACTGAAGGCCGTTCGCCGGGTTTCCGACGCGGCGCTGGTCTGCAAGCGGGGCGCGATGGGCGCCGTCGTCTTCGAGGGCACGATCCCCGACAGCCTCGACGAAGGCCAGACGGGCGAAGGCTTTCCGATCGAGGTGTTCAACGTGCTCGGCGCCGGTGACGGCTTCATGTCCGGCCTCATGAAGGGGTGGCTGACGGGGGAGGACTGGCCGACCAGCCTCAAATTCGCCAATGCCTGCGGCGCCTTCGCCGTCTCGCGACACGGCTGCACGCCCGCCTATCCGAGCTGGGAGGAGCTGCAATATTTCTTCAAGACCGGCGTCCGCAACAGGGCACTGCGCAAGGACGAGGCGCTGGAGCAGGTGCACTGGTCCACCAACCGCAAGGGCGACTGGTCGCAGATGCGCGTCTTCGCCTTCGATCACCGCATGCAGCTGGAGGCCATGGCCGACGAGGCGGGCGTGGCCCGCGAGCGGATCGGGGCTTTCAAGAAGCTATGTCTGAAAGCCGCGCTTGAAGTTGCCGGTGGCGCGCCCGGCTACGGCATCCTGTGCGACGGCAGGCTCGGCCGCGATGCGCTTTATGCCGCGAGCGGATCTGGCCTGTGGATCGGGCGACCGGTGGAATGGCCGGGCTCGCGACCGCTGACGCTCGAGCCCGAACTGGGGCCGGACTTCGGCGGTCTAGTGGAATGGCCGGTCGAAAACGTCGTCAAGGTCCTGTGCTTCTATCACCCGGATGACACGGCTGAGATGCGCGCCGAGCAGGAGGCGACCGTGCTTCAGCTGTTTGCTGCCGCTCGCCGCAACCGCCTCGAAATGCTGCTCGAGGTCATTCCGTCGAAGGTCGGCCCGACGGATGACGACACGGTCGCCCGGATCATCGACCGCTTCTACGAGATCGGCGTCTATCCCGACTGGTGGAAGCTCGAGCCGATGCGCACCGAAGCCTCCTGGGCCAATGCCTGCGCTGCCGTCGAGCGCCACGATCCCTATACCCGCGGCATCGTCGTGCTTGGGCTCGACGCGCCGCAGGCCGAGCTGGAGGAGAGCTTCGCGCTTGCCGCCCGCTTCGATCTGGTGAAGGGTTTTGCCGTCGGCCGGACGATCTTCGGCGAGGCGGCACGCAAATGGCTGTCCGGCGCGATCAGCGACGGACAGGCCGTGGAAGAAATGGCGCAGCGTTACCATAGCCTCTGTTCCGTCTGGGACAAGGCCCGGCAAGGATCGGGCGCACTGGGAGAGAAGGCATGAAAACGGTGAGACTGACGGCGGCGCAGGCAATGATGCGCTACCTCGCCAACCAGCTGAACGAGGACGGCGTTCCCTATATTGCCGGTGTCTGGGCGATCTTCGGCCACGGAAATGTCGCCGGCATCGGCGAGGCGCTTTACGGCGTGCGGGATCGGCTGCAGACGTTGCGCGGCCAGAACGAGCAGTCGATGGCCCATGCGGCGATCGCCTATTCCAAGCAGCTGCGCCGGCGGCGGGCCATGGCGGTGACCTCGTCGATCGGTCCGGGTGCGACCAACATGGTGACCCCCGCCGCGCTCGCCCATGTCAACCGCCTACCGGTGCTGTTCATTCCGGGCGATGTGTTCGCCAATCGGGGTCCCGATCCGGTGTTGCAACAGCTGGAGGACTTCGGCGACGGCACGATGACGGTCAATGACTGCTTCAAGCCGGTCAGCCGCTATTTCGACCGCATCATGCGGCCCGAGCAGTTGCTGACGGCGCTGCCGCGCGCCCTGCGCACCATGACGGACCCGGCCGATTGCGGGCCGGTCACGCTGTCCTTCTGCCAGGACGTGCAGGCCGAGGCATACGATTTTCCCGAGAGCTTCTTCGAGCCGAAGGTCTGGCGGCAGCGCCGACCGGAGCCCGATGCGCAGGAATTCGAGGCGGCGGTTGCGGCTCTGAGGGCGGCGAAGAACCCGGTCATCGTCGCCGGCGGCGGCGTGCATTTTTCCGGCGCGACGGAGACGCTCAAGGCTTTCATCGAGAAACACGGCATCCCGGTCGTCGAAACGCAGGCCGGCAAGTCGGCGCTCGCCTGGGACCATGAGCGCAATTTTGGCCCGGTCGGCGTGACCGGCGCCCAATGCGCCAATATCATCGCCGAAAAGGCCGACTTGGTGTTCGGCGTCGGCACGCGTTTTCAGGATTTCACCACCGGCTCCTGGGGCCTGTTCAAGAACCCGGAGCGGCGCATCCTGGCGCTCAACGTCCAGGCCTATGACAGCAGCAAGCATGACGCGCTTCCTCTAACGTCGGACGCCAAGATCGGCCTTGAAAGACTGTCGGCCGCGCTTGGCGATCATCGCTTCACCCCGCCGGACTCCGCCATCAAGGCCGGCTGGTTCGCCAAGGCCGATGCGGTGACCGCACCGCCGAAGGATGGCAATGCACTCCCGACCGACATGCAGGTGATCGGGGCGGTGCAGCGTCAGTCGCGCGACAACACGGTCGTCATGTGCGCGGCCGGCACCATGCCGGGCGAGCTGCACCAGCTGTGGAAGGCCAAGCTGCCGCTCTCCTATCATATGGAATACGGCTTCTCGTGCATGGGCTACGAGATCGCCGGCGGTCTCGGCATCAAGATGGCCGAGCCGGATCGCGACGTCATCGTCATGGTCGGCGACGGCTCCTACATGATGATGAATTCGGAGCTCGCCACCTCCGTCGCCATGGGCGTCAAGATCACCCTCGTCATCACCGACAATCGCGGCTACGGCTGCATCAACCGGCTGCAGATTGGCACCGGCGGAGCCGAGTTTAACAATCTCTACGCCCACAGCAATGTGCACCCGATGGCTATCGATTTCGCCGCCCACGCCGGCTCCATGGGGGCGAGCGCCCGCAAGGTGTCCTCGATCGCCGAGCTCGAAGAAGCGCTTGCCGTAGCACGCGGGGCGACCGTCACGACGGTCATCGTCATCGACACCGACCCCTATCCGACGCCGGAGGCCGGCGGGCATTTCTGGGACGTCGCCGTTCCGCAAGTCTCGCCCCGCGCCGAAGTCAATCAAGCCCGTCTCCGCTATGAGGCGGCTCTCAAGGAAAGACGCTAAGCATGATCTCCTACGGTACCAATCCGATTGCCTGGTCGAACGACGACGATCGCTCGCTTGGCGCCCATATCAGCCTCGAACAGTGCCTCGACGAAACCGCGAAGATCGGTTTTGACGGCATCGAGAAGGGCCACAAGTTCCCGCAGGATGCGGCCGGCCTCAAGGCCGTGCTTGAGCCGCGCGGCCTGCGCTATGTGTCCGGCTGGCACTCGCTGAACCTGCTTACCCATTCGGTCGAGGACGAGAAGGCGGCGATGCAGCCGGCGCTCGATCTGCTGAAGGCCATGGGCTCGAAGGTCATCATCGTCTGCGAGACGTCCAATGCCATCCACGGCAATGATGCGGTGGCGGTCAACGACCGTCCGAAGCTTGCCGAAGCGCAGTGGGCCGGGTTCGGCGCCGGCGTCGAGGCCTTGGCCGAGTATGCCGCCGGGCAGGGGATTACGCTCGTCTACCATCATCACATGGGTACGATCGTCGAGAGCGAAGACGAGATCGACAGGCTGATGGCCCATACCGGTCCGCATGCCAAGCTCCTGCTCGACACTGGCCATTGCCTGTTCGGCGGTGGTGATCCGGAGCGGGTGGCGAAGAACCACATGCACCGCGTCGGCCATATCCATGCGAAGAACATCCGGCCGGTCATCGCCCGGCAGGTCCGTGACGAGAACCTGTCCTTCCTCGAAGGCGTGCGCCTTGGCGTGTTCACCGTGCCAGGCGACGTGGAAGGCGGTGTCGACTTCCCACCGGTCTTGCGGATTGCCGCCGAGCATGGTTACCAAGGCTGGCTGGTCATCGAGGCGGAGCAGGACCCGGATGTCCGCAATCCCTTCGACTACCAGAGCCTTGGTTTGAAATCGCTGAAAGCCATGGCCAGGGAGGCCGGGCTGGACAAGGAGACAGCGTGAAATTTCTCGATCCGCAGCATCCGTTCTTCGCCCCGCTCTGGCGCCGTGTCCTGACTGTCGCAGCCCCTGCGGCCTGGGGGCTCGTGGAGCATCTGAACGGGGAACCGGGCTGGGCCATCATTTTCTTCGCCGCGGCTGCTTATGCGGGATACGCCCTGTTCGTGGCGCCGAAAACGGAGCCGGGTGCAAAGCCTCCGGCAGACGAGGCTGCGGCGAGGGACGACAAGGGAGACGAGGGATGAGCGATCTGCTGCGCAAGCCGAAGGCTTCCTTTGGCAAGGTGCATGACATCACGCCGGCCGATGTCGGCTGGGGTTATGTCGGCTTCGGCCTCTATCGGCTGAAGGCCGGGGAGACGGCCACTGAAGCGACCGGCGAGACCGAGGTCATTCTCGTCCTGGTCGAAGGCAAGGCCAGGATCTCGGGCGCCGGCAAGGACTTCGGCGAACTCGGTGACCGCATGAGCGTCTTCGAGCGCACCCCGCCGCATTGCGTCTATGTGCCGGCCGGTTCCGACTGGTCGGCGACCGCTACCACCGACTGCACGCTGGCCGTCTGTACGGCGCCCGCCATGCCCGGCCGCGAGGCACAGGTGATTGGCCCGGCGGGCATTTCGCTCGTCGAGCGCGGCAAGGGCGCCAACACCCGCTACATCCATCCGATCGCGATGGAGGATCGCGACGTCGCCGACGCGCTGCTGGTGACGGAAGTCTTCACCCCGTCGGGAAACTGGTCGTCCTATCCGCCGCACCGTCACGACGAGGACAGGTTTCCCGAGATGACCTATCTCGAGGAGAGCTACTATCACCGCCTCAATCCGGCCCAGGGTTTCGGTTTCCAGCGGGTCTTCACCGAGGACGGTTCGCTCGACGAGACGATGGCGGTCAGCGACGGCGACGTGGTCCTGGTGCCGAAGGGACATCACCCCTGCGGCGCGCCCTATGGCTATGAGATGTACTACCTCAACGTCATGGCCGGCCCGCTGCGCAAGTGGCGTTTTGAGAACCATCCGGACCACGACTGGATTTATCAGCGCGACAATCCGTAAGCGCTGATCGACATTCCACGCATCGACTTCTGGGAGGAAGACATGGCGGGTCTCGGCATCGGGCTCATCGGCACCGGTTATATGGGCAAGTGCCACGCCTTGGCGTGGAACAATGTGGCGAGCATTTTCGGCGATGTCGAGCGTCCGCGTCTTGTAACGCTCGCCGAGGTCAATGCGGAGCTGGCGGCAAGAAAGGCGAATGAGTTGGGCTTTGCCGGGTCGACCGGCAACTGGCGCGACCTCATGTCAGATCCGTCGATCGACGTCATCTCCGTGACGACGCCGAACGCCTTCCACGCCGAGATGGCGATCGCGGCGCTGGAGGCCGGCAAGCATGTATGGTGCGAAAAGCCGATGGCGCCGGCGCTGGCCGATGCGACCCGCATGCGCGACGCCGCCTCCCGCAGCGGCAAGGTTGCGGTCATGGGCTATAACTACATCCAGAACCCGATGATCCGCCATATGCGCCGCCTGATCGAGGAAGGTGCGATCGGTGCGGTCAACCATGTCCGCGTCGAGATGGATGAGGATTTCATGGCCGACCCGGCCCAGCCCTTCTACTGGAAGAGCGAAGCCTCGTCCGGCTATGGCGCGCTCGACGATTTTGCCGTGCATCCGCTGTCGCTGCTCTTCACGCTGTTCGGCCATGTGGAGGCGGTGGTGACCGACATGGTGAAGCCCTATGAGACGCGGCCGCTGGCGAGCGGCGGCAATCGCCCGGTCGAGAACCACGACATTGCCAGCGTGCTGCTGCGCCTCGAGGGCGGCATCTCCGCCGCGCTGATGGCCAATCGTTCGGCCTGGGGCCGCAAGGGCCGCATTGCCGTGCAGATTTTTGGCTCGGCCGGCTCGATCCTCTTCGACCAGGAGCGCATGAACGAGTTACAGCTCTACCAGGCTTCCGGCCGCTCGGAGGAGCAGGGCTTCCGCACCATTCTCGCTGCCCCGCATCACAAGCCCTATGACCGCTTCATCCCGGCCCCCGGCCATGGCCTTGGCTTCAACGACCTGAAGGTCATCGAATGCCGGGAACTGATCGCCGCGATCGGCGGCGACAAGGCGCATGTGATCGGCTTCGACGACGGCCTCAGGATCGAGCGCAGCGTTCATGCCATGGCACAGTCCTATGCCGAGAAGCGCTGGGTGAAGGTCGAGGGATAGTCGTCCTTCACGCCCGCCCCGAATGATCCGCGGCCGGCCTGCTCCCGTAATGGATCGCAGAGGTGTCGGGGACAAGTACCCGATGCCCTCGAATAAAAGTGCGGAGGGTCGATCATGGAAAACGGGGCACTGCCGTCGCTCGGGGACGGTTATCGCGCATTGGTGCTCGGCGCGTCCGGCGGTATCGGTTCCGCCTATCTTCAGGCTTTCCGCGACGATCCCGCCTGCGCTGCCGCCTCCGGCCTGTCGCGCCGCGACGACGGTTTCGACGTGACTGATGAGGCATCCGTGTCGGCTGCGGCCGAGCGGTTCCAGGACGAGGGCGCCAGTTTCGATGTGATCGTCTGCGCCACCGGGGCCCTAACCATTGACGGTGTCGGGCCCGAGAAGACGATCAGGGCCATTCGCGCCGATGCCATGGCAGACCAGTTCGCGCTCAATGCCATCGGTCCGGCCCTGGTGCTCAAGCACTTCTCTCCCCTGCTCGCCCGTGATCGCCGTGCCCTGATGGCGTTTCTCTCGGCGCGTGTGGGCTCGATCGGCGACAACCGGCTTGGCGGCTGGGTCTCCTACCGTGCCTCCAAGGCGGCGTTGAACCAGATCGTCCGCACCGCCGCGATCGAGATCGCCCGCACGCGGCCGCTGGCGGTGGTTGCGGCGCTTCACCCTGGAACCGTCGCCACCGCGCTCTCCGACCGCTTCTCCGCCGGTCATGAAAGGTTCAGCCCCGACGACAGCGTGCGGCGCATGCTCTCCGTGCTCGACGGGCTCGATGCGTCCGCAAGCGGCGGCTTCTACGCCCATGACGGCCAAGCGATTCCCTGGTGAAGCGCGGCGACAGATCCATTGGCCGGGACGATGCGTAAATGGGGCAGAACCTCACACAGGAGCCACTCCGATGTTCAAGACCAGGTCCGTGTTCGTCGCCCTTGTTCTTCCCGTCCTCATGCCCGCTTCCGCCGTCTCCGCTGCCGAGGCCTTTACGCTCGAAAGCTTCTTTGCCGGCAAGAGCAAGGCAACGGGCTCCTTCAGCGCCATCAACGGCGTGAAGCGCCAGTTCACCGTTGATCTCACCGGCAAATGGGACGGCAAGACGCTGACGCTCCGGGAAGATTTCGTCTTCGACGACGGAACGCGTGACCGCAAGACTTGGCGCTTCGTGAAAACCGGGCCGAGCAGCTATTCCGGTTCCCGCGAGGATGTGATCGGCGAGACACGGGTGACGCTCCAGGGCAATGTCGCCCGGTTCAACTATCTCGTCTATCTCGATTCCGCCAGGCAGGCGAACAAGGTCCGCTTCTACGACAAGATGGTTCTGCGCAACGACGGTACGGTGCTCAACACGGCGCTGGTCACCAAGTTCGGCCTGCCGGTCGCCAAGACCGTAGTCGAATTCGAAAGGGAAGGCGGCCGTTCGGCCATGACTTCGAAGCGGTAACGTCCTGATCGAAAGAAAAAGGCGGCGCCGGGGCGTCGCCAGGTGGCTTTCGCCGTGGGAGTTATTTCTCAGACCTTGCGCTTTTTCTGCCGGTAGACGTCGGCAACGACGGCTGTGACGATGATCATGCCCTTGATGATCTCCTGGTAATAGGCGTCGACCCGAAGGAAGGTGAAGCCGGAGGTCATCACGCCGAGGATGATCGTGCCGATCACTGTGCCGGTGATGCGACCGGCACCCCCGGCAAGCGACGTGCCGCCGATGACGGCCGCGGCGATCGCGTCGAGTTCGTACATCACGCCCATGCCGGCCTGCGCCGTCTGGGCGCGCGCGGCGGTAACGACGCCGGCCAGCCCCGCCAGCATGCCGGCGATCGCATAGACCTTGATCAGGTGGGCTTCGACGTTGATGCCCGAGACGCGTGCCGCCTGGACATTGGCGCCGATCGCATAGGTGAACTTGCCGTAGCGGGTATAGCGCAGCGCGACGTGGAAGATGATCGCGACGACGAGGAAGACGACGACCGGGGCAATCCCGGTACCGATGAAGATGAAGTCTTCGCTCAGGCCCGAGACGGGCTGGCCCTTGGTGTACCATTTGGAAATGCCGCGCGCCGTCACCATCATGCCGAGCGTGGCGATGAAGGGCGGGATCTTGGTACGGGCGATCAGCTGGCCGTTGATGAAGCCGGCAAGCAGGCCGACAGCGATGCCGACCGCGATCGGCACGAAGAACGGCATGTCGGTCAGGCTCGGATAAAGCGCGCGCGGCCAGGTCGAGGCCTGGGCGAAGCTCGCCGAGAACATCGCCGTCATGCCGACGACCGAGCCCGACGAGAGGTCGATGCCGCCGGTGATGATGACCTGGGTCACGCCGACCGCGATGATGCCGATCACCGAGACCTGCAGGATCATGATCGTCAGGCGCTGCGGGTTCATCAGGAAGCTCTGGCCGACGAACAGCCAGCCGAGCAGTTCGAAGATCAGGGCAATGCCGATCAGGACGAGAAAGATGTTCGCCTCCGGAGGGATGCTCCGGTGCTGGATTTTTCCGGTCCTCGGGTCGACCTCGGTCTTGGCTATGGTTTCGCTCTTCATAGGTTTCTCCGTCGAAGGTTCATGATCGGCGGCGGCTCAGCGCGACGCCAGGTCCATGACCTTGATCTGTGTTGCTTCCGCGCGGTTGAGGAAGCCCGTCACGCGGCCCTCGTGCATGACCATGATCCGGTCGCTCATGCCGAGCACCTCGGGCATTTCCGAGGAGATCATGATCACGGCGACGCCGTTCTTTGCCATCTCCGTCACCAGCCGGTGGATTTCCGCCTTGGCGCCGACATCGATCCCGCGGGTCGGCTCGTCGAGGATCAGGATGCGCGGATTGGTCAGCATCCAGCGGCCGATCAGCACTTTCTGCTGGTTGCCGCCCGACAGGTTCTCGATCCGCTCGCTCATGTTCGGTGTCTTGACGCGCAGCTTGCGGCACATTTCCTCGCATTCGGCCGAAAGGCCGGCCTGCTGGACGAAACCATTGCGGACGAACCTGTCCTGGAGAACGGCGAGCTGCATGTTTTCCAGCACGTTGAGGATCAGCAGGCAGCCAGTCTCCTTGCGGTCTTCGGTGAGGAAGGCCATGCGGTTGCGGATCGCTTCCGTCGGGCTGAAGACGTCGACCGGCTTGCCGTCGATCTCGATGGTGCCGGACGAGGCCGGCGTCACGCCAAAGATCGTCTCGGCGACATTGGATCGGCCGGAGCCGACGAGGCCGGCCACGCCGAGGATCTCGCCGGCCCGCACGTCGAAGGATACATCACGGAAGACGCCGTCAAGCGTCAGGTTCTTGACCGACAGCATGACATCGCCGAGGGCCACGTCCTCCTTGGGGAACATCTGGGTGATCTCGCGGCCGACCATCATGCGGATGATGTCGTCGCGCGTCACATCGGTGGAGGCATGGGTGCCGATATACTTGCCGTCGCGGAAGACAGAGAATTCGTCGGCGATCTCGAACAGTTCGCTCATCTTGTGGGTGATGTAGACGATGCCGATACCCTGGTCGCGCAGGCCGCGAATGATCTGGAAAAGATGTTCCACCTCGCGCTCGGTCAGCGCCGAGGTCGGCTCGTCCATGATCAATACGTCGGATTCGTATGACACCGCCTTGGCGATCTCGACCATCTGCCGGTTGGCGACCGACAGGTCTCCGACCTTGGTCTGCGGATGGATGGAAATGTTCAGCCGGTTGAACAGTTCCGCCGTCTTGCGGTTCATCTCCCTATGGTCGACGAAGCCGAGGCGGGTGAGCGGTTCGCGGCGAATCCAGATGTTTTCCGCCACCGTCATCGGTGCCATCAGGTTGAGTTCCTGGTGGATCATGGCAATGCCGTTTTCCAGCGCGTCGAGCGGCGATTCCAGCCTTATGTCGACGCCCTTCAATCGCACCGTTCCCCGGTCGGGATGATAGATGCCGGCGAGGATTTTCATCAGCGTCGACTTGCCGGCGCCGTTCTCGCCCATCAGCGCATGGACGCTGCCGCGCTTCAGCCGGAAGGTCACGTCATCGAGCGCGACGACACCCGGGAACTCCTTGCGCACGCCCTCGGCCGTCAGCAGGTATTCCGAAGTGGGAACGGCACCGCTCTTGCGGACCGCGGCCATCGTGGTCGGGCTGACCATGGCAGTTCTCCTCTCGCCTCATGCGAGGGAATGCGGGCCGTGGCCCGCATTCCCGTGATCCCCGAAGGGATCAGTTCTTGCTCTGGTAGTCCCTGAGGTTTTCCGGCGTGACGAGCTCGAAGGGAATGTAGACCTTCTTCTCGACGCTTTCGCCCTTGGCGATCTTCAAGGCCGCGTCGAGCGCGCCCTTGCCCTGGCCGGCGGCGTTCTGGAACACCGTGACGTCGATGTCGCCGGCCTCCATGGCGGCAAGCGCGTCCTGGGTGGCGTCGACACCGGCGACGACATAGTCCTTCATGTCCTTGCCGGCGGCCTTCAGTGCCTGCACGGCGCCGATTGCCATCTCGTCATTGTTGGCGATGACGGCGTTGAACTCCAGCCCGCTCGACAGCCAGTTGGTCACCAGGTCGGCGCCCTGGGTGCGCTGCCAGTTGGCGGTCTGCTCCTCGACGATCTCGATGCCCTTGCAGTCGTCGGTGGCGACGACGTCGTGGACGGCCTTGGTGCGCATGCGGGCGCCCTGGTTGGACAGTTCGCCCATCATCACGACGGCCTTGCCCTTGCCGCCGAGCAGGCGGCAGACTTCCTTGGCTTCCAGCGTGCCGGCGACGATTTCTTCCGATGCGACGAAGGATTGCTTGTCCGGCAGTTCGTTGACGTTGATCGGCTCGCGGTTGACATAGACCAGCGGAATGCCGGCATCGGCGGCGATCTTCGACATGGCGACGGTCGCGTCGGTATCGACCGGATTGACGACGATCGCATCGACGCCGGCGGCGATGAAGTTCTGGATCTGGCTCTGCTGCTTGGCGACGTCGTTCTGCGCGTCCTCGACCTGCAGCGTCACGCCGTCCAGCGTCTTGGCATAGTCCTGCATGCCGTTGCGCAGCACGGTCAGGAAGTTGTCGTCGAACAGCGCCATCGATACGCCGACGGTTTCCGCATGGGCGGCCGTGCTCAAAAGAACGGACATGGCGGCGCCCAGAATGAGCTTCTTCATGATTTCTCCTCCTCAGATGGTGCCCGGCTCACCTTCTCTTGCCGGAGGCCGGCACCTGAGCCGACCTGCATTCGTTCCGCGCTCCCGACGCGTCGGATGAAACGGAATGAATAGACCGCCAATCCAGAAATGCAGATAATTTATTCCATTTATTCGTCGGCTCGTCAACGGAGAGATGTCGGCCCTGGGCAATTTTCGGCCATATCGCCGGAATGACAGGGGAAATTGCCAGAAATGAGTGCGGACCAAATGGAATTTCCATTCCATTTGGTGCTGTGAGCGACCGGGATCGGGGGCTTGGTGCGCCGGTTAGACCGCCGCGCGGATGTAGTCGATGCTCTCCCTGACCGCCGCGCGCGGATCGGTGAGCGCATCTACGCTCGGGGCAAAGGGCTCGAAGGACAGCGGGCCGCTGTAGCCGGCAGCCCGCAAGGCGCGGATCTGTCCGACATTGTCGAGCCGGTCGTCGCCATCGACCAGCACTCTGTGGCTGTCGCGCAGGTCGGCCACGGAAACGGCCGGGTCGGTCACGCCGGAAATGTGAACCAGTCCGGTCATCGCGGGAAAGAGGGCTGGTTCGCCGGCCAGGTGATGGTGGAAGGTGTCGTGCACCAGCTTGAACACGCCCGTTCCGTCGACGGCTCCGATCGCTTCTGCTGCCTCCTGCTTGGAACTCAGGGAGCAGATGGCAAAGCCGAGCGGCTCGACCAGGCCGGTGATGCCGGCTTCTTGAAGAAGCGGTTTGAGCGCCGAGAGTGCTTCGCGCAAGTTGCGCTGGCGATCGCCGTCTTCGCGGCCGGTGCCATCGTTCTTCGGAACAAGGACCAACGCCTTGGCGCCGCAGTCGCGGGCATAGGCGATCAGTTCATCGGCCTCTCTTGCGCGCGCCTCGGTCCATTCGTTGAAGCGTTGCAGCGCGTTGATCGAGATGATCTCGATGCAGCGATCCTCGGCCAGTTTGCGGATATCCTCGGGCGTGGTCCCGTCGAGGATGGCGTTGCCTGCCAGGTCGTTGCGGATCTCGACGGCGGGGATGCCAAGCGAGCGCGCTAGGTCGAGGAAATCCGCGATCGGCATGGACGGCGCGGTCATGTGATTGAGGGCAAATTTCATCGGTTCGGCTCTCCTCCCGGCGGCGCCCGATTGCACCGTCCTCGCACGCGTGAGCGTAGGCCGGCCCTTCTGCGGCGTCAAAGCGTCAGCTTCGGCGAACGCAGCGGGAGCGCGGAGCCCGATGGCCGCGCGGGACAGCGGGTGTGTGCATCCGTGGCGGGATCGGACTGTGCGGCTAGGCGTTCCTCGCCAGCCAGGCTTCCATGCCGCGTGCCGCGCTTCGTCCGCTTGCCATGCAGGCGGTGAGCAGATAGCCGCCGGTCGGGGCCTCCCAGTCGAGCATTTCGCCGGCGACGAAGGTGCCGGGCAGGGCCTTCAGCATCAGGTTTTCGTCGACGCTGTCGAAGGTGATGCCGCCGGCCGACGAGATCGCCTCGGCGATCGGCCGGGGTGAAACGACGGGCAGCGGCAGCGCCTTGATCGTTTCGGCAAGGCGCCGGGCATCGAGACGGTTGGCGTCGGGAGCGAGTTCCCTGATCAGCGCGGCCTTTACCCCGTCGAGCCCGGTTCCCTTGCGCAACCGGTTGGAAAAGCTTGCCTTTGCGTCCTGGCGTTCCAGATCGCGGGTGAGCTTGTCGACGGTCCTGCCGGGGGCAAGGTCGAGAACGAGGCTCGCCGTGCCGTTCGTTTGCAAGGTGTCGCGCAGGGCGCCGGCATGGGCGTAGATCAGGCTGCCCTCGATGCCGTTGCGGCTGATGACGAATTCGCCTTGCGTGGTGCCGGCGGCGCTGGTGGCCGTCACGGATTTGACCGGCTCACCGGCGAAGCGCTCGACAAAGGGTTCGGAGAAGGTGCAGTCGAAGCCGCAATTGGCGGGGCGGAACGATGCGACCTCGACGCCCTGGGCCTGAAGCCACGGAACCCAGACCGCGTCCGAGCCGAGCCGCGGCCAGCTCGCGCCGCCGAGTGCCAGCAGCACGGCGTCGGCCTCGACGGTCTGCTGACCGTGTGGCGTGTCGATCCGGCAGGCATTGCCGTCGAAGCCGATCCAGCGATGCCGGGTGAGGATCGCCACACCTTGTGCCTCCAGCCGTTTCAGCCAGGCGCGCAGCAGCGGCGAGGCCTTCATCACCTTGGGAAACACCCGGCCGGAGGTGCCGGTGAAGGTTTCGGTGCCAAGGCCATCGGCCCAGTTGCGCACGTCCTGCGGCGTGAAGCCGTCGAGCATGGGACGCAGCCAGTCCGCCGCCGTGCCGAAGCGGGTGACAAAACGCTCATAGGGTTCGCCATGGGTAATGTTCAGCCCCGACTTGCCGGCCAGCAGGAATTTTCGCGCCACCGTCGGCATGGCCTCGTAGACGGTGACGGCATGGCCGGCGCGCGACAGCTGTTCGGCCGCCATCAGGCCCGCTGGTCCGCCGCCGATGATCGCGATGCGCCTAGTCGCCATGTTCCCGCCCGCCATCTTCCCACTCTCCAATGTCCCCACCCATCCTTTCTTGTCGGTCAGCCGAGCGTGAAGGCGGCGAGGCGGTCGGCCAGCGTGGTGATCGTCTTGCTGTCGGCATTGGCGAAGGCGAAGCGCAGATAGTTTTCCTGGCCCTCGCCGAAATAGGCGCCGGGAATGCACACCACGCCCGCCTCGCGCGCCAGCTTTTCCGCCACCTCGGCCGAGGGCGTGCCGGGGAAGGGATGACGGATGAAGGCGAAATAGGCGCCGATCGAGTCCATCGTCCAGTCCGGCAGCTTGGCCATGACGGCGCGCAGCGTGTCGGCCCGTTTGACGATCTCGGCGCGGTTGGCGTTGCGCCAGTCCTTCAGCGCCGGGATGGCGCGGGCAAGGGCGGCCTGAGGCGCGCGCGGCGCGCAGATCTGCAGGTTGTCCATCACCTTGGCGATCTCCGCGACGGCCTTGGTGCCCGCCGTCACCGCGCCGAGCCGATGGCCCGGAATGCAGAAGGATTTCGAGAAGGAGTAGAGCAGGATCAGGTTGTCCTCCCAGCCGGGAACGGACAGCAGGTCATGCGGACGCTGACCCTCCGGCAGGAAGTCACGATAGGTCTCGTCCAGCATCAGCCAGGCGCCGGCCTTTCGGCAGGCCTCGAAGATCTCGCGCAGAAGGCCGGCCGGATAGATGGCGCCGGTCGGGTTGTTGGGCGAAACCAGCCCGAGCGCCTTGACGCCGGTTGCCAGGATCTTTCTGACGGCTTCGATGTCCGGCACGAAGCCGTTCGCCGGATCGAGCCACAACAGGCGGCGCTCGATGCCCATCATGGCGAGCGTCGTTTCCTGGTTGAAGTAATAAGGGTCCGTCAGCGCCACCGCATCGCCGGGTCCGGCAATGGCCATGGCGGCTGCCATGAAAGCCTGGTTGCATCCCGAGGTGATGTGGATGTTATCGGCGCTGACGGGTGCGCCGTAGACCTCCGCCATCTCGGCGGCATAAGCCGCGCGCAGGTCCGGCTCGCCCTCGATCGGACCATAGCCGGCGTAAGCGCGCGACGCGGCGGTCTCGCCAAGCCAGGCCAGCATGTCGGGATGCGGCGGATAGCCAGGCACGGCCTGGCTGAGGTCGATCAGCGGGCCGCGGGCGCCGTTATAGGCTTGCGCCCAGGCGAAGACCGAAGGCACGGGCGGCGGCGAGAGGCGGGAAATGAGCGGGTTGAAGGCGGATGCAGGCATTGTCGTGCTCGTTTGTTTCAGGAGATTTGGTCGGCGCTCTGGCCGGTGTCGGAACGGGTTGTCTCAAGCGTCGGCGAAACCTTGGCAGCGCGCGGCGCCCTGCCTCGGCCGGCCTGGCGGATCGCCGGGCTCATCTGTGAACTGCGTTCGTTCTCCAGCGTGGAAAACAGCCAGTCGATGAACACGCGGACGATCGGGGCTGCGCGCATCTCGTTGCGGGTCGCGACATAGAAGGCGTCGGAGGCCGGCACGGAAAGGTCGAAGGGAATGATCAGTTCGCCGGCGGCAATCAGGCTGGAGGCGGTGATGCTGTCGCCCAGGGCCACGCCCTGGCCGTGGCGCGCGGCCTCAGTAGAAAGCCGCGCATCGCTCATGAAATGCTCCCGCCCGCGCGGCATGTCCAGCTGGTCGGCGGCGGCAAGCCAGGTGTTCCATTCCCGGCCATCGTCGCCATGCAGCAGCACATGGTCGCGCAGGTCGCGGATCGAGCGCAGTGGGCGAGCATTGAGGAGCGAGGGGGAAACTACGGGGAAAAGCTGCAGCGTGCTCCACTGGCGCGTCCAGCAATCGCGCCAGCCGCCATGGCCATAGAGTATGGCGACGTCGATGTCGGGTGAATGGATCAGGTCGGCGTCATTGCTCGAGGTCAGCGTCAGGCTGATCTCCGGATATTGTTCGGAAAAGCTGTTCATCCGCGGGATGAGCCAGAGCGACAGGAGGGCCGGCACGCAGGATATCCGCAGGCGTCCGCTGGTCGACGGTCGGTTCATCAGGGCAGTTGCGGCGGCGATGCCGTCGAAGGCAGATGACACCGCGGGGAGCAGCAGGGCGCCCTGCGGCGTCAGTTTCAGCCGCTTGCCGCCGCGCTCGAACAGCGCCGCCTTGAGCGTTTCCTCCAGTGTCTTGATCTGGTGGCTGACGGCGCCATGGGTGACGTTCAGCTCGCGCGCCGCCGCCGAAATCGAGCCACGCCGGGCCGCCGCCTCGAAGGCGCGGAGCGGGTTTAGCGGAGGAAGGCGGTTGGTCATCGGGTGGCGGCTCTATGAATTTTTCTCACAAGGATTGCTATAACATCGTGAATTGCATTTCCATAGGCTTTGCGAGTTAATGCTCACATTAAAGGCATGCCGACGACCTGCCGCATAAAGAGCCGTTGGCGACCCGTTTAGCCGGCGTGCCGATGAAGAGGGTGACGAAATGACGTTCGATGAGAAGAAGCTTGCGGAACTGCGTGCCAAGTATGGCGGTGACAATGCCGGCGAAATCTTCGATCCGAAGTTCGCCAAGGTGGGTGAGAAGATCTTCCAGAACGGGACGCGCGCAGCACCTTACGCCGGCGTGCCGACCTTCCTGTCGGCTCCGCATCATCCCGTTGATCCGAGAAACCCCGATTTCGGCGATCTGCAGGTGGCGATCGTCGGCGTGCCGATGGATCTCGGCGTCACCAACCGTCCGGGCTCGCGTTTCGGGCCACGTGCGCTGCGCAACATTGACCGCATCGGTCCCTACAACCACGTGCTCGAATGCTCCCCGATCTTCGACCTCAAGGTCGGCGACATCGGCGACGTTCCCTTCTCCAGCCGCTATCGCCTGGAACTCAGCCATGAGGACATCGAGAACTACCTGTCGAAGATCGTCGAAGCCGGCGTCATGCCGCTGTCGGTCGGCGGCGACCATTCGATTACCCAGTCGATCCTGAAGCCGATTGCCCGCAAGCATGGGCCGGTGGGCCTCGTTCACATCGACGCCCATTGCGATACCGGCGGCCCGTTCGACCAGTCGAAGTTCCACCACGGCGGCCCGTTCCGCAACGCGGTGCTGGACGGCACGCTGGACCCGACCCGCACGATCCAGATCGGCATTCGCGGCCCGGCCGAATATCTGTGGGAGTTCTCCTACGAGTCCGGCATGACCGTCATCCATGCCGAGGAGATCACCGGTCTCGGCATGCCGGCCATCATCGAGAAGGCGAAGAAGATCATCGGTGACGGCCCGACCTATCTGTCCTTCGACATCGACAGTCTCGATCCGAGCATCGCGCCGGGCACTGGCACGCCGGAAGTGGGCGGGCTGACCTCGCGCGAAGTGCTCGAGCTGATCCGGGGGCTCAAGGGCATGAACCTCGTCGGCGGTGATGTGGTCGAAGTGGCGCCCCAGTACGATGCGACCCACAATACCGCCCATGCCGGTGCGCAGGTTCTCTTCGAGATTCTCAGCCTGATGGTCTATAGTCCGGCGATCCGGGGTCGCTGAGAGCCTGCCAGCCTAACCGGAGCGCCCCTTCGGCGCTTCGCACCAAAGTTCACGACTAGCAATCAAGAAAAGGGAACGGAATATGAAGAAAATTCTCAATGCCTCCGTCAGCCGCCGCGGCGTTCTGGCCGGTTCGCTCGCCGGTGCCGGCGTGCTCGCCATGCCGTCGATCCTCAAGGCCCAGGACAAGTCGCTGAAGGTCGGCGTCTATGGCGGCTATTTCAAGGATTCGTTCGACAAGAACATCTTCCCGGAATTCACCAAGGCGACCGGCATCGCCGTCGAATCCGTTGCCGAGCCGACCGGCGAAGCCTGGCTCGTGCAGCTCGAGCAGGCCGCCAAGGCCGGCCAGGCGCCGGCCGACGTCTCGATGATGTCGCAGGTTGCCATGCTCAAGGGCCAGTCGACCGAGCTGTGGACGCCGCTCGACATGGCCAAGATCAAGAACGCCTCGGGCCTGATCGACGCCTTCGTCAACAAGTATCCGGACGGCCGTGTCGCCGGCATCGGCGCGGTTGCCTGGTACATCACGCTGGTCACCAATACCGACGTGTTCAAGGAAGCGCCGACCTCGTGGACCGCCCTTTGGGACCCGGCGAATGCCGACAAGCTCGGCCTGCTCGCGCTGGTCTCCAACTCCTTCCTGCTGGAAGTGACCGCCAAGACCCATTTTGGCGGCACGAACGCGCTCGATACCGAAGAAGGCATCCTCAAGGCCTTCGAGAAGCTTGCCGAAGTCAAGCCGAACGTCCGCCTGTGGTATCGTGACGAGGCGCAGTTCGAGCAGGCGCTGAAGTCCGGCGAAATCCCGATGGGCCAGTATTACCACGACGTCACCGGTCTTGCCGCAGCCGACGGCCATCCGGTCCGCTCGACCTTCCCCAAGGAAGGCGGCATTCTGGACTCGGGCTGCTGGGCCCTGTCGCGCGCCTCGCAGAAGTCGGAAGAAGCCCATGTCTTCATCGACTATATGTGCCAGCCGTCGATCCAGGCGACCCTGTCGCGCAAGGTCGGCACGGCTCCGACCGTCAAGCGCGACCTGCTCGACCTGACGGCGGAAGAGTTCGCCGCCGTGTCGTCGGACATCGATCCGATCGTTCCGCGTTACGACCTCTACCAGACCAAGTCGGATTGGCTGAACCAGAAGTGGACCGAACTGATCGCCGGCTGATCGCTGGCTGGTCGGATTGCTGTCGCCTCCTTTCTGTAGAGGAGGAGGCGACGGCTTCGTCTGTGCCCCTTTTTGCAGTGCGGGCAGGCACGTGGTAGTGTTATTGCATGTGTATATCCGGAGACGAAGTCATGACGACGGTCAGCTTGCGGGATGTGAATGCCGATCTTTCCGAGCTTGTGGACGAGGCAATCAAGGGTGGCAGTGTGACGATCACCCGTGACGGCAAGCCGGTGGCGACGCTGGTGCCAGTCGAGCAAACGGCCAACACGCCAGCCGAGCCGAAAACCAAGCGTAGTTTCCTTGAGCACCTGATGGCGTTCCCCGAACCCGACATGGTTTTTGAACGAAATCCCTCACCCGGGCGAGATGTCGATCTTTGAGCGGATATCTGATCGACACAAATGCGATTTCCCTCCTTTCAAACGGCAGGGCTTCACCGGCTTTCCTGGACTGGCTAAAACAGCAGCAGCAACGGGACTCGTTGTATGCTTCGTCGATTATGCTTCAAGAAATTGAAAAAGGCGTTGTGAAGCTGGAACTGGTGAAGGCGGGGAGCCCGGCTAAGGCCAAGCGCTTGAGGCTATGGCTCGAGACGGTGATGTCGGATTTTCAGGATCGTTTCCTGCCAGTCGATATTGAGGTTGCATTGGCTGCAGGACGGCTTGAAGGAGCGATGCTGGCCCGTGGGCAAAATGTCGAACTCGCCGACATCCTTATCGCCGCAACTGCGCAAACGCATGGTCTGACGGTCATCACGGCCAATATCAGGGACTTCGAACCTCTAGGCGTCGATTGTCTTGCACCCTTTTGAACAACTTTTCTTCTGATTGGAAACTTGCAGCCCATGTCCGGATTGACCCTCAACGCCGTTACCAAGCAATTCGGTCCCTTCACGGCAGTGGACCAGGCTCAGCTTTCGGTTCCGGAAGGACGTTTCGTCTGCCTGCTCGGCCCGTCCGGTTGCGGCAAGACCACGCTTTTGCGCATGATTGCCGGCCTCGAACAGCCGAGCGCCGGTTCGATCGTGCTCGATGGCGCCGACATCACCGCCATGCCGACCCACAAGCGCAATCTCGGCATGGTGTTCCAGTCGCTGGCGCTGTTTCCGCATCTGACCGTCGGCGAGAACATCGCCTATCCGCTGCGCATCCGCGGCATCGGTCGCGAGGAGCAGGCGAAGCGGGTCGAGGGACTGCTCGACATGATCCATCTCACCGGTTATGCCGACCGGCCGGTGACCAAGCTGTCCGGCGGCCAGCGGCAGCGCGTGGCGATCGCCCGGGCACTGGCCATTTCGCCCAAGCTCTTCCTGCTCGACGAGCCGCTCTCGGCGCTCGACGCCAAGCTGCGCGAGGCCATGCAGGTGGAACTGCGCAAGCTGCAGCAGCAGCTCGGCATCACCACCATCGTCGTCACCCATGACCAGCGCGAGGCCATGACCATGGCCGACACCGTGGTGGTGATGAACGGCGGCAAGATCCGCCAGGCGGCGAGCCCGATCGAGATCTACCGCAAGCCCGCCGACCGCTTCGTCGCGGACTTCATCGGCTCGACAAATCTCCTGCCGCTTACCGTCGAGGGCGGGCGCACGCTGGTGCTCGGCCAGGCCGTCGCGGGCTTTGTTCCGCCGGCGGGCCTTGCCGCAGCGAGCCTGTCGGTCCGCCCGGAGGACATTCATCTGTCCGCGCCGGGGGATGGGCGGCTTACCGGCCGCGTCACCTTCATCCGCGACCTCGGCGGCACGATCGAGACCTTTGTCGACGTGGCCGGCACCGAAGTGTTCGCGGTGTCGACCCCGCGCGAGCGGCCGGTCGTGTCCGTCGGCCAGGAGGTCGGCGTGGTGATCGATCCCGATACCGCCGTGGTGCTTGCCGCATGAGACGCGAACCGCCCCAGAAAGCTCTCGACTATGCGCCGCTCGCCTTTCCGGCGGCCATGCTGATCCTGTTCTTCGTCGTGCCGTTCGGCACGATGATCGCCGTCAGCTTCTTCCAGCGCAATCCCGCCGGCTTCTATTCGCCGGCCTTCGTTCTCGACAATTACGCCCGTTTCGTCAGCCCGTTCTTCGCCGGCGTGCTCGGCTTCTCGCTGATGCTCGCGGTCGCGGTCGCCGTCGTCTGCGTCGTGCTCGGCCTGCCGTTCACCTACCTGCTCGCCCGCATGTCGCGCAAGGCGCAGGTCCTGTGGCTGGTGGCGCTCCTGTCGATCCTGTCGCTGTCGGAAGTCATCATCGGCTTCGCCTGGTCGACGCTGTTCTCGCGCACCGCCGGCATCACCAATCTTCTGGTGGCGATCGGGTTGATGGAGAAACCGGTGGCGCTGATGCCGAATTTCGGCGCGGTGCTGACCGGCATGGCCTATCAGGCGCTGCCCTATACCGTACTGGTGCTCTACCCAGCGCTGGTGCGGCTCGATCCGACGCTGACCGAAGCGGCGCGAACCCTCGGCGCCTCGCCGAGCCGTGCCTTCTTCACCGTGGTCGTCCCGGCGCTGAGAAATACCATTCTGGCGACACTGATCATGGTGTTCATCTTCGCGCTCGGCTCCTATCTGCTGCCGCAGATCCTCGGGCGACCGCAGCACTGGACGCTGTCGGTGCTGATCACCGACCAGGCGATCTACCAGTCGAACATGCCGTTCGCCGCAGCCATGGCGGTTTTCCTGGTGCTGGTGACGCTCGGCATGGTGGCCCTCACGCTGTTTGTCGGTCGCAAGGGAGAGACGGCATGAACACGGTCCTGACCCGCTTCTACTTTGCCCTGATCGGTCTCTTCCTCGCCGCCCCGATCATCGTGGTCGCCGGCGTCTCGGTCAACGAGAAGCAGAGCCTGACCTTCCCGCCGCAGGGCTTTTCGCTCGCCTGGTATGGCGCGATCTTCACCGACACCGGCTGGCGCTCCGCCTTCTTCGCCTCGGTCATGCTGGCGCTCGCCTCGGCGGCGCTCGCTGTCGCCATTGCCTTGCCGCTCGCCTGGTTCCTGTGGCGGCGCATTGCGCCTTGGGCCAACATTTTCCAGGTCCTTGGTATTGCGCCGTTCACGCTGCCGCCGGTCATCACCGCGCTTGGCCTTCTCACCTTCTGGGCGACAACAGGCTTCTACGGCCAGCCGTGGACGGCGGTCATCGGGCATGCGATCTTCTTCGTCACGCTGCCGCTGGTGACGTTGTCGCTCGGCTTTTCCGCCATCGACCGTTCGCTGGTCGAGGCGGCGGCCACCATGGGCGCCGATGACCGGACGGTGTTTCGCACCGTCGTGCTGCCGCTGATCCGCCCCTATCTGGTCTCCGGCTATGCGTTTGCCTTCGTGCTGTCGCTGAACGAGTACATCGTCGCTTACATGACGGTCGGCTTCACCATGGAAACCTTGCCGATCAAGATCTTCAACGCGCTGCGCTACGGCTACACGCCGACCATGGCCTCGGTGACGATCCTGTTCGTCGTGGTCGCCGCGCTGGTCTTCGGTCTCGTCGCCCGTTTCGGCGATCTGCCGAAACTGCTCGGCGCCATGGCCGCCGACGACCGGTGATCCGCATCCCGCAAAGGCGCGGGGGTCTGCTCCGGTGCCTTTGCGTTTCGGAAATGTAAATGCGGGGGAAGAAGCGACCGCATTTACTCTTCGTTTAGATTTGCGGCCTAACCCTTGCTCCGTTCCGGATGGAACTCCGCGCATGACGTAGCGGATGATGAAACATGGGGATGAGGCACATGACGTGCGCTACAGGGTCCGCGATCTTTGCGGATGCGAGTGATTTCTCGCCTTCACGGCCCGCGACGGGGCCAAGGTCGCCGATCACGGCGCTCCTGAATTTCACCGGGCGACGCCCGGCATCCAGACATCGATCTGTTCAAACCGGCTTGTTACGTCCTTCGGCCGTTCGTCGACCCTTGCGCGTCCTGCGCAAAGTCCGAGCGACCGACGCGGTGAACCCGCGTCCTTCGACGTCCTGATGGTCACGCCATCGGTCCCATCGCGGATGGGACCGTCGCGATGCCTATCGGCGCCGTCCCGCTGCCCCATGCCGGACGGCCATGACTTCGATAGGCATCGCGGGAGGAGTACGACGACCCCCCACCCCCCCCAGCGTCTTGCCCCTCCACCCCTTTAATGCACAACGCCCGACGTAAGCGCTTCCGTCGGCCGTTTTGCCAGCGCGCGAGGGAGGAGACTCAGCCGCGCAGCATCTCGATGATGGCGGAGAAATCGCGCCCGCCATGCCCCTGCTTGTCGAACAGGTCGAACAGTTGTGCGGCCTCCGCACCAAGCGGGGTCGCGGCACCGGCGGCAAGGGCTGCCTCCTGTGCCAGCTTCAGGTCCTTCAGCATCAGGGCCGCGGCAAAACCGGGCTTGTAGTCGTTGTTGGCCGGCGAGGTCGGCACGGGGCCGGGTACGGGGCAATAGGTGTTGATCGACCAGCACTGGCCCGACGAGGTTGAGGCGACGTCGAACAATGCCTGGTGGCTGAGCCCCAGCTTTTCGCCGAGCGCGAAGGCCTCGCAGACGCCGATCATCGAAATGCCGAGGATCATGTTGTTGCAGATCTTGGCGGCCTGTCCGGCACCGTTGCCGCCGCAATGAACGATCTTCTTGCCCATGGCCTCCAGCACGGAGCTGGCCCTGGCGAATGCGCCGTCGCTGCCGCCGGCCATGAAGGTGAGCGTTCCTGCGGCCGCGCCCCCCGTACCGCCGGAGACGGGGGCATCGAGCGACAGGCAATCTGCACCGGCAGCCAGTTCATGCGCCTTGCGGGCGCTTTCGACGTCGATGGTCGAGCAATCGATGAGCAGCGTGCCGGATGCCACCGCCGAGGCGAGATTGCTCCAGACGGACAGCACATGAGCGCCTTTCGGCAGCATGGTGACGACGGTCTCGGCGCCGGATGTCGCCTCCTCGATCGAGCTTGCCGGCGTCACGCCGGAGGCGGCCACCGACTTGAGGATGTCGGCCGAGAGGTCGAACCCCTTCACCGTGTGTCCTGCCTTGACGAGGTTGGCAGCCATGGGGCCGCCCATATTGCCCAGTCCGATGAATGCGATAGTGGCCATTCGGGTCTCCTGTCCTGCGTGTTAGCGATTGTCCGCAAGGATCATCTCGGCCGCCTTTTCAGCGATCATGATGGTCGGCGAATTGGTGTTGCCGGAGGTAATCGTCGGCATGATCGAGGCGTCGGCGATCCTCAGCCGTTTCAGTGCCCGCATCCTGAGGCGCGGATCGACGACACTCTGCTCGTCGGCACCCATGCGGCAGGTGCCGACTGGGTGGAAGATCGTCGTGCCGATATCGCCGGCCGCGCGCATCAGATCCTCGTCCGACTCGTAGGACGGGCCTGGCTTGAATTCCTGCGGATTATAGCGCGCGAAGGAAGGCTGGCGGGCGATCATGCGGGTCAACCGGATCGCTTTTACCGCGACCTCGCGGTCGGCAGGTGCGGTCAGGTAGCGCGGTGCGATCACCGGCTGGGCGGCGAAGTCGGGTGCCGTCGCATGAACCGAGCCACGGCTTTCCGGCCGCAGATTGCAGACGCTGGCGGTCACAGCCGGGAAGGGATGGACCGGCTCGCCGAACTTCTCCAGCGTCACCGGCTGGACGTGATATTGCAGGTCAGGCGTTTCCTTTTCCGGCCCGGAACGGGTGAAGATGCCGAGTTGGCTCGGGGCCATGGCCATGGGGCCGGAGCGCTTCAGCAGGTATTCGAGACCGATCGAGGCCTTGCCGATCAGGCTCGAAGCCTTCTCGTTGAGCGTCGGTACGCCCGTCACCTTGAAGGCGAGACGAAGTTGGAGATGGTCCTGCAGGTTCTCGCCGACATCCCGGACTTCCTTTACCACCTCGATACCCGCATTCTTCAGCACCTCGCCGCGGCCGATGCCGGAGCGCTCGAGTATGTGCGGCGAACCGATCGCGCCGGCGCAGAGAACAGTTTCGCGCTTTGCCGAGAACTGCTTGGTCAAGCCGTCATGGTGGACCTCGACGCCGGTCACCGTGTCGTTCTCGACAATGAGGCGCTTGACATGGGCCTTGATCATGACGGTCAGGTTGCCGCGCTTGACGGCGGGGCGCAGGAAGGCCTTCGCCGTGTTCCAGCGGATGCCGGAGCGCTGGTTGACGTCGAAATAGCCGGAACCCTCGTTGCTGCCACGGTTGAAGTCGGCGGTCTCGGGAATGCCGGCTTCCTTGGCCGCCTGCTGGAAGGCCTCGAGCACCGCCCAGCGGACGCGGGCCTTCTCCACCCGCCATTCGCCGCCTGCGCCGTGCATCTCGTCAGCGCCCTTGTAGAAGTCCTCCGATTTGCGGAACAGCGGCAGGACATCGTCCCAGCCCCAGCCCTCGCAGCCCATCTGGCGCCACTGGTCGTAGTCATAGGCCTGGCCGCGCATGTAGATCATGCCGTTGATCGAGGAACAGCCGCCCAGCACCTTGCCGCGCGGATAGCTCAGCGAGCGCCCGTTCAGGCCCTCTTCCTTGGCGGTGGTGAAGCACCAGTCGGTGCGCGGATTGTTGATGCAATAGAGATAGCCGACGGGGATGTGTACCCAGTGGTAGTTGTCGCTGCCGCCGGCCTCCAGCAGAAGCACGCGGGTCGCGCGGTCGGCCGCCAGCCGGTTGGCCATGACGCAGCCGGCGGTTCCGGCGCCGATGACGATATAGTCGTAGCTTTCCATGTCTTTACCCCGAGGGACACCGTTCCCGGCCCAAGGGCCGGGAATTGTCATTTCGCAATTTCAAAGCACTGTTTCGGGCGCGGCTTGGCTGCGCTCAGGCGCGATGGTCGAAGCCGAGCTTGCGTCCGATCCACGATCCGTAGAATTCGCCGACAAGGCCGCGACGGAAGAGCAGAACGCAGACCATGAACACCACGCCGGTGATGACCGTGACGGGGAAGTCGGAGGTCGCGAGGAAGTTCTGCAGCGCGACGACCAGGCCGGCGCCGAAGATCGGGCCGATGATGGTGCCGATGCCGCCGAGCAGGGTCATCAGCACGACCTCGCCCGACATCTGCCAGGTCACGTCGGTGAGCGTCGCGAACTGGAAGACCAGCGCCTTGATGCCGCCGGCGAGACCTGCCAGCGCCGCTGACATGACGAAGGCGCCGAGCTTGTAGTGCACGACCGAATAGCCGAGCGAGATGGCGCGGTTCTCGTTCTCGCGGATCGACTTCAGGATCATGCCGAAAGGCGAGTGGACGAAGCGCCAGATCACGGCCATGGCGATGAGGAAGGCGGCGAGCACGAAATAATACATGTTGGTCGTCACCGACAGGTCGATGAAGCCGAACAGATGGCCGCGCGGCACCGACTGGATGCCGTCCTCGCCATGGGTGAAGCCGGCCTGGAGGCAGAAGAAGAAGAACATCTGCGCCAGTGCCAGTGTGATCATGGTGAAGTAGATGCCCTGGCGGCGAAGCGCGATCAGCCCCATCAGCAGACCGAGCACGGCGGCACCGGCCATGCCGATCAGGATGCCGATCTCGGGCGGCACGCCCCATTCCTTGACCGCATGGGCGGTGAAGTAGGCCGCGCCACCGAAGAAGGCGGCATGGCCGAAGGACAGCAGGCCGGTATAGCCGAGCAGCAGGTTGAAGGCGCTGGCGAAGAGGGCGAAGCACAGAAGCTTCATCACGAAGATCGGATAGACGAGGAAGGGCGCGGCCACAAGCAGGGCCAGAATGACGCCAAGCAGCGCGTAGCGCAGCAGCGAGGCCTGCGGATGGGTGGAGACGGTGTTGGCCTCAGAGACGGCGGGGGCATGGTGGGACATGTCAGACATCCTTCCCGAACAGGCCTGCCGGACGCAGGATCAGTACGATTGCCATGATGACGAAGATCACGATGTTGGAGGCTTCCGGGTAGAAGACCTTGGTCAGGCCTTCGGCGATGCCGAGCATGTAGCCGGTGACGATCGCGCCCATGATCGAGCCCATGCCGCCGACGACGACCACGGCGAAGACGACGATGATGATGTTCGTGCCCATCAACGGCGAGACCTGGTAGATCGGGGCGGCGAGTACACCGGCAAAGGCGGCAAGGGCGGCGCCGAGCGCGTAGGTCAGCGTCAGCAGCAGCGGCACGTTGATGCCGAAGGACTGGACGAGGACCGGGTTCTCGGTCGCGGCGCGCAGATAGGCGCCGAGCTTGGTCTTTTCGATCAAAAGCCAGGTAGCGAGGCAGGCGAGCATGGACAGGATGACGACCCAGCCGCGATAGATCGGCAGCACCATGAAGCCGAGATTGACCGCGCCCTGAAGCTGCGATGGCGCAGGGTAGGGTTGGCCGGAGGCGCCGAAGAAATAGCGGAACGTGCCCTCGATCGTCAGCGCCAGCCCGAAGGTGAAGAGCAGACCGTAGAGATGGTCGAGCTTGTAGAGCCTCGACAGCATGGTGCGTTCGATCGCCGCCGAGACCAGACCGACGATGATCGGCGAGGCGACGAGCGCCACCCAGTAGCTTGCGCCACCCTTGGTCAGGAGCAGCAGGGCGACGAAGGCGCCGAGCATGTATTGTGCGCCATGGGCGAAGTTGATGACACGCAACAGGCCGAAGATGACCGCCAGGCCAAGGCTGAGCAGCGCATAGAACGAGCCGTTGATCAGGCCGATCAGCAACTGGCCGAGGAAGGCCTGCAGGGGAATTCCGAAAATCATCATCATCGTCTCAGACCCCCAGAACCTTGTTGAGCATATCCATGCGCTCGGGCAGAAGGCCGACCGGGAATTCGGCGACCATCTGGCCGTGATCCATGAGATAGAAGCGGTCGGCGATCTTGGAGGCGAAGCGGAAGTTCTGTTCGACGAGCACGACGGTCATGCCGCGCTCCTTGAGCTTGACCAGGACCTCGCCGATGCGCTGGATGATGACCGGGGCAAGGCCTTCGGTCGGCTCGTCGAGCAGCAGGCAGCGGGCGCCGGTGCGCAGGATGCGGGCCATGGCGAGCATCTGCTGTTCGCCCCCGGACAGTTTGGTGCCCGGGCTGTTGCGGCGCTCCTCGAGATTGGGAAAGAGCTCGTAGATTTCCTCCACGCTCATCCCGCCCTTGGCGACCACCGGCGGCAGCATCAGGTTTTCCTCGACCGAAAGGGTCGCGAAGATGCCGCGCTCTTCCGGCACGAAGCCGAGGCCGGCGCGGGCCGACTTGTGCAGCGGGACCGACATCATGTCCTGGCCGGCGAAGGTGATTTCGCCCGAGCGCTTGCGCAGGATGCCCATGATGGTCCTGAGCGTCGTGGTCTTGCCCATGCCGTTGCGGCCGAGAATGCAGATCATTTCGCCTTCATTGACGTAGAGATCGACGCCATGAAGCACGTGGCTTTCGCCATACCAGGCCTGGAGCCCGGCGACGTTCAAGAGCGGTGCCATTAGTCCTCCGTGCCCATATAGGCGGTGCGCACCCGTGGATCCTGGCTGACGCTGGCGTAGTCGCCTTCGGCGATGATCTCGCCGCGCTGCAGGACGGTGACGTGGTGGCAGATGTCGGCGACGACAGAAAGATTGTGCTCGACCATCAGCACGGCGCGATGGCGTGCGACCTCGCGGATGATGTCGGCGACCATGCGCACGTCCTCCTGACCCATGCCGGCCATCGGTTCATCGAGCAGCAGGACTTCCGGGTCGAGCGCGAGCGTCGTTGCGATCTCCAGCACGCGCTTGCGGCCATAGGACAGGTCGGCGGCGCGCGTGTGGAGATAGGGGGTGAGGCCGAGTTCGGCGATCAGGACCTCCGCCCGGCCGTTCAGACGGTCGAGCGAAGAAAGCGGCAGCCAGAACTGGACGGCCAGTTCATTCGGCCGCTGGAGGGCGATGCGGACGTTTTCGAGCACGGTCAGGTGCGGAAAGACGGCCGAGATCTGGAACGACCGCACCATGCCCATGCGCGCGATCTTGTCGGGCTTGGTATTGGTGATGTCGGTCCCGAGAAGGGTGATCTTTCCCCGGGTGGGCTGCAGGAACTTGGTCAGGAGGTTGAACACCGTCGTCTTGCCGGCACCGTTGGGCCCGATCAGGGCATGGATACGGGCGTGGTGGACGTCGAGATCGACGTTGTTCACGGCAGTGAAGCCGAAGAAATCCTTGCCAAGGCCGCGGGCGGAAAGGACCACCCGCGGCTCGTCCTGCTGGTGCACAGGATCATTGCTCATTTATCTGTCCGCGTTGTTCGGTTGCTTACTTGACCAGGGGGCAGCCGGACTTGGCCGGGTCCATGAAGGCCACGTCGCCGGGGATGGTCGACAGGACATTGTAATAGTCCCAAGCGACATCGCTTTCGCCCGGCTTCTTCACTTCCATCAGGTAGACGTCGTGGATCATGCGGCCGTTGGCAGCGACCTTGCCGCCCTTGGCGAAGACGTCGTTGATCGGCAGTTCATGGAGCTTGGCGGCGACCGCTTCCGTTTCGTCCGTGCCGGCGGCCTCAATGGCCTTCAGGTAGGAGGTGACGGCCGAGTAGGTGCCGGCATGGACCATGTTCGGCATGGCACCGGTGCGCTCGAAGAAGCGCTTGCCGAAGGCGCGGCTTTCGTCGTCGCGGTTCCAGTAGAAGGCCTCGGTGAGGGTCAACCCCTGTGCGGCTTCAAGGCCGATGCCGTGGACTTCGGCAAGCGTGAACAGAAGGGCCGCCATGCGCTGGCCGCCGGCGACGATGCCGAATTCAGCGGCCTGCTTGATGGCGTTCTGCGTGTCCATGCCGGCATTGGCAAGGCCGATGACCTTGGCGCCGGAGGACTGGGCCTGCAGGAGGAACGAGGAATAGTCGGTGGTGGCGAGCGGATGGCGCACGGCGCCGAGAACCTTGCCGCCCTTCTCCTTGACGAAGTTGCCGGTGTTTTCTTCCAGCGAATAGCCGAAGGCGTAGTCGGCGGTCAGGAAGAACCAGCTGTCGCCGCCCTGTTCGACCATGGCGCCGCCGGTGCCGACGGCAAGGGCGTAGGTGTCATAGGCCCAGTGGAAGCCGTAAGGCGTGCACTGTTTGCCGGTCAGCTCGGTCGAGGCCGCGCCGGTGTTGATGGTGATCTTCTTCTTCTCGTTGGACAGGGCCTGAACGGCGAGGCCGACCGACGAGGTGGTCAGTTCCATGATGGTGTCGACCTGCTCGGTGTCATACCACTGGCGGGCGATGTTGGATGCGATGTCGGGCTTGTTCTGGTGGTCGGCGGTGACGACTTCGACCGGAACGCCGAGAACCTTGCTGCCGTAATCCTCGACCGCCATCTTGGCGGCCTCATAGGAGAACTTGCCGCCGAAGTCGGCATAGACGCCGGACTGGTCGTTCAGGATGCCGATCTTCACCTTGCCGTCGGACGGCTCGGCGAAGGCCGCCGTGCTGGACGCCAGAACCATGGCCATGGACGCGATGAGCTTGTTGCGCATTTGATCTCCTCCCAGAGTGCAGGTCGCGAACCTGTTCAAAATTGACCAGCCGTACTCCTCAGGACGGCATGTCGAAGGCCATGATCCCGGAAAGCTCCCGTTGACGCAAGCGGAGTTCCTAACTAAATGCAAACAGGGTCTGTTCATTTTTGAACAGAGGGAGGCTGTGTGAGCAATTTCAATTTTACCTGGGACGACCTGCAATTCTTTCTCGCCGTGGCGCGGACGGGACAGTTGTCGACCGCGGCCCGGCAGCTTCGTTCGAGCCATGCGACGGTCTCGCGGCGGATCGACCGGCTGGAGTTCGCGCTGAAGGTCAAGCTGTTCGAGCGCAATCCGCGCGGCTACGTGCTGACCGTCATGGGCCAGCGCTTCGTCGAGACGGCGGAGAAGATCGAGCAGGAGACCGAGCGTTTGCAGGCCGATCTGGCGGGCGGTCCGACGGCCCAGCGCGGGGTGGTGCGGCTCTCGGCGCCGGAGGGGTTTTCCAACTTCTTCTTCACGCACATGTTACCGGATTTCACCACCCGACACCCGAATGTCTCGCTCGAACTGGTGACGATCCAGCAGATCATGGCCTTGTCGCGCAAGGAGGCTGACGTCGCAGTGGTCCTCGATCCGCCGAAGGGCGGGCCCTACTTTACCGAAAAGCTCACCGACTATCATCTGAAGATCTATGCGACGCGCGATTACATCGCCAGCCGCGGCGAGCCGAAGAACAGGGACGAACTGCTGGAACATGCCTTCATCGGCTATATCCAGGACATGATCTTCGCGCCGGGACTGGATTATCTGGGCGACATCCATCCGCGCATCCGGCCGCACTTCCAGAGTTCCAGCATCTTCGCCCAGCTGACCGCGACCCGCAGCGGGCTGGGACTTTGCGTGCTGCCGATCTTCATTGCCGAGCGCTATCCGGAATTACAGGTGGTGCTGGAAGACGAGATCGACCTCTGCCGCCATTACTGGATCGCTTGCCATCATGACCTGAGGCAGGTGGCGCGGGTGCGCACCGTGATCGAATTCCTGCGCGGCGTGGTCAGCGGCCATGCCGAAGCCTTTACCGGACGCCCCGCGGTCGGGCGCCCGGTCATCGGAGCGGTGGGCTGACGTCAGGCGTTGCGCAACCGGCCCTCGATCAGGTCGAGCACTGTACGGGCCGCTTCCATGACATTGGTGCCGGGCCCGAAGACCGCCGAGACGCCGTGCTGCATCAAGTAGTCGTAGTCCTGGCGCGGAATGACCCCGCCGACGACGACGATCACGTCCTTGGCGCCCTTGGCCTTCAGTGCCTCGACCAGCTGCGGGGCGAGCGTCTTGTGGCCGGCGGCAAGCGACGACATGCCGACGACCTGGACCTTTTCCGCGACCGCCAGATCGGCGGCCTCTTCCGGCGTCTGGAACAGCGGGCCGGCGACGACGTCGAAGCCGATGTCGCCGAAGGCCGAGGCGATCACCTTGGCGCCGCGATCGTGGCCGTCCTGGCCAAGCTTGGCGACCATGAGGCGCGGCTTGCCGGCCTTCTTCGCATAGTCGTTCAGGCGGCTGGACAGCATCTGCATTTCCGGATCGCCTTCATAGGCCTTGCCGTAGATGTCGTGCACGACGATGGGGGTCGCGGCATGGTCGCCGTAGACCACGCGCATGGCGTCGGAGATTTCGCCGACGGTGGCCCGCGCACGGGCTGCCTCGACGGCGGCTTCCAGAAGGTTGCCCTCGCCGGTGCGAGCATAATCGGTGATGCGGGCGAGCGCCTTTTCGACCGCCTTCGGATCGCGCTGGCGGCGGGTCTGCTCGATGCGCTTGATCTGCGAGATGCGCACCGCGCTGTTGTCGATGTCGAGAATGTCGATCGGATCTTCGTTTTCCAGCCGGAACTTGTTGACCCCGACGATGACCTCCTCGCCCTTGTCGACGGCAGCCTGGCGACGGGTCGCGGCTTCCTCGATCAGGCGCTTAGGCAGGCCGGCATCGACCGCCTTGGTCATGCCGCCCATGGCTTCGACTTCCTCGATCAGGCCCCAGGCCTTTTCCGCCAGTTCGTTGGTCAGGCTTTCGACATAGTAGGAGCCGGCGAGCGGGTCGACGACCTTCGTCACGCCCGTCTCGTTCTGCAGGATGAGCTGGGTGTTGCGGGCGATGCGAGCGGAGAAGTCGGTCGGCAGCGCGATCGCTTCATCAAGCGCGTTGGTGTGCAGCGACTGGGTGCCGCCAAGCGCCGCCGAGAGCGCCTCGTAAGCCGTGCGGATGACGTTGTTGTAGGGATCCTGCTCCTGCAGCGAGACGCCCGAGGTCTGACAGTGAGTGCGCAGCATCAGCGAGGAGGCCTTCTTTGGCTCGAATTCCTGCATGATGCGGGTCCACAGGAGACGCGCGGCGCGCAGCTTGGCGGCTTCCATGAAGAAGTTCATGCCGATGGCGAAGAAGAAGGAGAGGCGGCCGGCGAACTCATCGACGTTGAGGCCCTTGGCCAGGGCGGCGCGGACATATTCGCGTCCGTCGGCCAGCGTGAAGGCCAGTTCCTGTACCAGCGTCGCGCCGGCTTCCTGCATGTGGTAGCCGGAAATCGAGATGGAGTTGAACTTCGGCATTTCCTTCGCCGTGTACTCGATGATGTCGGCGATTATGCGCATCGAGGGGGCCGGCGGGTAGATATAGGTGTTGCGGACCATGAACTCCTTGAGGATGTCGTTCTGGATGGTGCCGGACAGCTTGTCGCGGGAGACACCCTGTTCCTCGCCGGTGACGATGAAGTTGGCAAGGATCGGGATGACCGCGCCGTTCATGGTCATCGACACCGAGATCGCTTCGAGCGGAATGCCGTCGAACAGGATCTTCATGTCCTCGACTGAGTCGATCGCCACGCCGGCCTTGCCGACATCGCCGACGACGCGGGGATGGTCACTGTCATAGCCGCGGTGGGTGGCGAGGTCGAAGGCAACCGAGACGCCCTGCTGGCCGGCGGCGAGCGCCTTGCGGTAGAAGGCGTTGGATTCTTCGGCGGTCGAGAAGCCGGCATATTGGCGGATCGTCCAGGGACGGCCGGCATACATGGTGGCGCGCGGACCACGGACGAAGGGGGCGAAACCGGGCAGGGAGCCGAGATGATCGATGCCGTCGAGATCCTCGGCCGTGTAGAGCGGCTTGACGTCGATGCCTTCCGGCGTGTGCCAGGTCAGGGTGTCGGCCGGACGCTTCAGCTCCTTCTCGGCCAGTGCTTCCCAGTCCTTGATGGTCTTTTCGGTCATTGGTCGGTCTCCCTCAACATCAATCGCCCCTCACCCTGACCCTCTCCCCGCAAGCGGGGAGAGGGGACTGAAACGCTGCGGTCCGTCCTCTTCCGCGCGGGTAGAGGCCTGGTTGTCTTCTCCCCGTCGGGGAGAAGGTGGCCCGTAGGGCCCGGATGAGGGGGCGAAGAATCGTGCCTGCGGCCCCCCTCATCGCCTCGCATTCGCTCGGCACTTCTCCCCGTCGGGGAGAAGAGGTCGGCGATCACTCGAATTCCATGATGAGGCCGTCGACGGCGAGGCTTTCGCCCGCCTTCACCGCGATCCTCTTCACCACGCTGCGCTTCTCGGCTTTCAGGATGTTCTCCATCTTCATCGCCTCGACGGTGGCGAGCGCCTGGCCGGCCTCGACCTGGTCACCTTCCTTGACAGCGACCGAGGTGATGACGCCCGGCATCGGGCAGAGCAGCATCTTGGAGGTGTCCGGCGGCAGTTTTTCCGGCATCAGCCTGGCCAGCTCGGCGACGCGCGGCGATCGCACGCGGGCGGTCACGTCCATGCCGCGCCAGCGCAGCCGGATCGCCGGGCCGGCGAGATTGATCTTCACGCCGACCGCCTCGCAGTCGACATGGAAGACCGAATGCAGATCGCCGGGTTGCCAGCCGCCTGTGACGGCACATTTGCCGTCGTCGGCGAAGGCGACGGCCATGCCGTCGACGCCGGTGGACAGCGTGACCGCGAATTCATGGCCGGCGAGCGTGACGACCCAGTCCTTGCCGACCTTGCGCTGGTGATTGCCGATCGTGCCGGAAATGGCGACGGCGCGTTCCTGGAGCGTCTGGTTGATCACGGCGGCGATGGCGGCAAGCTTGCGGGCGGAGGCCGCGTCCGGGACGACGCCGGTGAAGCCGTCCTTGAACTCTTCGGCGATATAGGCGGTGGTGATCTTGCCGGAGCGGAAGCGCTCCTGCTGCATGACCGCCGAGAGGAAGGGCAGGTTGTGGCCGATGCCTTCGACCTCGAAATTGTCCAGCGCCTTCGACATGGCGTCGATCGCGGTCAGACGATCTGGAGCCCAGGTGCAGAGCTTGGCGATCATCGGGTCGTAATACATCGAGATCTCACCGCCGTCATAGACGCCGGTGTCGTTGCGCACGATGGTGCCGTCGTCCTGGACGCCTTCGACCGGCGGATGGTAGCGGGTGAGCCGGCCGATGGACGGCAGGAAGTTGCGATAGGGGTCCTCGGCATAGAGGCGGCTTTCGATCGCCCAGCCGTTGAGCTTGACGTCGTCCTGGCCGAAGGAGAGCTTTTCGCCCGAGGCGACACGGATCATCTGCTCGACGAGGTCGAGGCCGGTGATCAGTTCGGTGACGGGGTGTTCCACCTGGAGGCGGGTGTTCATTTCGAGGAAGTAGAACTTGTTCTGCTTGCCATCGACGATGAACTCGACCGTGCCGGCGGAATGGTAACCGACGGCCTTGGCGAGCGCGACCGCCTGTTCGCCCATGGCCTTGCGGGTGGCTTCGTCGAGGAAGGGCGAGGGTGCCTCCTCGATGACCTTCTGGTTGCGGCGCTGGATCGAGCATTCGCGTTCGCCGAGATAGAGCACCGTGCCGTGCTTGTCGCCGAGCACCTGGATTTCGATGTGGCGCGGTTCGGTGACGAATTTCTCGATGAAGATGCGGTCGTCGCCGAATGAGCTCTTGGCCTCGTTGCGCGAGGACTGGAAACCTTCGCGGGCTTCCTCGGCGTTCCAGGCGATGCGCATGCCCTTGCCGCCGCCGCCGGCGGATGCCTTGATCATCACCGGATAGCCGATCTGGTCGGAAATCTTGACCGCCTCGTCGGCATCCTCGATCAGGCCCATATGGCCGGGAACGGTGGAGACGCCGGCCTCTGCCGCAAGCTTCTTCGAGGTGATCTTGTCGCCCATGGCCTGGATGGCGTTGACCGGCGGGCCGACGAAGGTGATGCCGGCGTTTTGCAGGGCATCGGCGAACACGGCGTTTTCCGACAGGAAGCCGTAGCCGGGATGGACGGCATCGGCGCCGGTCCTGGCGATCGCCTCGAGGATCTTCTCGATGACGATGTAGGACTGGTTCGACGGCGCCGGGCCGATATGCACGGCCTCGTCGGCCATCTTCACATGCAGCGCGTCGCGGTCGGCGTCGGAATAGACGGCGACGGTGTTGATGCCCATCTTCCTGGCGGTCTTGATGACGCGGCAGGCGATTTCGCCACGGTTGGCGATGAGGAGTTTCTTGATCATGGCTTTCCGGCTTCCATTGTGTCTTCGAAGGCTTGCGGAAAGTTCTTCCGCGCCAGGCTTGCATTGAGTTTGAGCAGGGCGAAATACGAGGCCGGGTCGAAGGCCCGTTCCGCTGGCAGCACTTCGCGCCCGAACAGGCGGCACAGCCGTTCACCGTCCAGATTGCCGCGCTGGAAAGGCTCCGTGCCGAAATGGCGCCACAGCGCCTGAACGAATTCGATGTCGGCCAGCGCCACGGACTTGTCCATGGTGCGGTGGCGGGGCCAGGCGGTCAATGGCGTCACCTTGGAATTGGCCCGGCGGATGGTGAATTGCCACTGGGTTCCGAGCAGGCCGGCCGGAAAGCCTTGATGCTTGGGCATGAGGGGTTCCTTGGCCATGGCGTCAGACCTCGAACACGTCGTCGAAGGACTCGGGAAAGCTCTTGCGGGCCACCCGTTCGTCGATCCTGAGCAGCGCCTGATAGGAGGTCGGATCGAACGGCGTTTCGGCCGGCACCACCTCCCGGCCAAACAACAGGTTGAGCCGCCCGGCATCAAGATTGCCGCGCTCGAACGGTTCGTCGCCGAAGTGATGCCAGAGCGCATGCAGGAAGGCGGCGTCGACCTTCTGCTCGATCGTGTTGGGGCGGGCCAGCCGCTGCAAGGGTTTGAGCGGCGTCGCGCCCTTCTCGTTGGCGCGCCGGATGGTGAAATGATGACCATGGCCGGGCAGGCCCGACGGAAAGCCGCGATGCTTGGTCATTTCGGGGGGCTTAGCCATGAGCGTTCTCCCCTTACAACGGAATCGTGTCGTGTTTCTTCCAGTGCGTGCCGACCTGCTTGTTGCGCAGAGAGGCGAAGGCGCGGGCGATGCGGCGGCGCGAGGAATGCGGCATGATCACCTCATCGACGAAGCCGCGTTCGGCGGCCTTGAACGGGTTGGCGAAGTTTACCTCGTATTCCCGGGTGCGCTCGGCGATCTTCTCCGCGTCGCCGAGTTCGGAGCGGTAGAGGATCTCGGTCGCGCCCTTGGCGCCCATGACGGCGATTTCGGCGGTCGGCCAGGCATAGTTGATGTCGGCGCCGATATGCTTGGAGGCCATGACGTCATAGGCGCCGCCATAGGCCTTACGGGTAATGAGGGTCACCATCGGCACGGTCGCCTGGCTGTAGGCGAACAAGAGCTTGGCGCCGTGCTTGATGACGCCGCCATATTCCTGCGCCGTGCCGGGCAGGAAGCCGGGGACGTCGACCAGCGTCAGGATCGGGATGTTGAAGGCATCGCAGAAGCGGACGAAACGGGCGGCCTTGCGCGAGCTATCGATATCGAGGCAGCCGGCGAGCACCATGGGCTGGTTGGCGACAACGCCGACCGTCTGGCCTTCCATGCGGATGAAGCCGGTGACGATGTTCCTGGCGAAGGCTTCCTGGATTTCGAAGAAATCGCCCTCGTCGGCCAGCGCGTAGATCAGTTCCTTCATGTCGTAGGGCTTGTTCGACGAATCCGGGATCAGCGTGTCGAGGCGGGCCTCGACGCGGGCCGGGTCGTCGTGGAAGGGACGGACCGGGGGCTTTTCGCGGTTGTTGAGCGGCAGGAAGTCGAACAGCAGGCGAACCTGTTCCAGCGCTTCTATGTCGTTCTCGTACGCGCCGTCGGCGACCGAGGATTTTTTCGTGTGGGTGCCGGCGCCGCCGAGTTCCTCAGCCGTGACGATCTCGTTGGTGACGGTCTTCACCACGTCCGGGCCGGTGACGAACATGTAGGAACTATCACGCACCATGAAGATGAAGTCGGTCATGGCCGGCGAATAGACGGCACCGCCGGCGCAGGGACCCATGATGACCGAGATCTGCGGCACGACGCCGGAGGCATCGACATTGCGCTTGAAGACGTCGGCGTAGCCGGCGAGCGAGGCGACGCCTTCCTGGATGCGGGCACCGCCACTGTCATTGAGGCCGATCACCGGTGCGCCGTTCTTCAGCGCCATGTCCATGATCTTGCAGATCTTCTGCGCATGGGTCTCGGACAGCGAGCCGCCGAGTACGGTGAAATCCTGGGAGAAGACATAGACCTGGCGGCCGTTGATCGTGCCCCATCCGGTCACCACGCCGTCGCCCGGCACCTTCTGCTCGGCCATGCCGAAATCGGTGCAGCGGTGGGTGACGTACATGTCGTATTCTTCGAAGGAGCCCTCGTCGAGCAGCACCTCGATGCGCTCGCGCGCCGTCAGCTTGCCCTTGGCATGCTGGGCGTCGATGCGGCGCTGGCCGCCGCCGAGATGGGCCTCGGCGCGGCGCGCCTCGAGTTGGTCCAGAATCTGTAGCATGCTTCCTCCCGACACTGTGCAAGGCGCGTATGACAGTTTGTGCCCTTAAACGTGAGGGCTTGCAAAGAAAATGATTGAACAGGTGCAATTGTGGATTTATGAATTTGCAAACAGCAAAATGTGAAATTGCAAATGGCGATCGGCAAGCTTTTCATCGGGCGCAAGGTGCGCGAAATCCGGCAGGCGGGCCATGCCACGCAGGCCCAGTTTGCCGACAAGATCGGCATTTCAACGAGCTACCTGAACCAGATCGAGAACAACCAGCGGCCGGTCTCCGCCTCGGTGCTGCTGGCACTGGCGGAGAAGTTCGGCATCGACATTACTGAACTTTCGTCGGGTCAGAACGACCGGCTTCTGTCCGCCCTGTCGGAGGCGCTGAGCGATCCGCTGTTCGAGACCTATTCGCCGAGCCTGCAGGAGTTGAAGCTCGTCACCCAGAATGCGCCGGGGCTGGCGCATGCGCTGATCACCTGCCACCAGGCCTATCGCCGCAACAGCGAGCAACTGGTGAGCTATGACGACCGGTTCGGCGCGGCCCCCTCGAACGAGACCACCTCCTATGACGAGGTGCGCGACTTTTTCCATTTCGTCGACAACTATATCCACGACATCGATATCCTGGCGGAAAGCCTGGCCGGCCAGCTGAAGCTCGGAGAGGGGGAGAACTACGCGGCACTCGCCGGCTTCCTCGAAAGCCACCACGGGGTGCGCGTGGTACGCGGCGATGCGGGCGAGGAGGCGATCCGCCGCTTCGACCCGGCAAGCCGCATTCTCACACTCTCGCGTTATGCCTCCGCGCCGACCCGCGATTTCCAGATCGCCATCCAGGTGGCCCAGTTGCATGCCCGCGACACGATCGAGCAGGTGCTCAAGCAGGCCGGCTTCCGCACCGAGGAGGCCGTCGAGGTCTGCCGCATCGGGCTGCACAATTATTTCGCCGGTGCGCTGATCCTGCCCTATCGCAGCTTCCTTCAGGCGGCGCGCGATCTGCGCCACGACATCGAGCTTCTCGCCGCCCGTTTCGGGGCGTCGCTGGAACAGGTCTGCCACCGGCTCTCGACCTTGCAGCGGCCGGGGCTGAAGGGCGTGCCGATCTTCTTTGCCCGCATCGACCGCGCCGGCAACATCACCAAGCGGCACAGCGCGGCGCGGCTGCAGTTCGCCCGTTTCGGCGCAGCCTGTCCCTTGTGGAACGCGCATCAGGCCTTCGAGGCGCCGGGGCGGATCATACGCCAATTGGCCGAGACGCCGGACGGGGTGCGCTATCTCTGTCTCGCCATGCAGGTCAACAAGGGCACGCTCGGCTTTCGCGCCGCCCAGCCACGCTATGCGCTGGCGCTCGGCTGCGAGATTTCCTATGCTGACCAGTTCGTCTATGCCGACGATCTCGACCTCTCCAACCGCGCAGCCTTCGACCCGATCGGCATTTCCTGCCGGATCTGCGAAAGGGTCAAATGCACCAGCCGCGCCGTGCCGCCGCTGAAGCGCAAGCTGGTGGTGGACCATACGGTGCGGAACGCGACGCCGTACGAGATCGAGTGAGGGCGGGTTTGTCGGCGTTCAGGCGCCGAGATCGTCGTCCGCCAAGGCTTTGGTGGCGGCTTGGGCCTCAATGAGCAGGCCGTGCCAGTCATCCGGCGGATGGCCCTGCTTCAGCATCTTGGCGAACACCCGGTAAGCGTCCGTCGGGCTCTCATAGGCTCGCTTGGTGTTGTCGTCGTTTACCCAGGCCAGAATGATGATCCGGTCCTTGGCGCTGAACCGGAAGAAGAGCCGGTATTGGGCAACGTATTTGCCACGGAACCAATGCTTGTAGCCTTCGCCGAGCGTGCCGCCCATGCGGAATCTGGGGTGAGACGGATCGGCCGGGATTTCCGCGAAAGCCATCTTCATCGTCGCCGCCAGCAGTTTTGCATTGCGGCGCGTCTTGTAGTTTTCCGGATCGTTGGCGCGGTCGTGCCTCACGGCCGCGATCATGGTCTGGTACTGAGCGAGGAAAAGCGGATGGAGGAAGAGCCGCCACCCATTGATCGTTATGTCAGTCATCGTCGAGCGGGACGTCGAGATCGACAGAGACATCGCCCACCAGGTCACGACCTTCCTGCAGAAGCTCCAGGCTCAACGGAACGGGCGCCTGGGGATTGCGTGTCAAGTCGTGGGCAAGGAAGGAAAGGAACGCCTCCAGCGCAGGATCCGCTTCGGTTTCTTCCCGTTTCGCTTCGACGATCACCGTGCCATCGGGCATCGCCTTGAAGACGATCGCGCCTTTGGAGACACCCAGCATTTTGCGAATCGCCGTCGGAACCGTCGTCTGTCCCCGTTCCGTGATCGTGGCGTCAATTTCCAGCATTGCGACGGCGTTCATGTGCGGATCTCCCATTGAAATAATTATGTAATGCAAATGCATTACTGTGTCAATGGGCCGGGTCGCCGCCCTTGCCGGGCCGGAGTTGCAGATGGAGATGGAATGATCGACCTGCTGCCCGGCTGATGGAAGGGGCCGGCGGCAATCGGCGTGGCTGAAAGGCAGGACGGGGCGGGCACGGCCTGCCCCGCCGGAAAAGACCTAGCCGAACAGTGGCTGCGGATGGGGCATGAAAAAGTCCTCGACAATCTCCGGCCCGACCTCGTCCAGGCTTGCCGGGGACCATTGCGGATTGCGGTCCTTGTCGATGATTGCGGCGCGGATGCCCTCGTAGAAGTCCGGGGTCTTCAGGGTCTGCGCGGTCGCGGAAAATTCGCGGGCAAGGCAGGTCTCGAGGTCCGGCGATGTCCGGCCGGCGCGCAGAAGCGCCAGCGTCACCTTGAGGCTGGTCGGTGATTTGGTCAGCATGGTCGTCTTGGTCTTTTTGGCGAAGTCGTTGTCCTCGGCGTCGAGTGCTGCAAGAATCTGCTCGACGGTGTCGAAGGCGAAGCAGCGGTCGATCAGGGCGCGGTTTATAGCGAACTGGCCCTCCGGGGCGGCCCTGGCGAAGGGGGCGATCAGGTTGGAAACGGTCTTCTCATCGGCGCCGGCGGGCAGGGTTGCGAGCCGTTCTGCAAGGGTTTTCAGGTCGTCGGCAGGCACGAAGCAATCGGCAAAGCCGGCGGCGATGGCGTCCGCCGGACCGATCGGCTCGCCGGTCAGGCCCATATAGGTGCCGAGTTCGCCCGGCGCATGCGACAGGAGCCAGGTGGCGCCGACATCGGGGAAGAAGCCGATGCCGGTTTCGGGCATGGCGAGCTTCGTCGTATCCGTGGCGATGCGGTGGCTGGCATGGCCGGACAGGCCGACTCCGCCGCCCATGGTGATGCCGTCCATGATGACGACGTAAGGTTTCGGATAGCGACCGATGCGGCCGTTGAGACGGTATTCCTCGCGCAGGAATTCTTGTGCGTCCGGACTGGCGGCGCGGCCGCTTTCGTAGAGCATGCGGATGTCGCCGCCGGCGCAGAAGCCGCGCTCGCCCTCGCCGGTGACGAGCACGGCGGCGATCGACGGATCGGTCTCGAAGGTGTCGAGCGCCGCCTCGATCTGGTGGATCATCGTGCGCGACAGGCTGTTGATGACGCGCGGGCGGTTGAGCGCGATCAGGCCGAGCGCGCCGGTGCGGCCGGTCAGAACCTCCTCACCGGTCAGGTCGGTCGTCAGGTATCGCATGGCTTTCTCCCTTTTCCTGGCGATTTACGGGGCAATCACCGAGCGGGCGACTATCACCCGCATGATCTCGTTGGTGCATTCGAGGATCTGTGGGCGCGCAGGTCCCGGACGATCTTGTCGATGGCGCATTCGGCGAGATAGCCATAGCCGCCGTGCAACTGCAAGGCGCGGTTGGCGACGGCCATCCTTCATAAGGTGCTCGCAACCGCCGCCGTGGGGCACAAGGTCCGATCCTCAGCCCACAACATTTCTTGGCGTGCCGGCGACGAAGAGTTCGATGTTCTCGATCAGCTGGTCGGCAAGCCCCTGAACGGCCTCGCGGCTGGCCCAGGCGACGTGCGGGGTGAGAATGACGTTGGGGCGGGCGGCGATGCGCATCATCGGGCTGTCAGCGGCCGGCGGTTCGCCGTCGGTGACATCGAAGCCGGCGGCGGCGATCCGGCCTTCTTCCAGCGCCTGTTCAAGGGCCTGTTCGTCGACCAGTCCACCACGGCCAGTGTTGATGAGGATCGGCTTTCTCTCCATCAGGGCGAATTCACGGGTGCTTATGATTCCGCGCGTTTCGGCATTGAGCGGGCAGTGCAGGGTGATGACGTCGGCGCGGCGCATCACCGCGTCAAACGGTGTCTGGCCGGGTTTCACGTCATCCGTTCCCTTGCGACCGGCGATCAGCACCGTCATGCCGAAGGCTTCGGCGATGCGGCCCACGGCCTTGCCGAGCGTGCCGTGGCCGATGATGGCGAGGGTGGAGCCGCCGAGGTCGGCGATCGGGTGGTCGAAGAAGCAGAATTGCGCCGCCTCCTGCCAGCGCCCTTCGAGCACGGATTGGCGATAGGGAATGATCGAGCGGCGCAGGGCCAGCATCAGGGCGAAGGTGTGTTCCGGCACGGTGTGTTTTGCATAGTCGCGAATATTGCAGACCGTGATGCCCTGTTCTTTCGCGGCGGCGAGATCGACGATGTCGGTGCCGGTGGCGGCGACCGCGATCATTTTCAGGCGCGGGGCGTGGATCAGGCTTTCGCGCCGCAGCGGCACCTTGTTGGAGATGACGATGTCGGCCTTGGCGATCCGTTCGCTAACCTCTTCAGCGGCTGTTCGATCATGAACGACCAGTTCATGCGGGAAGCCGGGTGCGCGCAGCAGGGTTTCAGGCGAAAGCGTATCGCGGTCGAGAAAGACGATCGTCAGCATGGCTCTTTTAGCACTCCTTGCTCAGTCGGCCGCATTAGAAAGAGGGTTCATTGCCATGGCAAGGACGGTTCGGCGGCGAAGAGTACGGTCCAAGACGGATGCGGTAAGAGCGGCAGGTCGAAAAAAAGCGCACGCGAAAAAGCCCGGGACGGTGGTCCCGGGCTTGTTGGTCCGTGCAATGGTTTAGTGGCGGCCGAGCCAGGTGTCGATCTCGCGTTCGGCTTCTTCCTCGGTCTTGCCGTAGGTTTCCTGGATCTTGCCGGCGAGTTGCTTGCGGTTGCCGGCGATCACGTCCATGTCGTCGCCGGTGATCTTGCCCCACTGTTCCTGGGCCTTGCCCTTGAACTGCTCCCAATTGCCTTCAATCTGGTTCCAATTCATGTCGATCTCCTTCTCGGTTGGTTACGGTAGAGGTCGTTGTCCTCGGCTCAACAACGCGAAGGATGGGGATAGGTTCCTGCCGTAACGTCGAAAGATTTCGCCGCCACCTTAGTTGATGGTTACGCGGACCATCGCCGAACGGAGAGGGGCAGGAGCCCGTTCTCGCGGCCCGTGATATGGTCGCGGATGCTTGCGCACTATCGGGGGAAGGCCTACAAAAATTGAGGAACCGATCGGCGGTTGAGGCGTTTTCAGCACGAAGCAGATCAGCAGTGCAAAAAAATAACAAGGAGATTTCTGATGGCGACTGTAAACATGGCGGACAAGGCGAAGGCCAAGGCGGACAATCTGATCGACGAAGCGGAGATCGCCACCAGCGCGAGCGCCGGCGACGTCCAGGCGGAACTCGAGAACCTGCGCCGCGACATTGCCGCGCTCACGCAGACGGTCGCCTCCTTCGGCACCGGCAAGCTGAAGGAAGCCAGTGTCCGCGCCAGCCAGCTCGGCACCGAGGCCGCCGACGTCTCGGCCCAGTATGTCGAGAGCGCGCGCAACAGCCTGCGCTCGGCCGAACAGGATCTCGAAGCGCAGATCCGGGCCAAGCCGCTTCAGGCGGTGGCGATCGCAGCGGGCGTCGGCTTTATCGCCGCTCTCCTGAGCCGGCGCTGATCGATGCAGGGATTGCTCCAGCAGATTGTCGCCCTCGCATTGGGTAATGTCTCGACGACGGTGGTCGAGGTCAAGCGCACGGCGATCGGCGGTGTCATCGCCGGCGTCTTCTTCCTGACCGCGTACGGGGCCCTGGTCATGGCGCTGGCTTTCTACGTTGCCGCCGAGGCTGGGCCGGTTGCCGCAAGCCTGGTGGTTGCGGGAGCGGCCATCGCTGCGGCGCTTGTCGTTTTGGCGGTGGTTGCGGTGCTCAACCGCCAGACGGAACGCCGCATGCTGGAACGGCAGGCTGCGTTGGCGGCCCGCGGTCCGGATCCGCTGACCGGTCGTTTGATCGCCGAGCTGCCCGTCATGATGCGCGACAGCCCCATCGTGACGACGATCATGGTCGGCAGTCTGGTCTATGTTTTGGCGCGCAGCCGCGGGTTCGGCCGAGGGCCCCGCGGTTAATACCCAACTTTTCGGTTTGGGGAGACCTGATCTCCCCTCAACTCGGCAGCGGGCCGGGGCGCAGGCGGAAGGACGGAACCATGGTGCGGACCGGGTTCAATCCTTTTCGCCGCGCTCCGCTTTGTCGAGCCGCTCGAGAAGGTCGAGGAATGCCGGGGGCGTGCCCTCTTCGACGATGCTGTCGTAATAGCCGCGCAGCTTTCCGGCGATCATGGCGTTGGCGTCCTTCTTGTTCGACGCGGCGGGCGCAGGCCCCTTGCCTTGATCGGCTTGCTTGTCCGGCATTTTCATCAATCCCCTTTGACCCCTAGGCGTGCGCGAAATTAATCTATTAAGTGGGGTAAACGAAAAAAAGTTCCTTACCGGCGGAACTTTTTTTCGAAATGCGCGTTTTCAGCGCAGTCCGCACCCATATTATATCCAATTGGAGAAACCGCATGTCTCTTACTGCCCGCGTTGCCGCTCATCTGCCCTACCTTCGGCGATACGCTCGAGCCGTCACCGGCTCCCAGACGTCCGGAGACGCCTATGTCGCGGCGACGCTTGAGGCGCTGATCGCCGACCTTTCGATCTTCCCAAAGGGCGCCAATGATCGCGTGTCTCTCTACAAGCTTTTCGTCACCCTGTTTGATTCCACGCATGTGGAAATCCCGGAAATCTCCACGCCGTTCGCCTGGGAAAAGCGCGCCGCCGCCAATCTCGCCAGTGTGCCGACGCGCGCGCGCCATGCCTTCCTGCTGATCACGGTCGAGGGTTTTTCGCCGAGCGAAGCGGCCGAGGTGCTCAGCGTGTCGGAATCGGAGTTCAACGGCTTGTTCAACGAAGCATCCGCCGAGATCTCGCGCCAGGTGGCGACCGATATCATGATCATCGAGGACGAGCCGCTGATCGCGCTCGACATCGAGCAGATGGTCGAGGATCTCGGCCACCGTGTCACCGGCATTGCCCGCACCCATGCGGAGGCGATCGAGCTCTACAAGCGCACGAGCCCGAAGATGGTGCTTGCCGACATCCAACTGGCCGACGGAAGCTCGGGCATCGATGCGGTCAATGACATCCTCAAGGTCGACACCGTGCCGGTAATCTTCATCACCGCCTTCCCCGAGAGGTTGCTGACCGGCGAACGGCCGGAGCCCGCCTTCCTCGTCACCAAGCCCTTCAATCCCGATATGGTGAAGGCCTTGATCAGCCAGGCGCTGTTCTTCAACGAGCGGGTCGCCGAAAGCGCCTGACGGAAGGGGGCGAGGCGGCCTTAAAACGCTCCGCGCGGACGGGGTAAGGGAGCCCCGGTGAGGCTGAGAGCGGTTTGCCGAACAGCGGCGGAGTAAAAACTTGGTACATCGATTGACATGGTTCGAACCTGAGCGCGGCGACGACAAGTTGCGCGAGTTCCTTATCACCGCGCTGATCGACATGAGTGCCAGCCTGAGCCTGCAGGACAGGCAGGGCCGGTATATCTGCATCACCACGCTGCCCGCACGCTGGTCGCTGAAGCCGGGGGTAACGCCCAGCGATCAGGCGATCTTCGGCGCGGATATCGGCGGCCGCCTGCAGGAAATGAAAGCCGGGCTGACAAAGCCCGGCGATCACGCCGAACTCGAGATCGAGGCAGGGGACGACACTTTCTTCGAGTTCCGCTGTCGCATGATCGCGATGGGCGATAGCGAGATCAGCCTGATGACCATTGTCATCGACCGCACCGAGGACCGGCGGCGCGAACGGCTGTTGAGGGCGCTGTTGCGCGAGGTCAGCCATCGCTCGAAGAACCTGCTGGCGATTATCCAGAGCATTGCATCGCAGACGGCCCGCTATTCCGGCACGCTCGAGACCTTCCTCACGAAGTTCCGCGGCCGGCTGCACGCCTTGTCGCAATCGCAGGACCTGATCACCGATTCCAGCTGGCGCGGGGCCTATTTCCGCGACCTGCTCAAGCAGCAGGTCGATCGTTATGTCCAGGAGAACGCCGATCTGGTGAAAGTCTCGGGCGAGGACGTGCTGCTCACTCCGAACGCCTCGCTGCATATCGGGCTGGCACTTCACGAACTGGTGGTCAATGCAGTCAGCCATGGCGATTTCCTGTCGCGCCGCCGTCCGATCGAGGTCAGTTGCGAGCGGATCGAAACCGATGCCGGCCCGCAGATTCGCGTATTGTGGCTGGAACCCGTGGGTAGCCTCGACACCGAGGCGCTGAAATCGGCAAGGACGGCCCGGTTCGGCAGCACCGTTCTGGAAAGGGTCGTTCCGTCCTCGGTCAACGGACGGGCCAGGCACAGTCTTGAAAAGGACCAGGTTCGTTACGAGCTGACTTTTCCGCAGGAAAACTACGAATAGGCGAACTGCGTCGGAACGATTCATCCCACGAGCGATTGTATGCCCGCCCGGTGAACCCATGCTTCGTGCCGCGCGAAGCCGGCCCGAGTTCGGCTCTTCGTCTCATTTACGGGAATCTCGAATGCGTATTTTTCACTGCTCCAACTGCGCCAATGTCGTGCACTTCGACAATGACGGATGCGTCAGCTGCGGTCTGCGGCTCGGCTATCGCCCCAGCCGGTTCGACATGATCGCCGTTCAACAGGATGGCGATGGCTTCTTCGAACCGGCCGAGCGTCAGACGCCGCTCATGCCCTGCGCCAATGCCGGGATCGGGGCCTGCAACTGGCTGGTCGAGGACGAGCACGGGTCCGGCTTCTGCGTGGCCTGCCGTCACAATCTGACCATTCCGGACCTGTCGACCCTGGACAATAGCGAGAACTGGCAGAGGATCGAGCGGGCCAAACGCTACCTGATCTATTCGCTCATGCGCTTCGGATTACCCCTGGTCAGCCGCACGGAGGACCCGCAGAACGGCCTGGGCTTCGAGTTTCTCGCCGACGACAGCAGCACCGGCTCGCCGGTCCTGACCGGGCATGCCAATGGCCTGATCACCCTCAATGTCGCCGAAGCGTCGGATGCGGAGCGGGAGGCGCGGCGCGTTTCGCTGGGCGAGCCGTTCCGCACGCTGGTCGGCCACTTCCGCCACGAGGTCGGTCATTACTATTGGGACCGGCTGGTGCGCGACCGGGACAACCAGGAGGCGTTCCGCGCCGTGTTCGGCGATGAAAGCCAGGACTATGGCGCGGCGCTCCAGCGTCACTATGCGCAGGGTCCGGCGCCGGGTTGGGAACAGTCCTATGTCAGCGCCTATGCGGCCAGCCACCCCTGGGAAGACTTTGCCGAGACGTGGGCGCACTATTTCCACATCGTCGATGCGCTGGATACCGCGGATGCCTTCGGGCTTCGGACGCGTCCGGAGACCGATGCGCCGGAGTTGGCGCTGACGACGACGTTCGACAGCTATCGGGCGGTCGACGCCGGTGTGCTGATCGATGCCTGGGTTCCGCTTACCATCGCCATCAACAGCATCAATCGCAGCATGGGCCAGCGCGACCTCTACCCGTTCGTGCTGTCGGCGCCGGTGATAGGCAAGCTGCAATACATCCACGAGCTCATTCACGCAGCGCCTGCGGCCTGACAGGCCGGAGCGGCAGGAGCAGGCTGCAAGGCCGCGCGGGGAACCATTCACCCCTCCCGACGTTAACCTTTCAACCAAGGAGAACGTCGATGAATACGCTTGCTGCCCTCATGGTCCTGGTGGCGTGCCATCCCGAGCAGACCACCTGCCTCGAAGAGCCCGTAGCCGTCATCTCCTACGATACGAGCGCCGATTGCCGCGCCGCACTTCCGCGCGAGATGGACAGGGCGCGCAAGCTGGCCGGCCTGATCTATGGCAATTGCGTTCCGGTCAATGCCGAATTGCTGGCAGGCCGGCAGATCCGCCAGACGATTGATCCGGTCAAGCTCTCCGCGCTTGACGGCCGCACCAGTGAAACCGTGGCAGCCAAGGCGTTTTCCGCCGAAACGGCGCACGTCAGCCAGTCGCCGTTCGACCTTTACGATGGGAAGAAGTAAATGCCGGAAAGCCTCAGCGACAAGGATCGGCGGATCGACCGCCGGACGCGGGACATGGCCCAGGAGGCCAAGCTCGACAGCGATCTTGGAAGCATGGTCCCGCCACGATGGCGCGGTTCCACGGTGATCGTGGTGCTTCTGACCGTCATGACCCTGGTCGTCATGCTCGCATCGATCTTCTTCTGACGATAAACATCTGTCGATTACGACTTGTCACCACATCGACGACTTTCATTCTCCGCCGCATCGGCGGATTTTTTTTGGGCAAGTGAGAGTCTTGCCGATGGTCGTCGGACAAACGGAAAAGAGCCGGGGGATGCCGGCTCTTTCCCAGGGGTTGGGGATGTTCGATGGTTCCCGAAACGGGTCTCTGTTCAGGCGCGGCGGCGGAAGAACTGCGAGACGAGCGAGATGAGGAACAGAACGATAAAGACCAGGAACAGGATCTTGGCGATACCGGCGGATGCGCCGGCGATGCCGCCGAAGCCGAGGACACCGGCAATCAGCGCGACGACGAGGAAGACGAGAGCATAGTACAGCATGGCGGTTCTCCTATTTTCGATGGCAGAAGAACGGCGCTCCGGTCAAATTGTTCCGTGACGATAAATCTCCTTGTCTCGATCGGTCGTCAGAAGCCGAATTGTCGGGGCAAGGCGGGTCGCGAAAAATGGAATGGCGATCACGGAACCTTCTGGCTTTCCAATCGTTTTGTCGCCACGATAGTCATAACCCCCGTTGGATAAGCATGACCAATTCCCAAAATGACAGACCAGCCGAAGAAAGACAGGAAATGGCTGGCGTGACCCCCGGCATTGCCGAGCAATTGCGCCAGTTCTACCGCGCCGTGCAGGACGAAGCGATCCCCGACCGCTTCCTCAGCCTGCTGGAGAAGCTCGATCAGGCGGAAAAGAACGCCGATCAGACCACCCGCGTCAAGGATTCCGCCTGATGACCGTTGATGCCAACTCCGTCGATCGCTCGTTCAAGCGAGATCTGCTGGCAGCCCTGCCGAACCTGCGTGCCTTTGCCGTTTCGTTGACCGGACGTCATCACGCCGCCGACGATCTTGTGCAGGACACGATCATGAAGGCGTGGGCCAAGCAGGATCATTTCGAGCCCGGCACCAACATGAAGGCCTGGCTGTTCACCATCCTGCGCAATGAATTTTATTCGCAGATGCGCAAGCGTGGCCGCGAAGTGTCGGACACCGACGGCATCTTCACCTCGCAATTGTCGACCCATCCGCAGCAGTATGGCTCGCTTGATCTCCAGGATTTCAAGCGCGCACTCGATCAGCTGCCGAGCGATCAGCGCGAAGCCATCATCCTGGTCGGCGCCTCGGGTTTCGCCTACGAGGAAGCCGCTGAAATCTGCGGCTGCGCCGTTGGCACGATCAAGAGCCGCATCAACCGGGCGCGCAACAAGCTGCAGGAAATCCTCGGCGTGAGCGGCGAAGGGGATTATGGGCCGGATGCCCACAGCTCGGCGGTGACCAAGCGGGCCTTCGCCGTCTGACCCTCAGGTGGATATGTGCGCCGTCGCCTCCAGAACGGCGCGCATCAGATCCTCGGCCAGGATCGGCTTTGCCACCGAGCGAAAAGCCTGGCCACCGGACGCCTCCACCAGGGCATCGTCATAGGACGACAGGAAGATCAGCGCAGCACCGGACTGTGTCACCAGACGAGCACGGTCAATATTGAGAGCCTGTGTCGGGGCCTTGTCCAAAAGGACGAGGTCGAAGGAGCCTTCGCGAAGCTGGTCCTTCAGGCGGATGAGCGGCACGATCGCAACGGTGCAGTTCAGGGCGTCGACAAGGATCTGCTCGACTTCCATCGCGATCAGGTATTGGTTCTCCGCGACGAGAACACGCAGCGACGGGTTGTGCATGGCGTTTCCTTTTTTGCCAAAGCGCCTTATCGGCGCTTAGACGAAAGAGGTCATTTAAATAAGACATACCTCCTATGGGGCAGTCGCCGGTATTTTGTCCGGCACCGAAACAAGGAAGCAGTGCATGGCAAGCGACTCTCGTAAGAACCCGGTGCGTGTCAGCTGTTTCGAATGCCCCTTGCGCCAGAAGAAACACTTTCGCCCCTTCAGCGGCGAAGAACTCGACTTCGTTTCGCATTTCAAGCGCGGCGACCTTAACGCCGATGCCGGGGCGACCGTCCTGGTCGAAGGCTCCCACAGCGCCCATCTTTATACATTACTGGAAGGTTGGGGCTTTCGCTACAAGATCCTCGAGGACGGGCGCAGGCAGATCCTCAACTACGTCGTTCCGGGCGACATGGTCGGGTTGCAAGGCGCGGTCATGGCCGAGATGCAGCATTCCGTCGAGGCGCTGACGCCCGTGACGCTGTGCGTGTTCGAGCGCAGCCGGCTGTTCCAGTTGTTCGAGAAGCATTCCGGCCTCGCCTTCGACCTGACATGGCTTGCGGCCCGTGAGGAAAGCATTCTCGACGAGCACCTACTGAGCGTGGGCCGGCGCACGGCGACCGAGCGGGCCGCCTACTTGCTGGCTTTCCTGTTCGAGCGAGGGCGCAATGCCGGCCTGCTCGACGAGGAACGCCGTCATGTTCCGGTGACGCAGATGCACGTTGCCGATACGCTTGGCCTGTCGATCGTCCACACCAACAAGACCTTGCGAAAACTTGCCGAGCGCGGCCTCATCCAGTGGCTCGACCGGGGCTGCGAAGTCCTCGATCCGGAAGGCCTGCAAAGCGTGGCGAACTGGAATCCCGGCGATCCGAAGGTGCGCCCGCTGATCTGACGATGCTTGCCGCGCAAGGATGCCGCTGCCGCAGACGAAAAAAACCGCCGGTCGTGAGACTGGCGGTTTCTTCGTTCTAAAAAGGTTAACTCACATCATGCGACGACGATGATGCCGGCAAACAGGGCGATGATGAAGATCACCAGCACGACGAAGATGAGGATTTTGGCAATTCCCGCAGACGCGCCGGCAACACCGCGAAAGCCGAGAAGGCTGGCGACGGCGGCGATCGCCAGGAAGATCAGGATCCATTGCAGCATGATGCTCTCCATTCATTTTCTTTGACCGCGGAGTAAACCTGCCGGGGACGATATTGTTCCATGCGAGAGGCGCCGCGGCGCGAGGTGATCGTCGCATTGGCCGGCATTTGCGAATTATCCGTTGACGGAGCCGGGTGATCCGCGCGAAACCCTCACATGAGGGGGAAACTGGGCTGGACAGCGACGTCGCATTCTGCTCGTTTTCATGCCGAAAATGTTCGACTTTAGCCTGATGCGAGGGAGATGGGTTTGAAGATCGGTTCGCCACGGGAGCTGTTTGCGGGAGAGGCACGCGTTGCCATGACCCCCGACAGTGCGATCCAGCTGAAGAAGCTGGGCTATGACTGCATGATCGAAAGCGGGGCCGGTAAGGCCGCCGGCTTTTCCGACGACGCCTACCGCGCCGTCGGCGTCGAGGTTGTCGAGGGCGCAGAGGCGCTCTATGCCGGCGCCGACGTGATCGCCAAGGTGCGTCCGCCGGAGACGGTGGAGGTGGAGCGCCTGTCGTCGGGCAAGACGCTGGTTTCGTTCTTCTACCCGGCCCAGAACAAGGAGCTTCTGGATCTCGCCAGGGACAAGGGCGCCAATGTCATCGCCATGGACATGGTGCCGCGTATTTCCCGCGCCCAGAAGATGGACGCTTTGTCGTCGATGGCCAATATCGCCGGCTATCGCGCGGTGATCGAGGCCGGCAATAATTTCGGCCGCTTCTTCACCGGCCAGGTGACTGCGGCGGGCAAGGTTCCGCCGGCCAAGGTGCTGGTCATCGGTGCCGGCGTCGCCGGCCTGGCGGCGATCGGCACGGCGACATCGCTGGGCGCCATCACCTATGCCTTCGACGTGCGTCCGGAAGTGGCCGAGCAGATCGAGAGCATGGGCGCCCAGTTCGTCTATCTCGAATTCGAGGCATCGCAGGATGGCGCAGCAACCGGTGGCTATGCCGCACCGTCCTCGCCGGAATTCCGCGAGAAGCAGTTGGCCAAATTCCGCGAACTGGCACCGGAGATCGACATCGTCATCACCACCGCCCTCATTCCGGGCCGTGATGCGCCGAAGCTGTGGCTCGCCGACATGGTGGCCGCGATGAAGCCGGGCTCGGTGGTGATCGACCTTGCTGCCGAACGCGGCGGCAATTGTGACCTGACCGTGCCCGACCAGAAGATCGTCTCGGAAAACGGCGTGACCGTCATCGGCTACACCGACTTCCCGAGCCGCATGGCGGCTCAGGCCTCGACGCTCTATTCGACCAATATCCGCCACATGATGACGGACCTGACGCCGGCCAAGGACGGACAGGTCGTTCACAACATGGAAGACGACGTCATCCGTGGCGCGACCGTGACCAAGGACGGCGAGATCACCTATCCGCCGCCACCGCCGAAGATCCAGGCGATCGCCGCCGCCAAGCCGAAGGAGAAGGTCAAGGAGCTTTCGCCCGAGGAAAAGCGGGCAAAGGAGGTCGCGGCCTTCAAGGCGCAGACCCGCAGCCAGGTCGGTCTTCTGGTGATCGGCGGCCTGCTGATGGCGCTGGTCGGGGCCTATGCGCCGGCCGAGTTCATGAGCCATTTCATCGTTTTCGTGCTTGCCTGCTTCATCGGCTTCTCGGTCATCTGGAATGTCAGCCACTCTTTGCACACGCCGCTGATGGCGGTGACAAATGCGATCTCCGGCATCGTCATCCTTGGCGCATTGCTGCAGATCGGCTCGGGCAACTGGCTGGTCGTCATCCTCGCTTCGCTCTCGGTGCTGATCGCCACGATCAACATCGTCGGCGGCTTCCTCGTCACCCGGCGCATGCTCGCCATGTTCCAGAAGTCCTGAGGGGAGGGGATCAATCATGACGATCGGTATCGTTTCGGCCGCCTATATCGCAGCCGCCGTCCTTTTCATCCTGTCGCTCGGCGGGCTTTCCGGCCAGGAAAGCGCCAAGCGCGCCGTCTGGTATGGCATTGTCGGCATGGCGCTCGCGGTCGCCGCCACGGTCTTCGGGCCGGGCGTCGGCAACTGGTTCATCATCCTGGTGATGATCGCCGGCGGCTCGGTCATGGGCTACTACGTCGCTGCCCGCGTGCAGATGACGGAAATGCCGCAGCTCGTCGCCGCACTGCACTCCTTCGTCGGCCTGGCCGCCGTGTTCATCGGCTATAATGCCGAGATCGAACTCGGCCGCGTGGCCGGCATGGATGAGACGGCGCGCCACGCGCTCACCGGCTTTGCCGCCGTTCTGGCGCACAAGCTGGCCGACCCCACAGGGGCTCTGGTGGCGATCCTCAAGGTCGAGGTCTTCCTCGGCGTGTTCATCGGTGCCGTCACCTTCACCGGCTCGGTCGTCGCCTTCGGCAAGCTGGCCGGCAAGGTCGACGGCAAGGCGAAGAAGCTGCCGGGCGGGCACATGCTCAATGCCGGTGCGGCGATCGCCTCGCTGATCCTGTTGGTCATGTATTTCAACGGTGCCGGCATCTGGACGCTGATCCTGATGACGCTGCTCGCCTTCTTCATCGGCTATCACCTGATCATGGGCATCGGCGGTGCCGACATGCCGGTGGTGGTGTCGATGCTGAACAGCTATTCCGGCTGGGCGGCAGCCGCCATCGGCTTCACGCTCGGCAACGATCTCCTGATCGTTACCGGCGCGCTGGTCGGCTCGTCCGGTGCGATCCTCTCCTACATCATGTGCAAGGCGATGAACCGCTCCTTCATCTCGGTCATCCTCGGCGGCTTCGGCGGCACGACGGGTCCGGCGATGGAGATCGAGGGCGAGCAGGTGGCGATCGACGCCGAAAGCGTGGCCGCGGCGCTCAATGAGGCCGACAGCGTCATCATCGTGCCGGGCTATGGCATGGCGGTCGCCCAGGCCCAGCAGGCGGTGTCGGAACTCACCCGCAAGCTGCGCGCTTCGGGCAAGACGGTCCGTTTCGCCATCCATCCGGTGGCGGGCCGTCTTCCCGGCCACATGAACGTGCTGTTGGCCGAGGCCAAGGTGCCTTATGACATCGTCATGGAAATGGACGAGATCAACGACGACTTCCCCAATACGGACGTCGCCATCGTCATCGGCTCCAACGACATCGTCAATCCGGCGGCCGAGGAAGACCCGAACTCGCCGATCGCCGGCATGCCGGTGTTGCAGGTGTGGAAGGCCAAACAGGTCTTCGTCTCCAAGCGCGGCCAGGGCACCGGCTATTCCGGCATCGAGAACCCGCTGTTCTACAAGGAGAACACGCGGATGTTCTACGGCGATGCCAAGAAGTCGGTCTCCGAACTGCTGCCGATGATCAAGTAGTCCTTTAGGCAGACGTGAATGATGGAGGCCGGGCCGAGACGCCCGGCCTTTTCGTTTGGGCAAAGCGGTGGCGCGGTCCGATCTCCCTCTCAAGGGGGCACTTTCGGCCGGCCCGGCATGCTGCGGATATCGATCAGAGTCTGGGTGTCACCCGATAACCGGAGCGGAGCACCTCGACCAGCGTGGGTGGCGTCAGCACCGCGACGGTGGTCTCGCGGCGCACCTTTAACGGTGCGCCATAGCCTTCGTGGCTCCATGGGTGTGCTCTTCCCTGCCAGAGCAGAAGCGGTGTCTGCGGCGCGGACCCCGTTGTGAAAAATGAGCCGTCCGGAAGATTGGCGATCGGTGACGGGTGGAGGCGCTTGATCCTGCCGTCGAGGCGTTCGCTATGGAGAAAGGCATCGATCTCGCGGGCGGGGACGAACTGGTCATCGGGTCGGCCTGTCGCGCGATTGAAATACCGTTTGAAGCGCAGGAAATCGGCGCGGCGGCATTCGGCGCAGGGGCGGTGTCCGGCGGCGAAAGACACGGCCTCGTCGTGGAAGAAGAGCGGCGTGTAGTGGCCCTTGGTATCGAAGATGACGCGGCGGCCGTTCTTTTCAGCAAGCGTGCAGCAGATCCAGGCCTTGCCGGCATGATGTCTGGCGATGGTGCCGTCAGGGGCATGCAGATCGCCGCGATTGCCCATCAGCGTGCCACGGGCCGGCGTGGCCTCCAGGCCGCCGAAGGGCGTGACGCGGTTGGAGCGGGGAGGCCGATGGACAGCTTGTTCGACCTGATCGGTTTGGGGTAACGGTGTCGCGTCACCGGCTATGGGCCTTGGTGTCATCCTCGTCCGCCCCTTAACGCTCAGGTCCCGCGCGGCGCAAACAGGATGATCGCGGAGCCGAACAGCGCCAGTCCCGAGCCCGTGAGGTCCCATCGGTCCGGCTGTTGGCCTTCGACCAGCCACAGCCAGAAAAGCGATGCGAGAATGTAGATGCCGCCATAGGCGGCGTAGGTGCGGCCAGCGGCCTCGCTCGGAACAAGGGTCAGCAGCCAGGCGAAAGCCAGAAGGCTGGCCGAGCCGGGAAGGAGCCAGAGAACCGATTTCGAAAGTCGCAGCCAGGCCCAGAAGGCGAAGCAACCAGCAATCTCGCAAAGTGCGGCGGCCGCGAAGACGGCACCGGTGGAAAGAAGGACAGGCATACTGACTCGCTGAGAATGAGATAAGCTGTTGCCATCATGCCATGAGGATCAGGGTCATTCCAGTCTCGGGGCTGGTGAGTGTCCAGGGCAGGGTACGAAACGGCCATTCATCGGAACGGATGGATCAACTGTTGGCGAGCAATCGCCTCAGATAGACCTGTGTTGCAAGAATTAGGGCTTCGACGCCCTCGCTGGCGGCATCGTCGCGCAGGGCATAGTTCTGGAGGATGAGGCCGTCAATGCCGATCAGCATCTGCCGGGCGACGGCGCGGCCGATGCGACTCTTTTCGGCGTTCTCCGCTTCGTCGGGTGAGAAGACAAGGCGACCGTAGAAGTCAATATAGGCGTTGTACTGCCGGGCCGCCAGCCATTCTGCTCCTTGGGTGCGCAATGCGTAGATCGTTAGTTCGATCTGGGCGATCTGCTTGTTTCGCGTGCGCTGGACATAGCGCCACATCGACCGGATTAGCGCCGCGACGCGTTCCTCAGGATTGCTCGAATGGGGGATCTCGCGATAGGCAAGATCCATGTCGGCGATAAGGTCTTCCAGGACCGCGAGCAGCAGGCTCTCCTTGTTGTCGAAGTAATAATGCAGCGTGGCGAGCCTGACGCCGGCGCTGGCGGCGATCTTGCGCGTCGTCAGCGCTTCCATGCCGCCGTTTTCCAGAGCCTCCAGCGCTCCCTTGATGATGCGCGCACGCGTTTCGGACCCCTTGCGGGTGGCACCCGGTGTCTTGCCCGGATGGGGGCCGCCGTGAAGGCTCGATGATCGGCGTGGCTCGTTCATGGCGGGGTCAGGGGGCCTCGTGGGTAATGCGGCCGTCGCAGATGGTGACGCGCGGGCGCACATCGGCGACCCGGTCGGGAGCGACCGCCTCGATGTCCTGCGACAGCACAACGATATCGGCGAGGAAGCCGGGCTTCAGCATGCCCTTGCGATCTTCCATGAATTCGACCCAGGCGCCCTCGGCCGTATAGGCATAAAGCGATTCCTCGAGCGTCATCCGCTGGTCCGGATCGCCTTCGCCCCACGGCTTGCGGGTCAGCGCATTCTGGATGCACTCGAAGGGCGAGATCGGCGAGATCGGCCAGTCGGTGGCGAACACCATGCGGGCGCCGGCGTCCTTCAGCGTGCGCCAGGCATAGGCATATTTCCAGCGCTCCTCGCCGAGCCGCGTGACGGTCGGCTCCAGCGGGAAGCAGGAGCCGCCGGGAACATGGACGGGCTGCATCGAGGCGACGACGCCGAGTTCCTTGAAGCGGGGGATGTCGTCCGGATGGATGATCTCGATGTGCTCGATGCGGTGGCGGCTGTCGCGCTCGCCATTGGCCCGCATCGCCGCCTCGTAGCCGTCGAGCGTCTGGCGCACGGCGGCGCTGCCGATCGCATGGACCGCGACTTGAAGCCCCAAGCTGTCGGCCTTCGTCGCCACCGCGTCGAAGGCTTCGCGGGTGAACAGCGGCTCGCAATCATAGTCGGGACGGTCGCCGTAGCCGTCCAGCATGTAGGCGGTCTGGCTGTCGATGACGCCGTCCATGAAGACCTTGACGAAATCCCCGCGCACCATGTCGCTGGCGAAGCGCTTCTTCCACGCGGCTGCCGTGTCGAGCATGGAAAGGTCCATGAAGTTCTTCATGTGGAAGGGAATGCGGATGCGCACCGGCAGTTCGCCGGCGGCCTCCAGGTCGGCCATCAGTTCCAGTTGGTAGAGATTGCCGTCGAAGTTCTGCAGCGAAGTGAGGCCCTCCGAGGCGCAGTATTCGAGGCCGCGCTTGAGGATGGCGCGGTCGACGGCGCGCTGTTCGGGGGTGAGGTCTTCCGGATCGCCGCCGGTGGCGATGCCTAGGCCTTCGCGGCCTCCGGTCGAGGCGAGGCGCGCGACCGGCGTGATGGCATTGGTCTCGCGCAGTTCGCCGGTCGCCAGCCCGTCTTCGCCCATCACCACCTCATTGCCGATGCCGACGTCGCGGCCGTGCAGCAGGTCGGCAAGCTTGAGCGCCGCGGTATTGGCCCAGGCCGTGTGATGGTCCGGCGCATACATCATGAACGGCCGATCCAGCAGGATGGCGTCGAGATGGTGGCGGGTGGTCGGGCCAAGCTCGCCGAGGATGCCATAGTCGGCGGAATAGGCGAGCAGCACCGGTTCGTCGGGGTTGTTCGCGGCATAGTCGAGGATGGCGCTCTTCATCGCCTCGAAACCGTGCACGGCGTGCAGGTTGAGCTGGACGAGCGACAGCGAGCCCATGAATATATGCATGTGGGCTTCGTTGAAGCCCGGCATCACGGTTGCGCCCTGAGCGTCGATCACCCGTGCCGAGGCGCCGGCCAGCGCCATGACCTCGTCGTTCGACCCGACCGCGAGGATGCGGTTGCCGGCGATGGCAACGGCTTCGGCTTTCGGCGACGCCTCGTCCATGGTGAGGACACGGGCGTTGTGGATGATGAGATCGGCGGTCTGCGGCATGTCGTGGATCCTGGAAAGATAAAGGAGTGACGGTTCAGGCGCTGATGCGGCTCAGCGCGCTGAAGAAGGCGAAATTGTCCTGCTTGAGTTCGTCGTCGAGCGGATTGGGCTGGGACGACAGCTTGACGATCACCGTCTCGGTCGACGGATTGACATAGAGCCACTGGCCGTGGATGCCGATGGCGCAAAAGGCGCCGTCCGGCTCGCCGGTCTGGTACCACTTGCTGCGATAGCGGCCGTTCGGCAGCATGGTCGGCTGGCTTGCCGCCCAGGCGCTAGGGTCGCCGGCGGTTCTCATGTCCTCGACCCAGGCGGCAGGGACGACTTGGCGTCCGCCTGCGCTTCCCTCGTCGAGCAGCATCTGGCCGACGCGGGCAAGGTCGCGGGCGGTCACGCAGACGCCACCCGCCGAACGGGCAGTGCCGGCGCCATCGACGCTGACCAGCGCGTGGTTCTTCGCGCCGAGCGGCTTCCACAAGAGGTCGGAAAACAGGTCGACATAGCGGCGGCCGGTGGCGCGCTCGATCAGGATGCCGAGCAGGTCGGAATTGGGCGAAGCGTAGAAGAACGGACCGCCATGCGGACGGTCGGCTTTCGGGATCGTCATCAGAAATTCGGTCAGGGTCTCGACCGGGGCGCCGGGTTCCGACGGGTTCCACAATGTCGAGCGGCGGTAGCGGGCAAAGGCGCCGTTCTTGTCGAGATAGGCCTCGTCGAAATCGAGGCTGACGCGCATGTCGAGCACGTCGCGATAGCTGCAGTCGCCAAAGGCCGATCCTTCGGCCTCGGGGATCAGATCCACGACCGGGCAATCCGGATCGATCACGCCTTGTGCCTCGAGAACCGCCGAGACCAGTGCGGTGAGCGACTTGCTGATGGAGAAGACGATGTGGCGGGCGTTGACATGGGCATGCGGTGCATAGTGTTCGGCCACGATCCGGCCGCCCTTCATCAGGACGAAGGCGTCGGTATGGGCATGATCGAGAAATGCGCGGGCATTGGTCGTGCCGGCAAGCCCGGTTTCGAGCGGCGTGTCGAGCAGCGGCGATGAGGAAAGCGCCGTTTCCGGCTCTTCCGCACCGGCACGGATCTCGGCGGTCGGCACCATTTCGCGCAGATTCTGGAATGACCAGCGGCTATAGGGGGCGGTGCGCCAGTTGGCGATCGTCACATCGCGGCGCCTGAAGCCGTAAGCCGTCTCGAATTCGGTTGTCATTGGCATATCCTCTTGGAACGGGAGAGCCCTTGAGGCTCCCCCGTCGTCAGGCGGGCTGCAATCACCCGGTTACTTCTGAATCTCGGTCCAGATCTTCGTGTAGATTTCCTGGACCTCAGGCTTGCAGGCCTGATTGAACAGGCCGGCGGCCTTGAACTCTTCCGGAATGTTGACTTCCGGGGCCGTCTTCATGTCTTCCGGCATGAAGGCCTCCGAACCCTTGATGCCGTTGGCATAGCGGGCAAAGGCCGAGATCAGGGCGGCGTTTTCCGGATCCATGATGAAGTTCAGGAACAGCTTGGCGTTGTCGACGTTCTTGGCGTCTTTCAGGATCGAGGCATTGTCCATCCAGATCGGATAGCCTTCCTTCGGATAGCCGTAGACGATGTTGGGGTTGGCCAGGCGACCGCGGAAGGTGGCGCCGTTCCAGTCTACGGAAGCCGCAAGGTCGCCCTTGGTGTATTTCTCGACCGTGCCATAATCCATCGAGATCCACTTCGGCTTGGCGGCCACCAGCAGGTCGCGCACCTTCTTCAACACTTCCATATCGCCGGTGCAGGGTTCGCCGCCGGCATAGGTGATTGCGAGGTGCATGACGTCCGACATTTCCGGCACGACATTGACCTTGCCGACCAGTTCGGCGGGCGGATCGAGGAAAATCGCCGAGGTGTTCGGATCGCCGGAATAGACCGACTTGTCGACGGCGACGCCGGTCGTGCCCCACTGCCACGGAACGGAATATTTGCGGCCCGGATCGAAGGGAACGTCGACCCATTGCGGGTCCATGTTTTTGAAGTTCTCCATCTGGTCGGGGCGCGCCTCGAGCAGCAGGCCCTCGCCGATGAAGACGGGCATGGCGGAGGCCGAGGGCACGACGATGTCGAAGCCATGGCCGCCCTGGCGGATCTTGGCGAGCGCGGTGTCGTTGGAATCGTAGTCGGTCAGGGTCACCTTGACCTTGTACTGTTCCTCGAACTTCTTGATCAGTTCGGGATTGGTGTAATTGCCCCAGTTGAAGATGTTCAGTTCGCCTTCGGCATGGGCGAAGGCCGCCGATGCCAGCAGCGCTGCCGCGGCGGTTGCGAGTCTCAAGGTCTTTTTCATGGTTCCCACTCCTGTTTCTACTCGGTTTTCTCGTTGGATCTGCTGAGGAAGAAGAAGATCGTGACAACCGCCAGCGACAGCAGCAGAAAGACTGTCGAGATGGCATTCATCTCCGGCGTGATGGCGCGGCGCAGCTGACCGAGCATGTAGGTCGGGAGCGTGTCCTGACCGCCGGATTTCACGAATTCGGTGATCACCACGTCGTCGAGCGAGATGACGAAGGCCAGCATCAGGCCGGCGAGGATGCCCGGCCACAGCAAAGGCAGGGTGATATGCCGGAAGGCCTTGAACGGAGTCGCATAGAGATCGGCGGCGGCGCGTTCCAGCGCCAGGTCCATGCTTTCCAGGCGGGCGCGGATCGGCAGATAGGCGAACGGGATGCAGAAGGCCGTGTGGGCCATGATCAGATAGCCGAGGCCGGAATAGCCGGTCCAGACCTTGACGCGCGAGAAGAAGATCAAGAGCGCCACGGCGGTGACGATCTCCGGCACCATCAGCGGCATGTTGAGGAAGGAATACTTGAAGGTCAGGCCGCGATAGGCCGCGGTGCGAGTGGTGGCAATCGCCGCAAGCGTGGCGACCGCGGTTGCGATCACGGCCGCGACGGCGGCAATTTTCACCGAGCGGATCGAGGCTTCGATGACTTGCTGGTTGTTCCAGGCGGCGGCGAACCAGCGCAGCGAGAAGCCCTCCCAGAGCGCGATCGACGTGCCGGAATTGAAGGCGAAGACCACCAGGGTGGTGATCGGCAGGTAGAGGATGAAGAAGCACAGCATTGCGATCGTGGCAAAGCCCGTCTGCGTGCGAATGTCGAAACCCTTACGCATGGCCGCCTCCGGTCTTTCCGGCATTCTTCACATAGTAGAGCATGGCGGCGAGCACGATGATTACCAGGGTGATCGACAGCGCGGCGCCGAGCGGCCAGTTGCGGCCCTGGCCGAATTGCAGTTCGATTAGGTTGCCGATCATCAGGTTCTTGCCGCCGCCCAGGATGCGCGGGATGACGTAGGACGAGAGCGCCGGGATGAAGACCAGGATCGAGCCTGCGATAATGCCGGGCTTGACCAGCGGAATGATGATGCGGCGAAGAACCTGGAACCGGGTGGCATAGAGATCGTAGCCGGCCTCGACGAGGCGGAAGTCGATCTTCTCCATGCTGGCATAGAGCGGCAGCACCATCAGCGGCAGGTGGACATAGGCCATACCGAGCAGGATGGCGAAATCGGTGTAGAGCAGCTGGATCGGCGCTGAAATGACCCCGAGCTTCATCAGGATGGTATTGGCGAGCCCCTCGTTGCGGATCACCTCCTGGATGGCGAAGGCGCGGATCAGCATGTTGGTCCAGAAGGGAATGGTGATCAGGAACAGCCAGACGGAACGGATATGGGCCGGTCGGCTGGCGATGAAATAGGCCGTGGGGAAGCCGAAGATCAGCGAAATGACGGTGGTGGCGACGGCCAGCTTGATCGAGCGCCAGAGGATCGAGACATGGGCGTCGGCGATCGAGATCGTGCTGTCGAAGATGTCGCGCGACAGGAAGACGTTGAACCAGGCCTCCGTCGAGAATTCCCATTTCACGTCGCCATAGGGGCCGGGCGCGAGGAAGGAATAGACCAGCACGATCAGCAGCGGGCCGACGCTGGCCAGTGCGATGAGCAGCAGGGCCGGGGCGCTGAGCAGCCAACGATCGCGAATGTCCCTGGATTTTGCCGCGCTGGCGGCTTCGGCGGCGGTGCTCATGGCCTCTACCCCTTGAGGATCTGCGCGGCCTGCGGGCCGAGGCGGACGGCGACGCGGGCGCCCTTTTCGTGCGCGACCGTGCCGTTGCGCATGTTCTGCTCGCGCACGATGAAGCTGTCGCCGCTGTCGAGCAGGATGTGGAAATGCGTGTCGGTGCCGAAATAGATGGCGTCGCTCAGCACCCCGTCGAAGCTGCCGGCGCCGGGCTCGGCGAGGGAGGCATGTTCGGGGCGCACGACGATGGTGACCTTGCCCGAGGGGCGCATGTCTCCCGGAAGCGAGGCTTCGATGACCGTGCCGGCCGTCAGCCGGACGGTCGCCGTGCTGCCGCCGAGGTCGACCACGTCGCCGGCGAGGAAGTTCGATTCGCCGATGAAGTCGGCGACGAAGCGGTCGGCCGGGCGCTCGTAGATCTCGTGGGCCGATCCGACCTGGCGCACCTCGCCGTTCGACATGACGGCGATCCGGTCCGACATGGTGAGGGCTTCTTCCTGATCGTGGGTGACGAAGATGAAGGTGATGCCAGTCTCGGCCTGGACCCGCTTCAGTTCGATCTGCATTTCCTTGCGCAGCTTGTAATCGAGCGCCGAGAGCGGCTCGTCGAGCAGCAGGACCTTCGGCTTCGGCGCAAGCGCACGGGCAAGCGCGACGCGCTGCTGCTGGCCACCGGAGATCTGGGCGACCGAACGGTCGCGCATCGACTCCATATGAACGAGGGCGAGCATCTCGTCGACCCGCGCCTTGACCTCGGCGGTGGGCTTGCCGAGCATCTTCAGGCCGAAGCCGATGTTTTCGGAAACCGTCATGTGCGGGAAGAGGGCATAGGACTGGAACACGGTATTGACCGGTCGCTTGAACGGCGGCAGCGGCGCGATGTCCTCGCCGTTCAGCAGGATTTCGCCGTTCGTCGGAAAATCGAAACCGGCGATCAGCCGCAGAAGCGTGGTCTTGCCGCAGCCGGACGGCCCAAGCAGCGTGAAGAATTCGTTCTCGCGGATCGTCAGGTTGATGCGGTCGAGCGCGGTGACCTGGCCGGCGCCTGCGCCATAGACGCGGCCGACGTCCCGGATTTCGATTGCGGCCTTCTTCAATGTCGAACTCAAGAAATATCCCCAGCTTTGAAATGGATCTTTTCCGGCAACAGTTCGCGTTCCGGCACTGCCGGCATGCTGTCGCGCCCGGTCGGCTCGTCGATCATGGTCACGCAATAAGCGTGCCACGCGGTTCGATGTGACGAATTCCTCCTCGTCTTCTCCCGATCAGGGCCGGCACACCCTGCGAACCCGCCGAAATCAGGCGATGCGCAAAGCCGGCTGCTCCCTTGCGGGCTCCTCCAAGCCCGATCCCGCCCAGGGCGGAATTTATGTATCGTGCCGCAAAATTGGTCGCTTGACCATTTTTATTTCGCCAGCCGGTGCAAATTTTGAGCGGCCCCCTCGCAGTGCCGGAAAGAACCCTGATTTGCTTCGGATAAGACAGGGAGGCGCGGTTGCGCGGAGTGTAGACGGGCCTGCTACTCTTGCGCGCATCGCCTTGTTCGCAATCGCTTTTTTTTGGCTTGAACCGGCGCTCGATTTAGTTCTACGTTGGTTTAACAAGCGGATTTGGCCGCTGTGCCTGTTGTGCCGGGAAGGTTCATTCCGTCGTTTCGGGTACAATCATCATCGATCTTGAACGGCAGGAATTTCTTTTCATGGAACGGGTTTTCGACGGTCACAACGACGTCCTGCTGCGACTCTGGCGGGGGCGGGCGAACGGGGTTGATCCGGTCGCGGAGTTCGTCGACGGCACGACGGAAGGCCATATCGACGGGCCGCGCGCCAAGGCCGGCGGGCTGGCCGGCGGGCTCTGTGCCATCTACATTCCCTCGGACGGCGACTTCTCGCTGAAGGAGCCCGACGCCGACGGACACTATCATACGCCGCTTGAAGCGCCGCTCCAGCGCCAGCCGTCGCTCGACATCGCGCTCGACATGGCCTCGATTGCTCTTCGCCTCGACCGGGCCGGCGCCTGGCGGCTGTGCCGTTCGACCGGCGAGATCCGCAATGCGATGGACGACGGCGTTTTCGCCGCGGTTATGCACATGGAGGGCTGCGAGGCGATCGACGAGGATCTCGACGCGCTTGAGACGTTTCATGCCGCAGGATTGCGCTCGCTGGGGCCGGTGTGGAGCCGCAACAACATCTTCGGCCATGGCGTTCCCTTCGCCTATCCCGCATCGCCCGATTCCGGGCCGGGCCTGACGGATGCCGGCTTCGAACTGGTCAAGGCCTGCAATCGGCTGGGCATTCTGGTCGATCTCGCTCACATCACGGAAAAGGGGTTCTGGGACGTGGCCAAGACCAGCGACCAGCCGCTAGTCGCCAGCCATTCCAACGTCCATGCGCTGACGCCGGTGGCGCGCAACCTCACCGACAAGCAGTTCGACGCGATCAAGGAAAGCGCCGGCCTGGTCGGCCTCAACTATGCCGTGACCATGCTGCGCGACGATGCCAGGGACGATGCGGCAACCCCGATCAGCGCCATGGTGCGCCATGTCGACTACATGGTCGAGCGCATGGGGATCGACTGCGTGGCGCTCGGTTCCGACTTCGACGGCGCGACGATTCCGGCCGAAATCGCCGATGCGGGCGGCAATCAGAAACTGGTTGCGGCCCTGAAAGCCGCCGGTTACGCTGACCGGGATCTTGCCAAGATATGCCGGGAGAACTGGCTGAGAGTTCTGGCGTCCGCCTGGCACGAATAGGCTGCGGGCGCTTTGAAAAAGACCAATCGGGAAAACAGGGGAACGACAAAAATGCTACATTCCTTCAACAAGTCCATGCGCCTGCTGACCACCAGCGCCGCCATGGCACTGCTCTTGGCCTCCGCGCCGCAGGCCTTCGCCGCGACGCCGGCCGACACGCTGGTTCTGGGCTGGGCCTTCGACGACATCATCACGCTCGATCCGGGCGAAGCCTTCGAGATCTCGACCGCCGAAGTGACCGCCAACACCTATAGCAAGCTCGTCAACCTCGACATGAACGACACGTCGAAGGTCGTCGGTGAACTGGCCGAGAGCTGGACGATTTCCGAAGACGGCATGACCTATACGTTCAAGCTGAAGCCGGGCCTGAAATTCGCCTCGGGCAACCCGATCACCGCCGAAGATGTCGCCTTCTCGTTCGAGCGCGCCGTCAAGCTCGACAAGTCGCCGGCCTTCCTGCTCACCCAGTTCGGCCTCACCGGCGACAATATCGCTGACAAGGCCAAGGCCGCCGATGAGACGACCTTCGTGCTTTCCGTCGACAAGGCCTATGCGCCGAGCTTCGTCCTCAACGTGCTGACCTCCACCGTTGCCTCCGTGCTCGACAAGAAGGTCGTGATGGACAACGCCAAGTCGATGACGCCGACCGCCGAATACAAGTACGATACCGATTTCGGCAACGAGTTCCTCAAGACCGGCTATGCGGGTTCCGGCCCGTACAAGATCCGCGAATGGCGCGCCAATGAAGTCGTCGTGCTGGAGCGCAACGACAATTACTTCGGCGAGAAGCCGGCGCTTGCCCGCGTCATCTACCGCCACATGAAGGAGAGCGCCGGCCAGCGCCTCGCGCTGGAAAACGGCGACGTCGACGTGGCCCGCAACCTCGAGCCGGGCGATGTGGACGCGGTTTCCAAGAAGGATGGCATCGCTCTGACCTCTGCTCCGAAGGGCACGCTCTACTATTTCAGCCTCAACCAGAAAAACGAGAACCTGGCCAAGCCGGAAGTGGTCGAAGCCTTCAAGTATCTTGTCGACTATGACGCGATCGGCGAGACCCTGATCAAGGGGATCGGCACGATCCATCAGACCTTCCTGCCGGCCGGCCAGCTCGGCGCGCTCGACGACAAGCCCTACAAGCTCGACGTCGCCAAGGCCAAGGAACTGCTGGCCAAGGCGGGCCTTGCCGACGGCTTCACCGTCACCATGGACGTGCGCAACACGCAGCCGGTCACCGGCATTGCCGAAAACGTCCAGCAGACGCTCGCCCAGGCCGGCATCAAGCTGGAAATCATCCCCGGTGACGGCAAGCAGACTCTGACCAAGTATCGCGCCCGCCAGCACGACATCTATATCGGCCAGTGGGGTTCTGACTATTTCGATCCGAATTCCAATGCCGAGACCTTCACCTACAACCCCGACAATTCGGACGAAGGCAAGACCAAGACGCTCGCCTGGCGCAATGCCTGGGACGTTCCGGAACTGACGAAGAAGACCCAGGCCGCGCTTCTGGAGAAGGATTCGGCTGCGCGCGCCGCGATCTATGAGGACCTGCAGAAGCAGGTTCTGACGACCGGTCCGTTCGTCGTCATCTTCCAGCAGACGGAAGTCGCCGGCTATTCGGCCAAGCTGAAGGGCTACAAGCTCGGCCCGAGCTTCGACACCAACTTCGTCTACACCGTATCCAAGGACTGAGGTCCTTGACCCTTCTTGAGACAAAAACCGAGGCGCGGCGCTCCGGCGCCGGCGCCTCGGCATTCGCCATGTCGTTGCTGCGGTTCCTGGTGACCGTGGTGACGACCTATCTCGGCCTTCTGGCCGTGACCTTCTTCATCGGCCGCGTCGTCCCGATCGATCCGGCGCTGGCCATCGTCGGCGACCGGGCACCCGCCCATGTCGTCGAGCGCGTGCGCGAGGAACTCGGCCTCAACCTGCCGCTCTACCAGCAGTTCTTCATCTATGTCCGACAGGCGCTTTCCGGCGACTTCGGGACTTCGGTGCTGACCACCAATCCGGTGATGACCGACATTCTTCGGGTTTTTCCCGCGACCATCGAGCTTGCCAGCGTGGGCACGCTGATCGGCGCCGTGTTCGGCATACCGCTCGGCGTGCTGGCTGCCGTCAAGCGAGGCTCGATCGCCGACCAGATCGTCCGCGTCATCGGCCTGATCGGCTATTCCGTGCCGATCTTCTGGCTCGGCCTGCTGGCGCTGGTGTTCTTCTACGCCAAGCTCAACTGGGTCGCCTATCCGGGGCGCGTCGACATCGTCTACGAATATTCGTTCACGCCGGTCACCGGCTTCTTCCTTCTCGACGCCGCCTGGCAAGGCAAGTGGGACGTGATGTGGGACCTGTTCCGCCACATCATCCTGCCCGGATCGCTGCTCGGTTATTTCTCGCTGGCCTATATCAGCCGGATGACGCGGTCCTTCATGTTGAACGAACTCAGCCAGGAATATATCGTCGCGGCGCGGGCCAAGGGCCTGTCGGAGACGCGGATCATCTGGTTCCACGCGCTGCGCAATGCCGCTGTGCCGCTGGTCACCGTGATCGCGCTCTCCTATGCCGGCCTTCTCGAGGGCTCGGTTTTGACCGAGACGATCTTCTCCTGGCCGGGGCTTGGCCTCTACATCACCAATTCGCTGCAGAATGCCGACATGAACGCCGTTCTCGGCGGCACCATGGTCATCGGCGCCGTGTTCATCGGCATCAATCTTCTGACCGATATCCTCTATCGCACACTCGACCCGAGGACGCGCAGCCGATGAGCCAGACCGACATGCAAACCAAACCGAGCCTGCGCGACTGGCTTCTCTCCGATCGTCCGCAATCGCGCCGGCAGGCCCGTCTCGGCCGGCTCTACATCATCTGGCGGCGCTTTTCCGAAAACCGGCTCGCGGTGCTCGGCCTGGTGATCCTGCTCGGTCTCCTGTTCGTCGCCGGCTTTGCCGATGTGCTGGCGCCGCATTCGCCGGTGCAGGGGGATCTCCGCAATGCCAGGCTTTTGCCGCCCGGCACGGCGGGCTATCTGCTCGGCACCGACGACCAGGGGCGTGACATTCTTTCGCGGCTCATTCACGGATCGCGGCTCACCCTGTTCGTCATCTTCCTCGTTGCGATCATCGCGGCGCCGATCGGGCTGATCGTCGGCACGGTGTCCGGTTATGCCGGGGGCTGGGTCGATGCCGTGCTGATGCGCATCACCGACATCTTCCTCGCCTTTCCCAAGCTCGTCCTGGCGCTGGCGCTGGTGGCGGCGCTCGGGCCGGGTATCGAGAACGCGGTGCTTGCCATCGCCATCACCTCGTGGCCGCCTTACGCGCGCATCGCGCGGGCCGAGACGCTGACCTTCCGCAACTCGGATTTCATCGCCGCGGTGAAGCTGATGGGCGCATCGCCGCTGCGCATCGTCATTTCCCACATCATGCCGCTGTGCATGTCGTCGCTGATCGTGCGCGTCACGCTCGACATGGCGGGTATCATCCTGACCGCCGCCGGCCTCGGCTTCCTCGGTCTCGGCGCCCAGCCGCCGCTGCCGGAATGGGGGGCGATGATCGCGTCGGGCCGTCGCTTCATCCTCGACCAGTGGTGGGTGGCCGCCATGCCCGGCTTTGCCATCCTGATCGTCTCGCTCGGCTTCAACCTGCTCGGCGACGGTCTGCGCGACGCGCTGGACCCCAAGGAGGCGGGCCAATGACACCGCTTCTGACCGTCGAAAACCTCAAGGTCAGTTTCCCGACCCGCACCGGCCTGATCGAGGCGGTGCGCGGTGTGAACTTCTCGCTTGGCAAGGAACGGCTCGGCATTGTCGGCGAAAGCGGTTCCGGCAAGTCGCAAACCGGGCGCGCCATCATGGGGCTGACCCCCGGCCATGCAAGGATCACCGCGGACAGGCTGGCCTTCGGCGGCACGGATCTGCTGTCGATCTCGAAACGCGAGCGCCGTTCGCTGCGCGGCAAGAAGATCGCCATGATCCTGCAGGACCCGAAATATTCGCTGAACCCGGTCATGCCGATCGGCCGGCAGATCATGGAAACCCTGCACACGCACGAGCGCCTGTCCAATGCCGAGGCGCGCCAGCGGGCGCTTGCCATGCTGGAGGCGGTGCAGATCAACGATCCGGAACGCGTTTTCGGGCTCTATCCGCATGAAGTCTCGGGCGGCATGGGCCAGCGCATCATGATCGCCATGATGCTGGTCTGCGGCCCCGAACTGCTGATCGCCGACGAGCCGACCTCGGCGCTCGACGTCACCGTCCAACTCGAAATCCTGGCGATCCTCGACAAGTTGGTCTCTGAGCGCGGCATGGGGCTGATCTTCATCAGCCACGACCTGCGGCTCGTCTCGTCCTTCTGTGACCGGGTGCTTGTGATGTATGCCGGACACATCGTCGAGGAACTGCCGGCGTCGAAGCTCTCCGAAGCGCAGCATCCCTATACGCGCGGTCTGCTGAATTGCCTGCCGCAAATCCATGGGGACCGGCATCCCCTGCCTGTCCTCGAACGCCAGGTGGAGTGGTCGCTATGACCGGACCGGCTCTTTCGATCCGCGACATGCTCGTCACCTTCAGCGGCTTTCGGGCGCTGGATGAGGTGAGCCTGGATATTGCGAGCGGCGAATCCTTCGGCATCGTCGGCGAATCCGGCTCGGGAAAGTCGACGCTGCTCAGGGCCGTGGCCGGCCTCAACCGCTTCGACAGCGGCACACTGACCGTCAACGGCCGCAGCTTTACCGGTCACAAACGCGACCATGAATTCTATCGCACTGTGCAGATGGTGTTCCAGGATCCCTATGGTTCGCTGCATCCGCGCCAGACGGTCGACCGACTGCTGCTGGAACCGCTGGCGATCCACGGTTTTGCCGACACCGAGGCACGGATCGCCCGGGCGCTGGATGAAGTGGGGCTGGGCTCCGGCTTTCGCTTCCGCTTCTCGCACCAGTTGTCGGGGGGGCAGCGCCAGCGCATCGCGGTGGCCCGTGCACTGATCGTCGAACCGAAGGTTTTGCTGCTCGACGAGCCGACCTCGGCGCTCGACGCCTCGATCCAGGCGGAAATCCTCAACCTCCTGGAACAGGCGCGCCGCGATCGCGGCCTCACCTTCGTGATGGTCAGCCACGATCTGGCGGTCATCAGCCATATGTGCGAGCGGCTGGCGGTGATGAAGTCCGGCAAGGTGGTGGAGGCGCTCGATGTCGCGCAATTGCGCTCGCGGGAATTTTCCACCGACTATACGCGCCAACTGCTGACTGCGAGCGAAGGGTTCGTGCGGGAAGCCTGAGCGATCAGGCGACCCGATGCCCCTCGCGCCACACCGCCTTCAGGAACGGATGGCCATCGTGCAGGCCGACGCGGATGAGATCCGCGCGCTTGTCCGTGGCGATTTCGCCGCGGTCGGAAAGACCGGCGGCCTCGGTCGGCGCCTTCGTCACCAAACGCACGGCATCCGGCAGGGCGTAGGCGAGCGCCGGATCGTTTGCGATCAGGAAGGCGGCATCGAGCATGGAGCGCGGCACGTAGTCCGAGGCGAGGATGTCGATGAGCCTTTCCTCCAGCAATTCACGCACCGCGACATTGCCGGATTGCGAACCGCCGCGCACGATGTTGGGTGCGCCGCCGACGATCAGCATGGAACGGGCGCGCGCCTCGCGAGCCGCTTCCAGCGTGCAGGGGAATTCCGAGATCGCCACGCCCTCGTCGGCGGCGAGGTCGACATGCGCGATGTCGGTGTCGTCATGGCTCAGGAGCGGCAGGCCGCGGGCGCGGGCGAGCGCCACGATTTCCGGGCGCACCGTTTGGCCGATGTCGGATTTTTCCGCGACCATCCGGGCGATACGGTCGCGGATGATGGCTTCGCTTTCGCCGCCGAGCTTCTGCAGGCGGTTGACGTAGGCGTCCATGTCGCGGCTCTGGCGGATGCCCGGCAGATGCTCCATCACCGAGACGACGCGCACCAGCGGTCGGTCTATATTGGCGGCGGTCAGTTCCGGCGTGCGCGGATCGACGACCTCGCAGCGCAGGTGGATGAAATGCTCGGCGCGCAGCATGCCGGCCGCCTGCGCGCGCTCCAGCACATCGATCATCGGCCCGAGGATCTCCGCCCTTTCACTGTCTTCCGACGAGACGCCGACGCACAGGCTGTCGAAGACGGTGGTGACGCCGCCGCCGATGATCTGGGCATCGTGGGCAAGTGCTGCGCGCATATAATCCCAGCGGACATGCGGGCGGGGGAAGACGTGCTTTTCGAAATGGTCGGTGTGGATATCCACCAAGCCCGGCAGGAGATAGTCACCGCCGAAGTCCAGCGCACCCGCCACCGGTGATCCGGCTTCGACGGAAACGATCCGGCCATCTTCGATCACGACCGTTCCATGGACGATTTGATCGGCCAGCACGATTCGCGCATTGCCGATAACAAGCGGGGTCTTCTCGTCCGGTCCGCGGCCCTCAGGCATGACATTCATCAGCATCGTCCGAACTTCCTTCTGCATGCGGGCGGAGCGGAGGCTGTCCGCCGACTCGCGGGCACCTGTTCGAGGACCGTGCTTAGACGCGCTCCGTGAAGGTTCTGTGTCGGATCTGCACGGTTCAGGCGACCGTGTGGAAGCCTCCGTCGGCATAGATCACCGAACCGGTCATCGGCGCCCCGGCGTCGCTGGCGAGAAAGGCGGCGATCTGGCCGATTTCCTCGATACCGACGAGGCGATGGGCGGGCGTGCGTTCCCGCACCTTGTCGAGCAGCGCGTCGAAGCGGTCGATGCCCGAGGCGGCGCGGGTCTTCACCGGGCCGGCCGAGATCGCATAGGCGCGGATACGACTCTCGGCGAGGTCGGCAGCGAGATAGCGCACGCTCGATTCCAGTGCGGCCTTGACCGGTCCCATCATGTTGTAGTTCTCCACCACCCGGTCGGCGCCGTAGAAGCTGACGGTCATGAGGCTGCCACCATCCTTCATCAGCGGAACCGCGAGTTTGGCCATGCGGATGAAGGAATGGCAGGAGACATCCATCGCCATGGCGAAGCCTTCGGCCGAGCAGTTGACGACGCTGGTGTGCAAATCCTCGCGCGGGGCGAAGGCGATGGAATGCAGGACGAAGTCGAGCTTGCCCCATTCGCGTTCGATCCGTTCGAACACCGCTTCCATCTGGCCGGGAATGCGCACATCGAGCGGAATGAACAGGGCAGCATCGAGCTTGTCCGCCACAGGTCGCACGAAGGCTTCGGCCTTTTCGTTGAGATAGGTGACGGCGAGTTCGGCACCCGCGGCGCGAAAGGCCTCGGCGCAGCCGGCGGCGATGCTCATCTCGTTGGCGATGCCGACCACCAGGCCACGTTTTCCTGCAAGGTTCGTCAAGGACATGCGTTCATTGCTCCTGCTGAAGGACCGACAGCGCTTCGTTCGCGATCACCTGTTCCTCGTCGGTCTGGATGACGATGACCCGCACGCTCGAGGCAGTCGTCGAAATGGTCGGGGCGTTGGCGGCGTTGGCGATCTCGTCCAGTTCGACGCCGAGAAAAGCGAGGCGTTCGCACACGGCGCGGCGGATCGGTGGTTGGTTCTCGCCGATGCCGGCGGTGAAGACCAGCGTATCGAGCCCGCCGATGGTGGCCGACAGCCTGGCGATTTCGCCTGCGATGCGGAAGGTGAAGACCTCGATCGCTTCGGCGGCCTCCGCGGCGCTGCTTTCGAGCAGGGCGCGGCTGTCGGCGCTGATGCCGGAGAGGCCGATCAGGCCCGACTTGTGGTAGACGATGTCCTCCACCTCTTCGCGCGAGAGGCCCAGGCGGGCCATGAAGTGGAAGATCACGCCGGGGTCGAGCGCGCCGGAGCGGGTTGCCATGGGGATGCCATCGATCGTCGAGAAACCCATGGAACTGTCGCGGCTTGCACCGTCGCTGATGGCGCAGATGCTGGCGCCGCTGCCGAGATGGGCAACGATGGTGCGGGCCTTCGCACGGTCTGGCAGGATTTCTGCCAATGCGCCGGCGATGTACTTGTAGGACAGGCCATGGAAGCCGTAGCGCTTGATGCCCTGGTCGAAATACTCGCGCGGAATGGCGAAGCGCTGCACGGTCGGCGACTGGGTCCGGTGAAAGGCGGTGTCGAAGGAGGCCGTCTGCGGCAGATGTGGCTTCAGGTGGCGGATCGCCTCGATCAGGCGCAGGTTCTGCGGCTGGTGCAGCGGCGCCAGCGGGGTTAGGGCAGCGATCCCGGCGAGTGCGGCCTCGTCGATCAGCACCGGGCCGGCAAAGTCATCGCCGCCATGCACGACGCGGTGGCCGACCGCGGTCACGGCATTAATGTCGAAATGGTCGGCGAGCCAGCCGAAGGTTTCGTCCAGCACCTCGTGCAGCACGTCGCCGCCTTCGGCCTCGAGCGGTACGTCGAACACTTCAGGTCCTTCGACCAGGTGGAAGGTGAGCGGCTTGTGGCGGAAGTCGATCATGCCCTTGCCAATACGCCGCGCCTTGCCGTCCTCGCGCAGGAAGAGGCCGATCTTCACCGTCGAGGAGCCGGCATTGAAGGTGAGGAGCAGCTTTTCCTTCATTGCGCCGGCAGCCCCTGGGCGGCACGCTTGGCGGCGACAAGCTTGGCAAGCGCGGCCGAGGCGATACGGACCTTGAGGCTGTCGGAGCGGCTGGTGAGGATGATCGGCACGCGGGCGCCGAGCACGAGCCCGGCGGCATCGGCGCCGGCGAAATAGAGCAACTGCTTGGCCAGCATGTTGCCGGCCTCAAGGTCGGGCACGAGCAGGATGTCGGCCTGGCCGGCGACCGGCGAGACGATGCCCTTGGTGCGCGCGGCTTCGAAACTGATGGCATTGTCGAAGGCAAGCGGCCCGTCGACGCTGCCGCCGGTGATCTGGCCGCGCGACGCCATGACGGTAAGCGCCGCTGCATCGAGCGTCGCCTGCATCTTGTCGTTGACCGTCTCGACGGCGGCGAGCACGGCGACCTTCGGATTGGCATTGCCCAGCAGGCGCAGAAGGTCGATGGCGTTCTGGCAGATGTCGCGCTTGTGGTCCAGCGTGGGCGCGATGTTGATCGCCGCGTCGGTCACGACCAGAAGCTTTTCGTAGGCAGGCACGTCCATGGCATAGACATGGCTGATGCGCCGCGCGGTCTTGAGGCCCGAACCGGGGGCGACGACGGCGCCGAGCAGTTCGTCGGTGTGCAGGCTTCCCTTCATCAGGGTGGAGACCTTGCCGGCCACCGCCAGTTCGACCGCCTTCTCGGCGGCGGCATGGCTGTGCTCGACCGAGATGATTTCGAAGCCGTCGAGCGAGATGCCGGCTTCTGCAGCGGCGGCGCGGATCTTGGCCTCAGGCCCGATCAGGATCGGGTCGAGCAGGTTCTCGTCGCGGATCTCCAAGGCCGCCTGGATCGCCTCGGGCGAGCAGGGATGAACGAGGGCGGTCTTGATCAGCGGCAGGGCGCGCGCCTCGGCAATGATGTCCTCGAAGCGATCATGGTGCTGCGCCACCATGGCCGGCAGAGCAACCTGTGGCCATTCGACCCGCTCAAACGGAGCAATCACGGTCGCCTGGCCGCTCAGCACGTCATCGCCGTTCTGGTTGGTGCAGCGGGTGTCGAAAACGACGATGCGTTTGTCGGCACGCTTTTCCGTCACCGTGACGATGGCGGTGATGGTGTCTCCGGGGAAGACCGGCTTCTGGAAGCGCAGTTCCTGGCCGAGATAGATCGTGCCGGGCCCGGGCAGCTTGGTGCCGAGCACGGCCGAGACCATGGCCGCCGTCCACATGCCGTGGGCGATGATGTGGCCGAAAAAGTCCTGCTCGGCGAATTTGGGGTCGACATGGGCGGGATTGAAATCGCCGGAGGCGAGCGCGAAGAGCTCGATGTCCTCGCGGCCGATGGTGCGCGCGATCGTGGCGCTGTCGCCGACCTTCAGCTCGTCGAAGGTGCGGTTCGTAAGCAGGGACTGGTTCATGGCTACTCTATCTCTGATGGACGTAGGTGCCGGGAGCGGCTTCCTTGGCGACGTAACCGTTTTCGCTCGATCCCATCGGCGGCGGAGCAACCTTATCTGGTGAGGAATGGGATGCAAGCCAGGCCGACCAGGCCGGCCACCAGGAGCCCTCCTGCGTCGGGCATTCGGCCATCCATTCCTCGGCGCTGACGCAAGGGTCGACGGCCAGCTTCGTCGTCATGCGGAAATGACGGTGCGGATGGCCCGGCTCGCTGACGATGCCGGCATTGTGGCCTCCGCTGGTGAGAACGAAGGTGACATCGGTATCGGTCAGGTAGTGGATCTTGTAGACCGAGGTCCAGGGCGCGACATGGTCGCGCTCGGTGCCCACGGCAAAGACCGGCGCGCGGATGTTCTGCAAAGCGGCCGGGCGCTCGTCGACCATGAAGCGGCCCGACGCGAGTTCGTTGTCAAGATAGAGGCGCTGGAGATATTCGGCATGCATGCGGAACGGCATGCGGGTGGTATCCGCATTCCAGGCCATCAGGTCGTTGAGAGGCGTGCGTTCGCCCATCAGATAGTCGTGCACGATCCGTGACCAGACGAGGTCGTTGGAGCGCAGCAGCTGGAAGGCGCCGGCCATCTGGTCGGCGGAGAGGAAACCGCGGTTCCACATCACGCTTTCGAGGAAATGCAGCTGGCTGTGATCAATGAACAGGGCGAGTTCGCCCGGCTCGCTGAAATCCGTCTGGGCGGCGAACAGCGTCACCGAGGCCAGCCGTTCGTCCTTTGCCCGCGCCATGGCGGCGGCGGCGATCGACAACAGCGTGCCGCCGAGGCAGTAGCCGGTCGCATGGACCTTGCGGTCGGGAATGATCGCGTTGATCGCGTCGAGCGCGGCCATGACGCCGAGCCGGCGGTAGTCGTCGAGGCTCAGATCGCGGTCGATAGCGGTCGGATTGTGCCAGGAGATGCAGAACACGGTGTGGCCCTGGCCGACCAGGTAGCGGATCAGCGAGTTTTCCGGCGAGAGATCGAGGATGTAGTATTTCATGATCCAGGCCGGGACGATCAGGATCGGTTCGGCATGGACCGTCTCGGTCGCCGGCGCATACTGGATGAGTTCGATGAGGCGGTTGCGGTAGACGACGCGGCCGGGCGTGGTGGCGACCGCTTGGCCGGGCTCAAAGGCCTCGGTGCCGGCGACCGGCTGCTGCGTCAGCTGGCGGTTGGTGTCCTCGACGAAATTGCGGATACCTTCCAAAAAGTTCATGCCGCCGGTTTCCAGTGCGCGCTTCATCACCACCGGATTGGTCAGCGGGTAGTTCGACGGCGAGAACATGTCGAGGATCTGCCGCGTGGCAAACGAAATCACCTCTTCATGATGGGGCGCGACGCCGGGCACGTCCTTGGTGACATTGTGCCACCATTGCTGGTTCAGCAGGAAGCACTGCGCCATCACGTTATGAGGAAAATGCCGCCATTCCTCGCCCTTGAACCGATCGTCGCCGGGCAGGGGCTCGATGCAGGGCGGCGTTTGCGGATCGACCGCGGCGGCGGCCATGTGGGCCGCCAGGCGGTTGCCCTTGCGCACGGCCTTTTGCGCCAGCTCCAGCCGCTTGCCCGGCGCCATGCCCAGATGGACCGCCCAGTCGTAGACCGCAAGCGACAAGGCAGCCGGCGAGATGCCGCCGGTGAACGGCGCGATCAGCGCTTCGTTCATCCGCGTCAGTGCCTCGAAGCCGGCGGCCTGGGACCCGTCGTCGAAACCCAGAACGTCGAGCGCCGTGTCGATGTTGGCGCGCGTCGGATCGGCGGCTCTGATCATGCTCGATATGGACATGCAATCGTCTCCAGCCCGTATTTTACGTTTCGCCCGCAAGGGATAACCCGCCTTTGTGACCGGTGCGCGACCATGGTCGGCGCAATCCGGCGGTCGCGGGGATATCAATTGTTGCAATGCAATATAACTATCTGTCGGCGGCAATTCAATCAAAGCCGCATGGCACCCTTAACGGCGTGTTGCGTGGAGCGCGCCGGTGCGTGACTGGCCGCCTGGAACTGGCCGCCTGGAACTGACCGCCGAGCCCGGCTCAGCCGTAGCGATCGCGCCAGGACGCCTGTGCGCCGTCGAACGGCAGCGACGTCGCCTCGAACACGCCCCGGGCGATGGCGCGGGCCATGACGAGGGTGGCGAGATGGCACAGTTCCATGAAATCGGCGGAACTGCCGAGCGGTCGGCGATTGGTCGCGGCGGAGAAGATGGTGTCACCATCGGCCGGCAGATGGGCGGGCAGCACGGCGCGGGCAAGCCCGTCATGGGCCATGATCGACAGGCGGTGGGTCTGTGCCTTGGTCAGCGCCGCGTCGGTGACGACCGCGCCGATGGTGGTGGCCGTCAGGTTGATGCCCTTGGCGCGCAGGATCGTGTCGGGTGAGGAGAAATTGGCCGGAAGGCCGATGCCGCCGAATTCGTCGTCCAGCTCGAAGGGGGCGGCCCAGAAGAACGGGCCGTCGCCGATCGTGGCCGAGCCCATGGCATTGACCGCGGCGATGGCGGCAATGGTGTGCCCCCCGCTGGTCATGGCACTCGCCGAACCGAGCCCGCCTTTGAAGGTGGCGGTCGTCGCGCCCGTACCGGCGCCGACGCTGCCGAGATCAAACGGGCCATGTTGTGCCGCCATGAAGGCATCATAGCCCATGTCGCGATAGGGCGAGTGAAGTCCCCAGTCCTTGTTCCCGCCGTTGAGCAGATCCATCAGGATAGCCTGTGGCACGATCGGCACCTTCACGTCGCCGACAGGAAAACCGCGGCCGATAGCGCGAAGACCCGCCTGGACGCCACCGGCGGCATCGAGCCCGAAGGCCGATCCGCCCGACAGCACGAAGGCATCGACCGCTTCCACCGTCATCGCTGGATCGAGTAGGGCCGTCTCGCGCCCGCCCGGCGCGCCGCCGAGCACGCTGCCGGAAGCCGTGGCCGGTCGGTCGAAGACGATGACGGTGACGCCCGAGCCGAGCTTCAGGTCGGTCGCATGGCCGACGGCAACGCCCTCGACATCGGTCAGCAGGTTCAGTTGGGACGTCATGCCGCTCCTCGTCTGCGCTTCGGTTCGATGGGAACCCCTATGGCCTTGAAAATATGCGGAGAGATTGGCCTCGTCCGTGATCGGAATCAAGTCGCCGATGATGACAACACGCGTAGTGGTCTGTCTTCAATCGCGCCGATGGCCGCCCTTGGAAAAATACCGCTGTAGTATGGCGATAATACCCGCGGCTTTCGGCGATTTGCTAGCGTCCGCCTGACATTCCAGAACGGGAGGATGATATGTCGAAGAAGATCCTGATGATTGTCGGCGACTTTGCCGAAGACTACGAAACCATGGTGCCGTTCCAGACGCTGTTGGCCTGTGGCTACATCGTGCACGCGGTCTGCCCCGGCAAGAAGGCCGGCCAGACCATCGCCACCTCGATCCACGACTTCGAGGGCGACCAGACCTATACGGAGAAGCGCGGCCATAATTTCGCGCTCAACGCCACTTTCGCCGACGTCAAGGCATCGGATTATGATGCGCTGTTGATCCCTGGCGGCCGGGCACCGGAATATCTGCGCCTCGATCCGGAGGTGATCGCGGCGGTGAAGCACTTCTTCGAGGCCGACAAGCCGGTTGCCGCCGTCTGCCATGGCGCGCAGATCCTCGCCGCCGCCCGCGTGCTCGAAGGCCGTACCTGCTCGGCCTATCCGGCCTGCCGTCCCGAGGTGGAGCTTGCCGGCGGCACCTATGCCGACATCGCCATCGACGCGGCCTTCACCGACGGCAAGCTGGTGACCGCGCCCGCCTGGCCGGCCCATCCGGCCTGGCTCAAGCAGTTCATGGCGGTGCTCTCCGCCTGATCTTCGACCTTTTGCCGAGGCGGCGGGGCTTTGCGCGCTCCGCCGTCTCGCGATAGGGTCATATCCACGTCGAGGCCGCACATTCGGGAGGAAACCATGTGCAAGCTCTTCATCCAGGCCGATCCGGGCCTCTGGGAAAGCCAGACGAAGTCGCTTCGGATCGACGGCATGGTGACCAGCGTGCGGCTGGAGAACTTCTTCTGGATGACGCTGGAGGAGGTCGGCCGCCGTGACGGCATGACGGTGATCCAGCTGATCGCCAAGCTCTATCATGAATCGATCGACGCCGGGCATGATCTCGGCAATTTCACCTCGTTCCTGCGCGTCTGCTGTGGCCGCTATCTGGCGCTCCAACTGTCCGGCGACATACCGGCCAATACGGACCTGCCGATTTCGTCACTCGATGCCGACCATATCCTGACCGTCGAGCAGGCCAAGTATCACTGAGGGCCGGACGGGGTCTGCCCTGTCGCCTTTGGAACGTGCTGCGTCAGCCTGCCGGCGTGACGAAGCGATTTGCCGGTGCTATAGATTAAAGATTGCACCGGCAGCCAATCGACGTTCTCCCCGCCTGCCGGACCCCTTTGTCTTTCAGGAGTTCACACCCCATGCCCGGTCCCAAGGTCGTTCCCGTTCAAGGTGACGCGCACATGCCTGCGCGCGTTGATGTCGTCGTCATCGGTGGCGGCATCATCGGCGTATCGACGGCGCTGGAATTGGCAGAACGCGGCGTATCGGTGGCGCTGTGTGAAAAAGGCGGCGTCGGCGAGGAACAGTCGAGCCGTAACTGGGGCTGGGTGCGCATTTCCTGGCGCGATCCGCGCGAAGTGCCGCTGATGGCCGAAGCGATCCGCATCTGGCAGGGGCTCGACGCCCGCATCGGGCGCGACACCGGCTACAAGCAGTGCGGCATCGTCTTTGCCTCGATGGATGAGAAGTACGAAGCCAAGAACGCCGAATGGCCGGATGTTCTCAGCGACTACCAGATGAGGTCGCGGATGATCGACGGGCCGGAATTCAGCGGTCTCTATCCGGGCATGAAGCACGACTTCAAGAGCGCGCTCTACACATCGGCCGACGGCCGGGCCGAGCCGCAGAAGGCAGCACCGGCGATCGCCGAAGCCGCGCGTGACAGGGGCGCCCATATCCTGACGATCTGCGCGGTGCGCGGCATCGAGACATCGGCCGGAAAGATCTCCGGCGTGGTCACCGAGCGCGGCACGATCGCCTGCTCGTCCGTGGTGCTCGCCGGCGGCGCCTGGTCGAGCCTGTTTGCCCGCAATGCCGGCATCGACCTGCCGCAGTTGAAGGTGATGAACACCGTTATCCGCACCAAGCCGATCGAGGGCGGTCCGGAACAGACGCTCTACGGAAAGGACTTCGCTTTCCGCAAGCGCCAGGACGGCGGCTACACGATCGCCTCGCGTTACGACAACATCGTTGAGATCGTGCCGGACAGTTTTCGCTACATGCTGAAGTTCCTGCCGGCGCTGAAGAGCGAGTGGCGCTCGTTGCGCTTCCGCGTCTCCGGCCGCTTCCTCGAGGAAGGCCGCATGGCGCAGCGCTGGCGCATGGACGAAGAGACGCCGTTCGAGCGTTGCCGCGTGCTCGACCCGAAGCCGTCCGACAAGTGGACCAACCATGCGCTGGCGCAGTTGAAAAAGGACTATCCGGTCTTCGCCAAGGCCGAGATCGAGCAGCGTTGGGCCGGCTATATCGACGTCTCTCCGGATGCCGTGCCGGTGATCTCGCCGGTCGAGGAAGTCCCCGGCTTCTTCATCGCCACGGGTTTCTCCGGCCATGGTTTCGGCATCGGTCCGGGGGCGGGGCGGCTGATGGCGGATCTCGTCACCGGCCATGCGCCTTGCGTCGACCCGACGGCCTTCCGCCTGTCGCGCTTCTTCGACGGCTCGAAGATCGAGGTCATCAGCGGGGTGTGAGGGGCGCCACCTTCTCCCCGATGGGGAGAAGGGAGTTCAGCGCTTCATCATCCGCGGATCAAGCGCATCGCGGATCGCGTCGCCGATGTAGTTGACGCTGAGCACGGTGAGCGAGATGGCGAGACCCGGCCAGAGCACGCGCGACGGGTTGATCTGCAGGAAGTTGGCGCCGTCGAACAGCAGGCGGCCCCAGGTCGGGAAGTCCGAGGGGAAGCCGAGACCGAGGAAGGACAGCGCCGATTCCGTGATGATCGCCGATGCGATGCCGAGCGTCGCCGAGACCATGATCGAGCTCATGACGTTCGGCAGGATGTGCTTGAGGATCACCCGGTATTCCCACATGCCGCTCGATTTCGCCGCCAGCACGAATTCCTGGCTTTTGACCGCCAGCACGTCGCCGCGCACGATGCGGGCCGTGTGCATCCAGCTGGTGATGCCGATGACGAAGACGATCAGGATGAAGATCCCGGTCTCCGGCCCGAAGGCGGCCCGCAGTGTGTCGCGAAACAGCATGATGATCACCAGCAGCAGCGGCAGCAGTGGCAGCGCGAGGAACAGATCGGTGATCCGCATCAACAGCCCGTCGATACGCTTGAAGTAGCCGGACAGCACCCCGACCAGCGTGCCGAGCAGCAGGGCCAGAAGCATGGCCGTGATGCCGACGGCAAGCGAGATCTGCCCGCCGGCCAGCACCTGGGCCAGCATGTCGTGCCCGAGATTGTCGGTCCCGAACGGATGCGCCCAGGAGGGGCCCTGGTTCTTCGCCTTGATGTCGATCTTGTTCGGGTCGATCGTGTGGATGAACGGCCCGAGATAGACCGCTACGACGATGAAGGTGAAGACGATGAGGCCGGCGACGCCGCCCGGATGAGCCCGGAACTGGCGCCAGAGATCGCCGGCAAACGAGCGGCCCGGCTTTTCGACGGTGACGAGGGCGTCAGTCATAGCGGATCCTCGGATCGAGAATGCCGTAGAGGACGTCGGCAATCAGGTTGAAGAGGACGATCAGCACCGCGAAGATGAAGGTGAGCGTCTGCACCAGCGGGATGTCGGCGCCCTGGATGGCGGTGATCAGCAATTGGCCAAGCCCGTTCACCCGGAAGATCTGTTCGGTGATGATGGCGCCGGAAAAGATGGTCGGCACGCCGAGGGCAATGACCGTCACCACCGGGATCAGGCTGTTGCGCAGCACGTGGACCAGAAGTACGACCTTTTCCTTCACCCCCTTGGCGCGGGCGGTGCGGACATAGTCCTGGTGCAGATTGTCGAGCATTGAGGCACGGACGAAACGGCTGATCTGCGAGGTATTGTAAAGCGTCAGCACCATGACCGGCAGGAACATCTGCCTGACCTGCTGGCCGAAGCTTGCCCAGTCGTTGACGACGAGATTGGTGTCGTAGATCGACGGGAACCACTGCAGGTGCGAGCTGAAGATGACGATCAGCAGCACGCCGGTGAAGAAGGTCGGCACGGAATAGCCGACCATCGAGACGAAGGTGCCGATCTGGTCGAAGATCGAATACTGCTTGTAGGCGGAGATGACGCCGATCGGGATCGCCAGCAATACGCCGAAGACATAGGACAGGCCGACGACCCACAAGGTCTGCGGCAGGCGCTGGACGATCAGGTCAACGACCGGGCTGCGGGTGGCCCAGGACAGAACGCGCAGGCGTTCGCCGCTGCCGACGGTGATCCCGGTGATCTGTTCGAAAATGTTCAGCGGCTCGTTGATGAAGAACTGCTGCAGCCATTTGAGGAAGCGGATGAGGAAGGGCTGATCCAGGCCGAGGGCTGCTCGCATCTGTTCGCGAACCTCGGGCGGAATGGTCAGGGGAAGGTCGCCGAGGGGATCGTTGGGAGCGAGGTCCAGCAGGGCGAAGATGATGAAGCTGATAATCAGCAGAGTCGGGATTGCAAACAGCAATCGCCGCAGAGTGTAGGTGAACATCGGAGGGGTCCCTGACTGTCACGAAGAGGGCGATCGCCGGGCCGGCAGGGATGCCGGCCCGGCGAAACGGCACTTACTTCTTGCGCGTCCAGTCAGCGACGTTCCACAATTCACTGTCCCAGGCATTCATCCTGACGCCTTCCAGGGTGACGGAATGGGACGAGACGTTGCCGCGATGGATGAGCGGGATCTGCGCCACGTCATTGGTCAGCATGTCGTTCAGCTTCTTGGCGATGACCGCACGGTCCTCGATCTTGGCGGTCTTGCCGAGTTCGACAACCAGCTTGTCGTATTCCGGGTTGCAATAGCGGACGATGTTCTCGCCCTGCCATCCGGTGGCGGGGCTCGGGATCTTGTCGCACATCCAGCCGGCCATGTACTTCTCCGGGTCGGTGCCGTCGAAGTTGTTGGTGTACATCTGCACGTCGGCATAGAACTTCTGGAACGTGTCCGGGGATGCCGGGTCGCCGCCGAAGAAGACGTTAGCGGCAATGTTGCGCAGTTCGGTTTCCACGCCGATCTGCGACCACATGTCCTTGATCAGCGCCTGGCTCGCCTGGCGGACCGAATTGGTCGACGTCTGGAAGAGGAAGGAGAGCTTCACGCCGTCCTTGGCACGGATGCCGTCGGAACCCTTGGCCCAGCCGGCATCGTCGAGCAGCTTGTTGGCAGCATCGATGTCCTGCTTCAGGCACCAGTCGACGTCGGTCGACTTGTAGATATCCGGCGCCGGCAGGATGTTGCAGGTCGGCTGGCCCGCTTCGCCGTAGCCGGCCTCATCGATGATGTCGCGGTCGATGGCGAGCGACAGGGCCTTCTTCACGGCCGGGTCGGAAAGGGCCGGATGCGGACCTGCCTCCTTGGTGGAGCGTTTGTCTGCGAGCGCGGAATCGACGCCATAGGGGTTCACGTCTATACGCTCGACCTGGGTGCCGAAGGCGGTTACGAGCGTCCCCTTGCCGGCGGCCATCATCGTGGCGAGGATTTCCGGCTCCACCTGCATGTTCCAGGCATAGTCGAATTCACCGGTCTCGAGCACGGCGCGGGCGGCCGAAGCCGCATCGCCGCCACCCTTCAGCGTCGCGGTGGCGAAGGCGGGCTTGGCCGGGTCGCGATAGTTGGGATTGGCCTCGAAGGTGATGACGTCGCTCGGCTTGAACTCCTTCACGACGAAGGGTCCGGTGCCGATCGGGCCGAAATTGGCGGCGGTGCATTCCGGTGCCTTGGCGCCGAGGCAATCCTTGAACTGGGCCGCCTGGATGATCGGCGACTGGGCGCCGACGAAAGCGCTGTAGGGATAGGGCTTGGCCTCGGAGAAGGAGACCTTGATGGTGGAGGCGTCGACCGCCTCGACATTGGTCACGCCTTCGTAATAGGCGGCCTGGGCGCAGCCGCCATCCGGCGCCGTGCAGTATTTCCAGGTGAAGATGGCATCGTCGGCGGTCACGGCCGAGCCGTCCGACCATTTGAGGTCGGGCTTCAACTTCCAGGTGATGCTCTTCAGGTCGGCGGCGACGCCGCCGTTCTCGACCGTCGGGATTTCGGCGGCCAGCATGGGGACGAGCGTGCCGGTCTCGTCGTAGCGCGCCAGCGGTTCGATCACCATGGACGCAGCGTAGATTTCCTTGGTGCCACCGGAGAGGTAGGGATTGAGGGTCGATACCGCCTGCCAGAAAAGAATCTTGAGATCGCCGTCCGAGCCGCGCTCGGCGAGTGCTGGCGCTGCCTGGAAGGCCAGCGCCGCGGCCGATGCCGCCAATAGAATACGGAATTTATGCATGTCGTCATTCCCCTGTTTTTATCGTTGGAGTTGTGAACGTCAGTGCTGCCTCAAGGAGAGTTCCCGTTCTCCCGGCACTCAAGGTCAGTCCCAGTTAAATTGCTGACCTTGTTTGGTAATTTTGATTGTCTGGCCTCCGCCTGAAGTCGTTGCCCTTGTGAAAAATCGATCCGAAGATGGTGGGGCTGATCAAAATTTGAGCCATCTAAGCATAGGCCTATTTTCCGTTCAAGGCGGAAAATTGCGGCTTGCAAAAGCGCTTTGAGGCAGCGCAGTATGGCCGGATAAGAGTGGGAACAACAAGAAAAACCGAGGACCGAACACATGCCCGTGCTGAACCGTGCCAGCGAATTGCAGGGCGAGGTGGCCGCCTGGCGCCGCCACCTCCACGAGAATCCCGAACTGCTGTTCGACGTCTACGAGACGGCCGAATTCGTTGCCGAGAAGCTGACCTCCTTCGGTTGTGACGTGGTCGAGACTGGCATCGGCCGGACCGGGGTCGTGGCGATCATCAAGGGCAATCGTGGCGACGGGCCGGTCGTCGGCTTTCGCGCCGACATGGATGCGCTGCCGATCTACGAGACGAGCGGCAAGGAATGGGCGTCGAAGACGCCCGGCAAGATGCATGCCTGCGGCCATGACGGGCATACCGCCATGCTGCTCGGCGCGGCCAAATATCTCGCCGAGACCCGCAATTTCCGGGGCTCCGTCGCGGTGATCTTCCAGCCGGCCGAAGAGGGCGGCGGCGGCGGTCGGGAAATGGTTGAGGACGGCATGATGGAGACCTTCGGAATTTCCCAGGTCTACGGCATGCACAATCATCCGGGCATTCCGGTCGGCCATTTCGCCACCCGCAAGGGTTCGGTGATGGCGGCGGCCGACGAGTTCGAGATCCTCGTGCACGGCCGCGGCGGGCATGCGGCCCAGCCGCACAAGACCATCGATCCGGTGCTTATTTCCTCCCACATCGTCATTGCCTTGCAGACGATCGCCTCGCGCGAGGTCGATCCGCTGCAATCCGTGGTGGTAACTGTGGCGACGGTGCATGGCGGCGAGGCGTCGAACGTCATCCCCAATACGGTGAAGCTCACCGGCACGGTCCGCACGCTGCTGCCCGAGACGCGCGACTATGCCGAGCGTCGCCTGAACGAGGTGGCGAACGGGATTTCGGCCAGCTTCGGAGCCCGGGTCGACGTGCATTATCGGCGCGGCTATCCGGTGACCTTCAATCACCCCGACGAGACGGAATTCGCGCTCGGCGTGATGCGACGGATTTCCGGAGAGCGGGCCGTCGAGGGCGAGATCGCCCCGATGATGGGAGCGGAGGATTTTTCCTATATGCTGGAGGTGCGGCCCGGCAGCTTCGTCTTCATCGGCAATGGTGACAGCGCGAACCTTCACCATTCGGCCTACGACTTCAATGACGAGGCGATCCCCTATGGCATCAGCTATTGGGTCACGCTCGCGGAGACAGCGCTCGCGGCGTAAGGCCGCGACCCCAGGTTCTTGTCGGAAATCGCAGGCTTCAAGGGATGGGTCGGATGGTGGATAAGGCGAACGGCAGTCTTCAGGGCGATGCCCCGGTCCTCTCGGTCCGGGACCTGACGACCTCCTTCAAGGTCGGCGAGGAGTGGCGATCGGTGGTCAAGGGCGTGAGCTTCGATGTGGCCCCGCGCGAAACCGTGGCGATCGTCGGAGAATCGGGCTCGGGCAAGAGCGTCACCTCGCTGTCGATCATGCGGCTATTGCCGCAGAATTCGAGCCGCATCGAGGGCAGCGTCAAGCTGAACGGGCGGGAATTGCTGACACTTGGCTCGGAAGAGATGCGCAAGGTGCGCGGCAACGAGATCGCCATGATCTTCCAGGAGCCGATGACCTCGCTCAACCCGATCTTTCCGATCGGCAAGCAGATCGCCGAGGCGATCACCTGCCATCGCGACGTCTCGGCGGCAGAAGCTAAGGCGGAGGTTCTGCATCTGCTGGACAAGGTTCGCATCCCCAACGCCAGGAACCGCTTCGGTGACTACCCGCATCAGTTTTCCGGCGGCATGCGCCAGCGCGTGATGATCGCCATGGCACTCGCCAGCCGGCCGAAGCTGTTGATCGCCGACGAGCCGACGACGGCGCTCGACGTCACCATCCAGGGCCAGATCCTCGACCTGATCAAGGTGTTGCAGGACGAGGAAGGCATGGCCGTCCTGTTCATCACCCACGATATGGGCGTGGTGGCGGAAGTGTCCGACCGGACGATCGTCATGTTCCGCGGCGAGGCGGTGGAGACCGGCTCGACCGACGATATCTTCAATCGCGGCAAGCATCCCTATACGCGCGCACTCCTGTCGGCGGTACCGAAGCTCGGCTCGATGGGCGGGCGCGAACGGCCGATGCGCTTTCCGGTGATCGACATCGTTACCGGCGAGACCCGAATCCCGGAGACGGAGGCCGGCGGAGTCGATGAGGCAAGGCGGCCGGTGCTGGAGGTGAGGAACCTCACCACGCGCTTCGACATCCATTCCGGCCTGCTCGGCCGCAAGAGCGGGGCGGTGCATGCGGTGGAGGACGTGTCGTTCGATCTTCGCGAGGGCGAAACCCTTGCGCTGGTGGGTGAATCGGGTTGCGGCAAGTCGACCACCGGCCGGTCGATCACCCGACTGGTCGAGCCGACCGCAGGCGCGATCTCGCTCGACGGCTATGACGTCGTCAACCTCGACAGGACCGCGCTGCGCAAGATGCGACGCAGCATCCAGATGGTGTTCCAGGACCCCTTCGCCAGCCTCGATCCGCGCATGAGCGTCGGCAGCGCCGTGATGGAACCCTTCGTCGAGCATGGGCTGGGGACGAAGGCGCAAGCGCGCGACAAGGCCGCCGACCTTCTCGAGCGGGTGGGCCTGAAGTCCGACATGATGCGGCGCTATCCGCACGAATTCTCCGGCGGCCAGCGCCAGCGCATCGCGATCGCCCGCTCGCTGATGCTCGATCCCAAGGTGATCGTCGCCGACGAGGCGGTTTCGGCGCTCGACGTATCGATCAAGGCGCAGGTGTGCAACCTGCTGCTCGACCTGCAGCAGAGTTTCAATCTCGCCTACCTGTTCATTTCCCATGACATGGCCGTGGTCGAGCGGGTCAGCCACCGGGTGGCGGTGATGTATCTCGGCGAGATCGTCGAGATCGGCCCGCGCCAGGCGGTGTTCGACAATCCGCAGCACGCCTATACCAGGAAGCTGATGGCGGCCGTGCCGATTCCCGATCCGGCCCGACGTAGCCTCAAGCGCAATGTCTCGACCGAGGAAATCAAGAGCCCGATCCGCCCGGTCGGCTATGTGCCGCCGGTGCGGCGGTATCGCGAAGTCTCGGCCGGGCATCTGGTCCAGGTCTGATGTGAGGCCTGGGTTCGCGGCGGGGAGGCGCCCTGCTGCCGTTCGGCTTAGACAGTCGTACTTTATCCGTCTTTAATCAAACATCCGTCATTGTCTTCGGCTAGGGCCATAGAGGTTCTTCGTAGAGCATGGGTAGGGAGAAGGCATGGCAGACACGGATGGGGAGCGGGCGAATGGGCCTGAGGACCGCGGCGCCCGCCGGCGGGGCGGAAGGCTCTCCGACATCCTGACGGGCATTGCCGGCGACGAAACTCGGGACCGCGTTTCCGTCGCGGACATATTCCAGGCCATGGGCGATCGCGCCTTCGGTGCGCTGATCCTGATTTTTGCTTTGCCGAACGTCGTTCCGACGCCGCCTGGAACCTCGGCGCTGACCGGTGCGCCGCTGGTCTTTTTGTCCGCACAGCTGATGCTCGGCCAGTCGCCGTGGTTGCCCAGGATCATCGCGGACCGATCGATGACGCGGAGCGATTTCGCCTCGGTCGTCAGCCGGATTTCTCCCTGGCTGGCGCGCGGCGAGCGCATGCTGCGGCCCCGGCTCAGCTTCCTCATCTATCCGCCGGCCGAATATGTCATCGGCCTGCTCTGCCTTGTCCTAGCGATCATCCTCACCTTGCCGGTGCCGCTCGGCAATATCCTGCCGGCAATCGCCATCTGCCTGTTTTCCTGCGGTATTCTCGAACGTGATGGCGCCTTCATCCTGCTCGGAACGGCGATGTTCGCCGTGTCGGTGAGCGTGGTCGCGGGCGTGGTTTACGCGCTCGTCAAGGGTTTCCTCCTGCTCGTCACCACCGTGGTGGTGTGATCGATCAGAAAATCCGGGACTTCGCCGGCTTCGACTTTGCAAAGCGGGACCCGCCAGCCTATCCTGCGGACATCGATCGTTTCGCGCGGGACAGGCCATGTTGATTTCACTCTACCAGATGCAGCCGATTCCCGGTGATGCCGCGGCAAATCTTTCCAAGATCGCCCAGGCCGCGGCGGCTGCCTCGGATATGGGGGCCGACCTTCTGGTCACCCCTGAGCTTTCCGCCACCGGTTATGCCTTGGGGCCGGACCAATTCGCCGAGATCGCCGAGGGCCGCGACGGGAACATTGTCGGAGCGCTCAGCGAGATCGCCGCCGAATTCGAGATCGCCCTCTGCGCCGGCTTTGCCGAACGGGACGGAGAGGCGGTCTATAACAGCGCCGTCCTGGTGCGGCCAGACGGGGCCGCGGAATTCTACCGAAAGGGCCATCTTTACGGAGACGCCGAACGGGCCGCTTTTGTGCCGGGCGGCGATCTGCCCCATGTCTTCGACTTCGCCGGCATCCGCACCGGCATGCTGATCTGCTATGACGTCGAGTTTCCGGAATATGTCCGCACGCTGGCGCTGGCCGGCGCCGAACTCGTGCTGGTGCCGACCGCCTTGCCGGCGGGACCGATCAGCCGGCGCGTGGCGGACATGGTGGTGCCGACCCGTGCCTTCGAAAACGGCCTGTTCATCGTCTATGCCGACCTGTGCGGCGAGGAAGGCGCGCTCTCCTACAGCGGCCGCTCCGTCATCGTCGGCCCGGACGGCGACGACCTGGCTCGCGCCGGCACGCGCGAAGCCCTGCTCGTCGCTGAAATCGACCCATCCGCCTATGAGGACTGCCGCAAGCAGAACCCCTACCTCACCGACCGCCGTCCGGGACTCTACCGCCTGTGATCGGGCGCTGCCGGGATCTGTCCTAGATCACCGTGAAGTCCAGATTGGTCAGCAGCAGGCCCGGATCGAGCACGGCGATCAGGACGCTGCCGCCGGCGGCGCTGCCATTGCTGTCGAAAAAGAGGTTGCCGGTGTCGGTCTCGTAGATCATCCGGTCGCTGGCATCCTGCGCCAGGCCGGTCGTATTGCTTACGAAGGCTGCAGCCGCAAGCGTTCCCAGTGCGCCGATCGTGGTGAAGACGCTGTTTTCCAGTTGGATGGAATCGTCGGCGACAGAGAAGTCGGTGATCGTGTCGACATTCGTCACCGCGTTCGGCGTCGAGTGGAAGACGAAAGCATCGGCACCGGCTCCGCCGGTAAGGGTGTCATTGCCGATATTGCCGAAGAGCCTGTCGTTGCCGGCGCCGCCATTGATGGTGTCGCTGCCTGCCCCACCGTTGATGATGTTATTGGCGCCGTTACCGTTCATCAGGTTGTTCAGTGCGTTGCCGGTGCCGTTGATGTTGCCCGCCCCAACCAGCGTCAGGCGCTCGATCGCCCCGAAGTCCGCCAGGCTGCGGGTAATCGTCGAGGTAATCAGGTCGTTGCCACCGCTGTCGATAACCGTGTCGTTCTCCGCCCCCAACACGTATACGTCATTGCCCAGGCCGCCATCCAGCGTGTCGAGGCCCCCACCACCATCGAGTACGTTGACGCCGGAATTGCCGGTAATGATGTTGTTCAGGGCATTGCCGGTGCCGTTGATGTTGCCCGCACCGAGCAGCGTCAGCCGTTCGATCGACGCGTGGGTAGCGAGGGAGCGGGAGATCGTCGAGGTGATCACGTCGTTGCCGCCGGTGTCGATAACGGTATCGTTTTCCGCGCCCAGCATATAGGCGTCATTGCCGAGGCCGCCGATCAAGGTGTCGAGGCCCGCGTTGCCGTTTAGCACGTTGACGCCGGCGTTGCCTGTGATGACATTCGCGAGGGCATTGCCGGTGCCGTTGATGTTGCCGGCGCCGAGCAATGTCAGGTTTTCGATCGCCGCCAGGGTTGCGATAGAGCGGGTAATTGTCGACGTGACCGTATCGGTGCCACCCGTGTCGGTCACAGTGTCGTTTTCGGCGCCCAGCACATAGGTGTCGTTGCCGAGACCGCCGTTGAGGGTGTCAGCCCCTGCCGCCCCGTTGAGAATGTTGTTTCCCGAATTGCCATTGATGACATTGGCCAAGGCATTTCCGACGCCGTTGATGTTGGCCGCACCGAGCAGTGTGAGGTTCTCGACATTCGCTACCAGGGTCAAACTGACCGCAGTCTGCACCGTATCGGTTCCCTCGCCGACACCCTCGGTGACCTGGTCGCCGATCGAATCGACGACATAGGTGTCATTGCCGGTGCGGCCCTGCATGATGTCGCTACCGCCAAGCCCATTGATCAGGTCGTCGCCGGCGCTGCCCCGCAGGGTGTCCGCATCGCCATTGCCGGTGAAGGTCCGCGTCGTCGACGTGATGGTGCCAAGCACATTGACGACACCGCCCTGATTTCCGTCGTCTCCGGCCAGGTCGACCAAGATATTCACATCGCCGGCCGTGATCGTAGTTCCGCCAAGCTGGAACACGTCGTCGCCCGCCCGGACGGTCAGCAGGCCGGAGGTGGTGAAACCTGCAACGAAGTTGACGGATTCTCCTGTCCGCAGGGTCACGTTGGGGGCGCCCCCAGTCGAGACAAGGGCACTGACCAGAATCGATCCGACATTGTCGCTACCGATCGTGAATGTGCCGGAGGTGAAGATGCGGTTCAGTTCGGTGTCGGAAAGCTCGAGGGCGGCCGCTACGTCCGTCAGGCTGCCGAGGATGATCGCGCGTCCGTCGGTCACGGGGCGCAGAATGACATCGCCGCCTGCCGTGATGCCGGATGTAGCGGCGATCGTCACGCGATCCGCGTTGACGACCACGTCGCCCCCCGAGGAAACCGTAGCGGAGAAAGGGGCCTCCAGATTGAGTAGCCCATTGGCTCCGGTGGTGAGAATAACCGAACCGGTTCCGAAGGTACTAAGGCCGGCGTCGGTGCCGGTATCGTCAAGGATGCTGATGTTTCGGCCAACATCGACTATGAGATTTCCGCCGGTCGTACCTGACTGGCTGTCTGCGACCATGTCGGCAAAGCCGCTGATCACGACATCACGACCGGCGTCGAACGTGATGCTTCCATTGGCGCGTACGTCGTTGTCGAAATCGGCGCCCGCTGTCCCGAACGCAATGTCGCGGCCGACGGTCAGCGTGATGTCTCCGCCCGTCGCGGCGATGGCGTCCCGGTCCACGGCGGACGTGATGTCGGAATCGAAGCCGATGGCCGTGAGGTTCACGTCGCCCGAAGTCGACCCGCCGCGGATGGATTCAGAGCCGGTCACGTCGGTCAGCGTGATCGTGCCGAGATTGGTGAAGTCGATGTCGCCGGAGGTGGCGACATTGAGACCTGCGACGGCATCGGTCAATCCGCCGATTTGGACTGCTCCGACGTTGCCGATGGCAATGCCGCCCGTGTTCGTCTCCGCCTCGATCGCGCCGGTTTGGGTTTCAATGGCATTGCCCGGAGCCCCAACTCCCGTCCCGGCGCTCAAAACGACCGAGGATGCTTGAATGTCGACCGACGAGTCGGAGCCGGCCTCGGTAATGCTGCCGTTGGCGACGAGCGTGACGCCGTTGAATGTCGAGATGTTGTCGACGATGATCGAGTCCGGTGACAGTGCCGGATCCGCCAGATCGCCGATCTGCAAGCTGCCGGTGCCGAGCGAGTCGGTTATGTCGAGCGTGATGTTCACGCCCGGGACAGAGGCCTGGATGATCAGTGAGTCCGCCGGGTGAGCGACGATTGCGAGCACCGTGCCGTCGCTGTCTCGGGTGATCACGGATGTCGCGTTGCCGGGCGTGCCATCGTCCTCGACGGTGTAGCTGCCTGCCTCGGTTATGACGAATGTGGTCGGCATGGGATACTCCTCGGCGCGCTGACGGCGGAAACCATTATCCGTCGTGACTGAAGGCGAATTCGATATCGAAAATTTCGGAGTTGTTCATTTATATGTCCAGGCGCGAATATTGGCAAGGAATGTTACTCTGTCGCGCAAGAACAACCTGCACGGGTGCAAGGTTCTTTTATGCAGTGTGCGCACCGGCCGGCTTCGGTGAAAAAAGTTCGGATGTCGGACCGGGAATGTTTCATCCGCGCACCAGCCACGTCTTGGCGGCTGTCGGGTTTAGTCCTCCCGTTCTCGCGTCAATCCTCAAGGTCAGGAACGGCGCTCGGCACTTCTCCTCGCGCGGGAGAAGAGGGTGTCCCAAGGCGGCACCACAATGCCAGGCAAGGGGCCGGCGCGTGAAAGGCCGGGGGAGGTTGGCCTTAAAATCCGGCGTGGCCGAAGCCACGCCGGTTTGATCGTCATCCGCGAACGGTTCTCAATGGGCGATCATCACATGGCGGACGGCGGTGTAGTCCTCCAGCGCATAGACCGACATGTCCTTGCCGTAGCCGGACTGTTTCAGGCCGCCATGGGGCATCTCGTTGCACAGCATGAAATGTGTGTTGATCCAGGTGCAGCCGTAGCGCAGGCGGGCGGCGGTCTTCATGGCGCGGGAAATGTCCTTCGTCCAGACCGAGGAGGCAAGGCCGTAGTCGCTGTCGTTCGCCCAGGCGACCGCATCGTCGGTGTCGGAGAAGCGGGTGACCGAGACGACCGGGCCGAAGACTTCGCGGCGCACGATCTCGTCGTCCTGCAGCGCGCCGGCAATGACCGTCGGGGCGTAGAAGAAGCCCTTCTCGCCCGACACCTTGCCGCCGGTGACGACCTCCATGTGGCTGTGCTCGGAGGCGCGGGTGACGAAGCTTTCGACGCGGTCGCGCTGGCGCCTGGAGATCAGCGGGCCGATCTCGTTTTCGGTATCGTCGGCCTGGTTGAACTTCAGCGTCGAGACGGCGGAGGCGAGGTCGGCGACGAAATTGTCGTAGATCTTGTCGGAAGCGTAGATGCGGCAGGCGGCGGTGCAGTCCTGTCCGGCATTGTAGAAGCCGAAGGTGCGGATGCCGGCGACGACGGCCTCGAGGTCGGCATCGTCATAGACGATGACCGGGGCCTTGCCACCGAGTTCCAGGTGGGTGCGCTTGACCGTCTTGGCGGCAGCCGCCAGCACCTTCTTGCCGGTGGCGATGTCGCCGGTGATCGACACCATGTTGACCTTGGCATGGTTGATGATGGCATTGCCGACGCTTTCGCCGCGGCCGAGCACGACGTTGACCACGCCTTCTGGCAGGATGTCGGCCAGCAGCTTCGCCATCTTCAGAGCGGTCAGCGGGGTTTGTTCGGATGGCTTGAAGACGACCGTGTTGCCGCCGGCGATCGCCGGCGCCAGCTTCCAGGCCATCATCATCAGCGGATAGTTCCACGGCGCGATCGAGCCGACGATGCCGACCGGATCGCGGCGGATCATCGAGGTATGGCCGGGCAGGTATTCGCCGGCGACCGGCGCATGCAGCGAACGGATGGCGCCGGCGAAGAAGCGCCAGCAATCGACGATCGCCGGGATTTCATCGTTGAGCACCGCATTGATCGGCTTGCCGCAGTTGAGGCTTTCCAGCGCGGCAAAGCCGGCGGCATCCTGCTCGATCGCGTCGGCGATCTTCAAGAGATAGGCGGAACGCTGCGACGGGGTGGTGGCGGACCAGCTGTCGAAGGCCTTTTCGGCGGCATCGACGGCGGCGTCGACCTGGGCGAGCGAGGCCTCGGGCAGGTCGAGAATTGTGTCCCCGGTTTTCGGGTTCAGGACCTTTTCCTCGGTTTCGGTGCCGGCCTCGAACTTCGAGCCGATCAGCATTTGCGTGTCCATGTCGTTCTCCCTCATTTGGTCTGTCGCGGGGCGCGGGCGGAAAACCGCTTCACACTTTTCCTCGCCCCGCTTGTCTGCGTCATTTGCCGCTGCCCGAAATCTGGTCGGTGTCGCGGGTCAGGTAATAGGCGGCGAGGATCGGCAGCAGCGTGACGATCACCACCAGCATAGCAACCACATTGGTGACCGGGCGCTGGCGCGGGCGGATCAGTTCTTCCAGCATCCAGATCGGCAGCGTCGACTGCTGGCCGGCGGTGAAGGTCGTGACGATGACCTCGTCGAAGGACAGCGCAAACGCGAGCATGCCGCCGGCGAGAAGGGCTGTCGCGATATTCGGCAGCACCACGTAGCGGAAGGTCTGGAAGCCGTCGGCGCCGAGATCCATCGAGGCTTCGATCAGCGAACCGGAGGTGCGGCGGAAGCGGGCGACCGCATTGTTGTAGACCACGACGACGCAGAAGGTGGCGTGGCCGAGGATGATGGTCCACATCGAGAACGGGATTTCGGCCAGCGAAAAGGCCGAGCGCAGCGCGATGCCGGTGATGATGCCGGGCAGCGCGATCGGCAGGATGACCAGCAGCGAGATCACCTCGCGGCCGAAAAACTTGGTGCGCGACACGGCGGCCGCGGCCAGCGTGCCGAGCAGCAGCGCGACGGCGGTGGCGATCGATGCGACCTTGACCGAAAGCGTCAGCGCTTCCCAGACGTCCGGCCGGTTCCAGGTGACGGCGAACCACTTGGTGGTGAGGCCCGGCGGCGGCCACTGAAAACTCTTCTCCTCGGTGGTGAAGGCGTAGACGAAGATCAGCAGGATCGGCAGGTGCAGGAACAGAAGCCCGCCCGCTGCCGCAAGCTTCAGGGGCCATCCGGCCGAGGAACGATCAGAGCGCATCGAAAGCCCCCATGCGTTTGGCGGCCCACAGATAGACGCCCATGATGACGATCGGCACGACCGAGAAGGCGGCGGCGAGCGGTACATTGCCCGCGGTGCCCTGCTGGGCATAGACCGCCTGGCCGATGAACAGCCGCGAGGAGCCGACGATCTGCGGGATGATGTAGTCGCCAAGCGTCAACGAGAAGGTGAAGATCGAGCCGGCGATGATGCCGGGCAGCGCCAGCGGCAGAAGCACATGGCGGAAGGTCTGGTTGGGCCGGGCGCCGAGATCGCCGGAGGCCTCGATCAGATTGCCCGGCACGCGCTCGAGCGCTGCCTGGACCGGCAGGATCATGAAGGGCAGCCAGACATAGACGAAGACCAGGAAGGTGCCGATATAGCTGATCGACAGCGAATTGCCGCCGATCACCGGGATGGCCAGGATGGCGTCGAGCAGCCAGGTCAGGTGCAGTTGCGCGAAAATCCAGGTGAGGATGCCCTCCTTGGCGAGGATCAGCTTCCAGGCATAGACCTTGACGAGATAGCTCGACCACAGCGGCAGCATGACGCCGAGATAGAAGAAGGCCTTCCATTTGCCGGTGGCGTAGCGCGCGGCATAGTAGGCGATCGGGAAGGCGAGCACGGCCGACGCGATCGTGACGACGGCGGCCATCAGCACGGTGCGGAGGATGATGTCGAAATTGGCCGGGTTGAGCAACTGTCCATAGGTCGACAGCGTCAGCTCGTAATTGATCATCCCCGAGAATTCGTCGATCGAGAAGAAGCTCTGCAGCAACAGGGCGATCAGCGAGCCGATATAGATGATGCCGAGCCAGAGCACCGGCGGGATCAGCATCAGCGCCAGAAGCAGCGTCGGGCGGCGCCAGAACAGGTCCGACAGGCGGCCCATCAGGCCGCCGCGTCCCGGCAGGATTGATGTGGTGGCGATCGCGCTCATGCCGCATCGTCCATATAGTGCAGGTCGGTCGGCTGCCAGGAAAGCCGGGTCGTGGCGCCAGTCTCCGGCACCGGTTGGCCTGCCGGCACCATGACCGTGAGGGCGATGTTGGCGGTGGCGACAGTGAGCCTGGTGGCCGCGCCGAGGAAACTTGTCGAGCGGACGTTCGCGGTAATGCCGCCATCGGTGACGAGGCGGATCGCTTCGGGGCGCAGGCTTGCCCACTTCATTTCGCCACCGAGCGCCTTCATGTCGGCGGGCGAGATCACATTGGAGGAGCCGACGAAATCGGCGACGAAGCGCGTCTTCGGACGGTTGTAGATCTCCTCCGGCGTGCCGGCCTGAACTATTCTGCCGTCATTGAACACGGCGACGCGGTCGGCCATCGACAGGGCCTCGCCCTGGTCGTGGGTGACGAAGATGAAGGTGATGCCGAGCGAGCGCTGCAAGGTCTTCAGCTCTTCCTGCATCTGCTCGCGCAGCTTGAGGTCGAGCGCGCCGAGCGGTTCGTCGAGGAGCAGCACCTTCGGCTTGTTGACCAGCGCACGGGCGAGCGCGACGCGCTGGCGCTGGCCGCCGGAGAGCTGGCCGGGTTTGCGCGCGCCGTAGCCCGGCAGCTTGACGAGGTCGAGCGCCTGTTCGGCACGCTGCAACCGTTCGGATTTATCCACGCCCTTGACCATCAGCCCGTAGGCAACGTTGTTGAGGATGTCGAGATGCGGAAAGAGCGCGTAGTCCTGGAACACCGTGTTGACGTGGCGGCGATAGGGCGGCACGCCCTCGGCCGTTTCGCCGAAGATCTCGATATGGCCGGAGGTCGGCTGTTCGAAGCCGGCGATCAGGCGCAGGCAGGTCGTCTTGCCGGAGCCGGAGGGCCCGAGCATGGCGAAGAACTCGCCGGGCGCGATCGCAAGATCGACGGCATCGACGGCTTTGACGGCGCCGAAATGGCGCGACACCTGCGAGAATTCAACGGCTGCGGTCATGGGTACTCCGGTCGAGGTTTGGACTTCTCTCCCCTTGTGGGAGAGAAAGCGATTTCAGCATCTTAGCCTTGGCTAAGTGCTAGAAATCGCAAGTGAGGGGGTGGGTGCGGAGGGGACCCCCTCACTTGCAGAAATCTAACGTTTAGCACTCGCTACGCTCGGCTAAATCGTTGATTTTGCTTTCTCCCCCACCAAGGGGGAGAAAGGCTCGTCAGCGTCCGCCGATGACGCCGATATAATCCGACACCCAGCGGTGGTACGGCACGCACTCGCCCTGGCTTTCGCATTTCGCGGTCGGCGTCTTCCAGAAGCTGATCTTCTCGAAATTGTCGAAGCCGTTGGCGGCGCAACCTTCGTCGGTCAGCAGCTCATTGCCCTTGCAAGCGGCAGGAACCGAGGGAACCGTGCCGAACCAGGCGGAGACGTCGCCCTGGACCTTGGGCGAGAGCGAGTGCTCCATCCACATATAGGCGCAGTTCGGATGCTCGCTGTCGGCGTGCAGCATGGTGGTGTCGGCCCAGCCGGTGACACCTTCTTCCGGGAAGGTCGAGGCGATCTTGGCGCCTTCGGCCTTCATCAGGTTTACCTGGAATGGCCAGGAACCGGAAGCCACGACGCCTTCGTTCTTGAAGTCGTCGATCTGGATCATGGCGTCGTGCCAGTAGCGGCCGACGAGCGTGCGCTGGACGCGGAGCAGGTCGAGGGCAGCCTTGTACTGTTCCTCGTTCAGCTCGTAGGGGTCCTTGATGCCGAGTTCCGGCTTGTGCTTCATCAGGTAGAGGGCTGCATCGGCGACATAGATCGGGCCGTCATAGGCCTGGACGCGGCCCTTGTTGGACTTGCCGTCGGCGAGCGTCATTTCCTCGAAGACGACCTTCCAGCTGGTCGGCGCTTCCTTGAAGGCTTCGGTATTGTACATCAGCACGTTCGGGCCCCAGACGTAGGGGGTGCCGTAGTGGACGCCGTTCACCGTGTGCCAGGGGGCGTTCTGCAGGCGCTCGTCGATAGTCTTCCAGCTCGGGATCAGGTCGGTGTTGATCGGCTGGACGCGCTTGCCGGCGACGAGGCGCAGCGATGCGTCGCCCGAGGCGGTGACGAGGTCGAAGCCGCCTTCGTTCATCAGGGCGACCATTTCGTCGGATGTCGCGGCGGTCTTGACGGTGACCTTGCAGCCGGTATCGGCCTCGAACTTGGTGACCCAGTCGTAATTCTTGTCGGTCTCGCCGCGCTCGATATAGCCGGCCCAGGCGACGATGGAGAGCGCGCCTTCACCCTTGCCGAGTTCCTTCAGCGGTTCCTGGGCGACGGCATTGGTGGCGAAGCTGGCAACGGCAATGATTGCGGTGCACGACTGCAATAATTTCTTCATGGCAATTTCTCCCGGTTGGGGGCCGCCTTATCGCGGCGTTTGTTCCCGAGCATGAAGGTGGCGCGAAACTGCCGCATTCGCAAATTCATTTGTCAGAACGGCGTTATCGGTTTTTCCGAATGGTCGGTTAAAATTGCCCCTCACCCTGACCCTCTCCCCGCACGCGGGGAGAGGGGACGGCCACGGCGGTGCCGTTTGTCCCTTCTCCCCGTCAGAACGGGGAGAAGGTGCCGGCAGGCGGATGAGGGGCTTATCCCGGATTACCGTCCCCGCCCGCTCCTCAGCGCCTCGGCAATCCCGACGAAGTCGCGGGCGGATTGCGGCAGGCTCGAGCCCTTGCGCCAGACCATGCCGACCTGGACGACGGGAAGCGCACCGGAGACGTCGCGGCTTTCGATGCGGTCGCCTTCCAGCGACCACGGGCGGTAGACGAGGTCGGGCAGGAGCGCCACGCCGGCGCCGGTCGCTACCAGGCTGCGCACCGCCTCCACCGAGCGGGTGCGGAAGGCTACGTGTGGACGGGCACCCAGCGCCGAGAGGAGCTTGCCGGTGTTCTCCTCGATTTCGTCGACGGTGAGCATGATCAGCGGTTCGCGGGCGATGTCGGCGATCGAGATGATGTCGGCGGAGACGAGCGGATGGCCCATGGGCAGCCAGAGCCGGTAGGGCGAGGTTTCCAGGATTTCGGCCTGCAGCGCCATGCGGTCGCGCAGGTTGGAGATCACCATGACCGCCACATCGAGTTCGCCGCCGATCAGCAGATGTTCGAGATAGGAACCGTTGTCCTCGATCGCCGAGACTTCCACCCCCGGGCAGGCGCGGCGATAGCGGGCGAGCAGGTCGGACAGCACGTAGCCGGCGACCAGCGAGGTGACACCGATATTGAGCGTGCCGCCGGTGTTTTCCTGGGTTTCGGAAAAGGCGTTGCGCGCGTCGGAGACGGTCCCCAGGATCTTGGTGGCGTGGCGCAGGAACTGGTGGCCGTTATGGGTGATCGACAGGCCGCGCGGATGGCGCTCGAACAGTTCGACGCCGAGATCGCCCTCGAGTTCCTTGATCGCCTCGGTCACCGAAGACTGCGAGATCGACAGGTTCTGCGCCGCGCGTGTCACGGAACCCTGCTCGGCGACGGCGATGAAATACTGCAATTGGCGAAGCGTGAAGGCCATGGCCGGTTAGAGCATGGCAGACGGCGAAAGGGCAAGCGGTGGCGGCGATCGCGATTGGAAGAGGGATGGGCGCCCCTCTGCCGCACGGCAGGTGTGCAAAGTTTCGGACTTTGCAAATGCCAAGAGACGTATACGATCGATTCGCCTCCTTCCCCTGCGAAGGGGCCATTTCTGCTCCTTCCACGTCAGTCGGTTTCATGAAATCCACGCCGCTCGGCTATGCCTTCGCCATCATCGCCTTCACCATATTCTCGGTGCAGGACGCCGTGTCGAAGCATCTCGGCATGAACTATCCGCCGGTGCTGGTCGCGATGTTCCGCTACTGGGCGTTTGCCGCCTTTGCCATCCTTCTGGCAATGCGGGCGCGGGGTGGCTTGAGGGCGGCGGTGGCCACCAAGCGTCCGGTGCTGCAGATCGCCCGCGGGCTTTTGCTGGCGGCGCAGATCCCGATCGCCATTTCCGCCTTTGCCAAGGTCGGGCTTGCCCAGTCGCAGGCGATCTTTGCCGCCGGTCCGCTGATAGTGGCGCTTTTGTCGGTGCCGATCCTCGGCGAGAAGGTCGGCTGGCGGCGCTGGACGGCGATCGGGGTTGGCCTGTGCGGTGTCCTGCTGATCCTGTCGCCGAGCGGCGACGAGTTCAGCCCGCTCGTCATCCTGCCGATCGCGACGGCGGTCATGGGCGCGTTCTACGGCCTGATGACGCGACTGGTCAGCCGGGTGGATGGGCCGATGACCAGTTTCTTCTACATCGGCACCGTGGGTGCGGTGGCGCTCTCGATTGCCGGGCCGTTCTTCTGGACGGAAATTTCCGCCGCCGACTGGAAATGGATGATTCTGCTCTGTTGCACCGGCATTGCCGGGCATTACCTGCTGATCAAGGCCTATGACAACCTTGATGCGGTCGCGGTCCAGCCGATCACCTATCTGCAACTGGTGCTCGCCTCGGGCATTGCCGTCGTGGTGTTCGGCGAGGTGCTGAGGACCAATATGGTGATCGGCGCGGCGATCGTCGTCGGCGCCGGCCTGTTCACCGTCTGGCGGGAGAATGTGATCGCCCGCAGGAGTTCCGAGGCGCAGTCCCGCGATTGAGCGCCCGGCCGAGCAGGCACCATGCCCTGCGGTTCAGTCGTCAAGCCTCGTCGGCGATCCTGCTCAGCTCCGGCAGCCCGACCGGTGCGACGGCGCGGAAATCGAGACCGTAGACCCGGCGGGCGAAATCGCGCTTCACCCGCTCGATCTGCGCCGCCTCCCCTTTGATCCGGGCGCGCAGCAGCGGATCGTGCGTGCCGGTGATGGCCATCGACTTGTTGACCACCCAGCCATAGGGCTCGATGCTGGCGCGGCGGAGATCCTCCTGCAGCGCGCCGGCCTCGGAAACGGGTGTGGTTTCCGGCAGGGTGACGAGAAGCACGCGGGTATAGGCGGGATCCTGAAGGCGCATCAGCGGGGTGACCATGCGGCCCGGCATGTTGTCGTCGAGATGCCGGGTCATCTGGCGGTGATAGGCGCCGGTGGCGTCGAGCAGCAGCAGCGTATGGCCGGTCGGCGCCGTGTCGATCACGACGAAATTGCTCCTCGCCTCGCCGACGACGCGGGAGAAGGCGTGAAAGACCGCGACTTCCTCGGTGCAGGGGGAGGCCAGATCCTCGCGCAGCAGGGCCTTGCCGTCCTCGTCGAGGTCGCGGCCCTTGGTCGTCATGATCTTGTCGATATAGCGCTCGGTCTCCGCCTCGGGATCGATGCGGTCGACGGTCAGGCCCGGCATTGCGTCCGAACCGACGACGAAGGACAGATGGGCTGCCGGATCTGTGGTTGTCAAGTGCACGGAATGGCCCCGGGCGGCAAGCCCGACCGCCACGGCGGCGGCCACCGTCGTCTTGCCGACGCCACCCTTGCCCATGACCATGACCAGGCCCTTGCCGCCCGCGGCCATGTCGTCGACCAGCGCCGAAAGGCGCGGCAGGTCGGTGACGCCGGGGATGTCGCCAGTGCTGGAACCTGCCGGATCGTCCTGTGGTGCGAACAGGGCGCGTAAGGCCCCCAGACCGACCATGTCGAAGGATTTCAGCGGCACCTCGTCGCGCGGCAGGGATGCGAGGGATGCGGGCAGTTCTGCCAGCGCCGCCGTCTGCTCGGTGGCGAAGGCGGCTGCGACCGTGTCATTTGGATCGGACGGTGTGAAGCGGCCGTTGACGGCGAGCATCTGGTTCGAGAGGCCGAGTTCGGCGAGTTCTCCCGCGGTACGCGCCGCCTCGCGGACGGCACCGCGCTCGGCGCGGGTCACCAGAACGATGGTGGTGCGGGTCGGATCGCCCAGGCATTCCAGCGCATCGCGAAAACGGTCCTCCTGCATCTTCAGGCCGGAATGCGGGCCGAGGCAGGAGGCGCCGCGCTCATTGGCCTCGAGGAAACCGGTCCAGGCCTTGGGCAGGCTCAGCAGCCTCAGCGTGTGGCCGGTCGGCGCCGTGTCGAAGATGATGTGGTCGAACTGCGGATTGTCGTCGGCGAGCAGGCCGACGAACTCGTCGAAGGCGGCAATCTCGGTGGTGCAGGCGCCGGACAGTTGTTCGCGCACGGTCGCCTTTTCCTGGTCGCTGGCGGCCGGACCCATCTGGTCGAGCACGCGGAGGCGATAGTCTTCCGCCGCCGTTTCCGGGTCGATGTTCATTGCCGACAGACCGGTTACACCCGGCACCGGTGTCGGGTCGCTGCGGAGGGCCACGCCGAGCATCTCGTCGAGATTGGAGGCCGGGTCGGTGCTGACCAGCAGGACTTTGAGGCCCTTGTCGGCGAGCGCGATGGCGGTGGCACAACTGATCGAGGTCTTGCCGACGCCGCCCTTGCCGGTGAAGAACAGGTGGCGGTTCGGTTTGGTCAGCAGCGTCATCGATGTCATGGCAGTGGTTCCTCGCTCAGGCGTGACGCTAACCCTAGACGACGACCAGGGGAAGAAACTTGATCCAAGGCAAATCCGGCAAGCCTAGCCGTCGATCTCCGGCGCCGGCTGTCGGCGCAGATCGCGCGCGGTCCAGACCGTGCGCAGGAAGGCGAGGATGAACATGGCCGTCATCAGCAGCACGATGGTCGGTGCCGGGGCGCTGTCGATCAGGAAGCTCAAATAGATGCCGAGGATCGTGGCGGTAACGGCAACGATCACGGCGGCAACCAGCATGGTCTGGAACCGTCGGGTGATGAGGAAGGCGATAGCGCCGGGGGCGACCAGCATGGCCACCGAGAGGATGATGCCGACGGCCTTCAGCGCGCCGACCACGGTCAAAGACAGCACGGCGAGCAGGCCGTAGTGTAAGAGCCTGACCGGCAGGCCGATGGCGCGGGCATGCTGCGGATCGAAAGCATGGGCGAGCAGGTCCTTGCGCAGGACTACCAGGAAGGCGGTCGCGGCAAGGGCGATCAGGCCGGTCTCGATCAGGTCCGAGGGCAGGATGCCGAGCATGTCGCCGAACAGGATGTGGTCCAGATGGACGTCGGATTCGACCTTGACGAAGAGCACGAGACCCAGGCCGAACATGCCGGAAAAGACGATGCCGAGCACGGTGTCCTCCTTGATCCGACTGTTCTCCTTCACATAGCCGGTGGCCAGCGCGCAGATCATGCCGGCGATGAAGGCGCCGATGGCAAAGGGCAGGCCGACCATGTAGGCAATGACGACGCCCGGCAGCACGGCATGGGACACCGCGTCGCCCATCAGCGACCAGCCCTTGAGCACCAGAAAGCAGGAGAGCAGCGCCATCGGCACGGCGATCATCAGGGTGACGGCGAAGGCCGACTGCATGAAGGGAAGCTGGAACGGGAGAAGCAGAAACGCGAGAGTGTCGTTCATGGCGTCGGCTCCAGGGCTTGCGCCGCACGCCGGCGGGCGGCCAGCATGCCGTGCTTCGGGGCGAAGAAGAAGGCCATGAGGAAGAGCACGGTCTGCAGCACGACGATGACGCCGCCGGTGGCGCCGTCGAGGAAATAGCTCGCATAGGCGCCGACAAAGCTGGTTCCGGCGCCGATCAGAAAGGCGAGCACGATCAGGCGCTGGAAGCGGTCGGTCAGCAGATAGGCGGTGGCGCCCGGCGTCACCACCATGGCGACGACGAGGAAGGCACCGACCGTCTGGAGGGCCGCGACCGTCGAACCGGCGAGCAGGGTGAAGAAGACGATCTTCAGGAGATCGGGGCGCAGGCCGATCGAGCGGGCATGGTTCTCGTCGAAGAAGGCCACCATGAAATCCTTCCACTTGGCGGTCAGCACCACCAGGCTGACGCCGCCGATGAGGATGAGTTGCAGGGTGTCGGCCGGGGTGATGGCGAGGATATTGCCGAGCACGATGGTCTGGATGTTCACCGACACCGGCGACAGCGACACCATGAACAGGCCGAGGCCGAAGAAGGAGGTGAAGATCAGGCCGATGATCGCGTCTTCCTTCAGGCGCGTGCGCTGGTTGAGGAAAAGCATGGCGGCGGCGGCGAGCCCGCCGGACAGGAAGGCGCCGAAGGCAAAGGGCAGGCCGAGCATGTAGGCGCCGGCGACGCCCGGCACGATGGCGTGCGACAGCGCATCGCCGATCAGCGACCAGCCTTTCAGCATCAGATAGGCGGAGAGGAAGCCGCAGACGCCGCCGACCAGTGCGCTCACCAGGATGGCGTTGCGCATGTAGTCGTAGGTGAAGGGTTCAAGCAGCAGGCTTGTCATCGGCTTCTTCCGGGGCTTTTTCCGTCTGCGGCTTGCCGTAGATGACGAAGGGACGTTCGTCGTCGGTGATGACTTTCAACTGCCGCGCATCGGCGTCGTCGTGCAGGTCGGCGCCGCCGAGAACGAAATGGCGCAAGGCCCCGCCGAAGGCGGTCTTGAGGTTCTCCTCGGTGAAGGTTTCTTCGGTCGGGCCCGACGCGATCACCGTGCCCTTGACGAAAATGGTACGGTCGCAGAATTCCGGCACGCTGCCGAGATTGTGGGTCGAGACCAGCATGACGCGGCCTTCGGCGCGCAGATCCCGCATCAGGGTGACGATCTGTTCCTCGGTGTTGACGTCGACGCCGGTGAACGGTTCGTCGAGCAGGATCACCTGACCCTCCTGGGCCAGCGCCCGGGCGAGGAAGACGCGCTTGCGCTGGCCGCCGGACAGTTCTCCGATCTGGCGCTTGCGAAAATCGCTCATGCCGACCCGTGCCAGCGCGTCGGCGACCATGTCGTGATCCTTGCGCGAGGGGATGCGCAGGAAATTCATGTGACCATAGCGGCCCATCATCACCACGTCCTCGACGAGGACCGGAAAGTCCCAGTCGACCTCCTCGGCCTGGGGCACATAGGCGATGAGGTTCTGGCGCAAGGCCTGGTGAACGCTCATGCCGAGCACGCTGATCTCGCCAGCGGCGAGCGGAACGAAGCCCATGATGGCCTTGAACAGGGTCGACTTGCCGGCGCCGTTGACGCCGACGAGCGCGGTGATCGTGCCTTTCGGGATCGAAAAGCTCGCGGCTCTGAGCGCCGTCAGGCCATTGCGGTAGGTGACCGTCACGTTCTTCGCGGTCAGGCCCTCGGGCCGGGTTCTGGTGCCGGGACCCATGATCACGATGCCAGCCCCTTTGTGATCGTCGAGACGGTGACCTTCAGCAGGTCGAGATAGGTCGGAACCGGTCCGCCGTCCTCGCTCAGCGAGTCGACATAGAGCACGCCGCCATAGGCAGCCCCGGTCTCATCGGCGACCTGGCGGGCCGGCTTGTCGGAAATGGTGCTTTCGGAGAATATGACGTGGATCTTGTGTTCACGCATGGCGTCGATCACGGCGCGCACCTGCTGCGGCGTGCCCTGCGCATCGGCATTGACCGGCCAGAGGAAAAGTTCCTTGAGGCCAAGATCGCGGGCGAGATAGGAGAAGGCGCCTTCGCTGCTCACCAGCCAGCGCTTTTCGGCCGGAAGTGCTGCGATCTGTGCCTTCATCGGTTCGATCTCGGCTCGGATCTGGTCGGAATAGGCTTTGGCATTGGCGGCATAGGCCTCGGCATTGTCCGGATCGACTTGCGCCAGCGCCTTGCGGATGTTCTCGACATAGATCAGCGCATTGTCCGGCGACATCCAGGCATGCGGGTTGGGCTTGCCGTCATAGCCGCCACCGGCAATGTCGATCGGCTGAACGCCGTCGCTGATGACGGCAGCCGGCACCGAGCCGAGATTGGCGAGGAATTTTTCGAACCAGCGTTCCAGGTTGAGGCCGTTCCACAGGACAAGATCGGCGTCGCGGGCTTTGAGGATGTCGCGCGGCGTCGGCTGGTAGTTGTGGATCTCGGCGCCGGGCTTGGTGATGCTGTCGACCTCGGCCATATCGCCGGCGACATTGCGGGCAATGTCGGCGATGACGGTGAAGGTGGTGATGACCTTCGGCTTCTCGGCCGCCGTCGCGCCAAGCGGCAGGAGCATGAGGGCGGCAGCGAGAAGGCCGGCGAGGCGGGGTGGCATGAAAACTCCTGGGCTTCTTGCGAATAGTTCTCATTAAAAGCTAAGGCGGAAAATTGGATTGTCAATGGTTTTTGCGAACGGCTCGCAAAAAGACCCCGATCCAGCGTCCTGTCGACGTCCTCGGCCATGTCCCGCGGATTGTCTCGACCGAATTAAACCTTCTTCAAGACCGATGTGGCAAGTATCGAGGCAAGTATTGCGTGATCCAGTGGGGCGAGTTCGATGGCGGAGTTCATGGCGTGAAGGGTCTTCTCAGCAAGATCCGGATCTCTCGCAAGATCGTTCTCGCCTTCGGCGGCGTGCTGGTTCTCTGCGGCGCGACCGGTGCGGCGGCCGTATTCATCGGCGCCGACAAGATCCTCGGTCCGTCCTATTCGGACCGCAACGGCCTCGAATGCACCGAGGTCCAGACCGTCACCATCAAGAAGAAGGACCGCTTCTGGGTCCGCAAATACATTACCACCGACAAGCCCGGCGACGGGATTACGCGGGTCAGGACCGCGCTTCGGGTGGCCGGCGCGGTCTACGCGTCCGAGAAACCGGACCTCGTGCAGGTGGTCGTGCTCGACAAGAGCGGACCGACCGACCGTTCGGCGATGCGCGGGCGGGCGGTCGGCGCCGATGTCATCTACATTGCCGATCCCAGTCGCGTGCCGGAAGAGGCGAACGGACAGGTGTTTACTGCGCGCTATGTCGACAAGCTCGCGAATGCCGACGGACTGTTCTATGGCGAGAAGATCGCCCTGCCGGAAGCGGAGATCGAGAAGCTGGTCGCCCGGCTGGACGACAAGACCGATTGCATCAAGCCCGAAGTGGTCGTTCCCGAGGGGCATGGCGCGCCAACCGAACATGGGGCGCCGGCCGAGCACGGTGCGCCGGCGGGTCATGGAGAGGCGGCACCCGCCGACGGACATGGCGAGGTTTTGCCTGCCGATGGCCACGGTGGGGAAGTTCCGGCCGCGGAACATGGTGCAGAAGCCGCAACCGATGCGCATGGCGCAACAGCGCCTGAGCATGGTGCCGCGGAAAGCAAGGGCTGGCTCGATTCGATCACCGGAATGGTGTTGGGCTCGGATGAGAAAGCGCCTGTCGAAAACGGTTACGGCGCGGATGCCGGCCATGGCGAGGCAGCGCCGTCCGATGGCCATGATGCGGCTCCGGCGGAAGGCCACGCGGCCGCGCCGTCAGATGGTCACGCAACGGTTCCCGCGGATGATCACGCAACTGTCCCCGCCGAGGCACCGGTGAGCGCCCATGACGACGCCCCTGCGGATGCCCATGCTGCGCCGGTCGAAGCCGATGCGCATGGCGCGGATGCCGCCGAAGCGGCTCCCGCCCACGAAGTTCCGGCTGGCGAAGGCGTGCAGGGCGAGGTATCGGCCCCGCATGCCGCCGAGGCCGACGCCCATGCCAACGCTGCCGAGCCTGACGCAAAGCCGGCCGAGAGCGGCGGCTGGTTCTCATCGCTGAAGGGCATGGTGCTCGGCGGTGATAAAGAAGCGGACGCACCTGAGACGCCGGACGGCGCTGCTGCCGGCCACGATGCCGCACCGGCCGAAACGGCTACACCGGAAGAGGCGGCTGCCCCGGCCGAACATGACGCTGCACCGGCCGAAGAAGCCGCAGCTGCAAAACACGAGGCCGTCCCTGAACCTCTCGCGGAAGGCAAGGCGAAAGCCGCCGGGGCCGCATGGCTGGAGAAGCTGCGATCCCAGCCGCTTGAGGGCACGAGCCCGGCGTCCGCCGAGCGAGATCCCGGCTGAGGATGCCGACATCCTGCCGCCGAAGGCGAGCACCAAGGCCGACGACGAAAAGCACGCCGGGGCAACCCATTGAGGCATGGCTGAGTGACAACGAAAAATCCCGGCGCAGAGACTGCACCGGGATTTTTCTCGTTTAGGCGGTGTTCCGGCCGTCTCAGTCGCCCTTGTGGCGGCGGGCCGGGAAGAGGATGACGTCGCGGATCGACGGCGCGTTGGTCAGCACCATGATCAGGCGGTCGACACCGATGCCGAGGCCACCGGCCGGCGGCATGCCCTGGTCCATGGCGTCGAGGAAGTCCTCGTCCAGGGCCTTTTCCTTTTCGCCTCGGACATGGGCCTGGGTCAACTGCTCGACCATGCGGGCGCGCTGCTCTTCCGGGTCGTTGAGTTCGGAGAAGGCGTTGCCGAGCTCCCAGCCGTTGACATAGGTCTCGAAACGCTCGACCAGGCGCGGCTCGCCCGGCACTTCCTTGGCAAAGGGCGAGATGTCCTTCGGGAAGTGGATGACGTGGACCGGCTGGATGAGGTCGCCCTCGACGGTTTCCTCGAAGACGAAGGCGAGGCATTCGCCCCAGGTCGAATCCTTCTCGACTTCAAAGCCGGCATGGCGGGCGGCGGCGCGCGCCTCCTCGTCGGTCTTGATGGCGAGGAAGTCGATGCCCGTCTTCTCCTTGACGGCGCCGGGCATGGAAATGCGGCGGAACGGACCCTTAAAGGACAAAACCTTGTCGCCATAGGGCACTTCCGTGGTGCCGTGGATGGTCATCGCCAGTTCCGAGAACATGCGCTCGACGAGGTCCATGATGTCCTCGTAGTCGGCATAGGCCCAATAGCACTCCATCATGGTGAATTCCGGATTGTGCCGGGTCGAGACGCCTTCATTGCGGAAGTTGCGGTTGATCTCGAAGACCTTGTCGGACAGGCCGGATACCAGCGTGCGCTTGAGATAGAGTTCCGGCGCGATGCGCAGGAACATGTCCATCTTCAGCGTGTTGTGGTGGGTCTTGAAGGGCTCGGCGGTGGCGCCGCCGTAGATCGTCTGCAGCATGGGCGTCTCGACTTCCATGAAGCCGTCGTTTTCCATGAAGCGGCGAACGCCGGAGATGATCTTCGAGCGCTGCTGGAAGCGCAGCTTGGATTCCTCGTTGGTCAACAGGTCGAGATGGCGCTTTCGGTAGCGCGTCTCGATGTCGGCGAGGCCGTGATATTTTTCCGGCATCGGCAGCAGCGACTTGGTGAGCATGGTGATCTCATGCGCATTGATCGTCAGCTCGCCGCGCTTGGTGCGGCGGACCTGGCCCTTGACGCCGATGATGTCACCAAGGTCGATCATCGGCAGAAGCGCACGGGCTTCCTCCGGCGTCGTGTCCTTGTGGGAGAAGATCTGGATCTTGCCCGAGGCGTCATGGATGTCCATGAACATGCCCGAATTGCGCGACGAGTAGACGCGGCCGGCGACGGTGACGATGTCGGCGGATTCGGTGTCGAGCTCCAGGTCGGCATATTTCTCGGCCAGTTCCGCATTGGTGATCGTGCGGTGGAAATGCGCGGGATAGACGTCGCCGACCTGCTGGCGCAGCAGCGCAAGCTTCTGGGCGCGGACTTCGGTCACGTCGGAGGAAAGGGCGGGTGCTGCGGTCTTCTGTTCGGTCATCGTATCGTTGCCTTCGGCGGCTGTCGTCGTTTCGGTTACCCCCCTCTGCCCTGCCGGGCATCTCCCCCTCAAGGGGGGAGATCGGATGGGGGTACGCTCATTGCTCCACCTCAAGCGCTGCTGCCAACATGTTGTGAGTTTGAGGCAACTAGGCCCGGCCACTCGATAATCTCCCCCCTTGAGGGGGAGATGCCCGGCAGGGCAGAGGGGGGTATTCAATGCGCCACCGGCAAAGGCAGCGCGTAAGTCTCAGTTCTGTGCGCCGACCATCGAGGTCAGCACCTGGCTCGCCACCTTCAAACGCTGGCGCACGACCGAGCGGCCGAGCAGCGCCATCGAGTCGAACAGCGGCAGCGAACGCGACGAGCCGGACATGGCGACGAACAGCGGCGGGGTGACGACGCGCAGCTTCTTGCCGAGGCGGTCGGCGATGTCGCGCAGTTCCTGCTCGATCGTCTCGACATTCCATTCGAGGATCTTCTCGAGGTCGAAGGCGACCGTGTTGACGATTTCCAGCGTCTCGGCCGGCGAGGTCTTGAGGCCGGCAAACGAGGCGGGCGTCAGGCCGACGTCGTTGGCGAGCAGAAAGCCGGAAAGCTGCGGCAGTTCGCCGAGCTTGGAAATGCGGCTCTGCGCGAGCTTCAGGCCTTCGGTCAGACGATCGTTCTCCGAAGCCCATTCGAACACGCGGGCGAGGAACTCGTCCGGCATCAGCTTTTCGCGCATCCAGCGGCCGTTCAGCCAGTCGAGCTTCTGCACGTCGAAGATCGCGCCGGCCTTGGACAGGTTGTCGGGGTCGAATTTCTCCGCCAGTTCTTCCATCGTCAGAAGCTCTTCGCCTTCGGCGATCTGGATGAAGAACAGGCCGAGGAAGTTCATCAGCGCTTCCGGCAGGTAGCCGAGCGCCGAATAATAGGAGATCGAGGTCGGGTTCTTGCGCTTCGACAGTTTCGACTTGTCGGCATTGCGCATCAGCGACAGGTGCATGAACTTCGGCGGTTCGAGGCCGAGATACCTGTAGATCAGGATGTGCTTCGGCACGGATGCCAGCCATTCCTCACCGCGCGCGACATGGGTGATCCGCATCAAGTGGTCGTCAACGACGTTCGCCATGTGATAGGTCGGCATCCCGTCGGCCTTCAAGAGGACCTGCATATCGACCGCGTCCCATGGAATCGAGACGTCGCCATAGACGCCGTCATGGAAATCGCAGGAGCCCTCGGTCGGGATCTTCATGCGCACGACGGAGGGTTCGCCCTCTTCCATGCGCTCGGTGACTTCCTCGGCCGTGAGGTTGAGGCAGTGGCCGTCATATTTCGGCGGCAGGCCCTTGGCGCGCTGGGCGTCGCGCATCATTTCCAGGCGCTCAGGCGTGCAGAAGCAGCGGAAGGCATGGCCGTCGCGTACCATCTGCTCAACGAAGGGACGGTAGATGTCCTTGCGTTCCGACTGGCGATAGGGACCGTAGGAGCCGCCGATATCGGGGCCTTCCGACCAGGTGAGGCCGGTCCATTTCAGCGCGTCGAGCACTTTCTGTTCGAATTCCGGGGTCGAGCGGGTGGCGTCGGTGTCCTCGATGCGCAGGATGAACTCGCCGCCCATCTTCTTGGCGAAGAGATAGTTGAACAGGGCGATATAGACGGTGCCGACATGCGGCTCGCCGGTCGGGGAGGGTGCGATGCGGACGCGGACGCCGGAAGTGCTCATGGACTCTTGCTCGTGGTAGCGTGCGGGGTGATCGCGCGGATGCCGCGGGATCAGCGAAAAAATGGAAAACGATCGGGTGGAAAGACGGGAAAAGGCCTGATATGCGCGCCGATCCTGTCAATTCCGCCGGCTGGCCTTAGGCCATATTCAGCCGCGGGCGTCAAGGAAAACTGCGGGCGCGGGCGGCATGGCAGCCGTGCTCGAACGCAGCTTCGCAGAAATTCTCCGGCCTGTGGAACCAAACGCGGTGGGCGGCGTTTTATTGCCAGAACGAGGGTCGTGCCAACCGGACGCGACGGGAATTGGGGAATACGGTGATTTTTCCGGTTTCTCTCCGTAGCCAACGAAACGGCAGACGAGCCCCTTACCCGTCCGACCCGCGTTCATTCCCAGTCCCCCGCCCCAAGGAAAGCCTGCATCCCGCCGATGCGGGCTTTTCTGTTTGTCTTGCGCCCTTGCAATCCGCCTGCCGAAACGAAAGACGGCCCGGTGTGAGACCGGGCCGGACATTTCGCAGGCACAGCGCGACGGCGGCTACTGTACGGGCCAGACCATCAGCAGCATGGGAATCGACACCAAGACGATGATGATCGACAGCGGCAGGCCGAGGCGTGGATAGTCGCTGAAGCGATAGCCGCCCGGACCCATGACCAGCGTGTTGCACTGGTGCCCGATCGGGGTGAGGAAGTCGGACCCGGCGCCGATAGCCACCGCCATCAGGAAGGCGTCCGGCTTGTAGCCGAGGCCTGCGGCGAAGCTTACGGCGATCGGCGCCATGACCAGCACGGTCGCTGCATTGTTGAGGAACGGCGTGACCGCCATGGCGGTGACCAGGATGAGGGCGAGCGCGCCATAGGCGGGCAGCCCGTCCGCCGCCGCCCCGAGCCAGCCGGCGATCAGTTCACTGGCGCCGGTGCTGCGCAACGTGTCGCTGACCGGGATGAGGGCGGCGAGCATGACGAGGATCGGCCCGTCCACGGCGCGGTAGATTTCGCTGAGCGGAATGACCTTGAGGATGACCATGGCCAGCGCTGCGGCAAAGAAGGCGACCGCGACCGGGGCAAGACCAAGAGCGGTGGCGCCCATGGCGGCAACAAGGATGCCCAATGGCACGATGGCGCTGCGGCTGGTGCCGAGCAGGATCTCGCGTTCGGCCAGCGGCAGGCAGCCGAGTTCCAGCAGCAGGCCGGGCAAGGCTTGTCTTTGTCCCTGGAGAACGACCACGTCGCCGGGCCGCAATGTCAGTTCGCCGAGACGTTCGCGGATCCGCTTGCCCTTGCGGCTGACGGCCAGGAGATTGACGCCGTAGGTGTTGTAGAGCGACAGTTCGCGGGCCGAGAGGCCGATCAGCGCGGAATCGCGGCTGACCACCGCCTCGATCGCGGCGATCTCGCCGCTGGGCTTGGTCTCGCCTTCTCCGATCGGCTTGCCCGAGAGGGACAGCTTGGCCTGGGAGACGATCCGGTCCAGGGGTTCGGAGGCGCCTTCGAGCAGCAGGGCGTCGTTCTCTTTCAGGATGATGTCGGGGAAGGGGGAAATACGGGTGTGGCCGCGCAGGATAGCGGTGGCGATCACTTCGCCCGGCGCGATCGACAGAAGCTGGTTGAGCGATTTTCCGAGGAAGGACGATTGCTTGCCGACGGTCGCCTCGGTGGCGAAGGTCGAGTTCTCCAGCGCTTCTTGAATCGAGGGGGTTTGGTTCTCGCGCCTCGGCACCAGCCAGTAGAAGAACATCAGGAAGATGGTGCCGGCGACTGCGAGCGTCGCGCCGACCGGGGTGAAGTCGAACATGGTGAAGGCTTCGCCGGTGATCTCGGCGCGCAGGCGCGAGACGACGATGTTCGGCGAGGTGCCGATCTGCGTCATCAGGCCGCCGAGCAGGGCGCCGAAGGCCATCGGCATCAGGAAGGCCGAGGCCGGCGTGCCGGAACGGCGGGCGAACTGGAAGGCGACGGGCATCATGATCGCCAGCGCGCCGATGTTCTTGATGAAGGCCGACAGCAAGGTGACGCTGACGACGAGCAGCAGCATCTGGCCGCGGATCGAGGTGAGCGAGGGGAAGAATTTCTTGATGCCGAGATCGACGATGCCGGAGCGCGCAACCCCGGCACTGACCACCAGGGCGCTGCCGACGATGATGACGATATCGTCGCTAAAGCCGGAGAAGGCCTTTTCGGCGGGAACGAGGCCGAGGGCGACGGCGACGATCAGGGTGACACAGGCAACCACGTCATAGCGCAGACGGTCCCAGAGAAAGGCGGCCATCATCGCGCCTATGACAGCGAAGGCAAGGATTTGCTCGGTGGTCATGGGACTCCGGATATGTTGTGTCGAGAGAATATACAGGGCAGGTCGCGCTATCAATGCCGGCTGTAACGGCTTTGTTCCTCGCGCCCGTAGCCCTGGCAAAAAATGCGGCCCGCGCCGAGGTCGCGGGCCGGCATCATGACGTGAAGGGAAGCCGCAGGCGGTCCGTTCAGTGCAGCTTGACCTTGGCCGCCCTTTCGGCCTGGCGCTTGCGTCGCGCGAACATGTTGAGCACCTCGACCAGGCCCGAGAAGGCCATGGCGGCGTAGATGTACCCCTTCGGAACATGGAAGCCCATGCCTTCGGCGATCAGGGTGGTGCCGATCATCAACAGGAAGCCGAGCGCCAGCATGACGATGGTCGGGTTCTTCTCGATGAAGTTGGCAAGCGGAGTGGCCGCGACCAGCATGACCGCGACGGCGACGATCACGGCGACGACCATGATCGGCAGATGCGGGGTCATGCCGACGGCGGTGATGATGCTGTCGACCGAGAAGACCAGGTCGAGCAGCAGGATCTGGCCGATGGCGGCGGCGAAGGTTTGCGTCGCGGAGGAGGCGATGAAGTCCTCCTCTTGGTCGATGGGATCCACGTTGTGGTGGATTTCCTTCGTTGCCTTCCACACCAGGAACAGGCCGCCGGCGATCAGGATGAGATCCTTCCACGAGAAGCCGTGCCCGAAGGCCTCGAAGATCGGCGTGGTCAGCTTGACGATCCAGGCCACGGTGCCCAGCAGTGCCAGACGCAGGACAAGGGCCAGGCCGATGCCGATCCGGCGTGCCCTTTCGCGCTGGTCGGCCGGAAGCTTGTTGGTCAGGATTGAAATGAAGACGAGGTTGTCGATGCCGAGGACGACTTCCATGACCACGAGCGTGATCAGAGCGATCCAGGCGGCGGGATCCTGAAGGAGAACGAGGATTTCCTGCATTTTTTTCTTCCGGTTTGCGAGGGAGGGCAATGCAACAAATGGAGCAAGGCCGGCTCAAGGGCAATAGCGGTCAGAAACGCGCGAGAAAAAAGAGTGTTCCAGCCTGTCAGCGTGGCCTTGGGCAGCTTTCGGTGCCATAGGCGCACAGAAAGACGCGGACCGCGCTGTCGATCACGCGGTCGCGGTCTTCGCGTGACGGCGCCTGCGGCATCTCGCCGAACAGGCGTTGCTTGAAGAACGTCCCCGTCGCCAGATCGATGAACTGGCGGGCGGCAAGGTCGGGGTCCTCGGTGCTGAGTGCGCCCTGGTCGACCTGGCGGCGGATGAAGGCCTCCAGCACGCTGCGGGCATTGGACGGGGCATTCGACAGGAACCGGTGACAAAGGCCGGGCATGCGGTCGACGACGCCGAGCAAGGTGCGCATGGCGGGGATCATGTCTGTCTCGATGATCTGGCGAACGAAGGCGTCGGCGAAGCGGCGCAGCCCCTCCTCGGTGTCGTGGCTGTCGGCGAGGATGTCGCGCAGGGCTTCGGTGAACAGGCCCTTTTCCCGTTCGATCAGCGCGACGAACAGGTCTTCCTTGCTCTGGAAATAGACGTAGATCGTCCCCTTCGAGACGCCGGCTTCACGGGTCACGTCATTCATGCTGGCGGCGTCGAAGCCCATCTTCATGAAGACCTGTTTGGCGCCGTCCAGAATCTGGCCGCGCTTGACCGGGTCTTCACCGGCGGGGAAGCGGCTGGGTACGACCGGGTAGGCGAACTCGGCTGTCACGGTCTCCTGACTATTTCTGGGCGGGCGGGTCATGGGCCTTCCAAATATTAACTGCATTTGAGCCAGAAAGGAAAAGCTTGGCTTTCTGCGTCTTGATATGTGGTAGAAAAGCCTCTATGTCAAATCGAACCGAACGGTTCAGTTCGATTGCCTTCCATTGCCAGCGAATGGTTTGAACATGTCACTATCCCAAAGGACGGGTGCCGTCCGCTCCGCCCAGGCTGCCGAAGCGCAGCCCGCCGACAACGAGGTTGCCGTTCTAGAGGCGCATCCCGGCGCCGCTGCGGACCACAAAGCTGCCCCGGCCACTGCGGCGGAACCCGTCGCCCCCAAGAAGCGCCGCGGCCTCGTGCTGCCGGTCATCCTTGCCGCCCTGGTCGCCGGTGCCGCCTGGTACGGGTATGGCTGGTGGACCGAGGGCCGGTTCATGGTCTCGACCGAAGACGCCTATATCGAAGGCGACATCGCGATCATCTCGCCCAAGGTCTCCGGCTATGTGAAATCGGTGGAGGTCAGCGGCAACCAGCGCGTCAAGGCCGGCGATCCGCTGGTGACGCTCGACGACGGCGATTATCGCATTGCCGCCGAGCAGGCAGAGGCGCAGATCGCCGTGCAGCGGCTGACGCTCGAGCGCATCGACGCGCAGATCAGGGGCGGGGATGCCGCGCTGGCCCAGGCCGTGGCCCAGAAGCAGTCCGCGCAGGCGACGCTCGGCCTCGCCGGACTTTCCCTCAAGCGCGTCAGCGGCCTGCAGGAGCAGAAGGTGGTGTCCACCGCCGATCTCGACAGCGCCAAAACGCAACTCGAGCAGGCCCGGGCGAGCCTTGCCGCCGCCGACGCCAATATCGCCGCGGCGGAAGCCAGCATCGCCGTGCTCAAGGCGCAGCGCGCCGAGGCCGATGCCGGCATGCGTTCTGCCGAGCTGGCGCTCGAAAAGGCCGAGCGCGATCTCGCCTTTACGGTGCTGAAGGCACCCTATGACGGGATCGTCGGCAATCTCTCCGTCCAGGCCGGCGACCTCGTCTCGGTCGGCAAGCGTCTGGCGGCACTGGTTCCGGTCGATCAGCTCTACATCGAGGCGAATTTCAAGGAAACGCAGATCGCCGACCTGGTCCCCGGCTCCAAGGTCGCCATCCATGTCGACGCCTATGATGACGAGACGATCGAGGGGACCGTGACATCGATCGCGCCGGCCTCCGGTTCGGTCTTTTCCATGCTGCCAGCGGAAAACGCCACGGGCAATTTCACCAAGGTCGTGCAGCGCGTTCCCGTCCGTATCGAATTCCCCAAGGACGTGCTCGAGGCTGGCCACCTGCGCGCCGGCTTGAGCGTCGTCGTCGATGTCGATACCCGCACCGCGCCGCAGGGTGCGGCGCTCGCGGCCAACTGACGCGATCCTGCAAGGAAAAGCACGATGGCCGAATCCGCAACGACGGTGGCAGGCGCGATCCCGCTGCCGGGTGCCGAGGAGCGCATGGACCCGAAGCGGCTCATCGCCTTCTTCGCGATGGTGTTCGGCATGTTCATGTCGATCCTCGACATCCAGATCGTGTCGGCCTCGCTCGCCGAGATCCAGGCCGGCCTTGGCGCCGGGTCGGATGAAATCGCCTGGGTGCAGACCTCCTATCTGATCGCCGAAGTGATCATGATCCCGTTGTCGGGCGCGCTGGCGCGCATCGTCTCGACGCGCATCCTGTTCTCCTTCTCCGCCGCCGGCTTCACCCTTGCCAGCGCGCTGGCCGCGACCGCGACCAATATCGACCAGATGATCGTCTACCGGGCGATCCAGGGCTTCATCGGCGGCGGCATGATCCCCTCGGTGTTCGCCGCAGCCTTCACCATCTTCCCGCCGTCCAAGCGCAACATCGTCTCGCCTATCGTCGGTCTGGTGGCGACGCTCGCGCCGACCATCGGACCGACCATCGGCGGCTATATCAGCCACGCCATGTCCTGGCACTGGCTGTTCCTGATCAACGTCATCCCCGGCATCATCGTCACCGCGGTGACCTTCAGCCTGATCGATTTCGACAAGCCCGACTTCAAGCTGTTCAAGAAGTTCGACTGGTGGGGCCTGTTCTGGATGGCGCTGTTCCTCGGCATGATGGAATTCGTGCTGGAGGAGGGCAACAACAAGGACTGGTTCAACGACGAGCATATCGTCATGGGTACGGTGGTCATGGTGATCGGCGGCTTCTTCTTCTTTCACCGGGTGTTCCGGGTGGATTTCCCGGTCGTCGACCTGCGCGCCTTTGCCAATCGCAACTTCGCTTTCGGCTCGCTGTTTTCCTTCGTCATGGGGGTGGGGCTCTATGGGCTCACCTATCTCTATCCGGTCTATCTCGGCCGCATCCGCGGCTATGACTCGATGATGATCGGCGAGACCATGTTCGTTTCGGGTGCCGCGATGTTTCTCACCGCGCCGGTCGCCGGTGCGCTTTCGAGCAAGCTCGATCCGCGCGTGATGATGATGATCGGCTTTGCCGGCTTTGCCGCCGGCACCTACAGCATGACCTTCATGACTGCGGACTGGGATTTCTATGAACTGCTCGTGCCGCAGATCCTGCGCGGCTGTTCGCTGATGCTGTGCATGGTGCCGATCAACAATATCGCGCTCGGTACGCTGCCGCCGGACCGGATGAAGAACGCGTCGGGCCTGTTCAACCTGACCCGCAATCTCGGCGGCGCGGTCGGCCTTGCGGTGATCAACACCATGCTGACCCAACGCTCGGACGAGCATTATGGTCGGCTTGCCGAACAGGCCCATTGGGGCAATCCGGCCGCCCTCGACTGGCTGGCGAGCGTCGGCGCCAACTACGACGCCTACGGCCTCGACGGCACGGCGGTGGCGCTGAGGAAACTCTCGGGCGTGATTACCCAACAGTCCTGGATGCTGTCCTTCATCGACGTGTTCATGGGGCTGACCGTGCTGTTCTTCGGGCTGGTCTTCCTCGCGCTTCTGATCAAGAAGCCGAGTGCGGCCCCGCCGCCCGGAGCCGGACACTGAGCCACGGCTCGGGCCTCAATCCCTTTTCATTAATCCACCGCGGCGCCGAGGACCGTTTCCCCTTCAGGGAGACGGTCCTTCTCTTTTGAACAGGTAGTGATGTACGTACCTCAAAAAATGATTTACGGACCTCAAGGGCTGCGCTAATACTGCACTCGGAGGAAACATGAAGCCGACCGTCCACGATATCGCCGCCGCCGCCGGCGTCAGCCTCGCCACCGTCGACCGGGTGCTCAACCGCCGGCCGGGGGTCAGCGCGCGTACCCGCGACAAGGTGGAAGGCGCCGTGGTGGCGCTCGGTTTCGTGCGCGATGTGGCGGCGGCCAATCTTGCCAAGGGCCGCGTCTATCCGCTGACCTTCGTCCTGCCGGCCAACGACAATTCCTTCATGCGCGACTTGGAACAGGCGGTGCGCGATGCCATGGCGCGTTCGCCCTTGGAGCGCACCGACATCCGCATCCTCGAAGTGCCGCCCTTCGATGCGGTGGCGCTCGTGGAGGTGCTGGACGGTCTTGTGGCCGACCGGCCGGCGGGCGTGGCGCTGGTCGCCGTCGACGCGCCGGAAGTGGCGGCAGCCGTCGACCGACTGGTCGATGCGGGTATCCCGGTCGTGACGCTGGTCTCCGATCTGTCGGCATCGGGCCGGGTCCATTATGCAGGCATCGACAACCTGGCGGCCGGCCACACAGCCGCGAGCCTGCTCGGCCGCTTCGTCGGAGATCGGCGCGGCTCGATCGCCGTCCTGGCCGGCTCGATGCTGGTGCGCGACCACCGCGAACGGTGGGAAGGCTTTCGCTCGATCATGGCGAAAGATTATCCGCACCTGGCCCTGCTCGAGGTGATCGAGGGACGGGACGATCCGGCGCTGGTCGAACGGCTGCTCACCGACCTTTTTCGCCAGCGCGACGATATTCTCGGCATCTACAGCCTGGGCGCCGGCAATCGTGGTCTGGTCGCGGCACTCCGCAAGGCCAGGCTCGCTCTCCGGCCGGCGGTGATCGCCCATGAACTGACCGGAACGACGCGAGACGCGCTCAATGACGGGTTTGTCGATGCGGTGCTGAACCAGGATGCCGGACACGAGGTCAGGAGCGCCATCCGGGTCCTCAAGGCGACGGCCGACGGCCTGCCGCTGCTCGCCGCGCAAGAGCGTATCCGCATCGACATTTTCTTGAAGGACAACCTGCCGTGAACGGCAGGGGATAGGGAGAAGACATGTATCTCGGGCTTGATCTGGGCACTTCCGGTGTCAAGGCTATGCTGATCGACGGCGATCAGGCGGTGATTGGTGTGGGGCATGCAGCGCTCGATGTGTCGCGGCCGCATCCCGGCTGGTCGGAGCAGGATCCGCTCGACTGGATCCGCGCGACGCGCGAGGCGGTGGGTGCGCTCAAGGCCGCGCATGGCGCTGCACTCGCGGCGGTGAAGGGGATCGGTCTTTCCGGCCACATGCACGGCGCGACGCTGATCGATACCGCCGACCAGGTGCTGCGGCCCTGCATCCTGTGGAACGATACGCGCAGCCATGTCGAGGCGGCGGCGATGGATGCCGATCCGCGTTTTCGCGCCGTCACCGGCAATATCGTCTTTCCCGGCTTCACCGCGCCGAAGCTCGCCTGGGTGGCGAAACACGAGCCAGAGATTTTTGCCAGGGTGGCCAAGGTGCTGCTGCCCAAGGATTTCCTCAGGCTCTGGCTGAGCGGCGAATATCTGTCCGACATGTCGGATTCAGCCGGCACCGCCTGGCTCGACACGGGCAGGCGCTGCTGGTCGGGAGAGTTGCTGGCGGCCACCGGGCTTTGCGAAGATCAGATGCCGCGTCTGGTCGAGGGAACCGAGCGTGCGGGGGTGCTGCGCACACAATTGGCCGGCGAATGGGGCATGGGCGACAGCGTCGTGATCGCTGGCGGGGCCGGGGACAATGCGGCCTCGGCCTGCGGCATGGGCACGGTCGCCGAGGGCCAGGCCTTCGTCTCGCTCGGGACATCGGGCGTGCTGTTCGCCGCCAACGGGTCCTACCTGCCCAAGCCCGAAAGCGCGGTGCATGCGTTTTGCCATGCGCTGCCGAACACCTGGCACCAGATGGGGGTCATTCTGTCCGCGACCGATGCGCTGAACTGGTTGAGCGGCGTCACCGGCAAACCCGCCGGTGCACTGACGGGGGAACTCGGCGACGATTTGCACGCGCCGGGCAGCGTGACCTTCCTGCCCTATCTCTCCGGCGAACGCACGCCGCACAATGACGCACGGATCCGCGGCGCCTTCATCGGTCTCGGCCATGAAAGCGCGCGCGCGGTGCTGACGCAGGCCGTGCTCGAGGGCGTCACGTTTGCCATCCGCGACAATCTCGAGGCGCTGAGATCGGCCGGCACCGAGATTTCCCGGGTGACGGCGATCGGCGGCGGCTCTCGTTCGCGCTACTGGCTGGCCTCGATCGCCACGGCGCTTGGGATTCCGGTCGACATTCCGGCCGATGGCGATTTCGGCGCTGCCTTCGGGGCTGCACGGCTCGGGCTGATCGCGGCGACGGGCGCGGACCCGCTTTCCGTCTGCACGGCGCCGAAGACTGCCGGGACGATCGAGCCGGTCGCGGCGCTCACCGGTGCCTATGAGGAGGCTTACGGCCGCTACCGGGCGCTTTATCCGGCGATCAAATCGCTGGCTCATTGACCGGGGCGCCCCCTCATCCGCCTGCCGGCACCTTCTCCCCGCTGGGGAGAATAGGCGAGCGGCACGCGCCGACATTCTCCTCTCCCCAGCGGGGAGAGGGCAGGGTGAGGGGGGGGGAGCCAGAAATGCGACTTTCACAGCATTCGAACACGAACCAGGAGGAAACACCCCATGAGCACAGGCTTTTTCGGCGACATCGCCAAAGTGAAATACGAAGGTCCCGACAGCACGAACGCGCTCGCCTTCCGCCACTACAATCCCGACGAGATCGTGCTCGGCAAGCGTCTCGAAGACCATCTGCGCTTCGCCGTCGCCTATTGGCACTCCTTCACCTGGCCGGGAGGCGATCCGTTCGGCGGGCAGACTTTTGAACGTCCGTGGTTCTCCGACACCATGGAAGCGGCGAAGATGAAGGCCGATGTCGCCTTTGAATTCTACCAGCTGCTCGGCGTACCCTATTACTGCTTCCATGACGCCGACGTGCGGCCGGAGGGCCGGAATTTCGCCGAGAACACGAAGAACCTCAACGCGATCGTCGACTATTTCGAGAAGAAGCAGGCCGAGACCGGCGTCAAGCTGCTCTGGGGCACGGCGAACCTGTTTTCCAACCGCCGCTTCATGTCGGGGGCAGCCACCAATCCCGATCCGGACGTCTTCGCCTTTTCGGCCGCGACCGTGAAGACCTGCATGGACGCCACTCAGCGGCTCGGCGGTGAGAACTACGTGCTGTGGGGCGGGCGCGAGGGCTATGAAACCCTGCTCAACACCGACCTGAAGCGCGAGCTGAACCAGCTCGGCCGCTTCCTCAACCTCGTCGTCGAGTACAAGTACAAGACCGGCTTCAAGGGCACGATCCTGATCGAGCCGAAGCCGCAGGAGCCGACCAAGCACCAGTACGACTATGACGTCGCCACCGTTTACGCCTTCCTGCAGAAGAACGGGCTGGAGAACGAGGTGAAGGTCAACATCGAGCAGGGCCATGCGATCCTTGCCGGCCATTCCTTCGAGCACGAGATCGCCATGGCGAACGCCTTCGGCATCTTCGGCTCGATCGACATGAACCGCAATGACTACCAGTCCGGCTGGGACACCGACCAGTTCCCCAACAACGTGCCGGAAATGGCGCTCGCCTATTACCACGTCCTGTCGGGCGGCGGCTTCCAGACCGGCGGCACCAATTTCGACGCCAAGCTGCGCCGCCAGTCACTCGATCCGGCCGACCTGCTCTACGGCCATATCGGCGGCATGGACTGCTGCGCCCGTGGCCTGAAGGCGGCGGCCAAGATGATCGAGGACGGCGCGCTGTCGAAGCCGCTCGAGGAGCGCTACGCCAAGTGGGACAGCCCCGAAGCACAGCGCATGCTGCGCGGCGAGCTGTCGCTGGAAGCGATCACGAAAATGGTCGAGGAGGGCGACATCAACCCCGAACCGAAGTCGGGTCGCCAGGAATACCTGGAAAATGTCGTCAACCGCTACGTCTGAGGGGGCGAGCGACCAGGATGACCGGGGTTCTAGACCCCGGCTATCCGCAGGGCGTTCAGCTAGTCGTTATCGGTTGGCCAGCCCCCGGGAGGCGGCGGGATCTGGTAAAGCGGTCCCGTCGTCCAACTGGGTGGGAGGTCCAGGTCGCCCTGGCCCCAGAGCGTGAGGCGTCCGGCCTTGTAGGCCTCGCTGTCGAGAAGTCGGTCGTGAACCGCCTGCATGGCAAGGGTGAGGGCCTGGATGCCGTCTTCGCCGCAGGCGCGGTGGCTAACCTCTCCGTCCGGCCAGCCGATCGACCAGCGGCACTGAAACTCTCCGCCGGGCGCCTTGGCAGGAGTCATGAAACGAACAACGAGTTCGCCACCATTGAGATCGAAGCAGCGTTCGACAAAAGCGGTTTCGTTCATCGGGTTCCTCAGGCGTTGGAAGGCTGCAAGCGCGCTATCGTGCGCCGAAGCCAGGGGCGGGAGTTGTGCACGAATATAAACTTCGCTAATTCTTACTGCAACGATGCAGGTGGTCGAGCGGCGCCGCTGCGAATCTGGATCGGGGCAGTCATTTTCGGGCTTGGAGCGCAGTTCCGGCTGATCGTGAGCTGCCGAATCGGGAGGAGATTTCATGAAGACGATCAAGGGACCGGGCCTGTTCCTCGGGCAGTTCGCCGGCGATGCGGCGCCGTTCAATTCCTGGGATGCGATCACCAAATGGGCCGCCGACAAGGGTTATCTCGGCGTGCAGGTGCCGACCTGGGCCGGGCAACTGATCGATCTCCAGAGGGCCGCGGACTCCAGGGACTATTGTGACGAACTGGCCGGTGTGGCACGGGAAAACGGGATCGAGATCACCGAGCTCTCCACCCATCTGCAGGGCCAGCTGGTGGCGGTGCATCCGGCCTATGACGAGGCGTTCGACGGCTTTGCCGCACCGGAAGTCCGCGGCAATCCCAAGGCGCGGCAGGAATGGGCCGTGGAACACGTCAAGCTGGCGTTGAAGGCGTCGCGCAATCTCGGCATCGGGGCGCACGCGACCTTCTCCGGGGCGCTGGCCTGGCCCTATATCTATCCCTGGCCGCAGCGGCCGGCCGGCCTTGTCGAGGCCGCCTTCGACGAGTTGGCCAAGCGCTGGAGGCCGATCCTCGATTATGCCGAGGAGCAGGGTGTCGACGTCTGTTACGAGATTCACCCCGGCGAGGACCTGCATGACGGCGTGACCTTCGAGATGTTTCTCGAGCGGGTGCAGAACCATCCCCGCGCCAACATGCTCTACGACCCGTCGCACTACGTGTTGCAGTGCCTCGACTATCTCGACCACATCGATATCTACAAGGACCGGATCAAGATGTTCCACGTCAAGGACGCGGAGTTCAATCCGACCGGCCGGCAGGGTGTCTATGGCGGCTATCAGGGCTGGGTCAACCGGGCAGGACGCTTCCGTTCGCTCGGCGACGGCCAGGTCGACTTTGGCGCGATCTTCTCGAAGATGGCGGCCAATGATTTCGACGGCTGGGCGGTGGTCGAATGGGAATGCGCGCTGAAGCACCCGGAAGACGGGGCCAGGGAGGGCGCCGCTTTCGTCCGCTCGCATATCATCCGGGTGACCGAACACGCCTTCGACGATTTTGCCTCGAGTGGCACGGATGACGCGGCCAACCGGCGGATGCTGGGGCTTTAACTAAAAAGACCCTCCCCAACCCCTCCCCACAAGGGGGAGGGGCTTTGCCGCCGACCCGGTGCCTGCTTCAAGCCGGAAGGTGGGCGAGGAACGCTCTCCCCCCTTGTGGGGGAGATGGCGGCAGCCAGAAGGGGCGTCAGAGACAACAAGGGAGACTGTTTCCATGAGCATCGAAGCAAGCAAGACCGGCGGGCGCATCCCCAAAATCCGGCTCGGCATGGTCGGCGGCGGGCAGGGCGCCTTCATCGGCGGGGTGCACCGCATGGCGGCGCGGATCGACGATCATTTCGACCTGGTGGCCGGGGCGCTGTCGTCTACGGCGGAAAAGTCGCTCGCCTCGGGCGGCGAACTCGGACTCGATCATGAGCGCTGCTACGGCTCGTTCGAGGAGATGGCTAAGAAGGAGGCGATGCGGCCGGACGGCATCGAGGCGGTGTCGATCGTCACGCCCAACCACATGCACTATCCGGCGGCCAGGGCCTTTCTCGAGCGCGGCATCCATGTCATTTGCGACAAGCCGCTGACCTCCAGCCTGGAGGATGCGAAGAGGCTGAAGGCGGTGGCCGACAACTCCCCGGCGCTGTTCATCCTGACGCATAATTACACCGGCTATCCGATGGTGCGCCAGGCGCGCGAAATGGTCGCCGGCGGCTTGCTCGGCACGCTGCGCGTGGTGCAGGTCGAATATGCGCAGGACTGGCTGACCGAGGCGGTGGAGCAGACCGGCGCCAAGCAGGCGGTGTGGCGAACGGACCCGAAGCAGTCGGGCGTCGGCGGCGCGACCGGTGACATCGGAACCCACGCCTTCAATCTCGCCTCCTTCGTCACCGGCCTGACGCTCGACAGTCTTGCGGCCGACCTCGACAGCTTTGTCGACGGGCGGCGGGTCGATGACAACGGCCATGTGTTGCTGCGCTTTACGGGCGGGGCCAAGGGCATGCTATGGTGCAGCCAGGTGGCGCCGGGCAATGAGAACACCCTGAAGCTCAGGGTCTATGGCACCAGGGGCGGGCTCGAATGGGAGCAGGAAAACCCCAACCACCTGTGGTTCACGCCGTTTGGCGAACAGAAGCGGCTGGTCACGCGCAACGGTGCCGGTGCCGGCGCTTCCGCCACCCGCGTCAGCCGCATTCCCGGCGGCCATCCGGAGGGCTATCTCGAAGCCTTCGCGACGATCTATGCAGAGGCGGCGGCGGCGATCCATGCGGCAAGGACCGGCGCGTCCGTCGATCCGGCCGTCACCTATCCGACCATCGACGACGGCGTGCGCGGCGTCGCTTTCGTCGAGGCTTGCGTGGCGTCGTCGCGGAAGGACGGGGCCTGGGTCAAGCTGTGACACCGGGCGCAAGCCCCGATGGACAACCGATAAAGGGCCGAAGCCGCCGAAAGCCGGCTCGACCCTGTATCGTTGCAGATTCTTGTGGTCCGGTTCTGTACAAGCCCTGCGGGCTTGGCTAAATCGCCATTTCCCGGCGGCTAAGGGCCGCGCAACCTTTTTGGCTATCCCATGATCGATCCCAAGCTCCTCGCATCCCGCTTCCCCGGCGACTTCACCTTCGGGGTCGCGACCGCCTCGTTCCAGATCGAAGGCGCCTCCAGGACCGATGGCCGCAAGCCGTCGATCTGGGATGCGTTTTCCAACATGCCGGGGCGGGTCCATGGTCGGCACAATGGCGATGTCGCCTGCGACCACTACAATCGCTGGGAGGACGATCTCGATCTGATCAAGGACATGGGCGTCTCGGCCTATCGCTTCTCGATCGCCTGGCCGCGCATCATTCCCGACGGCACCGGGCCGATCAACGAGAAGGGCCTCGACTTCTACGACAGGCTGATCGACGGGTTGAAGGCGCGCGGGATCAAGGCCTTCGCCACGCTCTACCATTGGGATCTGCCGCTGACGCTGATGGGCGACGGCGGGTGGACGGCGCGCTCCACGGCCTATGCCTTCCAGCGCTATGCCAAGGTGGTGATGGCGCGGCTGGGCGACCGGCTGGATGCGGTCGCGACCTTCAACGAGCCGTGGTGCTCGGTCTGGCTCAGCCATCTTTACGGCGTGCATGCGCCGGGAGAGCGGAACATGGATGCGGCGCTGCATGCGTTGCACTACACCAATCTCGCCCATGGTCTCGGCATCGACGCCATCCGCCAGGTGGCGCCGCAGGTGCCGGCCGGACTGGTGCTGAACGCGCACGAGGTCATCCCAGGCTCCGACAGCCAAGCGGATCGGGCGGCGGCGGAGCGGGCCTTCCAGTTCCACAACGGCGTGTTCTTCGATCCGGTGTTCAAGGGCGAGTATCCCGCCGATTTCCTCTCGGCACTCGGAACCCGCATGCCGAAGATCGAAGCGGGTGACCTCGAGGTCATCGGCCAGAAGATCGATTGGTGGGGGCTCAACTATTACACGCCGATGCGGGTGGCGGACGATCCGACGCCGGGCGCGGAATTTCCGGCGACCGTCGCCGCGCCGCCGGTATCCAAGGTCAAGACCGATATCGGCTGGGAGGTCTATGCGCCGGCGCTGAAGTCGCTCGTCGAGGGGCTCTACAAGCGCTACGAGCTGCCGGTCTGCTACATCACCGAGAACGGCGCCTGCTACAATATGGAGGTCGAGCACGGTGTGGTCGACGACCAGCAACGGCTCGACTACTACGCCGAACATATCGGCGTGGTCGCCGACCTGATCGAGGACGGCTATCCGATGCGCGGCTATTTTGCCTGGAGCCTGATGGACAATTTCGAATGGGCGGAAGGCTATCGCATGCGTTTCGGGCTGGTCCATGTCGATTACGGCACCCAGGTCCGCACGGTGAAGAAGAGCGGCCAATGGTATGGCGAATTGGCCGTCCAGTTTCCGAAGGGCAATCACAAGGCGGGGTGAGACCTGCCCGCCCTGCGCCGGACTGTCGGTGAAGCGACGGGCCGGTTTCAGCCGAGCCTGACGACCGTCTGGTTGCCCCGCTCGGCGTCGTTACGCCTGTCGAACTCGGCGCGGGCCGCATGGATCTTTTCATGATTGGCGAAGACCCAGCCGCCCATGGCCTGGATCGGCTCGCGTAGCGACTGGCCAAGCGCGGTCAGTTCGTATTCGACGCGCGGCGGCACCGTCGGATAGACGGTCCGCTTGACCAGCCCATCGCGCTCCAGGGCCCGGAGCGTCAGCGTCAGCATGCGTTGCGAGACGCCGACGACGGCCCGCTTGAGGTCGCTGAAGCGGGCCGGGCCGTCGCCCAGCATCATGATGACCAGCACGCTCCACTTGTCGCCGATGCGCGACAGCATTTCACTGACTGTCTGGCATTTCGCCGGGTCGTAGTCTTTCGGCATCCCGTCTCTCCCTGTTGGTAACAAAAATGTGCCTTCTTGTCGGAGATTACAAGTTCTCTATTTAGACCTGGTTACTAATCAATACCGAGCGTATCGCCGCACAACGACCAGTCCCAAGGGTCTCGAGCGACGCGCGCGGTCAACCGGGAAAGCGACGTTTCATGCTCATTGAGAAGCTCAACTGGCGTTATGCCACCAAGAAGATGGACCCAGCCAGGCTCGTGTCCGAAGACAAGATCGACCGTATCCTCGAAGCCGCGCGGCTGGCCCCGACCTCCAGCGGTCTGCAACCCTTCGAGATCATCGTGGTCAAGGACAAGCAGACGCGGGAAAAGATCCAGGCGATCGCCTGGAACCAGGCCCAGGTCACCGAAGCCTCGCATCTGCTGGTCTTCGCTGCCTGGGACAATTACACGCCGGAGCGGATCAACGGCATGTTCGACCTGGTCAATGCCGAGCGCGGCTTCACCAATGAAGGCTGGGAGAACTATCGCAAGATGCTGCTCGATACCTATCCGCCGCGCGATCCGCAGGTGAATTTCGAGCACGCGGCGCGCCAGGCCTATATCGGCTTTGGCCTTGCGCTGACGGCCGCCGCCTTCGAGGGCGTCGATTCCACGCCGATGGAGGGTTTCGATGCGGCCAAGCTCGACGAGATCCTCAAGCTTCGCGAGCGCGGCTTGCGTTCGGTGACGATCCTGCCGCTCGGCTACCGCGCCGAAGATGGCGACTGGCTGGTCAACCTCAAGAAGGTGCGCCGCGCCAGGGAAGACTTCGTCAGCGTCGTCGAATGAGTGATGGGGCGTGCGGAGAATTCGGCACGTCCGACACCGTGACGCTCTTTAATAACTTGGACGAATTTTCCGCCCGCCTTGCGGTCGGGCGGAAAATCTTCTCTGTTCCAGCCTGCATCAGGGTGGCATAAGGGGGCAGATGACCGCCGCGCAGGACAGACATGCGTTCGGCGGGTTTGAAAAGGTGAATGCAAAGATGCTAGAGCGGCGCCTAACCGTCCGAATGTGTATGCCGCGATAGACTATCCGGCAGACCATCATCTTTGCCGCTTCTAGCGGCGCTCACCGAAGAGACTTGCATGACCCATCGATCCATCCCGCGCGACGCCTCTTGTGGAGGCTTGCGATGAGCGATCCCGCAAATCAGCAGAGTTCGCGCCCCATGGTCGCCTTCGAGGGCGTGACCAAGCGTTTCGGGGGCACCAAGGGCCAGCCGGCCTTCACGGCGCTGGCGGGCGTCGACTACAGCGTGCCCAAAGGGTCGATCACCGGCATCATCGGCCGTTCCGGGGCGGGAAAATCGACATTGATCCGGCTGGTCAACGGGCTCGAACTGCCGTCTACCGGCAAGGTTCTGGTCGATGGCGTCGACGTCGGCGCGCTTGATGACGCAGCGCTTCGCACGCTGCGCCGCGAGATCGGCATGATCTTCCAGCACTTTAACCTTCTGTCCTCGCGCACGGTCTTCGACAACATCGCACTGCCGCTGGAGATCGCCGGTCTTGACCGGGGGACTATCGAGGCGCGAGTCAAGCCGCTGATGGAGCTGGTGGGGCTCTCCGACAAGGCTGGTCGCTACCCGGCCGAACTCTCCGGCGGGCAGAAGCAACGCGTCGGCATTGCCCGCGCGCTCGCCACAGAACCCAAGCTGCTGCTCTCGGACGAGGCGACGTCGGCGCTCGACCCGGAAACCACCCAATCGATCCTCGAACTGCTGAAGACCATCAACCGCGATCTGGGCCTTACGGTTCTGCTGATTACCCACGAGATGGAAGTGGTGAAGACCATCGCCTCTCAGGTCGCTGTCATCGACCGGGGCCTGATCGTCGAGCATGGCCGGACCTTCGACGTGTTCACCGCGCCACGGCATGAGACGACCCGGGCGCTGCTGTCGGCCTCGATCGGCGCGAAGCTGCCGGACTGGATCCGCTCCGACCTGAAGACCGAGCCGTCGCCCGGTGATCGCGCGCTGGTGCGGCTGATCTTCTTCGGCGAGACGGCATTCCAGCCGCTGACCGCGCGGCTCGTCGCGGAGCTTGGCGCCGACGTCAACATCCTGGCAGGGGCCATCGACGAGATCGCCGGCGAGCCCTTCGGGTCGCTCGTCGTTTCCTATCCCGCCGATCCGACCACGCTGGAAAAGGCGCAACGCTTCTACCTTGAAACGGGACTTGCCACGGAGGTGATCGGCTATGGCGTATGACATGCTCATCGGCCTCCTGGCCAAGGCGCTCTGGCAGACCCTGCAGATGGTGGCCGCGGCCGGCGTGATCGGCACGATCATCGGCCTGCCGATCGGGGTTTTCCTGGCGACCAGCGGCAAGGGCGAGCTTTTTCCCGCCCCGACCGTCAACCGGATCGTCGGGCTGGTGGTCAACGCGGCGCGTTCGACGCCGTTCATAATTCTCGTCGTGGCGATCATCCCGTTCACCCGGCTGGTCACCGGAACATCGATCGGTACGACGGCGGCCATCGTGCCGTTGACCGTCGCCACCATTCCGTTCATCGCGCGGCTGATCGAATCCGCGATCCGCGAGGTCGACAAGGGCCTGATCGAGGCGGCGCGCGCCATGGGCGCCACTCCGTTGCAGATCGTCACCAAGGTTCTGCTGGCAGAAGCCAAGCCCGGCATTGCCATGGCGCTGACGCTGACGGCCGTCAGCCTGATCGGCTATTCCGCCATGGTTGGCGCGGTCGGCGGCGGCGGGCTCGGCGACCTGGGCATCCGCTATGGCTACCAGCGCTTCATGCCGGACGTCATGCTGGCGGTGGTCGTGGTGCTGATCGTCCTGGTGCAGGCGGTGCAGAGCGCCGGCGACCATCTGGCGCGGCGCTTCGACAAGCGCAGCCGCAAGAACTGAATTCCCCCCTCTTCAGAAAACCCAAGGAGTGATTTCCATGAAGAAACTGATCCTCGCGGCCTCTCTCGCCGCTCTCTTTTCCGCAAGTGCGGCTCTGGCCGAAAGCATCAAGATCGGCGTGACCCCCGGCCCGCATGCGCAGATCATGGAAAAGGTGAAGGAAGTCGCGGCCAAGAAGGGCCTCGACATCGAGATCCTCGAATTCTCGGACTATGTCGTGCCGAACCAGGCGCTCGCCGACGGCGACCTCAACGCCAACTCCTTCCAGCACCAGCCCTATCTCGACAACCAGATCGCCGACCGCGGCTATGAAATCATCAGCGTCGGCCCGACCGTCAACTTCCCTATGGGCGTCTATTCCAAGAAGGTGAAGAGCCTTGACGAACTGACCGACGGCGCCAAGGTGTCGATCCCGAACGACCCGACCAATGGCGGCCGCGCGCTGCTGGTTCTGGCCGACAAGGGCCTGATCAAGGTCGATGCGGCCAAGGGCCTGAAGATCGGTCCGGCGGACGTCACCGAAAATCCGAAGAACATTGAATTCGTCGAACTCGACGCCGCCCAGCTGCCGCGTTCGCTCGACGACGTCGATGCCTCGGTGATCAATACGAACTACGCGATCGAAGCCAGCCTCAACCCGAAGACGGATTCGATCGCCATCGAAGGCGAGAAGGCTCCCTACGTCAACGTCATCGCCGTTCGTATAGCCGACAAGGATGCCGCCTGGCTGAAGACGCTGCTTGAATCCTACCACAACGACGAGATCAAGGCCTTCGTCGCCGAAGAGTTCAAGGGCGCCGTCGTCGCCGGCTGGTAAGCGGGCGCTGCAAAGATTACCCCTCCCCGCAAGGGGAGGGGACGAGGCTTCGACGTCGATCGGGACCGGCGAATCCTGCGCCTCTTGCCAGCGGGTCTGATCCCCGCGCCATCTTGCCTTTCGCGCCGCAGCATAGGATGCTGCGCCCTCCGGTTGCGAAGGAGGCGGCAATGGCACGCGTTCAACTTCCCGTTCTGAATGCCCCCTTTTCGGGCGACGTCACGCAGACCATCAATCCGTGGACATGGTTCTTCGCCCCGAGCGGCGGGCAGTTCGGGCTGTTCAATCTGAACATCGACATGGGGCCGTCCACCAATCCGGAGGTGGAGACGGAGATCGTCCGTGACGTGGCGAGCTACGGCAAGCAGATCGGTCGGATCGAGGATGTCGTCGCTGTCCTGGTGAACCGGCTGGATCCAGGAACCCTGGCTCCCGCCGAGAGAAAAGCGATCGAGGCGTTCAAGGTCTTGCTGGCCGATATCGAGACGATCAAGGCGCGCCACAGGCAGGCATAGCATTGTGAGGGCGCGCGCGGCGGCCGGCCAACCTGCGGGGCGGCGTGCGGTGAAGTCGTCCGCAAGCTGCGACCGCGGCTGGTCTCAGCGATCGAGAAGAATGTCCCTTAACTGCCGATATGCTTCTCGCCGCGCTTCTTCGCGAGCGCGATCTGCATCTGCCGCTGACGATAGCGGTCGCGGTCGGCCTCGGTGCGGCTGTCGTAGCAGTGCGGGCAGGACACGCCTTCCTCGAACTTCGGCGATTTCACCTCTTCCGCCGTCAGCGGATAGCGGCAGGCGTGGCAAAGCGTGTGTTCGCCGGTCTTCAAACCATGGGTGATCGACACGCGTTCGTCGAAGACGAAGCAGGCGCCATCCCACAGGCTTTCCTCTGCCGGCACTTCCTCGAGATATTTCAGGATGCCGCCCTTGAGGTGGTAGACCTCGTCGAAGCCCATTTCCTTGGCAAAGGCCGTCGACTTCTCGCAGCGGATGCCGCCGGTGCAATACATGGCGAGCTTCGGCTTGTTGTGCAGGCCGGGATTGTTGCGCATCCAGTCGGGAAATTCGCGGAAGGTCTTGATGTTCGGGTCGATCGCGCCCTTGAAGATGCCGATCGCCGTCTCGTAATCGTTCCGGGTGTCGATGACGATGGTCTCGGGGTCCGAGATCAGCGCGTTCCAGTCCTTCGGATCGACATAGGTGCCGACGATCTTGTTGGGGTCGATATTCTCGACGCCCATCGTGACGATTTCCTTCTTCAGCCGCACCTTCATGCGCAGGAAGGGCATTTTCGCCGCACGGCTTTCCTTGTGCACCAGTCCGGCAAATTCCGGCTGCGAGCGGATGAAGGCGAGGATCTTGGCTATGCCCTCGTCGGTGCCGGCGATGGTGCCGTTGATGCCTTCGGCGGCGAGCAGCAGCGTGCCCTTGATGCCGTTTTCACGCGCCACGGCATCGAGCTCGGCGCGAAAGCTCTCGAAGCGCGGGAAACGGGCGAAATGATAGAGCGCGGCGACGCAAAAGGCGCCGCCCTCTTCATGGCGAGGGGTCTGGAGATCGTCGGTCATGGCCGGGGAATACTGCCTTGGCCCTTGCCGCGCAACGATTTTCGCGCGGCGGGATGTGATTTGAAGTTTGTCAAGCGCAACCGGGCGGTCGATCGGATCGATGGTGAGGGTGGAGGCCAGTCGGCAAGGCGGCTTCGTCGGAAACCGGCCGGAGCCTAAAGCAAACGCTCGGGAATGCCGTTCTGCTCCGCCCAGGCCCGGAGCAATTGTAGCCTTCTCTTCGGGTAGCGGCCGATCGGCCCCTCAAGCAGATCCATCCGGTCGGTTCGGAAACTGCGGAAGTCGTTGCGCAGCGTGCACCAGGCGAGGACCACGCGGGCGCCGAGGAAGAAGGTGAGAGCAAAGGGCCAGATCAGTCGCTCGGACGCCTCGCCCTTTTCGTCGCGGTAGGCGATCCTCAAGCTCTGCTCGGAACGGATGAACTGGCGCATGCGGGCGAGATCCACACGGTCCTCAGGCAGCGGCAGTCCCGGCCCCGCAAACAGCGTGCTTGCCGTCAACTCCTCGCGCAGGTCGCCCGGCAGGACGTCGGTGATCTTGGACAGCGCATCGCGGGCGGAGAGCGCCAGTTCCCGATCGGCGCGCTGGCCCACCAGTCGGGCCCCGAGCACCAGCGCTTCGATCTCCTCGCGGGAAAACATCAGTGGCGGCAGCATGTAGCCGGGGCGCAGCACGTAGCCGACGCCCGCTTCGCCCTCGACATTGGCGCCCTGTGCCTGCAGGGTGGCGATGTCACGGTAGAGCGTGCGCAGCGAGACGCCCAGTTCACGCGCCAGCGCAGCCCCGCTCACCGGCTGGCGATGGCGGCGCAGAACCTGCAGCAGGGACAACAAGCGTTCGGAACGACTCATCGCTTGAGTATACAGGGCTTGCTGCCAAAAAATGTCAGCAGCGTCGGCTATTCGGTGGCGGCCGCGATCCAAAGAGCCTCGATGATGGTGCCCTCGCGGGCCGGTATGTCGCCGAAGAGGTGCTCGGCGCGCAGAAGCGCGTCCCGGCGCAGTTCCTGTTGCTGGCGGATGATGGCACCGAGCAGGTGGGAGAATTCCTCGCCGCCGCCGATCAGCCCGGTCTCCCGGTCGAGAAGGTCGGCGAGCAGCGCAAGGTCGTGTTCGTGGCCGAGCGTGTCCACCAGGGCCTTGGCTTCGGCCCGCTTGGCGTGCATGGCCGACGGCCAGATGTCGCGCAACAGCGACAGGTTCATCCAGTAGGTCTGACCCGCCTTGCGCAGTTCGTGGAAGGCTTCCTCGTGCACGCTGTTATGGCAATCGTCGAGGGAGGCGCGGGCCCGGGCAAGACCCCTACGCCAGCCCTTGGCGAGCAGCTTGGCGGCCTTGCGCGGGCTGGAGGGAAAGGAGGCCGTTTCCAGTGACGCGATCGCCTCGTGGCAGGCCGCGATGGCAGCCGCGACCTTGTCGGCCAGGTCGGTCTCGGCGAGCGCCAATGCGTCGCGCCGTTCCGTGAGCGCCGCGCGCGCATGGGAGAGGGCGTCTTTCTCCTCGTCGTTCAGCGCATGGTTCTCGAGGTAGGTGACCGTCTCGATCAGCGCGGTGGCATCGCGCACGATGGACAGCGTTCGCGCGGTGTCGCGCAGCCGCGCATTCTCCGCCGTGCGAAACGGCTTCTGGTCCATCGCGACGAGACGGTAGAGCGAGCGAACCCGCTTGAACTTCTTGCGGGCCTCGTGGATAGCCTCGTGCAGCCCCTCGGGCTGGTCTTCCAGGGCGCTGATTGCACGCTGTAGTTGCCCACTCGCAACCGCCACGACCTCGTCGCTGAACGGACGGTCCGGCCTAATTCGATACGGCATGCACGACCTCGGGCTTCAATCGTTCGGTGGCCAGCGCCTGGTTGGAATAGCGACGGTCGCCGGTGACTTCGCGTCCGAGCCAGTGCGGCAGCATCGGCCGGTCATCCTCGGACTTCATTTCCACCTCGGCAATGACCAACCCCTGGAACGCACCCTCGAAAACATCGATTTCCCAGGTGAAACCGCCGACTTCCACCGTATAGCGCACCTTTTCGATCACGCTGCCGACGGCAAAGGAAATCATCTCGAGCGCGTCTTTGAAGGGAATATCGTATTCGAACTCGTCCCGCACCAGCGCGGTCTTGCCGAACTTGACGGTCAGCTTGGCGGTCTCGTCATTGCTGGTGCGGACGCGGATCGATCGGTCGTGATTGACGGAGAGATACGCCTGACGCATCGCCGTCGCGGATGTGGCCTGATCGCGCCAGCTGTCGTTGATCACCAGGAATTTGCGCTCGATCTCTTTCGCCATCTCACCATCCATCGTGACAATCCCGCATAAACCTAGCCCAATTGGCCCGCCGTGCAAACAGGTCCCGCTTCTAGCGCGCGCATTTGTCTCGACAATGACACAGGTTCGCGTTAAATCTCTCACTGAATTCAATCGTTTGAAATGGATGGCAGACCGTGAGTGAGAAAACCGAAAAGCTCCTTTCCACCCTGAAGCTTCAGCCCGTCGTGCCGGTGCTGATCATCGAGGATGTGGCAACCGCCGTGCCGCTGGCGAGGGCGCTGGTGGCGGGCGGACTGAAGGCGATCGAGATCACCATGCGCACCGATGCGGCGCTGGAAGCTGTCCGCCGTGTCGCGGCAGAGGTCGAGGGTGCAGTGGTCGGTGCCGGCACCATCCTCAATCCGGCGCATTTCGAGGCTGCGGTCGAAGCCGGCTCGCAGTTCATCGTCAGCCCCGGCACGACGCGCGAACTCATCCATGCCGCCCGCGCTTCGGACATTCCGCTGCTGCCGGGTGCCGCTACGGCCAGCGAAGTCATGCAGTTGCGCGAGGAAGGCTATCAGGTGCTGAAGTTCTTTCCCGCCGAGCAGGCCGGCGGCGCTGGCTATCTGAAATCGCTGTCTTCGCCGCTTGCCGGCACGTTGTTCTGCCCGACCGGCGGTATTTCGCTGAAGAACGCCAGAGACTACCTGTCGCTGCCGAATGTAGTCTGCGTCGGCGGTTCCTGGGTCGCGCCGAAAGAACTCGTTTCAGCCGGCGACTGGGCCGGCATTACCAGGCTGGCGGCGGAAGCCGCGGCGCTCGCCGGCTGATCCGACAGCCGGCAAAATTGCCGCTCCGTCTTTGTTTTTCATTCTCGGCTTCTTATCTAGCAGTCGAGAATGAAACCGACGGAGATCCCGATGTTCGACGCGAAGAAACTGCTTGACCAATTTCTCGGCGCCCAGGTGCCGGGCTCGACCGGCACCGTGAAGCAGAAGGCCGGCGATGCCGTTCAGCTTGCCAAGGACAATCCGCTGGCGAGCGGGGCGATCGCCGCCGTTCTTCTCGGCACCAAGACGGGCCGAAGCCTCGCCGGCAATGCGCTCACGCTGGGCGGGCTCGCCGCCATCGCCGGCATCGGTTATCAGGCCTACAAGAACTACCAGGCCGGCAAGGCGCCGCAGGACGTCGCCGAGGCCGAACAGAAGCTGCTGCCGCCGCCGGCCGATTCGCCGTTCAGCCTGGAGGCGCCCGCAGCCTCCAATGATTTCGCCCTGACGCTGGTGCGCGCCATGATCGCGGCTGCCAAGTCGGACGGCCATATCGACGCGTCCGAACGCGCCCGCGTGATGGACAAGATCCATCTTTCCGGCCTCGGCGCGGAAGCCGAAGCCTTCCTCGAAAAGGAGCTGGCGACGCCGACCGATGTGGATGCCCTGGTCAAGGCGGCGGTCAGCGAAGAGCAGAAGGTCGAACTCTACACCGCCTCGCGGCTGGCGATCGATCCCGACAGCCGGGCCGAGCGCGGCTATCTCGACCTTTTGGCCGGACGCCTCGGCCTTGCCGACGGGCTGGTCGACCATATCGAAGCGACGGTCACGGCCGCCCAGGTCTGACGGGAGCTTTTCGCCATTCCAACGGCCAGTTGCCTTTGCCGGGCGGCTGGCCTAATCGTTTGCCGACACATCAAGAGGCAAGCATGCGTGATCTTTCCACATTCAAGGGCTGCTCGGCGCCGAAGCCCGTCCGGCTCGAAGGCCGTTTCGTCACGGTCGAGCCCTATGACGAGGCGCAGCATCTCGAGGCGCTGTGGGAGGGGCTCGGCGGGATGGCGATCAATCCGCTCTTGACCTATTTCACCCAGCCGGATTTCGCCGGGATCGAGGATTTCAAGACATGGCTGGATGGCGTCCAGAAGAACTGGGGCTGGGTGCCGCACGTCTTCCGTGACAACAAGACGGGCAAGGTCGTGGGCATGGCGAGCTACATGCGGGCCGATCCGGCCAATGGCGTCGTCGAGGTCGGGGCCGTCGCCCACGGTCCGGCGATGAGCCGCACGCCGCTTTCCACCGAAGCGCATTACCTGATGGCGCGTCATGTGTTCGACGACCTCGGCTATCGGCGCTACGAATGGAAGTGCCATAATGAAAACCAGCCGAGCCGCGCCACGGCGGAGCGTTACGGCTTCACCTTCGAGGGCGTGTTCCGCCAGCACATGCTGTCCAAGGGCAAGAACCGCGATACCGCCTGGTTCTCGATGATCGATGGTGAATGGCCGCTGATCAAGGCCGCCTTCGAGGCCTGGCTTGCGCCGGGCAATTTCACCGAGGACGGCAAGCAGGTGCGAAAGCTCGAGGACATACGGGCGGACCTCAAGGGAGCAACGGCATGAGCGAGAACCAGAGCGACAAGAACAGCAACCGCTCGGCGGCCTATGCGGCGCTGGCCATCGTGCTTGGCTTCGGCCTCGTGCTGCTCGGCCTGCCCAAGCTGGTGCTGTGGATCGGCGACTATTCGCCGGTGCTGGCGGCTATCGTCGGCACGGTCGGCATCATGTCCTTCTTCATCGTGCTGTGGCTGCGCGCCCGCCACCAGAAGCGGCGCGACCGCTCCTAGCTCACGGCTGAAGCGCGGCGGCGAGCAGCAGCGCGCCGAGCGCGATGACCGAAACGGCTCCGAGGATCTCGATCGCGTCGGCGACGCGCCGTGCGGTGGGTGACCCCGGGCCGGAGAGCCGCACCGCCAGGCCCTTTGCCGAAACGGCAAGAGCGGCGAGGGCGGAGACTGTAATTGCCGTTCCGAGCGCCATGGCGAAGACCGAGAGAATCCCGCCGAGATAGAGCCCGTTCAACAGGGCGAAGGTCATCACCAGCAATGCCCCCGAGCAGGGCCTGAGGCCAACGGCGACGATCGCCGACCAGGCTTCGCGCAGGCTGAAATTCTTGGAAGACAGCAACCGTGGATCGGGCAGGTGGGTCACCCCGCAATCGGGGCAGACCGAACCCGGTGCAAGGGCGTCGTGGCCGTGCTCGACGCCGGTTGCGCGGAAAGACAGACCCGTCTTCTGCCCGGCGGCGCTGGCCGAAGCCGTCGGGGATGGGGCATCGAACAGGCTGGCCATCGCCGGGGCCTGAAACAGAGTGGCGCTGGCCGGTGTCCGGCGCGCGATCCGAAGCGCGTTGAGCTTGCGCAGCAGCAACCATGTGCCGAAGGCGACGACCAGGGCGAAGCTGGCGATCTCCAGCGCCTGCGTGGCGTCGGTCATGGAAATCGCCGTGCCGCGCAGGACCGCATAGCCGAGCCCGACCAGGGCGATCGCCACGACGCCTTGTAGAAAGGCCGAGACGAAGGAAATGGCAACGCCGCGCCTCAGTTCGGTCTCGTTGGCGATCATGTAGGAGGAAATGACCGCCTTTCCGTGGCCGGGTCCGGCAGCATGGAACACACCATAGGCGAAGGACAGCCCGATCAGGGTCCACAGATGGGACGGATCCTCGCGCATCGCTTTCAGCGCGCCGGTCAGCGCCCGATAGAAGGCCTGCTGGTTTTCGTTGACCCAGGCAAGCAAGCCGCCGAACGGGCCGGTCGTCTGGAATGCCGGCTCCGCGGTCCCGATGCCGAGCGGCGAGGCGGCATGGGCAAGCGTGGCCGCGACGAACAGGACAAGGGCAGCACCGACCGCCGGCCCGACAAGTCGCCGCATCAGCATGTCAGCTCGAGCCTCGTGGCAAACAGCTTGGTCATGTCGGTGCCGGCCGGATCGTCGAAAAAGGCCGAGGTCAGGTTGGCCTGGTTCTCGGCCAGAACCTGATCCGGGTCGGGCCGCACCACGGCGCGCTTGCACAGCTTGAAGCCGTCGCCCTCGGTCACCATGTCCTCGTCCCTGGCGAAATCGATCGCGGTATACATGGTCGGGTCATAGATGCCGATGGCGAGCCTGCCCTTGAGTGGCAATGTCTTTTCCGGCTTGGCGACGAAAAAGACGAGCAACTGGTTGTCCTTGAAGTCGACGTGAAACACCTCCGGCTTGGCGACCGGGACCGCCGCGCCATTGGCGGTGATCGAGGTGAAGTAGCCGTAGTCGGCGAGCGAGGTGCGGATCGTCTCCGCGATCTCGTTGAGTTCGCCGTGGTCGAGTTTCAGGTCGCTGTTCTTGTCGAAATCCATCAGCACGCTGGAGGAGAAGATATCGTCGAAGCGCCAGACATTGCGCAGTTCGGCAAGGTTTCCATCCGCGCCGGAGATGATCTCGACTCGCGCCTCGGCAAAGACATGCGGATGGGCGAAAGCAGGAAGCGGCGCGCCGAGGAGAGCCGCGATCAATGCCAAACGTGTTTTCATGCCTGCCCGCCTTCGTGCCGCGAATCCCAGTCAGATCCCTGTCCGACAATTTCGACGGAATTGGGACTGCGACGCCTGCCGTTCGATGATCTCAACCGTTCTGGCGAAACCAGGCATGAAGGAAATCCACGAAGGCGCGCACCTTGGCCGGCAGGTAGCGCCGATGGGGATAGACGGCGTAGATGCCGCGATCCTTCGGCAGGTAGTCGTCGAACAGGGAAACGAGCTCGCCGGTTTCGATATAGGGGCGGGCGATGAAGTCCGGGATCATCGCGACGCCCAGCCCGGCGCGCGCCGCACGCAGGGTCGCCAACGGACTGTTGACCTCGATCGGACCGCTGACCGCCACCGAGATCGCCCCGCCCTGCGGATCGACGAATCGCACGCTGTTATGGGCACGGCTGTTGGTGTCGACGAGGAAGGCGACGCGGGAGAGATCCTGCGGATGGACGAGCGGCCCGTGTGTCTCGACGAAGGCGGGGGTTGCGCAGGCATAGACGCGGAAGTCCGAGAGCTTCTTGGCGATGAGGGCGGAATCATCGAGCTTGGTGATGCGGATGGCCAGGTCGAATCCCTCTTCGACCAGGTCGACGAAGCGGTCCTCGGCAACGATTTCGAGCGACATATCCGGATGTTCGGTGGCGAAATCTATCAGCGACTGACCGACCTCGGCATCGATGAAGGTGCGCGGCACGGTGATCTTCAGCTTGCCCTTCAGATCCGTGATGTTTTCCCGCACCAGGTCGGCCAGGCTGTCGATCTCCTTGAGGATCTCTATCGCGCTGCGATAATAGGTGTGGCCGGCCTCGGTCATCGAAAACTGCCGTGTCGTGCGGTTGAGCAGGAGGGCGCCGAGTTCGTCCTCCAGTTCCCGGACATACTTGGAGAGAAGCGCCTTGGACCGCCCGGTCTTGCGTGCGGCGGCGGAAAAACCTTCGGCGTCGACGACGTCGATGAAGGCGCGGATGCGCGTCAGCGTGTCCATGGATGTGCTCCTCCCGGGATCATAGCGGAATTGTGAACGCAACGGCCGGATCGTTCAATCTTTTTTCTAGAGATGGAGTCAGAAAACACTTGATTATGACCGCGAACATTCTTATCTCCGGTTCAGCCCAAAGTCGCACGTGCCCATGGGTGTCCGCCGATCCTCGATGTGGTGAGGAAATCGGTAAGGTACCTGGAACTAACCCCTCCAGTCGCTATTCCGGCCATCCGGGAAATGCGAGGACATCTGAAGCAACGACGGTGCGGGCCTTTCTAGTCTCTTCCGGCTTTCCATCAGCCGGAGTTACTTCAGAGGCACACCATCATTGCCGGAAGTGCGGTCGGGTAATCCCACCAATCCATGGCAGACAAAGCCGAATTGACGCTCCTGGCAGGGTGTCGGTTCACTATTCGCGCTTCGAGCGCTCGTACGGCATCAGCGTCTCCACCGGCTGGTTTCGATCGGGTTCTCGTCGTCCTTTGTCCTTCCGCGCTCGGCAACGAGTACGGGAACCTTGGAACTTGAGAGGGATAGACCCATGACCACCGCTCGTATCCTCGACTTCATCAATACCCGACGTCCGGAAGGTCCCTGCCTCGTGGTCGACCTCGATGTCGTGCGCGACAATTACGGTGCTTTCCGCCACGCCCTGCCGGACAGCGCGATCTACTATGCCGTCAAGGCCAATCCGGCACCGGAAATCCTCAAGCTGCTCGCCTCGCTGGGCTCGAGCTTCGACTGCGCTTCTGTTGCCGAAATCCAGATGGCGCTCGACGCCGGTGCGACCGCTGGCCGGATTTCCTTCGGCAACACGATCAAGAAGGAACGGGACATTGCCCGGGCGCACGCGCTCGGCATCGATCTCTTTGCCGTCGACAGCCATGAGGAAGTCGAGAAGGTCGCGCGTGCGGCCCCCGGCGCCCGCGTGTTCTGCCGCGTTCTGACCGATGGCGAAGGCGCCGAATGGCCGCTCAGCCGCAAGTTCGGCTGCGTGCCGCAGATGGCGGTCGACGTGCTCGTCTACGCCCATCAGCTCGGTCTCGACTCGTTCGGCGTGTCGTTCCACGTCGGCTCGCAGATGACCAAGGTCGATGCCTGGGATTCGGCTCTGGCCGACGCCAAGCGCGTGTTCACCTCGCTCGCCAAGCAGGGCATCCACCTGCAGATGGTCAACATGGGCGGCGGCTTCCCGACCAAGTACCTGCGCGACATTCCGTCGGCGGAGGCCTATGGCCGGGCGATCGCCGGTGCCTTGAAGAAGCACTTCGGCAATCACATTCCGCAGACCATCATCGAGCCGGGTCGCGGCATGGTGGGCAATGCCGGCGTGATCAAGGCCGAGGTCGTTCTCGTCTCGAAGAAATCGGACAATGACGCGCATCGCTGGGTGTTCCTCGACATCGGCAAGTTCGGCGGGCTCGCCGAAACCATGGACGAGGCGATCCGCTATCCGATCCGCACGACCCGCGACACGGACGAGATGGAGCCCTGCGTGCTCGCCGGCCCGACCTGCGATTCGGCCGACGTGATGTACGAGAAGAACATGTACCCGCTGCCCGTCTCGCTGACGATCGGCGACGAGGTTCTGATCGAGGGCACGGGCGCCTATACGACGACCTATTCGGCGGTCGCCTTCAACGGTTTCGATCCGCTGAAGTCTTACGTCATCTAAGGGCTGTCGGACCTTTCGACGACCGCGCCGGCTCGACCGGCGCGGCGTAAACAACCATCATCGGAAACACTTCTTGGTACGGGAGGCCGCCATGGCCGCTGTTCTGGACGTCGTGCGCGCATTTTTCGCGCCGCAAACTGCACCTGCCTTTGTCATCGATGCCGAAACGCCGGCCGATGTCGTTGCCCGCGAGGCCTTGCTCGACCGTGCCATGGGGGCCGGCCGGCGCAAGAAGTCGTCGGAGAAGATCCGCAAGGACCGCTTGCCGGCCGAGGGCCTGGCGCTGGTCGCCCGCGACCGCCAGGGCCATGTCATCGCCACCGTACGGCTGTGGAATGTCGAGGCGGGTGTCAGCCGGGAAGGCCACGCCATCGACGCGCTGCTGCTCGGGCCGCTGGCGGTCGATCCCGCCCATGAGGGCAAGGGCATCGGCTCGGCGCTGATGCGTGCAGCCATGGTCGAGGCGCGTCGACGCAATCACGGCGCCATCCTGCTGGTCGGCGATGCGAGCTATTACGAACGATTCGGTTTCTTCGCGCAAAAGGCGCAGCATCTCGTCATGCCGGGGCCGTTCGCCCGCGAGCGCTTTCTGGCGATCGAACTGAAGGCCGGCTGGCTCGAAGGGGCTGCCGGCATGGTGGTTGCTTCCGGTCGCAAGCTGTCGCGCGCGCCGCGCCGCCACCTCGCCTGAGCACCAGACAGGTCCGCGCCCCCGGTAGAGTTCGACGCGTCTCGCGTCTGGAGCCGCCGGTGTGGGTGCGGGCCTTGCATCCCGCCGTGGGGACGCGGCGGGGCGAACGCCCCCTCTCCATCCACGGCGAGGGGGCGTTTCCGCATCTGGCATCCGGTTGGATTTGGCGCCCGCCGCGGCGTGTCCTTCCGGTGTCACTCCGAAAAAAAACAAGGAAGGCGCGGAACAATTCGAGCCCTCATGCTTGTTAGCCTTCGTGTGGCGCGTTTCGTCACGGCAGAGCGCGTGTTCCCGTGATGCGGGGCAGCCTTGAGAGGGAGTAACAGCAATGATGAAGAAACTCGGATGGGGCGCGCTGGCGCTCGTCATATCGTCCACGCCGGTTCTTTCCGCAGATGCCGTTATCGAGGCTCCGGCCGAGCCGCCGGTCGTCGTCGAGACCACGCCGGTGTTCAGCTGGGCTGGTGGTTATATCGGTCTGCATGGCGGCTATGGCTGGGGCGAGGGCGATTTCTATGATGGCGTCACCTCGGCATCTGACGATTTCGACGGCGGTCGCTTCGGCGGTTTCGTCGGTTATAACTGGGGCTTCGGCTCCGGCGCCATCGTCGGTCTCGAGGCCGATCTCAACTATAACTGGAACGAGAACAGCTACGGCGCCGTGGATGTCGGAACCGGCCTCAACGGTTCGGTTCGTGGTCGCGTCGGCTATGCCATGGACCGCGTCCTGCTGTACGCGGCGGGTGGCTGGACGGCGACCGATTTCTCCGTCGAGGGCGGCGGCTTCGACGAAAGCGAAATGCTGAACGGCTGGACGCTCGGCGCCGGCTTCGACTACGCCGTCACCGACCGGATCTTCACGAGGCTCGAATATCGCTACAACGACTATTTCGAAAAGGACGTGCTCGGCGTCGATACCGACTTCAACCAGCATGTGGTCAATGTCGGCCTGGGCGTGAAGTTCTGATTGTCGGGGCAGGCGAAATTCGCTCCGGCTTCCCCTGCGAAGCCGGAGCCCATCGTCTGCGCCGGCAGTGCCAATTGGATATGAGAATCAGTGGTTCCGGAACGGGTTTGCAGGGCCTGTTCGGCGTGACGGCGCCAATGGAGAGCGGCGCGCGGCGCGAGCATTTTCAATCGTCAAGTCTGGCTGTGGCGAAATTGTGACAGGTGCGGCGCAGCGGTTCCAACCGATTGTTTCCCAAAGCATGTATTGATCTAGCTCAATCGTCCTTGCGTTGCGGGCGGCCTATTTTGTGCACGGCACAAGCCACCGATTATTCAAGGAGAGATTTATGAACACGATCAGCACGCGGCGGATCAGCGCCCTTGCCGCAGCCACGGCACTTCTGCTCACCGGCCAGGTCGCCTACGCGGCCGACATGACGCCGCTCGCGGATGCCCCCATCGCCGCGGCGCAGAGCCCCTGGCAGGTCCGCCTGCGCGCGCTCGGCGTGATCTCCAATAACGAGGGCGAGGTGGACGGCATTGCCGGTTCGGACCTGTCCTACAGCGATACCGTGATCCCCGAGCTCGACATCACCTATTACTTCACCGACAACATCGCCGCCGAACTCATTCTCGGCACGACCTATGCGAATGTCTGGGGCGAAGGCTCGATCACCGGCCTCGGCAAGATCGGCCGCACCTGGATCCTGCCGCCGACCCTGACGCTGCAGTATCACTTCACCGATTTCGGTGCGTTCAAGCCCTATGTCGGCGCCGGCCTCAATTACACGATCTTCTACAATGAAGAAGGCGCCAATGCCGACGACCTCGACATCGACAATGCCTTCGGCGTCGCCGTCCAGGCCGGTTTCGACTACATGATCGACCAGCATTGGGGCGTGAACTTCGACGTCAAGAAGATCTTCCTCGAACCCGACTTCACCGCCACCGTCGGGGGCGTCGATGTCGATGGCAAGGCCAAGCTCGATCCGTGGCTGATCGGCGCCGGCGTCACCTACCGCTTCTGATCCGAGACCCATGCGCGCGGCAGCTGGGGGCTTGAGGCCCTCGGCTGCCGTTCGTATTTGCGATCCGCCCATTGCTAGGTGCGGGCGCCGCGCTCACGCGATATCCGGGCCTTGGAGCTTTGGCCGGAGCGCCGGCCGACGGGGGTTGCAATCGCCCGTGCCGCGTACTATCCCCGCGCGGTGGCTCATCAAGGGGACCTGACGGCATGAAAATCGCTGCTCTCAGCTGGAACGGCAACAATATCGGCGACGATATCCAGAGCGTTGCCGTCATGCAGCATCTGCCGCCCGTCGACGTGTTCCTCAATCGCGATCATCTCAACAGCTATGACGGCCCCGAGGCGTTGCTCGTCACCAATGGCTGGTTCCTTTCGAAGCTCGACAACTGGCCGCCGAGCCCGTCGATCAAGCCGATCTTCTTCGGCTTCCACGTGCAGAAGCACGCCAAGCCGACGATCGCGCGCCATGCCGACTATCTGAAGAAGCACCAGCCGATCGGCTGCCGCGACCAGGGCACGGTGGATTTCATCCGCTCGCTCGGCGTCGAGGCCTATCTGTCGCTGTGCAACACGCTGACCTTCAACGCGCCGGCCGACCGCGATCCGGATTCGATCTATCTGGTCGAGGCCGATCGCGACCAGCTTTCGCCCAAGCTGTTCACGAAGGGGCTGACGGTGAAAACGGTCAGCCATCGCTTCATCGACGTGTCGGCGGAAACGCGGCTGCAATATGCCAAGGAAATCGTCGAGACCTATGGCAAGAAGGCGGCGCTGGTCGCCACCACGCGCATCCATTGCGCCATGCCGTGCATTGCCATGGGCATTCCGGTGATCTTCGTCGGGCCGAAGAGCTATCGCACGCAGATCGTCGAGGAAGTCGGCCTCAAGCGGCACAATACCTGGCATCCGCTGAAGCACCCCTTCACCCGCCGGATCGAGGCCTGGCCGCAGCCGCTCGACATTGCAGAGACCAAGAAGCGCGTGACCGCCGATATCAAGTCGCGGATCGCCGCGGCGCTCGCCGAGGGTTGATCCCTTAACCGGCCGCCGAAAGCCGGTTACCGCAGAAAGTTCCGCTTGAAGGTCTGCATGATGAACTCGACCGATTCTTCGGTCGGGTGGCGGAAGTCGTCCTTCATCGGGTTCGGCAGGAAAGACGTCACCATCTCGTAGGACGGGAAGTAGTAGAGTTTGCTCTCGGCCGAGGGACCCACCTCGCGCATCAACTCATCGATCGCCACCCGGAGCGAGGCCTTCGACACCGAACTGGCTGTGATGCAGGAAACCGGCCGGAAGGTCGCGGCGAGCGGCACGGGCGAAAGCGTCATGATCACCGTCGCGTCGGGCCTGTGGGCGCGGATGAGTTCGTAGGTGCGGCGCAGGTTGTCGAGGTTCTCTACCGCGCCGAGCACGCGGAAACCGTGACGCTCGGCGTCGAAGTCGCGCTTTGGAATGGCGCGCCAGAAGATCTCGCCGGTCGGCTTGTCGTACCAGACCTCGGACAGGCCGAGCGTCAGGATGAAGATGTCGGACTTTTCGAAGATTGCACGCGTCGCCTGGCGAACCTCGTCGGAATAGTCGCCGGGGATGCCTTCCTTGTCGTGCCACAGTTCGATCTTCGGCGCCTTGCCTTCGAAGGCCCATTCGAACTGCTGGCGGATTGCCGCGGAATTGACGATGCCTTCGCCGCTGCGCACCACGTAGGAATTGAGCTTCATGTCGCGGCCGAAGACCTGGTAACCCTCGCGATAAAGGTATTTCGTCACCTCGCTGGCAAAGCAACTGCCAAAAGCGGTGATGTAGTGCTCGCGGGTGATGAACGGCGCGTCCGGAAACCAGCCCTTGCCGACATATTCGTCGACGGCATTCGGCTTTGCGATCGCCTTCTTGTCGGGGAAGAAGTTGGTTGTCTCGCCCCGGTACCAGGTGGCGTGCGCCTTGCGCTTCGTTCCGCCGGTCTCGTAGTAGATCTGATCCTCGCGCTCGGGCTCATTGACGAGCTTGAGGGCGCGCAGGAGCTTGTAGCGCAGGGTCTTCTTGAGGGGCTTGGAGCGATCTTGGACCATGGTCGAGCGATAGACTACCGCAGGCGGCAATTCAAGCGAGGTGATGCCGGAAGACGCCTCTGACATGGCCGGCTGCGGCTCCATAGGCGCTTGCAACAACGAGCTGCAAGCGCCTTTGAAACCTTCGCGGTGCGGGTTAATCCCGAAACCGTGCAAGGGACGGGTTCATCCCCTGCGCAGGCCCTTTACCCAGGCCTCCATGGCTTCGGTCGCCACCGGCATGGGTGGTTCGAGGAAGTTGACAACGAACTTGTCTTCGAATTCGGTGACGCCGATCGAACGCGGCCGGACTGCCATGACTTCGGGATTCGGCAGTTTGACGCCGAAGCAGAAGACCAGGTTCTTGGCATCCCTGATATCGGGAGCGATCTCGCCACCGATGGCCTTGGTATGCGCATAATGATCGAAAATGGCGATGAAGCTGACCATGGGGTGAGCGTCGATCTTGGCCTTCAGGTTCTGGATGATATCATCGACCGACTTCATGTCCGTTTCAGACTTGTCGATTTCGAGCTGAAAGACAGGGTACTTTTCCTGGAATACGAACTGTTTCACTTTGATTTCTCCATAAGGCGCCGAGGCGCAGGGATGATGCTTGGAATTCCCTTTTTTGCCACGGCCTGTGGGAGATGGACGTGGCTGGGGGGCTAAGGTTCTGGAATTGGAATGAAATATAGTCAAAGCGCTATCTATCAGCCCGGCAATGACGATCCAATAGCGGATGTCTGCGCAGAGGCCTGAGGACCATGGACATTTTGGCGCAGCTCGAGTGTCCGGATAAAGGGCATCAGGATAGCAAGGACATGGCAGGGGTCCTGCCCTGCTGTCCGAGTCCAGGCCTTGAAGGCCTCAGGCGCGTGGGGAAACCCGCAACGTGCCGGGCTCACCTGCCGCAGGAACGCGGCAGGGTTGTCTGCACTTTGGTTTGGGCAATTCTGAACTCAATCACGCAGAGATATCAATCACGCCGCAATCGCCCGCGTCCGAAGCATAGGCCAGGAGTTTACCGGTGGCGCTCCAGCCCATGGAGGTGATGGCGCCCTTGCCCGGACGACGCAGCAGTGCCTCCTTGCCATCGGCGATGCGCACGGCGAGGATCATGCCGTCGACATAACCGATCGCCAGAACCTCCTCGGCCGGATGGAAGGCGACCTGGGTGACCATGATGTTGGCGCGGGTGCCGAGTTCGAGCGGCGCCTTGCCCATCGGGCCTTCCTTGCCGGAAAACGGCCAGACGATCGCCGCCGGCGCGCCGGAGGAGGCGAGCCACTTGCCCTTGACCGACCAGGACAGCGATTTGACTTTGGCCGGATAGCCGGTCATGCGCATGTGCCGGGTTTCGGCCGACTTGCTGTCGAGCTTCCAGCCGTGCAGGGCGTTTTCCTGCATGGTGGTGACGACGAAGCGGCCGTCGGGCGAAAACGTCACGCCGGTATGGGCGCCCTTCCATTCGAGGTCGACCGGCGCACCGGTCGTGCCGACCCAGTGCAGGGTGACGCCATTATAGCGGGCGGCGGCGACCCGCAGGCCCTTGGGCGCGAAGCCGAGGCCCTCGATGGTCCGTTCCTCGGTGAATTCCTTCACCTTGCCGTCAGCCAGACGCACGTAGCCAGCCTTGCCAACCGCGTAGGCGACCGCGCCCTGCGGCCCGGCGGCGACGACCGAGATCCACTTGCGCGGTACATGGGCAAGCTCGGTGACGCTGCCGTCATGGCCGATGCGCAGCACCTTGCCGTCCTCGCCGCCGGTCACCAGCGTCTGGTCGCTACCGTCCTTGACGCAGGAAAGCAGGCCGCCCTGATGCGCCTCCGTCACCTTCTCGCCGCCATCGAGGCGGTGAATGGTGCCGGAAGCTGCGGCGAAGACCGGGATGTCGCCGAGAAAGGCCGCGGTGACGACATGACCTTCGATGTCGAGGGGAGCTACCGTCGGCATCAGGCTTTCTTTCCGGTTGGCATGACTTGACCCGAAAACCGCTTCACACTTTTCGGCTTCATGCTGCGGCCTCGCAGGCGTGGAAGCTCTTTTCCAGCTTTTCGCGATCAAGGTCGCGGCCGATGAATACGAGGCGGCTTTCGTGCTTCTCGCCGTCCTTCCACGGACGCTGGTGGTCGCCCTCGATGATCATGTGGACGCCCTGCACGACATAGCGCTCCTCATCGCCCTTGAAGGCGATGATGCCCTTGAGGCGCAGGATGTTGGGGCCGTCGGTCTGGGTGACCTTCTGGATCCACGGGAAGAAGCGGTCGGGGTTCATCTCGCCGCCGCGCAGCGAGATCGACATGACCGTGACGTCATGGATCGGCGAGGGGGCATGGTCGTGGTGGTCATGGCCATGATGGTCGTGGCCGTGATGATCGTGGTGATGGTGATCATGGTCATGATGATGGTGATGATCGTGGCCGTGATCGTGATCGCAACCGGGTCCGCAGACGTGGTCCGGATCGTCGTGATCGAGGAAGTGCGGATCGTTTTCCAGCGCCCGCTCGAGGTTGAAGGCGCCCTGGTTCAGCACCTTGGCGAGGTCGACGCCGGAGCGCGTCGTCGTGTAGATGCGGGCCGAGGGATTGATGGCGCGAACGATGTCTTCGATGCGATGCAGTTCGTCATGGCTGACGAGATCGGTTTTGTTGATCACCACGACATCGGCAAAGGCGATCTGGTCCTCGGCCTCGCGACTGTCCTTGAGGCGCAGCGGCAGATGCTTGGCGTCGACCAGCGCGACCACGGCGTCGAGTTCGGTCTTGGCGCGCACATCGTCGTCCATGAAGAAGGTCTGGGCGACCGGCACCGGATCGGCCAGGCCGGTGGTCTCGACGATGATGCCGTCGAAGCGGCCGGGGCGGCGCATCAGGCCCTCGACTACGCGGATCAGGTCGCCGCGCACCGTGCAGCAGACGCAGCCGTTGTTCATTTCGTAGATTTCTTCGTCCGACTCGACGATCAGGTCGTTGTCGATGCCGATCTCGCCGAACTCGTTGACGATGACCGCATATTTCTTGCCATGGCTTTCGGACAGGATGCGGTTCAGGAGCGTCGTCTTGCCGGCACCGAGATAACCGGTGAGCACGGTGACGGGAATGGGTTTTGCGGCAGCTTCGGTCATGATTGCCTTCCTTGTTTGCTGGGCAGAGATATAGGCTGTCGGGTCCGCGGCTTACAACACTTGCCGGCAGATTTTTCCGGAATTCAAAGACCTTGGTGGCAGGTCGGCGGTTGTGAGGCTCCGGCGGGCACAATGGAAAGTGGTTGTGCGGGCGCAGCCGTTCACCACCAGCTCGCCGCTCGTCCGGTGTTTCGCTTTCACCAAGCTCAGGCAGGAAGCGCCGGGAGGATGTCGGTCCTGGAAAAGTCCTTGCCGACGAACAGGAGCGGACAGTTAAGCTGTTCGGCGAGCGCATAGGCGAAGCAGTCGCCGAAATTCAATCCGGCCGGATGGTTGCCCTTCCCCAGCGGGCATAGGCCACGGCGACACGTTCCGCCGTTTCCTCGGTCGCGTCGATGACGGTGAAGTGGAGCCGATCGACCAGGTCGCGGATTTCCTGCAGGTGTCCCCTGGTCGTGCCGACGATCAGGGCTTCGGCCAGGGTGCCGGCGGAAATGCACACCTCGCTGTTGGCTTCGAGCACTGCCTGGCAGTCATTGGCGGCCACCTCGTTGCGGACGATCGCCATAAGCGCCGACGTGTCGACCGCGATCATCCGGGCAGGCCGTTGTCGTCATAGAGGAAATCCTGGCTGCGCGCCGCGCCCCCGTCGGTGGCCTGGGGCTCAGGCGCACGGGCACGGATTTCCGCGATGATGGCGCGTCGTTCCGCGGGTGTCTGAACCGGCGTGACGGGGGACAGCCTGACGGTTTCCTTGCCGTGGCGGGTGAGAATGATCTCCTCGCCGCCCTAGGCGCGTCGCACCAGATCGGTCAGGTTGGCCTTTGCTTCGCTGACGGGCATGCGCATCATCGAACTCGTTTCTGGTCCAATATTTTAGACCAGAATAGCGCATCTCGCAGGGTCTTTCAATTCAAGCAAGGTCAGCGGGATCGAACGCCTGCACATCCTTCAACAATGCGATCAGCCCATCCACCGCATGATCGATCAATCTCTCGCCCTTTTCCGCCGATGCGGCCTTGGCATTGCCGGTGACGCCTTGCCGGTTGAGGTCCGACATCTTCCAGCCAAAGGCATGCGGGCCATAGGCGCGCAGATGGGTAAACCGCGCGGCATAGTCGGATTGGCGCGACGGGAAGTCTTGCGCGCTTTCCATGTCCACTCTGTCGGGATGCAGGGCCAGCATGACCGAGGTCTCGATCTCGCCGCCATGGATGCCGATCGCCTTTTCCTCGGGCGAGATGACGCCTTCGGGCAGGCCGAAGCGCGTCCAGCTGGTCGCCACCGCCAGCATGCCGAAGCGCACCCGCGCTTCGGTGGCGACGATGGTCATCAGCGGGGAATTGCCGCCATGGGCGTTGAGCATGACGAGTTTGCGGACGCCCTTGCTCGAAAGATCCGCGGCGATCGCCAGCCAGCGCTCGACGGCCTCCTGATAGGCAAGGCTCCTGGTTCCGGCGACGTCCATGTGCTCGATCGAATAGCCGACCGGCTCGGCGGGCAGGAATATGACCGGCAGATCCGCGGGGAGCTTCCGCGCGAGGCGGGAGACGATCCCTTCGACGATCAGGGTGTCGGTTTCGAACGGCAGGTGCGGTCCGTGCTGTTCATGGGCCCCGAGCGGAAGAACGGCGATCGCATCGGGCCGCATCTCTGACGGGAGCGCAGGTCCTTTGTCGTGCATGTCGGGCTTGGATGGCTGCATCTGGCGTTGATCTTCTTTGTTCGTTATGGATTTCTGGCAGAATATTAGCCGGCACATCATGATGTTGGTTTCGCCATAGGGCGGCAGGGAGGCACAATGGCGAAAAAGGACAAGGGCGACAAGAAGAACAAGTCGGGCAAGAAGAAGGAGAATGGCGAACGCCAGTTGTCGCTGGCCGCCGCCGTGACCCAGCTTGCCCGCGCCATGCGCACGCACCTGTCGCGCAGTCTTGCCGACAGCGGCCTCTATGCCGGACAGGACACGGTGGTGCAATTGCTCGCCGAGGAAGAGGGCTTGACGCCGGGCGCGCTGGCCCAGAGGTTGGGCGTCAAGGCGCCGACCATGACCCGCACGATCGGCCGGATGGAGGCCCAGGGTTTCGTCGAGCGTCGTAATGTCGATGCGGACGGTCGCCTGACCATGGTGCACCTGACAGCCGAGGGGCGCTCCCGGCTCGAGAACATTGCCGCGGCTTCGGCGGAAATCGAAGCACTGGCGACTACCGGCCTGTCCGGCAAGGAGGTCAGGCAATTGCTCAAGCTTCTGGCCGCAGTGGAGGAAAACCTGCACGGTCATACGTCGAAGGACTGATGGTCTCGCCCGATTTCCGGGAAAACGGGAATTGAAATGCGCACTTAAATTATTTAATTAAACAGTTTAGGTGCGTTGGAGGGGACCGCAGGGCATGCATCGATCCATCAAGGGAGGCAAAGTGGCTCAGAAGGTCAAACTGTCAACGATCGCCGAGTCGCTGGGGCTGTCGACTGCAACCATTTCGCTCGCATTGCGCGATAGCCCGCTGGTGGCTGCCGACACGCGCGAGAAGATCAAGGAACAGGCGCGGACCCTCGGCTATATCTACAACCGCCGGGCCGCCAGTCTTCGCACCTCTCGTTCGGGCATTATCGGCGTCGTCGTGCACGACATCATGAACCCATTCTACGGCGAGATCCTGAAAGCAATCGAGAGCGAACTGGACCGTAGCCGCCACACCTTCATCCTGTCCAACCACTATGATTCGGTCGACAAGCAGCGGAACTTCATCGAGACGCTGCTGCAGCTTGGCGGCGACGGTGTCATCATGTCCCCGGCCATCGGCACGCCGGTTGAGGACATCCGGCTGGCCGAGGACAACGGCATGCCGGCGATCCTGATCGCGCGGCAGATGGAAGGCCTCGACGTGCCGACCTATCGCGGCGACGACAGCTATGGCATCTCGCTCGCCACCAACCATCTGATCGGGCTCGGGCACCGGACGATCGCCATGATCGGCGGCACGGACCAGACCTCGACGGGGCGGGACCGCTACCAGGGCTATGTCAATGCGCTGCGCAAGGCGGGCATCGAAGTGGACCCGGAACTGCGCATTCCAGGACCCCGCACCAAGCAGGGGGGCTTCGAGGCCGCCGTGCATTTCCTCTCCCTGCCGCAGAAGCCGACCGCGGCGGTCTGCTGGAACGACCTCGTCGCCATCGGCCTGATGAACGGCATTGCCCGCGCCGGTCTGGTGCCCGGTCGCGACATTTCGGTGACGGGCTATGACGATCTCGAGGAGGCCTCGATCGCCACGCCGTCGCTGACCACGGTGTGGAACGGCCAGGCGGAAGTGGGACGGCTTGCCGCCCGCGCGCTGCTCGACAAGCTGGCCGGCAGTCACGAGCCGGACGGTATCCACCTGATCAAGCCGGAAATGCGCATTCGCCAGTCGACCGGCCCGATCCACACTCGCTGACCGACAGGAGGCCAAATGCCGAATTCGCGCGCCACCATTCTCGTGCCGGGCCGGATCAACCCGCGCGTTACGGAGCGACTTTCCGCCCGTTTCGATCTGGTTTGCGTGCCGCATGGCCCGGAACTCGAGATTTCCTCAGACGATGCCGAAAAGATACGTGCGATTGCCGTGTCGGGCGCGCTTACCGCCAACTGGATCGCCAGGCTGCCGAACCTCGAAATGGTCGCCAGTTTCGGCGTGGGCTATGACGGCGTCGACGTTCGCGCCGCCGCGGCGCGCGGCATTGTCGTCTCCAACACTCCGGACGTGTTGAACGACGAGGTCGCCGATACCGCGATCGCCCTGTTGCTCAACACGGTTCGGCAATTGCCGCAGGCGGAGACCTGGCTGCGCCAGGGACGCTGGGCGGCCGAGGGGCCTTTCCCACTCTCGCCGCTGTCGCTGAAAGGGCGGCATGTCGGCATTCACGGGCTCGGCCGGATCGGCCTGGAGATCGCGCGGCGGCTGGAGCCCTTCAAGGTGAAGATCAGCTATTGCACGCGCCGGCCGCGCGCGGATGTCGGCTACACCCATTTCCCCACGCTGCTCGGTCTTGCCGAGGCGGTCGACACATTGATCTCGATCGTACCGAAGACGCCCGCGACGATCGGGGCGATCGATGCGAATGTTTTGAAGGCGCTGGGGCCGCGTGGCGTGCTGATCAATGTCGGTCGGGGCACGACGGTCGACGAGCCGGCGCTGATCGCGGCGCTGAAGGCGGGAACGATCGCTGCGGCGGGCCTCGATGTCTTCATGAACGAGCCGCAGGTGCCGCAGGACCTGATCGATTTACCGAACGTCTCGCTGCTTCCGCATGTCGCCTCGGCCTCGGTCCCGACCCGCAATGCCATGGCGGATCTGGTGGTCGACAATCTGATCGCCTGGTTCGACACGGGCCGGGCTTTGACGCCGGTGCCGGAAACGCCGCAAGAGACCTGAGGCGGACTTTTACGGCAAACGGCTCAGGGCCGGCTCAGGCCTTGCTCTTTGCGTAGGCGCGCACGGCGTCGCCGAAGGCCTCGAACAGGGCGCGCGACGGGCTGTCGGTTTCTGCCCAGTATTCCGGATGCCATTGCACGCCGATGGCAAAGCCCTTGGCGTCGATCACCGATACCGCCTCGATCGTGCCGTCCTCGGCCAGTGCCTCCACCTGAAGGCCTGGAGCCGTTTTCGAGATCGCCTGGCGATGCAGCGAGTTGACCTGGATCGAACCGGCGGTACCGAGATAGCGGGCAATACAGGAACCTTCCGCCACGATCACGTCCTGGCGAATGCTGTAGACAACGTCGCGATTGTCATGCTGCGGCTTGCGGTGGTCCCACACGCCTTCCTGCTCCTGGATCTCGCTGGCCAGCGTTCCACCGAGCGCGACATTCAGTTCCTGGATGCCGCGACAGATGGCAAACAGTGGAATGCCGCGTTCGATTGCCCGGCGGATGAGCGGCAGGGTGGTGGCGTCGCGCGCCGGGTCGAACGGACCGTCGCTGTCGCGCGCTTCCGCGCCGTAGAGCGCCGGGTGGACGTTGGTGGCCGAGCCCGAGACGAGGAGCCCGTCGACCCGGTCCAGCAGAGCATCGGTTTCGTTTCCGTCCTCGAAGGCCGGGATGATGAAGGACATCACGCCGGCGACCTTGAGGGCGGCACGGACATATTGGTTCTGGGCGGCATGCCAGTGCGTTCCGTCGAATTCGCGAATGTCGGCGGGAATGGCAATGATCGGCTTGGGCATCGGAAACTCCAGAGACAGCCTCTTCGGGCATCAAGCATTTCTTGAATTGAGCCGGGGGGATAAGTCAATATGTGATCGTGTTCCGGCCTTCTGGCTTTGCGGAGCGCCGGGGCGGGTTGCGGAAAGTCGCCCGAGGTCCTTGCCTTGGAAACCGGCAGGCAAATTTTGCCTATCCATGCCGGCGAAACGCTCCATCGGGCCGCCCGACGAGGATGTTTCCGGACCGAGGCGCAACCCGAAAACGCAACTAATACAATCCGCATGGCAGAGGTGCAGGAGCAATCGCCCGAATTGCCGATCTAGTCCGAAAGAATATTGCTGTGGCGCTTGAAACCCCTAGGACAAAATGGTTATCTCGCCTCCATTGCCATCGGGAGGGGGCGCAAGGTTTCCACCGTTTGGAGTAAACCATGATGGGAGGTCAATTCATGGATCGTCGTTCATTTATCAAGAAAGCGGGTGTAGCCGGTACGGGCGTCGCCGCATCCACGGTGCTGGCAGCCCCTGCCATCGCCCAGGAAAACCCGAAGGTCACCTGGCGTCTGACGTCTTCGTTCCCGAAGTCGCTCGACACCATCTATGGTGGCGCTGTCGACATCGCCGAACGCGTTGCTGCGGCAACCGACGGCAATTTCCAGATCCAGGTCTTCGCCGCCGGTGAAATCGTCCCCGGCCTGCAGGCCGTCGATGCCGTTGCCGCCGGCACGGTCGAAGCCGCGCACACCACTTCCTACTATTTCTGGGGCAAGGAACCGACCTTCGCCTTCGGTACCGCCATTCCGTTCGGCCTCAACGCGCGCATGTCCAATGCCTGGTTCAACCAGGGCAACGGCAACACGCTGATGAACGAGTTCTTCGCCACCCAGAACCTTTACGGTCTGCCGGCCGGTAACACGGGCGTTCAGATGGGCGGTTGGTTCCGCAAGGAAATCAACACCGTCGACGACCTCAAGGGCCTGAAGATGCGTATTGCCGGTCTGGCCGGCAAGGTGCTCGAAAAGGTCGGCGTCGTTCCCCAGCAGCTCGCCGGCGGCGACATCTATCCGGCGCTGGAAAAGGGCACGATCGATGCTGCCGAATTCGTCGGTCCCTACGACGATTCCAAGCTCGGCTTCCACAAGGTCGCCAAGTACTACTACTATCCGGGTTTCTGGGAAGCCGGTCCGGTCGTTCACGGCTTCTTCAACCTGGAGAAGTACAACAACCTGCCGAAGCACTACCAGGCGATCATCACCGATGCCTGCGCCTTCGCCAACACCAACATGATGGCAAAGTACGACGCCAAGAACCCGGCGGCGATCAAGCAGCTGGTTTCCGAGGGAACCGTGCTTCGTCCGTTCAGCCAGGAAATCATGGAAGCCTGCTATCAGGCTGCGATCGAGATCTATGCCGAACTGAGCGCTCAGAGCCCCTTCTTCAAGAAGATCTACGACGATCAGCTGGCGTTCAAGAAGGATGCCTATCTCTGGGCTCAGCTCGGCGAATACACCTTCGACACGTTCATGATGATCCAGCAGCGCGCCGGCAAGCTCTAAGCTTTACCAGGCCGTAGACCATCGGAGGCTCCGGGTTCTTGCCCGGAGCCTTTTTCGTGGGCGGTCGGCGGGACAGGGACGTCGGATCTGCCGTTCGCCACAAGTCCTTGCTTAGGCCAAAACAAAACGCCCCGGACCTTCAATCCGGGGCGTCTGCTATTGTGCTCGTCTGCAGGTATTCCGAGGGGTCCCGGCTCGTGCTTACCGGATGACCGGCGGCTGGCTGAGGTCGGTGGCCGGATTGGCTGCGGGCGCTGCCGGAGCAGGCGCCGGCTGCGGTCCGCCCAGGTTGAGCGGCGGCAGGCCCATGGCCGGAGCCTGGGCGCCATTGCCGTTCGCGCCACCCAGTGGGGGCAGGCCGAAATTCGGCGCGCCGTTGCCGTCCGAGCCGAGCGGCGGCAGCGTCATGCCCCCGCCCTGGCCGAAGCCGGGAACCTCGATCTGCACGTCGGCCGGGTTGATGGTCGGAGCATCGCCCTTGTAGCGCATGACCAGGCCGGGGAAGGCGATGACCACCATGATCGCCAGGAACTGGATGATGATGTAGGGGAACACGCCCTTGTAGATGTCCAGCGTCTTCATGCCGTCCATCGTCTTGCCGGTCACCTTGTCCTTCCACTTTCCGGCCGGCGCGATCGAGCGCAGGTAGAACAGCGAGAAGCCGAAGGGCGGGGTGAGGAACGAGGTCTGCAGGTTGATGCCGAGGATGACGCCGAACCAGACCAGGTCGATACCGAGCTTGTCGGCGACCGGAGCCAGCAGCGGCACCATGATGAAGGCGATCTCGAAGAAGTCGATGAAGCAGCCGAGGATGAAGACGATGATCGTCACCACGATCAGGAAGCCGTATTCACCGCCGGGAAGCGCGGTCAGCAGTTCCTCGATCCAGACATTGCCGTTGATGCCGTAGAAGGTCAGGCCGAAGACGCGGGCGCCGATCAGGATCATCATGACGAAGGCCGACAGCTTGGTCGTGGCGTCGAGCGCATGCTTCATGGTCGCCATCGACAGGCGGCCCTTCATCGCCGCCATGATGATCGCGCCGGCGGCTCCCATGGCGCCGCCTTCGGTCGGCGTCGCGATGCCGAGGAAGATGGTGCCGAGCACGAGGAAGATCAGCGCCAGCGGCGGGATCAGGACGATGATGACCTGCTGGGTCAGCCGTGAGATGATATTGAGGTTGAACGTCCGGTTGGCCAGAGCGACGAGATAGACGGCGAAGACGCCGAAGGCGAGCGCGGACACTTCACGCCATTCGGGGCTTTCAATGCCGGTGAAGAGCACTTCATGGCCGAGGAAATACAGGCCGACGCTGATGGCGATCATCACGACCAGCGAGGTGACGCCGCCGCCGAGGGTGCGGGCTTCGAGCGGCAGAGCCGGCGCCCAATTCGGTTTGATCATCGTGATGGCGAAGATGTAGAGGCAGTAGGCGGCGATGATCAGGAGCGCCGGATACAGAGCGCCGACATACATGTCGCCGACGGAGCGGCCGAGCTGGTCTGCCATGACGATCAGGACGAGCGATGGCGGGACGATTTGGGCGAGCGTGCCCGAGGCGGCGATCGTGCCGGCGACCAGCGGACGGTTGTAGTTATAGCGCAGCATGATCGGCAGCGAGATCAGGCCCATAGCCATGACCGAGGCGGCGACGACGCCGGTGGTGGCGCCCAGCAGCGCGCCGACCAGGATGACCGCATAGGCGAGACCGCCGCGGATCGGGCCGAACAGCTGGCCGATGGTGTCCAGCAGGTCTTCCGCCATGCGCGAGCGCTCGAGGATGAGGCCCATCAAGGTGAAGAACGGGATCGACAGGAGCGTGTCATTGTACATGATGCCGTAGATGCGGTCCGGATGGGACTGCAACAGCGGCCAGAAGAGCCTGATTTCCGGGGAAATAGTGGAAAGCTCGACGCCGAAGGCGAAATAGATGAGGCCGCCGGCGGCGAGTGTGAAAGCCACGGGATAGCCGAGCAGAAGCATCAGCATCACCGTGGTGAACATGATCGGGGCGAGATTGTGCGCGATGAAATCGATCATGTCAGTGCCCCGTCACTTCGTTGGCGTCTTTTGCGTCGGCCGCGTCTTCGAGGTGGCCGGAGATGATGGCGGCACGCTTGATGATCTCGGAGATCGCCTGGGCACTCAACAGCAGGAAGCCGAAGAAGACCGCAGCTTTCGCCGGCCAGACGATCAAGCCGCCGGCGCTGGAGGAGATTTCGCCGATAGTGAAGGAGTTCAAGAACCACGGCCAGGCAAGCCAGGTCATCAGGAAGGTGAAGGGGACAAGGAAGATGATGTGCAGGATCAGGTCGATCCAGTCACGCGTTCTCTTGCTCCACGAACTCGCGACGATGTCGATGCGGATATGCTCGTTTTTCAGCAGGGTATAGGCCGCGGCGAGCATGAACACGGTACCGTAGAGATACCACTGCAGTTCGAGCCAGGCATTCGACGATATGTCGAACATCTTGCGGATGACCGCATTGCCGGCGCTGATCAGGACGGCGGCAAGGAGCAGCCAGGACACCCAGCGTCCTATTGCCCCGTTGATCGCATCGATCACCCGGGTGATTGCCAGTAACACTTTCATGTTTGTCTCCCCAAATACTAAGGGTCGTCCTTAGAGCATGAAAAGGCGACGTGCAACGGGTGAAAGATCCGGTTTTCCGGCCTTTTCCGCAATCTGCCCCCTCTGTTCATGTAGCCTTTCGTCTAATGCATAACGTCAGTTTTTGGCAGATGCAGCGGCGGTCTCGGGGGAGGTCAGGAGACCATCTGGTGGGTCATTCGCGGCGTCCCATTTCGGGACAAGGCACGGCATGCCGTTTTATCGGCCTTAACGCGTTTGAAACGAGCGATTTGCCATCCTGGCGAAATTGCGCAAGCTGCGGCAGTGGCCTGGGGACTGATGTCGCGCGGGGTGTCGTGTCTAAACGACGCTTGTGCTCGACTATGGATTTTCCTGTGTTTTTGGCAATCGATTTTTAAATCGTTTTGCATAGGTTGCAGGGACAAGGAGGCCAACGGATGAAGGCTCATGGCACGAAAGCTGTGCCGACGGACGTTTACCTGTCCTTCGTCAGCTCGCTGTTCGGCAACAGGCGGACTCTGTTCACCGGCATGCTGGTCCACATCCTGACCTATCTCGTGGTCTATCATAAGACCAAGGATCTGGTCTTCGTCATGCTGGCCGTCGCCTTCGTGGTTGTCTTCGCCAATCGTCTCCTCCTCTTCGCCCGCTTCAGCAAGGCCGAGAAGTCGACCTGGTCGCTCGAGGACATCCGGCAATGGGAGGCGCGCTATGTCCTGGGCGGCGCCTCGACCGCGGCCATTCTCGGGATCGGCTGCGGCTATTCCATTCTCGAATTCGAGGATACCTTCGTCGAGCTTGCCTGCGTTTCCGTGACCATGGCCTCCATGGTGTCCGTCGTCGGTCGCAATTATGGCTCGCGGCTGGCCGTCAACCTTCAGAGCCTGGCCTGTTGCGCTCCGATCATCGTCGGCGCCGCCTTTTCGCAAGACCCCTACAAGGTCCTGTTGTCGGTCATGCTCATTCCCTTCGTCCTGACAACCCAGGCGATGGCGAAGGGCGTGCGCGAATTTCTCTATGAGAACGTCCTCGCGGCCCGGGAAATCAAGAAGGTCGTCGGCAGCTTCGACACCGCGCTCAACAATATGACGCACGGCCTGATCATGCTCGATCCGCACAACCGCATCGAGGTCATCAATCGCAAGGCCTGCGACTTGCTCAATCTCGGCGAGCGGGCGCGGCTGAAGAGCTGCGATCTCGACGTCGTGCTGCGTTACGGCGTGCGCCATACCTTCATCGACGGTTCGATGCCGAGCCTGATCCAGCGCCAGCTCGCGCAGTTGATGGACGGCACGATTTCGCGGGCCATCATGCAGTTCTCCGAGGATCTGGTGCTGGAATTCTCCGCCAGCCGTCGCCCCGAGGGCGGCGTGGTGCTGATCTTCGAGGACGTCACTGCGCGCGTGCGCGCCGACCGCAAGATCCTGCACATGGTGCGGTTCGATTCACTGACCGGACTGCCGCAGCGCGGCTATTTCGCCGAACTCGTCAAGGACCAGATCGCGGCGCGCAGCAAGGGGGGCGAGATCGCCTTCATGGTCCTCGATGTCGACGAGTTCAAGCATGTCAACGACATGAAGGGTCACGTGACCGGCGACCGGCTGCTCGCGGCGATCGCCAACCGGCTGCTGAAGCTCGCCGCAGGGGAGGCGATCGTCGGCCATCTCGTCGGTGACCAGTTCGTCCTGTTCTTCCCCAATGCCGAGGAACGTTCCGATCTGGAGCAGCGCATGCGCGCCATCCATGCCGCCATCGCCGGTCAATACGACATCGACGGGACCAGTTTTGCCGTGACCTTCTGTGCCGGCGCGGTGCAGATGGACGTCGCCGAATTGCGCATGGAGGAATGGCAGATCAAGGCCGACCTGGCGGTGTTCGAATCAAAGTCGCGCGGCAAGGGGAATTTCACAGTCTTCGCCCAGGAGATGGATGCGCGCTATATCGAGCGCCAGCGGCTGAAGACCGACCTGAAGGAAGCGGTCGAGGCCGGCGCGCTGCAGGCCGTCTACCAGCCGATGTTCGTGTCCGACGGATCGCGGATCGCATGCTGCGAGGCGCTGTCGCGCTGGACCCATCCGGAAAAGGGCGCGATCCCGCCCAATATCTTCATCCAGATCGCCGAAGAAATGGGGATCGTGGCCGACATCACCCGCTTCATGATCCGCACGGCGTGCCGCGATTGCGTGACCTGGCCGGAGACGATCGGCGTCTCGGTCAATCTGTCTGTCCAGGACCTGCGCAACGACGACATCGTCAGGACGGTGCTCGATGCGCTCGAGGAGTCGGGGCTGGCGCCGACGCGCCTGCACCTCGAGGTCACCGAGTCGAGCCTGATCGAGGAACTGGGCGCCGTCCGCCTCATCCTCGAGGAATTGCGCCAGCACGGCATCACCATCGCGATCGACGATTTCGGCACCGGCTTCTCCAGCCTCAGCTATCTCGATTCGCTGCCGGTCGACCAGGTCAAGATCGACCGTTCCTTCGTTCGCAACATCGGCGAGGATGCCAAGCGGCTGAAGCTGCTGCGCGGCATCGTCACCCTGTCGCGCCAGCTCGATCTCGGCATCATCGTCGAAGGGGTGGAGACCCAGGAACAACTCGCGCTGCTGGCAAAATACGACCTGGCGGACCTCATCCAGGGCTATGTCTATTCGATGCCGATCGCCTCGAATGCCGTCGCCGACCTCGCCGAACGGGCCGAAAAGAAGCTGGTTGCCGCCGGCGCCGCGAACGTCGCCTGATATCAGTCCAGATCTGGTTTGCGAAATCCCCTGTATTTCAAGGGTGCGCCAAAGGCCGCAACCCTCGGTTAACCATGTTTTCTAAGCATTTGTTAACCTTAACAAACGGTAAATGGTCGCAGTGCTAGATTTCGCAAGTGTGCAACCTCTCGTGGTTCGCTAAGGTTGGTTAACAAACCGTAAACCGCGAGGCCACCGAATGAATGCACGCGCCGAGGTGCCCGAAAGCTTTGCTTCAAGGCTGATGTCGCTGCTCGACAATATCGAGTATCGCCGCATCGAAAGCAGCGAGGATTTTGGCGAGATCGAACGGCTCCGTTACCGCGCTTACAAGGCGGCTGACGTCCTGCCGGTCGGCGCAGCCAGTCTGATCGACGACATCGATTTCGACGACCATGCCTATGTCTTCGGCGTCTACTATTTCGAGGAACTGGTTAGCACCGTGCGGCTGCACTATGTGACGCCAAGCCACCCGGTCGCACAGTCATCGGGTGTGTTTCCGGATGCGATCGACGATTTCCTCGAGGCGGGGCTCACCCTCATCGATCCGGCGCGTTTCGCCGTCGAGCCACAGGTCGCCGCGGAGCTTCCGGTCCTGCCCTACATCACGCTCAGGCCGAGCATTGTCGCTGCCGCCTATTTCAAGGCCGACCGCGTGTTGCAGCATGTGCGACCGCCACATGCTGCTTTCTACAAACGCGTCTTCTATGCCGACACGATCGTCGATCGCAGGATGACCGAGATCTACGGGCTGGAACTGACGCTGCTCGCCACGAACACCCATACGACGGGCAGGAAGTTGCTTGAGCGCTACCCGTTCTTCAATTCGGGTGAACACGAGCGGCGCTTGATGTTCGGCCGTGACAGAACGCAGGCGGCGCCGTCGCTTACCGTGCTGCCTTCCGCACGCCTGGTGGCCGAGGGGCACATTCCAGGGGCCATTGCCGGTGTGCATTATTGAATAATCCAGCATGGGGCGCGCTGACTGATTGCACTCCTTTGAAGCTTTGTGTAAGGCGGAAAAGGGGAGAGGCGTGTTCGACGCAGCAGCCTGCACCTGGTGAGATTCAAGTCGGCGGCCCGCTACCAAGGTGATGCGGCCGCCCAATGGGAGACAGATCATGAGCGAACACCACGGCGGTCCCGTCGAAACCGGCGCTTCGATGAACTATAACGAGCATGAAAAGACCTATGATCTCTTCGTTGCCGGGACCAAGTACAGCACCATCTTCCTCGTCGCATTGCTGATCGCCATGGCGGCCGGCTTCTTCGGTGGCGCCGGCTTCCTCGGCGGCCTGATCGTTCTCGTCGTGCTGACCGTCGCCGGCGTTTTCCTGATGCGTTGATCGGTCGGCGGCAGGAAAGGCGCAAGCATGTTCACTGCCGCATCCGATCCTTTCCTCTTTCGGCTCGCGGTCTTCGCGCTGGCGATCTTCGTCGGCTGGGTTTCTGCATCCCGAACATTGCGCGGCCATCGCCAGGCATTCGTGGTGATCGCCGGCCTTATTGCCGCAGCGATCTCCGGCGGTGCGATCCTGATCGTCGGCGGGTCCCCGGCGGGCGCTGCGCGTAGCCTGTCATTCGTGGCTCTGCTGCTGGTCTCGGCCGGCGTGGTCGCCGGTCTGCTGATCGCTGCGCGGCGGATTTCGGCCAGCAAGCGGCGCGTGGGCTGAATGGGCATGCAGCAATTGGCCGTCATCTGCGATCTCGCCGCTGCCGTTCTCCTAGCTATTTGCGCGATCAGCGGCGCCGGCGGGCGGCCCTTGCCCGCTCTGGTTCCGCTCCTGGCCCTTGGGCTCGGTTTTACCGCTCTTGCCGCCCTGCTGGCGTCTGAACCAAGTTTCGGAAGCTTGCTGCTGATCCTGCTGGCGGTCGGGATCGGTGTCACGCTGGGCGCGGGCCTGGCGCTTTCCGCCTCTCTGGCACGTGTTCCGCTGTTCCTGACCGGCCTCTTGATCCTCTACGGCATCGTTGCGATCCTGCTTTCCTCCGCCATCGTCGACAGCGGTTCACTGTTCTGGCAGGCGAGTATCGGAACCGGTGATATCGAACGGCTGGGCGCGGCCACCATCGCGATGATCGCGGGCTGCCTGGTTCTGGGCGGCGGGAGCGTGCTTTTCTTCCGACGCATCCGGGCGGCCGGCGCATCCCGGTTGGCCTTTGCCGGCCTCAGCCGCCTGCAGGTCGCCGTCGCCGCCATGACCTTGCTGCTCGCCGGCGTCTTTCTCGTCACGCTGGCCCCGGCGGCCTTCTGGCTCTGCGCCTTGATGGGCGCCCTGGCGGGTGCATTGCTGGTCGCGCCCATGGGGGCCAAGGCAGGTTGGCCTTTGTCGGTCTTGTTGACCGGACTGTGCGGCCTTTCCACCGCGGCGATCGGCTTTGCCCTTGCCAGCCTGGTGATGATCGCCGCCGGTGGCCTGGTCGCGGCGTCCATGGCTTCGGTGCTTGTCGACCTTGCCCGGGAATCTGGACGTCGACCGCTGCCGATGCTGTTTGACAAGCGGAGCTGACGATCACAAACCTGCATTAAAAATGCCGGCGCGGAGCCGGCATTTTTCACTCTGGATCGTTTCTGCCTCGACGTTTCGATCAGGCGCCGCCGCCGCGGGTGCGGGCAAGGCCCTGCTGGGCCGGCAGATATTTGGGGTCGAGGCCGAGAGCGTGCGAATAAGACTTCGCTGCGCGGGCCTTGTCGCCGCGGCGCTCGTAGATCAGCGCTTGGTTGGCCCAGGATTCGGCGATCTTGCCGTTCAGTTCGATGGCGTGGTTGAAGTCGGCGAAGGCATTTTCGTCGTCGTTCATGGCGACATAGGACACGCCGCGGCCGTTATACGGCTCGGGCGCGCTCGGCGACAGCGAGATCGCCTTCGAGAAGTCGTCGATCGCCTTGTCGTGTTGACCGCGCAACTGAAAGATCAGGCCGCGATTATGGAACGCGCGGCCGTCCGTCGTATCAAGCTGGATGGCGCGGTTGAAGTCGCCAAAGGCCTCGTCGATCCGGCCAGCCTGGCGGTAGATATTGCCACGGCCGATATAGGCGACATCGTAATTGGCGTTCAGGCGCAGCGCGGCATTGTAGTCGCGGGCCGCCTCGACCGGCTTGCCCATGTTGCGGAAGACGAGCGCGCGGTTGGCATAGGCCTGGTAGAAGTTCGGATTGAGCTGCAGGGCCGTATTGAAATCGTCCAGCGCCTTGTTGAACTGCCCGGCCCGGCCATAGGCCGAACCACGGACGTTATAGCCTTCCGGATCGCGCGGATTGGCGGCGATGACCGAAGACAGCGATGCGATGTTCTCATCCGAACCCTGTTCGCGATCGATGCGGATCGTGTCGGGGCTTTCGATTGTCTGGCAACCGGCAAGGCCGATGAGGGCGACAAACGCGACCATGCCGGCGAAGCGGCGCGTCCCGGCGATGGCGAGCTTTGGGGTCTCAGGAAGCGAATGATCGATCATGGCGGGCCAATTTGTCCGGCGGGCTGTCCGTCGCCGAGGAGCCGAACGGCAGCGCTATTGATAGAAAGGAAAAGAGCGGCGGCGAAACGATCGCCCCCGCCCTTAGAACATCGGAAAACGTCGAAAAAACGACAGATCAGCGAGCGACGCGTGCCGGGGGCGCAGCAATCAGACCTTCGCGCTGCATGCGCTTGCGAGCCAGCTTGCGAACGCGGCGCACCGCTTCGGCCTTTTCGCGTGCACGCTTCTGCGAGGGCTTCTCGTAATAGTCGCGCATCTTCATCTCGCGGAAGATGCCTTCGCGCTGCATCTTCTTCTTGAGAGCGCGAAGCGCCTGGTCAACATTGTTGTCGCGGACTAGTACCTGCACGTTTATCCCGTTCCTTTGGTTTCGAGTGGTCGTTCCGCCAAAGTCAGGTCATCGGCGAAACGAAGAACTATCCTTTTTCGCCAGGCTGCAAGCCCGGCGATTAGCGAGGCCAATTAACAGAACATCGGGCCGAAGTCCAGATGGTGCAGGCGTTTTCGCCAGGGCAAAAGACCGTGCCGGACAAAGCCCGTCCACGCGTGTCGAAAGAGGCATGTCGCAACGTCGCAAAAGGGCGGTCATGACGCATATGGATTTGTCACTGTCCAAGCCTACCCCATTGCCTGAACTACAGGAGTTTGAGGCGAATGCGCAAATATTCGGTTTTTGCCGTGGCCCGCGAGGCGCTCAGAGCCCACAAGGGCTGGGAAGCCCAATGGGTCTCTCCCGAGCCGCGTCAGTCTTATGACGTCATCATCATCGGCGGCGGCGGCCATGGCCTCGGCGCGGCCTATTACCTCGCCAAGGAACATGGAATCACCAATGTCGCGGTGATCGAGAAGGGATGGATCGGCGGCGGCAATACCGGTCGCAACACCACGATCATCCGGTCCAACTATCTCTATGAAGAGAGCATGGACATCTACGAGCATTCCCTGAAATTGTGGGAAGGCTTGAGCCAGGATCTCAATTACAACGTCATGTATTCGCCACGCGGCGTGATGATGCTGTCGCATAATGTGCATGACCAGCAGTCGTTCAAGCGCCATATCAATGCCAACAATCTCTACGGCATCGACAACGAGTGGCTGACGCCGGAGCAGGCCAGGGCCTATTGCCCGCCGCTCGATATTTCCAAGACCGCCCGCTACCCGATCAACGGCGCGGCGCTTCAGCGCCGCGGCGGCACGGCGCGTCACGACGCGGTGGCCTGGGGCTTTGCCCGTGCTGCTTCCGATCGCGGCGTGCACATCATCCAGAACACTGAAGTGACCGGTATCCGCCGGGGAGCGAACGGCGAGGTCACCGGTGTCGAGACGTCGCGCGGGTTCATCGGCGCGAAGAAGATCGGCGTGTCGGCTGCCGGGCATTCCTCGGTGGTCATGGGCATGGCCGGCGTACGCCTGCCGGTCCACTCGACCCCGCTGCAGGCTCTCGTGTCCGAGCCGATGAAGCCGATCTTTCCCTGCGTCGTCATGTCGAACACGGTGCATGCCTATATCTCGCAGTCGGACAAGGGCGAGTTCGTCATCGGCGCGGGCACGGACCAGTATAATTCCTATTCGCAGACCGGCGGCCTGCAGATCATCACGCATACGCTCGATGCCATCTGCGAGCTTTTCCCGATGTTCCGACGCGTCAAGATGATGCGCCAGTGGGGCGGCATCACCGACAACACGGCCGACCGTTCGCCGATCCAGAGCGTGACACCGGTTCAAAACCTGTTCGTCAACGCCGGCTGGGGTACCGGCGGCTTCAAGGCGACGCCGGGCTCGGCCAACCTCTTCGCCCATCTGATCGCCAAGGGCGAGCCGCACCGCCTGGCGGCCGGCCTTACCCTCGACCGGTTCCGCACCGGGCGCCTGATCGACGAGGCGGCCGCGGCCGCCGTGGCGCACTGATCCTCAAAGGACGTTCATCATGCTGCTGATCAAATGCCCCTATTGCGATGAAGAGCGTTCCGAGCTCGAATTCCGTGCCGCCGGCGAGGCGCATATCGCCCGCCCGGCGAATATCGCCGACATCACGGATGAAGAATTCGCGGACTATTTCTTCCTGCGTGACAATCCGAAGGGCCTCATCTTCGAACGCTGGCGCCACATGAGCGGTTGCGGCCGGTTCTTCAATGCCGTGCGTGACAGCGTGAGCGACAAGATCCACCTGACCTACAAGGCCGGAGAGCCCAAGGCCGACGTTTCGGCCTTCCTCCCGAACGCAGTCGAGAAGGGAGCGTCGAAATGAGCGGCGCCAATCGCATTCCCGGCAAGGGCCGCCTGACGCCCGCCCGGACCGCCCGTTTCACCGTCGATGGCAAGAGCCTGACGGCCTATGAGGGCGATACCGTCGCCTCAGCCATGCTGGCGAGCGGCATGCACCTCGTCGGCCGATCGTTCAAGTATCACCGTCCGCGCGGCATCCTGACCGCCGGCCCGGAAGAGCCGAATGCGCTGCTCGACGTGTCGCGCGATGCCGCCCGGCGCCAGCCGAACGTGCGCGCCACGGTTCAGGAAGTGTTCGACGGCATGAAGGTCGAGACGCAGAACCGCTGGCCGTCGCTGTCATTCGACATCGGCGAGGTCAACGACTTCTTCTCGCCCTTCTTCGCCGCAGGCTTCTACTACAAGACCTTCATGTGGCCGAAGTCCTTCTGGCATTCGGTCTATGAACCCTTCATCCGCCGCGCCGCCGGCCTCGGCGTTGCGCCGAAGGAAGAAGATCCGGACCATTATTCCAGCCGCTATGCCCATTGCGACGTGCTCGTCGTCGGCGGCGGTGCGGCCGGCCTTGCCGCAGCACTTGCCGCAGCCGAGACCGGCGCCGAGGTCATCCTCTGCGACGAGCAGCCGGAAGTCGGCGGTGCCTTCCACTATGACACCGGCGCGACCGTCGACGGTCAGAACGGCTATGCGTGGGCGCAATCGACTGCTGAGCGGCTGGCCGCCATGCCGAATGTCCGGGTGCTGACCCGCACCACGGCCTTCGGCTACTATAACCACAACTTCGTGGCACTTGCCGAGCGCGTTACCGACCATATGGCCAAGCCGGGCAAGAGCCTGCCGCGCGAGCGTCTGTGGCAGGTGAGGACGAAGAAGGTGGTGATGGCCACCGGCTCGATCGAGCGCCACATGGTGTTCGCCAACAATGACCGTCCCGGCATCATGCTGGCGTCGGCGGCGCGCACCTATCTGAACCACTTCGGCGTCGCCGTCGGGGCCAAGGTCGGCGTCTATACCGCTCATGATTCGGCCTATGAGGCAGCCTTCGACCTGAAGCGTGCCGGCATCAGCATCCCGGCGATCGTCGACTGCCGCGAAAAGCCCGGCGAGACGGTGCTGGCCCAGGCCCGCTCGCTCGGCATCGAGGTGCTGGTTGGTCACTCCGTCACCGATACGGCGGGTCGCCTTCGCATCCGTTCGATGACGGTGAAGCGCAACGGCGGCACGAGCGGCCGGAAGATCGAGGTCGATGCCTTGATTGTCTCGGCCGGCTGGACGCCGTCCGTCCATCTGTTCTCGCAATCGCGTGGCAAGTTGAAGTTCGATGCCGCCAACGACCGCTTCCTGCCGGATGTCTATGCGCAGGACAGCATCTGCGTCGGCACCTGCAACGGCACCGACGACCTGCAGGCGATCATCGACGAGGCTTCGGCTGCCGGCGCGGTGATGGCCAAGGGCGCAGGCGCCAGCGGTGCGGCATCGACCCGGTTGTCCGGCGTCAATGTCTTCGGCTGGACCGGCGGCATGATCGGTGCGGCCGAAGGGGCGGGGCGCGATACCAGCGTCAAGGCCTTCATCGACTTCCAGCATGATGTCTGCGCCAAGGACATCCGTCTGGCGGTGCGCGAGGGCATGCACTCGATCGAGCACATCAAGCGCTTCACCACCAATGGCATGGCCTCGGACCAGGGCAAGCTGTCCAACATGCACGGACTGGCGATCGCCGCCGAAATGCTCGGCAAGGAAATCCCGAAGGTCGGTCTCACCACCTTCCGCGCGCCCTATACGCCGGTGACCTTCGGCACGCTGATCAACCACTCGCGTGGCGAACTGTTCGACCCGACCCGCAAGACGCCGATGCACGCCTATGAGGCCGGCCAGGGCGCGGCGTTCGAGGATGTCGGCAACTGGAAGCGCGCCTGGTACTATCCGCGTCCGGGCGAAGACATGCACGCAGCGGTCAACCGCGAGTGCAAGACGGTTCGCGAGACGGCCGGGGTGTTCAACGCCTCGACGCTCGGCAAGATCGAGGTGGTCGGCCCGGATGCGGCCGAGTTCCTCAACCTCATGTATACCAATGCCTGGGACACGCTGAAACCGGGCAAGTGCCGCTATGGCATCATGACCCGCGATGACGGCTTTCTCTATGACGACGGCGTGGTCGGTCGCCTGGCCGAGGACCGCTTCCACGTGACGACGACGACGGGCGGTGCGCCGCGTGTCCTCAACCACATGGAAGACTATCTCCAGACGGAATTCCCGCATCTCAAGGTGTGGCTGACCTCTTCGAGCGAGCAGTGGGCGGTCATCGCCGTCCAGGGACCCAAGGCGCGCGACATCATCGCGCCCTTCGTTGAAGGCATCGACATCTCGAACGAAGCCTTTCCGCACATGAGCGTGGCGGAAGGCACGTTCTGCGGCGTGCCGACCCGGCTGTTCCGCGTGTCGTTCACCGGCGAGCTCGGCTATGAGGTCAACGTGCCGGCCGACTTCGGCGCTGATGTCTTCCAGAAGATCTGGGAACGGGCGGACAGCCTCGGCGCCTGCCTCTACGGCACCGAGACCATGCACGTGCTGCGCGCCGAGAAGGGCTACATCATCGTCGGCCAGGATACCGACGGCACGCTGACCCCGGACGATGCCGGCTATGGCTGGGCGGTTTCCAAGAAGAAAAAGGACTTCGTCGGCATTCGCGGCCTCAAGCGACCGGACCTCGTCAAGGAAGGGCGCAAGCAACTCGTCGGCCTGTTGACCAAGAACCCGAACGAGGTTCTGGAGGAGGGCGGCCAGATTGTCGCCGATCCGAACCAGCCGAAGCCGATGACCATGCTCGGTCACGTGACCTCGTCCTACTGGTCGGAGAACCTTGGACGATCCATCGCGATCGCCACCCTGGTCGGCGGCCGGGCGCGCATGGGCGAAACGCTCTACGTGCCGATGAAGGACAAGACCATCGCGGTGGAAGTGACCGACACCGTATTCTTTGACAAGGAAGGGGGCCGCATCCATGGCTGATGCTTTCGTCGCTGAACGCAAGACCGTGCTTTCCGGCGCGCATGGCGGTTCGCCCTCGGTACGGTTGAGGCCCGCCGAAGTCGCGAAACGGGTGTCGCTCCGGGCCGGGGCGGAAGAGGTCGTGGCGCTGTCCAAGGCGCTCGGGGTCAAGCTGCCGGTCAAGCCGAAGGGCTCGACTGTCACCAAGGGCCGCATGGCTTTCTGGCTCGGCCCGGACGAGTGGCTGTTGATCGACGACAAGGGCGGTGATCTCATGGCAGACTGCAGGGCATCGGGTGTCGTTCATTCGGCCACCGACGTGTCGCACCGGAATACCGCGATCATCGTTTCGGGGCCGGGTGCCGCCAATGCCATCAATGCCGGTTGCCCGCTGAACCTGTCGTTGAAGACCTTCCCGGTCGGTGCCGTCACCCGAACGGTGTTCGGCAAGACCGAGGCCGTGCTCTATCGGGTCGACGAGGAGACGTTCCGGCTCGAATGCTGGCGTTCCTTTGCCGAATATGCCTTCGGCCTGCTCAACGAGGCGGCGGAAGACGCGACCGCCTGATGGTGACGAGGCCGGCGGGAGATCAGGCTGCCGACCAGCCTTTCCATTTGACCCATCGGCCGTGAAAATCGGCGCGGCCGATCTCGTTCCGTTCGCCGCTCGGCCAGACCTGGAGGGTGATGGCCGCGCCATCCGCCTTGTCGTCCGCTTCCATCTGCAGGCGGGCCAGCGGCGCGTCCATGGTGGCACGGGCGCCCGCTTCGGCAATCAGCGCTTCGCCCCTGGCCTTCAGATCTGGCGGAAAATACTGCCAGGCGATCGAATGGTAGACGACGTGGACGGAGCCCGCTTGCGGCCGTGCCAACCGGTCGGACAGCCATTCGACAGCATCGGCCCGATCGACCCGCAGATCCGACGCGGCGGCGATTTCGAGCGCGTTGCGGGTTCGCTGCAGCCGGTCTGCCTGGTCGGCCCAGATATAGGCGGCAAGACGATCGCGATCCGCAGCGTTCGACGGATCGAGCGGGTTGAGGTCGCAGCCCGCGCGCCCACTGACAACGAGATTAGCCTTCGGCGGTGCCGCGCCCTCCCAGTCGGGTACGAGCGTGACGCTCGACGCGGGCCCCCAGGAGACGGCGCCCAGCCGATAGGCATAGCGATCCCATTGCAGATTGAGCCCGGCGCTGGCACCCACTTCCGACAGTACCAGCGGTTTGCCGAACAGGCCGGCGATGGTGAGGAAGCCGGCCACGAGCGCACCGGAGCGGCGCACTTCGTTGGTCTGCGGCGGCGAAAGCAGCCACTCGAGGATGAAGGCCTCGTCGCGGCGCAAGGCCATATCGATCGCGGCCCACAGGCTTTCCTCGTCCGCGTCGCCGTTGGGTGGATAGACGGCCGCAAGCCCCGCGTCGCGCCCGGAACGCACGAGCGCATGCAAGGCGCCTGCAAGCCGCAGCGCCAGAGCATCGCCCGCGCTCGTCGGATCACCGCGCCACCGCAGCAGTTGTCGGCCGACCTCCGTATTGTCGCTCAACCTTCCGGCGACCAGTCGGCACAGCCGGGCGGTGAAGGGAGAACCGAGATCATCGCAGGCCTTTGCCTGCCGCAGGAAGGACTGGCGGACGATCTCCGACGTTTCCACGATCACACTCCCTCGGGACGGTCCTTCGGGTCGAACTGGATGATGGTCATCCATGTGGCGGTCAGCGCGGGCTTGCGTTCGCCCTCGATCTCGATGGTGACCGCATAGGAGGTCATCATCATGCCGGCGCCGCGAAAGCGGGCCTCGGCCAGCACGAAATGCCCGCGAATGCGCTTGCCGCATTTGACCGGCGTCATGAAACGCACTTTGTCGAAGCCGTAATTGATGCCCATGGTCTGTTCACGGATCTTCGGCAGGCAATCATAGTTCATCGTCGACAGCAGCGACAGCGTCAGGAAACCGTGCGCGATCGTCCCGCCGAACGGTGTCTCGGCGGCGCGCACCGGGTCGACATGGATGAACTGGTGATCGTCCGTCGCGCCGGCAAAGGCGTCGATCATCGTCTGATCGACGGTGATCCACTTGGATACGCCAATCTCCTCGCCGATCAGCGCCGAGACATCGGCCAGGGAAATCTCACGGGGCATAAAACCTCACCAATGGTTGCAGTCATTGAATTCTTACAGGGGCTTTTCCGAACAGGGAATAGCGCGCCTGTGCGCAAGGAAAATGAAAAGGATCAGTGTTCAACATAAAAGTCGACGGAGCGGGGGCCAAGGCGGATCCGCTCGACGGGGCGGTTGGTGGGCAAGTGGTGCCAATTGCGCTTGTCGTTGCGAGGTAAATGGAAGTCCAGCGTCGCATCGGAACGGTTGAACAATACCGCAAGGCGTAGTTCGGTCTTCCGCTCGTAGTCGATCGTCCGCAGGATCATGGCAAGCCCCAGCGCGTCGCCGTTTTCCCAGTCCGCGACAATCATCGGCGTCCCGCCCGGTGACAGCCATTCCACCGCGCCGTGGTTGTGGAGGAAATGGGTTTCGGCGAAGACCGAGAAACGCTTGCGCAAGGTCGACAATTGCGAGACGTGTTCGATCAACTCCTGGTCTGCCGCCGGCCAGTCGAGCCAGGTCAGTTCATTGTCCTGGCAATAGGCATTGTTGTTGCCGTTCTGGGTTCGGCCGAACTCGTCGCCGGCGGTCAGCATGATGGCGCCGCGGGTGGCAAACAGGGTGGAGAGAAGTGCCGCCACGTCGCGGCGACGCTCGACCAGTACGGTGGGATTGGCCGGCTCGCCCTCAACCCCGTTGTTCCAGGAAAAATTCTCGTCATGGCCGTCGCGATTGTGCTCGCCGTTTCGGCCATTGCGCTTGTGACTGTGTGAGACGAGGTCGAACAGGGTAAAGCCGTCATGGGCGGCGATGAAATTGACGCTGCGCGTCTCGGTCCGGTCGTGGCGGGCGAAGATGTCGGAGGAGCCGGCAAGCGCCGACGCAAGGGCGCCGGCCATGTGGCCGTCGCCGCGCCAGTAGCGGCGGATATCGTCGCGTGCCCGGTCGTTCCATTCGAGGAAACCGTCCGGGAAGTTGCCGAGCTGGTAGCCGCCCGGACCGATGTCCCAGGGCTCGGCGATCATCACCCTGTCCTCCAGCACCTCGTCGCTGAGAATGGCGTGCAGGGTGCGAGAGGTCGGATGGAAGCCGTGCGCCGTGCGGCCGAGGATCGGGGCGAGGTCGAAGCGGAAGCCGTCGACGCCGGCATGGATCACGAAATGGCGCAGGCTATCGACGATCAGGCGGCGAATGTAGGGATGGTCGCAGGAAAGCGTGTTGCCGCAGCCGGTGTCGTTGACCAGGACACCCGGATTGTCATGAAGGTGGCGATAGCAGCACAAGTTGTCGAGACCACGCAAGGACAGAGTCGTGCCCAGCTTGTCGCTCTCGCCTGTGTGGTTGAAGACCAGATCGAGGATGACCCCGATGCCCGCTTCGTGAAGCGTCTGCACCGTTTCGCGCAGTTCCGTCATGCCGCCCGGCACGATGCGCGGATCGAGCGCCATCAGCGCCACCGGATTGTAGCCCCAGGCATTGGTGAGCCCGAGGGGCGGCAGATGACGCTCGTCGATCCAGGCGACGATCGGCATCAGCTCGATCGCATCGACGCCAAGCTTTTGCAGGTGGGCGATGACGGCGGGATGGGCGAGTGCCGCAACCGTTCCGCGCACTTGCGGCGGGACATCGGGATGCAGCATGGTGAAGGCCTTGACCGCCAGCTCATAGATGAAGCCGCCCTTGGGCAGGAGCGGGCGAAGCGGCTTGGCCAGCGGATCGTCGGTGACGATGGCCTTGGGAACCAGTGCCGCCGTCTCCACGCCGAACACCGAGAGGCGTGGATCATAGGCGAAGGGCCGATCGATTTCCTTGGCATAGGGATCGACCAGCAGCTTGGACGGATCGAACCAGAAACCGTGATCCGGCGCGTAACGCCCATGGGCGCGGTAGCCATAGCGGACGCCCCTGACGATGCCGTCGACATGCAGGCGGTGAACGTCGTCCGCGCCGCGCACCAAGGGCAGGCGGCGCACTTCAGCGCGGCCCGAATCGTCGAACAGGCAGAGCTCGATGCGCTCGGCATGATGCGACCAGACGGCAAAATCGGCACCGCGATCGGTCAGCACGACGCCGCCCTGTCTGGTCTCGATCGGGGTCATGGGCGGCCGATCAGGTAATCACGCTCGGCGCATCGCGGCCGGTGCGGGCCCGGATGTCCGCGAGGCTCTCCGCCGCGGCGATCAGGTCGGCAAGGGCCGTCTGCGTTTCGAGATCGTGGCGGCTGGCATCGGGCTCGTATCGCTCGATATAAACGCGCAGCGTCGCGCCGGACGTGCCGGTGCCGGACAGGCGGAAGACGACGCGCGATCCGCCTTCGAACAGGATGCGGACGCCCTGATTGTTGCTGACCGACTGGTCGACCGGATCGAGATAGGAGAAATCATCGGCTTGCGCCACGACGAGATCGCCGATCCTGGTGCCCGGCAGGGTGGCGAGCCTGGCGCGCAAATCCGCCATCAGGCCGTTGGCGGCGTCGCTGTCGACTTCCTCGTAATCATGGCGCGAATAATAGTTGCGGCCGTAGGTCGCCCAGTGCCCGGTGACGATGTCGCGCACGCTCTCGCCGCGTACGGCCAGAATGTTGAGCCAGAGGAGAACAGCCCAGAGCCCGTCCTTTTCGCGCACATGGTTCGATCCTGTGCCGGCCGATTCCTCGCCGCAGATGGTTACCTTGCCGGCGTCGAGCAGGTTGCCGAAGAACTTCCAGCCGGTCGGCGTCTCATACATGCCGATGCCCAGCTTTTCCGCCACCCGGTCGGCGGCGGCGCTGGTCGGCATGGATCGGGCGATACCGGCAATGCCCTTGGCATAGCCGGGTGCCAGATGCGCATTGGCAGCGAGAATGGCCAGGCTGTCGGAAGGGGTGACGAAGATGCCCTTGCCGATCACCAGATTGCGGTCGCCGTCTCCGTCGGAGGCGGCGCCGAAATCGGGGGCGCCGTCACCCGCCATCAACTCGTCGTGGAGTTCCTTGGCATGCACCAGGTTCGGGTCGGGATGGTGGCCGCCGAAGTCGGGCAGGGGAATGAAGTTGCGCACCGTGCCGGCTGGCGCGCCGAGGCGGCCTTCGATGATCTCCTTGCCATAGGGGCCGGTGACCGCGCTCATGGCGTCGAACACCATGCGGAAGCCGCGGCCGAACAGGTTGCGGATGGCGGCAAAGTCGAACAGTTCCTCCATCAGGGCGGCATAGTCGGCGACCGGGTCGATGACTTCGACCGTCATGCCGTCGATCTCGGTGCTGCCGAGCTTATCGAGATCCACATCGGCGGCGTCGACGATCCTGTAGCTGTCGATCACCGTGGAGCGTGCGAAGATCGCGTCGGTGATCCTTTCCGGTGCCGGGCCGCCATTGCCGGTATTGTACTTGATGCCGAAATCCTCGGTCGGGCCGCCGGGATTGTGGCTGGCCGAGAGGATGATGCCGCCGAAGGCCTTGTATTTGCGGATGACATGCGAGGCGGCAGGCGTCGAGAGAATGCCGCCCTTGCCGACCAGAACCTTGCCGAAGCCGTTGGCGGCGGCCATCCGGATCGCCGTCTGGATCACTTCGCGATTGTAGAAGCGGCCGTCGCCGCCGATCACCAGCGTCTTTCCTGCGAAATCCTCTAGGCTGTCGAAGATCGACTGGATGAAGTTTTCCGCGTAGTTCGGCTGCTGGAAAACCGGAACCTTCTTGCGCAGGCCGGATGTCCCCGGCTTCTGGTCCGCAAACGGCGTGGTCGCGACGGTCGAGATCATGGACTTACTGGCCTTTCGAGACGAGGCGTTGATAGAGTTGGGCATAGCGCTCGGCACTTCTGCCCCAGGAGACGTCGCACTTCATCCCCTGCTTCTGCAATTGACCCCAGATTTTGACAGAGGCGTGAAGGCGCACGGTACGGCGGATCGCCGAGCGCAGGGCATCGGCGGAACCGGGGGCGAACTTGATGCCGGTGGCGGCCTGGGCGGCGAGCGCCGCCTCGTTGGCGTCGATGATGGTATCCGCCAGGCCGCCGGTGCGGGCCACCACCGGCACGCAGCCATAGCGGAGGCCATAGAGCTGGGTGAGGCCGCAGGGTTCGAATCGCGACGGGATGAGGATGGCGTCGGAACCGGCCTGCATCAGATGCGACAGCGGTTCGTCATAGCCGACGACCATGCCGATCCGACCCTTGTGGCGGGCGGCGGCTGCGAGCAGGCTGGATTCCAGCGCGTGATCGCCGGAGCCGAGAATGACCAACTTTGCACCGGATGCGACCAGCATGTCGGTGACCTCGGCGAGCAGGTCCATGCCCTTCTGCCAGGTCAGCCGCGAGATGACGCAGAAAATCGGGCCGTCATCGTTGTCGAGCGCGAAGCGGGCTGCGAGCGCCTCGCGGTTTACCTGGCGTTTCTTCAGCGCCGTTGGCGCATAGGTCTGGGCGATGTGCTTGTCGGTGGCCGGATTCCACACGGTGGCGTCGATGCCGTTGACGATGCCGTAGAGGTCGTCGGCGCGACTGGCGATCACGCCCTCCAGCCCCATCCCGAAGGCGGGGGTGAGAATTTCCTCGGCATAGGAGGGACTGACGGTGCTGATCGCATGGGCCGTGACCAGCCCGCCCTTCAGGTAGCTGATCGTGCCGTAATATTCGAGCGCTTCCCACAGCGCGTGGGCGGGAAGGCCGAGCCCCGGGAAGATATCGGCAGAGAATTGCCCCTGAAAGGCGATGTTGTGAATGGTGATGAGGCTCGGCTTCTCGGGCGCTTCGCCGTAGCGCATGTAGACGGGGGTCAGGGCGCTCTGCCAGTCATGGGCGTGGACGAGATCCGGCTGCCAGCCCGGCAGGGCGCCGGCGGCAATCTCCGCACCAGCCTTGGAAAGCACGGCGAATCGCTTCCAGTTGTCGGCATAGTCGCGGCTGTTGGGATCGACATAGGGGCCGCCGGCACGGTCGAACAGGCTCGGCGCGTCAAGGACGAGAATGTCGACGCCTTCGTGCTTCGCTTCGAGGAGGACAGCCTGTTCGCCGAGCAGGTCGGTGAATTCCGCGCGTTTCACCGGGTTGCCAAGCGCCTTCAGCACCGCCGGATAGCCGGGCACGAGGGTCTTGGTTTCCACGCCGTGGGCGGCCAGCGCCAGCGGCAGCGCGCCGGCGACATCCGCCAGGCCGCCGGTCTTGACGAGCGGGTAGAGTTCCGACGCGACCGAGAGGACCTTCATCAGACTGCCATGCCGAGCTTGTCGATCATCGGCTGGGTGATCAGGCAGATGCCTTCCTCCGAGCGGCGGAAGCGCCGGGCGTCCATTTCCGGATCCTCGCCGACGATCAGGCCTTCGGGGATCACCACGCCATGGTCGATGATGACGTTGGTCAGCCGGGCATGACGCCCGATCTGGACTTTCGGCAGGATGACGGCGCCCTCGAGCCGGGAGTAGGAGTTGGCGCGCACGCCGGTGAAAAGCAGGCTGTTATAGAGCGACGAACCGGAGATGATGCAGTCGCCGGCGACCAGCGAGGAGATCGCCGAACCGCGCCGGCCCTCGTCGTCATGCACGAACTTGGCCGGCGGGGTGATCTCGGAATAGGTCCAGATCGGCCAGGACTTGTCGTAGATGTCGAGTTCGGGAACGATGTCGGTCAGGTCGATATTGGCCTGCCAATAGGCATCGATCGTGCCGACGTCCCGCCAGTAGGGCGTGCTCTCGAAGTCGGAGCGGACGCAGGAATCGGCGAAGCGATGCGCCACCGCTTTGCCGTTCGAGACGATGTAGGGAATGATGTCCTTGCCGAAGTCGCGGCTCGAATGCGGATCGGCGGCATCGCGGCGCAGGATCTCCATCAGGAACTTGGTGTGGAACACGTAGATGCCCATCGAGGCGAGGGCAAAATCCTCGTTGCCGGGAATGCCCGGCGGATCGGCCGGCTTTTCGATGAAGGCGATGATCTCGTCCTTGCCGTCGACATGCATGACGCCGAAACCGCTGGCTTCCATGCGCGGCACTTCCAGGCAGCCGATGGTGACATCGGCGCCGGAATCGACGTGCTGCTGCAGCATCAACTCGTAGTCCATCTTGTAGATGTGGTCGCCGGCCAGGATGACCATGTATTCCGGGCCGTAGGGCTCGATGATGTCGATGTTCTGGTAGACGGCGTCGGCGGTGCCCTCGTACCACTGCGTCTCCGAAACGCGTTGGCTGGCCGGCAGCACGTCGAAGCTCTCGTTGCGCTCGGGCCTGAGGAAGTTCCAGCCACGCTGCAAATGGCGGATGAGGGAGTGCGCCTTGTATTGCGTCGCGACGCCGATGCGGCGTATGCCGGAATTGATCGCGTTGGACAGGGCGAAATCGATGATGCGGGCCTTGCCGCCGAAATAGACGGCGGGCTTGGCACGCCGGTCCGTCAACTCCTTGAGACGGCTTCCCCGGCCGCCGGCAAGCACATAGGCCATGGCATCGCGCGCCAGGGGTTGGGGTCGCTTCTCCATCATTTCGCCTCCCGCCTCAGTTTTCTTGTTCTAGCATGATGACCGCCAGCGGCGGCAAGGTGAGGATGGCGTAAGCGCTGCCGCCGTCTCCCTGTCCGGCCTCCACGCGTCCGCCATTGCCCTTGCCGCTACCGCCGTAAATTTCCGCGTCGGTATTGAGGATCTCGCGCCAACGCCCGGTCGAGGGAAGCGGCACGACATAGCCCTCATGATAGACGGGCGTCAGATTGCAGATCACCGCGATGGTCTTTTCGCCGGGCGCCTTGCGCAGCCAGGCAATGACGGAATTGTCGTGGTCGTCGGCGATCAGCCATTCGAAACCCTCGCCCTCGCAGTCGCGCGCATGCAGCGCCGGCTTCGAGCGGTAGGTGAAGTTGAGGTCGCGCACCAGCCGGCGCATGCCCTCGTGCAGCGAGTATTGCAGCAGGTTCCAGTCCAGCGAGCGCTCCTCGCTCCATTCGCTCCACTGGGCGAATTCCTGGCCCATGAACAACAGCTTCTTGCCCGGATGGCCCCACATGAAGCCGTAATAGCACCGCAGGTTGGCGAATTTCTGCCAGTCGTCGCCGGGCATCTTGGCAATCATCGAACCCTTGCCGTGCACCACCTCGTCATGCGAGATCGGCAGGACGAAGTTCTCCGAGAAGGCATAGAGCAGGCCGAAGGTCAGTTCCTGGTGATGGAACTTGCGGTGCACCGGATCGCGAGCGAAATAGCTCAGCGTGTCGTGCATGAAGCCCATGTTCCACTTGAAGCCGAAGCCGAGGCCGCCTTCATGCACCGGCTGGGAAACCTTGGGCCAGGAGGTGGATTCCTCGGCGATGGTCATGATGCCCGGATGGGTGCCGTAGACGGCCTTGTTCATCTGCTGGAGGAAGCGGACCGCCTCCAGGTTTTCCCGCCCGCCGTATTCGTTGGGGACCCACTCGCCTTCCTTCCTCGAATAGTCGAGATAGAGCATGGAGGCGACGGCATCGACGCGTAGCCCGTCGAGATGGAATTTCTCCGCCCAGTAGAGCGCGTTGTTGACGAGGTAGGAGACGACCTCCAGGCGGCCGAAATTGTAGATCGCCGTGTTCCAGTCGGGATGGAAGCCCTGGCGCGGGTCGGCATGTTCGTAGAGGGCCGTGCCGTCGAACCAGCGCAGCCCGTGGGCGTCGGTCGGAAAATGCGCCGGAACCCAGTCAAGGATGACGCCGAGGCCGACCTTGTGGCAGCCGTTGACGAAGCGGGCGAAACCCTCCGGCTCGCCGAAGCGGGCGGTCGGGGCATAGAGCCCGGTGGTCTGGTAGCCCCAGGATGGATCGTAGGGGTGCTCGGTGATCGGCATGAATTCGATATGGGTGAAGCCCATGTCGACGCAATAGGGGATGAGGCGGGCGGCCATTTCGTCCCAGCTCAACATCGAGCCGTCGTCGCGCCGCTGCCAGGAGCCGGCATGCACCTCGTAGACGCTGATCGGCTGGCGCCGCTGGTCGATGCTCGCCCAATGCTTGCGGTGCGCCGCGTCGTCCCAGGCCTGTTCCAGTTCGGGCGTGGTGATCGAGGCGTTCTTCGGCCGAAGTTCGGCGCGTCGCGCATAAGGGTCGGCCTTCAGCGGCAGCAGTTCGCCGTTCTTGCCGATGATCTCGAACTTGTAGGCGGAGCCGCGCCGGACGTCGGGCGCGAAGATTTCCCAGATGCCGGTGTCGCGGCGAAGCCGCATGACGTGGCGGCGGCCGTCCCATTCGTTGAAGTCGCCGACGACCGAAACCCGCCGGGCATTCGGTGCCCAGACGGCGAAATGGAAACCGTCGACCCCCTGATGCTTCAGCGGATGGGCGCCCATCTTGTCGAACAGGCGCAGATGCGAGCCTTCGCGGACAAAATAGTCGTCCATCGGCCCGAGCACCGGCCCGAAACTGTAGGGGTCGGTGACGGTCCACTCGACGTCGCCCCGGGTGGCCCGATAGCGCAGCGGCTGGAAGCCTTCGACAGCGACCGGTCCGCAGAAGAAGCCGGCGGGGTCGAGGCGTTCCAGATCGCCCAGCGCGGCGCCACCGATGGCATGGGCCGAAACCGCTTCAGCGCCGGGAATGAAGCAGCGGGCGACGAAGCCCGATGCGGTCTTGTGCAGCCCCAGAACGGAAAAGGGGTCGTTGTGCGCGCCACCGACAATGGCCTCGATCTCGGCCGCCGGTGGTGCCTCCGGCGACCCGGCATCACCGATCTTCTTCGGTGACTTTGCCATCAGGCTCTCCAGATGTCGGCGCTGTACTGGCGAATGGTCCGATCGGAAGAAAACCAACCCATGCGCGCCGTATTGCGGATCGTTTTGGAATACCACGCCGCATCGTCGCCCCAGAGGGCATCGACGTCGCGCTGGGCCTTGGCATAGCCGTTGAAGTCGGCAGCGACCATGAACCAGTCATGCTGATACAGACCATCGACCAAACCGGCAAAACGACCCGGATCATCGGGCGAAAAGACGCCGGAAGCGATCGCCGAAAGGGCCTGGGAAAGCTCGCGCGAGCTTTCGATCACGGCGCGCGGATCGTGTCCTTCCGTCCGCAGTTTGCCGACTTCGCCGGCCGTCATGCCAAAGATCACGATATTCTCCTCGCCCACATGGTCGCGCATCTCGACATTGGCCCCGTCGAGGGTGCCGATGGTCAGCGCCCCATTCAACGCGAACTTCATGTTCCCGGTTCCCGACGCCTCCATACCGGCAGTGGAAATCTGTTCGGAGAGGTCGGCGGCGGGCACCATCACCTCGGCGAGCGAGACATTGTAGTTGGGGATGAACACGACCTTCAGCAGGTTGCGCACCGCCGGGTCATTGTTGATCACGCGGGCGACGTCGTTGGCGAGCTTGATGATCAGCTTGGCATTGTGATAGCTCGGCGCGGCCTTGCCGGCGAATAGCTTGACGCGCGGCACCCAGTCGCGCTCGGGATGGGTGCGGATCTGGTCGAACAGGGCCACCGTCTCGATGATGTTCAGGAGCTGCCGCTTGTATTCGTGGATGCGCTTGATCTGGATGTCGAACATCGCCGAAGGATCGAGCCGGATGCCCATGCGGCTGGCGACGAGATTGGCCAGTTGCTCCTTGTTGGCGCGCTTGACGGCGGCGAACTGCCGCTGGAACTCCGGATCGTCGGCATAGGCGTCGAGGGCCTTCAGCTTTTCCGCGTCGTCGAGGAAGTCCGGGCCGACCGTGTCGCGGATCAGCGAGGTGAGGCGCGGATTGCACTGCATCAGCCAGCGGCGCGGGGTGATGCCGTTGGTCTTGTTGTTGATGCGGTCCGGGTAGAGCTTGTGCAGGTCGGCGAACACCGTTTCCTTCATCAGTTCGGTGTGCAGCGCGGATACGCCGTTGATGCTGTGGGAGCCGATGAAGGCCAGATTGCCCATGCGCACCCGCCTCTCGCCGCTCTCGTCGATCAGGGAGATATGGCTGATCTCGTGGTCGGAGAAGTTGCGGTTCTTGCGCGCGTCACGCAGGATCTTGGCATTGATCGCATAGACTAGCTGCATGTGCCGGGGCAGCAGCCGCTCGAACAGCGGCACCGGCCAGCTTTCCAGGGCTTCGGGAAGCAGGGTGTGGTTGGTGTAGGAGAAGGTGCGCCAGGTGATGTCCCAGGCGGTATCGAAGTCGAGGCCGTGCACGTCGCAGAGCAGGCGCATCAGTTCGGTGACGGAAATGGCCGGGTGTGTGTCGTTGAGCTGGATCGCCACCTTGTCGGGCAGGGCCGACAACTCATTGCCCTGTTGCAGATGACGGCGGAGAATGTCCTGCAGCGAGGCGGAACAGAAGAAATATTCCTGGCGCAGCCTCAGTTCCTGGCCGGCGGAGGTGGCGTCGGCCGGGTAGAGCACGCGGGTCAGGGTCTCGGCCTTGTTGCTTTCCTTGAGCGCGCCGATGTGGTCGCCGGCGTTGAAAGCTTCCAGCAAGATCGGATCGATCGGCTGGGCCGACCAGAGCCTGAGTGTGTTGACGTGCTCGCCGCGCCAGCCGACGACCGGCGTGTCGTAGGCCGTGGCGATCACCCGCTCGCCGGGCTTCCAGGCGAATTGTGGCTGATCGTCATGGCCGGCGACGGTGTCGACCGCGCCGCCGAAGCCGATCTCGTAGGAACTCTCGCGCCGCTCGAACTCCCAGGGGTTGCCGTGGGCAAGCCAGGTTTCCGGAAGCTCGACCTGCCATCCGTCGGCCATCTGCTGGCGGAACAGGCCGTGCACGTAGCGGATGCCGTAGCCATAGGCGGGGATGTGGATGGTTGCCATCGATTCCATGAAGCAGGCGGCGAGCCGGCCGAGGCCGCCATTGCCAAGCGCCGCGTCCGCTTCCAAGCCGGCAATCACGTCGAGATCGACGCCCATGGAGGCGAGTGCCTGGCGGATCTCGTCCATCATGCCGAGATTGGACATGGCGTCGCGCATCAGCCGGCCGATAAGGAATTCGAGCGAGAGATAATAGACCCGCTTGGCGTTGTTGTTGTAGGCGGCGCGCGTCGTTTCCATCCACCGATCGATGATGCGGTCGCGCACGACCAGGATGGTGGCGGTCAGCCAGTCATGCGGCGTCGCCACCTTGGCGTCCTTGCCGATTCCATAGGTCAATCGCTCGATGATCTCGGCGGCCAGGACCTCCGGATCGGAGACGCGCGGTTGCGGCAGGGGCAGGTCGGCTTTGCTCAGGCTGTTGATCATGATCTCGCCAGTTCGGTTGCTCGCCTATCGGATGCGGCGCCGATTCTCCCCTAACGGCACGCGTTCAGGTCCGTAGTTTACGCATCGTTACGAAACACTTGCAACACAGGAAATCGGCAAAGGCGAAAAACGGCCCGACCTATGGCCTGCCATCAAGTGGCTGAATTTCAACGGCTTGCGCAAGCGGTACCGAACAGGGAAAGGCCGCGTTCCCTCTCGGATGCGCGGCCGCTGCACGTGTCGTTCGCGGTTGATGCTGTCGTTGCCGGCCGACGCTAGTTGGTCAGGCGCGTTGCAGCCATCGAAGCCTTCTCGCCGATTTCCTTGAAGGCGGCGACGAGCTGTGCTGCATCATTGGCGTCATAGTAGTGCGAGGTGTCGGATGCACAATATTTCAGAAGCTCCTGACCTCGCCACGGTGCCATGAAGGCCACGGTGAAGATCTCGACGTCGGCGGCCTTGGCGCTATCGCACCAGGCCCTGGTCGAGGTGTCGGCACTTGTATAGTTGTTGTCGCCGTCGGTCATGAAGACGATGAACTTGCCCGGATCCTTCTGGCCGTTCTTGGCGATGTGCGCATTGACCTCGCTCGCTGCGGTGACCTTCTGATAGGCGGTCTTGACCGCGTTCGACGAATCCGTGCCCCCCGTCGCCGTCAGTGCGTTGACATAGTTCGTCACGGCGGTCGTCCCCCATTGGAAGGTCGTCGGCGACTGGCTGGATGAATTGTAGGAGATCGCCGCGGTGCGGACGTATTTGTTTTCGGGATCTGCGGTCTTGAGCTGATCCACGAGGTCGGCCACGGCAACCTTCAGAGCATCAATCTTCAGCACATAGTTCGTCACCGTGCGGGAGCACCAGGACCTGCCACACTTGTAATACTCGACCTTGGTCGGCTGCACTTCGTTCACGGTGCTGGTGTTTTCTCCCATCGAGCCGGAGCGGTCGACGACCAGATACATTGATAGGGCGTTCTTGCTCTCGGTGGTGCTTTCCGAGGTGCTGGCGACGCTGATGCGGACCTTTTCGTATCCCAAAAGCTTGGTGAAGGCGTTCATCGCCACGTCGTAATGGCCGTTGACAGTTACCTCGTAGGTATTCGTGGCGCCACTGGCGCCGGCGGTCCGCTGGACGCTGGCAAGGGCGGTGTCGGCGAGATCCTCGATGGCATCCTCCTCACCCTCGGTGGGCACCGAGGCGCCGCCGAGGCTGGTGTTCTTGAACTGGGCCGCCAAGAACTTTTTGGCCAGCGCAATGGCTTCCTCGTCCGAGATGCCCTTGCCGGCGAGGGCCGAGGCGGCGGAGAGCGCGGCGGAATCGGCTGCGTCCTGCAGGGCCGATCGCACCTGGACCAGTTTAGCCATGTCCATCGCCACCCCGGCGCCGGCCAGCAGAACGGGAAGCAGGATTGCGGTCATCATGCCGAAATTGCCGCCGCGATCGGTGATGAAGCCGCGGCCAAAAGCACGCTTTTTCCTGGAGTCGACCATCATGTTCATCCGTCAGAGAACCACTTTGATGATCTGATACAGGGGAAACCTGTTTTTCGGCTTAAACGCCTTGGTAAAATTTTAGCGAAACGCCGAGATCGCCGGAGAATGCGGCTATTTGACAGGAACGACGTCGACCGCCTGGTCCGTCTGATGGCTGCCATAGCTCTTCAGCATGCCGATGACCGGTGCGACGTCGGAATAGTCGCGGCCATAGCAGGCGACGATGTGATCGGCCCCGACGCTGATATTGTTGGTCGGATCCAGTTCGATCCAGCCGGCCGTTTCGCCGCACCATATCCTGACCCAGGCGTGCATGGCGTCGGCGCCTTCCAGCCTCTCCTTGCCCGGTGGGGGAATGGTCCGCAGGAAGCCGCTGACATAGCCGGCCGGGATGCCGAGGCTTCTGAGCGCGATGATCATGATGTGCGCGAAGTCCTGGCAAACGCCGCGTTTCAACGAGAACGCCTCCAGCGGCGGCGTGTCGACGGTGGTGGCCTTCGGGTCATACTTGAAGTCGGCGTGGATGCGGGCGCAGATCGCCTCGGCGATCTGGCGCACGGTGAAGCCGGGCTTGACTTCGGCGCGGGCATAATCGGCGATCATCGGATCGATGCCGAGCCGCGGGCTTTCCGCAAGGAGATGGTGGGGCGAATCCGGTCCGAGCGACCAGCAATCGGCCAGTTCCTCCGGCAGGCTGGCCAGGATCGGAGAGAAATCCGCGGTCAGCGGCGGGGCCTGGACGGAGACGCGGGCCTGCATCCGGATATCCAGTCTCTCGTGCGGCGAGCGATACATGACATAGGTCGCAGGATGGCGGAAGAAATCGATGAAATGGGCGGTCTCGTCCGGCTTGGGGTCGACCGTGACGCTGCCCGCCACCAGGCGCTGGCGATCGGGAAGCGAGAGCGGCAGCAGCCGCAGGATGTGGTGGGCGCCCGATGCCGGGACGTCGTAGCGATAACCGATGTGCAGGGAGAGATCGTAAATCATCGGGCTATCCGAGATAGGTTCTGGCGAGCAGGTCGGAGAGCTTTTCAAGGTCGCGCTCCAGGCCCGAATAGATCTCGGCGGTCATCGTTTCCGGCGTCATCACCGCCAGCATCGAGTGCAGCCGCATGGTCTCGCGATAGAGGGGCGACATCTGCCCGTTGACGAAGGCATTGGGCAATTGCTCGACCTCGGTGCGGATCTCGTTCAGCTGGTACAGGATCGAGCGTGGATTGAGCGGATCGAGCGCCAGCAAGTCGGTGACGGTCAGCCGGGCGGTGCTGACATTGTAGCGGCGGCGATGGGTCATGACGTTGTCGCCGATCTCCAGGGCCATGTCGAGCGCGCCGTCGGGGGCCTGGTCCGCCGTCATGTGGCCGAGCAGGCGCGTCATGTGCAGGCCGCGCTCCAACAACCGTCCGATGGTGAGGAAGCGCCAGCCGGTGAAGCGGTACATGTTTTCATGCACCAGGCCGGCAAAGCCGGCGAGCTTGCGCAAGAGCACGGTCATCGCGTGCGCCGCGTCGTCGCCGTGCCCGACCGCATCGTGGAAACGGCGGGCGGTCTTGGCCAGGTCGTTCAGCGCCAGCCAGCCGTCGGGCGAAAAGCGATCGCGGATATTGCTCGCCGAATAGACGGCACTGTCGATGTTGCGCAACAGACTTTCCGGCACGCCATGCGTCATGTCGACGTCGATGTCGGACAGGGAGCGGGTGACATAGGCGAGCAGCGGCTGATCCGGATCGGCGGATTCGGCAAAGCGCGCATGCCAGGCGCGCAGGATGCGCAGCGCGCCTTCGGAGCGCTCGATATAGCGGCCGAGCCAGTAGAGATTGTCGGCCGCGCGGCTCGGCAGGCTGCCGGGCATGTTGCGGGCGAAGCTCTCCTCGGCGGGAAGAAGCGAGGTGCGGTCGACCGGCTTGTCCGAGACGATCCACACGTCGGCGGCGCTGCCGCCCGACTGCATGGCAATCGCCGTGACGTCGTCGCCGGAACCGATGCGGGCAAAGCCCCCGGGCATGATCTGCCAGCCGTCGCGGGTGCGGGCGGCATAGACCCGCAGCGACATCGGACGCGGCGTCAGCTTGCCGTCGACCAGCGCCGGGGTGGTGGAGAGGGTCACGACCTCCTGGCCGACGAGGTTGGAGCCTTCGGTCTCCAGCCATTCGGCGGTCGAATGGCGGGACAAGCCGGACACCCGCGAACCGAGCACGGATCGGCCGTTGTCGTCGAAGAAGGGCAGGCGGGAATAGGCCGGGCCGATCACCATGCGGTCGATGTTGCGCGCCACATGCGCGCGCTCGCTCTTCTGGCCGCACCACCAGGTGGCGATCGACGGGAGCGCCAGGTCCTCGCCCAGCAGATGGCGACAGATGGTCGGCATGAAGGCGAGGAAGGCGCGGGTCTCGATGATGCCGGAGCCGAGGGCGTTGACGAAGGTGACGGAGCCGTTGCGCAGGGCCTGCACCATGCCCGGCGTGCCGATATGCGAATTCTGGTTCAGTTCGAGCGGATCGGCAAAGGCCGCGTCGAGGCGTCGCCACAGCACGCTGATCGGCTTGAGCCCGGCGACGGTTCGCACCATGACGCGGCCGTTGACCACGGTCAGATCCTCGCCCTCCAGCAGCATGATCCCGAGATAGCGGGCGATGTAGGCGTGTTCGAAATAGGTTTCGTTGGCCGGGCCGGGCGAAAGCACGGCGATGCGGTCGTCGCGGTTTTGTTTCTGCGCTTGCAGGGCCTCGCGGAAGGCGCCGAAGAAGGGGGCGAGGCGATGCACATGGCTTTCGCCGTAGACGTCGGAAAAGGCACGCGTGGTCGCCACCCGGTTTTCCAGGGCAAAGCCGGCGCCGGAAGGCGCCTGGGTACGGTCGGAGAGCACCCACCAATTGCCGTCCGGCCCACGGCCGATCTCGAAGGAGCAGAAATGCAGATAGTGGCCGCCGGCGGGCTTGATGCCGGCCAGGGGGCGCAGGAATTCCGGATTGGAGGCGACAAGGGCCGGCGGCAGGAAGCCCTGTTCGACGAGCTTGTTGTCGCTGTAGACGTCGGCGACGACGGCTTCAAGCAGGTTGGCGCGTTGGACGAGACCGGCGGCCAGCACGTTCCATTCCTTCTCGTCGATCAGCACCGGAATGTGCGAGAAGGGCCAGGCGCGCTCGCTCGATCCGGTGGCGCCATAGGCCCGGTAGAAAACCCCTGCATCGCGCAGGTAGCGGTCGGCGCGGGCGAAGCGCTCATGCAGGTCGTGCTCGGACATGCGCTCGAGCGCGGCGACGAAGGACTGCCAGACCGGGCGGATATTCCCCTCGGAGTCGAGCATTTCGTCGGCTGCGCCGGGAAGCGCGTGGTAACCCGCGGTTCGCGCTTCTCTCCGCTCCTCGTCTGCCGGGCCTCTATCCGCTGCCGGTTTGCTTGCCATATCGTCAAATGCCCTGGGGTCGCCGCAAGTCCAGCGTATGGGGGAATTCCGCAGACACCGTCTCAGGCCAAAGCGGGAAATTGCCCGCTGTATGGCCCCATGGCTCGAAACGCGCAAGCCGTCGTGCTTCCGCTTCGTTCCCGTTCACAGGGAAAGTGTCATAGTTGCGACCGCCCGGATGCGCCACGTGATAGACGCAACCGCCCAACGACCGGCCCGACCATATATCATAGACATCAAATGTTAGCGGTGTGTTGACCGGCAGCACCGGATGCAGGCCTGATGCCGGTTGCCAGGCCTTGTAGCGCACGCCGCCGACCGAAACGCCGTTCACGCCGGTCTTCGCCAGCGGCACGCGCCGTCCGTTACAGGCGATCGCGTAGCGGTCCGGGTTTCCGGTTTCCAGCCGCACCTGCAGCCGTTCGACCGAGGAATCGACATAACGCACGGTGCCGCCGATCGCACCCTGTTCGCCCATGACATGCCAGGGCTCGAGCGCCTGGCGCAATTCCAGCCGCTGATCGCCGTATTCGACCTCGCCGTAGAAGGGGAAGCGGAATTCGAGCTGGGCGGCGAACCATTCCGGCTTGAAGTCGAAACCGTTGTCTCGCAGGTCGGCCAGCACTTCGAGGAAGTCCTGCCAAATATAGTGCGGCAGCATGAAGCGGTCGTGCAGGGCCGTGCCCCAGCGCACGAAGTTGCCGCCGGTCGGGTTCTTCCAGAAGCGGGCGATCAGCGCGCGCACCAGCAGCTGCTGGGCAAGCGACATGCGGGCATTCGGCGGCATTTCGAAGCCGCGGAACTCGACGAGGCCGAGACGGCCGGTCGGACCGTCGGGCGAGAACATCTTGTCGATGCAGATCTCGGCGCGGTGGGTGTTGCCGGTCACGTCGATCAGCAGGTTGCGGAACAGCCGGTCGACCAGCCAGGGCAGCGGCGGAGCCTCGCCCGCTCCGGGCATCGGGATCTGCGCCATGGCGATTTCAAGTTCGTAGAGGCTGTCGTGGCGTGCCTCGTCGATGCGCGGCGCCTGGCTGGTCGGGCCGATGAACAGGCCGGAGAACAGATAGGACAGCGAGGGGTGGCGCTGCCAGTGCAGGATCAGGCTCTTCAACAGGTCGGGACGGCGCAGGAACGGGCTGTCGGCCGGATTAGCCCCGCCGACCACCACATGGTTGCCGCCGCCGGTGCCGGTGTGGCGACCGTCGATCATGAACTTGTCGGCGCCGAGACGCGATTCGCGCGCCTCCTCGTAGACCGCACTGGTGATCGAGACGCAATCGTCCCAGTTGGCTGCCGGATGAATGTTGACCTCGATGACGCCCGGATCGGGGGCGACGCGCACCACATTGATGCGCTCGTCATGCGGCGGGGCATAGCCTTCGATATGGACCGGCAGGCCGATGGCGGTTGCCGCCTGCTCGGCGGCGGCGACCAGTTCGAGATAGTCCTCGATCCGCTCGACCGGCGGCATGAAGATGCTGAGGCGGCCATCGCGCACCTCGACCGACATGGCGGTGCGCACCGCGCCGCCGAGTTCGCCGAGAACCTGCTCGACGCGGCCCTGCTGGATGGTGTCGTCCACCTGGAACGAGGCTTCGGGCATGGCGCGGCCGGCGGGCTCCACGACTTCCGGCAGGGGTCCCCGCGGCTCGCTCGGATCAGCGGGGTGGATATAGGGAAACTGCGACGGCGGAACATGTGGCAGGGCGCCGAGCGGCAGGCGGTAGCCGACGGGGCTGTCGCCGGGCACGAGGAAGATCTTGCCGCGGCGGGTCTTCCATTTCTCGCTCACCCAGCGTTTGCCGGTGGCCTTGCTGTTCCAGGTCTGGACCGGCAGGACATAGCCGCTCGGCTCGGTCAGGCCGCGTTCGAAGACGCGGGCGATGCGGCTTCGTTCTTCGGGGTCCTTGAGCCTGGAATTGGCCGGATCGACATTGTCGGGAAGGTTGGCTTCCTTGAGGATCCATTCGCCGGGATCCTCATAGGCCGGCACCACCATTTCCGGTTCGATGCCGAGCGCACCGGCGATCTCGCCCAGCAGTCGGCCGGCGTCGTCGGCGGAGACGTCGTAGCGCTTGCCTTCCTCGGCCACCAGTTCGGCATTCTGCCAGATCGGCTTGCCGTCCTTGCGCCAGTAGAGCGAGAAGGTCCAGCGCGGCAGGGTTTCGCCGGGATACCACTTGCCCTGGCCATAGTGCAGGAAGCCGCCGGGCGCGAAGCGCTGCCTCAGTCGCCGGATCAGATCATCGGCCTTGTCGCGCTTGGTCGGGCCGACGGCGTCGGTGTTCCACTCCTCCGACTGGAAATCGTCGATCGACACGAAGGTCGGCTCGCCGCCCATGGTGAGGCGCACGTCGCGGGCGTTCAGTTCCGCATCGACGCGATGGCCGAGCGCGTTCAGCGCATCCCAGCTTTCGTCGGAGAACGGCATGGTGATGCGCGGGTGCTCGGCGACGCGCTTCACCGTCATGGCGAAATCGAATTCGGTGTTCGCATGTCCGAAATAGCCGCCGGTGATCGGCGCGGCATTGCGATAGTGCGGGGTTGCCGCGAGCGGGATGTGGCTTTCGCCGGTCAACAGACCGGAGGTCGGGTCGAGGCCGACCCAGCCGGCGCCGGGCAGGTAGACTTCGGCCCAGGCATGCAGGTCGGTGAAGTCGACCTCGGTGCCCGACGGCCCGTCGAGCGCCTTCAGGTCCGGCTTCAGCTGGATGAGGTAGCCCGAGACGAAGCGGGCGCCGAGACCCAGCCGGCGCAGCACTTGCACCAGCAGCCAGCTTGTGTCGCGGCACGAGCCCTGGCCGATGGTCAGCGTATCGTCCGGCGTCTGGACGCCGGGCTCGAGGCGGATGACATAACCGATCTTCTGCTGCAGGGCGGCGTTGAGGCCGACGACCATGTCGACCGTGCCCTGGCCGAGCGTCTTGTCGAGCGTCTGCATGAAGGCGGCCAGTGCCGGGGTGTCCGGCTCGGGCGTCCTGTAGATCTTCAGGTCGTCGCGGATGTCGGCCGGGTATTCGAACGGCCACTTGCTCGCTTCCTCCTCGACGAAGAAGTCGAAGGGATTGTAGACGGTCATGTCGGCGACGAGATCGACCTCGATCTTGAACTCGGTGACCGGATCGGGGAAGACGAATCGCGCCTGGTAATTGCCGTAAGGGTCCTGCTGGAGGTTGACGAAGTGATTGGCCGGCGTGACCTTGAGCGAATGGCTCAATACCTTGGTGCGGGAATGGGCAGCCGGTTTCAACCGGATGATCTGGGGTCCGAGCCGGACCGGCGTGTCATACTTGTAATGGGTGAGATGGTAGATGCTCGCCTTGATCGACATGTCTGCTGTTCGCCCTCTTTGCCCGTTGTTCTTTTATGCCGGGCTAAAGGGCGATCTTGTGCAATGCAGCGTCATAAAGCAAGGGTGCCGCGCCCTGGTGCAGGACGGGACATCCTTTTGCGCATTGTCCCGGCGGCGGGTAAGGACCGACCCGCGAAGGCCTGTTTCGCGGGTCGAGATTTGTCTTTGACGTGCGCGCTTCAACGCCGCGGATCAGCTCCGGCCGAACTCGTCGACCAGGCGAATGATATCGTCCTCGCCAAGATAGGAACCGGTCTGGATCTCGATGAGCTCCAGCAGGATCTTGCCGGGATTGCCGAGCCGGTGCACGGCCCCTTGCGGGATATAGATCGACTGGTTCTCGTGCAGCATGGTCACCTTGTCATCGATCGTCACTTCGGCGGCGCCCTTGACGCAGATCCAGTGCTCCGAACGGTGGTGATGCTTTTGCAGCGACAGCTTCTTGCCCGGATGGACGAAGAGCCGCTTCACCTGGAAGCGCTCGCCGTTCAGCACCGAGGTGTAACCGCCCCAGGGGCGAAGCGAGGTCGGGTGGTTCTCGGTCAGCGTCGCGGTCTTCTTGTCGGCGGCGAGCAGCTTGACGAGATTGCCGACCTGCTGGCTGTCGTCGAGGCGGCCAACATAGACGGCGTCCTCGCTGGCGATCACGGCCACGCCATCCATGCCCTGAACGGCGAGATGGCTGTTGCGCGACATGACCAGCGAATTGCGGGTGTTGACCAGCGTCGCATTGCCGCTGACCACATTGCCGTCCGGATCGGCATTGCCGAGCTTCCATACGGCGTCCCAGCTGCCGAGGTCGGACCAGCTGATCGGCGAGGGAACCACGGCGGCATTGGCCGTCTTTTCCATCACCGCATAGTCGATCGAGATGCTCGGGCTCTCGGCGAAGGCTTCGGCGTCGAGGCGGCTGAAGTCGAGATCCTTGCTCGCGCCACGCACCGATTTCTCCGCCGCGGCCAGCACGTCCGGCGCCAGCAGGCGCAGTTCGGAGAGGATCTGCCCGGCGGTGAAGACGAACATGCCGGAATTCCAGAAGTAGTTTCCGGCGGCGAGCATCTTCTCCGCGTCCTCGAGCTTCGGCTTCTCGACGAAGCGCTTCACGGCGTTGGCGCCGGCCGTGAGCGGCTCGCCCATCTCGATATAGCCGTAGCCGGTGGCCGGCTCGGTCGGGGTGATGCCGAAGGTGACGATCTTGCCGGCGCGCGCGGCGGTGGCGGCCGCGTCGACGCAGGTCCGGTAGCGCTCGTCGGTGGCGATGTCATGGTCGGACGGCAGGACCTGCAGGAGCGTGTCACTGCCGTAGAGATCGTCGACGATCAGGGCAGCGACGGCAACGGCCGCCGCCGTGTTGCGCGCTTCCGGCTCCAGCACGATGCCGCAGAGCTTGGCATCCATCTCGCGGGCCTGTTCGGCCACCAGGAAACGAAATTCCTCATTGGTGATCACCAGCGCCGGCTCGTAGAGGTCGTGGTCGGCGACACGGTCGAGGGTGCCCTGGAAAAGCGTCTTGTCGCCAATGAAGCGGATGAACTGCTTGGCGGCGGTGGCGCGCGACAGGGGCCAGAGGCGGGTACCTTTCCCTCCCGCCATGATGACGGGGACGATCTTCTCGGTCATATTCTGCTTTGCCTTTCGGTTTGGCGGACGATGGGCGACGGTACTGACGACCGGGCCGATGGGCACCGGCGTCATCCACACTTTGCGTGTGGCTTCGCCCATGGTCCTAACGCCCGGATGGCCGCGTTGTTGCATTTTTCGGCGAAAACTCCAACCCCACGCCCGTCGCCACCGCTTCCGGACCGTGAGAATTTCCGCCGCGTTTCAGCGGATATCCGCGACCAGAAGGGTCCTTGGTCATGGTCATTTCCACGGAAACGTGGTGTCTTGGGCCGGTTATTCGATTGGCGAGCTTGGAGGGGTTCTCTTAATGATAAACTGCATTTCATCACTCCTTGACCGCCATGTCTGCGACGCAAGTTCTACTTCCCGCAGGACGGGCGATATTTCAGTGCGGCGCGCGGGTCTGCCTGGAGGATCGTCATTCGCCGGATAATCGCCCTCCTCGTGTCGCTCCTGTTGTCCGTCGCCCATGACGGTATGGCGAACGACCTGCCCTATGCCGGTTCGCAGGAGCCGATCTGGACCGACCGACCGGTCAGGGTCGACAGGGCGGAGCAGCGATATGAGCGCGTTGCCGGGCTCTTCGATCCGTTCGTCACGAAGCTTCGCATCAAGCCTCAGGCCCAGGCGTTCGACGGTGGCTCCTTCCGTCAGGACGGATCAATCTATATCATCGCCGACGTGGTGGCGCCCGACCCGAAGCGCATCTGCCACGCCGATGACGGACAGATCAGCGCCTGCGGCAGCAAGGCCCGCGCCTTTCTGAAAAGCCTGATCAACCGCCGCTATCTCGAATGCCGGGCCTGGTCGGTCGCTTTGCGCACCTGGATGATCGACTGCCGGATCGGGCACACCCGGATCGCCGAGACGCTGGTCGCCTCGGGCCATGTTCGCGCGGCGCGGGATGCGGACCTGATGGCCGTCGAGCAGGATGCGATGCAGCGCCGGGCCGGCCTCTGGGCGGATGCCGGGTGTCGGCTGTCGCGACGGTGTTGAACATGCGGGAAGAGACGCCATTGCCGGTGGACGCATGGGCCTGACCGGTCACTGGCGGTGTCTGCACAAAACTCCTTGATTCCGATCACTGCGTCATGAAGGCTGATCCAGAATAAGGAAGGTTCGCGAACCGCCATGCGTTGCCCAGCCCGGAGGCCCAAGAGATGAAAGCAATGGTGCTGCATGCGCCACGCCAGCCGTTGCGGCTGGAGGAGCGGCCCGATCCGGTGGCCGGCGTGGGGGAGATCGTCGTGCGGGTCGAGGCCTGCGCCGTTTGCCGGACCGATCTGCACGTCATCGACGGCGACCTGATGGAGCCGAAGCTGCCGCTGATACCGGGTCACGAGATTGTCGGCATCGTCGAGAGCTGCGGGGACGGTGTCGATCTCAAGCCCGGCCGACGCGTCGGCATTCCGTGGCTCGGCCATACCTGCGGTTGCTGCGGCTATTGCGCCAGCGGGCGGGAGAACCTCTGCGACAATCCCGGCTTCACCGGCTACACCCGTGACGGTGGCTTTGCCAGCCATGTGGTGGCGGATGCCGACTTCGCCTTTCCGCTCGACGGTTTCGACGATCCGGCCGCGGCCGCACCCTTGATGTGCGCCGGGCTGATCGGCTGGCGGTCGTTGAAGATGGCGGGTGAGGGCAGGCGCATCGGTATCTACGGTTTCGGCGCGGCGGCTCATATCATCGCGCAGGTCTGCGTCCACCAAGGCCGCGAGGTCTATGCCTTCACGCGGGCAGGGGATGAGCCCGCCCAGGCGCTGGCACGTTCGCTCGGCGCGGTCTGGACCGGCGGTTCCCAAGACAGCCCGCCGGTTCTGCTGGATGCCGCGATTATCTTCGCGCCGGTGGGCGAGCTTGTGCCTTTGGCCCTTCGCGCCGTTGCCAAGGGTGGGCGCGTTGTCTGCGGCGGCATCCACATGAGCGATATTCCGCAGTTTCCCTATGCGATCCTGTGGGGCGAGCGGCAGATCCTGTCGGTCGCCAACCTCACGCGGGCCGATGCCGTGGAATTCCTGGACCTGGCGCCGCGTGCCGGCGTCACGACGACGACGACGGTCTATCCGCTGGAAAGGGCAAATGAAGCGCTCGCGGATCTCAGGGCTGGGCGGTTCCAGGGGGCGGCGGTTCTGGTGCCGTGAGCAAAATGGCTCCGGACGACGACTTTACGTCACGCGGAGTGGCGCGCGGCTGCGCTCGTTCACCGCCTCGCAGGCCTTCTGCAAGAGCCTTACGAATTCCTGGCGTTCGGCGGCGTCCAGTCCTTCCAGGAGAATCGATTGCACGTCGTTGACGATCGGACGGATCTCGGCGAGCGCCTGCGTGCCTTTCTCCGTGACGTAGAGATTGCGGGCCCGTCGATCACTCGGATTGGTTTCGCGGCGCACCAGTTCCTTCTGCACCAGCCTGTCGACCACTCCGCCGATGGTCACGCGGTCATAGGCGATGCGGCTCGCCAAGGTCGCCTGGTCGAGACCCGGTTTGGCCTCGATGGCGCTGAGCGCCGCATATTGGACCGGCGTCAGGTCGAAACCCTTTTTGGCGGTTTCGTCCATGAAAACGGAAACCGAAGCCTGGTTCAGTCGACGAACCAGATGGCCGGGCATTTCATAGATTTCGAGCATCACGATTGCGTTCCCCCCGCAAATTCATGCTTTTCTCTAGCGCTTATCGCGGCAACAAAAAAGAGATGGAGACGCGATTGCGCCTTTCTCCGCTTCCTTGGCCAACGGGCGCGGCCGTGCGTTTGCATGCGGGAGCATTTCGTCTGATCGGCATTTTTTCACTTCCGCGCGCCTGTCGACACTGGCGATCCGCCGGCTTAGCTGCTCTATGTCGTGACGGTGCCGCGGCGGCAGAGGCGCGGCGAGATCCGATCTGAATGTGAGTTTGCCGATGAAGACGCTTTTCGATATCCCGACCGCACCGCTCGTTCCCGTTCGGGGCGAAACCGCCGGCTATCCGGTTCACCGCATTTTCGGCGTCGGGCGCAACTATGCCGAACACGCCGCCGAAATGGGCTATGAGGTCGATCGCGAGACGCCGTTCTACTTCACCAAGCCGGCATCGGCGATCGTCGCCACCGGCAGCGAAATTCCCTATCCGCCCGGAACTTCCAATTTCCACTACGAGATGGAACTGGTGGTGGCGATCGGCGCGCCCGCTTTCCGGGTGAGCGTGGAAGAGGCCGCCAGGGCGATCTACGGCTATGCCGCCGGCCTCGACATGACGCGGCGCGACCTGCAGCTTGCCGAGCGCGCCAAGCAAAGACCCTGGTCGCTGGGCAAGGCGTTCGAGCAGTCGGCGCCGATCGCGGAGATCACCAAGGCCGCCGAATTCGGCGAGGTCGGCCCGCAACGCATCCGGCTTTCGGTCAATGACGATATTCGCCAGGATGCGCACTTAAGCGATCTGGTCTGGTCGGTGGCGGAACTGATCAGCCATCTGTCGCGCTTCTATCATCTCGGCCCCGGCGACCTGATCTACACCGGAACGCCTGCGGGCGTCGGACCACTTCAGCCCGGCGACCGGATTTTCGGGGAGATCGACGGTTTGCAGCCGGTGACCATCACCATCGGCGCCGCCGCATAAGTCTCGATCGGCGGCGAGGAGCCTCGCATGGGCGAGCTTGGAAAGTTCGAACGGAAACTGCCGGAGGAGCGTCGCCGGGCGCTGATCGAGGCGACGCTCGCCTGCCTCGCCCGCGAGGGCCATGCCGGGCTGTCGATCCGCAAGATCAGCCGAGAGGCCGGCATTTCCGTCGGCCTCATCAACCATCACTATGCCAGCAAGGACGAACTCGTCGGCCATGCCTATGAGACCCTGTCGCTCGGCCTGCTCGCCCATATCCGCGACAAGGTCGAGGCGGCAGGGGGCGATCCGAGGGCGCGCCTCAGCGCCTATTTTCGCGCCTCGCTGTCGGCGCCGGTGCTGGAGCGCAGCACGCTGCGCACCTGGGTGGTGTTCTGGGGCATGATCGATCATTCGACGATCATGACCGAGGTGCACGACCGCACCTATGCCGAATACCGGCGCCTGCTGGAAACGCTGTTGGCGGCCGTCTGGGAGGCCTCCGGCCGGCCTATGCCGGATCTGAGGCTCGCCGCGATCGGGCTGGTCGCCATTCATGACGGGCTGTGGCTCGAATGGTGCCTCAATCCTCAGACCTTCTCGTCGGAGGAGGCGATCGGGCTGTGCGAGCAATGGACGGATTCGATGCTCGCCACCCAGGCGGGTATGAGCGAAGAACGACAAAACTGAACACTCGTTTAATTTCTCTTGCCTCTGATCGCAGCGGCGGTATCATCGCGTCGTCAAAGGCCGGCCACGTGCGCCGGTGCACTGCCCAATTCACGCCGCCGCGCAATCCTGAGAGAGCCCCGATGTCCAGTCCGAAAATCACCAGCACCGGCAGCAGCTACGGTGTTCAGTCCCTGCCCAAGATCGACTTTGGCCGTGGCAGCTATCTCTACGACGTCACCGGCAAGCGCTATCTCGACGGTTCCGGCGGTCCGGCGGTCTATTGCCTGGGGCACGCGCATCCGGAAGTGACGGAGGCAGTCAAGCAGCAGCTCGACCGCATCGCCCACGCCTACCGCTATCTTTTCACCTCGGATGCGGTGGAGGAACTCACCGAGATCATCACCAACAATACCGACGGGCATTTTCCCAACATCATCTATGTGTCGAGCGGGTCGGAAGCGGTCGAATCCTGCCTGAAGATTGCGCTTCAGTATCATACGGCCCGGGGCGAGAAGAGCCGCCGCCGCTTCATCGCCCGCGAACGCTCCTGGCATGGCAATACGCTGGGTGCGCTGTCGGTCTCGCACTTCAAGACCCGGCGCGACGCCTTCGAGGGCAGCCTGCTCGACGTCGCGTTCGTTTCCGCCGCCAATGCCTACCGGCCGCCGGAAGGCGTCACCGCCGAGGGGCTGGTCACCTATCTCGCCAAGGAACTGGAGGACAAGATCCTGGAGATCGGGCCGGACAAGGTCGCGGCCTTCATTTTCGAACCGGTGGTCGGGGCCGCCGGCGGCGTCGTGCCGGCGCCGGACGGTTATGCCAAGGCGATCCGTGCCATCTGTGACAAGTATGGCGTGCTGCTGATCGGCGACGAGGTGATGTGCGGATCGGGCCGCACCGGCACCTGGCGGGCGCTGGAACATGACGGCATCTTCCCCGACATCATGAGCGTGGCGAAGGGGCTTGCCGCCGGTTACCAGCCGCTGGGTGCCGCGCTCTACAGCGACAAGGTCCACGAGACGCTGATGGCCGCGCATGGCGGGGCGATGACCGGGCACACCTTCACCGGCCACACAGCTGCCTGTGCCGCCGGCGTCGCCGTGCAGAAGATCGTCACGCGTGATCGCCTGCTCGAGCGGGTGCTCGATCGGGGCGCAATCCTCCAGCAGGAGCTGCGCTCGGCGCTCGCCGATGTCGGCGAACTGGGCGACGTGCGCGGCCGGGGCTTCTTCATCGGGCTCGAACTGGTGAGCGATCCGATCACCAGGGCGCCGTTCCCCGCCTATGCCAGCCTGCATGCGGCGATCGGACGGCGCGCCTTCGAGGCCGGCCTGATCTGCTATCCCTGCACCGGCAATGTCGGCGGCACGGCCGGCGATACCGTCATTCTCGCACCACCCTACAATGCCAGCGAAGACGAACTCGGCGAAATCGTCGCGATCCTGTCGCGGGCGGTTCGCGAATCGGTCGCGGAAGCGCGGCGCACCGTCGCCGGTCGCTGAGAAAACACGCCGCCCCACCGCCTGTTGCATCAATCGAAAGTCGTATTCCGACGAGGATCGGCGGCCGGTGCCGTCGTCAAAGCGTCACATCCGTGCACAAACCTGTTGGAATCTCCGCGCGACCGACGGATCAGAGCGAAGTTTGCTTTGACGCAGGTCAAAACATCCCCGATCTTCCACCCATGGGTCATTGTATCGGCAGTAATCGATGTAAAGTTTGTTCTAAAACAATATTTTAGAAGATCTTCATGCAGCTGCCGGGGTGGATTGGGGAACAGCATGGTCATGAGTTTTTTTCGCCGCACCGATGAACAGGGCAAAGGCGGGACCGGCTATCGCCCGGACGCCGGCCAGGCAAACGGCTCGGCGTCCGCCGCTTCCTCGTCGTCCTCGCCACAGCCTCTGGGTGAATTCGAAGAATGCCAGGCTTTTGGGTCGGTCGTAGAGGAAAGCCAGTTGTCCTCCGAACATCTCCTGTCCGGCTTCGGTTTCCTGCAGGAACGCGTTTCCTCCCTGCTCAGCGCCCACAACGAGGCGCTGGCCGAGCTTGCATCGCTGCGCACAGAGCGGGCGCGGATCGCCTCGCTGCTCGACTATGAAAGCAATGCCCGCAGGAAGCTCGACGGCGAAAGCCTGCGGCTTGCGTCCGAGTGCAAGGATCTCAAGGCCGAGAACACGCAGATGCGCGGCGAGATCGAGGACAATCGCGAGAAGCTGGTCAAGCTGCAGGCGCTCTACGAGGCCAACGCCCAGGATCTTGCCGTGGTCGAGACGCGGCTGCGCGATGCCTCGCGCGAGCTCGATGAGCGCATCCGCCAGTATGACGAGACGGCGGCCCTTCTGAAGCGTGCCCATCACGACCTCGAACAGCGCAACCGCGATTTCGCCATGATGCGGGAGAAATACGAGACCGAACGGACGCAGCATCATGTGCTGAGCGAGACTTCGCGTCGCGAGGCCGATGCCCAGGCCCGTGAGGTCGCGCGCCTGACCGAGGAAAAAGGCCAGTTGAAAAATGGCCTGGCGCACCAGGAGAACCTGTCGCGCAATCTGGTCGGCGAAGTGACCACGCTGCGCCAGGAACTTTCCTTCACCGAGGAGAAGCTGAAGCGCCTGCAAAGTGATCTGGACACGCGCCAGAGCGCCATGGCGGTCGAGATGTCGCAACTTTCCACCCGGCACGAGGCGATCAACTCGAAGGCCGAACTGGTTGAAAAGCTGCTGGTGACGGCGCGCGGCCGTCTCAAGATGGTCGAGGACGAATTGCAGGCGAACCGTTCGGAGCTGAAGCAGACGAAGGCGGAACTGGCGACCTCGACGCTGCGCGCCGATCGCCTGGCGCAGGAGCTCGCGGAGGCGCGCGCGGCCCAGGCCGAGAATGAATCGACCCGCCGTGATCTGTCGCTGCAGGTCAGCGAACTGACCATGCGGCTGCGCGATTCGGAAAACATGCGCGGCAAGCGGGATCGCGATGCCGAGACGGCGAAGCGCGACTTCGACCAGCGCAACCGCGCCGACCTGGAAGAGATCCGCCAGTATCGCTCCAGCGCCGAAGTGGCCAAGGCGGAAATCCGCCAGTTGCGCTCGGAGATCGCCATCCTGACGGGTCAGCTCGAGGTGGCGCGGACCGACCGGCAGGCTGCGCCCGCGGTCGCGATGCCGGCCGCGTCGCTGGGGCCGCTCGAAAGCTGGAGTGTGCCGCTCGATGGCGCCACCGCCGCCAGGCCGATCATCGAGATCTCGGAAAAATCCTTGCGCGGCGCCATGCCGCCAGCCGATGCCTGACCGTAAAGGCCGCGCCGCGCCATGGCGCGGTCGGGCCGATGCCTAAAGGGTACAGCAGAGCCGCCGGTTTCTCGGGAGCCGACGGCCTTTTTTTGCGTTCTTCGCTCCAAAGCGAGCGTCTCTTTTCGGGCTGCCGAAGATTGACGAATGCGGGAACTTGATAGACGATTTCTATAAATGCGAGTGGTGGGGAGGGGAAATGAGTACCATAGAAGAAAATCTGCGTGCAATTTCGGATCGTGTGAGATCGCATTCGAGCACTATGGCAACAGAAGAAGCTGTGAAGACGGCCGTGGTGCTTCCGTTTTTGAGGGCTCTCGGGTATGACGTTTTCGACCCAACGGAGGTCGTCCCAGAATTCACCGCCGACGCCGTCGGCAAAAAGGGTGAAAAGGTGGACTATGCTATTAAGATAGATAATGAAATTCGGATTCTGATTGAGTGCAAGCCAGTGTCGGTTACGCTCGAAAGGAAGCATCTTGATCAATTATACCGCTATTTCAGTGTAACAAATGCGAAATTTGCTATATTGACTAACGGAAGAACATTTAACTTTTACACCGATCTTGAAGCTCCAAATAAACTCGATGCGCGACCATTTCTAATATTTGATGTGACTGATTTCAATTCGGGTCTCGTTACCGAGCTTCGGAAGTTCGAAAAAGCCGCCTTTGATGTCTCGGCGATTCTGGCAACAGCAGAGCGGCTTAAGTATACATCGGGCGTAAAGCAGCAGATTGCCAAGTTGATTGAGGACCCCTCGGAGGACTTCGTTCGGTTGGTTGTCAATGGCATTTACGAAGGGCGTTTGACTGCGCAGGCACGAGAAATGCTTACCGGCGTGGTCAGGACCGCATTTCGCGAGGTCATAATGGATACGGTCAAAAACCGGCTTTCCAGCGCGCTTGCGGACACCGAAGAGGTAATCGAGAAGATCGACGATCCCGTTGCAGACGAACCTGATGTGGTGACTACTGACGAGGAACGGGAAGGTTATATGATCGTCAAGGCGATCGTCCGTGATACAATCGGTCCGCAGCGGGTCATCATGCGCGACCAGAAATCCTACTGTGGAATCCTTGTTGATAACAATAATCGAAAGCCATTAGCCCGGCTCTGGTTCAATCGGTCTGTCAAGTACATAGGTCTGTTCGATGGCGACAACGAGGAGCGTGTAATCGTCGATTCACTTGATCAGATATATGACTTCAGCGAACGGTTGAGAGCGACCGCGAGAAAATACATCTCCTGAGATCGTCAAGCGCTTCGTTTGTCGCGTCGGAGCCTCGCGGGGGCGTGATTTGTTCAAGTGCTCGGGGGAGTTGACTTAGATTGTGAGGAAGCCACTCCTCGAGCGCTCCTGCCGGGACTGCACCTTGTGCTGCGACCTGCCGGACATAGACGAGCTCGACAAGCCGGCCAACACGCTCTGTCGCCACTGCGTGCGCGACGAGGGCTGTATCGCCTATGCGGCGCGACCGGCGACCTGTCGTGACTTCCTCTGCGCCTGGCGAACCGATGTTGCGCTGGGTGCCGAATGGGAGCCGCGCCTGAGCCATATGATGGTCTATCGCCAGGGGGACCAACTGACCGTGCTGGTCGATCCGCGCCATCAAGGGGCCTGGAGAGAGGCGCCGTATCAGGGCCAATTGCGCGCCTGGGCGGCGCAAGCCGCGGCGATCGGCGGCTATGTCATCGTCTGGGTGGGGGACGAGGTGTTCAAGGTGGAGGGATGACAGTGCGCTGCCGTGCCGGGACGGCCTGTGCGCCGATGCGACAAGGGCTCGGCGATTTCTCGCCAAGCCCTTGTTTGAATTAGGATGGTGGGCGTGACAGGGATTGAACCTGTGACCCCTACGATGTCAACGTAGTGCTCTCCCGCTGAGCTACACGCCCATCCGATGGCGGCTTAAGACCACAAAACCCTTAGGCCCGTCAATAGGGATTTTTCGGATTTGTGACGAGTTTTTAAAGCCGCCCGTAAAAGCCCTTAGGCGGCAAGGAGTTTGTTGACCTCGTTGACGAGGTCGCGCAGGTGGAAAGGCTTGGAGAGGACCTTGGCGTCCTTGGGCGCCTTCGAATCGGCGTTGAGCGCGACGGCGGCAAAGCCGGTGATGAACATCACCTTGAGGTCCGGATCGAGTTCGGTCGCGCGGCGCGCCAGTTCGATGCCGTCCATCTCCGGCATGACGATGTCGGTCAGCAGCAGCGAGAAGGGCTCTTCGCGAAGGCGGTCATAGGCGCTGGCACCATTGTCGAAGGAAGATACCTTGTATCCCGCCTTCTCGAGCGCCTTGACCAGGAACCGGCGCATATCGTTGTCGTCTTCGGCGAGAAGAATTTTCTGAATCATGGACGTCCGCTACTCACTCATTTCCAGGGAAGGCTTTCGGGCTTTTTAGTTTCCTCTTGTGGAGTAAACATCCGGTGAAGAACCGGGTTTGCGGGCTCGAACGCCATTTGACGCCAATATGGACTTTCGCGGGGGCAACTGGCAACATGAACGACGCAAGAAGGTTGTGACTTGGTAAAAAAGAGGCAGCGTGAACGGGATGACAGGCGAATTCGAGCTGTTCGAGGTACGCGAACCGCAAACGCAGTCGATCCCCTTCGTCTACAATTCGCCCCATAGCGGGCGGCGCTACCCGGCTCGCTTCCTCGACCAGTCGCGACTCGACGGCCTGGCGATCCGCCGGTCGGAAGACCATTATGTCGAGGAACTGTTCGGTGCCGCGCCCGATTTCGGCGCGCCGCTGCTGATCGCCCATTTCCCGCGCGCCTTCGTCGATGTCAATCGCGAGCCCTATGAGCTCGATCCGCGCATGTTCTCCGATCCGGTTCCGTCGTTCGCCAATATCAATTCCGTGCGCGTGGCGGGCGGGCTCGGTACCATTCCACGCATCGTGGCGGAGAATATGGAGATCTATGCGAAGCGGCTGCCGGTCGCCGAGGCGCTGGAGCGCATCGAGGCGGTCTACAAGCCCTATCACGCCTGCCTTCGCAAGCTGATCGCGCGCACCCATGCCCGCTTCGGGTTCGGGGTTCTGGTCGATTGCCATTCCATGCCGGGCAATATTCGCATCGCCGGCAGCGGCATCCGCCCCGACTTCATCATCGGCGATCGCTACGGCACCAGCGCGTCCGCCGACCTGTCCCAGGCTGCGCTGGAGTTTCTTGAAGGCCTGGGCTTTGTTGCCGTGCGCAATAAGCCCTATGCCGGCGGTTTCATCACCGAACACTATGGTCGGCCGGCGCGTGGCCTGCATGCTGTGCAAATCGAGGTGAATCGCGCGCTCTATGTCGATGAGGCGACGCTTGCGAAGCGCGGCGATTTCGGTGCGCTGGCCGGCTCCATCGCGGTCTTCATGCAGCAGATGGCTGAATTTGTCGCCGATTATGCCGGCGATACCGCGCTCGCTGCCGAATAGGCATGCCCTCAAGGCAAAAAAAACCGCGCCATGGGCGCGGCTAAGTCTAGGGAGGAAACACCCAAGGAGGGTATTTACAGTCCGGAGACTGCAAGAAAATAATATTGCTGCGACGCACAATCGTCAAGTCGCAAAAGATGTTTTTTTAAGCGCGGCGCTTTTTTGTGCAAATTTTGCCGGGTCGTCATTTGTGGCCGCGATTGCAAATCGGCGAAACTGCTTTATGAAACCGCTGTCCCGATCCCTTCAATGAGCGGAAATGCCGATGCGCCCCGATCGCAGCTTCTTCAATCGTCTCGCCGATGCCGCCAAGGCCGAAACCCTGCCGCGCTTCCGCTCCCCGCTCAGTGTCGTCAACAAGGAGCAGGGCGGCTTCGATCCCGTCACGGAAGGCGACCAGGCGGCCGAGGCGGCCATCCGCGCCCTGATCGAGGCGGAATATCCCGAACACGGCATCCTCGGCGAGGAGCATGAGGATATCGGTACCGATCGCGACCATGTCTGGGTGATCGATCCGATCGACGGCACGCGCGCCTTCATCTCCGGGGTTCCGGTCTGGGGCACGCTGATCGGTTTCCAGGAAAATGGCCGCTCGGTCATGGGCATGATGGACCAGCCGTTCACCGGCGAGCGCTATTTCGCCGATGGCGAGCGGTCCTGGTACAGCGGCCCCGACGGCGAGCGACAGATTCACACGCGCGACTGCGGCGGCATGGAAAACGCCATTCTCTTCACCACCTCGCCACACCTGTTCAAGGGGGCGGAAGTGGCCCGGTTCCAGGCGGTGCAGGACCGGGTCAAGCTGTTCCGCTACGGCATCGACTGCTATGCCTATGCGCTGCTCGCGGCCGGCCATGTGGACATCGTCATCGAAACGGTGCTGAAGCCCTATGACGTCGGCGCGCTCATCCCGCTGATCGAACAAGCGGGCGGCGTAATGACGACGTGGGAGGGCGGGCGTCCCGAGGGCGGCGGGCGCATCATCGCTGCCGGCAGTGCCGCGCTGCATGCGCAGGCGCTCGAAATGCTGAATGCGGCCTGAAGCCTTCAGTCTTGTGAAAAGACCGGCGTCGCGCCCGTCTCGCCGGTCTCCGGCTGCGGATCGCCGCCGGGGATGAAGGCATCGAAGGCGGCCAGCGCCTGGGCGCGATAACGGTCGCGCTCGTGGAGGATTTCGTGCAGCGCGCCCGGCACCGGCACCAGTTGCCCGGCGCGGAAATATTGCGACAGCTTCTCCGGATAGCGGAACGGAACGATCGGATCCTTGCCCGGTGCGATGATCACGGTTGGCACGGTGATCGAGGCGAGATGTCTTGGCGACGAGACCTGCCGGATGGTTTCCTGCGCCTCGTAGAGCCAGCGGGCGGTCGGCGGCCCGAGCGCCAGATGCGGATGGGCTTTGAGGATCTCGACATTGCGCTGGTAGCGCAGCGGGTCGGAGGTCAGCGGATTGTCGTCATAGGGCTTGGTCGGATCGTCCGAGGTGAGGCAGATGCGCCCAAAGCCGGTGAAGGTGGCAAGTGTGGCCAGCCGGTGGATGTTGTTCGGCGACAGCTTTTGGCCGCCAAGGCCGACGAAGGGCGCCGAGAGCACCATGCGGTCGATGCGGTTTGCCAGCCTCGGCGCGGCGGAGAGCGCGATCAGGCCGCCGGTCGAATGCGCCAGCAGGAAAAACGGCAGGCGGGTATCCGGCAGGACGATCTGTTCGAGGAATATTTCCAGATCGCGGACATAGTCGGAAAAGCGGTGGACATGGCCCTTGCGGGTATTCTTCAGCAGGCGCTCGGAACCGCCCTGACCGCGAAAATCGAAGGTCGCGACCCACAGTCCCCGCTGGTTGAGGTCGCGGATGGTCTCGAAATACTTCTCGATGGCCTCGTTGCGGCCGTGCAGCAAAACGACGGTGCCCCGGGCGACGGAGGCCTCGGAGCGAAACACCGCATAGCGCAGCTTGACGCCGCGATGACCGGCGAAAAAGCCGGTTATGGGCTTGCCGGGGATGGGATTTCCGGGGGTGGCGTAAAGGATGGGGTCCATGCTCGCATTCGCCTGATCATGCGCGGGCGCAACCGCCGCTTTCCGAGCAAGGGATAGGGGGAAGGGTCGGTCAGGTCAAAGAAAAAAGCCGGAACCGCTGCAAACGGGACAAGTGCGCGGTTCCGGCAAAATCAGGCCGGAAAGGGAAGGGACGATGTCTCCCGGCCATCGGTTGCGAGGCATCCGATGCTTCCTGTCTAGCCGCTACGCCTTGAACCGCCTCTGAACCCGGTGTTCACATTCAATTCATCGTCCGGGCGACGCGCAGGCCGCCCTTCGGGCTTGAATCCAAAAGTGCCGGTTCCCATTTCCATGGCGTGATCGCCAGTCACGGGATCGCATTCCTTTCCGTCTCCGCCTGACACGGGGTGGCGGATGTGAAAACCGCAAAACGTCGCTTCAAGGAGGACACCATGCGTCACGTTGATTTTTCCCCCCTCTACCGCTCGACCGTCGGCTTCGACCGTCTGTTCACCATGCTGGACGGCCTCGGCCAGCCGGAACAGGCACAGACCTATCCGCCCTACAATATCGAGCGTACCGGCGAGACCACCTATCGCATCACCATGGCGGTCGCCGGTTTTGACGAATCCGAGCTTTCGATCGAAGCCCATGCCCATGTGCTGACGGTGAAGGGCGAGAAGGCCGAGGAAGACAAGAACGAACAGAGCGAATTCCTCTATCGCGGCATCGCCAAGCGCGCTTTCGAGCGCCGCTTCCAGCTTGCCGACCATGTGGAAGTGCAGAGCGCCTCGCTGAAGAATGGCCTGCTGCATATCGAGCTTCTGCGCAACATTCCGGAAGCGATGAAGCCACGCCGGATCTCGATCAGCGCCGAGGCGGTGAATGCGCCGAAGGCGATCGAGGCGCGTGTCGCCTGATCGCACGCGCACCTGATATCCAGCGCGATATTTCAATCGAAAAGGGCGGCTCCCGGTGTGGGGCCGCCTTTTTCATGCGCATCGCTCAGGGACGGATGGTCAGGCCAGCACGTCGAGGAAGCGGTCGACGTCGTCCTTGGTCGTGGCAAAGCTTGTCACCAGGCGGATCAGCATCTCGTCGTCCTGGAGCAGATCCGGCGTTTCGGCGGGCACCGGCCAGTCGTAGAATTTTGCGCCAAGGCCTTCGGCGCGTGCGGCGGCATCCTTGGTGAGAACGGCGAAGACCTCGTTGGTCGTGGTGTTCCAGGCCAGCCGGCTTTTCGATGCGGCGGCGATGCCGGCGCGCAGGCTGTCGGCCATGGCATTGGCGCTGCGTGCCAGATCGAGCCAGAGACCACCTTCGAGATAGGCCTCGAACTGCGCCGAGATGAAGCGGGTCTTGGAGAACAGCTGGGCCGAGCGCTTGCGGATGAAGGGCATTTCGCCGGCCAGTTCGGGTTTCAGGAAGATGATCGCCTCGGCGCACCAGCAGCCGTTCTTCGTCGCGCCGAAGGAAAGGATGTCGACGCCACGTTTCCAGGTCATGTCGGCCGGGCTGGCGTCGAGGGCGACAAGCGCATTGGCGAAGCGGGCGCCGTCCATGTGCAGCGGCAGACCGCTCTTGCGCGCGACGGCGCCGATCGCTTCGATCTCGTCGAGCGTGTAGACCGTGCCGGATTCGGTCGCCTGGGTGATCGTTACCGCCATCGGGCGTCCCTGATGCACGGCACCCGGCGGAAAGCGGCCGATCGCGGCGGCCAGCGCGTCCTTGTCCATCTTGCCGCCCGGGCCGTGGACGGGAACGAGCCGGCAGGCGCCGGTGAGGAATTCCGGCGCGCCGCATTCGTCGGCCGTGACATGGGCCTCGGAATGGCAGAAGGTAACGCCACCGGGCTTGGCGACGGCGGCCAGCGCCAGCGAATTGGCGGCCGTGCCGGTGCCGACGAAGAACACCGCCACCTCGCGCTGGAACAGGTCGTTGAAGCGTTCTTCCATGCGGCGATCGAGATCGCTCGTGCCGTAGGCCGCGGCATAGCCTGAGGCTTCACGCGCCAGGCTTTCGGCAATCTTGGGATGGGCGCCGGCCCAGTTGTCGGAGGCGAAGAACATGTCGATGATTCCATTTTTGTCGAGGAGAGCCGTGCGCCGCAGCTTAGGGATTTCGTCGGACCGATCAATCCATTCGGCGGCGGACCAATGTGGAATTATACGTTCGCGCAACAAGGCGAGGGGAAGAACGACCTTGGCGCAAGAAAATTACGGGAAATTGTGTGTGGCTGTAACAAAGCTCCAATTGGTCCGCGCATTTTTTGGAGAGGTGTCTTGCGCCTCCTTCAGCTTTCTGTCATAGAAAGCGTCAAAATAGGTCATACTAGTTGACCTATTTCAATAACTCTTGAGCCGGTGCGGTTCGCTTGTCATGATGGTGAAGGCAAAATTCACCACAGTGCGGCGACCGCGCCGGCATCGACGCCAGCGGTTCTGGCGAGTTACGCCCGGGCTTCCGGGCCAATTGGAGGGAAGGCAATGACCAAGATGACGCCATCCGACGAGAGCATCCAGGCCGTCACCGCGGGAAACGGCGATCGCACGGTGCGAGCGGCCGCCCATGGTCTTCCCGCCAAGCAGGGCCTCTACGATCCGAAGAACGAGCACGATGCCTGCGGCGTCGGCTTCATCGCCCACATGAAGGGGCAGAAGTCACACCAGATCGTCAAGGACGGCCTGTTCATTCTCGAAAACCTCACCCATCGCGGTGCGGTCGGTGCCGATCCGCTGATGGGCGACGGTGCCGGCATTCTCGTGCAGATCCCCGACCGATTCTTCCGTGAGGAAATGGCGCGCCAGGGCATCACCCTGCCGAAGGCCGGCGAATATGCCGTCGGTCACTTCTTCTTCCCGCAGGACGAGACGCAGATCGCCCATTTCAAGAAGGTCATCGCCGAGGTCTGTCAGGCCGAGGGCCAGGAACTGATCGGCTACCGCGACGTGCCGGTCGACAATTCCTTGCTCTCCAAGGCACCGGACATCGCTGCGACCGAGCCCCGCCATATCCAGGTCTTCATTGGCGCCGGCCGTGATGCCGCAACCCAGGAGCAGTTCGAGCGCCGGCTGTTCCTGCTGCGCAAGGTGATTTCCAACCGCATCTACGATGAGTTCAGGGGCGAGGAGACGGGTTTCTATCCGGTATCGCTGTCGTCCTCGACGATCGTCTACAAGGGCATGTTCCTCGCCTTCCAGGTCGGCGCCTATTACAAGGATCTCGCCGATCCGCGCTTCGAATCGGCCGTGGCGCTCGTCCACCAGCGCTTCTCGACCAATACCTTCCCGTCGTGGAAGCTGGCGCACCCCTATCGCATGGTCGCCCATAACGGCGAAATCAACACGCTGCGCGGCAACGTCAACTGGATGGCGGCGCGTCAGGCGTCGGTCTCCTCGCCGCTGTTCGGCTCCGACATTTCCAAGCTCTGGCCGATCTCCTACGAAGGCCAGTCGGATACCGCCTGCTTCGACAACGCGCTCGAATTCCTCCAGCGCGGCGGCTACCCGCTGGCCCATGCCGTGATGATGCTGATCCCGGAAGCCTGGGCTGGCAACCAGCTGATGGCGCCCGAGCGCAAGGCGTTCTACGAATATCACGCCGCCCTGATGGAGCCTTGGGACGGTCCGGCCGCCGTCTGCTTCACCGACGGTCGCCAGATCGGCGCGACGCTCGACCGCAACGGCCTGCGTCCCGCCCGCTACCTCGTCACCGACGACGATCGTGTCATCCTGGCATCGGAGGCCGGCACGTTGCCCGTTCCGGAGGAGCGCATCGTCAAGAAGTGGCGCCTGCAGCCGGGCAAGATGCTGCTGATCGACATGGAGAAGGGCCGCATCGTTTCCGACGAGGAAGTGAAGTCCGATCTCGCCAATGGCCATCCCTATCGCGAATGGCTGGATCGCACCCAGTTGATCCTCGAGGACCTGAAGCCGGTCGAACCGCGCGCGCTGCGTCGCGACGTCTCCCTGCTCGATCGCCAGCAGGCCTTCGGCTACACCACCGAGGACACCAAGCTTTTGATGTCGCCGATGGCGACCACCGGCCAGGAAGCGATCGGCTCGATGGGCACCGACACGCCGATCTCCGCCATGTCTAGCAAGTCGAAGCTGCTCTACACCTATTTCAAGCAGAACTTCGCCCAGGTCACCAACCCGCCGATCGACCCGATCCGCGAGGAACTGGTGATGAGCCTGGTATCGTTCATCGGTCCGCGGCCGAACATCCTCGACCATGCCGGCATGGCGCATGCCAAGCGGCTGGAAGTGCGCCAGCCGATCCTGACCAATGGTGATCTGGAGAAGATCCGTTCGATCGGTCATACCGAGGACCGTTTCGACACCAAGACGCTCGACTTCACCTATGACGCCGAGCGCGGTGCCGAAGGCATGCCGGAAATGCTGGAGCGCTTGTGCGAGCGGGCCGAGGCTGCGGTTCGTGGCGGCTATAACATCATCGTGCTCTCGGACCGCCAGCTTGGCCCGGACCGCATCGCCATCCCGGCGCTGCTGGCGACTGCCGCCGTGCATCATCATCTGATCCGCAAGGGACTTCGCACCTCCGTCGGCATCGTCGTCGAATCGGGCGAGCCGCGCGAGGTGCATCACTTCTGCTGTCTGGCCGGTTACGGCGCTGAAGCGATCAACCCCTATCTCGCCTTCGACACACTGCTCGACATGCACAAGCATGGCGAATTCCCGAAGGAAGTGTCGGAGGACGAAGTCGTCTACCGGTTCATCAAGGCGGTCGGCAAGGGCATTCTCAAGGTCATGTCGAAGATGGGCATCTCGACCTACCAGTCCTATTGCGGCGCGCAGATCTTCGATGCGATCGGCCTGTCGTCGGACCTGGTAGAGAGATACTTCTTCGGCACCGCGACCACCATCGAGGGTGTCGGCCTGGCCGAGATCGCCGAGGAGACCGTGGCGCGCCACAAGTCGGCCTTCGGCAAGGATCCCCTTCTCGCCAACACGCTCGACATCGGCGGTGAATATGCCTACCGCATGCGCGGTGAAAACCATGCCTGGAGCCCGGACTCGATCGCGGCGCTTCAGCATGCCGTGCGCGGCAACAGCCAGGACCGTTACCGCGAGTTCGCGGAAATGGTCAACGAGTCGTCGCTGCGCCTCAACACCATCCGTGGCCTCTTCAAGATCAAGGGGGCGGAAGCGCTTGGCCGCAAGCCGATCCCGATCGACGAGGTCGAGCCGGCCGTCGAGATCGTCAAGCGCTTCTCGACCGGGGCCATGTCCTTCGGCTCGATCAGCCGCGAGGCCCACACCACGCTCGCCATTGCCATGAACCGGATCGGCGGCAAGTCGAACACCGGCGAGGGCGGCGAGGAAAGCGATCGCTATCTGCCGCTGATGAACGGTGCGGCCAATCCCGAGCGTTCGGCGATCAAGCAGGTCGCCTCCGGCCGCTTCGGCGTCACCACCGAATACCTGGTCAATGCCGACGTGCTGCAGATCAAGGTGGCGCAGGGCGCCAAGCCCGGCGAAGGCGGCCAGCTGCCGGGTCACAAGGTCGATGCGACGATCGCCAAGACCCGCCACTCGACCCCGGGTGTCGGCCTGATCTCGCCGCCGCCGCATCATGACATCTACTCGATCGAGGATCTGGCGCAGCTGATCTTCGACCTGAAGAACGTCAACCCGGTGGCCGACATCTCGGTCAAGCTCGTCTCGGAAGTCGGCGTCGGCACGGTCGCCGCCGGCGTCGCCAAGGCGCGTGCCGATCATATCACCATCTCCGGCTTCGACGGTGGCACGGGCGCGTCGCCGCTCACCTCGCTCAAGCATGCCGGCAGCCCTTGGGAGATCGGCCTGGCCGAAACCCAGCAGACGCTGGTGCTGAACGGTCTGCGTTCGCGCATCGCGCTTCAGGTCGATGGCGGACTGAAGACCGGCCGTGACGTCATCATCGGTGCGCTGCTGGGTGCCGACGAGTTCGGTTTCGCCACCGCGCCGCTGATCGCCGCCGGCTGTATCATGATGCGCAAGTGTCACTTGAACACCTGCCCCGTCGGCGTCGCGACGCAGGACCCGGTTTTGCGCAAGCGCTTCAAGGGCACGCCGGAACACGTCGTCAACTATTTCTTCTTCGTCGCCGAGGAAGTGCGCGAGATCCTCGCCTCGCTGGGTGTCGCCCGGCTCGACGAGATCATCGGCGCTTCCGAACTGCTGGAGAAGGAAGACATGCTGGCGCACTGGAAGGCCAGGGGGCTCGATTTCTCCAAGATCTTCCACAAGATCGAGGCGCCGAAGCCGGCCACCCACTGGACCGAACGCCAGAAGCATCCGATCGACGATGTGCTCGACCGCAGGCTGATCGAAAAGGCGATGCCGGCGCTCGAGGCGAAGCAGCCGGTGGTGTTCGACGTCGACATCAAGAACGTCGACCGGTCGGCGGGTGCCATGCTGTCGGGCGAGCTTGCCAAGCGCTACGGCCACAAGGGGCTGAAGGACGACACGATCCACGTGACGCTCAACGGCACCGCCGGCCAGTCGTTCGGCGCCTTCCTCGCCCGCGGCATCACCTTCGATCTGGTGGGTGACGGCAATGACTATATCGGCAAGGGCTTGTCGGGCGGCCGCATCATCGTCCGCCCGCCGGAAAACGCCCGGATCGTCGCCGAGGAGTCGATCATCGTCGGCAATACGGTTCTCTACGGCGCGATTGCCGGCGAGTGCTATTTCCGCGGGGTGGCCGGCGAGCGCTTTGCCGTGCGCAACTCCGGCGCGGTCGCTGTTGTCGAGGGCGTAGGCGATCACGGCTGCGAATACATGACCGGCGGCGTGGTGGTCGTGCTTGGCCAGACCGGCCGCAACTTCGCGGCCGGCATGTCGGGCGGCGTCGCTTATGTGCTGGACGAAAGCGGCGACTTCGCCTCGCGCTGCAACATGGCGATGGTCGAACTCGAGCCGGTTCCGGAAGAGGACGACATGCTGGAGAAGCTGCACCATCACGGCGGCGACCTGATGCACAAGGGCCTTGTCGACGTGTCGGGCGACATGACCCGCCATGACGAGGAACGCCTCTATCAGTTGATCTCCAACCATCTGCATTACACGGGCTCGACCCGCGCCAAGCAGATCCTCGACAATTGGGCAGGCTTCCGTCCGAAGTTCCGCAAGGTCATGCCGGTCGAATACCGGCGTGCACTGGAGGAGATGGAGCGCATGCGCATGGGTGTTGCGGCGGAGTAACCGCCTTTCGAAGCCATCCCGCCGGTCATTCGGCGGGGCATCCTTCGGGCACGGGAGCCGTGCCGTCCACGAGATATTGAGCAGGATCAGACTATGGGCAAGGTTACAGGTTTTATGGAAATCGACCGGCAGGTGATGAAGTACCAGCCGGCGTCCGACCGCATTCGCCATTTCCGCGAATTCACCCTTCCGATGTCGGACGCCGAGGTGACCAAGCAGGCGGCACGCTGCATGGATTGCGGCATTCCCTATTGCCACGGTCCGACCGGTTGCCCGGTGCACAACCAGATCCCCGACTGGAACGACCTCGTCTACAACAACAAGTGGGAGGAGGCGATCCGCAACCTCCACTCCACCAACAACTTCCCGGAATTCACCGGTCGCGTCTGTCCGGCTCCGTGCGAGGAAGCCTGCACGCTGAACCTCGAAGACATGCCGGTGGCGATCAAGACGGTCGAGCAGGCGCTCGCCGACAAGGCCTATGAACTCGGCTTCATCGTGCCGCAGCCGGCAACCGTCCACACCGGCAAGAAGGTGGCGATCATCGGGTCCGGCCCGTCGGGCATGGCGGCGGCCCAGCAGCTCGGCCGCGCCGGTCATGAGGTGCATGTGTACGAGCGCGAGACCAAGCCCGGCGGCCTGCTGCGCTATGGTATTCCCGACTTCAAGATGGAGAAGAACTTCATCGACCGCCGTGTCGAGCAGATGGAAGGCGAGAACGTCACCTTCCATTGCGGCGTCAATGTCGGCGTCGACGTCAAGGTCGAGAAGCTGCTGTCGGACTATGACGCGGTTCTCTATTGCGGTGGGTCGGAAACCCCGCGCGAGGCCGGCATTCCCGGCGCCGATTTCCAGGGCGTGTATGACGCCATGCCCTATCTGGTGCAGCAGAACCGTCGCGTCGGCCGCGAGAATGTCGACAGCGTCGGCTGGCCGTCCGATCCGATCCTGGCGGGCGGCAAGCACGTCGTCGTTGTCGGCGGCGGCGACACGGCATCCGACTGCGTCGGCACGGCCTTCCGCCAGGGCGCCGTCAAGGTGACCCAGCTCGACATCCGTCCCCGTCCGCCGGCAACCGAGGACAAGCTGGCCGTCTGGCCGTTCTGGGCGACCCGCATGCGCACCTCGTCGTCGCAAGCCGAAGGGGCGATCCGCGAGTTCCAGGTCGGCACGCTCGAATTCGTCGGCGAAGACGGCGTGTTGACGGGTGTGAAGTGCTGCCAGGTCGACGACAAGCGCAAGCCGATCGCCGGTTCGGAATTCATTATCAAGGCCGACCTCGCCTTTATCGCCATCGGTTTCCGTGGCCCCTTCGGCGACAGCGTGCTGAACGAACTCGACGGCAAGCTGACGCTCAACACCGACCGGCGCGGCTCGACCAATGTCGTCGCCAATGATCGTGACTACAAGACCTCGGTCGACAAGCTGTGGACCGCCGGCGACGTGCGTCGCGGCCAGTCGCTGGTCGTGTGGGCGATCCGGGAGGGCCGCCAGGCTGCGCGTGCCATCGACGAGGCGCTGATGGGCGCCAGCGTTCTTCCGCGCTGAGGCGCCATAACAGGGCAATCCTGGAGGGGCCGCGCACGTCGCGGCCCGTTTCATTTTTGCGGGGTTGCGCTCTTGACGACGCGCAGGTCGTCGACGCGGCCGGATGGCGGCGGCGGCAGGGTGCCGTTCTTGACCAGTTGATCGCGGGGCGTCGGCGTTCCGGCGACGGGCAGGGGCGCTGCGCCGAGCAGTTCCGTCGCCCCGTCGAGTTCGGGATCGAAGAGATCCATCGGCTGCGTCTTGACGATGTTCTGCATTTCCGAGGGCGGCAGGTTGATCAGTTCCGGCAGGTTGCTGGCGTCGAGGCGGACGAGGTCCGGGCTGGTCATGTCGCCGAGCAGGCGGCGCGCCGATTTCTCGACGTAGAAGGCCAGCTTGCGCTTTCCCGCCGCCGTCAGGTTGATGCCGTCGGTGCCGCGCAGGCGAACCTGCTGGCCGTTGATATCCGAGCCGGTGACGATGAAGCGGCCCTCCTGGTCGACGAAGCCGTCCCAGACGTCGATGAACTCCCCGCCGATGCGCTCGACGGCGCGGCGATAGACGGTATTGAGCGTCAACGCGTCTGCCGTCATGTTCTGCGGCCGGAAGGCGGGAAGACCGACCCACAGCAAGGGGATCTTGGCATCCGTGACGATCTTGCCGAAGGCGGTGACGCGCCGCTCGTATTCCTGGAACCACTCTTCGGTGCGAAAGTTGAGCTTGCCGGAAGCCGTGACCAGTTGCTGCCGGTCGTTGGCGCCGATGTCGATGATGACGATGGCGGGCTTGGCTTCGGCGATCATGGCCGGCAGTTCCGCCTGCCAATCATAGTAGTCGGTCCTGACCAGGCCCGACGAGCCGTTGCTGCGCTCGTCGATCACCACGCCGGGCGAGGCTGCAAATGCTTCGGTCAGGCCCGTCGCCAAGCCGTCCGCGACGAAGTCGCCGACCACCAGGACCTTTCGGGCATTGTCGATCTTCGGCGCCGGTGGCGGCGGTTCAGGGGCCGTCGTGATGCTGGTGACGCTTTTCGTCTGCTTCTTCACGCTGCGCGGCGGCTTTGCCTTTCGCGGCGGCGGTGGCTCGGGATAGCGTTGCTCGCGTCCGCCGAAAAACAGCTCGATCAGGTTGCGCGGCTGGCGGGTCTGCTGGGCCATGGCCGTGGTGGCAAGCGCCGACACGGCAAGAAAGGCCAGCGCCAACGCGCTGGCCAACCAGCCCCGAGCGCCCATATTTCGCCGCGTCTGCCGCATCCCGGTGGTCGTCCTATCCGTGCCGCACTATCCGTTCCGGCTGAAGGGGATATGTGAGGCGGGCATCAGCGATTGTCAATTGCGCAGCTTGTCGAGCAGGTCCTTCGACGGCCGGCCGTCGGTGGTCATGCCGAGGCGTGTCTGGATGGCGGTGATCGCGGCCTTCGAGCCGGAACCGAAATTGCCGTCGATCTCGCCATTGTAATAGCCGAGGGCCTGCATGCGGCTCTGCAGCTCGAACTTTTCCTTGATGTCGAGGCTGCCGTCCGGCCGTGGCCATCCCTGCTGCATTCCGCCATAGCCGGCGATCTCGTCGGCCAGCAGGCCGACGGCGAGCGCGTAGCTGTCGGCCGCGTTATAGCGCTTGATGACGAAGAAATTCTTGGTCATCAGGAAGCCCGGACCGCCGGCGCCGCCAAGCATCTTCAATTCCGCCCGCTGGGCGCCGTTCTTGAAGCCCTTGCCGCTCGGCCGCACGAAGCCCAGGGCCGCCCATTGGGCGAGCGTCTTGGTCTTGCCCGCGTGTGCGTGGCCACCCTTCGGTACGACCGCCTCGTAGCCCCAGGTCTGGCCCGTCTGCCAGCCGTTCTTGGCCAGCAGGTTGGCGGAGGTGGCGAGCGCGTCGGGCACCGAGTGCCAGATATCCTTGCGGCCGTTGCCATCGGCATCGATCGCATAGAGCAGGTAGCTCGACGGAATGAACTGGGTGTGACCCATGGCGCCGGCCCAGGAACCCATCAGGTTCTTGGAGGACACATCGCCCTTTTGCAGCATCTTGAGGGCGGCGATAAGCTGGCTCTTGGCATATTTCGACCGCTTCGCATCGGCATAGCCGAGGGTGGCCAACGCCCGCGGCACGTGGTGCAGCCGGTCCGGGCTTTCGAGGGCCGCGCCGTAATTGGATTCCATCGACCAGATGGCAAGCAGCACATTCCTGTCGACACCGAAATGACGCTCCAGCGCGGCCAGCGTCGAGCCGTGTTTCGCCGCCATCTCACGACCGATCTTCACCGTGTAAGGGTTGACGCGCGAATCCAGGTAATCCCAGATCTGCGACTTGAATTCCGGCTGGTAGCGGGCTTTTTCCAGCACGAAGGGATCGGGCTCGGATACCCCGGCAAAGGCCAGGTTGTATGTCTTCTCGCTGATGCCGCTCTTGGCGGCGGTCGAGTAGAAGCCGTTGATCCATTTCTTGAATCCGGCGTCCGCCGAGGCCGGCCCGGGCAGGAGGCCGGCGGCGATGGAAATGGCAATGGCTCCGAGAAGCTTGCGATTTTGTCTCGTCATGGGAACATCCCCGCTCTGTTACGGTTCTTTCCAGCCCAACTGGAGGCTGTTCAGCCTAGGTTAAGGCAACAGCGTCAACAAAGTCTTTACCATGGCGCGGGGCCAGCCGAAACCTTTGCGAAATGGTAGAGAATATATAGTAGTGGGTGGGCGCGTATTGAAGGCGCCCTGGCAGAATCCTCGAGGAGGAATGAGTGGTTCAACGAAATAGACTCCGCAAAGCCGTTTTCCCTGTTGCCGGTCTGGGCACGCGCTTTCTTCCGGCCACCAAGGCTGTGCCGAAGGAAATGCTGACGGTTGTCGACAAGCCGGTCATTCAATACGTCGTGGACGAGGCCGCCGAGGCTGGCATCGAGCATTTCGTCTTCGTCACCGGCCGTGGCAAGGGCGTCATCGAGGATTATTTCGACATCCAGTACGAACTGGAACAGACGCTGAAGGCGCGCAACAAGAATGCCGAACTGACGCTGCTCTCCGGCCTGCTGCCGAAGGCGGGCTCGGCAAGCTTCACCCGCCAGCAGGAGCCTCTCGGGCTCGGTCATGCCGTCTGGTGCGCCCGCGACATCGTCGGCCGCGAACCCTTCGCGCTGCTGCTGCCCGACATGATCATGCGGGGCGACAAGGGCTGCCTCAAGGGCATGGTGGAGCTTTACGACAAGGCCGGCGGCAATATCGTCGCGGTCGAGGAGTGCGCGACCGACCAGACCCATAAATACGGCATCGTCGGCGTGGGCGAGGCGCTCGAGGGTGGCTTCCGCATCACCGAAATGGTCGAGAAGCCCGCCAAGGGCACCGCGCCCTCCAACTTCTTCATCAACGGTCGCTATATCCTGCAGCCGGAGATCTTCGCCATTCTCGAAACCCAGGAGCGTGGCGCCGGCAACGAGATCCAGTTGACCGACGGCATGCTCAAGCTCGCCCGGGAGCAGGCGTTCGCCGGCTACCACTTCAAGGGCCAGACCTTCGATTGCGGCGCCAAGGACGGCTTCATCCTCGCCAATGTCTCCTTCGCCATCGAGCGTGCCGATATCCGGCCGATGATCGAGGAACCGTTGAAGGCGCTGCTGGCCGCCCTGAAGTAAGGGTGATCGGCTCTCACATGACAAAGCCGCGTCCGGATAGGGCGCGGCTTTTTTATGCCCGCGGTTGTGGTCAGCGCTTGGCGGTAATCCCGATCGAGGAGGTCAGAACGTTGCTGCCGTCCGATCCGCTGCGTGTCGTGCGCTCGTATTCCACATCGGTGGTCAGGTCGAGATAGCGATTGATGCTCCAGCTGAGGCCGGCCCCTGTGGTATAGGTCGTGGAATCCTGTGTCGCCGCACTGTCCGGATACCGGGTCCATTCGACGGCATTGGCCAGCCGAAGCACGAGATTGCTGCGCAGCCGGTGCTGCACCTCGGAGTCGAGCCTGTAGATCACCGAGCCGTTCAGGCCGGCTGTGGTCGACGGATCGATCGTCGTCGACAGGCCCAGGTCGACATCGGTGCCCTGGTGCGGCGACCATGTGACATTGCCGTCGACGGTGAGGGCGGCGAGATCATCGAGGCGGCTGTCGTCAAATCGCTGGCGCTCGTAGCCTATGCCCAGTTCGCCCTTCAGCTTGTCGCCGAAATCGGCCGCAATGCCGCCCCTGGCGGCATAGGTATCGGCGGAGCGGGCGTAGCCGGACGTGTCATGCTTCTCGTCATAGGTGACCTTGCCGATCGCCACCTCGACGAAAGGGGTCAGCGCCGGGGAGATTTCATAGCCGATGCGCCCGCGCAACTCGCCGGTCAGGCGATCGCGATCGCTGAGCGACAGGGTGGTGCCGTCGGAGAGTTCCGCATCGGAATACTGGAGGCGGGTGATGTCGGCGGCGATCGTGCCGCGCAGCCGGCCGAAATCATGCTCCACCGAGAGGCCGCCGGAATATTGGTGGATGCCGGACTGGACCGAGGCGCCGGAAATGGCGTTCGGATCGTCGCTATCCTCGCGGCTGAAGGCGTATCCGCCCTTGATGTGGGCGACCGTATCGTCGGCCAGATCGAGACGCAGGTCGGCATTAATATTGGCGCGCGGGTCGGTGGCGCCATCGCCGGAGAGGTTCTTCTGCCAATAGCCTTCCGCGCCGATGGTCAGTTCATGGCGGGACCAGTCGGTCGTCAGCGTTCCCTTGAGGCCCGTTTCGGAGAAGGTGCGGCTTGCGTCGGTGCCGCCGCTGCTGGTCCGCTCATGCACGAGCTTCTCGCTGATCGAGGGGCGCAGCACCATGGTGCCCAGACGCACGCCTTCGCTCTCCGTATCGCGGCGCGTCCGCAGCGCCGTCGGGTCATCCAGCGTCGTTTCGCGCAGGTTCTGTCGGCCGAGGTCGAGCGGCTGGGTCTCTGCGTCCGGATCCTCCCGGATCAGCGCGGGGTCGGTGGCGAGCATATTCGTGGTGCCGTCCATGCCGGCCGTCGTGGCGGTGGTGGTCGGGTCGACGGTGGCTCCGGTCGCTGCGGCGGCTTGCGCGGCGGAAGCGGTGCGATTGGATGGTGGCGTCCAGGTGGTGGGCGACGTCGCCGTCTGGGCCGCGGCGGGAGCCACAAGACCGAGAATGCCGCAGGCCAGGAGGCCGGCCGACAGGGCGGACACCTTGCGGCGTGCAGCTTCCGCTTCGGTCTTTACGTTCTCAACCATCTGGATTTCGCCCGGCAATGCTGAAATGCTTACCCAAACGTAAAGCCATGTGGTTAACGTTTGGTTGCGATGGCGAGACCGGCCCGAAATGAGAGGCTCCGGCCGGAACGATCGGCTTTTCGCCTCTATGCTGTGCATGAGATGCCCAACTTGGGCGGGTGTCTGGGTCATCTTGTGGACATGGACGGGCAAAAGCATTAAGGAAATGTCATGATCAAGCGCGCTGTAAATCTTGTCGAAGCCGGAGCCATCGAATCCGCTCTCCGGGTGGTCTCAACCGAGCGAAACGGGCTGGACGCCTTGGAAGCGGCGCTCACGGGTAGCCTGGCGGGTGCTTTCTGCAATGCGGTCAAAGTGATCGGCAGCATTTCCGGCCGCGTGATCGTTACCGGCGTCGGCAAGAGCGGCCATATCGGCACGAAGATCGCCGCCACCTTCGCCTCGACCGGCACGCCGTCCTTCTTCGTCCATCCCGTGGAAGCCAATCACGGCGACCTCGGCATGATCGCCCGCGACGACGTGATCCTTGCCATGTCGTGGAGCGGCGAGAGCACCGAACTGCACGGCATCCTCTCCTATTCGCGCCGCTTCTCCATTCCGCTGATTGCCCTCACGGCCGGCGCGACCTCGACGCTGGCGCGCGAAGCCGACATCGTGCTTCTGCTGCCGAAGGAGCAGGAAGCCTGTCCGCATGGCCTGGCGCCGACCACCTCGACCATCATGCAGCTTGCCATGGGCGACGCGCTTGCCATCGCGCTGCTCGAAGCGCGCGGTTTCACGGCCCATGATTTCCGCACCTTCCATCCGGGCGGCAAGCTCGGGGCGATGCTCAGCCATGTCTCGGACATCATGCACACCGGCGACAGCATCCCGCTCGTTCCGGTCGGCACCGGCATGCCGGAAGCGATCACGGTTCTGTCGATGAAGCGTTTCGGCTGCGTCGGCGTGGTCGATGAGGCCGGGCTCCTGTGCGGCATCGTCACGGATGGCGATATTGCCCGTCACCTGAGCGTCAATCTCGGCGAGACATTGGTGGACGACGTGATGACGCGCAATCCGAAGACGGTCAATTCGACCATGCTGGCCACAGCCGCAATGGGCCTGCTCAACCAGCACAACATCTCGGCGTTGTTCGTCACCGAGGAGGACGGCACGCCGCTCGGCATCGTTCACTTCCACGACCTCTTGAGGATCGGCGTCGCCTGATTAGGCGGCTTCCACGATCAGATCCCGACCATTCCAGGAAACGATCCGGACCTTGGTGCCGGCCGAAATGTCCGGCCCGAGAACCGGCCAGTAGGTATCGTCGAGGCGGATGCGGCCGTGGCCCTCGGCGATCGGCTCCTGCAGGGTCGCGGTGCGGCCGACCAGGCTCGCGCCGCGCTGGTTGAGCAGCGGTTCATCGGTCACCAGATCCGATTTCGACAGGTACCTGCGGCCGAGCAGGGTGGCGACGACCGCCAGTGCGGCAAAGACCAGCACCTGAACCTGCCAGCCCCAGGCGGCGCTTTCCCACAGCAGCAGCGAAATGACCCCGGTCGCCAGCGCGCCAATGCCGATCCATACCAGGAAGACGCCGGGCAGCAGGAGTTCCGCACCCAGCAGCAGCAGGCCGAGCAGCCACCAACTCCACGGACCCAGTTCGGCGACCATGCGGCTCAGCATCGCTCAGTTCTCCTGATTGGGCGCGAAGGGGTTGACCACCGGTGTCGTGCGGGCCGGAACGGCCGGCGTCGCAGGGCGGGCGCGGGGCGCCGACGGCTGATCAGCGAACACTTCGCGGGCGATGGCGCCGATCCCGCCGAGCGAGCCGATCAGGCTTGAGGCCTCCATCGGCATCAGCACGATCTTGGAATTCGGGGCCGTGCCGATGGCGCTCATCGCCTCGGTGTATTTCTGCGCGACGAAGTAGTTGATGGCGTTGAGATCGCCGGCGGCAATCGCCTCGGACACCATATGGGTCGCCTTGGCTTCGGCCTCGGCCAGCCGCTCGCGGGCTTCTGCCTCGCGATAGGCGGCTTCGCGCTGGCCTTCCGCCTGCAGGATGGCCGATTGCTTGGCGCCCTCGGCGCGCAGGATCTGCGCGTTGCGGAAACCCTCGGCTTCCAGCACCTGGGCGCGCTTCTCGCGCTCGGCCTTCATCTGCCGGCCCATGGCGTCGACCAGGTCCTTCGGCGGCTGGATGTCCTTGATCTCGACGCGGGTGACCTTGATGCCCCAAGGGCCGACCGCCTCATCGACGACGCGCAACAGCCGGTCGTTGATGACCTCGCGATTGGACAGCAGTTCGTCGAGATCCATCGAGCCCATGACCGAGCGGATATTGGTCATCGTCAGGTTGAGGATGGCATTCTGGAGATCGGCGACCTGATAGGCGGCCTGGGCGGCGTTGAGGATCTGGTAGAAGGCGACCGCGTCGGCCGAGACGCTGGCATTGTCCTTGGTGATGACTTCCTGGGTCGGGACGTCGAGCACCTGTTCCATCACATTGAGCTTCGAGCCGATGCGCTCGATGAAGGGCACGATCAGGTTGAGACCCGGCTCAAGCGTGCGGGTGTAGCGGCCGAAGCGCTCGATCGTGTAGCGAAAACCCTGCGGCACGGTCTTTATGCCGGCGAAGAGAACGAGAATGACGAGCGCGACAAGCGCGATGACGACGATATCGGGACCTGCGAATTCCATGACCTGCCCTCCTGGCTGTGGTCGGCGCTCACCCCCCTGTTGCCGCTGGAGTCGCGCTGGCTGGGCGGCCTGGCCGTGGCGGCCAGTGTGCTGGCGCTCAACGGCCCCGTGCGGCGGGTGGCGGAGCGGCTGGTGTACCCGGGTGCCGACGTGTCTGCTGCCGACCTGGCCGCCTGGCGCCGCACGCTGGGGTTGGCCGAAACGCCCCAGGCACTGGCCGGGCAGGCAGCCGCCTTGCTCAGCGCACGCACGGGCACACAGGTGGAGGTCCACATTGGCGATGCGCCGCCCGCCGCCGCCAGTAGCGCGCCACAGCTGGTGTGTGGCCGCGCGGGCGAGGGCTGGGCCGTGTCACTGCAGGGCTGGGATGCCGCGCCCCCTGGCCCACGCCATGTGGCCGAGCTGTTTGGCACCGTGGTGGCCGAGGCAGCCGAGCGCGTGGAGCAGGCCCAGCAGTTTGCCGCCCGCGAGCGCGAACGCCAGCTGCAGGCCCGCCTGGCCGAGCTGGGGGCCCTGGCAGCCACGGTGGCGCACGACATCCGCAACCCGCTGAACATCATCTCCATGGCGGTGGCCGCGGGG